>NZ_BNCM01000001.1 GCF_014656475.1 Sinomonas cellulolyticus
ACCCATCCTCACAGGACTGCGAGCCCCTTCCATCCCAAGGGGACCACGCTCAAAGTCGAAGACCCTCCATACGGCCCCCGAGGCGCCGACGTCGCGCGCGGAGAGTTCAACGGTGTTCGCGAGGACGCGCGGCGCATCCTCGGATTGCTCAGCGGGTGCCATGGCACCACTGTAGGTCCGCCGACGGTCGGGCAGGATGGTCGCATGGCAGACGGCGAGCGCATGACCATTCCCACTCCGTCGGGAGACGTCTCGGGCGTCTACGTCCGGCCCGGGGACCCGCGGGCTACGGTCGTCGTGGCCCACGGGGCCGGGGCGGGCATGGATCATCCGTTCCTCGTGGGCTACTGCGACGCGCTCAACAGGCTGGGGCTCGCGACCCTGCGATTCAACTTCGCCTACATGGAAGCCGGCAAGCGCGCTCCCGACCGCGCTCCGAAAGCCGTCCCCGTCTGGACGGCTGCGCTCGCGGAAGCACGACGCCGCTCGGCCGGGGAGCCGCTGTGGGGCGCCGGGAAGTCTTTCGGCGGCCGCATGGCCTCGATGGCGGCCGCCGAAGGGGCGATCGACCCGGCCGGCCTCGTATTCCTCGGTTATCCGCTGCACCCCGCGGGGAAGCCCGAGAAGCTCAGGGACGAGCACCTGTACGGCCTCACCCTTCCCATGCTCTTCCTCTCGGGGACGCGGGACGCGCTCGCCACCGCGGACCTCCTGGCAGGCGTGGTGGCGAGGCTGCCCAGCGCAGAGCTCGTGTGGCTGGAGGGCGGCGACCACTCGTTCGCTGTCAAGGGCGTCAAGCGCACCCCGTATGACATCGGGGCGTCGCTCGCCGAGCCCACAGCTCGATTCGTCGCTCGGGCCTAGCGGGGCGGTCCAGTAGCCGCCAAGGCGCCCCCGGGGACCGTCAGAGACGGTCGCGGGAGAATCCTGCGATGACATCTTGCGCGACGCCCGGCGTGGTGGTGATCTGAAGGGGCCTTCCGTTCGGGCCGTTCGCACCTGCAGCACATCTATCTCATCAGGAGAATGCCGTGATTGCCAGGAATCTGCGTCGCGCCGCGATCATCAGCATGGTCCCCGCCGCGCTCATGCTCACCATGCCCGGAGCATCCGCTGCGGGCCTCGGTTCCCTCACCGTGGTGAGCGGGCCCAGTCCCTTCGCCGGCTGCACTCTCGGTGTGGCCCCCGGCGCCACCAACTTCCTCAACGCCGAGGTCGAGCCATGGGTGGCGGTGAACCCGGCGAACACTGAGAACGTCATCGGTGCCTGGCAGCAGGACCGTTGGTCGGACGGCGGCGCACACGGTCTCGTGGTCGGCTACACGACCAACGGCGGGAGGACCTGGAGCGAGACGGCCCAGCCCTTCAGCGCATGCGCTCCCGGCGGCCCGTCACGCTATGACCGCGCGTCGGACCCGTGGGTCTCGATCGGGCCCGACGGCACGGCCTACTCGGTGGCCATCTCCTTCCAGGGCGTCGGCCCCGACAACGCGGTGCTCGCATCGACGTCCGCCGATGGCGGGGCAACCTGGACAGCGCCCAAGGCCCTCATCGAGGACCTGGTAACCACGCAGTACTTCAACGACAAGGAATCCGTGACGGCCGATCCCGTCATCGCGGGAACCGCCTACGCGGTCTGGGACCGCCTGACCTCCCCGGTGGGAAATCCGAAGGCCGATGCCCATGCCTTCGCCTACACCGGCCCCACCTGGTTCTCCAAGACGACAAATGGCGGAAAGAGCTGGAGCACGGCGAAGGTGATCGTGCCCACCGCGAATGAGCAGCAGACCATCGGCAACCAGATCGTCGTCGACCCCAGGACCGGGACGCTGTACGACTTCTTCGACCTCATCCTGGGTTCCGGTCCCAACGGTACGGACCAGCTGCACGGGTACAACGTGGCCTACTCCAAGTCCACCGACGGCGGTGCGACGTGGACCGCCCCGCAGGTGGTCGCGAAGCTCGCGTCGGTGGGCGTCACCGACCCGAGCACCGGGACAGCGGTGCGGACCGGGGACATCATTCCCGAACCCGCTATCGACCCCGCCACGGGGCAGCTGTACGTCGTCTGGCAGGACTCCCGGTTCAACGGGGGCCACTACGACGAGGTGGCCATCTCGACGTCGTCCGACGGCGGGGGCACCTGGAGCGCGCCGGTGCGCGCGAACTCCCCCCACGGCGTCCCGGCCTTCAATCCGAGCGTCCAGGTATCGGGCAGCAGCGTGGGCATCACGTACGCCGATTTCCGCAGCCTCACTCCGGGCAACACCAGCACACTGCCTACCGACTACTGGTTCACGTCGTCACCGGTCGGCCCCTTGGCCATCACGGGTGAGACCCACATGTACGACACCTACGACATGATGACGGCGCCAATCGCCGAGGGCTACTTCGTCGGCGACTACCAGGGCCTCGCCGCCCTCGGCTCGGGGTTCGCCTCCCTGTCCGTGCGCACCAACAGCGGGAACCTGGCGAATCGGACCGACGCCGTGTTCAGGGCGATCACCCCGTAGCCGAGGGCCGGCGCGGGGGCTCCACGTCAGCCGTGCGGGTCCCCGCGCCCCTCCCGGTCCGCGCGCAGGGCCCGGACCGCGGCGCTCACCGTGGGGTAGAAGTGGTCGACGCCGAACCTCGCCCGGGTGCCGAAGCGCAGCAGCCGGTCCTTCATAGGGCCCTTGAGCTCGGCGAACACGAGCTGGATCTGGCGTTCCGCCAGCCACTCGTCGAGCTCGATGAGCTCCTCGAGCGCGGTCGTATCGATGCCCGTGATCGGTTCGGCGGCCAGCACCACATGCGTCACCGGGCGGTCTGCGGCCTCGACGAGCAAGCGGATGTAGTCCGTCAGGACCGTGCCGTTGGCGAAGAACAGCGGCGCGTCGAACCTCGCGACGATGAGTCCTGGGATGCGCTTCCCCTCTGGATGGCGTGAGAGGTCGTGGTAGCCGGGGACGTCCTCAAGGTGGCCGAGCTCGGCACGGTACGGCGTGAAGGCCCGGCGCACGAACTCGAGCAGGGCCAGGCCGATCGCCACGAGGATCCCGGTGAGGACGCCGAGCGTCGTCACCCCCACGAACGCGGCGGCCATCACGACCGTCTCGCTCCGGCTCATCCGCGCGAGCAGGACCATCTCACGGCCGTCCACGAGGCCCATCACGGCGGCGATGACGACGGCGGCGAGCGTCGCCGTGGGCAGGTATGCGGTCGCGCCGGGCGCGGCGAGCATGAATGCCGCGACGAGCACGGCCGCGACGAGGCCGGCGACCTGGCTCCGGGCCCCCGCATCCAGCGCCACCGGCGTGCGGGACCCGCTTGCCGAGACGGGGAAGCCGCCGAGTGCGCCCGTCGCCGCGTTGGCGAGCCCGATCGCGGCGAGTTCCCTGTTCCCGGAGACGTCCCCGCCGTACCGGGCGGCAAGGCTCTTCGACAGCACGCCCGAGTCGGCGAACGTCATGAGGGCGATCCCGGCGGCGGGCAGCACGAGCGACACGGCGTCGGCGGCGCCGACTCCGCCGAGCGAGGGCCGGGGCAGGCCGGCCGGGAGCGCCCCGGCCACGGCCAGACGGTCCTCGAGGCCGAGGACCCACGTCGCCACGGCGGAGCCGACCACCGCGATGAGCACGCCCACCAGCCGCCAGCCCAGCGCACGGGCCGTCCCGATGAGCGCGAGGGAGCCGGCGCCCATCGCGAGCGAGACGGGATTCGCCTGATCGAGGGCCCGGGCCGTGGCCGTGAGCTCTTCCCACGGGCTGCCGCCCGAGACGTGCACCCCCAGGAGGACCGTCAGCTGGGAGGCGATCACGGCGACGGCGAGCCCGCTCAGGTACCCGAGGCGGATCGGGCGGGACAGCAGCTGCGTCACGACGCCGAGCCGCAGGGCCGCCCCCGCCATCATGAGGGCTCCCATCAGCACGGCGAGGAGTCCCGCGAGCGCGACCGCCCGCTCGGGGTTCCCGCCGGCGAGGGGGAGGGCCGCCGCGGCGATGAGGGGTGCGAGGGCCGAGTCCGGCCCCAGCACCAGCACGCGGCTTGGCCCGACGAGCGCGTACACCGCCATCGGCACGATGGTCGCGTACAGTCCCGTGGCCGGGGGAAGGCCCGCTGCCTGGGCATAGGCCATGCCCGCGGGAATCAGGAGCGCGAACAGCGCAGCACCGGCGACGAGGTCGTCACGAAGCCACCGCCTCTCGTAATGCCTCAGCCACGGCGCGAGGGGGACCCAGCGCGGAAGGCGGGCGCGCGCCGTCGTGCGTCCCGCTGGATCCTTTCCGCCCGGTACTGCATCACCCACGGTTGGATCATCCCCCGCTCAGGGGACGTGCGCGAGGGGCGGTGGCAGGATAGGACCGTGAGCACTGCCGTGGTTGTCGGGAGCGGCCCCAACGGACTCGCTGCCGCCGTGCACCTCGCGGCGAGCGGCCTCGACGTGAGGGTCCTCGAGGCCGAGGATTCGGTGGGCGGCGGCTGCCGCTCGTCCGAGCCGGCCATGCCCGGCGTCGTGGCCGACGACTGCTCCGCGTTCCATCCCTTCGCCGCCGCCTCGCCATTCATCGCCGCGCTGGGGCTCGAGGAGCACGGCCTGCGCTGGCGCTGGCCCGAGGTACAGCTCGCCCACCCTCTGGACGGCGGCCGCGAGGCCGTCCTCTGGCAGGACCTCGAGCGCACGACGGCGGTACTCGGCTCCGATGGTCGGGCGTGGGATGCGCTGATCGGCCGCATCGCACGGCACTTCCCTCGCCTCACCGAGGACCTGCTCGGCCCGCTGATCCACGTTCCGCGCCACCCCCTGCTCCTGGCACGGTTCGGGCTCGAGGCCGTGCTCCCCGCCACCGTCACCGCGCGACGGTGGCGGGGCGACCCCGCCCGTGCACTCTTCGCAGGGATCGCCGCCCACGCCTTCGCGCCGCTTGACGCGCCCCTCACCTCCTCCGTCGGCCTCGTCCTCGCCGGCGCGGCCCACGCCGTGGGCTGGCCCGTGGCCGAGGGCGGGTCGGGGGCACTCACCCGCGCGCTCGCGGGCCGGCTCCAAGCCCTCGGCGGGACCATCGAGACGGGCCTGCGGGTGGAGTCGGACGAGGATTTCGCGGGCGCGGACGTGGTGCTGCTCGATCTGGCCCCCCGCGCCGTCGTCGACGTGCTGGGGAACCGGCTGCCCCCTCGCACCGCCCGCTCCTACAGGCGCTACCGGCGCGGGCCGGCGGCGTTCAAGGTGGACTTCGCCATCGAGGGGGACATCCCGTGGGCGGCAGAACAGTGCCGCCGGGCCGGGACGGTGCACGTGGGCGGCACGCTCGAGGAGATCGCGGCTGCGGAGGCGGACGTTGCGGCGGGCCGGATGCCGCCTCGGCCGTTCGTCCTCGTGGGCCAGCAGTACCTCGCCGACCCCACCCGCTCCCGCGACGGGATCAATCCCGTCTGGGCGTACGCGCACGTGCCCTTCGCCTACGCCCGGGATGCGCTCCCGGCGCTGATCGCCCAGATCGAGCGGTTCGCGCCGGGCTTCCAGAAGCGGATCCGGGGCACGGCCGTCCGGGGGCCGGCAGCGATTGAGGCGCACAACGCCAACTTCGTCGGCGGCGACATCGGCACCGGAAGCACCGCCGGGCTGCAGCTGGTGATGCGGCCGCGGGCCGCCGCCCGTCCGTATGCCACCGGCGTGCCCGGGGTATTCCTGTGCTCGGCCGCGACGCCGCCCGGCCCGGGCACGCACGGGATGTCCGGGTACCGCGCCGCCGTGGCTGCCCTGGAATGGCTGGCCTCGCCGGGCAGGCCCGCGGAAGGGGCGGCATAGGGTAGTCGGGTGCACGACGACGATCCCCACCCGGCCGAGCCCCCCGCCTCCGCGGCGGCCATGTCCTTCCCCTTCCAGTCCCTGCACCGCTTCCCGGACGTCGAGGCCGACAACCTCCACGCCTACGACGCCACGGACAGGCTGCTGGGTGCCCGTGGGCTTGACCTGGCCCAGGCGTGGGGGCTCGACGGCAGCGACATCGCCGTCATCGGCGACGCATACGGCGCCATCACGCTCCAGCTCGCCTCCGCCGGGCTCACAGGCGTCCGCGTGCACCAGGACCTCGCGACGGGCCGCGCCGCGCTCGCGGCCAACGCGGCCGCGCTCGGACTCGACGGCTCGTATGTCTCCTGCGAGCTCGACTCCAGTCTGCTGGCAGGAGCGCGTCTCGTCCTCGCCCAGCTTCCCCGCGGACTCGCCGAACTCGAGGAGATGGCCGACGCCGTCGCCCGCTGGGCGGCACCCCATGCCGTGCTCGTCTCCGGCGGACGGATCAAGCACATGACTCTGGCCATGAACGAGGTCCTCAGGTCCCGCTTCGCCGACGTCCGGGCGGGACTCGCGGTGCAGAAATCGCGTCTGCTCACGGCCGCCGGACCCCTCCCGGTCCCGGAGGACCCGCCGTTCCCGGTCTGCGCGCGGGACGAGGATGCCGGCCTCACCCTGTGCGCGCACGGTGGCGCCTTCGCCGGCTCCCGCCTCGACATCGGCACGCGCTACCTCATGGGCTTCCTGGAACAGGTGCCCGAGGGGGACACCGTGGACCTCGGCTGCGGCACGGGGGCGCTCGCCGTCGCCTACGCGCTCTCGCACCCCTCGGCCCGGGTTGTCGCGACCGACCGGTCCGCAGCCGCGGTCCGGTCCGCGCGGGCCACCGTCGAGGCCAACGGGCTCGCAGCGCGAGTCGTCGTGGAGCACGACGACGCTGGCGGCTCACTGGGCGAGGCCGCGGCCGACGTCGTGCTCCTCAACCCGCCGTTCCACCTCGGCGCGAGTGTGCACGCCGGCGCCGGCCTCAAGCTCATTGCAGCGGCGGGGCGCCTTCTGCGTCCCGGGGGAGAGCTGTGGTGCGTCGCGAACAGCCACCTCGACTACGGAGCCGCACTCCGCCGCTCCGTCGGGCCCACCGAAGTGGTAGGCCGCAACCGGAAGTTCACGGTGACGCGCTCCGTGAGGCGGCCGTCCCGGTCAGCCGCTCGCCCCTGACAGACAGGCCGCCCTGAATGGGCCCGACGTGGGTCCCAGCGGTGAGACAATCCTTCTAGCCGGTAACCTACTGGCGAGTGCAGACCGTGATCTGAGAGGACCCCGTGACGGAGACCCGGCAGTCCGCCGCCCGCCGAGGCACCAACCTGCCACGGATGGGCGACTTCAACCTGACCGTGATCCTGGACGCGATCCGCCGCTCCGAGTCGGGGCTCAGCCGGGTCGAGCTGGCCCAGATCGTCGGGCTCTCGCCGCAGACGATCTCGAACATCTCACGGCGGCTGCTCGACCAGAAGCTCATCGTCGAAGCCGGCAAGGAGGGCTCGGGTCCGGGGAAGCCGCGCACCATCCTGCGCCTCAACCCCAAGGGCATGTACGCCGTCGGGGTCCATCTCGATCCGAGCATCATCACCGTCGTCCTCCTGGATTTGGTGGGTGCGATCGTCGCTCAGGACATGTTCGTCACTCCCCGCAGCCATGAGCCCGCGGAGGTGGTGGGTGCGATCGCGGAGTGCGTCGAGCGGCTCCTCGCCGGCTCCCGGGTGCCGCGCAACCTCGTGGCGGGCATCGGCGTGGCTGCGCCCGGCCCGATCGACCTCGAGCGGGGGGCCGTTGTAGGCCCGCCCCTGCTCCAGGGATGGGTGGATGTGCCCCTCCAGGCCATGGTGCAGGAGGCCACGGGCCTCGAGACCACCATGGACAAGGACGTCACCGGCGCCGCCGTCGCCGAGATCTGGGCCGGCACCCCGGGTGGCACAGACTCGTTCGCGTTCTTCTACCTCGGCACCGGGCTCGGCGCCGGGCTCGTGCTCAACGGTGAGGTGTACCGCGGAAGCTCGGGCAACGCCGGCGAGATCGGCCACATCGTCGTCGATCCCGACGGGCCCGAGTGCTTCGACGGCTGTGGGATGCGGGGCACCATTGCCACGATGCTCGAGCCGGCGCGGATCGTCGGGAGCGCGATCGAGGCGGGAGTCCTCCCACCCTTCAGCGGCGAGCCGACTGCCGCGGACTTCCAGGAGGCCTTCTCACGGCTCAACCGCCTCGTGGTGGAGGGGGACGAGCAGGCGGTGCAGATTCTGCGGTCTGCCGTCCAGGACATGGCCAGAGCGGCGTCCGTCGTCGGCAACATGCTCGATGTGGGGCGCATGGTGTTCGGCGGTCCCTTCTGGGCGTCGGTGGCCGAGTACTGCCTCGCCGTGATGCCGGACATGGTCAACGAGCACCTCGCGACCCGCGGCATCCATCGCGTCGAGATCGTCGGCACCGGGCTCGGTGACGACGTCGGCGCTGTCGGCGCTGCCTGCCTCGTCCTCGAGCGCGCCTGGGCGCCCCGGGCCGAACGGCTCCTGCTCGGCGGGTAGGGCATCTGAGCCGCGGGGGATGCGGAACGGATGACGGTCATGCCGCTTCACATGCGCTTCACGACGCGACACATTCGGCCCAGGGCTTGAAGGTCCCTCCCTCGCGTTCCTAGGCTCGTAGCCAAGTTGCTTCCGCAACGTGTCAGCGATCCCCGTGCCTGGGGATGTGGGTGCCCCCGTGAGGGCCTGACATTTGCCGCAGGGAACGTCCTGTCCCTTCTCCAGCGCGCCGTCCGCGGCGGCGCCGCGGACGTTTACCTGCGATCCCTGATATGCCCTGCAGCGCCTTGCCGTCTCCGCGGCCGGGAGCCGCAGGCCGGACCCCAAGGACGCAAATGTCACCACCATTGCTGCTCGGCGCGCCGAGCAAAGCCCCGTCCCCACCGATCGCGCTCTCCTATGAGCTCTTCCCTCCGCGCAGCGAGGCCGCATCCCGGACTCTCTGGACCACGATCCGGGAACTCGAAGCCACTGACCCCGACTACGTCTCGGTCACCTACGGGGCGAGCGGCTCGAACCACGACACAGCTCTGGACCTCGTCGAGCGGCTTCAGCTGGAGACCACTCTGCGACCGCTCGCCCACCTCACGTGCGTCGGCGGGACCCCGTCGGAGCTCACAGCCGTCGTGGACGATCTCCTCGACCGGGGCGTGCGCGGAATCCTCGCCCTGCGAGGAGACGCCCCACGCCATGGCGCCCTGCCGCAGGATGCCCTCCGGCATGCCCAGGACCTCGTCGCCCTCATCCGGGCGGCGGAGGGCCGCAGATCCGCCCAGTTCGCAGCCGGCAAGGTCGCCATCGGTGTGGCGGCCTACCCTGCGAAGCACCCGGAGTCGCCCAGCGAGGCGCATGACGTCGAGGTGCTGCTGGCCAAGCAGCGGGCCGGGGCGGACTTCGCGATCACCCAGGTGTTCTTCCACGCCGAGCAGTACAGCTCGCTGGTCCGCCGGGCGCGCCGGGCCGGGGTGACGATCCCGATCATTCCGGGCATCATGCCGCTCACGAGCCTGAGGCGCATCGAGAAGCTCTCGGTGCTCTCCGGGGTGGCCGCTGATCCGGCCCTGGTCGACCGCCTCCGGGGGGCCGCGGGCGATGCCGACGCGGCGCACCGGATCGGTGTCGAGGCCAGCGTGCACCTCGCCGAGGCGGCACTCGATGCCGGCGCACCGGGCCTGCACCTCTACACGTTCAACGAGCACGCCGCCTCGCTCGAGGTCCTCGGCAGGCTCGATCTTCCGCGCCCCGTCCGGCCGCTGCTCGCAGCGCGCCACCGCGCCGCCGTCTGATTCCCCGACACTTCCCGACGACTCCTTCAAGGACATCAACCATGAATGCCCAGCACACCCCTGCCCAGAACCAGCCCGTCCCGTTCCCGTCAGCCACCGTCCTCGGCTATCCCCGGATCGGACGCCGCCGGGAGCTCAAGAAGGCGGTCGAGGCCTTCTGGTCCGGCTCCAGCAGCGAAGCCGCACTCCTCGCCGCCGCCGAGTCGATCCAGCTGGCGACCGTGCGCCGGCTGGCCGAGCTCGGGCTCACCGCGCCGTCCGCCATCCCGGGGACCTTCTCGTTCTATGACCAGGTCCTCGACACCCTCGTGGCCCTCGGCGGCATCCCCGCTCGGTTCGGGAACCTGCACGACGCCGGCGGCCGCCTCGGCCTCGACGCGTACTTCACGCTCGCCCGCGGCAACGCTGAGCAGCAGCCGCTCGAGATGACCAAGTGGTTCGACACCAACTACCACTACCTCGTGCCCGAGATCGGCCCGGAGACCCGCTTCTCGCTCTCCTCTGAGCGCGTGGTCGAGGAGTTCTCGCTCGCCAAGGCCAACGGCACCGTCACGCGCCCCTACCTCGTGGGGCCCGTGACCCTCCTGGCACTCTCGAAGGCGTCCGACGGCGCGCCGGCCGGCTTCGCCCCGCTCTCGCGCCTCGACGACCTCCTCCCCGTCTACAGCGAGCTGCTCGGCAAGCTCGCCGCCGCCGGTGCCGCGTGGGTCCAGCTCGACGAGCCTGCCCTCGTGGCGGACCTGGACGGCCTCAGCCCGCACGAGGCGAGTACCGCCGTCGAGCGTGCCTACGCCGCGCTGACCGCAACGCCCGTGGGCGAGGGGCGCCCCGCGATCCTCCTCTCCGCACCGTACGGGAGCCTCGGCGAGCAGACCGCAGCCGTCGCGGCGACCGGCGTGGAAGCCGTGGCGATCGACGTGTTCAAGGGTGCACTGCCGTCTGCCGCCGAGCTTGCACTGTTCTCCGGCAAGACCCTCGTGGCCGGTGTGGTGGACGGCCACAACATCTGGCGCAATGACCTTGCGGCGTCGGCACAGAAGCTCGATGCCCTGCGCACAGCCGGGGCCGAGCACGGCTTCGCCGTGGCGGTCGCGACCTCGACGTCCACGTTCCACGTCCCCCACGACGTGGACGAGGAGCAGCAGCTCGATGCGGGCCTGCGGAGCTGGCTCGCCTTCGCGGACCAGAAGGTGGGGGAGGTGGCCACCCTGGCCGCATACCTGGCGGACCCCGCCTCGGTGCAGGATGAGATCGACGAGGCTACCCGCGTCATCGCCTCGCGCGCGCAGGCCCCCGGCGTCCGACGGCCCGAGGTGCGCCAGCGGACGGGCGCCCTCACCGACGCCGACTTCTCGCGTTCGGACTTCGCCGCCCGCGCCGCCGCCCAGGAGGAGGTCCTCGCCCTCCCGCCGCTTCCCACCACCACGATCGGCTCCTTCCCCCAGACGTCCGAGGTCCGCGGTGCGCGCGCCCGGCTCACCAAGGGCGCGATCGACGCGGCCGAGTACGAGGCCCTCATGAAGGACGAGATCAAGCGGGTCGTGGACCTCCAGGAGGAGCTCGGCTTCGACGTGCTCGTCCACGGCGAGCCCGAGCGCAACGACATGGTCCAGTACTTCGCCGAGAACCTCGACGGCTTCGACGTCACGGTCCACGGCTGGGTTCAGTCCTACGGCTCGCGCTGCACCCGCCCGTCGATCCTGTGGGGCGACGTCTCCCGCCAGGCCGGCCCCTCGATCCTGTGGGGCGACGCCTCGAGCGCAGCGGCCATCACCGTGCCGTGGACCACGTATGCCCAGTCCCTGACCGACAAGCCCGTCAAGGGGATGCTCACCGGACCGGTCACGATCCTCGCGTGGTCGTTCGTCCGCGACGACCAGCCGCTCGCCGAGACGGCGAACCAAGTAGCCCTCGCCCTGCGCGACGAGATCGCCGACCTCGAGGCTGCGGGGATCAAGGTCATCCAGGTCGACGAGCCGGCGCTGCGCGAGCTGCTCCCACTGCGCCGCGCCGACCAGGCGGACTACCTCGACTGGTCGGTGAAGTCATTCCGCCTCGCCACCGCTGGCGCTGCCGACTCCACGCAGGTCCACACCCACCTCTGCTACTCCGAGTTCGGAGCCATCATCGACGCGATCGATGCGCTCGACGCCGACGTGACGTCGATCGAGGCCGCGCGCTCGCGGATGGAGGTGGTCAATGACCTTGAGGCCCATGGGTTCGGCCGCGGGGTCGGCCCCGGCGTGTACGACATCCACTCCCCGCGCGTGCCCTCCCAGGAGGAGATCGAGGACCTGCTCGCGACTGCCGTCGCCCACGTCCCGGCGCGCCAGCTCTGGGTCAACCCCGACTGCGGCCTCAAGACCCGTGGCTATGCCGAGACCGAGGCGTCGCTGCGCAACCTCGTCCGGGCGACCCGGGCCGCGCGCGCCGCACTCGTGGCTGTCTGACGGATCGCGGCGCCACGCGGCGCCGGGTTCCGCCCTGCAGACGGCGCCGGCACCCGAGACATCTCGGGGGCCGGCGCCGTCGGCTCGTGCGTGGGGCGTTCGCGGCATCATTCCCAGAGGACCTCGTCGTCCACCAGGCCGTCCGCATCGGCGGCAGCGACGAGCACCTCGTCCGTGAAGCCCCTGCCGAGGGTGAAGTCGAGCACGAAGTACCGCTCGGGCTGGCCCGGGAAGATGCCAACGTGGGCGAGCCGGAGGGCCCGCAGGAACACGTCCTTGCTGATGTCCTCGGGATGCTCCACGCCGAAGACCTCCGCCGCCTCCCCGGCACGGAGGTTCTGGCAGTGGAAGCGGCGGTACTGGTCTGCGGCGCTGTCCTGTTCGTCGAGCTCCTGGCCGATGAGCTCGCGAGCCGATTCGACGAGCTCGTGCAGGAAGCGCAGCCGGTAGTCGACCTTGTGGAGGGAGGCCTCGTCGAGGCGGTCCTGGTCGGTGATGTTCAGGTCCAGCTCCACGGCCGCGCCGTCCAGCGTGAAGGAGCCGGCCACGGCCCGGCTTCCCGCGGGCGCGAGGGCTATCTCGCCGAAGTGCTGGCTGGTTGCCGTCTCCATGACAGAACGATAGCCCGCCATCGGACGGCAGGCCAGCATCGCGGGGCGCCCTCCCGCGGGCCTCAGGCCAGCCGCGCGAGGAGCGCTGCGGCGTCGTGCGGTGCCCGTCCGTCCGCGTCGTTGTCGAAGTAGACGTAGGCGTCCTGGGCCGCCGCGAGCCACGTGCGGACGCGCTCGGCCCACCCGTCGAGGGACTCCTCCGCATAGCCTCCCCGGTACAGCGCCGTCTCGCCGTGGAGCCGCGCATAGCGGAACCCCGCTGTGTCGGCGTCGACCGCGGGCCATGTCCCAGCGCTGTCCGAGAGCACCGTGCAGATCCCGTGCCGCGCGAAGAGCGCACGGGCCTCGGGGGAGTCGAAGCTCGCGTGGCGCGGTTCGACAGCGTGCAGGAGCGGCACGTCCGCCTCGGCCGTGGTCAGGGCGCGGTCCTCGGGCACCTTCTCGTCGTGCCGTGCGGCGAGCGCCCCTGCGGCAGCCGTGGAGCGCGGGAGGAGGGCGAAGAACTCCTCCAGCAGTGCGGCGTCGAACGCCATCCGCGCCGGGAACTGCCACAGGAGCGGGCCGAGCGAGCTTCCCAGCGCGAGCACGCCCGAGGCGAAGAAGTTCGCGAGCGCCGTCTCGACGCCGCGCAGCTGCTTGAGGTGGGTGATGAACCGCCCGCCCTTCACGGCGAACACGAAGCCCTCGGGGACCGCCTCCCGCCACGACCGGTAGGAGGACGGCCGCTGGAGCGAGTAGAACGAGCCATTGACCTCCGCCGATGTGAGGTGCTCGCCGAGATAGGCGAGCTCGTCCGCCTGGCGGAGGCCGCGGGGGTAGAAGTCGCCGCGCCAGTTCCGGTAGCGCCAGCCGGACACGCCGATGTACGGGTGGGCCATGGGGGACAGGCTATCGCGCCGCGGCTCCGGGGCCGCGGGAGGGGAGCGCGGCCAAGGACGCGGCCACGAGATCGAGGAACAGCGTGGTGGCCGAGTCGGCGTGCCCTTGCGGACGGAGGGCGAAGATGTTCCGGGCGAGGCGGATCTCGGGGACGTCGGCCACGACGACGCCCTGAGGCTTCGAATGCAGGGCCAGTCCGGGGACGAGCGCGGCACCGAGCCCGGCGGAGGCGAGGCCGAGGCTTGCATTGAAGTCATCGCTGTAGGCCACGACCCTCGGAGCCAGGCCGCAGCTGGCGAAGAGCCGGTCGATCACGGTGGCGTCAGCGGTCCCCGGGTGGTGCACGATCCACGGCATCCCGCCGAGCTGCTCGGCGGAGACCTGGGCGCCGTCGGCAATGCCCCAGGACTCTGGCAGGACCACGTAGAACGGATCGTCTCCGATCCACTGCCGCTGTGCCGTGTGCGGCCACGCGAGCCCGCTCTGGCCGACCTGGTAGACGAGCACGACGTCGATGTCGCCGCCGCCGGCGAGCCAGCGGATCGTGTCGCCGGGCTCTGCGACGGAGACGTGGAGGTCGAGCCCCAGCCGGCGCCAGCCCTCGCCGCGGAGCACTCGGGGGAGCACGTAGGTGGCGAGGCTGGGGAAGATGCCAAGCCGGAGCTCGCGCCCTGCCGCCTCGGCCGCGCGGGCCGTAGCGGCCTTGAGCGTGTCGAGGTCGGTGAGGACCTTGGCAGCATGGCGCATCATCACGAGCGCCGCCTCGGTGGGTTCGATGCTCCGCGCCGTGCGGTGGAACAGCCCCACGCCGGTCTCGCGCTCGAGCGCGGCCATCTGCTGCGAGACGGCGGACGGCGTGTACCCCAGGTGGGCGGCGGCCGCGGCGAACGAGCCGAGACGGACCACCTCGATGAGCGTCTGGAGGTGGACTGGATTGACCATGCGGCTCCTTCCGATGGTGAGGCGAGCCCAGACTACGACACGCCGCGACACGCCGTGAGATGAACGACACGCAAACTCGAGCTGCCTGTGCGCCGGGAGGTCCACAGCCTGTGGACGAAGGCGCCGGATCGGCGGGAATACGGGGGTCTGGACGGTGCATTAAATGTGGGGAGTCTGTGGACTAAGAGGCCAATGAATGACATACTTGTAAGACAACATCTTGGGGTCCACAGCAAGGCTACGCACTACATGTAGTATCGAGGGCACCGAGGTGCTCGAGGATGAAGGGTGCCCTTCGGTGCGGCGGCGGCGAGTGCCTCGGCCGGGGAAGCTCTTGAAGGATGGGGTAAGGAATCATGAACGTTACGGTCTACACGAAGCCGGCGTGCGTGCAGTGCAACGCGACCTACCGTGCCCTCGACAAGAAGGGCATCGCGTACACGAGCGTCGATGTCACCGAAGACCCGGCCGCCCTCGAGCAGCTGAAGAAGATGGGCTACCTGCAGGCGCCCGTCGTCGTCACGGACGCGGACCACTGGTCCGGCTTCCGTCCTGACAAGATCGCCGCGATCGCCGAGAGCGGCTCCGCCGCGTCCGTGGCCTGAACTCTTCCGCTGGCCACACCACCCCAACCCACCACCAGTACTCGCAACCACGAGCCTCACCTATCACGAGGGGGTGCGCTCTGATGGCCTCCCAGGTCGTCGCCGCCGCCGATCCCGGCACGGCGGACACGGGCTCCGGGCCCCAGCTCACTTCTGCACGGCTCATCTACTTCTCCTCCGTTTCGGGCAACACCCACCGCTTCGTGGGCAAGCTCGGGATTGAGGCCAAGAGGATCCCGATCCACCTGCATGACGCACCCTTGCGGGCCACGGAACCGTTCGTGCTGGTCGTCCCGACCTACGGGGGGACGGGTGGAGCGGGATCCGTGCCCAAGCAGGTCATCAGATTCCTCAACGATCCGCAGAACCGGCGCCTCATCCGGGGCGTCATCAGCGCGGGCAACACGAACTTCGGGGACAACTACTGCGCCGCGGGTGACATCGTCGCCGTCAAGTGCAAGGTGCCCCACCTCTATCGATTCGAACTCATGGGCACCGCCGACGACGTGGCCCGGGTCACCGAAGGATTGGACGTATTTTGGACGCGACTGTCGCAGAACCCGCAGTAGCCGAGACGGCGGAGGCCAAGGCCGTGGATTCGAAGGAGCTCCCCGCGAAGTACAAGGGCCTGGGGTACCACGAGCTCAACGCCATGCTGAACCTCTACGGCGAGGACGGGCAGATCCAGTTCGACGCCGACCGCTACGCGGCGCGCCAGTACTTCCTCGACCACGTCAACACGAACACCGTGTTCTTCCACGACCTGGACGAGAAGCTCGACTACCTCGTGAAGAAGGACTACTACGAGCGCGAGACGCTCGACCAGTACACGATGAACTTCATCCGGGACCTGTTCGCCCGGGCCTACCGGAAGAAGTTCCGCTTCGAGACCTTCCTCGGCGCGTTCAAGTTCTACACCTCCTACACGCTCAAGACGTTCGACGGGAAGC
This sequence comes from Sinomonas cellulolyticus, assembly GCF_014656475.1. Classification (GTDB taxonomy): domain Bacteria; phylum Actinomycetota; class Actinomycetes; order Actinomycetales; family Micrococcaceae; genus Sinomonas; species Sinomonas cellulolyticus. The sequence goes on from NZ_BNCM01000001.1 coordinate 16,082, forward strand.
GCTATCTCGAGCGGTACGAGGACCGGGTGTGCATGGTGGCGCTGCATCTGGCGCGCGGGGACGAGAAGCTCGCCACGCAGCTCGTCGACGAGATCATCGCCGGCCGCTTCCAGCCGGCCACGCCCACGTTCCTCAACGCCGGCAAGAAGCAGCGCGGCGAGCTCGTCTCCTGCTTCCTCCTGCGCATCGAGGACAACATGGAGTCGATCGCACGCGGCATCAACTCCGCGCTCCAGCTCTCGAAGCGCGGCGGCGGCGTCGCCCTTTCGCTGACGAACATCCGCGAGCACGGTGCGCCGATCAAGCAGATCGAGAACCAGTCCTCTGGCGTCATCCCGGTGATGAAGCTCCTCGAGGACTCCTTCTCCTACGCGAACCAGCTCGGCGCCCGGCAGGGCGCGGGCGCCGTGTACCTGCACGCCCACCACCCCGACATCTACCGCTTCCTCGACACCAAGCGCGAGAACGCGGACGAGAAGATCCGCATCAAGACGCTCTCCCTCGGCGTCGTGATCCCGGACATCACGTTCGAGCTCGCGAAGCGGAACGAGGACATGTACCTCTTCTCGCCGTACGACGTGGAGCGCGTCTACGGCAAGCCGTTCTCGGACGTCTCCGTCACGGAGAAGTACTACGAGATGGTCGACGACGCGCGGATCAAGAAGACCAAGATCAACGCGCGCGAGTTCTTCCAGACCCTCGCCGAGATCCAGTTCGAGTCGGGCTACCCGTACATCATGTTCGAGGACACGGTGAACCGGGCCAACCCGATCGCCGGCAAGGTCACCATGAGCAACCTGTGCTCGGAGATCCTCCAGGTCTCCACGCCCAGCGAGTACAACGAGGACCTCACGTACGCGAGCGTGGGCAAGGACATCTCCTGCAACCTCGGTTCGATGAACATCGCCAAGACCATGGACTCGGAGGACTTCGCGCTCTCGATCGAGACGGCGATCCGGGCCCTCTCGGCTGTCTCGGACATGAGCTACATCCAGTCGGTGCCCTCCGTCGCCGAGGGCAACGCGAAGTCCCATGCGATCGGCCTGGGCCAGATGAACCTCCACGGGTACCTGGCCCGTGAGCGGGTCCACTACGGGTCGGACGAGGGCCTGGACTTCACGAACATCTACTTCTACACTGTGCTCTTCCACGCCCTGCGCGCCTCGAACCTCCTGGCGAAGGAGCACGGCCAGGCGTTCGGCGGCTTCGAGAACTCGAAGTACGCCTCGGGGGAGTTCTTCGACAAGTACACCGAGCAGGAGTGGGTTCCGCAGACCGAGAAGGTCAAGGAGCTCTTCGCGAAGGTCCACATCCCCACGCAGGAGGACTGGCGCGCCCTGAAGGCCGACGTCATGGAGCACGGCATCTACAACCAGAACCTCCAGGCTGTCCCGCCTACGGGTTCGATCAGCTACATCAACAACTCGACGTCCTCGATCCACCCGGTGGCCTCCAAGATCGAGATCCGCAAGGAAGGCAAGATCGGCCGCGTGTACTACCCGGCGCCGTATCTGACGAACGAGAACCTGGACTACTACCAGGACGCGTACGAGATCGGCTACGAGAAGATCATCGACACGTACGCCGCTGCGACCCAGCACGTGGACCAGGGCCTCTCGCTCACGCTGTTCTTCAAGGACACGGCGACGACGCGGGACATCAATAAGGCCCAGATCTATGCGTGGCGCAAGGGCATCAAGACGCTCTACTACATCCGCCTCCGCCAGCTCGCCCTCGAGGGGACGGCCGTGGAGGGCTGCGTCAGCTGCATGCTGTAGCGATAGCAAGTCTCTCAGATCACGTTCGCTCGAAAGGACCATCGATGACTCCCGAGAAGCTCAAGCTCCTCGACCACGTGCAGGCGATCAACTGGAACCGCATCCAGGACGAGAAGGATGTCGAGGTGTGGAACCGCCTCGTGAACAACTTCTGGCTCCCGGAGAAGGTGCCTCTCTCCAACGACGTGCAGTCGTGGGCCACCCTGACTCCCGAGGAGCAGCAGCTCACCATGCGGGTGTTCACGGGCCTCACGCTCCTGGACACCATCCAAGGCACGGTCGGCGCGGTCAGCCTCATCCCCGATGCGATCACCCCGCACGAGGAGGCCGTCTACACGAACATCGCGTTCATGGAGTCGGTCCACGCGAAGAGCTACTCCTCGATCTTCTCGACGCTGTGCTCGACGAAGGAGATCGACGACGCCTTCCGGTGGAGCCTCGAGAACGAGAACCTCCAGCGCAAGGCCCACATCGTCATGGACTACTACCGGGGCGACGAGCCGCTCAAGCGCAAGGTCGCCTCGACCCTGCTCGAGAGCTTCCTCTTCTACTCGGGCTTCTATCTGCCTATGTACTGGTCGTCCCGGGCGAAGCTCACCAACACGGCGGACCTCATCCGGCTCATCATCCGGGATGAGGCGGTGCACGGCTACTACATCGGCTACAAGTTCCAGAAGGGACTCGAGAAGGTCTCCGAGGAGAAGCGCCAGGAGATCAAGGACTACACGTTCGAGCTGCTCTTCGAGCTGTACGAGAACGAGGTCCAGTACACCCACGACCTCTACGACGCCGTCGGGCTGTCCGAGGACGTCAAGAAGTTCCTGCACTACAACGCGAACAAGGCGCTGATGAACCTCGGCTACGAGGCGATGTTCCCGGGCTCCGTCACGGACGTGAACCCCGCCATCCTCTCTGCGCTGAGCCCGAACGCGGACGAGAACCACGACTTCTTCTCGGGCTCGGGGTCCAGCTACGTGATCGGCAAGGCCGTGAACACCGAGGACGAGGACTGGGACTTCTAGCCTCGGGGCCCTGACCACAGGGGCCGAAGCGGATTGCCCGGAGTGCTGTCGGGTAGTGCCGTGCTATGCGGCAGAACCAGGTGGCGCTGGCACAGGGCCTGTTCAACGTTGTGAGCGGTGGCTGGGCGCTCGTGCACCGGCGGAGCTTTGAGGCGGTGCTCGGCACCAAGACGGACTGGTGGCTTGTGCAGACCGTTGCTGGACTGCTGGTCGGCAACGGCATGATGCAGCTCACGGCGGGCAGGGAGGGCCGCGGCCTTGGTTCCGCACGCCAGGTCGGCATGGCGACGGCCGCCACTCTGCTCGCGATCGAGCTGCGCTACGGCATTCCGGGCCACATCAGGCGCACGTACCTCCTGGATGTACCCGTCGAGGTGGCATGGATCGTCCTATGGCTCGAGAGCCGAGAAGGCGATCGCCGCAGTGGTGTCCTCGGAACCCTCCCCGGATGTGGGAAGGTCCGCTAGGGTTCGGGGGAGGGGCGGCCGGGGGGCCGCTGGGATGGGGGGACTTCCGATGGAGCCGAAGGCTTCAGCTCGCTATGCGGCGCTGACACGCTGGGCCGAAGCTGCGGCACAGGCGGGCCACGACGTGCCAGCCGGCCACATTCTGGAGGTGCTCGCCGTGACGCGATCCTTGGAGACTCCCGCGGCGGAGCACCCTGCGGTGACGCCGTGGGCTGACACGATCCGATGGATCATGGCCCAGGCCTCGATGGGAGTGCTCGATCCGTACTCGCAGCTCCCTCCCGAGCTGGCCGTCCCCAGAGAGGCATCCTCGGCTCACGCACAGGACGACGATGCCCCAGGTGCGGCCGACGGGCCCGAGCCGCCTCCCGAGAGCGCCATCGGAACGGCGGCCATCCTCACCGGAGCACCGCCACGCGAGGGTGCTCCGGCTCCGTCAGCGAGGGAGGACCAGGAACCGGCTGACGACGGGCCGGAAGGTCCCGCCGGCGCAACGAACCAGCCGGGAAGCAAGGCACCAGCGGTGAGACCGAGACTGAAGGTGCCCCGTTGGGAGGAGGCCGCGCGGGAGCAGACCCTCGCAGCCGTGCGGAAATTCGCCGACCCCTTGCGGGCGCTGCTGGAGCGGGACGCAAACGAGGGGGACACCCGGCTGCTGATCACGGATCTGCTGTGCGAGGGTCTTGGGTACGACAAGTACGCGGACCTGACAACGGAGTACATGGTCCGTCAGGACTTCGCCGACTACGGCGTGCGGATCGACCGCCAGCTCGTGGCCTTCATCGAAGTCAAGCGCGTGAGCCAGAAGCTCAATGAGCGCCACCTGCGGCAGGTGCAGATGTACGCCGTGAACGAGGGCATCGAATGGATGGTTCTGACGAACGGGCAGATTTGGCAGGTCTACCACCTCACTGGCGGCCTCCCCGTTGTCGTGGACCTAGCCCTCGACGTCGACCTGCTCGGTCCCGAATCCGCCGAGACCAAGGCGTCCAAGCTGTTCTACCTGCATCACGAGTCCCTCAAGCGGCGGCAGATCGAGGAGGTATGGCGGCACAGTGCCGCCACCGCGCCGGAGCTCCTACTCGACGTCATCCTCTCGGAGCCGGTGCTTGACCTCGTTCGGCGTGAGGTGAAGAAGCGGACGGGGACGGCTACAAGCACTGCTGTGCTGCGCAAGGTGATCCGCACCGACGTCGCTCAGCCGAAGCTGCTTGACAGGATCTCGCCGTAGCGCGACCGTCCACGGTCGCGAGCCCGGAAGGATCGGAGCTCAGCGGGCCTTGACCCCCTCACGCGACCGGCGCACGATGCGGGAATGCGGAAGTTCTCTCTGGACGCCTTGGCGCGTGAGCATTTGGACCAGGCAGGCAGTGCTTCGGCGGGACGCAGCGCTACGACGGTCTACGGGGGGCACGAGCAGGCCCTCCGACAGACGGTCGTGGCCCTCCGCGCCGGGGCGTCCCTGTCCGAGCACGAGAGCCCCGGCGAGGCGACGCTGATCGTGCTGCGCGGTCGGGTCACGCTGGCGTCCGAGAACGAGACCTGGGACGGCCGCACGGGAGACCTCCTCGTGCTTCCGCCGGCCCGCCACAGCCTGGAGGCCCACGAGGACAGCGTCATCCTGCTCACCGTGGTCAAGTAGGCACGACGACGGTCTCCGCGGCTATCGCGCGCAAGCCGCCGTCGTCCTGTTCGGACGGGCGCGAAGCCTGCCCGAGCCGCCACAGCGCTGCCTATGATGCGTCCCATGGACCTCGCTGCCGTCGCCGCTGAGCTGTACGCGCTGCCCCCGAGCGAGTTCACTGCAGCTCGGAACGCGCGGGCCAAGGCAGCGAAGGCCGAGGGTGAGGCGCTGCTGGCCAAGCAGGTAGCCCGGCTGCCCAAGCCGTCCGTATCCGCGTGGTGCGTGGACGCCCTCGTCCGGACCCGGCCGGCGGAGCTCGCCCCTGTGCTCGAACTCGGGGCTGCGCTCAGGGAAGCCCAGGATTCGCTGGACGCCGCGAGGATGCGCGAGCTCGGCGAGCAGCGCATGGACGTCATTGCCGAGGCGGTGCGGTCTGCGCGGGAAGCCGCGGAGGAGCAGTCCGTCGCGGTGAGCGAAGCCGCCGCCGGCGAGGTCGAGCAGACCCTTCGCGCCGCGATGGCTGACCCCCAGGCGGGCGATGCGGTACGCAGGGGCCTCCTCGTGAGGTCGCTGGTGAGCAACGGATGGGAACCGGTGGACCTCGACGGCGCGGTCGCCGTCCCGGGCGCAATCCCCGCGCCCGCTCCAACGGCCCAGAGCGGCGCGGCCGGGAAAAGTGCCGAGGTAGCACGGACGCCACGGCAGAATGGCGACGCGGCGCCGCAGGCCGAGGACGAGGCGGCCGCCCACAGGCGCCGGGCCGAGGCGGAGGCAGCCCTGGCGCGGGAGCGCGCCGGGGCCGAAGCCGAGCTCACAGAGGCCGAACAGCGGCTCGAGAGTGCCCGCGCCGAGCTGAAGGAGGCACGGGAGCAGGTTGCCGCAGCCTCCGAACGCCGGGACAGGCTCGAGGGCGAGCGGGAGGATCTGCGCCGCAGGCTGGAGCGCCTCGAGCAGGAACTGGAGGCCGCGGACCGGGAGGAGGGACTCGCCGGGCGCGCCCAGCGGCTTGCAGCGCGCGTCGCCGAGCAGGAGGAGCGCGCCGTCGACCGTGCGCGGGAACGGGTGGAGCGTCTCCGCTGACGACGCGCCCCGTCCCTCCGGATGAGCGGCCCGGGTGAACGGCCCAGCGTGAACGGGACCATTTCGACGCGGCACCCGAGAAGATGCAACGCTGGAGCAATGCCCCTCACCTTCCCCCGGACCGTCAGATCACTCACGTCCCGCGGCTGGTCAGCCACCGCTTCGGGGCTCCGGGGGGCGGTCGCGACCGAACGGCTACTCCTTGCAGGGAAGACGGCGCTCGCGGCGGGCCTTGCCTGGGCTCTGGCCCACCTCATGCCCGCGCCGCTGGACCACTACGCGTACTACGCGCCGCTCGGCGCACTCGTGAGCATGTATCCAACCGTCGCCGATTCGCTGCGCAACGGGCTGCAGAGCCTCGTGGGCCTCTCCCTGGGCATCGGGGTCGCGCTGCTCTTCGGCAGTTTCACGGGCACGTCCGCCGTTGCGGTAGCCCTGGTCGTGGGCGCCGGAGTGGTGGTCGGCGGCCTTCCGAGGATGGGGACGGCGCGCGAGTGGGTTCCCATGGCGGCGCTGTTCGTCCTCGTGCTCGGCGGCGATGCCCGCGACGACTTCTCCTTCGCCTATCTGGCCCAAGTGGGCCTCGGCGTAGCGCTCGGCGTGGCCCTCAACTGGCTCGTCTTCCCGCCACTGCGGGTCCAGGCGATCAGCCCGGCGGTCGCGAGGATCCGCAACGCCCTGGCGGAACAGCTGGAGGACATGGCCGCCGCTGTCGGAGAAGAGTGGCCGCCGGAGCACCGCGACTGGTCAGAGCGCGAGGATTCCCTGGCGCGGACCGCAGCGGGCGCCCGGCGCGCCGTCGAGGAGGCGGAGGTGAGCGCCCGCGCCAACCCGCGGAGGCGGCACTACCGGCACACCCTGAGCAAAGGCCTCGAGGACCTGCGCGCGATCGAACGGGCCACATTCCAGGTCCAGGACGTCACCGACGTCCTCGCGAGCGTGATCTGGGAGGAGCATGCGGGCACCACCGTCCCTGCCGAGCTCACCCCGGAGCTGGCCGGGGCTCTCTCCGCAACAGCCGAGGCGCTGCGCACCATCGACGACCCCGACGCACTGGACGCGGCCCTCGACAGGGCGCAGGAGGCCCTCGACGTCCTCAGCGGCTCCTACCACGAGGTCGCGGCACGGCAGACCTCCGTGACCGCCACCGCGGCCATCGGACTGGCCCTGTCCCGGATCCTGCGGATCATCCGGTCGCACGCGTCGAGGGCCTGACGCCGGTCCGTCAGGCCTCGTTCTCGACTGACTCCGACTCTTCCGGAGCCGAAGCGTCTCGGTGGCGGTCCCGGGGCATTGCGAGGACTGCGGCAACGATGAGGATCGCGGCTGCGAGGACGGCGAGGAACACGGCGGCCGACGCCGGCACGATCGCCTGCGCATGCTGCGCACCGCCGGGGGTGCTGGCATAGATGCCATTGGCGATCGCGCCGAACACCGCCACGCCCAGAGCGCTCCCAATGGAGCGTGCAAAGAGGTTCGTGCCGGTCACCACCCCTCGCTCGTGCCACTCGACGCTCGACTGCGCTGAGATGAGGGTCGGGGACGCAGTGAGGCCCATGCCGAGTCCGATCACGAAGCAGCTGCCAGCCACCCAGACCACCGAGGGGCTGTGTGCGGTGGCCGCGAGAACAGCCGTGCCGGCCACGGCGACGAGGATCCCGATGAGCGCGGTGGAACGGAATCCGATCCGCAGGTACAGCCTTCCCGACTGGGACGCGCTGACGGGCCAGCCAAGGGTGAGGGCGGCGAGAGCGAGGCCCGCGAGGATGGGGGAGACGGCGATCGAGCCCTCGAGGAACGTGGGCACGTAGGAAGTGAGCCCCAGGATCATGGCACCCACCCCGAATGACACGAGGGTGGTAGTGAGCAGCAGCCTGCGGGAGACCACCCACAGCGGCAGGACCGGCTCGGCGGCCCGCCTCTCGACGAGGAGGAAGGCGGCGAAGAGGAGGGCTCCGAGGCCGAATGTCCCGATGCCCGGTACCGAGCCCCACGCCCAGGCCTGGCCCCCCTCGAGCGCGCCCACGATGAGCAGGGTCATTGACGCCGTGAGCAGCGCTGAACCGAGGTAGTCGATGCGGTGGCGCGACTTCTCCACGGACTCGTGGAAAGTCCGCATGAGCATCCATGCGGCGAGGAGGCACAGCGGGATGTTGACGAGGAAGATGCCGCGCCAGATCCCCAGGGCTGCAAACAGGCCGCCGAGCGTCGGCCCCACCACGGACGAGATGGCCCACACGCTCGCGAGGTAGCCCTGGACCTTGGCCCGCTCTGCCACGGTGTAGATGTCCCCGGCGATCGTGATTGCCATCGGCTGCACTGCGCCGGCACCGAGCCCCTGGATGACCCGGAACGCGATGAGTGCTCCCATCGATCCGGCCACCCCGCACAGGATCGATCCGAGCAGGAAGAGTCCGATGCCCGTGAGGACCAGCGGCTTGCGCCCGAATGTATCGGCGAGCTTCGCGTAGACGGGAACCGAGACGGCCTGCGCGAGCATGTACGCCGAGAACAGCCACGGAAAGGCCGCGAAGCCGCCGACGTCATGGACGATCGAGGGAACAGCCGTCGCGACGATGGTCGAATCGATGGCCACAAGACCGGTGGTCAGCATGAGCGCGATGAGGATAGGGCCCCGTTCTGAGCGGAAGCCGACGTCCGCACGCGTAATGGTCATGTGGGGGGCAACCCCATCCGTGCGCCAAATAGTCCCGCCAAACGGTCGACTAAGCTCCCTGATCAGGCGAGGAGATTGTCTCCTCATCGGCATTCGACCTATGGTTCGAGCATCTCGCGGGGTCTGGGTGGACATGGGTGGTTGTCGGCACGGCGGCGCTCGCCGTCGTCGTACGCGTCGTGCGCGTGCACCGTCTCAGGAGACGGACCGCGGAGCAGCCCGTCCATCTGCAGGCGCGTCCGACGGATAGGCTGGACGCGGCCTCCCCGGGTGAGGAGGGCCGGGAGAGGAGCGGAACGTGACGCAGCAGGCCGGAGCTAACACGGAGTGGGAGCGGGAGCTGCCAGAGCTGGCAGAGGGCGACTTCTACTACGAGGACCTCGGCGGCGGCCGCTACCGTTCCACGATCCACGCCCAGGGCGCATGGAACGCCCACGAGCAGCACATGGCCCCCGTGTCCGGGATCCTCGCGCACGCCCTCGCCACCCACGAGCCTCGGCCCGAGATGCGCATTGCCCGCATCAGCTACGAGATCCTAGGCCTCATCCACGCCGGCGAGTTCGAGGTCGCGACCCGCACGGTGCGCCCTGGCAGGACGATCGAGCTTATCGAGGCGGAGCTGACGGCTCAGGGCCGGGTCGCGGTCCGGGCGACCGCATGGCGCCTCATCACCACGGACAGCTCCTCGGTCGCCGCGGTCGAGGATGCCCCCATCCTGACCCGCGAACAGTGCGAGCCCTGGGACGGCTCGACAGAGTGGCCCGGTGGATACATCCGCTCCCTCGAGATGTACCAGGCGCCCCACCACCGCTCGGGCAACGGCACCGTGTGGATCCGGACGTCCCACCCGCTCGTGCGCGGCACGCCGAGCGCGGACTGGGTGCGCCTCATGGGGCTTGTGGACACGGCCAACGGCATCGCCACGCGCGTTCCGCCGGGACCGGGGAGCTGGGCATTCCCCAACGTGGACCTGCAGATCCACATGTACCGCGAGCCGCACGGAGAGTGGCTCGGGATCGACAACGCCGTCTCCTTCGGATCCGACGGGATCGGTCTGACCTCCTCAGTGCTGCACGACTCGGAGGGGCCGTTCGGGCGCGCAGAGCAGATCCTCACCCTGCGCAGGAGCTGATCCCGTGGCCGAATGGAACGGGGGAGCGAGCGTCCCGCTCGAGGTGGTCCGTGGGAGCGGTCTCTCAGCCGGTGCTGGGGCCGCTGCTGAGCTCGCGCGCGCGGCGGAGCTGCTCGACGAGGTCAAGCGCGGGGTCCGGGGAGGCACCCTACGCCTGTACCGCCCGGACCCGACCATGGCGTTCGGCCAGCGGGACACCCGCCTGGAAGGTTTCGACGCCGCACGCGCGGCCGCACTCGCGCACGGATTCGAGCCCGTGGTCCGCAAGGCCGGGGGGCGCGCGGCCGCCTATCACGAGGGCACCCTCGTCGTGGACCACATCGAGCCGGCCCGAGAGGCGATGGTGGGCCACCGCCACCGCTTCGAGGTCTTCGGGGACCTCTACGCCGGCGTGCTGCGCGGGCTCGGCGTCGACGCCCGTGTGGGAGAGATCCCGGGTGAATACTGTCCGGGCGAGTTCAGCGTCCATGGAGTCCCGCGCACGACGCCGGGCAGCCTCCTCAAGCTCGTCGGCACGGCGCAGCGCGTGGTGGCGGGAGCTTGGCTCTTCTCCTCGGTCTTCGTGGTGAGCGACGCCGGGCCGGTGCGTGCGGTGCTCACGGACGTATACCGCGCGCTCGGCCTGCCCTTTGACCCGACGACGGCGGGCGCAGCCGACGACCTGGTGCCGGGGCTCACCGTCGACGCCGTCGAGGATTCACTGCTGGCGATGTACGCCGCACAGGGCGCACTGTCGGCGCCGGGAGCCCGGGACTAGAGGACCCGCAGGCCCGAGGGTCCTCTGCACAGGCACAGCTCCCCGGGCCGGCCGGGCGGTCAGGCCGCCTGGCCGCCTTTGAGGAGTTCCACGGCAGTATCCACGTCCAGGGTGTCCTGCCGGTACTCCGCGCTGAGGACGTCCAGCATGGACTGGGCATGGTCCGGCGTGGAGGCACCCATCGCGCCCTCCACGAAGGCGACGCGGAAATTGTGGGCGTACGCGTCTGCCGCCGTCTGGGCGACGCAGCTGTGAGTCGAGACGCCTGCCAGGAGGAGCCGTTCCGCTCCCCACGTCGTCAGGCGCGTCACGAGGTCTGTCCCGACGAACGCGCTGTCGCGGTGCTTCACGAGCTCGGGCAGGCCCTCTGTGTCGAGTTCGGGCAGGGCCGCCGCCTGGGCGGTCCCGCGGAATGCGAAGCCCTGCTCGTCGTCCAGCATCGACAGGGTCCACGTTGAACGGTCCCGCTCGTGTTCGGTGCGCGTGATGAGCGCGGGTGACCCGCCGGCGCGTGCGGCGGCGATGAGCCTGTTGCACGCACCGACGAGTTCCGCCCTCCCCTCCGAAAGGCTCGGGTCCTCAAAGAAGGCGTTCTGCATGTCGACGATGAGGAGGGCGGTGCGCATGGCGCGATGATTACCCAGATCGGATGGAGCTCACACCTCCCGCTGGCGGGTCAGTGGCCGCGGGCGATCCATTCCTCGAGGTGAGGGGCTTCGGCAGCGATGGTGGTGGGGTCGCCGTGGCCCGGGTTGACGGTGGTTTCGGGCGGGAGCGTGAGCAGGCGGGTGGTGATGGAGTCGATGATGGTGGGGAAGTCGGAGTAGGTGCGGCCGGTGGCGCCGGGGCCGCCGGCAAAGAGGGTGTCGCCGGTGAAGACGGTGGCGAGGGTGTGGGCGTGGAAGCACACGGAGCCGGGGGTGTGGCCGGGGGTGTGCAGGGCGGTGATCTCCGTGCCGGCGACGGTGAAGACCTCCCCGTCGGCGATCTCGGCGTCGGGGACGGTGCCGGGGTAGAGGGCGTCCCAGAGCATGAGGTCGCCCGGGTGCAGGAGCACGGGGGCGCCGGCCTTGTCCGCGAACTCGCGGGCGTGGCGGATGTGGTCGTCGTGGCCGTGTGTGAGCAGCACCGCGGTCACGGTGCGGCCCGCGACGGCGCCGGCGACAGCGCCGGCGTCGTGGGCGGGGTCGATGACGATCACCTCGGTGTCGTCCCCGACGATCCAGACGTTGTTCTCCACATCCCACGTGCCCCCGTCGAGGGAGAACGTCCCCGAGGTGACGATCCGCTCGATCCGGGCGTGCCCTGCCCCGCTCACAGCTCGACCACCGAGCGCAGGACCTCGCCGCGGTGCATCTTGGCGAACGCGGCCTCGACGTCGCCGAGGCCGATCCGCTCGGTCACGAACGCGTCCAGCGGCAGGCGGCCGAGCTTGAACTGCTCCACGAGCATCGGGAAGTCCCGGGACGGCAGGCAGTCCCCGTACCACGAGGACTTCAGCGACCCGCCGCGCCCAAACACGTCCAGCAGCGGCAGCTCGAGCGTCATCTCCGGGGTCGGGACGCCCACGAGGACCACGCGGCCGGCCAGGTCCCGGGCGTAGAAGGCCTGCCTGTAGGTCTCCGGGCGGCCGACGGCATCGATCACCACGTCCGCGCCGTGCCCGCCGGTGAGGTCGCGGATGGCCTCGACGGGGTCCGTGTCCTTCGAGACGACCCCGTGGGTGGCGCCGAGGCCCTTGGCGAGCTCGACCTTGGCGGGGTCCAGGTCCACGGCGATGATCGTCGTCGCGCCCGCGAGCTTCGCGCCCGCGATCGCGGCGATGCCGACCCCGCCGCAGCCGATCACGGCCACGGACTCCCCGCGCCTGACCTCCCCGGTGTTGATCGCGGCGCCGATGCCGGCCATGATGCCGCACCCGAGCAGGCCCACCGCTGCCGGGTCCACGTCGTCGTCGATGCGGGTGCACTGCCCGGCGGCGACGAGGGTCTTCTCGGCGAAGGAGCCGATGCCCAGGGCCGCCGTGAGGGGGGTGCCGTCCTCGAGGGTCATCTTCTGGGTCGCGTTGTGGGTGGCGAAGCAGTACTGCGGCTGGCCCTTCGCGCAGGCCCTGCACTGCCCGCACACGGCGCGCCAGTTCAGGATGACCCGGTCCCCGGGCTTGAGGTCGGTCACGTCCGGGCCCACAGCGGAGACCACCGCGGTGGACTCGTGCCCGAGCAGATAGGGGTAGTCGTCGCCGATCCCGCCCTGCTTGTAGTGCAGGTCCGTGTGGCACACCCCGCACGTGAGCACATCCACGAGCGCCTCGCCGGGGCCCGGATCCGGGACCAGGATCGTCTCCACGGCCGCCGGCGCATCCTTCTGCCGCACCACCACCGCCCGCACACGATGGACACTCGGACGATCGACTGCAGGTGCGGCGTTCTGAGATTCGCTGGCCATGAAAAACCTCCGGTGGCTCCCTTGGGATGATGTCGCCATCCTAGGGAGTCGCCAGCGGGTGCGGAAATCTCTCAGCGCAACACTGTTGCGCCCTAGCCCGGAGGAGCGGGGCCGACTACACTCCCAGCTTCTGCTTCACCTGGGCCGCGGACGGGTTGGTGGCGGCGCTGCCGTCGGGGAAGATCACCGTGGGGACCGTCTGGTTGCCGCCATTGAGCTCCTCAACGAGCGCGGCCGTGCCCTCGACCTCCTCGATGTTCACCTCCGTGTAGCCGATGCCCTGCGCGTCGAGCTGCTTCTTGAGGCGATTGCAGTACCCGCACCAGGTGGTGGAGAACATCGTGATCGTGCCTTCGGCAGGCGTGAAGTCGGCGGGGGTGGCGGTGTCCATGCGTGAGCTCCTTGACAGGGTTGGGATCGTGGGTTGCAACACCGCAGTGGACCGCAGTATTCCCTCACGCTGTGGAGCGATGGACCACCAGGACGGGGCACGACGCATGCTCCGCGCAGGTGGCGCTGACCGAACCGAGCAGGAGGCCCCTGAAGCCCCCGAGCCCACGCGCACCGACCACGAGGAGCCGCGCGCGGCGGCTGGCCTCTATGAGTACGTGCGCGGTCGGACCGGAGGCGATCAGCGTTCCGAGACCTGCCGGCACGTCTTCGCCGAAGGCCTCGGCCAGTGCCGCCTCGAGCACGTCCCTCGCCTCGGCCTCCGGAGCCCAGGCAGGGTAGATGCTGCCCACCCCAGAGACCGGGTACTGCCACACGGCTGCCGCCACGATCGGACCGCCAACTGACTCTTCGAGCCGTGCAGCCCACCGCAGCGCGTCGATCGAGCCGGGGGAGCCGTCCACTCCCACCACGATCCCTGTCAGAGGCGGCTGTTCCGGCCCTCCTGGCTCCGTCATGGCACCGAGAGTAGGCCGCCCGTCCAGCGCCGGGAAGGGCCGGCGCCAATGTTCGGCTCAGGTCGCCTCGATCAGCTCCGGCCCGTTGTTGCGCACGCTGTTGACCATGCTGCTGACCACGCGTGGGGTCAGGTGCGGCTCGGGGATCGAATCGATCAGTGCCTTCACCTCGCCCTCATCAGTGGTGAGTGGATCGAGCCAGTCAGCCCACATCTCCCGGGGGACGATCACCGGCGTTCGGTCATGGATATGGCCCAGCGCGTCCGACGCCGGCCCGGTGAGGATTGTGCACGTGCGCAGCCATCGTTCGGGGTCGTCCGGTGGGAGCGTCGGATCCGGCCAGTTCTCGAACAGGGCCGCGAAGGCGAGGAGGCCATCATCCGGCGCGTAGAGGTAGGTGGGGATCTTCTCGAGCTTCCCGGCCGCCTCCCGCTTCTCCCACTCGTAATAGCCGTCCGCCGGAACGAGGGCCCGCTTGGTGGCGGCAGCCTTGCGGAATGACGGCTTCTCGGTGACGGTCTCGCGCCTGGCGTTGATGAGGCGCGCAGCGCCCTTCGTATCCTTCGACCACGGCGGCACGAGCCCCCACCGCGCGGTCACGAGCTTGCGCGAGAGGCCGCCGGCCTCCCTGTCGCGCCGTTCGAGGATGATGGGCACGGGGTCCGTCGGCGCAATGTTGTACGAGGGCTGGAGATCGTCCACGTAGGACTCATCGACGTCGAAGTCCGCCACGAGGTCACCCACGGTCTGTGCCATCACGTATCTGCCGCACATGGGGCCATTATTGCCGACCACTGTGCTCCCGTCGCTAGACTGGCGTTGTTCGAACATCTCTTCGATGTCCAGTCCTTCCATGGCCTCGGGAGCGACCGCTTGCTCTTCACCCACCTCCACGTCACGCCCGGCGACAGCACAGGGGGAGACCCCACAGGGGGAGACCTCCTTGACCGGGGGCTCGCCGAGGCGTGGGCTGACGCGGCACGTGCGGACGGGGCCTCTGCCGCGTCATGGACCGAGCGCGATGGCCTCCACGGTGCGGTCCGCCACGTCGCCGCGTGCCTTGAGCGGGGACTGGCCCCAATCGTCGGGGTCGAGCTCGGCGTCCTGGCCGACACGGACGGACGGCGCGGTGAGGCTGGCGAGGCGGGACGCGTCGTCGTGCTTGCCCACGGCGGCAACGCCGGTGCCGGCTGGGCGGCGCTGTGCCGCCTCGTCACCGCTGCCCACGCCCGCACAGGCAGGGACGGAAAGCGTGGGCCAGCAGGCGTACTGCGCGAGGAACTGGCCGCCGGCTGCCTCGACCCGAGAACCGGCCGCCCGGCCGTCACGGTCCTGATCGGGCCGGATTCGGATGTGGGCCGGGCGATGAGCGGCGACCGCTTCCTCCGTCCGCGGACCCTCTTACGGCAGTGGCTCGAGGCAATGCCTGCCGGAGTGCTCGCGGTCGAGCTCGCGACCCCCGAAGCCGCCGCGTCGGGCACGAGCCCTGCAGTGCGCATGCTCCGGCTGGCCGCGGAACACGGCGTTCCCGCCGTGCTCACCGCGTCTGCCGCCTCGGGCCGGCTCGCCACAGCGGAGACCATGCACGCCCTCGGGGCCCAGATCATCGCGGCAGCCCGCATGGGTACCCGCGACCTGGACAGCCTCCTGACCAACACGGAGCGGATCGCCGGCCGCTGCCGGCTCGACCCCACCTCGGATCTTCGCTGGGATACGCCGATGCCTGCGCCGCCCGCCGCCCTCGGTGCTGCGGATGAGGCCATGGAGGTGATCCGGAGTCTGGGCGTGCGCTGCGAGGCGAACACCGCCGCCGGACCGATCGAGGTGGAAGACCACGAGCTGGACCGCGTCTACCGTGGCCTCGTCGCCCACTTCGGCGCGGAGCGGGCCGCGCTGGCGGCCGCCTGGGACGACGGCGCGACGGCGGGCGTCGGCTCCCGCGGCCCCGCGCGGCATGAGGGCCGAACCGATGGCGGCGTCCAGCCCCTGCTCCTCGCGGACCCGGACGCCATTCCGGCCAGGCGGCCCGAGCGCACGCTCCGCCCCTGCGGCCTCGTGATCGGGGACCGGATCCGGGACCGCGTACCCCTCCAGCCGAGCGGCGCCGGTGCGCCCATGGCGCAGGCTGACTGGCGGGACGCCGCGCACCTGGGCCTCACGGTGGTCGGGGTCCGCGGCTCGCGGGCCCAGAGTGCCATCGCGTTTGCCGTCCGGGAGGCGGCCCGCGTCCACGGCTCCCGCACGGTTCCCGCCGACCCCCGGGCCCACCGCGGGTGGCTCATGTCGGAGCATCCGGAGGCCCTCCTTGCCGGTGCACTCGAACACCCGCAGCCGTGCTCCGCCGAACCGCCGGCGGTGCAGGCCGCCCGCCTCGGCGTGCCTCTGCTGCCCGTGGACATCGCCGCCAGCGGGGCCTCATACCGCCTCGAACGGATCACGAGCGGACCCGACGCGGGCCGGATCGGAGTGCGTGCGCCGCTGAGCGCGGTGGACGGGCTCTCCCGGCACGAGGCTGCACGGATCATCGCGGGCAGGCCGTACGCGTCCGCTGCGGACGTCCGCGAGAGGGCGCGGCTCACCCACGCGGCGGTGGGAAGGCTCGCGGCGGCCGGCGCGTTCGCTTCGATGCACCGGGCGGCGGCAGCAGCAGGCAGCAGCCCCTCCTTGGCCGCCGACCTCGCAGGGCTGGTGCGGAGGCCTGCCGGCAGGCCTGCCGGGCCGATGGACGGCCAGCTGCCCCTCGCGGCGGACCTGCCGGGGCCCGAGGGCGGCGCGCCCGGCCGCCCCACCGGTTTCCGTTAGGCTTGTCCCTGGCTGGCTGTGGTCCCCGTATGCCACAAGCTATGAAGCCGCACAGATGAAGAGGAGACCCCGTGTCAGATGCCCAGCAGATCATCGTTACCGTCGACGACGTACCGCAGACCGTGACGGCGGGCACCACGGGAACTGAGCTCTTCGAGGGGCGGCGCGAGATCGTCGTCATGCGCGTGGACGGTGTCCTCAAGGACCTCGACCAGCCGGTGCCGGCGGGCGCCAGAGTCGAGGGCGTCAACATCTCGAGCGAGGACGGCCTCAACGTGCTCCGGCACTCGACTGCCCACGTCATGGCCCAGGCCGTCCAGCAGCTGCGGCCCGGCGCCAAGCTCGGCATCGGCCCGTACATCAAGGACGGCTTCTACTTCGACTTCGATGTCGACGAGCCCTTCACGCCCGAGGACCTCCGCACCCTCGAGAAGATGATGCTCAAGATCGTCAACCAGAACCAGCTGTTCCGCCGTCGGGTCGTCACCGCGGTCGAGGCGGGTGCGGCGATGGCGGACGAGCCGTACAAGCTCATCATCCTCGAGTCGAAGGACGACGAGTCGAAGACGCGCGCTGCGGCCGCCAAGGAGGGCGCGAATGTCGAGGTCGGCGCAGGTGAGATCACCATCTACGACAACATCGACCGCAAGACCGGCGACGTGGTCTGGTGCGACCTCTGCCGCGGCCCGCACCTGCCCAACACGAAGCTCATCTCCAACGCCTTCGCCCTGACCCGCTCCGCCGCGGCTTACTGGCTCGGCTCCGAGAAGAACAAGCAGCTGCAGCGCATCTACGGCACGGCGTGGCCCACGAAGGAGGCGCTCAAGGAGTACCAGGAGCGCATTGCCGAGGCCGAGCGGCGCGACCACCGCAAGCTCGGCGCCGAGCTGGACCTGTTCTCCTTCCCCGATGAACTCGGATCCGGGCTGCCCGTGTTCCACCCGAAGGGCGGGATCATCAAGCGTGAGATGGAAGACTACGTGCGCCGCCGCCACATCGAGGAGGGCTTCCAGTACGTCGGGACCCCGCACATCTCGAAGGACGGCCTGTTCCACACCTCCGGCCACCTTCCGTACTACGCCGACACGATGTTCCCGCCCCTGCACGTCGATGAGGAGCGCGACGACGAGGGCAACATCGTCAAGCCGGGCCAGGACTACCGGCTCAAGGCGATGAACTGCCCGATGCACAACCTCATCTACCGCTCGCGCGGCCGCTCCTACCGGGAGCTGCCCATGCGGCTGTTCGAGTTCGGCCATGTGTACCGCTACGAGAAGTCGGGTGTGGTGCACGGCCTGACGCGCGTGCGGGGCTTCGCCCAGGACGATTCGCACTCCTACGTGACCAAGGAGCAGGCGCCGGCCGAGGTCAAGCACCTGCTGGACTTCATCCTCTCGCTCCTGCGCGACTTCGGGCTCGATGACTTCTACCTCGAGCTGTCCACCCGGGACCCCGAGTCCGACAAGTTCATCGGCACTGACGAGCAGTGGGAGGAGGCCACCGCCGTCCTCGAGCGCGTGGCCCTCGAGACCGGCCTCGAGCTCGTGCCCGATCCGGGCGGGGCCGCCTACTACGGTCCGAAGATCTCCGTCCAGGCCCGGGACGCGATCGGCCGCACCTGGCAGATGTCCACGGTCCAGTACGACTTCAACCAGCCGGCGCGGTTCGGCCTCGAGTACCAGGCGGCCGACGGCACGCGCCAGGAGCCGGTGATGATCCACGCGGCGAAGTTCGGCTCCATCGAGCGGTTCCTCGGCGTGCTCACCGAGCACTATGCGGGAGCCTTCCCGGCCTGGCTCGCGCCCGTCCAGGTGGTGGCGATCCCCGTCGCCGAGGCCTTCAACGACTACCTGTACGACGTCGTCGACCGCCTCAAGCGTGAGGGGATCCGCGCCGAGGTGGACGCCTCGAGCGACCGCTTCCCGAAGAAGATCCGCACCGCGAGCAAGGAGAAGGTTCCGTTCGTGCTGATCGCCGGCGGCGAGGACGCCGAGGCGGGCGCTGTCTCGTTCAGATTCCGCGACGGGAGCCAGGACAACGGCGTGCCGATCGAGAAGGCCATCGAGCGCATCGTCGTGGCCGTACGGACAAGGGCCAATTGAGATGGCGGAGTCCACAGGCACCCGTGTGGTGGGCCCCGGGGCGGGCGCCCCGTCAGACAGCGATGTGACCGACGACTTCGAGCTGCCCGGGACCCCGGATGCGTTCGGCCGCCTGTGGACTCCGCATCGCATGGCCTATGTACAGGGCGGGCAGGGCCAGTTCCGCAACCAGGATGACTGCCCTTTCTGCGCGGCACCCGGCCGGACCGACGAGGAGTCCCTCATCGTCCACCGCGGCCGGACGGCCTATGCCGTGCTGAACCTGTTCCCGTACAACCCGGGCCACCTTCTCGTGTGCCCGTACCGCCACGTGCCTGACTACACCGACATCACCGGTGAGGAGACGGCGGAGATGGCGGCGATCGTGCAGACGGCGATGCGGGTGATCCGCAAGGTGGCCGGCCCGCACGGCTTCAACCTCGGCATCAATCAGGGCGACGCCGGTGGGGCGGGCATCGCCGCCCACCTCCACCAGCACGTGGTGCCGCGGTGGGGCGGAGACGGGAACTTCCTGCCGATCATCGCCCAGACGAAGCAGATCACGCAGACCCTCGACGAGACCCGCCGGCTCCTCGCCGAGGCCTGGCCGAACGACGGGACGGACGCGAGTGCTCAATAGGCACGCACGCAGGGCCTTCACGAAGCTGTTCACGCCGCTCGCCGCGCTGCTTCTGCGGCTGCGGATCTCGCCGGACGCGGTGACCCTCGGGGGGACCCTGGGAGTGTCGCTCGCCGCGCTCATCCTCTTCCCTCTCGGCCAGCTGTTCTGGGGCGTCGTGGTGATCACGGTGTTCGTGTTCTCGGATGTCGTCGACGGCATCATGGCCCGCCTGGCCGGCCGGGCGGGCACATGGGGCGGCTTCCTCGACTCGACCCTCGACCGGATCCAGGACGGCGCTGTCTTCGCGGGCCTGGCCTTCTGGTTCTTCGGCGCAGGCGGTAGCTTCGCCACCGGCGCGCTCGCGCTCACCTGCCTCGCCCTGGGCAATCTCGTCTCCTACGTACGGGCCAAGGCGGAGTCCCTTGGGTTCGACGCCAACGTGGGGATCGCGGAACGGGCGGAGCGGCTCGTCTCCACGCTCGTTGTCGCGGGGCTCGTCGGACTGGGACTGCCCGTGCCGTTCCTCACGGGGATGCTCGCCATCCTCGCCGTGGCTAGTGCTGTGACGGTGTGCCAGAGGGTGTTCGCTGTCCGCACTCAGGCGGCCGCCGGAGGGGCGGCCTGAGGGGATAGACTGGGGTGTCCCCACAGACTGTTTCAGGCTTTTTCAAGCCGTTCGCGCGACAAGAAAGACGAGTACGTGTCTACTGAAGCAAACGCCTCGGCTCCCACGACGGGCAGCAACCGAGTCAAGCGTGGCATGGCCGAGATGCTCAAGGGCGGCGTCATCATGGACGTCGTCAACGTCGAGCAGGCGAAGATCGCCGAGGACGCCGGCGCCGTCGCGGTCATGGCCCTCGAGCGCGTCCCTGCTGACATCCGCGCCCAGGGCGGCGTCTCGCGAATGTCGGATCCGGACATGATCGACTCGATCATCGAGGCCGTCTCGATCCCCGTCATGGCCAAGGCCCGCATCGGCCACTTCGTCGAGGCCCAGGTCCTGCAGTCTCTCGGCGTGGACTACATCGACGAGTCCGAGGTCCTCACCCCGGCCGACTACGAGAACCACATCGACAAGTGGAAGTTCACCGTCCCGTTCGTGTGCGGTGCCACCAATCTGGGCGAGGCCCTGCGCCGCATCAACGAGGGCGCCGCAATGATCCGATCCAAGGGCGAGGCCGGCACCGGGGACGTCTCCAACGCCACCACCCACATGCGCAAGATCCGCGCCGAGATCAAGCGCCTCTCCTCCCTTCCTGAGGATGAGCTCTACGTCGCGGCCAAGGAGCTGCAGGCCCCGTTCGAGCTCGTCAAGGAGATCGCCGAGACCGGCAAGCTCCCTGTGGTGCTGTTCACCGCCGGCGGCATCGCAACCCCGGCCGATGCGGCCATGATGATGCAGCTGGGCGCGGACGGCGTGTTCGTCGGCTCCGGCATCTTCAAGTCCGGCAACCCGGCGGAGCGCGCTGCGGCCGTCGTGAAGGCAACGACGTTCTTCGACGACCCCGACATGATCGCGAAGGTCTCCCGCGGCTTGGGCGAGGCCATGGTCGGAATCAACGTCGACGACATCCCAGCCCCTCACCGCCTCGCCGAGCGCGGCTGGTAGACGGAGACTAGCGTCAAGCAGGCGGCAGTGCCGCTCTGAGACGAGCACGACGGCGGCCCGCACCTTTCCCGCGAAGGTGCGGGCCGCAGTCGTTCGCGTCACCGTGGGTTCATCGCAGGTGCTGGGCGAACCAGTCCCGCGCGAGCCGGGCAACGGCGTCGAGCGCCCCCGGCTCTTCGAAGAGGTGGGTCGCGCCCGGGATCACCTCGAGGCGGTTCGGGCACGTGAGGTGCTCAGCTGCTTCCCGGTTGAGCTGGAGCACCTGGGAGTCGGCACCGCCGACGATCAGCAGCGTCGGGGCCTCGACGTCCCCGAGCCTGTCCATGGCAAGGTCAGGCCGCCCACCGCGGGAGACCACCGCCGAGATGTGCGCGTCCGGCTCCGCCGCGGCCCACAGTGCCGCCGCCGCGCCTGTGCTCGCCCCGAAGTAGCCGATGGGCCGGTGGGGGCCGGCGGTACCCGCCCTGAGCCAGCCCGTCGCGGCCGAAAGGCGGGACGCTAGCAGTTCGATGTCGAACACCCTCCGGCGCTCGAGCTCCTCCTCGGGAGAGAGGAGGTCGAGGAGGAGGGTCCCGAGGCCGGCGTCCTGGAGGACACGGGCCACGGCGCGGTTCCGAGGGCTGTGGCGGCTGCTGCCGCTGCCGTGGGCGAAGACCACCACACCGGCATCGGGTGCCAGGTGGAGGTTCCCCTGCAGCGTGATGCCGTCGACTCGGATGAGGACATCCTCGACCTGTGCGGGGCTTCCGGCGCTTGCGGGTGGGGCGGCGGGACGGAGCGCCGCGGCGTCCAGGAGCTGGAGGACATCGTCGTCGCTCGTGGGGGAGAAGTCGTTGTAGAAACGGCCGACCGCGTGGAATGGCGACGGGGTCGTGAGGCACACGACCTCGTCCGCTTCAGGAAAGGCGCCGACCACTTCCCTTGGCCCGACTGGAACGGCGAGGACCACCCGCGCGGCGCCGAGCCTGCGTGCAATGGCGCATGCGGCGCGGGCGGTGGAACCGGTGGCGATTCCGTCGTCGACCACGATCGCGGTCTTGCCCCGCAGGTCTTCGGGTGGGCGCACCGCGCGGATCTGGGCCACGCGGGCGGTGAGGACCTCACGCTCGCGGTGCTCGACGAGATCGAACTCGCGGTCGGTCACTCCCGAGAGCGACCTGACCCGGTCATCGACGACGCGCACGCCGTTCTCGCCGATCGCGCCCATTGCGAGCTCGGGCTGGAATGGCACGCCGAGCTTGCGGACCACGATCACATCGAGCGGCGCGTCCAAGCTGACCGCGACTTCGAAGGCCACGGGAACGCCGGCCCGCGGAAGGCCGAGGACAACGGTGTCAGGTCCGTGGAACCGCGAGAGCGCGCGGGCCAGTTCGCGGCCGGCCTCGGTCCTGTCCTTGAACACGTGCATGGCCCCTCCTCGCTTCACGCCTCCACTGTGCTCCCCGCAGCTGCGGAGGGGCAGGGGCGAAGGGCCGTATCCTCGGGCGAGGATCCTCTGGCAAGGACCCTCAGGCGAGGCCGCGACGCGCCATCAGCGGGGCAGCATCCGCGTCGCGCCCGCGGAACGCCCGGAACGATTCGAGCGGATCCCGGGAGTTGCCGCGGGAGAGGAGCTCGCGGCGGAAGACCTCGCCGTTGGCGCGGCTGAGCCCTCCGTTCTCGCGGAACCACTCGACCGTGTCCGCATCGAGGACCTCGCTCCAGATGTAGGACCAGTAGCCCGCCGCGTACCAGCCTCCGGCGAAGATGTGCTGGAAGTAGCCGGTCCGGTAGCGGGGCGGCACGAGCGGCACGGCCACTCCGGCGTCGGCCAGCGCACCGGCCTCGAACGCGGGGGCATCCGTCGGGGCGCTTCCGGGAGCGATCCTGTGCCACGCGAGGTCGAGGAGGGACGCTCCGAGGTACTCGGTGGTCGCGAAGCCCTCGCCCCATAGCCTTGCGGCATCGAGCCGCTCGAGGTCCTCGGAGGGAAGCGGCTCTCCGGTCGCGTGGTGCCGGGCATAGCGGCCTACCACCTCCGGGGCGAACATCCACATCTCGTTGACCTGGGACGGGTACTCGACGAAGTCCCGCGGCACGTTCGTGCCCGAGAACCGGGGGTAGGCCACTTCCGAGAGGAGGCCGTGCAGCGCATGCCCGAACTCGTGGAAGACCGTCCGCAGCTCGTCCAGGGTCAGGAGGACGGGCTCACCCGGCGGCGGCTTGGGGATATTGAGGTTGTTCACGACGACGGGGGAGTGCGCCAGCAGCCGGGACTGCTCCACGAGGGAGTTCATCCACGCCCCGCCCCGCTTGGTGGGGCGCGCGAAGTAGTCGCCGAGGAACAGCCCGAGTCCAGAGCCATCGGCGTCGGACACCTCCCACACCCGCACGTCCTCGTGGTAGCCCACGAGATCGGTCCGCTCGGTGAAGGCAAGCCCGTAGAGCTGGCCCGCGGCGTAGAACACTCCGTCACGGAGAACCCGGTCCAGCTCGAAGTAGGGCCGCAGGGCCCGCTCGTCCACCGCGTACTTCTCGCGTTGGACCTTCGCCGAGTAGAACGCCCAGTCCCAGGGCTCCAGATCGTGCCCAGCAGCCTGGGCGAGCACCTCGGCCTCGGCTGCGGCGTTGCGCACCGCGGCAGGCGCCAAGCGGCTGAGCATCTCCTCGACCGCCGAGATCGAGGGGGCGGTCTGGTCATCCACGGCCAGTTCTGCGAAGTCCTTGAAGCCCAGGAGTGCGGCCTTCTCGGCCCGCAGCCGCGCCATCTCGGTCACCAGCGCCAGCACGTCCGTGGCGCCGCCCGAGCTGCCGCGGGCCACGGACGCCTCGAAGATCCTGCGGCGCAGGGAGCGGTCCTCGAGCACGGCCAGATGCGGCTGCGCCGTCGGCTGGATGAAGGTGAGCAGCCAGCCGGCCTCGTGGCCCGCAGCCCGGGCCGCCTCCGCCGCGGAGGCGCGGTCATCCTCGGGCATGCCCGCGAGTTCCGACTCGTCGGTGACGAGGATGGCCGCCTCGTTGATCCCCTTCGCTACCCGCTGGCCGTAGTCGGTCCCGAGGCGCGAGAGCTCCGCGTTGATCTCGCGGAGGCGCTCCTGGGCGGCCCCGTCGAGGGCAATGCCGGAGCGGCGGAAGGCGGCGAGCCACTCCTCCACGAGCCGGGCCGATTCGGGGTCGAGCCCCTGCGTGGGGATCGCTGCGAAGCGCTCGTACAGGGGCCTGTTGAGGTAGATCGCGTCGTCGTGCGCCGAGAGCTCCGGCATGAGCTCGGTCTCGAGCGCGCGGATGCCTTCCGTGCCGTGGGACGAGACCTGATTGGCGAAAGCCGCGGCCGCGCGGGTGAGGAGCTGGCCGGAGCGTTCCATCGCCACGGCGGTGTTCTCGAAGTCCGGCTTCTCGGGCGAGGAGGTGATGGCCTCGATCTCCGCCAGGTGCTCGGCGAGGCCGGCCCGGATGGCCTCCGCGTAGTGCTCATCGGCAATCTCGCCGAAGGCGGGGAGGCCGTAGGGGAGCGCGCTGGGGGTCAGCAGGGGATTCGCCACGGCTCAGTCCTGCGCGAAGACGAGGGACATCGGGGTGGCCTGGGACCCTTGGCCCTGGGGGTTGTCCTTGAACATCCCCGCGATCGTCTCCTTGGGCAGATCCGTGTCGTGTCCCATGACCACGACACCGAGATCGTTGGCGTCCATGACCGCCGACCCCCGGAACGAGGCTGTGGCCTCGGCCGGGAGGGCGGCGCGGACCGCGGCGCTGAGCGCCCGCGCGACGCCGTCCGGATCCTTGGGTGCGAGCTTCACCGAGTTGCTCGCCGCGCCCAGGCTGTACGGCGTCGCGCCGTCGATCGCGTTGATGTTGTGGCCCACCACGTCGTAGAAGACGCCGCTCTTGCCCTGCAGCTTCCCCACGACCGACGCTGCGGCCGCCTTGGCGATCAGGGGCAGGCCCACCTCGTTGATCGCGATCTGCATCGACCACGGGCTGCCCAGGCCGATGCCGGCCGGCGTGCGCGTCACGAACTTCGAGAGCACGCGCGCCGCAGGGGTCACCTTGATCTCCCACACGGGGAAGGACCGGCCCTGGGTGATGGCGACGATCTTCTCGCTCACCAGGAGGTACCACCCCTTGCCGTCGACGGCGGTGCGCGCCTCGGCGGGGGCATCCGGCAGCCCGTCGAAGAAGCGCTTGACGTACGAGGCGACGGTGGGCGCGAGCTGGGTGTCCTTCGCGAAGACCTCCGTCTGGAGGGGGTACCGGCGGAACAGCGAACCGTTCGAGGCGATGTCCAGCTCCTTGCCGGGATTCGCCTCGTAGTCGCTCTTGTCTGCCTTGACGTCGGCGGGCGCCTCGTCCTTGTCGATGAACTCGCGCAGCCAGAGCTCCACGTTCAGCAGGCGCCAGAAGATCATGGTATCGGCGTCGTTCTTGCCGTTGAGGTACTCCTCGAAGGCGGTGAGGACCTGCTCGCGGTCCCAGTAGGGGCGCGAGTAGAACGAGTTGGACATGAAGATCTTGTAGAGGCGCTCCTTCATGAGCTTGAACCACTCCGCCTCAGGGGTGGTGAAGCCGATCTTGTTGCGCCGGTTGCTGATCATCTCGGGGAGCAGGCCGCGGGTCGCGTCCCGGAGCACGCGCTTGTTCCAGCCCTCCTTGATGATCGCCTCGTCGGAGAGCGAGAAGAGGTACTTGACGACTTCCTTGTCCAGGAACGGCACGCGGCCCTCGAGCGAGAAGCGCATGGTGTTCTTGTCCTCATAGCGCAGGAGCGAGGGGAGCGACTTTGCGAAGAGGTCGTCGATGAGCCGGGCCTTGAGGTTCGACGCGATGTTGCCGAAGGATTCCCCCGAGAACTGCTGGGCCCACGACTTCTTCAGCAGGGTCCCCATCGAGACCGTCTTCCTGCCGCTTGCCATGCCGCGCAGCCGGAACCGGCCGAGCCTGTAGAAGATGTCGAGGCTCGACGACGACTCCCGGGCGAGCGTCGCGTAGTCACCGGCAGCCTTGAGCTGGCGCAGGTAGGCGAAGTAGTACGGGATGTAGCCGGCCATCATCTCGTCGGCGCCCTGGCCGTCGAGGAGCACGGTGACGTGCTTGGAGGCCTCCTTCATGACGCAGTACTGCGCGTACGGGCCGGAGGAGATGATGGGCTCCTCCATGGTCCGGACGAAGTCGAGCAGGTCGGCGTCGAAGCCCTCCGGCGTCGGCTTGATCTTGTGGGCGTCGATCGTGCCGCCGCACACGGCGATGGCCGCGTCGGCGTAGGCCTCCTCGTCGTTGATCGCATTGGGGAAGACCGCGCTGAACGTGTTCTGCCTGGCGCCCACGGCCTCGAGCCCTTCGGCGTTCTGGCGCATGAGCTGGTTAATCGTCACGACCACCGCGGAGGAGTCGAGGCCGCCGGACAGCGCGCTGCCGACCGGGACCTCCGAGTTGAGGCGGATCCTGATCGCTTCGGTGAACCGCCGGCGGTACTCGTCGACGACCTCGGGGGTGTAGGGCGTATTGACCTGGGCGAGCTCCGCGAGCTCCTCCTTGAGGCGGGTGTAGGACGAGATCCGGAAGCGGCCGCTGTCGAGCTCGATCGTCATCATCTCGCCCGGGAGGAGCTTGCGGACGCCGTCGAAGAACGTCTCTTCGGTGTCGTCGTGGATGCGGTACTGGAGGTAGCGGTAGAGGATCCGCTCGTTGGGCTTGGCCTCGATGAGGTCCGTGCCGAGGATCGGCTTGATCTCCGAGGCGAAGAGGAGCTGAGGCTCGTGCTCGGTACCGGCGTTCGCCCAGTACAGCGGCTTGATGCCGAAGTGGTCGCGGGCCAGGACCAGCTGGCCGCGGTGCTGGTCGAGGATCGCGAGGCCGAACATCCCGTTGAACCGGTCGAACGCTTCGGTTCCCCACTGCTCGTAGGCCTGCAGTACCACCTCGGTGTCGGAGGCGGTGCGGAAGGTGCGCCCGAGCTGCTCGAGCTCGGCGCGCAGTTCGCGGTAGTTGTACACCTCGCCGTTGTAGACGAGGACGGTCTCGCCGTCTGCGCTCACCATGGGCTCCTGCCCGTGGGCGACGTCGACGATCGCCAGACGGCGGTGGGCCAGCCCCACCCTGCCGGACGCGAAGTAGCCTTCGCCGTCCGGGCCCCGGTGCACGATGCAGGAGTTCATCTCCTTCAGGAGCGATTCCTCGAGCCCTGCGCCGAAGTATCCGGCGATTCCGCACATAGTGCTGTCCTCTTCTGTTGACGGCGAAGGTCCGCGGTCCATGCTACCGGCGGGCAGCGGACGCCGACCGCCGGGTGACTAGACTGTCATGGTGACTCTGAACCCCACGACCTCACCCTCCGCGGCCGACTCGAGCGTGCCGGTTGTCGGCGTGCTGGCCCTCCAGGGCGACGTGCGGGAGCATCTTGCCGCGATCGAGCATGTGGGTGCCCGTGCCGTGAAGGTGCGCCGGCCTGAGGAGCTCGACGGGCTTGACGGGCTCGTGATCCCCGGCGGCGAATCCACGACGATCGACAAGCTGTCCCGTGCCTTCGGCATCACCGATCCGCTGCGCGCCAAGATCCGCGCAGGCTTCCCGGTGTACGGCTCGTGCGCCGGCATGATCCTGCTCGCGGACGAGATCGCCGATCCGACCGAGGACCTCGCGGGGCGCCCGCAGGAGTCCTTCGGCGGCCTCGACATCACGGTGCGCCGGAACGCGTTCGGCCGTCAGCGGGAGTCCTTCGAGACGGACCTCGACTTCAAGGAGGTCGACCAGAGCGGAGGTCCCGTGCACGCGGTGTTCATCCGCGGACCGTGGGTGGAGCGGGTCGGTCCGGGCGTCGAGGTGCTCGCCGAGGTGGACCCAGCCCACGCGTCGCACACGGCCACGCTCGGGGGCAGGTCTAGAATTGTCGCAGTGCGTTCTGGAGCGCTGCTCGCGACATCCTTCCATCCCGAGGTGACGGGCGAGACTCGGATCCATGAACTCTTCATCCGCATGATCAGGACAGGAGCGTAGGCATGTCCGGCCACTCCAAGTGGGCGACCACCAAGCACAAGAAGGCCGTCATCGACGCCAAGCGTGCAAAGGCGTTCGCCAAGTACATCAAGACCATCGAGGTCGCGGCCCGCATGGGTGGCCCGGACCTCTCGGGCAATCCCGCTCTCGACCTCGCCGTGAGCAAGGCCAAGAAGAACTCGGTTCCGAACGACAACATCGACCGTGCGATCAAGCGCGGTGCCGGCCTGACCGGCGAGGCGATCGAGTACACCGAGATCATGTACGAGGCCCGCGGGCCCCAGGGGTCGGCGCTGCTCATCGAGTGCCTCACCGAGAACCGGAACCGTGCTGCCGCGGACGTCCGCCTCGCGGTGACGCGCAATGGCGGCACCATGGCGGACCAGGGCTCCGTCACCTACCTCTTCAACCGCAAGGGCGTGGTGAGCCTGCCGAAGAACGGGCTGTCGGAGGACGACCTGCTCATGGCCGTCCTGGATGCCGGTGCCGAGGAGGTCAAGGACGGTGGCGAGAACTGGATCGTGTATTCGGATCCGAGCGACCTCCAGGCCATCCGCGATGCGCTCACTGAGGCCGGTATCGAGTACGAGACCGACGAGGCCGAGTTCGTGCCCTCCATGGAGGTCGGCCTGGACGCCGACGCCGCGCGCAAGTTCGTGCGCCTGGTCGACGCGCTCGAGGACCTCGACGACGTCCAGAACGTGTACTCGAACGCGGACATGAGCGATGAGGTCATGGCGGAGCTCGAGAACGACTGAGCTGTGGCCGATTCTGGCGACGCCGGCGCCCTGAGGCCCGGGTCCGCCCTGCGTGTGCTGGGCGTCGATCCGGGCCTCACGCGTTGCGGCATCGGAGTGGTCGACGTCGCGCGCGACCGCACGGCGACTCTCGTCGACGTCACCGTGGTCGGCACCAAGGCCGACGAGCCGCTCGACGCCCGGCTCCTGACGATTGCCCGGGCGATCGACGACTGGCTCGACAAGCACAGCCCCGACGTCGTCGCCGTCGAGCGGGTCTTCTCCCAGATGAACGTCAGCACGGTCATGGGCGTCGCCCAGGCGTCCGGGATCGTCATCGCTGCCGCCGCGCGGCGCGGCATCCCGGTGGCGCTGCACACCCCGAGCGAGGTCAAGGCCGCCGTGACGGGCAGTGGGCGCGCGGGCAAGGAGGCCGTCACGCGGATGGTCACCAAGATCCTCCGCCTCGAGACCTCACCGCGCCCGGCCGACGCCGCCGACGCCCTCGCGCTGGCCCTGGCCCATGCGTGGCGCGGCAGCGCGCCCGGCTCCCCGTCCGCCGCGGGACGCACGACGGCGGTGGGGGCGGAGACGCTGACACCCGCGCAGAGGCTATGGCAGGAGGCAGAGGCGAAGGCGCGCCGCGGCAGATAGGCGGCCACGGTCCGGGTGGCGGAGGGTGCGGGCGGAGGCGAAGGCGCGCCGCGGCAGATGAGGCGGTCGGCCGCCGTCGGACGCTAGAGTCCTCGTAGATATGTTCGGTTGGGGCGGAGAAGGTTGGGCGAGGATTAAGAGATGATCAGCTTTCTCCGAGGGCCGGTGGCGTACGTGGGCCTGTCCTCGGGTGTGGTCGACGTCAACGGCGCGGGCATGTCCTTCTGGGCCACCCCGCAGACGCTCTCGGGCCTGAGGGTCGGTGAGGAGGCGACGGTCCACACGTCGCTCGTGGTCCGTGAGGACTCGCTGACCTTGTACGGCTTCGCCGAGCCGGAGGAGCGGGAGGTCTTCGAGGTCCTGCTCGGGGTGTCCGGCGTGGGGCCGCGTCTCGCGCTTGCGGTCCTCGCGGTGCACAGCCCGGAAGCCGTACGGGTCGCTGCGCACACGGAGGATGCGAAGGCCTTCACGAAGGTCCCGGGGATCGGGCCGAAGGTGGGGGCGCGCCTGGTCCTGGAGCTCAAGGGCAAGCTGGTGCCTCTGGGATCCGACGAGGCTCCGGCGGCTGTGCCAACGGAAGCGGACGCCTCGTGGAAGCCCCAGGTGGTCGCCGCCATGGCGTCCCTGGGGTGGAGTGAGAAGGACGCCACCGCGAGCATCGACAAGGCAATGGCAGATGCGCCCGAGGTTGCGGAATCCGGAAGCGTGCCAGAGATCCTGCGGGCCACGCTGCGGTGGCTCGGCCAAGGCGCGCGTGCCGTGAAGGCGGGCGCCCGTGGCTGAGCCGTCGCTCGTGGCGAGCCAGGAGGAGCCGGAGGAGCGCGCCGTCGAGGCCGCGCTGCGGCCCAAGTTCCTCGACGAGTTCGTGGGGCAGGCCCGGGTCCGTCGGCAGCTCTCGCTCGTGCTCGAGGCGAGCAGGCTCCGCGGGAGGACCGCGGACCATGTGCTCCTCTCGGGACCCCCGGGCCTCGGCAAGACCACCCTCGCGATGATCATCGCGGGGGAGATGAACGCCCCGCTGAGGATCTCTTCTGGACCGGCGATCCAGCACGCGGGCGACCTTGCTGCCATCCTGTCCTCGCTGTCCGAGGGCGAGGTCCTCTTCCTCGACGAGATCCACCGGATGTCGCGGCCTGCCGAGGAGATGCTCTACATGGCCATGGAGGACTTCCGGGTGGACATCGTGGTGGGCAAGGGAGCCGGCGCCACCGCGATTCCGCTCGACCTGCCGCCCTTCACCCTCGTCGGGGCTACGACAAGGGCCGGCCTCCTGCCGGGCCCACTGCGCGACAGGTTCGGGTTCACTGGCCATCTCGAGTTCTACTCGGTCGAGGAGCTCGAACTCGTCCTGAGGCGCTCGGCGGCCTTGTTGGATCTCCGCGTCACCTCGGCTGGCTTCACGGAGGTGGCCGGCAGGTCCCGCGGCACCCCCCGCATTGCGAACCGCCTCCTCCGGCGCGTGCGCGACTGGGCGCTCGTGCACGGGACCGAGCAGATCGATGCCCGTGCGGCGGGTGCCGCCCTGGACATGTACGAGGTCGACGCGAGAGGGCTGGACCGGCTCGACCGGTCAGTCCTCATAGCCCTCACGACGAAGTTCGGCGGAGGGCCGGTAGGCCTCTCGACGCTCGCCATCGCCGTGGGGGAGGAGCCTGAGACCGTCGAGACAGTCGCGGAGCCGTACCTTGTCCGCGAGGGTCTCATGGGCAGGACTCCGCGCGGACGGATTGCCACGCCTCTCGCGTTCTCGCACCTCGGGCTCGCGGTCCCGCCCGATGCTCCCTTTGCGGCCGCAGGCTCGGAGTTCGCTGAGAGCGCAACTCTCTTCGGCCCGGGATCGGACGAGGACGCCGGTTCGTTGGACTGAGCGCCGCGTTAGGCATGAGCCACTACACTGAAAGACATGCTTCCCGCTGAGGCGGGACACCACGCTGTGCCCGGGACCGCCCTGGCCGGTTCCCGTGCCCACACACACAGATTGGACCTCGCATGGACCTGATGACCGTCCTCCTGTTGGCCGTCTTCGCCTTCTTCATCTTCACGATGTTCAGGCGGAACAAGAAGGCCCAGCAGCAGCAGAAGGAGATGCAGTCCCAGTTCGCGCCGGGCGTGGAGGTCATGACGAGCTTCGGGCTGTTCGGCAGGATCGTCTCCGTCGATGACGCCGAGAACAAGGTTGTCCTCGAGCTCAGCCCGGGGAACTTCGCCACCGTGCACCGTCAGGCCGTCACCAAGGTTGTCGAGCCCACGGCCGCCGCCGGCGCAACCGCCGATCCGACCCTCGGCGCGGAGCCGACCCTTGGCGCGGAGCCGGCCTTCGGCAGCGAAGCGCCCCACGCGGACGGCGTGGCACCGGGAGCCGGCGGCGCGTCGTCGTCGGGCGTCTCGCTGGGCAAGGCCGACTCCCCGGCGCCGCAGGAGCAGCTTGCCGAGACTCCCGAGGAGACGCTGCGGCGTCTCAACGACGAGGGCAAGAGCGGAAAGTAAGTCCGACCACCGCCGCCCGGCCTCTGGCCGGGCGGCCCCGCGCCATCAGGCGCCGTCCACGATCGAAGGACCACCATGGCACGATCCCGCATGCGGCCGGGACTCAAGACACTCATCTCCCTCGGCGTCATCCTCCTCGCCCTCGCCGGCATCCTCGGCGGCGGGGTGATCGCGGGCAAAGCCTCGTGGGCGCCCAAGCTGGCCCTCGACCTTGAGGGCGGCACGGAGATGATCCTCTCCCCGAAGGTCTCCGACGGATCCCAGATCAACCAGGACCAGCTCAACCAGGCGGTCGAGATCATCCGCCAGCGCGTGGACGGGTCGGGCGTCTCCGAGGCGGAGATCAGCACCCAGTCGGGGCGCAACGTCGTGGTGAGCCTTCCGGGGACTCCCTCCGCCGAGACCCGCCAGCTCATCCAGGCCTCGGCGGACATGAACTTCCGTCCCGTCCTCGTGGTGGGCGACCCCGCGGCGGTGCCGCAGGACCAGCGGCTCACGGACGACAAGCTTCCCAAGCCCACGGCCGCCCCGACGAACGCGAGCGACAGCAACTGGATCACGGCGGACGTGTACAAGCAGTACGAGGCGCTCGACTGCACCCAGCCCCAGCCGGAGAAGTCGGAGCGCTCGGACCCGGCGAAGCCGCTCGTCACGTGCGAGCCAGCCGACGGCGCCCGGCCCGCGGCCAAATACATCCTGGGGCCGGTCGAGATCCCCGGGACCGACATCTCGGGCTCTACCTTCCAGCTGCAGCAGGGCCAGCAGGGCGCGGTCACCAACGAGTGGGCCGTCAACATCCAGTTCAACGGCGACGGCACCCAGAAGTTCAAGGCCGTCACCACCCGGCTCAACGGCTTCTACGCCGCGAACCAGAACGACCCGAAGGCCCAGTTCGCGATCGTCCTGGACGACAAGGTGCTCTCGGCGCCGCGCACCCTCGCGGTGATCACCGACGGCCGTCCCCAGATCACGGGCAACTTCACGCAGCAGAGCGCCCAGGCCCTGTCAGACCAGCTGCGCTACGGCGCGCTGCCGATCAGCTTCGAGATCCAGAGCGAGCAGCAGATCTCGGCGACCCTCGGCACCCAGCAGCTCGAGATGGGCCTGCTGGCAGGCGGCATCGGCCTCCTGCTCGTCGTCATCTACTCGCTGTTCCAGTACCGTGCGCTCGGCTTCGTCACGATCGCCTCGCTCGTGGTGGCGGGGGCGCTGACCTACCTTGCGATCGCCATCCTCGGGTGGACGCAGAACTACCGCCTCTCCCTCGCCGGCGTGGCGGGCCTGATCGTGGCCATCGGCCAGACGGCCGACTCGTTCATCGTGTACTTCGAGCGCATCCGCGACGAACTCCGTGAGGGCAGGGGGCTCGTCTCCGCGGTCGAGAACGGATGGAAGCGCGCCAAGCGGACCGTGCTCGCGTCGAAGGCCGTCAACCTCCTCGCCTCCGTCGTGCTGTACTTCGTCGCCGTGGGCAACGTGCGCGGATTCGCGTTCACGCTTGGCCTCACCGCGATTGCGGACCTCATCGTCGTGTTCATCTTCACGCACCCGACCCTCCAGCTGCTGGCCCGCACCCGCTTCTTCGGGGAAGGCCACCGGTTCTCCGGCCTCGATCCAGCCCGCCTCGGTGCCGTTCCGCTGTATCGGGGCGCGGGACGCCTCCGCGAGGCATCCGAAGCCGCCAAGGCCAACCGGAAGCCCAAGAATGCTGCGGCCGCGGGCGAGGCCAGCCGTCGCATGACCATCGCCGAGCGCCGCGCGGCCGAGATGCAGAAGCAGTCTGAGATGTCTTCCGCCGCGGGGCGGTCCAACCGGGCGCAGGGCAACTCGGGGGAGGAGAACTGATGGCGAACTTCTTCGCTCGCTTCGGCAATGAGCTCTATGCGGGAAAGCGGTCCTACCCGTTCGTGGAGCGCAAGAGGCTCTGGCTTGGCATTGCAGGGGTGCTCACCCTCGTGTCGATCCTCATCCCGCTCCTCGCCGGCGGCTTCAACCTCGGGATCGAGTTCCGCGGCGGGAGCGAGTTCCGGGTCTCCGACGCGGTCTCGACGGACATCCATCTGGGCGAGCAGGCCGTGGACGCCGTGGCTCCGGGCACCCAGCCCCGCGTGAGCAACATCGCGCCCGGAGCGATGCGCGTCCAGACCGAGAAGCTCTCCGACTCACAGACGCTCGAGGTCAAGGACAAGCTCGCCTCCGCCTATGGGGTCGCACCAGACCACGTCACCTCCTCGTTCGTCGGCCCGACGTGGGGGGCCGACGTGTCCCAGCAGGCGCTCCTCGGCTTTGTGATCTTCGTGGTCCTCGCGGCCGTCCTGATGGCCCTGTACTTCCGTACATGGAAGATGTCGCTCTCGGCGCTCACCGGGATGCTCGTCACGATGATCGTCACGGCCGGCGTGTACGCGGCCAGTGGATTCGAAGTGACCCCCTCGGCGATCATCGGCTTCCTTACCATCCTGAGCTACTCCCTGTACGACACGGTGGTGGTGTTCGACAAGATCCGTGAGAACACCGCAGACGTCACGTCGTCGACCCGCCGGACCTTCGCCGAGGAGGTCAACCTTGCCGTCAACCAGACGCTCGTGCGCTCGATCAACACGATGATGGTGGCTGTGCTCCCCGTGGCTGCGATCCTGTTCATCGGCGCAGGCCTGCTGGGCGCCGGGACCCTGCGCGACCTCTCGCTGGCGCTCTTCGTCGGTATCCTGATCGGTACTGCCGCCACGCTCTTCATCGCTGCGCCGATGTACGCGTGGCTGCGCGAGCGAGAGCCGGCACTCGTCAAGCAGGCAGAGAAGGTGCATGCTCGTCGGTCGAGCGCGAACGCGGGCGTCTGAGCCCAGCAGCGGGGCATACACTGAGGGAATCCCGTGAAGGATCCCGGTCCAGGAGTGGAGGTGCCCTCAGTGGTGGAGCGTCCGACGTCGTCCCCGGCGCAGTCCGGCGCGCCCGGCGCCGCGGCGAGCGGCACCGGGGGCACGACGTCGCCGGTTGAGCGCACGCCTGCCCGCGCCGCTGATGCGAAGCCGGCCGCGCCCACGCAGCCGAGCAACAGCCTCCTGGAGAGGCCGACGCTGGGGCGCAGGGACTGGTCCTTCAGCCGGCTGGCACGGCTGACGGGGCGAGGTCCCAGCGCGCACTCTCCGATCCTCGAGCCGCTCCTGCGCACTGTGCGGGCCAACAACCCGCGGGAGGACTTCGACCTCATCCAGCGCGCGTACGAGGTGGCGGAGCGCAGCCACCAGGGACAGAAGCGCAAGAGCGGCGACCCCTACATCACACACCCGGTCGCGGTCGCCACCATCCTCGCCGAGCTCGGCATGAGCGGCACTACCCTTGCCGCCGCACTCCTCCACGACACCGTCGAGGACACGTCCTACACGCTGGACCAGCTCAGGAAGGACTTCGGCCCTGAGGTCGCGATGCTCGTGGACGGGGTCACGAAGCTCGACAAGGTGCAGTTCGGCGAGGCGGCGCAGTCCGAGACGGTGCGCAAGATGGTCGTGGCGATGGCCAAGGACATCCGTGTCCTGGTCATCAAGCTCGCCGACCGGCTGCACAACGCACGGACGTGGCGGTTCGTCTCCCCGGAGTCCTCGGCGCGCAAGGCCCGGGAGACGCTCGAGATCTTCGCGCCGCTGGCCCACCGGCTCGGCATGAACACCATCAAGTGGGAGCTCGAGGACCTCTCGTTCGCCGCGCTCTATCCGAAGGTGTACGAGGAGATCGTGCGGATGGTGGGCGCGCGCACCCCGGAGCGTGAGAAGCAGCTCTCGGTGATCCGGACGCAGATCGCCGACGACCTGCGCGCGGCCAAGATCAAGGCCGAGATCACGGGGCGCCCCAAGCACTACTACTCGATCTACCAGAAGATGATCGTCCGCCAGAAGGAATTCGACGACATCAACGACTTGATGGGCGTGCGCGTCCTCGTGGACACGGTCCGGGACTGCTACGCCGTGCTCGGCACACTCCACGCCCGCTGGAACCCCCTGCCGGGGCGTTTCAAGGACTACATCGCGATGCCGAAGTTCAACATGTACCAGTCGCTGCACACTACGGTGATCGGCCCGGGCGGCAAGCCGGTGGAGATCCAGATCCGGACGCACGACATGCACCGTCGCGCCGAGTACGGTGTCGCGGCGCACTGGAAGTACAAGGACCAGCCGGGGGCCCAGAGCCACAGCCCGAGCGGCAAGGCCTCCGAGATGGGGTGGCTCCGCTCCCTCGTGGACTGGCAGCAGGAGACGTCGGACCCGGGGGAGTTCCTCGACTCTCTCCGCTTCGAGATCAATGCGAAGGAAGTCTTCGTCTTCACGCCCAAGGGTGAGGTCATGGCTCTGCCGGCGGGGTCGACCCCGGTCGACTTCGCCTACGCGGTCCATACGGAGGTGGGCCACCGCACGATCGGCGCGCGCGTCAATGGCAAGCTCGTCCCGCTCAACAGCGAGCTGAACCATGGAGACTGGGTCGAGATCTTCACCTCGAAGGCCGAAGGTGCGGGCCCCAGCCAGGACTGGCAGCACTTCGTCAAGAGTGCCCGCGCGCGCAACAAGATCCGCCAGTGGTTCTCGAAGGAGCGCCGCGAGGAGGCCATCGACAAGGGCAAGGAACTGCTCACGCGCGCCATGCGGAAGCAGAACCTGCCCCTGCAGCGTCTTCTGAGCCACGATGCGCTGCTCGCGGTTGCCCAGGAATTCCGCTACACCGACATCTCCGGACTCTACGCGGGTATCGGGGACGGGCACGCCTCGGCCCAGTCTGTGGTCGAGAAGCTCGTGGACAGCCTCGGAGGTGCTGCGGGTGCCGCGGAAGACATCGCTGAGACCATAGCTCCGACCAAGGGCAGCGTTCCCCCGCGGTACTCGAACTCGGGGGTCATCGTGAAGGGCGTGGGGGACGTCTGGGTGAAGCTCGCCCGGTGCTGCACGCCGGTTCCGCCGGACCCGATCGTGGGGTTCGTCACAAGAGGCTCAGGAGTCTCCGTCCACCGGACTGACTGCACGAACATCGCCACGCTGCGCTCGGAACCCGACCGCATGGTCGACGTCGAGTGGGCGCCGACGCAGTCGAGCGTCTTCCTCGTCGAGATCCAGGTGGAGGCGCTCGATCGCAAGAGCCTGCTCTCGGACGTCACCCGGGTGCTCTCGGAGAACCACGTGAACATCCTCTCCGCCCACGTGCACACCTCGACCGATCGCCTCGCCGTCTCCCGCTTCGCCTTCGAAATGGGAGACCCGAAGTACCTGAGCCACGTGCTCAGTGCCGTGCGCCGCATTGACGGCGTCTTCGACGTCTACCGCACCACCGGCAACCGCCGCCGCACCTGAGGCAGCCGCCCCTCAGCTGAGCCGCTCGAGGAGCCGCCGTGCGCGCTGCTTGTTCGGCTGGTTGGGGAGCGCAGCGAGCCCCCGGTCCACGAGCCCCACGCTCAGGCCAAGGGCCGGATGCGCGAGCATACGCCGGAGCACCGGGAGTGCCAGACGCTCCTCAGAGTGGAGGGAGAGGTCGAGGGCCGTCCTCAGGCCGCTCGTCACCCGCAGATCAGCGATCTCCAGGATGTCGAAGGGGCCGAAGCTCACCTCGTGCACGAGCAGCCTGTCTCCGGTCCCCAGCCGCCCTATCCTGCGCGTGCTCTCCACGAGCATGACGGGCAGCTCGGGCGGCGGAGCGCAGCCAAGGATCCAGGCGGCCGTCATCCTGCCCGCCACGGTCCGCTCCCGCACCCTGGGGGTGAGTGCGGCCGAGAGGGCGCGCGCCCGCAGCTCCGGCGTGGGCCTCGTCGCCGCCGGGACGTAGACCCGTCCGACGAGGCGGTGCAGCACCCCGTCGCTCTCCATGGCCTGGAGCTCGACGGCGGTGAACGGGCTCCCGGCCATCAGGACCGGGGGTTCGAGGGTGGCTGAGGACGGGCGCTGCAGTGTTCCGGGCATACCGACATCATGCCGCGGCACGATGCGCCGCGTCCTGTGGACAGCAGGGCCTGTGGATAACGGGCAGGGGCCCGGCCGACGTGCTGCGGTCCGGGCCCCTGGGGTGCTGGAAACGTCAGGCGAGCTCGCCTGCCGACTTCTGGAGCGTTGCGAGCCATGCGCGGCGGGCGTCGAGCGCCTCCTGGGCCTTCGAGGCGGCGCGGGCGTCACCCTTCGACTGGGCAGCGGCCAGCTCCTCCTCCAGACCCGCGATGGAGGACTCAAGCTGGCTGAGCGCCGAGTCGGTGCGTGCCTTGGTCTCGGGATCGGTGCGGCGCCAGTTCTCGTGCTCCGCCTGGGCCACGGCGTCCTCGACCTTGCGAAGGCCAGCCTCGATGCGGCCCATGTCGGCGCGAGGGACCCGGCCGGCATCCTCCCAGCGTTCCCGGATCGACTGCAGCGACTTCTTCGCAGCGGCAAGATCCTTCACGGGGAGGATCTGCTGCGCCTCGGCGAGCAGGGCCTCCTTGACCTTCAGGTTGGCGGTGTACTCGCGGTCCACCGCGTCGTTGGCGGCCTGGCGCGCTTCGAAGAAGACGTTCTGGGCGGCACGGAAGCGCGTCCAGAGGGCGTCGTCGTCCTTGCGGCTCGCGCGGGGCGCTGCCTTCCACTCGTCCATGAGGCGCCGGTACTCTCCGGCGGCCCAGCCCCATTCGGTCGAGGACTGCAGCGTCTCGGCCTCGGCGATGAGCTTCTCCTTGATGGACTTCGCCTGGGCATTGACGCTGTCGAGCTGGGAGAAGTACGCGCGGCGGTGGCGGTCGAACTGGGTGCGTGCGGCGCGGAACCGCTTCCAGAGGGCGTCCTCGGCCGCGCGGCCGAGCCGCAGGCCCGATTTCTGCGACGCCTTCCAGTCCTCGAAGAGCTCGTTCATCCGCGCGCCGCTGGACTTCCACTGGGTCCGTTCCGGATCCTGGCCGCTGATCTGCTCGGCCTCCGCCACGATGGCCTCGCGGCGCTCGAGCTCCTGGGCGCGGGCGGCGTCGTGCTGGGCCTTCTCTGCGGCCTCCGCGTCGGCGAGCGAGCCCTCGAGCGCGTCGAGCCGCGCTTCCGCGGCTCGCAGATCTCCGACCATCGCCCGCTCTGCGAGCTGGGAGCGCAGGTGGCCTGCGGCCTTGCGGACGTCGGCGACCGCCGCATGCGAGCTCACCCGCTGCTCGAGCAGCGAGATCTGCGCGAGGACATCCTCGAACTTGCGGGCAAAGTAGGCCAGTGCCTCCTCGGCGGAGACGCCGGGGTACTGGCCCACCGGATGCTCTTCGCCGTCAATGGTGAGGAAGACATGGCCGTCGCCCTCGACCCGGCCCCACTTGGCGGCCTCGGTCAGGGACACGGTGGGAACAGGCGCGCTCGGCGCGACCGGCTGCACGGGTGCTGCGGCCGCGGGAGCGGCCGGTCTCGGCTTCGCCGCGAAGGCGGCGGGGGAGGGAACGGGTGCGGCCGGACGGGCCGCGGTGTCGTCGGATTTCTGACTTTCGGTCACCGCTAGAACTCTTTCACTTGTGGTCTGTCTTCCGGATGGGCTCCCCTGCGGGTCAGCCCACGTCATTTCACCGAAAACGAGTCTATCGTGACTGGGGTCACGGGAGGCCCGTCGTTTCCGGTCTTCACGCCTGCAGCAGCGATCCCCTGGACCACGTCGAGGCCGGACGTCACCGTGCCCACGACCGTGTAGCCGCCGGCGCTGTCCGCGGGGATCGTCGTGTCCTTGTACACGATGAAGAACTCCTGGCCATTCCCGTAGGCGTTGTTCGCCGTGCGGGCCACGGCGATCGTCCCGGCCGGGTACTTGCCGTCCGTCGGGGTGTTCTCGAGCGGGCCCCACGTGTAGGAGGGGTCCGAGGTGCCGTCGGCCTTCTGCCCGCACTGCAGGAGCGCGAACGCGTCGCCCGTGGTGAGGCGGCCGCACGTGCGCCCGTTCAGGGTGCCGGTCTGGGCGAGGGATGCGAAGACGGCTGCGGCCTCCGGGGCCTTGGTGCCGTCCAGCTGGACACCGACGGGCTTGCCGTTGAGCACGAGGTCCCCGCTGAACGTCTTGCCGGCAGCGGTCTCCGGCTTGGGGATCTCAGGCCCGTTCGTCTGCGGGGCGCTGGCGCTCGGAGTGGGAGTCGGGCTCTGGAGTCCCGCCTGCGCCGCCGCATAGTCGGCGGCGGTGGGGTTCGAGGCGAAGACCGTTCCCTGGAGCACTGCCGCGACGATCAGCGCAACAGCGCCTGCCGCGGCGGCGATCAGGTTGTCGCGGCGGCGGCGCTGCTCCTTGCCCCGGCGCAGCTCCGCCTTCGCCTCCATGAGCTGGACCCGGCGGCGTTCCTCCCGTGCGTTCCGCTTGACCACTGGGGGAGTCCTCCTATGCTCGCGCATCCGACGGGTGCCTCATCAGGCGCATAAACTTGTGCAGCAGCCAGTCTACGCACAAGGAGTTTGTCCCCCATGGCACGTACCGCCTCACTGTCAGGATTCCCCGAGTGGCTTCCGCAGGAGAGGCTCGTGGAGCTGCACGTGCTCGACACGCTCCGGCGCACGTTCGAGCTGCACGGGTTCGCCTCCATCGAGACGCGGGCAGTGGAGACTGTGGGCCAGCTCCTGCGCAAGGGCGAGATCGACAAGGAGGTGTACGGACTCTCCCGCCTCCAGGACGACGAGGACACCGCCAGCCGCGACGACGCCCACGCCCTCGCATTGCACTTCGACCTCACCGTGCCGTTCGCCCGCTACGTCGTGGAGAACGCCGGCTACCTCGCTTTCCCCTTCCGCCGGTACCAGATCCAGAAGGTGTGGCGCGGGGAGCGTCCACAGGAGGGACGCGCCCGCGAGTTCACCCAGGCGGACATCGATGTGGTGGGCGACGGCGAGCTGCCCTTCCGCTACGACGTCGAGCTTGCGCTGGTCATCGCAGAAGCCCTCTCCGCGCTCCCGATCCCGCCGTTCCGCCTCCGGGTCAACAACCGCAAGCTCGCGGAGGGCTTCTACCGAGGCATCGGCCTGGCTGACACCGCCGGCGTCCTGCGCAGCATCGACAAGCTCGAGAAGGTCGGCCCGGAGAAGGTCGCCGAACTGCTGCAGGAGGAGCTCGGCGCCACGCCCGAGCAGGCCAAGGCGGCCCTCGAGCTCGCCTCCATCCGGACCGAGGACACCTCCTTCGTTGCACAGGTGCGCGCGCTGGGCGTCCAGGACGGCCTGCTCGAGGAGGGCCTGAGCGAGCTGGAGCAGGTCATCGCCGCGGCCTCGGCCGCCGCGCCCGGGAAGGTCGTCGCCGACCTCTCGATCGCCCGCGGCCTCGACTACTACACGGGCACCGTCTACGAGACGGTCCTGACCGGCCACGAGCAGCTCGGCTCGATCTGCTCGGGCGGCCGCTATGACGCTCTGGCCACGAAGGGGAACCGCAAGTTCCCGGGGGTCGGCCTCTCGATCGGCGTGACGCGTCTCGTCTCCCGCATCCTGAGCCAGCAGCTGGCCACCGCCAGCCGCTCCGTTCCCACTGCCGTCTACGTCACACTCGTCGACGACGACTCGTGGGGCGCCGCCCAGGGCGTGGCCGCCCAGCTGCGCGGCCGTGGCATCGCGGTCGAGGTCGCCGCCAAGGCCGAGAAGTTCGGCAAGCAGATCAAGTACGCGGACCGGCGCGGCATCCCGTTCGTCTGGTTCTCGCACGCGGACGGCACGCACGAGGTCAAGGACATCCGCTCAGGCGAGCAGGTCGCCGCAGACCCGTCGAGCTGGATGCCCCCCGCCGAGGACATCGTCCCGCAGGTCTCCGCGTCCCCCGCCGGCGAGTAGACGCAGGCCGCCGCGACCGCCGTCGCGGGTAAACTCGATCCGAACCCTTTGACGAGCCGACTTTAAGGAAGACCTGTGCTGCGCACACACGGCCTCGGGACACTGCGTCCCGAGCACATCGGACAGACTGTCACCCTTGCGGGCTGGGTGGCCCGCCGCCGAGACCACGGCGGGGTGGCCTTCGTGGACCTGCGGGACGCGACCGGAGTGGCGCAGGTCGTGGTCCGCGAGGAGGAGGTCTTCCACGGGCTGCGCAACGAGTACGTGCTCCAGGTGGTCGGCACGGTCGAGCGCCGCCCCGAGGGCAACGAGAACCCGCAGCTCGCCACCGGCGAGATCGAGGTCATCGCCGAGAAGGTCGTGGTCCTGAACACGGCCGACCCGCTGCCCTTCCAGGTCGACGAGCACGTCGAGGTCGGCGAGGAGGCGCGGCTCAAGCATCGCTACCTCGACCTCCGCCGCCCCGGGCCGGCACGGGCGATGCGCCTGCGGTCCGAGGCGAACCGCGTGGCGCGCGAACTGCTCCACGGCGAGGACTTCGTCGAGGTCGAGACTCCCACACTCACCCGTTCGACCCCCGAGGGCGCCCGCGACTTCCTCGTGCCGGCGCGTCTCGCGCCCGGCTCCTGGTACGCGCTCCCGCAGTCGCCGCAGCTGTTCAAGCAGCTCCTGCAGGTGGGCGGGATCGAGAAGTACTTCCAGATCGCCCGCTGCTACCGTGACGAGGACTTCCGCGCCGACCGCCAGCCGGAGTTCACCCAGCTGGACATCGAGGCCAGCTTCGTGGAGCAGGACGACATCATCGCGCTCGGGGAGCGCATCGTCGCCGCGCTGTGGAAGCTCATCGACGTCGAGATCCCGACCCCGATCCGCCGCATGACCTACGCCGAGGCAATGGCCAAGTACGGCTCGGACAAGCCGGACCTCCGCTTCGGGCTCGAGCTGACGGACCTCACCGAGTACTTCAAGGACACGACCTTCGGCGTGTTCAAGGCCGGCTACGCCGCGGGCTACGTCGGCGCCGTCGTCATGCCCGGCGGTGCCTCCCAGCCCCGCCGCACGCTCGACGCGTGGCAGGAGTGGGCCAAGCAGCGCGGTGCGAAGGGCCTCGCCTACGTCCTGTACAAGGAGGACGGCGAGCTGGCCGGCCCGGTCGCCAAGAACCTCACCGACGCCGAGCGCGCGGGCCTCGCAGACGCCGTGGGTGCCAAGCCCGGCGACTGCATCTTCTTCGCCGCCGGAGAGCCGGGCCCCTCGCGCGCCCTGCTGGGGGCGGCGCGCGTGGAGATCGGTCACCGCACTGGCCTCATCGATCCCCACGACTGGGCCTTCGTGTGGGTCGTGGACGCCCCGCTGTTCGAGCCCTCGGCGGATGCGAAGGCCTCCGGCGACGTCGCGCTCGGCTACTCCGCCTGGACCGCCGTGCACCACGCCTTCACGTCGCCCAAACCCGAGTTCATGGACACCTTCGACACGGATCCGGGCGAGGCCCTCGCCTACGCCTACGACATTGTCTGCAACGGCAACGAGATCGGCGGCGGCTCGATCCGTATCCACCGGCGTGACATCCAGGAGCGGGTCTTCAAGGTCATGGGCATCGGGCCCGAGGAGGCGCAGGAGAAGTTCGGCTTCCTGCTCGAGGGCTTCAAGTACGGCGCCCCGCCGCACGGCGGCATCGCTCTCGGCTGGGACCGCGTGGTCGCCCTTCTGGCCGGCGTCGACTCGATCCGCGAGGTGATCGCGTTCCCGAAGACCGGCGGCGGCTATGACCCGCTCACTGCCGCGCCCGCTCCCATCACCCCGGAGCAGCGCAAGGAGGCTGGCGTGGACGCCAAGCCGGAGCCGAAGAAGGCGGACAAGGCAGAGAAGGCCGACTAGGACAGCTGCGTCGGCTGAGCTCCGGCGCACGACGGCGAAGGCGCGGCTCCCGCTGGGGTCCGCGCCTTCGTGGTCGGTGACCGTCCTGGGGTGTCGGTGTGCCGGGGTAGCGTAGAGGCAATGGAAGATCTGTTCGGTTCCCTCGGCAGCGTCAGCGGCGAGTCGGACGACGTCGGCGAGTACTCGCCGTCGTCCGCCGCGGGCGATCGCGCAGCGAAGGCCGCCCGCGATGCCCAGCGCAGCCCTCTCGCCGTGCGGATGCGGCCGCGCGGCCTCAATGAGGTCGTGGGGCAGCAGCACCTCTTGGGGGAGGGGTCCCCGCTGCGCCAGCTCGCGGCCGGGGTCGGCGCCGGGGGCACAGCGTCGCTCACCGGGCCCAGCTCCGTGATCCTGTGGGGGCCGCCCGGAACCGGCAAGACGACGCTCGCCCACGTGATCGCGCGCGGCCCTGGACGGAGGTTCGTGGAGCTCTCGGCGATCACGGCCGGGGTCAAGGACGTGCGCCGCGTCATGGACGAGGCCCTCACGGCCCGGGACCTTCACCGCACCACCACTGTCCTCTTCCTCGATGAGATCCACCGGTTCACCAAGGCCCAGCAGGACGCCCTCCTGCCCGGCGTCGAGAACCGCTGGGTGGTGCTTGTCGCCGCGACGACGGAGAACCCCTCCTTCAGCGTCGTCTCCCCGCTGCTCTCGCGCTCGCTCCTGCTCACGCTCAGGCCGCTCACGGACGGGGACATCCGCGGCCTCCTCGATCGGGCGGTGACGGACCCGCGCGGGCTCGGCGGCGCCGTCGTGCTCGCGGATGACGCCGCGGAGCACCTCGTGCGGCTCGCCGGCGGAGACGCGCGGCGCGCCCTGACGGCTCTCGAGGCGGCCGCCGCGGTCGCGCTCGGACAGGCTGGTGCCGCTCGAGAGGCCGACGCCGGGGGAGGTGGCGACGCCGGCCCCGTCACCGTGGAGGTCGCGCACACCGAGAA
Organism: Sinomonas cellulolyticus; assembly: GCF_014656475.1. Taxonomy (GTDB): domain Bacteria; phylum Actinomycetota; class Actinomycetes; order Actinomycetales; family Micrococcaceae; genus Sinomonas; species Sinomonas cellulolyticus. The sequence goes on from NZ_BNCM01000001.1 coordinate 60,546, forward strand.
GGCCGTGGACGCGCATGCGGTGCGGTACGACCGCGCAGGGGACATGCACTACGACGTGGTGAGCGCGTTCATCAAGTCCATCCGCGGCTCCGACGTGGATGCGGCGCTGCACTACCTGGCGCGGATGGTCGAGGCGGGGGAGGACCCGCGCTTCATCGCCCGGCGGATCATCATCTCGGCCGCGGAGGACGTCGGCATGGCGGACCCGACGGCCCTGCAGACCGCGGTGGCCGCAGCTCAGGCGGTACAGCTCATCGGCATGCCGGAGGGCCGCATCGTCCTGGCCGAGGCGGTCGTGCACCTCGCGACCGCACCGAAGTCGAACGCGGCGTACAACGGCATCAATGCCGCGATCGCGGACGTGCGTGCGGGGTTGGGCACCGGCATCCCGGCCCATCTCCGGGACGCCCACTACGCAGGCGCGCAGCGGCTCGGGCACGGAAAGGGCTACCAGTACTCGCACGACGCGCCGCACGCCGTCGCGCGGCAGCAGTACCCGCCGGACGACCTCGTCGGCAGGGACTACTACACGCCCACTGCCAACGGCGCTGAAAGGGAGCTGCAGGCGAGGGTCGAGCGGCTGCGCGGGATCATCCGCGGCACGTGATAGGCTGGTTCACCGTCTGGCACGTCCGGGCGCTCCTCCCTGGCCAGTCGGCGGATGAGGCGCGCCCTCGGTAGCAGAAGGCAGTCGCGGGCCAATGCTCTCCACCTCCGGAGGCCAGGATTCCAGTGCCGCGGCATGATGAAAGGACACACGTGTCGAGCACTCGTGCCCGCCGTCAGACGCGCCTCTCGCGCTCTCTCGGCCTCGCCCTCACTCCCAAGGCCGCCAAGTACATGGAGCGCCGCCCATACGGCCCCGGTGAGCACGGCCGCGCCCGCAAGAAGCAGGACTCGGACTACGCAGTCCGCCTCCGCGAGAAGCAGCGCCTCCGCGCCCAGTACGGCATCCGCGAGGCGCAGATGACCCGCGCCTTCGAGGAGGCCAAGCGCACCAAGGGCCTCACCGGTGAGAACCTCATCGAGCTCCTCGAGATGCGCCTCGACGCCCTCGTGCTCCGTGCCGGGTTCGCCCGCACCATCGCCCAGGCCCGCCAGCTCGTCGTGCACCGCCACATCACCGTGGATGGCAAGCGGGTCGACCGTCCGTCGTTCCGCGTGGCCGAGGGCCAGCTCATCGGCGTCCACGAGCGCTCCGAGACGATGACGCCGTTCCAGGTTGCCGCCGCCGGCGCCCACCGCGACGTCCTCCCGACTGTTCCCGGCTACCTCGACGTCAAGCTCGAGTCGCTCCAGGCGCGCCTTGTGCGCCGCCCGAAGCGCTCCGAGATCCCCGTGACCTGCGAAGAGCAGCTCGTCGTCGAGTACTACGCCCGCTGATCCTCTCCGCCCACGGGCGGCAGGTCCAGCATGAGGAGCCCGCGGCGCCCGCCGCGGGCTCCTCGCGTGTGTAAGGTAGCCAGAGGGTTCGCGGGCATGCCGCGTGCTCGGGAGGAGGAACCGTGTCCGGAGGGGACATTGCAGGGCTCATCGCCGCGGGCGTCTTCGCGGTCCTCGTGGCACTTCTGGCCGTGCCGATCCTCAAGCTCGGCAAGGTCTTGGACGAGCTGCGCGGCTCGATCCGCACGCTTGCTGACGGTGCCACCCCGCTCATGGACGAAGTGACCATGACCGTCTCGACCACGCACGAGCAGCTCAAGAAGGTGGACGGCATCGCCGCCAACGTCTCCGACACCACCGCCAACGTCTCGGCCCTCTCCTCCCTCGTAGCGGCCACGGTCGGCTCTCCGCTCGTGAAGGTCGCGGCGTTCTCCTACGGGGTGCGCTCGGCCTTCGCCCAGCAGCGCAAGGCGACGCGCCCGTCCGGCCGGCGCAGCCGCTGAGACGGCCCGTCGACAGCCACCCCACCAGAAGGGAAACCCCGAGATCGTGAAGCGCATCGTGTGGCTCGGCGTGGGCATCGCCGTTGGCGTCCTCGCCTACCAGCAGATCACCAAGGCCCGCTCCGCTCCGGCACCCGGGGGCATCAACCGCGCGGTCGCGTCGCTGGCGGACACCGCAGCGCACTTCGCCCACGGAGTCCGCGAGGGCATGTCCGAGCGTGAGGCCGAGCTGCGCAAGGGGCTTGGTCTCACCGATTAGCGCCGGCGCCTAGAATTGATGGAGCCCGCACACACAAGAAGGTTGAAGCACACGCACATGAAGTCCCACGAGATCACCCGGCGCTGGATCGACTACTTCGTCAGCAAGGGGCACACCGCCGTGCCCTCGGCGTCGCTCGTCTCGCCGGATCCGTCGATCCTGTTCACGATCGCCGGCATGGTGCCGTTCATCCCCTACCTCACGGCGCGGGAGGAGCCGCCCTTCCCGCGGGCCACGAGCGTGCAGAAGTGCATCCGGACGGCGGACATCGAGGAGGTCGGCAAGACGGCGCGCCACGGCACCTTCTTCCAGATGTGCGGCAACTTCTCCTTCGGCGACTACTTCAAGGAAGACGCGATCCGCTTCGCGTTCGAGCTCCTCACCATGAGTGTGGACGACGGCGGCTACGGCCTGCCCGCGGAGAAGCTGTGGGTGACGGTCTACGAGGACGACGACGAGGCCGCGAACCTGTGGCTCAAGCACACGTCCATCCCCGCCGAGCGCATCCAGCGCATGGGCAAGAGCGACAACTACTGGTCCACCGGCCAGCCAGGCCCCGCGGGCCCCTGCTCGGAGATCTACTACGACCGCGGCCCGGCCTACGGCCCCGAGGGTGGGCCGGCCGTGGACGATACGCGCTACATCGAGATCTGGAACCTCGTGTTCATGCAGTACCAGATCGAGAACGTGCGCTCGAAGGTCGATTTCGACATCGTCGGCGAGCTACCGAAGAAGAACATCGACACGGGCCTCGGCATGGAGCGCCTCGCGATGATCCTCCAAGGCGTGGAGAACATGTACGAGACGGACCAGGTCCGCCCCGTGATCGACAAGGCCGCCGAGCTCTCCGGCAAGGAGTACACCTCCGCGGAGACGCCGGAGGACCCGCACCACACCGACGACGTGCGCATGCGCGTCGTGGCCGACCACGTCCGCAGCGCCCTCATGCTCATCACCGACGGCGTGACGCCCTCCAACGAGGGCCGCGGCTACGTGCTGCGCCGCCTCATCCGCCGCGCGGTGCGCGCCATGCGCCTGCTGGGCGTCGAGAAGCCGGTCCTCCCGGCGCTCTTGCCCGCCTCCCGCGACGCCATGAAGGGCGTCTATCCGCAGGTCGAGAAGGACTTCGACAGGATCAGCCGCATCGCCTACGGCGAGGAGAAGGCATTCCTGCGCACGATCGCCGCCGGCACCGCGCGCCTCGACGAGGCCGTCAGCCACTCCAAGGCCGAAGGCCATCCGCTCTCCGGCGAGGAGGCCTTTACCCTACACGACACCTACGGCTTCCCGATCGACCTGACGCTGGAGATGGCCGAGGAGGCGGGGGTCACCGTCGACGAGGCGGGCTTCCGCGCCCTCATGGAGGACCAGCGCCAGCGCGCCCGCAAGGACGCGAAGTCGAAGAAGTCCGGCCATGCGGACCTCACGCTCTTCCAGGAGCTCCACGCCGCCGGCGACACTGTGTTCACCGGCTACACCGAGCTCGAGGGGGAGTCCCGGATCCGCGGTCTCGTCTCTGCCGGAAGCCGTGTGGACCGTGCCTCCGCCGGCGAGGAGGTCGAGATCGTCCTCGAGGAGACCCCGTTCTACGCCGAGGCAGGCGGCCAGGCGGCCGACCGCGGCCTCATCTCCGGCGACGGCTTCCTCGTCGAGGTCCTGGACGTCCAGCGCCCCATCAAGGGCCTGTCCGTCCACAAGGCCGTGGTGCGCGAGGGTGAGCTGACGGCCGAGGCCCTCGTACGCACCGCCGTCGACCGGGAGCGGCGCCACGGCGGCGAGCAGGCCCACAGCGCGACGCACCTCGTGCACGCTGCCCTGCGCCAGATCCTCGGCCCGGAGGCCGTCCAGCGCGGCTCGTTCAACAAGGCCGGGTACCTCCGCTTCGACTTCGCCTGGGGCGAGCAGCTCTCGGGTGCGGCGAAGAGCGAGATCGAGGAGGTCGCGAACCTCGCGATCCGCGACAACTTCACCGTCAACACCTCCGAAATGCCGCTCGCCGAGGCCAAGGCCGCCGGTGCCATGGCCCTCTTCGGAGAGAACTACGGCTCCCGCGTGCGCGTCGTGGAGATCAACGGCCCCTGGTCGATGGAGCTCTGCGGCGGTACGCACGTGGACTCCACCGCCCTCATCGGCTCCCTCACCATGCTCGGCGAGCAGTCGGTCGGCTCCGGCAACCGCCGCGTCGAGGCGTACGTGGGCCTTGACGCGTTCCGCCACCAGGCCGCCGAGCGCGCCCTCGTGTCCGAGCTGAGCGAGATGTTCAAGGTTCCCTCGACCCAGCTGACCGAACGGATCTCGAGCACCCTGGAGAAGCTCAAGACGGCTGAGAAGGAGCTCGAGCGCCTCCGCAAGGAGAAGCTCGCGGCCTCCGCCGCCGCTCTCGTGGGCACCGCGAAGGACGTCGCGGGCGTCCGCCTCATCACGCACGACGCCGGGCAGCTCGGCTCCGCGGACGAGCTCCGCGCCCTCGCGCTCGACCTCCGTGGGCGGCTGGGCGATGGAGACGGGGCGCCTGCTGCGACGGTCGCGGTTGCCGGCGTGGCCAAGGGCCGTCCCGCAGTCCTCGTGGCGACGAACTCCGCAGCCCGCCAGGCCGGGGTCAAGGCGGGTGCGCTCGTGCGCACCGCTGCCGGCATCCTCGGCGGTGGAGGCGGTGGCAAGGACGACGTCGCGCAGGGCGGCGGCACGGATCCGGCGAAGATCGTCGAAGCCCTGGGGGCGATCGCGACCGCTGTCGCGCAGCGCTGACCGGAGCCGCCTATGACTTCCCACGATCTGTCAGGACGTCCCTTCCCCCGGGGCGTCAGGCTTGCTGTTGACGTCGGTTCGGTCCGCGTCGGCGTCGCAGTGTGCGACGCCGACGGGATCCTCCCCACTCCCGTGAAGACGCTGGCACGCGACCCCAAGCGGAACAGTGACATCAAAGTGCTCGTCCGCGAGGCCGCGGAGCGCGGCGCTGTCGAAATCTACGTTGGCCTGCCGCGGACCCTTGCAGGCCGAGAGGCCGAGTCCGCCGCGATGGCGAGGTCGTTCGCCGAACTGCTCGCCGCCCAGCTGGCCGCGGCGAGCCTCGCCTGCCCGGTCAGGCTCGTGGACGAGCGGTTCACGACCGTCGAGGCGCACCGGCACCTCCGGGCGGCTGGCATGGACTCGCGCGAGCATCGTAGAGTGGTGGACCAAATGGCCGCAGTCGGGATCCTCACCCATGCACTGGACCTCATCCGCGGCCGTGGTGAGGCGGGGGCACTGGTAGAGGCCCCCAACCTGCGGAGTGGGGAAATCCGTAGCGACGACTCGGATGTGAGAGGCTAGCGACGATGGACCCCCAGGACACCACGACCCCGGCCGTGCCTGACCGGCCCCTGACGCGCCGCGAGCTGCGCGAGCGCGAGCGTGCCCAGCAAGAGGCCGCCCAGCGACTGCTCACCCCCCAGCGCCGCGCAGATGCCGCCCCTGCCTCGGGGTTCCCGCGCCCCGCCGTATCCCCGCAGAGCGAGCGCGCGGCCACTCCGACGGCCACAGCCTCGGCCACGGCTCCCGGTCTCACCGGCCCCGATGCCCCGCGTCCTGGCGGCGGGGAGTCCCACACGCACGGGCGGCGGCGCGCACGGACGCCGGAGCCACTCGTCCCGAGCGCCGTCCCAGCGACCTCGGCCGCAATGGGCTGGGGGTCCTACCCGCCGTCCTCGGGGCCCGCCGCCTCCTACGCGACGGCGTACGCGCCGCCGTCCCCGGTGATGGTCCCGGATGCCGGCGCCCCCTCTGTCCTCCCTTCACCGGTTCCCGCCCGGCGTACCTCTCTCGATGTGGCGCCCCCGATGCCGGAGGCTGAGCCGCAGAGCGCCCCCGCGCCGTCGGCCGCTCCTGTGGCAGGGACCGGTTTCTCCGACGCCGCGCCCGCGACCGCCTACCTTCCCGCCGTGACCGAGGACGCCCCGATCCGCCGGAACGTCTTTCCCGCGGCGGCCCACGCGCTCAGCACGGCGGCGCCGACGGAGCAGGCGCAGCCTGCACACCACTGGGGACTCGCCGACGCGCACATCGCGGACGACCTGGTCGACGAGGGCCTGAACCACGCGCACTACGACGACTACCACCACGCCGAGTTCGAGCACGGGACCCACGGCGCACATGCGTTCGTGCCAGAAGCTGACCACCATCCGTTCGACGACGTGCACGGCGTCTTCGGAGAGCCCGTCGTCGCCAAGAAGCGGAAGTCCCGTCGCGCGCGCGTTGTCATCGGCCTGGCCCTCGCGCTCGCGCTGTTCATCGGCGCCTCGCTGATCGGCGTCGAGTTCCTCAAGCCGATCCTCGGCATCGACAAGGTCAAGGACTTCCCCGGTCCCGGGAGCGGCACTGTCACGGTGACCGTGCAGCCGGGGTCCGGGGCAGCGGCGGTCGCGAGCAGCCTTGAGAAGCAGGATGTCGTGGCCGACGCGGGGACGTTCCTGAAGGCCTTCGCTGCCGCCGGCGGCAGTCTCCACCCGGGCGACTACACCTTCAAGAAGGAGATGAAGTCCTCGGACGCGGCACAGATCCTCGTCGGGAGCTCCAACGACAAGGTCATCTACCTGGCCCTCAGTGCGGGCATGCGCGTAGGCGAGTCCCTCGATGCCATCGCCAAGGCTGCCAGCGTGGACCGCAAGGACCTCGACGCGCTCAACTCGAAGCCTGCCGACTTCGGGCTCCCGGCCAAGGCGAAGAACCTCGAGGGCTATCTCGCCCCCGGCGAGTACAGGTTCCCGGTCGGGACCTCGGCGAAGGACATCCTCACGAAGCTCGTCACCACCACTCTGGACAAGCTCAAGGCGGACGGGATCACCGATCCCGCCAAGCAGTACGACGTCCTGACGGTCGCCAGCATCGTCCAGGCCGAGGGCGGACGCGCGGACTACGGCAACGTGGCCGGCGCGATCTACAACCGCCTGAAGCCGAACACGGAGACCAACGGCTATATCCAGTCCGATGCCACCGTGACCTACGGGCTCGGGAAGAAGAGCTACCACATCACCGAGGATGAGAAGGCGGACAAGAGCAACCCGTACAACACGTACGCCAACCCGGGCCTCCCCGCAGGTCCCATCGGATCGCCGGGCGCATCGGCGATCGACGCCGCCGCGAAGCCGACTCCCAACGACTACCTCTACTGGGTGACGGTGAACCTCGACACGGGTGAGACCAAGTTCTCCAAGACCTACGCAGAGCATCAGGTCTACGCCCAGCAGTACAACCAGTGGTGCCAGTCGAACCCCGGGAAGTGCCAGTGACTCGGCCTCGCGCCGCCGTCCTGGGCCATCCGATCAGCCACTCGAAGTCCCCGGCGCTGCACCGCGCGGCCTACGCGCTCCTGGGCGTCGACATGGACTACGGCGCGTTCGACCTCACCGAGGAGCAGCTGCCGGAGTTCGCCGACCGTGTGCGTACTGAGCCGGGCTGGCGCGGCTTCTCGGTCACCATGCCGCTCAAGGCGGCCTTCGTGCCGCTCATGGACCGGGTTGAAGGCCTTGCGGCGCAGCTCGGCGCGCTCAACACGGTAGTCGTGTCTGAAGGGCCGGACGGCGTGGCTCTGAGCGGCCACAACACGGACGTGGCCGGGATCACCGAGGCCTTCCGGCAAGCCGGACTGGATCGTGTTGTCGATCCGGTGGTCATCGGGGCCGGCAATACGGCCCTCGCGGCCGTCGCCGCGCTCCAGCGCCTCGGCGCGGCACGGATCGAGTTCCTCGTCCGCAACGCCTCCCGCGCCGGAGAAGCCGCAGCCCTCGCCGAGCGGTTCGGGCTCGCGGTCACGGTCACCCCACTCGCCGGCGCGGCTCGACGCCTGGCCTCCGCCGACGCCGTCGTGAGCACCCTTCCGCCGCACGCAGCGGATGGCGTCGCCGAGGAGCTCGCGCGCTGTGCTCCCGCGCACGACGGCGCGCGGCAGGTACTGCTCGACGTCGCCTATGATCCGTGGCCCAGCCGGCTGGCGTCGGCGTGGGAGGCCCGCGGTGGGACTGTGCTCCATGGGCTTGAGATGCTCGTGTACCAGGCCGTGGAGCAGATCGTGCTGTTCACCGGGCGCGAGGATGCGCGCTCCCGGGACGTCATAGATGTGATGTGCGACTCAGTGGGCATACCCCGGCGCGCGGCCTGACGGGCCATCGTGGCAGGATGGATGTCATGTTGCGTTGGTTGACTGCCGGTGAGTCCCACGGCCCGGCACTCGTAGGCATCCTCGAAGGGCTTCCCGCAGGCGTGGCGCTCACGAGCGAGGACATCCGGCAGGCCCTGGCCCGGCGGCGTCTCGGGTACGGCCGCGGAGCCCGGATGAAGTTCGAGGAGGACAAGGTCACCATCCTCGGCGGAGTCCGGCACGGCAGGACCCAGGGCGGCCCCGTCGCCATCGAGGTGGGCAACACCGAGTGGCCCAAGTGGGAGCAGATCATGGCCGCCGACCCCGTGGACCCCGAGGTCCTCGAGGGGCAGGCACGCAACGCGCCGCTGACCCGGCCTCGGCCCGGGCACGCAGACTTCACCGGCATGCAGAAGTACGGGTTCGACGAAGCGCGTCCCGTCCTCGAGCGTGCCTCCGCCCGTGAGACCGCCACCCGCGTTGCGCTCGGCACTGCAGCGGCCGCGTTCCTGAAGGAACTCGGCATCGAGCTCGTGAGCCACACGACCCAGATCGCCGGGGTTGCCGTCCCCGAGGATGCGCCGCTGCCCGTCCCAGCGGACGTTGCCGCTCTCGACGCCGACCCCCTCCGCTGCCTCCACGCTGCGACGTCCGAGGCCATGGTGGCCGAGGTCGACGCCGCCCACAAGGAGGGCGAGACGCTCGGTGGCGTCGTGGAGGTCCTCGCCTATGGCCTGCCGCCGGGGCTGGGGAGCTACGTCCACTGGGACCGCCGCCTCGATGCGCGTCTGGCCGCGGCCCTCATGGGCATCCAGGCGATCAAGGGCGTCGAGGTCGGGGACGGCTTCCGCACCGCCGCCCGTCGGGGCTCAGCCGCACACGACGAGATCGTGCGCGACGAGCACGGCAAGATCGTCCGCTCGACCAACCGGGCCGGTGGGATCGAGGGAGGCATGAGCATCGGGGACGTCCTGCGGGTGCGCGCCGCGATGAAGCCCATCGCCACCGTGCCCCGGGCACTGCGCACGATCGATGTGGCCACCGGCGACGCGGCGAAGGCGCACCACCAGCGCTCGGATGTCTGTGCTGTCCCTGCCGCCGGCGTCGTGGCGGAGTCCATGGTGGCCCTCGTGCTGGCCCAGGCCGTGCTCGAGAAGTTCGGCGGAGACTCGGTGGCAGAGACGCGCCGCAACATGGAAGGGTTCGTCGCAGCCATCCCCGCAGCGCTCGACTCGGTGGCCGGATGAGCCCACGTGTGATCCAGCTCGACCGGCCGGTCGTGCTGTTCGGGCCCATGGCCGCCGGCAAGAGTTCGGTCGGTGCGGCTCTCGCCGCGCTCCTCGGCGCGGAGTTCCTCGACACAGATGCCCTTGTGGTCGCCGAGCACGGGCCGATCCCCGAGATCTTCGCCACGCAGGGAGAAGAGGCGTTCAGGCGGGCCGAAGCCGAGGTGATTGCCCGCACCCTCGGTACCGTGCGTCCGCACGGCCTCGTGCTCGCGCTGGGCGGCGGTTCCGTGCTGCGCGAGGACACGCGTTCGCGGCTGGTGCACGTGCACCGCGTGTACCTGCGCGCCGACTGGGACGACGTCGCGCCCCGGCTCGCGGGCAGCGCGGACCGTCCGCTGCTCCACGGCGATGCGGAGAACAGCTGGAAGGCCCTCATGGAGCGACGCCGACCCGTCTTCGAATCGCTCGCGAGCCTCAGCGTGGACACGGGCCACAGCACCGCTGCCGAGGTGGCGGGATACATTGCGAGCGAGATCGCGGCCGGAAAGTGCCGCGTCGACGAGGGAGTCAGTGCATGAGCAGCGACGCTGCTGTCATCAAGGTGACGGGGACCACCCCGGCCGAGAATTACGACGTCGTGGTGGGCCACGGGCTCTTGGACCGTCTGGGTCCCGCGCTCGGCGAACGCGTCCGCCGCGTCCTCGTCATCCACCCGCGGGCTCTGAGAGCCACCGGGGACACGGTCCGCGAGTCGCTCGAGGGCGACGGATTCACCGCACTCACGGCAGAGATCCCCGACGCCGAAGAGGGCAAGCACATCCAGGTCGCCGCATTCTGCTGGCAGGTCCTGGGCCAGAACGACTTCACGCGGTCCGACGCCATCGTCTCGGTGGGAGGCGGAGCGGTGAGTGACGTCGCCGGCTTCGTCGCGGCGACCTGGCTCCGCGGCGTCCGCGTCGTACACCTGCCCACGAGCCTGCTCGGGATGGTGGACGCCGCCGTGGGCGGCAAGACGGGCATCAACACCGCGGAGGGCAAGAACCTCGTCGGCGTCTTCCATCCGCCTGCGGCCGTGCTGGCGGACCTCGACGCCCTCGCCACCCTCCCGCGCAATGAGCTCATCTCCGGCATGGCCGAGGTCGTCAAGTGCGGCTTCATCGCCGACCCCGCCATCCTCGACCTCATTGAGCAGGACCCGGCGGCTGTCGCCGACGCCACCTCACCCGTGGTGCGTGAGCTGATCGAACGTGCCATTGCGGTCAAGGCCCGGGTCGTCTCGGAGGACCTGAAGGAGTCCGGACTGCGGGAAATCCTCAACTACGGCCACACCCTGGGCCACGCCATCGAGCTTGCGGAGCGCTACTCGTGGAGGCACGGGGCAGCGGTGAGCGTGGGCATGATGTTCGCGGCCGAGCTCGCGCGCAGCGTGGGACGGCTCGACGACGCCGTGGCCGACCGCCACCGCACGATCCTCGAGTCCCTCGGCCTGCCCACCTCGTACCGGGGCGACCGCTGGCAGGCACTGCTCGACGGGATGCGGCGCGACAAGAAGTCCCGGGGTGATCTGCTGCGCTTCGTGGTGCTCGAGGACGTTGCCAAGCCGGGCATCCTCGAGGTGCCGGACACCTCCCTTCTCTTCGCGGCCTATCAGGAGATCTCCGAGGGGGCCGCCGCATGATCGCGGACCGCCGGGAATGGCCCCAGTCCGGGTTCCCGGGCATCGCCATCAACCCCGAGACACTCACCACGGAGGTCGTCGACGAGGACCGCTGCGAGCAGGCGATCGCCGCCAGCGGTGATCCAGGCGACCAGGCTCTCGTGGAGCTCGCCCGCGGGCATGTCAGTGCGGCTGCCGAGATCCTGTCCGAGGCCCGCTACCGCGACCCCGAATCGTTCAAGCTCAAAGTCCTCGAGCTTGACGTGCTCCGTGCCGGGAACCGGCATGACCGCGCCGTCGAGCGGGCCCAGCAGCTTCTTGCCGAGGCCAGGGGAACCAAGGACGAGGCCAAGGTCCTGCACTATCTGGGCAAGATCGAATTCTCACGCGGCAGGTATGCCGCGGCGGTGAAGGCCTTTGCGCAGGCACTCGACCTGCGCGTCGCCCAGTCGGCGGATGCCAGCCTCATCTACTCCTCGACTGTGGCCCTCGGCCGGGCCCGGGAGCTGCTCAGCAACGAGGTGTGACGGCCGGGGTCTTCTGCTCCGGTTAGAATGGTCTGCGGATTTCTGAGCAGAAGAAAAGACGAGAGGCGCTTTCGTGGCAACCACCAACGACATCAAGAACGGCACCGTGCTGAACCTGGACGGCCAGCTCTGGAACGTTATCGAGTTCCAGCACGTCAAGCCGGGCAAGGGCGGCGCCTTCGTCCGCACCAAGCTGCGCAACGTCCTCTCGGGCAAGGTGGTCGACCGCACATTCAATGCGGGCACCAAGATCGACACGGCAACGGTCGACCGCCGCGACTTCCAGTACCTGTACAAGGATGGCGCGGACTTCGTCTTCATGGACACCGACACGTACGACCAGATCACCGTGACCAATGAGACGGTCGGGGACGCGGCCAACTTCATGCTCGAGAACCAGACGGTCCTCATCGCCCTCCACGACGGCAGCCCGCTGTACGTCGAGCTCCCGCCGAGCGTTGTCATGGAGATCACCTACACCGAGCCCGGCCTCCAGGGCGACCGTTCCTCGGCCGGGACGAAGCCCGCGACCATCGAGACGGGCTACGAGATCCAGGTCCCGCTCTTCCTCGAGACCGGCACGAAGGTCAAGGTGGACACGCGCGATGGCAGCTACCTGGGTCGAGTCAACGACTAGTGAGCGCCCGCGGCAAGGCCCGTGCAAGGGCCCTCGACATCCTCTTTGAGGCGGAGCAGCGCTCCGTCCCCGCCACAGACGCCATCCAAGGGCGCCGGGACCGGACCGAGCAGGTCATCAACCCGTACACCGTCCAGATTGTGGACGGTGTGACGGCCAAGCAGGCGCAGATCGACGAGATCCTGCGCACCTATGCCCAGGGCTGGACGCTCGAGCGGATGCCCGCCGTCGACCGCATCATCCTGCGCATCGGCACGTGGGAGCTGCTGTACAACGATGAGGTGCCGGATGGTGTAGCGGTCAGCGAGGCGGTTTCGCTGGCCCGGACCATGTCCACAGACGAGTCGCCTTCGTTCGTCAACGGGCTCCTGGGCCGCCTCCAAGAGCTCAAGCCGACCCTGCTCGCCTGACGCGTCATCCCTGTGGTTCCGATGCCGCAGGATGCTGACGCCAGAGCGGCACACTGCGCCCGGAACCGAGGGACCCCGCATTGCGGGGTCCCTCGGTCGTCTCAGAGGGTGCGGCGCGTCGTCTCAGGACTGCAGGCCCAGGTGCGGAATCCCGAGTACCGCCGACCGGTGGCGTCCGGTCCGTTCGAGAAGGTCCCGCTCGGCCTCCGCGTAGCCGCGGACCTCGCGGCCGCTGAGCACCCGCTGCCGCACGGCGGCGAGATCGGTGGCGCTGCGGATGAACGCGCGCATCTCGTGCCGGCGGCCCCGCGCGGCGGCCCACCTCAGGCCGGCGGAGCGTCCCCGCGGGGTGGCGAGCATGTCCACCTCGAGCGGCGTGAACCAGCCCGCCCGGGCATACTCGAGGAGCGTGGTCCGAGTGAGGCGTGCCTCCGCACGTCTCAAGAAGTAAACGCCCAGGACTGCCGCGCCGAACAGGGGAATCTGGACCAGGACGTAGAGCAGGAAGAAGTCCTCGCCGGCGCTGTTCCAGAGCGCGTGAAGGAGCATGGCAGGCACAAGGCCTGCTGCGAACGTGCCCATCACGAGGCCGGGGCTCCAGCGACGCGCCGCGAGCCCCACGATCAGGCCCAGAGTTCCCGTGAACATCGCGTGGGCGAACGGAGAGAGGACCCCGCGCATCGTGAAGATCAGGGCCAGTGAGGCGGCCGACCCGGCGCTGTCCGCATACAGCCGCCCGAAGTACAGGATGTTCTCGGTGAAGGCGAACCCGGCAGCGACCGTCATCCCGTAGACGATCCCGTCCACGGGTCCGTCGACGAATCGGCGCGCGGCCAGCATGAGGATCAGCAGGCCCAGGCCTTTGGAAACCTCCTCAACGACAGGGGCTTCCACCGTCGCGAGGAACTCGAGGGTCTGCGCTTCCGTTGCGTCGCGCGGGCCGAACCGGGCGAGGAAGAGGGGCTGGACGAGCGTCGTCGCCGCGACCGCCACCACCGCTCCCCACCCCAGGGCGAGGGCCAGGAGCCTGCGCGGCTCCGGCTCCCACCGGTCGACCACGTGGACGCCGAGGAGCACCAGGCTGAGGGGAAAGAGGGAGAGCAGGAAGCCGACGAGGAGTCCGGCGCTTCCGGTGGCACGGAGCAGGAGGGGCACGACGACGGCGAGGCCCGCCAGGAGGGCCCCGGCGCCCGCGGCGACGAGCGCGACCAGACTGAACCGCATGCCCGTCCGGCGGGGCGCAGGAACCACGACGGGCATCTGCGGAGGCGGGGCGCTCATAGCTCAAGGCTAGCGGGCGGCCCGGGCGGTCCTGCGGCCGTGTGATAGCGTGGAACGACAGTTTTCCTCATTTAATTCCGTCCTGTGAGGCGGGGAAAGGGGTCTGCTGTGGCACCCGCCTCTGCAGAAGTACGCAGCGCGGACGGGCAGAAGGGCAATTCAGGCCGTGTCGTCCTGACATCAGGCGACATCGACCGGGCGCTCACCCGTATCGCGCACGAGATCCTCGAAGCCAACCGGGGATCGGAGGGCCTCGTCCTCCTCGGCATTCCGCGACGGGGTTACCCCCTCGCCGTCCGTCTGGCCTCCAAGCTCGCCGCGGCCGACTCGTCACTCGACCCGGCCTCTATCGTCGGCCAGCTCGACATCACGATGTTCCGCGATGACCTCGCGCGCCAGCCCACGCGGCCTCCAGCGCCGACCACGCTCCCTGCCGGGGGGATCGATGACAAAGTGGTCGTGCTGGTCGACGATGTCCTCTACTCCGGCCGCACCATCCGGGCTGCCCTCGACGCCCTCGTCGATCTGGGCCGTCCGCGCTCCGTGCGCCTCGCCGTGCTCGTGGACCGCGGTCACCGTGAACTGCCCATCCGCGCGGACCATGTGGGCAAGAACCTGCCGACCTCGCGGTCGGAGAAGGTGAGCGTCCGCCTCTGTGAGGTCGACGCGGGCATCGACGCCGACTTCGTGGCGATCGACTCGCCCGAGGGCGAGGTCGCAGCGTGAAGCACCTGCTGTCCACGCGGGATCTCTCGTCGGCGGACGCGATCCGGATCCTCGACACGGCGGAGGAGATGAGTGCGGTCAACTCGCGGGAGGTCAAGAAGCTCCCTGCGCTCCGTGGCCGCACCGTGGTGAACCTCTTCTTCGAGGACTCCACCCGGACCCGCATCTCCTTCGAGGCCGCGGCGAAGCGTCTTTCCGCGGACGTGATCAACTTCGCGGCGAAGGGCTCGTCGGTCTCCAAGGGCGAATCCCTCAAGGACACGGCGCAGACTCTCGAGGCGATCGGCGCCGACGCGGTCGTGATCCGCCATTACGCCTCGGGCGCGGCGCATCGCCTCGCCGTGACGGACTGGATCAGCGCGGCAGTGGTCAACGCCGGCGACGGCACGCATGAGCACCCGACCCAGGCACTCCTCGACGCGTTCACCCTCCGTCGGCACCTTGCCCGGGTGGCGGGCACGGCGTCGACCGGCCGCGACCTGGCCGGCGCGCGCGTGATCATTGTGGGGGACATCCTCCACTCGCGCGTCGCACGCTCCGACGTGTGGCTCCTGACGACGCTCGGCGCGCACGTGACGCTCGTGGCCCCGCCCACACTCCTGCCCATCGGCGTCGAGGGGTGGCCGTGCGAGGTCTCCTACGACCTCGACGAGGCCATCGCCTCCCGCCCCGACGCCATCATGATGCTGCGGGTCCAGGCCGAGCGGATGAATGCCTCGTTCTTCCCCTCGACCGGCGAGTACTCCCGCCGATGGGGGCTCGGGGACGAGCGGTTCGCGCGGCTCGACGACCTCGGCCTCAAGGACACCGTCATCATGCATCCCGGCCCCATGGTCCGCGGCCTCGAGATATCCTCGTCGGCCGCGGACTCGGACCGTTCCCAGGTGCTCAAGCAGGTCGCCAATGGCGTGTCCGTGAGGATGGCTGTCCTGTACCTGCTCATGTCCAGCGGCCTCGCCGGCAGCGCCACGGCCGCACCCCAGCTGAAGGAGACGGTTTCATGACGTCCTCGCCCCGCTACCTCGTCCGCGGTGCGTCCCTCTACGGAGAGAAGGCGACTGACCTCCTCATCGCCGACGGCGTGATCGCCAGCGTCGGTTCCGGACTGGACGCCGACGGAGCGACCGTGGTGGACGCCGAGGGCCTCGTCGCGCTGCCCGGGCTCGTGGACGTCCACACCCACCTGCGCGAGCCCGGCAGGGAGGACGCCGAGACGGTCGAGACGGGCTCCCGTGCGGCGGCCCTCGGCGGCTACACGGCCGTGCATGCCATGGCCAACTCGAACCCGGTGGCCGATACTGCTGGCGTCGTGGAGCAGGTTGCCCACCTGGGCCGCCGCGCCGGCTGGGTCGACGTGCGGCCCGTCGGCGCCGTGACCGTGGGCCTGGAGGGCGAGCGCCTCGCCGAGCTCGGTGCGATGGCCGAATCCGCCGCCGCCGTGCGGATGTTCTCGGATGACGGCATGTGCGTCCACGATCCACTGCTGATGCGCCGCGCGCTCGAGTATGTCAAGGCGTTCGACGGCGTGGTCGCGCAGCACGCGCAGGAGCCGCGCCTCACCGCGGGTGCCCAGATGAACGAGGGCTCGGTCTCCTCGGTCCTCGGCCTTCCCGGTTGGCCCGCCGTGGCCGAGGAGAGCATCATTGCGCGCGACGTCCTCCTCGCGCAGCATGTCGGCTCGCGGCTCCACGTGTGCCACGTGTCCACCGCCGGGTCCGTCGAGATCATCCGATGGGCCAAGGCCCGGGGGATTGACGTGACCGCCGAGGCAACGCCCCACCACCTGCTGCTCACGGACGAGCTTGTGCGCACCTACGACCCCGTGTACAAGGTGAATCCGCCGCTGCGCACCCATGACGACGTCATGGCGCTCCGCTCGGCCCTGGCGGACGGCACGATCGATGTGGTCGGGACAGACCATGCGCCGCACCCGAGCGAGCACAAGGACTGCGAGTGGGTCCAGGCGGCGATGGGGATGACGGGGCTCGAGACCGCGCTCTCGGTCGTCCAGCAGGCGATGGTCGAGACCGGCCTGATGACGTGGCGGGACGTGGCCCGGGCGATGTCCGAGGTCCCCGCCAGAATCGGCCGCCTGGCGGATCAGGGCCGGCCCCTCGCCGAAGGCGAGCCGGCGCACCTCACGCTCGTGGACCCGGCGGCGCGCTGGACCGTGGACCCGGCGGTGCAGGCCACGAAGGGCCGCAACTCGCCGTTCGCGGGCAGGGAACTGCCCGGCCGGGTGGTTGCGACGTTCTACGCCGGGCATCCCACCGTGCTCGACGGCGCGCTCAACTCGCCGCGCCCGGCCCACGGATCGGTGGTGGCGTGATGGAGCGTCTCGGACCCGGCCTGCTCATGCTGCTCCTGGCCCTCGTGCTCGTGGGCCTCGTATGGGCAGGCTGGCGCGGCCGGCTCAAGCGTCAGGCAGGCGTTGCGGCGCCCGTGCCCGCGCCGGCCGACCTCGGCGCCGAGCGCTTCCGATGCTCGGGGCAGTACGTGGTGACCACCACGGCGGGGGACTGGCTGGACCGGATCGCCGTCCATGGCCTCGGGGTCCGCACACGCGCGGAAGCAGTCGTGACGGATGACGGGATCGCGTTCGACCGAGCCGGCGCCGAGAGGCTGTTCGTCCCGCGCGAGGATCTGGACGGCGTCCGACTCGAGTCGGGCATGGCGGGCAAGTTCGTGGAGAAGGACGGCCTCGTCGTCGTCGGCTGGGATCTCGGCGGCACGGCCGTGGACACCGGCTTCCGGCCCCGCTACGCGCAGGAGAAGAAGGCCCTCGTGGCCGCGATCGAAGAATTGATGGGTTCCGCAGCCCCCGCTGGCGGCGGATCAGGGAAAGAGTGAGCAGTGACTGAGAAGGCCACAACCCAGAACCCGGCCGTGCCCGAGCCGGCCGTCCTCGTCCTCGAGGACGGGAAGATGTTCCGCGGCAGCAGCTACGGCACGGTGGGAACCGCATTCGGCGAGGCTGTCTTCGCGACCGGAATGACCGGCTACCAGGAGACGATCACCGACCCCTCGTATGCGCGCCAGATCGTCGTGCAGACCGCGCCCCACATCGGCAATACCGGTGTGAACAGCGAGGACGCCGAGTCCCGGCGCATCTGGGTCGCGGGCTACGTGGTGCGCGACCCTGCGCGACGGCCCTCGAACTGGCGCAGCGAGCGCAGCCTCGACGACGAACTCGTCGAGCAGGGCATCGTGGGCATCCAGGGAGTCGACACCCGCGCCATCACCCGCCACCTGCGCGAGCACAAGACCATGCGGGCTGCGATCTTCTCCGGCGACGCCGCGCGGCGCCCCGACCGGGAACTCCTTGACGAGGTGCTCGCGAGTGCCCCGATGGAAGGCTCCCGCCTCGCCGAGGAGGTGAGCGTTGATACCGCGTACACGGTGGATCCCGCCGACCACGGGTGGACGGGCGAGCCCCGCTTCACCATCGCGGCCATCGACCTCGGCATCAAGGCCATGACGCCGCACCGGCTCGCCGAGCGCGGCGTGCGCGTGCACGTGCTCCCTGCCACGGCCACCGCGGAGGACGTCCGGGCCGTCAACCCCGACGGGTTCTTCATGTCCAATGGTCCCGGCGATCCCGCGACAGCCGACGCCCAGGTGCGCCTGCTCCGCTCCGTCCTCGACTCCCGGCTGCCCTACTTCGGCATCTGCTTCGGCAACCAGATCCTCGGCCGGGCCCTCGGCTTCGGCACCTACAAGCTCCGCTACGGCCATCGCGGGATCAACCAGCCGGTCATGGACCGCCGCACCGGCAAGGTCGAGATCACGAGCCAGAACCACGGCTTCGCCGTCGACGCCCCGCTCGAGGGCGCCACAGTGGCGCCCGAGGGGCAGTACGGCCGGGTCGAGGTGAGCCACATCAGCCTGAACGACCAGGTGGTCGAGGGCCTCGCGTGCCTCGATATCCCGGCGTTCTCCGTCCAGTACCACCCCGAGGCGGCCGCCGGCCCGCACGACGCCGCGTACCTGTTCGACCGCTTCATCGACATGATGGAAGCGAGCAGCGCCGGGAACGACCAGACCACCGACGAGACCGAGAAGACCGAGGAAGCGAAGTAATGCCGAAGCGCACAGACCTGAAGAGCGTCCTGGTCATCGGCTCCGGCCCGATCGTGATCGGCCAGGCTGCCGAGTTCGACTACTCCGGCACGCAGGCCATCCGGGTGCTCAAGGAGGAGGGCCTCCGTGTCATCCTCGTCAACTCGAACCCGGCCACGATCATGACCGACCCGGAGCTCGCGGACGCGACCTACGTCGAGCCCATCACCCCGGAGGTGGTCGAAAAGATCATCGCCAAGGAACGCCCGGACGCGATCCTGCCGACCCTCGGGGGCCAGACGGCTCTGAACACCGCGATCGCCCTCGACAAGAACGGCGCACTCGAGAAGTACGGCGTCGAGCTCATCGGTGCGAACATCGCCGCGATCGAGCTCGGTGAGGACCGTGAGAAGTTCAAGGGCGTCGTCGAGCGCTGCGGTGCCGAGAGCGCGCGCAGCCACATCGTGCACTCGATGGACGACGCGCTCAAGGCGGTGGAGGACCTCGGCTACCCGGTCGTGGTGCGTCCCTCGTTCACGATGGGCGGCCTGGGCTCGGGCATGGCGTACAACGAGGAGGACCTTCACCGGATCGCCGGCGCGGGCCTGCAGTACAGCCCGACCACTGAGGTGCTCCTCGAGGAGAGCATCCTCGGCTGGAAGGAATACGAGCTGGAGATGATGCGCGACAAGAACGACAACGTCGTCGTCGTGTGCTCCATCGAGAACTTCGACCCGGTCGGCGTCCACACCGGCGACTCGATCACTGTCGCTCCAGCGCTCACGCTCACTGACCGCGAGTACCAGAAGCTGCGGGACGTCGCCATCGCCGTCATCCGCGAGGTCGGCGTGGACACGGGCGGGTGCAACATCCAGTTCGCCGTCGACCCGGCCACGGGACGCGTCGTCGTGATCGAGATGAACCCGCGCGTCTCGCGCTCCTCCGCACTCGCCTCGAAGGCCACCGGGTTCGCGATCGCGAAGATCGCCACGAAGCTCTCCCTCGGCTACACCCTGGACGAGATCCCGAACGACATCACGCAGAAGACGCCGGCCAGCTTCGAGCCGACGCTCGACTATGTCGTCGTGAAGGTGCCCCGCTTCGCCTTCGAGAAGTTCCCGGCCGCGGATCCCACGCTGACCACCACCATGAAGAGCGTCGGCGAGGCCATGGCCCTCGGCCGCAACTTCACCGAGGCCCTGCAGAAGGCCCTCCGCTCCCTCGAGCAGAAGGGCGCCGAGCTCGACTTCTCCCCGGTGCCCGACTACGAGGTCCCCGAGCTGGTCGAGAAGGCCAAGCGCCCGACGACGAACCGCCTCGCCCAGGTGCAGCGCGCCCTGCTGGGCGGGGCGAGCGTAGAGGAGCTCTTCGAGGCCACGAAGATCGACCCGTGGTTCCTGGACCAGATCGCCCTCCTGAATGAGGTGGCGGCCGAGATCAAGGCCGCGCCAGCCCTCACGGAGGACGTGCTGCGCCACGCCAAGCGGTACGGCTTCTCGGACGCGCAGATCGCCGCGCTCACCCATTCCTCCGAAGCGGTCGTGCGGGGAGTGCGCCATGCGCTCGGAGTCCGCCCCGTGTACAAGACCGTGGACACGTGCGCCGCTGAGTTCGCGGCCTACACGCCGTACCACTACTCCTCGTACGACGAGGAGGACGAGGTCGAGCTGCACAAGAAGCCTTCGATCATCATCCTCGGCTCCGGGCCGAACCGGATCGGCCAGGGCATCGAGTTCGACTACTCGTGCGTCCACGCCACGATGGCCCTGCGCAGGGCCGGCTACGAGACCGTCATGGTCAACTGCAACCCCGAGACGGTCTCGACCGACTACGACATCTCGACGCGCCTCTACTTCGAGCCGCTCACGCTCGAGGACGTCCTCGAAGTGATCGCGGCCGAGGAGCGCACCGGCGGCGTCGTGGGCGTGTTCGTCCAGCTGGGCGGCCAGACCCCGCTCAAGCTCGCCCAGCAGCTGGCCGATGCCGGCGTCCCCATCCTCGGCACGTCGCCCGAGGCCATCGACCTCGCCGAGCACCGCGGCGCCTTCTCGAAGGTCCTCGACGACGCTGGCCTCGTATCCCCGAAGAACGGCACCGCCGTCTCCTTCGACGAGGCCAAGCGGATCGCCGACGAGATCGGCTACCCCGTCCTCGTGCGTCCGTCCTACGTCCTCGGCGGACGCGGGATGGAGATCGTCTACGACGAGGCCAACCTCCACCGCTACATCGAGAACGCGACCGAGATCACTCCGGACCACCCTGTCCTGATCGACCGCTTCCTCGAGGATGCGATCGAGATCGACGTCGACGCCCTGTACGACGGCACCGACCTGTATGTCGGCGGCATCATGGAGCACATCGAGGAGGCCGGCATCCATTCCGGCGACTCGGCGTGCGTCCTGCCGCCGCTGACCCTCGGCACGGATGTCGCAGAGCGGGTGCGCGAGGCCACGCGCGCCATCGCGGAGGGCGTGGGCGTCCGCGGCCTGATCAACATTCAGTTCGCCCTCGCCGCCGACGTGCTGTACGTCCTCGAGGCGAATCCGCGGGCCTCCCGCACGGTGCCCTTCGTCTCGAAGGCCACCGGCGTCCAGCTGGCCAAGGCCGCCGCCCTCATCGGCACCGGCGTGACCATCAAGCAGCTGCGCTCGGCGTACCACATGCTCCCCGAGACGGGCGACGGCGCGGTGCTGCCCGCCGGTGCCCCCGTCGCCGTGAAGGAGGCGGTGCTCCCGTTCAGCCGCTTCCGCACGCCCGAGGGCACGGTCGTGGACAGCCTGCTCGGCCCCGAGATGCGCTCCACGGGCGAGGTCATGGGCATCGACAAGCACTTCGACACGGCGTTCGCCAAGAGCCAGGCCGCGGCGAACAGCTCCCTGCCGACCTCAGGGCGCGTGTTCGTCTCGGTGGCCAACCGGGACAAGCGCTCGATCATCATGGGGGTGAAGAAGCTCTCCGACCTCGGGTTCGAGATCCTCTCCACGGGTGGCACCGCCGCGGTGCTGAACCGCAACGGGATCAACGCGACCGTGGTGCGCAAGGTCACTGACGGCTCGGCGCCCACCGACGGCGCGGGGACGATCGTGGACCTCATCAACGACGGCAAGGTGGACATGGTGTTCAACACCCCGTCCGGCGGCACGGCCCGCGGCGACGGCTACGAGATCCGCGCCGCCGCGACGTCCAACGGCAAGCCGTGCATCACCACGGTGGCGGAGTTCAACTTCGCCGTCCTGGCCATCGAGGCCATGCGCAGCTTCGAGTGGAACGTCATGAGCCTCCAGGAGCACGCGGCGTCCCTGCGCGCGAGCGCTCGGGACGGCGCCCACGTGACTGCGGCGGCAACGGCCTCGGCCGAGGAACCGGCGCGTGCCTGAGCCGCAGCAGCCCGGCGGCCGGGCGCCCTTCGGCGCCCGGCTCGCCGCCGCCGTCGGACGCCTCGGACCGCTCTGTGTGGGGATCGATCCGCACCCGGCACTCCTCGCGTCGTGGGGCCTCTCCGACGACGCCGAGGGCCTCCGCCGGTTCTCGGCGACGGTCCTCGCTGCGGTCGCCGGCGTTGCGGCCGCGCTTAAGCCCCAGGTGGCGCTGTATGAGAGGCACGGCTCCGCGGGGATCGCCGCCCTCGAGGATCTCCTCGCCGACGCCCGTGAGGCGGGCCTTCTGACGATCGCGGACGCCAAGCGCGGGGACATCGGCTCGACCATGGCAGCCTACGCCCAGGCCTGGCTGGGGGAGGGCTCGCCCCTCGCGGCCGACGCGGTGACACTGAGCCCTTATCTGGGGTTCGAGTCGCTGCGGCCCGCACTCGACGTCGCGGCCGAGACGGGGCGCGGTGTCTTCGTCCTGGCCCTGACGTCGAACCCGGAGGGAGCGTCCGTCCAGCACGTCGGAGGCGACGCGTCCGTGGCGCGCAGGGTCGTCGAGGCCGCCACCGCCGAGAACCGCAGGTACTCGGGCGCGGACCGGGGCGAGGGTTCGGTCGGGCTGGTGGTCGGTGCGACCGTGGGGGACGCGATCGCACGGCTCGGTCTCGACCTGGCAGCGATGGGCGGCCCCATCCTCGCTCCCGGCCTCGGCGCCCAGGGAGCGACGGCTGCCGCCATGCGGGAGACATTCGCGGCGGCCTATCCCCGGGTCCTCGCGACCTCGAGCCGGGACATCCTCCGCGCGGGTCCCGACGAGAGAGAA
The DNA here is from genome assembly GCF_014656475.1 of Sinomonas cellulolyticus. Classification (GTDB taxonomy): domain Bacteria; phylum Actinomycetota; class Actinomycetes; order Actinomycetales; family Micrococcaceae; genus Sinomonas; species Sinomonas cellulolyticus. The sequence goes on from NZ_BNCM01000001.1 coordinate 83,523, forward strand.
GTGCGTGCCAGCGCGGAACGCACCCTCGAGGGCCTCCGGGGCTGACTGCCTCCTTGCCTTCACCGCGTGCGCCGTCTAGGTTTCGAGGCAGTCGGACAAGGCGGAGCAGGAGGCGGCGCGGATGGCACTCGAACCCCTGACACCCCAGGAGAGGCGTGAGGCGCTCGGGAAGGCCATGGAGGCCCGCGGCGTGAGGTCGCGCGCCAAGGCCGCCCTCCGCTCAGGCGAGCTTTCGGTCTCGGAGCTCCTCGCCCGCGCCCACAGCGACGAGGCTCTCGCCCGGCTCAAGGTCACCGAGATGCTCGAGTGCCTCCACGGCGTCGGGCCCGTGAGGGCCCTCGCCATCCTGGAGGACCTCGGGATCGCACCGAGCCGACGGCTCAGGGGCCTCGGCGTCCACCAGCGGCAGGCGCTGGTAGATTTTCTGGCAGGCTGATCAGTTCTGCCAGGGCACTGCCCGGCGCGGATCGTCGCGCCGGGCCTCATCGAAGGGACAGCGTGGAGCAGGAACACCCACGGACACAGGGCGGCGCGGGGCACAGCGGACTCACAGTGCTCGCGGGCCCCACCGCGGTCGGCAAGGGCACCGTCTCGACCTACATCCGCGACACGTACCCAGAGGTCTGGCTGTCGGTGTCGGCAACCACGCGCGAGCCCCGCGCCGGCGAGGCCGACGGCGTCCACTACTTCTTCATCAGCAGCGACGAGTTCGACCGGCTGGTCGGCGAGGACGCCTTCCTCGAGTGGGCGGTCGTCCACGGCAGGAACCGCTACGGCACTCTGCGGCGCACGGTCGAGGAGGCGATCGCGGCCGGGAAGCACGTCCTGCTCGAGATCGACCTGCAGGGCGCCCGCCAGGTCAAGGCCGCCATGCCCGACGCCCGGTTCGTCTTCCTGGCCCCGCCGAGCTGGGACGAAATGGTCCGTCGGCTGGTCGGGCGCGGCACCGAAACTCCCGAGGAACAGCAGCGCCGCCTCGAAACGGCTAAAATGGAACTCGCTGCCGAGCCCGAATTCGATGTCACCGTCGTCAACGACGACGTGAAACGGGCGGCAGACGAGCTTGTGTCACTCATGGGCCTGACGCCGCACGCCCGCCAGGCGTCGCACTAGAGCGCCGTCACCGCAACGAAGAGCATTGGAGATTCCACCGTGTCCTCGAACCCCGAAGGCATCATCAACCCGCCGATCGACGACCTTCTGACCAAGTCGGACTCGAAGTACGGCCTCGTGATCTTCGGGGCCAAGCGGGCCCGACAGATCAACGCCTACTATGCCCAGCTCCACGAGGGCCTGTTCGAGTACGTCGGCCCCCTCGTGGACACGAAGCTGAACGAGAAGCCGCTCTCGATCGCGCTGCGCGAGATCAACGAGGGCCTCCTGGAGGCAACCCCCATCGTCGCCGAGGACGCCCCGTCCGAACTTCCGGCTGACGAGTCCGAGGCCGAGTAGGGGCCGGGGGAGCGTGCGCGTCGTCCTGGGGGTCGGCGGCGGGATCGCCGCATACAAGGCGGCACTCCTGCTGCGGCTGTTCACGGAGGCCGGGCACAGTGTGACCGCCGTGCCGACCGAAGCTGCCCTGCAGTTCGTGGGCAAGGCTACCTGGGAGGCGCTCTCGGGCAAGCCCGTGCGCACCGACGTCTTCGAGGCCGTCGAGTCGGTTAACCATGTCCGGCTCGGGCATGAGGCCGATCTCGTCGTCGTCGCACCGGCCACTGCGGATCTTCTCGCCCGCGCCGCAGGCGGGCACGCGGACGACCTCCTGACCACCACGCTTCTCATGGCCCATTGCCCGGTGCTGCTGGCTCCCGCGATGCACACCGAGATGTGGGGCCACCCTGCCACGCGGGCCAACGTGGCCCTCCTGCGCGAGCGCGGCGTCCACGTCCTCGACCCGGACGTCGGCCGCCTCACCGGACCGGACAGCGGCCCCGGGCGCCTCCCCGAGCCCGAGGCGATCTTCGCGGCAGCATTGGCCCTCGTTGATCAGGCCTCCGACGGCGCATCGGGCGTCGGTGCCCTCGCCGGGAAGCACGTGCTCGTCTCAGCCGGAGGAACGCGCGAGCCCATCGACCCTGTCCGCTTCCTCGGCAACCGCTCCTCCGGCAAGCAGGGCTCAGCGATCGCGCGGGCCGCACTCGAGGCGGGTGCCAGGGTGACCTTCGTCGCAGCCCATCTCGACGTCGCTCCGCCGGCCGGCGCGGAGACGGTCCCCGTGGATTCCGCACTCCAGATGCGCGACGCGATGCTCGCAAACGCGCCCGGCGCGGATGCGGTGGTCATGGCGGCCGCGGTGGCAGACTTCCGCCCCGCGGAGCTGCTCGGCAGCAAGCTGAAGAAGCGCGACGACGCCCAGGACCCCGTCATCGCCCTCGTGCGCAACCCGGACATCCTCGTGGAGCTCGTGGCGCGCCGGAACGCCGAGGAGCCCTCGCAGTTCATCGTCGGGTTCGCGGCGGAGACCGGCGACGAGCAGGGGAGCGTCCTCGAATACGGGCAGGCGAAGCTGGCCCGCAAGGGATGCGACCTCCTCGTGCTCAACGAGGTCGGCGCCGACGCGAGCGGGGCCGAGCGTGTTTTCGGCCGCGACAGCAACTCCGTCCAGCTCCTGTCCCGCGGAGGGGGCGACCCCGAGCACGTGGCGGGCAGCAAGGACGAGGTGGCGCGCGCCGTCGTGCGCCGCATCTCGCAGGAACTGGCCGCGTCCCGCGGGACCGGGCCACGAGCGCAGAGCCAGTAGAGTAGACCAGTGACCCACGCTTCCGCTCCTTCTTCCGGCTTGGCTTCATCCAATCCCACGGCACTGCGCCTCTTCACGTCCGAATCCGTGACGGAGGGCCACCCGGACAAGATCTGCGATCAGATCAGCGACTCGATCCTCGATGCGCTGCTCGCGGCGGACCCCGACTCGAAGGTCGCGGTCGAGACCATGGCGACTACTGGCCTCGTGCACGTCGCGGGCGAGGTCACAACCGACGCCTACGTCGAGATCCCCCAGATCGTGCGCAACACCATCCTCGGGATCGGCTACGACTCGTCGGCCAACGGCTTCGACGGCGCCCGGTGCGGCGTGTCGGTGTCGATCGGCCAGCAGTCCTCCGACATCTTCGAGGGCGTCTTCAACTCGCTCGAAGCCCGTGAAGGCACCATGGAGGACGAATACGACGCCCAGGGCGCGGGGGACCAGGGCATCATGTTCGGCTACGCCTCGGACGAGACGGCCACGTACATGCCCACGCCGATCTGGCTCGCGCACCGCCTGTCGGAGCGCCTCACGGAGGTCCGGAAGAGTGGCGAACTGCCGTACCTCCGCCCGGACGGCAAGACGCAGGCCACCGTCGGCTACGACGGCGATCGCCCCGTGAGCGTCGAGACGATCGTCATCTCGAGCCAGCACGCCGAGGGAACCGACCTCGCCACCCTCCGCGCGGACCTCGCGGACCACGTGGTCAAGCCCGTGCTGGCAATGTCGGAGCTCGAGTCGGACCACGTGCGCAGCATCCTCAACCCTGCGGGCGCCTTCATCATCGGCGGCCCGGTGGGCGACGCGGGCCTCACGGGCCGCAAGATCATCGTGGACACCTACGGCGGCTTTGCCCGTCACGGCGGCGGAGCCTTCTCCGGGAAGGACCCGTCGAAGGTGGACCGCTCGGCCGCGTACGCAATGCGCTGGGTCGCGAAGAATGTGGTGGCGGCCGGCCTCGCGCGCCGCGCCGAGATCCAGGTCGCCTACGCGATCGGGCAGGCGCGCCCCGTGGGCATCTACGTGGAGACCTTCGGCACCGAGAGCGTGGACCCCCTGCGGATCAGCGCCGCGATCAACGAGGTGTTCGACCTCCGCCCGCGCGCCATCATCGAGGCCCTCGACCTGAAGCGCCCGATCTACGCCAAGACCGCTGCCCACGGCCACTTCGGCCGGGAGGAGCCCGACTTCACCTGGGAGCGGCTGGACCGCGTGGCGCAGCTCAAGGACTTCTTCGGCGCCTGAGGCGGAGGCGATGACTGCTGGCCAGCCGCACGCCGCGCCCGTGCAGCCCTCGCTCCTGAGCGGCTTCCCTGCGGCCGAACTGCCGCCTCCGGGGCCCCGCCCCGCAGAGAGCCTTCCGGTGGCCCGGGTGTGCGTCGAATCGCCCCTTCCACAGCTGGACCGGCCCTTCGACTATCTCGTCACTGAAGAGCTCGACGCGGCGGCCCTCCCTGGGGTGCGGGTCAAGGTCCGGGTGGCAGGGCGCGAGCACGTCGGATTCCTCCTCGAGCGGCTTGAATCGTCGGACTCCGGCGTCACGCTCTCACCCCTCAGTGCCGTCCTCTCGCCGCTTCCCGTCCTCGCCCCCGAGATTGCAGAGCTGGCCCGCGCGGTCGCTGAGCGCTGGGCCGGCGCGCTCGGCGACGTCCTGCGGTTCGCAGTGCCCCCGCGTGCGGCGCGCGTGGAGGCGGAGTTCGCTGGCCGGCTGCGCGAGCGGGACGAGCGGGGAGATCCGGACGGTGTCGCGCACGACGCCGCGTGGTCGCCGACCGCCGTGCCCTCGCCTGGCGCTGCACCTCCCCAGGGCCCCGCGAGTCCTCAGGGCCCGGCGGGCTGGGACCGCCTCAGGAACGGTCCCGCGTTTCTACGTCACCTCGCTGCGGGCGGCAGCCCCCGGGCGGTCCTCCAGATCCCCCAGGGCTATGGGCCAGCGGCGTGGCCGCACACGCTGGCGGCTGCGGTCGCGGCGGCACGCTCGTCAGGGCGGGGGGCTCTCGTCGTCGTCCCCGACCGCCGGGACCTCCTGCGCCTCCACGCGGCCCTCGAGGCTGCGCTGCCCGGGGAGCCGATTGTGCGGCTGTCTGCCGAGGATGGGCCGAGCACGCGCTCCCGGGGTTTCCTCGACCTGCTGACCGGCGCCGCCCACGTTGCCGTCGGGACGAGGGGCGCTGCGTTCGCGCCCGTGCAGGATCTCGGTCTCGTGGCGTGCTGGGACGACGGCGATGACCTCCACGTCGAGCCCCGCGCCCCGTACTTCCATGCCAGAGAGGTGCTCCTCCTGCGTGCCGAGCAGACGGGGTGCGCCCTGCTCCTGGCCGGCCATGCCGTCTCCGTCGAGGCGGAGCGCCTCGTGGAATCGGGATGGCTGCACCGGGTCGCTGCAGAGCGCTCCGTACTGCGCGCGGCGCTGCCCCGCATCACGAGCACGGCCGACAGCGTGGAGTCTGCGCGGGATCCCCTCGCCAGGATCGCGCGGCTGCCCCACACGGCGTGGCACGCGGCGCGCGAGGCACTCACGAATGGACCGGTCCTCGTGCAGGTCGCGCGGGCCGGCTACGCGCCGTCGCTCGCGTGCGGCACGTGCAGGGAGCCGGCGCGCTGCCGCCACTGCTCTGGCCCTCTGGCCGAGCAGGCGTCGGGCCGCGATCGGCTCGTGGTGTGCCGCTGGTGCGGGACCCCGGAGCTCGCCTTCTCCTGCCGGGTCTGCGGTGGTACCGCGCTCCGCCGCACGGCCATCGGTGCGCTGAGGACCGCGGAGGAGCTGGGCCGGGCCTTTCCCGGCTCGCTTGTCGTCACCTCCTCGGGGGACGCGGTCAAGTCGGAGATCTCGGGCGAACCTGCCCTCGTGGTCGCGACGGTCGGCGCCGAGCCGGTGGCCCCCGGCGGGTACGCGGCCGCCCTCCTGCTCGACGGCGAGGCGCTGCTGCGGCGGGAGAGCCTCCGGGCCCCCGAGGAGGCCCTTCGCCGCTGGCTCAACGCCGCCGCCCTCGTCCGGCCCGCGTCCGAGGGCGGCCGAGTCATCATCACTGCGGGGGAAGCCGAAGCGGTTGCTGCCCTCGTCCGATGGGATCCGGCCGGATTCGCGGCCCGCGAGCTGGCTTTGCGCCGCGAGCTCGGCCTGCCCCCGGCCGTGCGCATCGCTGCAGTGACCGGAGCGACGCCGGATGTCGAGGCGTTTCTGGCGGCTGCGCAGGACGTTCTGGGCGGACCGGGGATCCGAGTGGCCGGGCCTGTCTCCGGGGATCCGGCCCACGCCCTCATCTTCTTCCCCATCGTCTCGGGTCAGGCAGTCACGCGGGGCCTGCACGGAGTGCGGGGCGCCCTCGCGGCCCGCCGCACTGCAGGTCCCGTGGCCCTCCGGATCGATGCCCCGGATCTGCTCTAGCGGTGGAGGCCCCGCCTGGCCCGGCGTTGTCCGAAGGCCTCGATCGCCTCTCGAGCCGCGGCCAGGAGTGCCTCGGCGGAGGCGTCCCAGCTGAATGCCGCCGCCTGCGCCCGGGCGGCGTCTGATGCGCCCGTCCATGCTCCTGGGGCCTCGAGGGCCCGGACTGCGGCAGCGAACTCGGCGGGTGAATCAGGGTCCACGTACAGGGCGCCGCGACCGCCCACTTCCCGGAAGATCGGGATGTCGCTCGCGATCACTGGGGTGCCGAGGCTCATCGCCTCGACGAGCGGCAGGCCGTAGCCCTCGGACCTCGAGAGGCTCACCAGGGCGGTCGTGCGCCGCAGCAGCTCCTCGTACTCAGCCTCGGACACGCCGCCGTGGAACACCACGCGGGCGCCAGCGGGGATGAATGCCTCGAGCTCCGACCGGCGCGGCGGCGAGATGCGGGAGAGGAGATGGAGCTCGTAGTCGGGCAGCTGGGCCATGCCGGCGATGACGGTCTCGACGTTCTTGTACGGCATGAAGGAACCCATGTAGAGAAGGGTCTTCTCCGCCCGGCCGTCCACCTGGCGCGGCTGACGGCCGCCCTGGGGGGCGTTCCCGATGATCCGCACGGGCCGCCGGGTCAGCCGTTTCTCGGACATGAGCCACCGGGTCGTGTGGCTGACGGTGGCCACTACGTCCGCCCTGTCGAGCAGGATCCGCTGCGGCCAGTAGGCCTTGTGGTACAGCCTCCACAGCAGGCGAACCGGTGCGGGGAGGAAGCCCGGCGGATCCGGATGCTCGTAGTAGATGAGGTCGTGCAGCGTGAGGATGAGCGGATAACGACGACCCCACGACCCCATGGTCTGCATGGGGCAGAACACCACGTCGGGGTTGAGCCCGTTGACCCGAGCGGCGATGAACAGCTCGGCGGGGGAGAGCGGACTGCTGACCTTGACGTGGGGCACGTCCGGCAGCAGGGCCAGCTGGCGGTCGTCGTTGATGAGCACTGCGACCTCTGCACGCCGCGAGACGGCCTCGATGAGGCTGGCGCCGAAACGGCTGATGCCGTCATGCTGGTCCGTCCGGGTGAAGCGGGCGTCGATGAGGATCCTCACGCGGATGTGCCTCCGATGAAGTCGGCGATGGCCGCGGCCGCGGGACCCGGCGTCTCGTAGTGGATCAGGTGTCCTACACCGGGGATCACGGTGAGCCGCGAATCCGCGAGCCGCTCGTGCAGGCGACGGACGTCCGGCAGCGCTGCGACCTCGTCCTGCTCGCCGGCGATGAGCAGCACGGGGAGCGTCAGCGCATCGGCGGCCTCGGCGGCGTCGTGCGAGATCGACGCCCGGAAGGACTCGAGCAACGACCCGCGGGTGGCGAACTCACTGAAGTGGGCGCGGTGCTCACCGTGGACGAAGGCGCGAAGCCTGGGCTCGCGGCTCTTGGCCATCGCCTCGCTCATGAGGCGCACGACGGCGCGGCTGCGCAGCAGCGCGGTGCCGACGCGCGCCGGCAGCTTCGCGGCAGCCCAGTAGTAGAGCTCTGCGACCCTGCTCAGGACGGCCTTGGGCCCCTCGAGCGCCGGCGCCGAAATGGGGTTGACGAGCACGAGGCGCGTGAATCGGCCCGGATGCGCGGCGAGGAAGTGCGAGACGACGATCGAGCCGAACGAATGGCCGAGCAGCACCGTTTCGGGGCCCAGCGACAGCGCATCCGCAAGCTCCTCCAGCCACGCGCCGTAGCCGTCGATGCTGTGCTGGCCCTCCGGAAGCACGCCGGACTCGCCGAAGCCGGGCAGGTCCGGCATCACCACACGGACGTGGGGGAGGGCGTCGACGACCCGCAGGAGCCCGTGGTGGGTGCCGCGGAATCCGTGGATGGCGAGGATCGTGACGGGTCGGGGTTCCGGCCCAAGCGGCTCATAGGTGAACACCGCGGTGCGGGCCCCCGCCACGTCGAGGAGGCTGCGGTGCTCGCGCTGGGCAAGGGTGTCGGAGAGGAACATCTCGTGCTGCAGGGCGGTCATCCTCTCAGTTCACCGCGTCCGGATGGGAGCCGCTGCGGAAGCCCCGGTCAAGCCCGGCGATCCGCTCGAGGTCCTCTGGCGTGAGGTCGAAGCCGAATACCTCGGAGTTCTCCCGGATCCTCGCCGCGCTGCTCGCCTTGGGGATCACGATTGTGCCCTGGGACAGGTGCCACCGGATGACCGTCTGGGCAACGCTCACCCCGTGAGCGGCGGCGATCTCGCGCAGGACCGGGTCGTCGAGGACCTTGCCGCGCGCGAGCGGCGACCATGCCTCCGTGGCGATGCCGAGCTCCGCGTGGAGGTCCCGCAGCTCGCGCTGCTGCAGCCAGGGGTGGAGCTCGATCTGGTTCACCATGGGGACGGACCCGGTCTCGTCAACGAGACGCCGGAGGTGCTCCGGCTGGAAGTTGCTCACGCCGATCGCCCGGACCCTGCCGTCCTCGAGGAGACGGATGAGCGCGCGGTAGGTCTCGACGTAGCGGTCCCGCTGGGGGCACGGCCAGTGGATGAGGTAGAGGTCTACGACGTCGAGGCCGAGCGCGTCCTGGCTGAGGTCGAACGCCCGGAGCGTCGTGTCGTAGCCGTGATCGGTGTTCCACACCTTGGTGGTGATGAACACCTCGGCGCGGTCGAGGCGGCCGGAGGCATCGCCGTCGAGCATCGCCGCGCGGACGGCCCGGCCCACCCCCGCCTCGTTTCCGTACATTGCGGCGGTATCGAGGCTGCGGTACCCGGCCGCGATCGCCTCGGCGGCGAGCCGCTCGGCGTCCTCGGGCGGGACCTTGTAGAGGCCGTAGCCCAGCTGGGGCATGCCGACCCCGTGGGCGAGGCCGACCATGGGAGAGGCGAACATGGCTCCCACCCTACCGGGGCGCCGCGGCTGCGGCGCAGGCTACGCCTGCTCTGCGAGGACGGCCCGGCCCGTCGCCTCGTCCACGATGAGGTCGGTGACGAGGCCCGCGTTGAGGGCGCCCCTGAGCCCCGCAGCCTTGGCGGGCCCCGAGACGATGCACAGCCTCCGCGGGACCGTGCGCAGGGCGTCCAGATCCGGTCCGGTGCCCCGGGCATTGAGCCCGATGCCCTCCGAGGAGCCGTCCGCCCGGAAGAAGACCGTCGCAACATCTCCCACGACCCCCTCGCGGGAAAGGGATTCGAGGTCGGCGTGATCGAGGTAGCCGCCCGAGTAGACGTGGCTGGGAACGTCGGCGTCCACCGCACCCACGCCGAAGACGGCGAGGGACATGCGGGCCTGCACGTCCAGGACGCGGCGCACGCTGCGCTCGCGCCACATCCACTGCTTGGTCTCCGGCCGGTCGAAGAAGGCGGGAACCGGGAACTCCTCCACCTCCGCATCGAAGGCCCTGCCGAACCGGCGCATGATCTCGCTCGCGTACCCGAGGCCCATGGTCTGGGTGTTGGCGGCGCCGTTGAGCTGGACCACCGTCACCCCGTGGGTCGGCTTGCGGTTGAGGTAGCGGCTCATGGCGCTCAGGGTCGAGCCCCACGCGATCCCGATGACGCTCTGCGAGACGACGAGCGGCGTCAGCGTGCGCGCCGCGTACATCGCGACCCGGTCCAGTGTCTCTGCCTCGTTGTTGTTGTCCACGTGGGGCACGACGTGCACGCCCTCTGGAGCCAGGCCGAAGCGGCCGGCAATGGCGGTCTCGAGGGCGACCGCGGAGTCCACGGGGCTGTGGATCTGGATCTGGACGAGCCCCTCGTCCCTTGCGAAGGCCAGCAGGCGGGACACCGTTGACCGGGACGTGCGGAGCTGCCTCGCGATGCCGTCCATCGTGAGGTCCTGGAGGTAGTAGAGCCGGGCAGCGAGGAGGGCGTCCTGGTGACGGCGGGAGAGGGTGCTGTGTGAGCTTTCTCTCACCATTGCGGGGTTGCGGTCCGCATCGGAGGTCCTCATGGGACTCCCTTCTGCACGTTCGTGCACACTGCTTGAACTTCTTTCGCAGGTCTTCCAAGAATAGCTGCAAGTCCACTCACCAGCCCCGTGAAAGGGAGATCCCGTGAAATCCATCCACCGGACCGACTCCTCGCCAACGCCCCCTGTCGCGCCCCACGCGTCGGAGCGCGCCGGCGTCGCGTCGCTCAAGCAGCGCCCCGGCGCCAGCGTCCTCATCATCGGCGGCGGCATCAACGGCGTCGGCACGTTCCGCGACCTCGCCCTCCAGGGCGTCGACGTGGTCCTGGTCGAGCGGGGGGACTTCTGCGAGGGCGCATCCGGCGCCTCCTCCCACATGATCCACGGCGGCATCCGGTACCTCGAAAACGGCGAGTTCAGGCTCGTGAACGAGTCGGTCGTGGAGCGCAACCGGCTGCTCCGCATCGCCCCCCACTACGTGAAGCCGCTGCAGACCACGATTCCTATCTTCTCGACCTTCTCCGGGATCCTCAACGCGCCCCTGCGGTTCCTGACGCACCGGTCCGGCAAGCCCCAGGAGCGGGGAGCGGCGCTGATCAAGGTCGGGCTCAGCCTCTACGACGCCTTCTCGCGAAAGGGCGGCAGCGTTCCGCGCCATCGTTTCCTCGGGCGGAAGAAGGCTCTCGAGGAACTGCCCCGGCTGCGCCCGGACCTGAAGTACACGGCCACCTACTTCGACGCGTCCGTCCACAATCCGGAGCGTCTCACCCTCGACGTCCTCCACGACGGCCTCGCTGCGGGCACACATGCCCGCGCGGCGAACTACGTCTCCGCCGTGGGGGTCACCGCTGCGAGCCCGTCGGCGGAGGGAGCAGGGCACGACGGCGCGTCGGTGCGGCTCCGCGACGAGCTCACCGGGGAGGAATTCGACATCACCGCAGATGTGGTGGTCAACACCACCGGCGCCTGGGTCGACCAGACGAACGGCAGCTTCGGCGCACCGACCCGCTTCATGGGCGGGACGAAGGGGTCCCACATCGTGCTGGACGCCCCGGAACTGCTCGCGGCCTGCGCGGGCCGGGAGATCTTCTTCGAGCACAGCGACGGGCGGATCGTCCTGATCTACCCCATGGGGGACCGCGTCCTCGTGGGCACCACCGACATCGACGCCGGCGAGGATCTCACCCCCGTGTGCACCGACGAGGAGATCCAGTACTTCTTCGACCTGATCCACCATGTCTTCCCGACCGTGGCGGTGGACCAAGGCCACATCGTCTACACGTTCTCCGGAGTCCGTCCGCTGCCGCGGCACGACGACACCGCGCCCGGGTTCGTCTCGAGGGACTACCGGATCGAGCGCGCCGCGCTGCCCGGCGGCCGCGGCCAGACCGTCCTGAGCCTCGTCGGGGGCAAGTGGACCACCTTCCGCGCACTCTCGGAGCACCTGGCCGACGAGGTCCTCACGCTCGTGGGCCAGCAGCGGACGCAGAGCACGGCCGAGCTGGCGATCGGCGGCGGCCGGGGCTTCCCGGCGACGCCCGAGGGCGTGCAGGCCTGGGTCAAGGCCCACGTGGGCGGAAGCATCGACGCAGCGCGCGCCGAAGTGCTCCTCGGGCGATATGGAACAAGAGCTTCGGAAGTCATTGACTTCCTGCGTCAAGCGGACGACAGTCTGCTTCAGAGCACCAAGGAGCTGAGCGTCCGAGAACTGCTCTACATGGCGGAGCACGAGCATGTGGGGCACGCCATCGACATCCTCATCCGCCGCACCTCCCTGGCCTTCCGGGGACTCGTGACGGCTGAGCTTGTCGACGAGGTGGCCGGGCACCTTGCCGGTCCCCTCGGCTGGGACGCCCAGCAGACGCGGCAGGAGGCCCTGCACGCCAAGGCCGTGCTGGCCGAGCGCCACCGCGTGGAGATCGACCAGCTGGTCGATTGAGGCGCATCGCACCACACCCCGGGCCGGCGTGGTCCAGGGTGGCACCCGAACAAACACAAGGAGTCAAGGATGTCTCTAGGACTGGTGTTCCTGTCTGAAGTACTCGGCACCGGCATGCTCACCCTGCTCGGCTGCGGCGTCGTCGCCAACGTCGCACTCAAGGGGACCAAGGGCTACGCCGGTGGGTTCCTCATGGTGACGTGGGGCTGGGGGATCGCGGTCTTCTCCGGCGTCTTCATCGCCGCGAAGTCCGGCGCCCACCTCAACCCGGCCGTCACACTCGGCCTCCTCATGCACGGCAACGCGGAGTACGCCCCGGGGGTCAAGGTCGACGTCGCCTCGACCCTGACCTACTTCAGCGGCGAGATGCTGGGCGCCTTCCTCGGCGCCGTGGTCTGCTGGCTCGCCTACAAGCAGCACTTCGACCACGAGGACGACCCGGCCAACAAGCTCGGCACCTTCTCGACGGGCCCGGCCATCCGCAGCAACGGCTGGAACGTGGTCACCGAGATCATCGGCACCTTCGTCCTCGTGTTCGTGATCCTCTCCTTCGGCGGCACGCCGTCAGGTCTGGGCCCGCTCGCCGTCGCCCTCCTCGTCGTCGGCATCGGCGTCTCCCTCGGCGGCCCGACCGGGTACGCGATCAACCCGGCCCGCGACCTCGGCCCGCGCATTGCCCACGCCCTCCTCCCGATCCGGGGCAAGGGCTCCAGCGACTGGTCCTACGCCTGGATTCCCGTGGTCGGCCCGCTCGTCGGCGGCGCCGCGGCAGGACTCCTCGCGCGCTTCACCCCCGAGATCTTCGCCTCGGTCGTCAAATAGTCCCCAGCTCTTCCGCACCCCCTGAAGACTCATCCAAAGGAGCCATGAATGTCTGAATCAGCGCCCAGCGCGCAGCAGGGCAATGCGCAGTACGTCATCGCCATCGACCAGGGAACCACGAGCACCCGGGCCATCGTCTTCGACCACTCCGGGTCCATCGTCTCCACCGGCCAGCTCGAGCACGAGCAGATCTTCCCGCACGCCGGGTGGGTCGAGCACAACGCGAAGGAGATCTGGGACAACACCCGCGAGGTGGTCGGCCAGGCGCTCTCGAAGGCGAACCTGACGCGGCACGACATTGCCGCCGTCGGCATCACCAACCAGCGCGAGACCGCGGTGGTGTGGGACAAGACCACGGGCGAGCCCGTCTACAACGCCATCGTCTGGCAGGACACGCGTACACAGCCGATCGTCGACGAACTCGCGGCCGAAGGCGGCGTGGAGCGGTTCAAGCAGAAGGTGGGCCTGCCGCTGGCAACCTACTTCTCGGGAACGAAGATCAAGTGGATCCTGGACAACGTCGAAGGAGCCCGGGCCAAGGCCGAGGCGGGCGACCTGCTCTTCGGCAACACCGACTCGTGGGTCCTGTGGAACCTCACGGGCGGCACCGACGGGGGAGTGCACGCCACAGACGTCACCAACGCCTCCCGGACCATGTTCATGGACCTGGAGTCGCTCTCGTGGGACCAGGAGATCCTCGACGCCTTCGGTGTGCCGGCCTCGATGATGCCGGAGATCAGGTCGTCCTCCGAGGTCTACGGCACCGTCCACGGCTCGCAGCTCCTGCGCGAGACCCCCGTGGCGGGCATCCTGGGCGACCAGCAGGCGGCGACGTTCGGCCAGGCGGCGTTCGAGACGGGCGAGGCAAAGAGCACGTACGGCACGGGCAGCTTCCTCATCTTCAACACGGGCGAGGAGATCGTCCACTCGAAGAACGGCCTCCTCACCACCGTCGGGTACAAGCTCGGCGATGCGAAGCCGCATTACGCACTCGAGGGCTCGATTGCGGTCACCGGCTCGCTCATCCAGTGGCTGCGCGACAACCTCGGCATGATCCAGTCCGCGCCCGAGGTGGAGACGCTCGCCAAGACCGTTCAGGACAATGGAGGCGTCTACATCGTCCCCGCGTTCTCGGGCCTCTTCGCGCCCTACTGGCGCGCGGACGCACGCGGCGCCATCGTGGGCCTCACCCGGTACGTCAACAAGGGCCACATCGCCCGCGCCGCCCTCGAGGCGACCGCGTTCCAGACCCGCGAGGTGCTGGACGCTGTCAACGCCGACTCCGGGGTGCCGCTCGCCGAGCTGAAGGTCGACGGCGGCATGGTCGCCAATGACGCGCTGATGCAGTTCCAGGCGGACATCCTCGGCGTCGACGTGGTCCGGCCCAAGGTCATCGAGACCACCGCGCTCGGTGCGGCCTACGCTGCCGGTCTCGCGGTCGGGTTCTGGAAGGACCTCGGCGAGTGCTCGGCCAACTGGGGCGAGGACAAGCGCTGGAGCCCGAGCATGGACGAGGGCGAGCGCGACCGGCAGATGCGCCTCTGGAAGAAGGCCGTCACGAAGTCGATGGACTGGGTCGACGCGGACGTGAAGTAGCCCACAGCCGCGCCACGCGGCTGCCGCACCCCGGGCACGACGGCGAGCACTCGCCGTCGTGCCCGGGCCCTGCGGTACGATGGCAGGTATGCGTGGCATCCTCCTCCTTCGATAGCCGCTTGCGGGCCGATCCCTCCGGGATGACGGCAGCGAGCGGCAGCCCCTCCGTGTGAGGGGCTTTTGTGTGTCAGGGGGCAGGACGCCCAGGAAGCGACTTCAGTGGAGAGAATACGGTGAGCGAAGAGCAGGTCGTTCAGGACGAGGCGCTGGGCGCGCAACAGGGCATCGAGCAGGGTGCGTACAGCTTTCCCTCGATCGAAGCCAGATGGCCGGCCGTGTGGGACGAGCTCGGCGTGTTCACGCCGCGCGACGACGGCACCCGGGAGCGGCGGTACGTGCTCGACATGTTCCCGTATCCTTCCGGCGACCTGCACATGGGCCACGCCGAGGCCTTCGCCATGGGCGATGTCGTGGCGCGGTACTGGCGCCTCAAGGGCTACGACGTCCTCCACCCGATCGGGTGGGACTCGTTCGGGCTGCCCGCGGAGAACGCCGCCATCAAGCGCAACGCCCACCCGGCGGAGTGGACCTATGCCAACATCGAGACCCAGGCCGCCTCGTTCAAGCGGTACGCCCTGAGCCTGGACTGGTCACGGCGTCTGCACACCTCGGACCCCGAGTACTACCGGTGGACCCAGTGGCTGTTCCTGCGCTTCTACGAGCGTGGCCTCGCGTACCGCAAGAACCACCCCGTGAACTGGTGCCCGAAGGACCAGACGGTCCTGGCCAACGAGCAGGTCGTCAACGGCGCGTGCGAGCGCTGCGGCACGCCCGTGACCAAGAAGGCCCTCAACCAGTGGTACTTCAAGATCACCGACTACGCCGAGCGCCTGCTGGACGACATGACCGAGCTCGAGGGCCATTGGCCCGAGCGAGTGCTGGCTATGCAGCGGAACTGGATCGGCCGGTCCGAGGGCGCCCATGTGCGCTTCACGATCGAGGCCGAGGGGCCGCAGCCCGAGCGCGAGGTCACCGTCTTCACCACGCGCCCCGACACGCTGTACGGCGCCACCTTCTTCGTCGTGGCGGCCGACGCCGAGCTGGCCTCAGAGCTCGTTGCCCCCGGCCAGGCGCAGGCCCTCTCCGAGTACCAGGACCGGGTCAAGGCGCTGAGTGAGATCGAGCGGCAGAACACCGACCGGGAGAAGACCGGCGTGTTCCTGGGCCGCTACGCCGTCAATCCGCTCAACGGCGAGAAGCTGCCGGTGTGGGCTGCCGACTACGTCCTGGCAGAGTACGGCACCGGCGCGATCATGGCCGTCCCCGCGCACGACCAGCGAGACCTCGACTTCGCCAAGGCCTTCGGCCTGCCGGTCCGGGCCGTCCTGGACACCGGTGAGGAGGACCCCGCGGTCTCCGGCGTCGCCACGAACGGCGAGGGCACGATCATCAACTCCGGTCCGCTCAACGGGCTCTCAAAGGCCGAGGGAATCGCCAAGGCCATCGAGATCGTCCAAGACGCCGGCACCGGGGAGGGGACGATCAACTACCGCCTGCGTGACTGGCTGCTCTCCCGACAGCGCTTCTGGGGCGCGCCGATCCCGATCATCCACTGCCCGGTGGACGGCGAGGTGCCGGTGCCGGACGACGAGCTCCCCGTGCGCCTGCCGGATGACCTGCGCGGCGAGCAGCTCGCGCCCAAGGGCACGTCCCCCCTCGCGGCCGCCGAGCACTGGGTCAATGTCACCTGCCCCCGCTGTGGGGGCCCCGCCAAGCGGGACACGGACACGATGGACACGTTCGTGGACTCCTCGTGGTACTACCTCCGCTACCTCTCCCCGGACTACACGCAGGGTCCGTTCGACCCGGAGGCCGCCCGGCGCTGGATGCCGGTGGCGCAGTACGTGGGCGGCGTCGAGCACGCGATCCTGCACCTGCTGTACAGCCGGTTCTTCACGAAGGTCCTGAAGGACATGGGCCTCATCGACGCGGACGAGCCCTTCGCCGCACTCATGAACCAGGGCCAGGTGCTCAACGGCGGCAAGGCCATGAGCAAGTCCCTCGGCAACGGCGTCGATCTGGGCGAGCAGCTGGACACCTACGGGGTCGACGCCGTCCGCCTCACGATGGTGTTCGCGTCCCCGCCGGAGGATGACGTGGACTGGGCCGACGTCTCGCCGTCGGGTTCCGCGAAGTTCCTGGCCCGGGCCTGGCGCCTCGGACAGGACGTCACGAGTGCGCCGGGAACCGATCCGTCCGGCGGCGACCGCGCCCTCCGGGCCGTCACGCACCGCACCATCGCAGAGGCCGAGGAACTGCTCGACGCCCACAAGTTCAACGTCGTCGTGGCCAAGACGATGGAGCTCGTCAACGCGACCCGCAAGGCGATCGACAGCGGACCGGGCGGGGCGGACCCCGCCGTGCGCGAGGCCGTCGAGACCGTGGCGGTCATGCTGAGCATGTTCGCGCCCTACACGGCTGAGGACCTATGGGCGGCCCTCGGCCACGAGCCCTCCGTGGCGAATGCCGCCTGGCCGCAGCACGATCCTTCGCTCACCGTCGAGGAGACGGTGACGGCGGTCGTGCAGGTGGCCGGCAAGGTGCGTGACCGCCTCGAGGTGGCCCCGGACATCTCCGAGGACGCGCTGCGCGAACTCGCACTCTCGTCGCAGAACGTGGCGCGGGTGCTGGACGGCCGCGGCATCCGCACGGTGATCGTCCGCGCGCCGAAGCTGGTCAACATCGTGCCCGCCTGAGGCCTCTGACTCGTGGCTGACGACCAGGCCGCGGATGTTCCCGCGATCGCATGGCTGAGACGCCGTTGGGGCCGGCTCCGTCAGGGACCGACCCCTGCCGAACTGCCCCCGCGGCCGCGCATCGCCGTCGTCACCGACTCTTCGGCGGCCCTCCCCGAGGAGTGGTCGGACGAGTTCGAGCGCGCTGGCTGCTTCGCCTCGGTCGTGCTCCCGGTGATGGCGGGGGAGGAGATCTTCACCGACGGTGAGGACGTCGACACGGCGCTGGGCATCGCGCTCGCGACTGGCCGCACCGTGAGGACGTCGCGGCCGGCGCCCGGGCAGTTCGAACGGGTCTACCGCGGCTTCGCGACGGCGGGCTTCGAAGGCATCGTCTCCCTGCACCTGTCCGGCAAGCTCTCCGGGACGGCGGACGCCGCGCGGATCGCGGCCGGGCGCGTGGACGTGCCGGTTGAGGTCGTGGACTCGGGGACCGCTGGCATGGCGCTCGGCTTCGCGGTGCGTTCCGCGGTGGAGACGGCCGCACGCGGCGCCGATGGCGCCGCGGTGCGTGCGGCGGCGCTCGGCCGGCTCACGCACGCGGACGTCTTCTTCTATGTCCCGAGCCTCGAGCAGCTCCGCCGAGGGGGACGGATCGGCGCGGCGGCTTCGCTCGTCGGCACCGTCCTGGCGATCAAGCCGATCCTGTGCCTCCGGGACGGCCTGATCGTCCCCCTCGAGAGGGTCCGTACGGCGGCACGGGCTGTCCCGCGGCTGCGCGAGCTCGCCGTGACGGCCGCCCGCACGCGGCGGGATCCCGCCGTCGCGGTCCACTTCTTCGGCAATCGGGACGAGGCCGCCGCGTTCGCGGCGGACATGGCCCGTGACCTCGGCATGCAGACGGCCGACGTCGCGCTCTCGCCGATGCCGGCTGTCCTCGCCGCCCACACCGGGCTTGGTGTGATTGCCGTGATCGTCGCCGAGGGCGCAGGTGGGGATGAGGCGGCCGAAGGATGACGTCCTCGGACGTGTGACACTCTTCCTCCACAGGAGGCGCTTCGGCGTGTCCTCCACATAGGCGGCCGTACGTTCCCTCCGAGCACATCGCCGATGGGAGCGTGGCCGCATGGTCTTGCGCAGGGAGTCGGCACGGGTGCGGAGGCAGGAAGCCCGTCACCGGTGGGATGCCCTGTTCTCGGACTCCGCGACGGCGCAGCCTGCCGAGCCGCTCCTTGACCTCTCGGGAGGTGCCGAGGAGCACGCAGAGGAGGGCGGGGCCCGGCCGTCCCGCCGCACGGCGGTGCGGTTCAGCCTCTCGTTGCGGCTCGGTGCGGTGGTCGCGGGCGTCCTGGCGCTGTGCCTGACTGGCTGGTGGATGACCGTCGGTTCCGCGCGGCCGGAGGTGCGGTCCGTCGAGGCGGCGTCCGAGCAGCCCGACAGCGCGGCCCCATCGCCGTCAGCCGCTGCCGCCGGGCCCACTGTGCACGTCGCCGGTGCAGTGGCAGCCCCGGGTGTGTACCACCTGCCGCCCGGTGCGCGCGTGTACGAGGCGATCGCCGCGGCCGGCGGGGCCGCGGGCGGTGCCGACGTTGCCCGGTTGAACCTCGCGGCACGGATCGAGGACGGAACGCAGTTGCGCGTCCCGTCGGAGGGCGAGGCCGAGGACCATGGCGCCGCCGCGGAGTCGCCGGCGGCGCGAGGGGGCGGTGGTGCCTCTGGCGGGGGCGGTCCCGCGTCGGGGCGTGGTGGCGGCTCGGCACCTCGCGTGAATATCAACACCGCGGCGGTGGAGGAACTCTCGACCCTGCCGCGCGTTGGGCCTGTCCTCGCCCAGCGGATCGTGGACTACCGCACCGCCCACGGGAGGTTCGCCACGCCCGAGGATCTGGACGCCGTGGGCGGCATCGGAGCGAAGATGCTCGAGTCCCTCGTGCCGCTCGTGACGGTGGGTTGAGCGACTGATGACCGGGGGCCCTGCCGGGAGGCGGAATCGCTGGAATGGCTATCGCGACGCCGCTGTGGCCGGGATGCGGAGCCCGCGGGAGGGGCCCGCCGAGAGCCTCTCGGAGCGGCTCCGGCGGCGAGCGTTCCAACGGTCCATCGACCAGGGTGCCATCCAGATGGCGCCGGGACGGTGGCGCGACCTCCGGCTCGTTCCCCTCGGCGCGGCAGCGTGGGCCGGTGCCGCCGCTGGCGGTGTGGTGGCCCCTGACTCGAGGCACGCTGCTCTGGCCGCGGTGGTCGGTGCGGCGGTGGCGGCCCTGATGGGTGGTGCCGCGTGCATGGTGGGGCTGATGAGGTCGAGCCGTGCCCGGGGCGTGGTGGCGCTCTGCGTCTGCGTCCTCCTTGCCGGAGCCGCGGGCACAGCAGCCGCGCTCGAACATGCCGTCGTCGAGCGTGAGGGACCGGCAGGGGATCTCCTCGAGCAGGGTGGCACTGTGATCGCGACGGTGGTCATCACGGGTGATCCGACCCCGCAGCGTTCCTCGAGACCCTTTGCATCCGCCTCGCGCTACACGGCCGCTGGGACCCTCGTGTGCGGAAAGGCGGAGGGGCGCGTCTTCTCAGCCTCGGCGGCGATCTTAGTCGCTGGAGGTTCGGAGGCCGCATCGCTGCGCGCAGGGACCACCGTAGAGGTCAGCGGCCGGGTCGTGCCGTCGGCACGGGCAGGAGGCTCGGCGCTGCTGAGCATCTCGTCACGCCCGAAGGTCGTGGCCACCGACCCGCCGCGGCAGTTCCTCGCCGGCGTCAGGGAGTCCCTGCGGGCCTCGGCCGGCTGGCTCTCGAGCGATGCTGCAGGCCTGCTGCCCGGGATGACGGTCGGCGACACGGCGGCGCTGCCGGCGGACCTTGAGACGGCAATGCGGGATGTGGGGCTCGGGCACCTGACCGCGGTGAGCGGGGCGAACTTCACCCTGCTGTTCGGAGCGGTGCTGCTCGCGCTGAGACTGGTCCGGGCCAGCAGGCCAGCCTCCGTTCTCGGCTGTGCCGCGGCACTCCTCGCGTTCGCTGCGGTGGTCGGACCGGAGCCGAGCGTCCTGCGGGCCGCCGCCATGGGCGCCGTCGGCCTCCTCGCCCTCCTGAGCGGCCGGGCGGGGCGCAGCTGTTCGGCCGTCTCGGCAGCGGTCCTCGTGCTCGTGCTCCTCGAACCAGCGCTAGCCCTGAGCATGGGCTTCCTGCTCTCTGTCGCTGCGACTCTCGGCATTGCCGTCCTCGGTCCTCCGCTCACCGTCGTCCTCGCTGCACGGTTGCCAGCGTGGCTCGCGGCGGCCGTGGCTGTCCCCCTCTCAGCACAGCTCACCTGCGGACCGCTCATCGTGCTCGTCCAGCCAGCCTTCCTGTCGATGTCCCTGGCCGCAAACCTTCTCTCCGCACCCTTCGTGCCGGTCGTCACCGTGGCGGGTACGATCGCCCTCGCGGTGTGCACATGGTGCCCTCCAGCAGCGTTCCTGGCCACTGCGGTCGGAGGCGCGGCCGCACAGGCGGTCGCCTCCGTCGCCCGGGTCCTCGCACAGGCCCCGGGAGCTACGGTCCCCTGGCCGGAGGGCTTGGCCGGCGCGTTCGCCATGGCGGGGCTTTCAGCCGTGAACGCCGTAGCGCTCTGGGCTGTGCTGCTCCCCACGGGGCGGCGCTGGATGGCATGGCTGTGGGCCGTGCTGTCGCAGTCCGTGCGGAGCCGAGTGGACGGCATCCTCGGATTGGGGCGCGGGTCGCGGCATGGCAGAGTGGAGGGGTGATCGTCGTCCAGCCAGCACTGAAGGCCCGCGTATGAGCCCCGCCGCCCGTGGAGCCCGGGCGTCTGCCCAGCGCGGCGGAGCCGCTTCACGATCAACGGCGAAGAGCGTCGGCACGGTGGACTGGCGCGAGGCGGCCCCGGCCCCCGTGGTCCTGATCGTCGGGCCGGAAGAGTACCTGGCATCGCGCGCGATCGACGGCGTGCGGGCGAAGGCGCGCGCGCAGAGCCCTGACCTCGAGGTGACGCGCCTCGACGCTGCCAACTACTCGGGCGGCGAACTCCTCATGGCCGCCTCGCCCTCGCTCTTCGGTGACAGCAAGCTCGTCGAAGTCCACGGCCTCGAATCGATGACCGAGGAGTTCCTCCGCGATGGACTTGCCTACCTGACGGCTCCCGCGGAGGAGGTCGTCCTCGTGCTCCGGCACGCCGGCGGAACGCGAGGCAAGAAGCTGCTCGACGCGGTGAAGACGTCCGGAGCCCCGGTCATCGACTGTCAGCCCCTCAAGAGGGATGCGGACAAGGCCGCCTTTGTCGCGGCAGAGTTCCGCGGCTCCGGGCGGCGGATCGACCGTGAGGGCATCGAGGCGCTGGTCGCCGCCGTCGGCAGCAGCCTCGCGGAGCTGGCAGCCGCATGCTCGCAGCTTGCGCTCGACGCCAGCTCCACGGTTGACGCCGCCCTCGTGGAGAAGTACTTCGGCGGCAGGGTCGAGGCGACGGCTTTCAAGGTCGCAGACGCTGCGCTGGCGGGCCAGACGGCACAGGCGCTCTCCGCCTTCCGGCACGCCCTCGAGACCGGTGTAGACCCTGTGCCGATGGTCGCGGCGTTGGCCGCGAAGCTTCGGACCCTCGCGAAGGTCGCCGGTGCGCGCGGCTCCGCGCAGAGTATCGCGCGGGAGCTGGGCATGCAGCCGTGGCTGGTCGAACAGGCACAGCGGGATATCCGCGGGTGGACGCCGCAGAGCCTCGCAGCTGCCATCCGCGCGGTCGCCGAAGCCGATGCCGAGGTGAAGGGGCTCGCCCGGGATCCCGGGTATGCGGTGGAGCGTGCGCTCGGAATCGTCAGCTCGGCCGCCCGGGCGCGCTGACAGAAACGGCCGGGGCCGGCATCCCTGGGAGGATGCCGGCCCCGGCCGAAAGGTACCCGAGGGGATCAGGCGATGTTGCCGACCCGCTTCGCGATGCCCGACTTGCGGTTCGCGGCCTGGTTCTTGTGGATGACGCCCTTGCTCACAGCCTTGTCGAGCTTCTTGCTCGCGTGGGCCAGAGCGGCAACGGCGGCGCCCTTATCGGCGGAGACCACAGCGGCGTTGACGGCGCGGATGGCCGTCTTCAGCTCGGACTTCACCGCCATGTTGCGCTGACGCGCCTTCTCGTTCGTGAGAATGCGCTTCTTCTGGGACTTGATGTTTGCCACGTAGGGAACTCTCTTGTTGATGCCAACAGGGTCTAGAGGGCTTCGGACCGACCATCGACTGAGCGGCGTGGGGATGCCTATGGCAGTCGGCCGTCAGTGCCCGCCGACCTGCACGGACACACAGCTGTCAATAGTAGCAGACGGGACGTGCGGGCAGCACCGCCGGCAGTCTCATTGCCAGCCGCGCTCCCGCAGCGCACTCGCCACGATCTCGAACTGACGGCGCCCGAGCACTGCACCCTCCCGGCGCACGGCCGCCGGCTCGATCTGGAGGACGCGGTCGACCCTCACTTCGCTCGGCCGCCGTCTCGGATCCCATGGGCCTGCACCGATGTCGACGTAGTCGCGCTCACGTGTCCCGCCGTCATGGTCCTTGCTCGTGAGCATGAGGCACAGCAGCGCCGTTCTGCGCCTGCCCACAATGAGGACAGGACGGTCTTTGCCCTGGGTGTGGTCTTCCTCGAACGGCACCCACGTCCATACGATCTCGCCCGGATCCGGGGCGCCGTCGGGATTGGGCCTGTAGTCGACCACGGCCGTGCCTGTGAAGTCGCCTCGGTAGGTGCTCGCGCCTTCCGCAGCAGGGCGGAAGGCGGACAGGACCCTGGAGACGAAGCGGCGCAGCATACGGGCCAGCCTATGGGAGACTAGAAAGCCAACACGCTCGCCATTCCAGCAGCAACGACAGCAATGACAGTGAGGACCGTTCACAGTGTCTCCCATGGCCCGCACCGCACCGGTGCCTGCCGCGACGGATCCGTCGATCATCCGCAACTTCTGCATCATCGCGCACATCGATCACGGGAAGTCGACCCTCGCGGACCGGATGCTCCAGTTCACCGGAGTCGTGCAGCCGCGGGACATGAAGGCCCAGTACCTCGACCGCATGGACATCGAGCGTGAACGCGGGATCACCATCAAGTCGCAGGCCGTCCGCATGCCCTGGGAGGCCGACGGCACGGCGTACGCGCTGAACATGATCGACACTCCGGGGCACGTCGACTTCACCTACGAGGTTTCCCGATCGCTGGCAGCGTGCGAGGGGGCGGTCCTCCTTGTCGACGCCGCCCAGGGCATCGAGGCGCAGACCCTCGCGAACCTCTACCTCGCGATGGAGAACGACCTCACGATCATCCCGGTCCTGAACAAGATCGACCTGCCGGCAGCCCAGCCTGAGAAGTACGCCGAGGAGCTCGCCAACCTCATCGGCGGCGACCCCGAGGACGTGCTCAAGGTCTCGGGCAAGACTGGGGTCGGCGTGGAGGGCCTCCTCGACCGCATCGTGCAGGACATCCCCGCTCCGGTCGGGGACGCCTCGGCCCCCGCGCGGGCCATGATCTTCGACTCGGTGTACGACACCTACCGCGGCGTCGTGACGTACGTCCGCGTCGTCGACGGCTCCCTCAGCCCGCGCGAGCGGATCCAGATGATGTCCACGAAGGCGAGCCACGAACTGCTCGAGATCGGCGTCATCTCCCCGGAGCCGATCCCTTCCAAGGGCCTCGGCGTGGGCGAGGTGGGCTACCTCATCACGGGCGTCAAGGACGTGCGCCAGTCCAAGGTGGGCGACACCATCACCAACCTGTCCAAGCCCGCCGCCGAGTCGCTCGGTGGCTATCAGGATCCGAAGCCCATGGTGTTCTCGGGCCTCTACCCGCTCGACGGCTCCGACTACCCGGACCTGCGCGATGCGCTCGACAAGCTCAAGCTCAACGACGCCGCGCTCGTCTACGAGCCCGAGACGTCGGCGGCGCTCGGCTTCGGCTTCCGCGTCGGCTTCCTCGGGCTCCTCCACTTGGAGATCGTCCGGGAGCGCCTCGAGCGCGAGTTCAACCTCGACCTCATCTCCACCGCGCCGAACGTGGTCTACGAGGTGACCCTCGAAGACAAGTCAGTGGTCACGGTGACGAATCCGAGCGAGTTCCCGAGCGGGAAGGTCCTCGAGGTCCGGGAGCCCATGGTCTCGGCGACGATCCTCGCCCCGAATGAGTTTGTCGGCGCGATCATGGAGCTGTGCCAGGGCCGCCGCGGCCAGATGAAGGGCATGGACTACCTCTCCGAAGACCGCGTGGAGCTGCGCTACTGGATCCCGCTGGCGGAGATCGTGTTCGACTTCTTCGACCAGCTCAAGTCGAAGACGCGCGGCTACGCCTCGCTGGACTGGAAGGCCGACGGCGACCAAGTCGCCGACCTCGTCAAGGTCGACATCCTGCTCCAGGGCGAGCAGGTAGACGCGTTCAGTGCGATCACGCACCGGGACAAGGCGTATGCGTACGGCACGATGATGACGGCGAAGCTGCGCGAACTCATCCCGCGCCAGCAGTTCGAGGTGCCCATCCAGGCCGCCATCGGCTCGCGCATCATTGCCCGCGAGAACATCCGGGCCATCCGCAAGGACGTCCTCGCGAAGTGCTATGGCGGTGACATCACCCGCAAGCGCAAGCTCCTCGAGAAGCAGAAGGAAGGCAAGAAGCGCATGAAGATGGTGGGCCGCGTCGAAGTGCCGCAGGAGGCCTTCATCGCTGCGCTCACCACGGACGAGTCGAAGGACAAGGCGAAGAAGTAGCCATGCCGAGCGCACTTCCCCTCGGGGATCCGGCGCCGGCCGACGGCGTCCTCCCGGCTCAGGCCGCGCTCGGCGCCGAGCGCACGCCGTTCTCGCTCTACGCCCACATTCCGTTCTGCGCGGTCCGGTGCGGGTACTGCGACTTCAACACGTACACCGCCACCGAGCTCGGCGGCGGCGCGTCCCAGGCCAACTACGCCGCGACGGCAGTCGCCGAGGTGCGCTTCGCGGCCGCTGCGCTGGACGCCTCCGGCGTGCCGCGCCGTCGTCTGTCGACGGTGTTCTTCGGCGGCGGCACTCCGACCCTTCTGGCCGCCGACGACCTCGCGTCGATCCTGCGTGCAGCCGTCTCCGAATGGGGGATCGAGCCGGGCGCGGAGGTCACGACCGAGGCGAACCCTGACTCGGTGACCCCAGCCTCGCTGCAGACGCTCGCCGACGCGGGGTTCACGCGCGTGTCCTTCGGGATGCAGTCTGCCGTGCCCCACGTGCTCAAGGTCCTCGACCGTACCCACACCCCTTCCCGGGTCCCGGAAGCCGTCCGCTGGGCGCGGGAGGCGGGCCTCGATGTGAGCCTCGACCTCATCTATGGGACGCCGGGGGAGAGCCTTGCGGACTGGCGCACCTCGCTGGACGCGGCCCTTGCGTGCGAGCCCGACCACGTGAGTGCCTACGCGCTGATCGTCGAGGATGGCACGAGACTGGCTGCGCAGATACGGCGGGGCGAGGTGCCCGACGTCGACGACGACGACCACGCCGAGAAGTACGAGGTCGCCGACGCAGTGCTCGGCGACGCGGGCTTCCACTGGTACGAGGTGAGCAACTGGGCACGTGGTGGGGGGAGCGGTACTGCGGCCTCGCGCTTCGAGTGCCGGCACAACCTCGCCTACTGGAACGGCTCAGACTGGTGGGGCGTGGGCCCGGGGGCCCACTCCCACGTCGGTGGGGTCCGCTGGTGGAACGTCAAGCACCCGGCGGCCTACGCCGGGCGCCTCGGGCAGGGCGCCTCGCCCGCAGCGGGCCGGGAGACGCTCGACGACGCCACTCGCCACGTCGAGCGCGTCCTGCTGAAGATCCGGCTCGCTTCAGGTCTGCCGGTATCGGAGCTTGATGCGCCCCCGGGCGGGGGCGGCGGCCGGGAGGCGGTCGCAGGACTGATTGCGGACGGCCTCGTGGAGGGCGCGGCGGCGATCCGCGGAACGCTCGTCCTCACGCTGCAGGGCCGTCTGCTCGCCGACGCGGTGGTGCGGCGGCTCCTGCCCTAGTGGATGAGGCGCAGGTTGTACTGGTAGCGGTACGGCTGGCCCCTGTTGACCTGGATGCCGGCGATCACGGAGAACACAGTGATGGCGATCCAGATGAGCGTCGCAAGCACCGAGAAGACGTTCCCCACGAACGGGACGAAGCCCAGGAGATTGAGCACGATCGCCGCAAGGGTCGGAGGGAACGTGAAATTGAGGGCTTCCTTGGATTCCTGGGCCGTGAAGGGCCCCCGGTCCTTGAAGACGAGGTAGATGAGCAGCGACGGGACGAAGCCCAGAATTCCGCCGAAGTGCGCGAGAGTAGCCCACTGGCGGTCCTCGGACGCGGTCAGCGGCGCGGAGGCAGTGTCGCCGGGGTAGTCACGGTCTCGTCGGTTCTGCGGATACTCGGTCACGCACCCTAGGATATCCAAGCCCCAGCCCCTAGGCCGTCAGGAAGTCGATGACTTCTTCGACACGCCCCAGAAGCGAGGGCTCGAGGTCAGCGTAGGTGCGCACTGCGCCCAGCAGCTTCTGCCAGCCGAGGCCGACGTCCTCGGCCGTCGCGTGCGGCCAGCCGAACGCCGCGAGGATGCCTGTTTTCCAGTCGGTGCCGCGGGGAACTGTGGGCCATGCGGGTATACCGAGCGTGGACGGCTTGATCGCCTGCCACACGTCGACGTACGGGTGGCCGACCACGAGGACGTTGCCTGTTGCTCCCGGTACCGCCATGGCCTCCTCGACGATCCGCGATTCCTTCGAACCTGCGACGAGATGGTCCACGAGGATCCCGAGCTTCCGTTCGGGTCCCGGTGCGAATTCCGCGATCGCCGCCGCGAGATCGTCGACGCCGTGGAGGGGCTCGACGACGATCCCCTCCACCCGGAGGTCGTCGCCCCAGACTTTCTCGACCAGCTCGGCGTCGTGCTTTCCCTCCACCCAGATCCGGCTGGCCTTCGCCACCTGTGCACGCAGGCCCTCGACCCGGACCGAGCCTGAGGCCGTGCGCGTCGGCGCGGCCGGTTGGGGGCGGGCGGCCGGGGGACCAACGCGCACGGGCCGTCCGTCGATGAGGAAACCGAACCCGAGCTGGAAGGAGCGCGACCGCCCGCGGCGGTCCTCAAGGCTCATAACGTGCATGCCGCCCGACTTCTCGACCCGGGTCACGGCGCCCACCCAGCCGGACTCGGCGTCCTCGAGGACGAGCCCGATCTCCACAGGGACGAGGGGGAGTTCGGCGCGGGTGGGCGGAGCCAGCTCGGCTGGCCCCCAGGAGTCATAGGTCAGGCGGTCCACGCCGAGCATCCTACGGTCCGGCCCGGGCGCCCGGGACGTGCCGCGCCGTCGTGCGTGCCGCGAGAGCATACTAGACTTAGCACTTGAGCCGATAGAGTGCTAAGGATCAGGATGCCGCGCCACGGTGCTGGAACCGCTCCGGCGCCAGAGCCACGACCGTCGCAGGAGGTGTGATGAACGAGCCCCGCAAGCTGGATGTCCTGCGGGCCATCGTCGAGGACTACGTGCACTTCCGCGAGCCGGTCGGATCGAAGGCACTCGTCGAGCGCCACCGGCTCGGCGTCTCGAGCGCCACGATCCGCAACGACATGGCAGCGCTCGAGGACGAGGGGCTCATCGTGGCCCCGCACACGAGCGCAGGCCGGGTGCCCACGGACAAGGGCTACCGCGTGTTCGTGGACCACCTCGCCGCAGTGCGGCCCCTCTCCTCGGCGGAGAAGCAGGCCATCCAGAACCTGCTGGACGGCGCCGACGACCTTGACGACGTGCTCGAGCGCACGGTGCGCCTGCTCTCCCAGCTGACCAATCAGGTCGCCGTGGTCCAGTACCCGCAGCTGGGGCGTGCACGCGTGCGGCACGTCGAGGCGGTGGCCATGGCCCCGCGCCAGGTCCTGCTGGTCCTCATCGCTGACACGGGAACGGTCGAGCAGCGCGTGCACACGGTGAGCGAGGACGTCGACCGCGACCGGCTGGCGTATCTGCGCCAGCGGTTCCTCGAGGGGCTCATCGGCACGGCCGTCGGCCGCCTTCCCGCGGGCGCCGCCGAGGTCGTGGCCGCCCTTCCCGCCCACGACCAGAGACTCGCCGCCGAGCTTGCCCAAGGCCTGGGCCTGCTGGCCGAGTCGAGCAGGGAGGACCGGATGGTCATGGCCGGGACCGCCTACCTCGCACGATCCAACAGCGACTTCCTCCAGAGCATCTCCCCGGTGCTCGAGGCCCTCGAGGAGCAGGTGGTGCTGTTGAGGCTCCTGTCCGAGATGGCGAGCGACCCGCGCGGCGTGACCGTGACGATCGGTCGTGAGAACCCCTACGTGGGCCTGGCCGAGACTTCCGTCGTGGCCACCGGATACGGGCAGGACGACGGCGCGAAGGTGGGCGTCCTCGGCCCGACCCGCATGGACTATCCCGCGACGATGGCGGCGGTCCGGGCAGTGGCCCGGTACCTGTCGAAGATCATCGCCGGCAGCTGAAGCAACAGAAAGAGAACCGTGAGCAGCCACTACGAAACCCTCGGCGTTCCGACCGACGCGACCCCCGAGGAGATCAAGAAGGCCTACAAGAAGCTGGCCCGCAAGCTCCACCCGGACATGAACCCGGGAGAGCACGCCGCCGAGCAGTTCAAGGCGGTCACCCACGCCTACGAGGTCCTCTCCGACCCCCAGAAGCGCAGGGTCTACGACGCCACCGGCAACGAGAACGGCACCGACAACGGGTACGGGTACAACGGCGCGGGCTTCGCATTCCAGGACATCTTCGAGACCTTCTTCGGCGGATCGGCGGCCCAGGCCGGCCCGGCCTCCCGGGTGCGGCGCGGGCAGGATGCGCTCATCGCCGTGCGGATCGAGCTCAAGGACGCCGTGTTCGGCGTCAACAAGAAGCTCGAGGTCGACACGGCGGTCACGTGCTCCCGGTGCGAGGGCTCGTGCTGCGAGCCGGGCACGCAGCCCGTGCGCTGCAGCGTGTGCGGCGGCTCTGGCCACATCCAGCGTCCTGTCCGCTCGATCCTGGGCCAGGTCATGACCATGGCCACGTGCCCCACGTGCTCGGGATTCGGCACCGAGATCCCCAGCCCGTGCAACGAGTGCGGCGGTGAGGGCCGCGTGCGCAGCCGCCGTTCGCTGACCGTCAAGATCCCGGCCGGCGTCTCGACGGGCACGCGCATCCAGCTCGCCGGCCAGGGCGAGGCAGGGACGGCTGGAGGGCCGTCCGGGGACCTGTACGTGGAGATCCGGGTCGCGCCGCACTCGATGTTCACCCGGGAAGGGGACGACCTGCACGCGACGCTCAGCGTGCCGATGACCGGGGCGGCGCTCGGTTCCGACCTCACCCTCGACACCTTCGACGGCGAGCAGCAGATCACCCTCCGCCCGGGAAGCCAGTCGGGGGACGTCGTGACTCTCCATGGGCTCGGAGTCGCCCGGCTGAGGGGCATGGGACGCGGCGACCTGCTCGTGCACGTCAAGGTCGAGACCCCCACCAAGCTCGACGCCGAGCAGGAGGAGCTCCTGCGCCAGCTCGCGAAGCTGCGGGGCGAGCAGGTGGGCGAGGGCAAGCTCGTGGGCAGCGGAGGCGTGTTCGCCAAACTGCGCGACAAGCTCGGCAACCTCTGACATGTCGCGGCCGCTCTTCTACGTGCCCTCCGGCGGTCTCGACGGCGTAGAGCCCGGCGGCCTGGTCACCGTCGAGGGGCCGGAGGGCCGCCATGCGGTGGCCGTCCGCCGGCTGGCCCTCGGCGAGGGAGTCGACCTCTCGGACGGCGCCGGGACGCGGGCAGTGGGCACCGTCGCCGCTGCCGAGGGATCACGCCTGGACGTGGAGATCGAGCGCATCGTCCACGAGGCGCCACCGCCCTTCCGGCTCGTGCTTGTCCAGGCGCTCGCCAAGGGAGACCGCGACGAATTGGCCGCGGAGACGGCCACCGAGCTCGGGGTCGACGCGGTCGTCCCGTGGCAGGCGGAGCGGTCGATCGTGCGGTGGAAGGGTGAGCGCGCTGCCAAGGCCCTCGCCAAGTGGCGCTCTGTGGTCTTCGCTGCCGCGAAGCAAGCGCGCAGGGCTCGTGTGCCCGAGGTCGAGGACGTGGTCGACAGCCCGCGTCTGGCGAGCCGGATCGCTGAGGCGCGGCTCGCCGTCGTGCTCCACGAAGAGGCCACGGAAGGCGTCTCCGCCCTCCTCGACGGGCTCGCAGGCAGCAGCCCCGACGAGGCGGTAGGCGAGGTCCTGTTCATCGTCGGCCCGGAGGGCGGCATCAGCCCCGCCGAGCTCGAGCGGTTCACGACGGCGGGCGCGCGGCTCGCGCTGCTCGGCCCGCACGTCCTCCGGTCCTCGACAGCGGGGCCGGCGGCGCTCGCTCTCGCGAGCGACCGGCTCGGCCGCTGGGGGAGCCGCGATGGGCGCGGGGACTGAGCGTCCAGTGCGCTAGCCCTTGACGGTGATCCCCTTCGAGTCCCACGCGCTGGTGCCCGACGTCGGCGCGGCCGACGCGTCCTCGGGCGGCAGGATCCGCACCTCATAGTCACCGGGCGGCAGGTTCACCGTGACGGTGAATTCGCCGAGGTGTCCAGCCTGGTTTCCCGCCGTGACAGTGCCGCTGAGGTAGACCGACCGTGCCCCCTGCCCGTCGTGGCGCAGGATCTGCCAGGCGAAGGCCCTCCCGGGCTCGGTCGCCCGTCCGAACACCTTCAGCGCCCCGTTGGCAACCTCTGTGCCCTCCTGCGGGTCGATGATCCACACCGGCGCAACCATCGCCGGGTCCCGCTGCATGAGCTGGCCGAGCTGGACGCGGTTGAACGCCAGCTGCGACGTGCGCCCGTCGACGAGCAGCATGACGGAGATGGGCTGGCCAGCGTCCACGAGCCCCGCGCTGGCCGCTGCCGCTGTTGCCGTGTAGACGAGCTGCTGCACCGCCAGCTGGGCGGTCGGCTCGTCCACGCCGGTGTTGAAGGCGTCGGAAGAGACGTCGACCGTGATGTAGTTCCGGCCCGAGACGGAGGCAGCGAGCTTCTTCGGAGACTGCCACGGCGTGAAGTACTGCGGATCGAGCGGCTTCTGGGACATCATGATCCGCAGCGCCGTCGCGATCGGGTTGTCCTTGCTGTCCGTATCCCGGAACTCCCGGTAGAGGTAGACGCCATCGCGCGCACGCCCCAACCAGTACACAGGTGCCTTCGCGGAGGTCTGCGAGGTCTCGAGCGGGGCGGACGTCTGGGTCATCCCAGCAGAGGGACCGGCGGTCGCACCGACGGCGATACTGGGCTGGGGGCTACTGGTCGCAGAACAGGCGGAAACGACGGGGCCAGCAGCCAGGACGAGCGCAGCAAGCACCAGCGAGGAAGCGGAAGGCCGCCCCCTCAGCCGACGGCGTGCTGGTCGATCGAGCTCTCGCATGGTCCTCTGCTGAACTGTTCCGGGTCTGGTCCTCCACATCGCCCTCCGACTGCGGGACGGGCGGCGGCCCTGTCCAGCTTGGCACAGCGCTTCCGTACGGTGAGCCGAGCGGATGAACTGTTCCCCAAGTGATGCAGGATTGATACGTTCACGCGGACGTACGATGGATCAAGCCCGCTCGGGCCCGACGAGGAGGAAGACCCGCCTGTGACAGCCGAGTTCCCGCACACGACCCCCGCAGCACGCACAGAGGTGCTGCGGTTCGGATCAAGCGAGGAAATGGTCCGGATCCTGGGGCCGCATGACGAGGCACTGAAGTACGTCGAGGAGCAGTTCCCGGACGTCTCCATCCATGCGCGGGGCAACGAGCTGACAATTGTGGGCCCCTCGGCCGAGGCCCCCCACATCAGGCGCCTGTTCGAGGAGGTCGCTGCCTTGGCCGCGAGCGGAGCTCCGGTCACTCCGGCTTCCCTCGAGCAGCTCGTGGCGATGCTGCGGACACAGACCGTGGCCAGTCCCTCGGATGTGCTCACCCACAACATCCTCTCCAGCCGCGGTCGCACTATCCGTCCCAAGACGGCGAACCAGAAGGACTACGTCGACGCCATCGACGCGAACACCGTGATCTTCGGGATCGGGCCTGCCGGCACGGGCAAGACGTACCTCGCCATGGCGAAGGCGGTGCAGGCCCTCCAGCACAAGGACGTCAGCCGGATCATCCTGACGCGGCCGGCCGTCGAGGCGGGGGAGCGGCTCGGCTTCCTCCCCGGCACGCTCAGCGACAAGATCGATCCCTACCTCCGCCCGCTGTACGACGCGCTCCACGACATGATGGACCCGGAGTCCATTCCCCGGCTCATGGCGGCCGGCACGATCGAGGTTGCGCCGCTTGCCTACATGCGCGGACGGACGCTCAACGACGCGTTCATCATCCTCGACGAGGCGCAGAACACGACGCCTGAGCAGATGAAGATGTTCCTCACCCGGCTCGGGTTCGGCTCGAAGATGGTGGTCACGGGGGATGTGACCCAGGTGGACCTGCCCTCAGGCGCAGCGTCCGGGCTGCGGATCGTGCAGCAGATCCTCCAGGGGCTCGAAGACGTGAGCTTCTCCGTGCTGGATGCCTCCGACGTCGTCCGGCACCGGCTCGTCGGCGACATCGTCGACGCCTACGGCAGGTGGGACGCCGCGGAGCGGGCCAAGCAGGAGCGCCGTCGGCGCGAGCGCGCCGTCTAAGCTGGAACCGTGAGCATCGAAGTCAACAATGAGTCCGGCCTGAGCGTCGACGCCGAAGCCCTCGTCCGCCTCGCCCGATTCGTGTTCGACCGCCTCTGGCTCCATCCGCAGACCGAGCTGTCCATCCTCCTCGTCGACGAGCCGGCGATGGAGCGGCTCCACATCGAGCTCATGGACGAGCCCGGTCCGACCGACGTCCTCTCCGTCCCCATGGACGAGCTGACCCCTGGCACACCTGGGAAAACCACGCCCCAGGGCATGCTCGGGGACATTGCGATCTGCCCGCAGGTCGCCCTCAGCCAGGCCCAGCGGGGCGGCCATTCCGCCGACGACGAGATGCTCCTGCTGGCCACTCACGGGATCCTGCACCTCCTCGGATTCGACCACGCCGAGCCGGAGGAGCGCGAGGAGATGTTCACGCTCCAGCGTGAGCTCCTCACGGAGTTCCTCGGCCGGCCGGCACCGAGCGAGACGGTGGCGTGACCACAGCCCTCCTCCTCGCCCTCGCCCTCGTCTTCGTCGCGCTGGCCGGCTTCCTCGCCGCTGCCGAGGCGGCGTTCTCTTTCCTCCCGCGGCACGAGGCCGAGGAACGCGTCGCCCAGGGCCGGGCGGAATCGCTCGCCCTGATCCTCGAGGACCCGGTCCCGCACGTCCACGCCCTGAGGTTCTGGCGGATCTGGTTCGAGACGGCCGCGGCGGTCGCCGTCGCGGTGCTGGCCCACAGCTGGCTGGCCAACGTGTGGCTCGCCGGACTCGCCGCCACCTTCGTCATGGCGCTCATCGGCTTCCTCCTCGTCGGAGTGTCGCCCCGCCAGCTCGGACGCCAGCACGCCGTCCCGATTGCGGCGGCAGCGGCGCCCCTCGTCCGGGCGCTCCGTGTCATCCTCGGACCCATTCCCGGATGGCTTGTGCAGCTGGGCAGTGCCGCGACCGGAACCGACCCGCACCACGAGGATGCTGCCTACACCTCGACCGAGCTGCGAGAGTTTGTGGAACGCTCGAGCGACACGGAAGACCTCGAGGACGAGCAGGCTGAGCTCCTGCAGTCGGTGTTCGAGCTCGGGGAGACGCTCGTCCGCGCGGTCATGGTTCCGCGAACGGACATTGTCGCGGTGGAGTCCGGGGCAACGCTGCGCCAGGCCATGTCGCTCTTCTTGCGCTCGGGCTGCTCACGCGTTCCCGTCTTCCGGGACAGCCTCGACGACGTCACCGGCGTGCTGTACCTCAAGGACGTCGCTGCGCGGCTGCATGAGGAACCGGAGGCCCACGAGGAGGCAGTCGACGCCGTAGCACGTGAGCCGCGCTTCGTGCCGGAGTCCAAGCCGGTGGACGATCTGCTCAAGGAGCTCCAACGCGAGTCCGTGCACCTCGCCATCGTCGTGGACGAGTACGGCGGCACAGCGGGCCTGGTGACGCTCGAGGACCTCATCGAGGAGCTCGTCGGCGAGATCGTCGATGAGTACGACGACGACGAGGCTGAGACGCTCGATCTCGGCGACGGGCGGTTCCGGATCGCAGCCCGCATGGCGCTGGACGATCTGGGCGAGCTGTTCGACATCGACCTCGAGGACGATGAGGTCGAGACGGCAGGCGGCCTTCTCGCCAAGGGGCTCGGCCGGGTGCCGATCGTGGGCAGCGCCGCGGAGGTGCACGGGATCAGGCTCACGGCCGAGCGCAGGCTCGGACGGCGCAACCGGATCAGCCACCTGATCGCCGAGCGCGTCGAGGACTCCACGACCACCGACCACCACGACCAGGCAGGAAGCACGCATGGCTGATACGACCACTGGGCCGGCGGGGCCCGAGTACCGCGCGGGATTCGCCGTCCTCGTTGGCCGCCCGAACGCAGGCAAGTCCACTCTGACGAACGCGCTCGTGGGGCAGAAGGTCGCCATCACGTCGGCCAAGCCGCAGACCACACGGCACACCATCCGTGGCATCGTGCACCGATCCGATGGCCAGCTCATCCTCGTCGACACCCCAGGGCTGCACCGGCCACGTACGCTTCTCGGGCAGCGCCTCAATGACCTCGTCGCGGAAACCCTCTCCGAGGTCGATGCGATCGGCTTCTGCCTCCCGGCCAACGAGCGGATCGGTCCCGGTGACCGGTTCATTGCGAACCAGCTCGCCGGTGTGCCGCGCAAGCCGATCGTGGCCATCGTCACCAAGGCTGACCTGGTGGACCGCGCCCAGCTCACCGAACAGCTCGTCGCCGTCGACGCGCTCGGCCGCGAGGCACTCGGAGGAGACGGCTTCGCAGATGTGGTGCCGGTGTCCGCGCAGGACGGATTCCAGGTCTCTACGGTCGCCGACATCCTGATCAACCGCATGCCCGCCTCGCCGCCGCTGTACCCGGACGGGGAGCTCACGGACGAGCCCGAGGCCGTGATGGTGGCCGAGCTCATCCGTGAGGCCGCGCTCGAGGGCGTTCGCGATGAGCTGCCGCACTCGCTCGCCGTCGTGGTCGAGGAGATCGTGCCGCGGGAGGGCCGCAGCGAGGACAACCCGTTGCTCGACGTGCGCGTCAACCTCTTCGTCGAACGGCCCTCCCAGAAGGCGATCATCATCGGCAAGGGAGGAAGCCGGCTCCGGGAGGTCGGTTCGACCGCCCGGCGCGGCATCGAGGCGCTCCTGGGCACCCGCATCTACCTCGACCTGCACGTCAAGGTGGCGAAGGACTGGCAGCGCGACCCCAAGCAGCTGGGCCGTCTCGGCTTCTGACGCCTCGCCGAGGGGCAGGAACCACCCCACAGGGTGTTCACAGCCGGTGGCAGGTACCATAGACTGACCCCCGTTGCCTCCAGGAAGGCCCCTCCTTGGCTCGACGTGCCGGTGGCCCCGCCCCGCAGACCAGCGCCGGCCGCTTCGGCGTGCATCATGCGCGCCCCGATGGACAGTCGCCGCAGCGCCATGTGCGCGTCGGGCGCGCACGACATCTCGGCCTGAAGATCACAGGCGGCGTGGTGGCGCTCCTGATGATCGCCGGGCTGGCGTTCGCAGGCTACTGGTTCATCCGGCTCGGCTCGAACCTCCGGCAGGCGCCGCTCTCGGCAGGCAACGCGACCGCCGACGCTGCGAACGACGCGACCGACCGGCTCCAGATACTCATCATGGGCACGGACACACGCGACGGCGCGAACGGCGAGTACGGCAGCCAGGCGGACAGCAGCGGGTACGGCAACTCCGACGTGATGATCCTCATGGACATTTCGGCGGACAACAAGCAGATCTCCATGACGAGCTTCCCCCGCGACCTCATGGTTCCGATCCCGTCGTGCACCGACCCGAAGACCCACAAGACGTTCCCCGCGCAGAACCCGGGCCAGTTGAACTCGGCGATGCAGGAGGCTGGCCCCGGCTGTCTCCTCGACGCCGTGAACAAGATGACGGGCCTCACCGTGGACCACTTCCTGCTGGCGGACTTCAATGCGGTCAAGGAGCTCTCGAACACGATCGGAGGAGTCGACGTGTGCGTCAACGCCGCGATCGACGACCCCTACTCGGGACTGAAGCTCCACGCGGGCACGAACACGGTGATGGGAGAGCAGGCCCTCGCATTCCTGCGCAGCCGCCATGGCGTGGGCGACGGCAGCGACCTCTCGCGCATCAAGAGCCAGCAGGCCTTCCTCGCGTCGCTCGCCCGGAAGGTCCGCTCGGACGGCACGCTCACCAACGTGCCGAAGATGCTCTCCATCGCGGATACGATCACCAAGAACCTGACCGTGGATTCGGGCCTGGCCAATCCCCAGTCCCTCATCACCATCGGCAATCGGCTCAAGGACGTCGACCTCTCCAAGGTTGCCTTCGTCACGGTGCCCTGGGAGCCGTGGACCCAGGACCCGAACCGCATCCAGCTGAAGGAACCCGACGCATCCGGGCTCTTTGACGCCTTGCGCGCCGGCCGTGATCTGACCGCACCGGCGCCTGCGGCCCCCGCTGCTTCGTCGGCACCCGCAGCTTCGGCTCCCGCCGCATCCCCCAGCGCGCCCCCCTACGACAAGGCCATCCAGCCCGTCGCAGTCGCGAATGGTAGCGGCGCCGCGGGTCGCGCACAGGCGCTCGTCGAGCTCCTCAAGACAGCCGGCTTCACCCAGACGGTGGCATTCGCCGCGGCTCCCGTGAGCGGGACTTCGGTGTACTACAGCGCGGGATTCCAGGACGTGGCCACTGACGTCGCCGCTCAGTTCGGCATCCCTGCCTCGCAGGTCCAGCCCTCCACGGCCATCCATGGCGTCCAGCTGTACGTCGGAAGCGACTTCGCGTCGGGGGACAAGTACACGCCGAAGGTGCCGGACAACATCGTCTCGCAGACTGCCGCCCAGCAGACCTGCCAGACGGCCGCCGGCCAGTAGGCCGGCGGCGCGTCGGGCTACCAGATCGTGACCCGCTCCTCGGGGGCGAGCCACATGCCGTCGCCCTCAGACACTCCGAACGCGTCATGGAAGGCGTCGAGGTTCTTCACAATCGCGTTGGTCCGGAATTCGTTGGGGGAGTGGGGATCGATCGAGAGGCGGCGGATCGTTTCCTCGGGCCGACAGACCTGACGCCATACCGCCGCCCACGAGGCGAAGAACCGCTGGGCGCCCGACATGCCGTCGATCACCGGTGCCTCCTCGCCGTCCAGGCTGAGCAGGTACGCCTTGTACGCGATGCCGAGGCCGCCCAGGTCCCCGATGTTCTCGCCCAGCGTGAGCCTGCCGTTGACGGTGTGGCCCGGCGTCCCTGCGGGGGAGAGGACGTCGAACTGGCCGACGAGCCGCGCGGTGAGCGTCTCGAAGGCCTTTCGGTCCTCGTCGGTCCACCAGTTCCGCAGGGCGCCGGTTCCGTCGAACTGGGATCCTTGGTCATCGAAGCCGTGCCCGATCTCGTGGCCGATCACCGCAGCGATGGCCCCGTAGTTCACCGCCGCGTCATTGCCTGGGTCGAAGAACGGCTGCTGGAGGATCGCGGCGGGGAAGACGATCTCGTTCATCAGCGGGTGATAGTAGGCGTTGACAGTCTGGGGAGTCATGAGCCACTTCACCCGGTCCGCGGGTTTGCCGATCTCGTCGAGGAGCCGATCGAGCTCCGCTGCGTTGGCACGGCGGACGTTGCCGAGGAGGTCAGCCTCGTCGACGACCACGGGGGAGAAGTCGATCCACTCATCCGGGTAGCCGATCTTGGCGCGGAAGGCGGAGAGCTTCTCGAGGGCGCGAACGCGCGTCTCCTCACTCATCCAGCCCAGCACGGAGATGCTCTGCCGGTAGGCCTCGATGATGTTCCCGACGAGTTCCTGCATCGCCGCCTTGTGGCCCTCGGGGAAATGCTCGGCCACGTACAGCCGGCCAACGGCCATGCCGAGCCCGGCCTCGACCGCCCCGACACCACGCTTCCAGCGTTCCTTGTTCTGGGGGGTGCCGGAAAGCACGGTGCCGTAGAACGCGAAGTGGCGGTCCACGAACACTGCGGACAGGTAGGGGGCCGCGGAGCCGAGAAGATGGGCCGTGAGCCAGTGCTTCCACGACTGCAGCGGGGCCTCCTCCAGGAGGCGGCCGATCCCTTCGACGTACTCCGGATTGCCCACCACGAGCTCCGCGCGCGCCTCAGGCACGACGCCGGTCGCGTCGGCCCAGGCGGGGAAGTGCCCGAACGCCGCGGTCACCTCGGCCTCGGTGCGCAGGTTGTACGTCTTCTGGGGGTTCCTCAGGGTCACACGGTCCCAGTGCAGGGAAGCGATGCGCTTCTCCAGGTTCAGGACATCCGCCGCGTCCTGTTCTGCGGTGGACGAGCCGAGGAGCGCGAAGGCATCCCGCAGGTACGATTCGTAGGCGCTCAGGACCTCGGCGAACTTCTCATCCCGGTAATAGGACTCGTCGGGAAGGCCGAGGCCGCCCTGACCCGTGTAGAGGATCACCCGGTCGGGGTTGCCGGCGTCCGGTGCGGCGTAGTAGCCGAAGATCCCCTCTGTGCCACCGCGCCCGAGGCGGGCCGAGGCCGTCACGAGCGATGCGACGTCGTGCACCGCGTCCACCTCCTCAAGGAGGGGCTGCAGCGGTGCGGCGCCGAGCCGCTCGATCTGCTCGGTGTCCATGAAGGAACGGTAGAAGGCGCCGATCTTGGCCTCGTCGGTGCCCTCCGCATGCTCCGACCCGGCCAGCCCTTCAATGAGGGCGCGCACGTTCGCCTCCGCCTCGTCGCGGAGCTGGACCATCGTTCCGACGAGCGCCCTGTCGGCCGGTATCTCGGTCGAGCTGAGCCATCCGCCGTTGACGTGGCGGTAGAGGTCGTCCTGAGCGCGGACTCCCTCGTCGAAGTACTGGCGGTCGATTCCGGACGGCGCGTCCCGTCGCGTGGGGCTTGTCATCTTGCCTCCTGAGTAGGTGGGTTCATCTTAGGCAGTGATATCGTGGCTTCCGTGCCCATCGCGCTGCTTCTTCTTAGCTGCCGTGGCGGGGCCTTCTAGCCGCTGATCCGGTGTAGGCCGATCCCCGCCGCGGAGTCTTCACGTGCCCCGGCCGCCACGGATCGTCCGCTAAGAAAGGCCTACAGTAAAACCATGCGCAACGCTCAGAAGCCCTCGGGGATGCCCGTCCACCGCTATATCCCCTTCCACGAGCAGATCACCGTCGAACTGCCGGACCGGACGTGGCCTGACAAGCGGATCGAGAAGGCGCCGCGCTGGTGCGCGGTTGACCTCCGCGACGGGAATCAGGCGCTCATCGACCCCATGAGCCCGGCCCGCAAGCTCAAGATGTTCAAGCTCCTCGTCGAGATGGGCTACAAGGAGATCGAGGTCGGATTCCCATCCGCCTCGCAGACCGACTTCGACTTCGTCCGCCAGCTCATTGACGGCAACCACATCCCCGACGATGTGACCATCCAGGTCCTCACCCAGGCCCGCGAGCACCTCATCGAGCGCACGTATGAGGCTCTGGCCGGGTCGAAGCAGGCGATCGTCCACCTCTACAACTCGACATCCGTGCTCCAGCGCCGCGTCGTGTTCAACTCCGACGAGGACGGCATCCTGGACATCGCTGTCCAGGGGGCCCTCCTGTGCAAGAAGTACCAGGAGATGATCCCGGACACCCACATCACGTACGAATACTCGCCCGAGTCGTTCACGGGCACCGAGCTCGAGTACGCAGCGCGCGTGTGCAACGCCGTCGCCGAGGTCTTCGAGGCGAGCGCCGACAACCAGGTCATCGTGAACCTCCCGGCGACGGTGGAGATGGCCACGCCGAATGTGTACGCGGACTCGATCGAGTGGATGAGCCGGAACCTGCACCCGCGCGAAGGCATCATCCTCTCGCTCCACCCGCACAACGACCGCGGCACGGGCGTGGCCGCCGCCGAGCTCGGCTACATGGCCGGTGCGGACCGCATCGAGGGCTGCCTCTTCGGCAACGGCGAGCGCACTGGGAACGTGGACCTCGTCACGCTCGGCCTGAACATGTTCGTCCAGGGCATCGACCCGATGATCGACTTCTCCAACATCGACGAGATCCGCCGCACCGTCGAGTACTGCAATCAGCTGCCCGTGGGGGAGAGGGTCCCCTACGGCGGCGATCTAGTCTTCACCGCCTTCTCGGGTTCGCACCAGGACGCCATCAAGAAGGGCTTCGAGGCCCTCGAGCGGGATGCCAAGGCTGCTGGGAAGGAGGTCGACGACTTCACGTGGCAGGTGCCGTACCTGCCGGTCGACCCCAAAGACCTCGGCCGAAGCTACGAGGCGGTCATCCGGGTCAACTCGCAGTCGGGCAAGGGCGGTGTGGCGTACCTGCTCAAGAACGAGCACAGCCTCGACCTGCCGCGTCGTGCACAGATCGAGTTCTCCGGCGTGGTCCAGCGGCACACCGACACCGCGGGCGGCGAGGTGAGCGCGGCCGAGCTGTGGAGCATCTTCAGCGACGAATACCTGCCCTCGGGCGACGACGGCAAGGCCTGGGGCAGGTACGCCCTCGGCCGCGTCACCTCTGACACGGCCGAGGACGGCAGCATGACCCTCACGGCGGCCCTCAAGGTCGACGGCGAAGTGGTCGAGCGCATCGGCACCGGCAACGGTCCGATCGCGGCGTTCCTGGACATCCTCGCCGGCGAGGGTGTAGACGTCCGCGTGCTCGACTACAGCGAGCACGCCCTTTCCGAGGGAGGGAACGCGCGAGCGGCCGCCTACGTCGAGTGCGCCGTCGGGGACCGGGTCCTCTGGGGGGTCGGCATCGACCCGAACACGTCGATGTCGGCGCTCAAGGCAGTCATCTCCGCCGTGAACCGCGCGCTGCGCGACGCGGAGGTCACCGCCTGAGGGTGACGCGCCCAGGCCTAGAGTAAGGCAGCGCACGACGGCGGCGGGGCGGCTCCCGCCGCCGTCCTGCGTTGCGTGGGAGAATGGATCCCGTGCCCGAATCGACGTTTGCCTCCCGGAGCTACCGGGATGATGGCGTTGTGCTGCGCACCCACAAGCTCGGGGAGGCCGACCGTATCGTGGTGCTCCTGACCCGGGGGCACGGCCAAGTGCGAGCGGTGGCCCGCGGGGTGCGGCGCACGTGGAGCCGCTTCGGCGCCAGCCTCGAACCGTTCATGGTCGCAGACCTCCAGCTCGTGCACGGCCGGTCGCTGGACATCGTGAGCCAGGCGGCCGCCCGGGCCAGCTACGGTGCGGCCATCGCAGCGGACTACTCGCGGTACACGGTCGCCGCCGCCATGGCGGAGACCGCCGAGCGGCTGACGGCGTCGGAGGCGGAGGCGGCCGCCGCGCAGTACGCGCTGCTCGTGGGCGCCCTCGCGGCCCTCAGCCGAGGAGCGCACGCCCCGGGCATCATCCTGGATTCCTACCTCCTGCGGGCCTTGGCCACGGCCGGCTGGGCACCGAGCTTCACGGACTGCGCGCGCTGCAGCGAGCCCGGTCCGCACTCGGCCTTCAACGCCGCTCTCGGCGGCATCGTCTGCAGCTCGTGCCGACCGCCTGGCTCCCCGGCCCCGGCGCCGGCGACGGTTCGCCTCCTCGCAGCGCTCCTCTCCGGGGACTGGCCCACGGCGGACGCGTCCGAGCCTCCCCACCGGCGGGAGGCGGCCGGCCTCGTGGCGGCCTACACCCAGTGGCACCTCGAGCGAGCGGTAGGCTCCCTCAAGCTCGTGGAGCGGGAGCCCGCAGGACCCTGACCCCCTCTGACCACCCCACAGAACCGAACGGTGACCCAGCACGTGACGACCACCCCCTCCCATCGCGCACGGCCCACCCGGGGCCAACGCCCGGCCCCGATTGCTCCCTTCCCGCACCCCTCCGGTGCCACCGCGCCCGACATTCCACGAGAGTTCATTCCCCGGCACGTGGCAATCGTGATGGACGGCAACGGGCGCTGGGCCAACCAGCGGGGGCTGCCCCGCATCGAGGGGCACAAGGCCGGGGAGCCCGCCCTTCTCGACGTGATGGCCGGTGCTATCGAGCTCGGGATCGAGTACGTGTCGGTGTACGCCTTCTCAACTGAGAACTGGAAGCGGTCGCCGGAGGAGATCCGCTTCCTCATGGGGTTCAACAAGGATGTGCTGCGGCGGCAGCGCAACACCCTCGACTCGTGGGGCGTGCGGATCCGGTGGGCCGGCCGGCGCCCGAAGCTGTGGACTTCTGTGATCAAGGAGCTCGAGGAGGCCGAGGAGTACACGCGCGAGAACACCGTCTGCCACCTGACGATGTGCGTGAACTATGGCGGCCGGGCAGAGATTGCCGACGCTGTGGCCGCCATCGCGCGCGACGTCGAGGCCGGCCGGCTCAGCGCGCGCAGCGTGGGGGAGAAGACGGTCCAGCGTTACCTCGACGAGCCCGATCTGCCGGATGTCGACCTCTTCCTGCGCAGCTCCGGTGAACAGCGGCTGAGCAATTTCCTCCTCTGGCAGTCCGCCTACGCGGAGATGGTCTTCCTCGATACCCTCTGGCCTGATGTCGACCGGCGCACCCTCTGGGAGGCCGTGGAGATCTATGCGCGGCGCGATCGCCGATACGGGGGCGCCGTGGATCAGAGCGCGTCGAGCCACCGCCCCAATCGGCCGTAGGCCTCGTTCCTCACCGGTGCGGGGGAGAGCAGCACGTCGTGCAGGCCACCCTCGACCAGCGCCTCCTCAAGGTGCACGCAGACCCGGGACGCCGCACGGCGCATCGGACCGATGGAGAGCACGGCGTCGGTGGCGCGCATGCTCTCCCGCCAGACGGGCCCGATGTCCGAGGTCGTCGAGGCCAGGAGCAGCACGGGCAGGTCGAGCCGGGGCCCTGCGCGGAGCATCCGCTGCCCCTCGAGCACACCGTGCAGCCAACCGGCCCGCACCGGGAAGGCGTTACGGGGACGCAGATCCTCGCGAAGTTCCCATTCGCCGCCGGCTTCCTTGGCCACGGCCCTCCAGAAGTAGCCGCGCGAGGGCAGGGGGAGCCTCTGCCGGGGCCACCGCACCGAAACCGGCCGGAGGGCCGCTTCCAGGACCCTCCCCGCGACGGCCCCGCCGTGCGCCACCAGCCAGGGGCTGCTGAGGATGACCCCCGCGAGGTCGGCCGGAAAGCGCTGCGCATACAGGGCGGCGGCCAGCCCGCCCGTCGAATGGCCCATGAGGACCGGCGGCACACCGGCGTCAGCCTTCACCGCCGCCACGGCAGCGCCGAC
Organism: Sinomonas cellulolyticus; assembly: GCF_014656475.1. Taxonomy (GTDB): domain Bacteria; phylum Actinomycetota; class Actinomycetes; order Actinomycetales; family Micrococcaceae; genus Sinomonas; species Sinomonas cellulolyticus. The sequence continues at coordinate 126,848 of NZ_BNCM01000001.1, forward strand.
GCTCTCGAGGTAGTGCTCGGCCGAGCCCACAAATCCGGGCATCTCGCCGGCTTCCATGCTGCGGCCGTGCTCGGGCAGGTCCAGTGCGTAGAATCCATAGCCGCGGCCGGCCGCGAAGTGTCCCAGCTCGAGGTTGAAGAAGTAGTCACTCCACCCGTGGACGTACAGGAGCGCTCCCGCAGGTCCAGCGCCGGCGGCGACCACGCCGCCGTCGTCCGGATGCGCGCGGTATCGGATGAGGGTGCCGAGCTCGCCGTGCCGACCCCGCCCGAGCGGGGCGGACTCCACGCCGCGCCCCAGGAAGTCCGGGGTCCACGCCAGCGCCATCGATACCCCCTCGCCTCGCTCCGTTGCCTCCCTCCGAGGGTAGAGGGCCATGGGAGACTAGTGCCATGCGCTTCTACCCCTTCTTCTTCCGTGCTGCCTTCTCGTGGATGGACGCCGAGCGCGCCCATCGCATCGGTTTCGAGGCGATCCGCGCGGTGCACGCGTGCGGTCTGGGGAGGGCGCTCGAGCGGTTCACGGCCCCTGGGCCCGCGCTGCGGACCGAGGCCTTCGGCGTGGTCTTCCCCTCTCCGTTCGGCCTCGCCGCCGGCTTCGACAAGGAGGGTCGCGCCATCGAGGCCCTTGCCGAGCTGGGGTTCGGCCACATCGAGGTGGGCACGATCACCGGTCAGGCGCAGCCGGGCAACCCGAAGCCGCGCCTCTTCCGGCTCATCGAGGACCGGGCCGTGGTCAACCGGATGGGATTCAACAATGACGGCGCCCGCGCCGTCGCACCTCGCATCGCCGCGGCGCGCGCGGCACTCGAGGCGCGGTACGGCGCGTCCCGTCCGGTCATCGGGGTCAACATCGGCAAGACCAAGACCGTCCCGCTCGAGGACGCCGTCGAGGACTACCGTTTCAGCGCCCGCGAGCTTGCTCCCGTTGCCGACTACCTCGTGGTCAATGTCAGTTCCCCCAACACGCCGGGGCTGCGCCTCCTGCAGAGCGTGGAGTCACTCCGGCCGCTGCTCACGGCTGTCCGCGAAGAGTCCACGGCCGCCGCGGGCCGCCGTGTGCCGCTGCTGGTCAAGATCGCACCGGACCTCTCGGACGAGGATGTCGACGACGTCGCGGGGCTCGCGCTGGATCTCGGCCTCGACGGGATCATCGCGACGAACACCACCATCGGACGGGAGGGGCTTGTGAGCGCCGCGGAGAAGGTGCAAGCGGCGGGGGCCGGCGGCCTCTCGGGTGCGCCGCTCAAGGGGCGTTCGCTCGAGGTGCTCCGACGGCTCCGCGCCGCGGTCGGCGACCGGCTTGCGCTCGTGGCCGTGGGTGGCGTCGAGACGGCGGACGACGTGCGGGAACGCCTCGAAGCGGGGGCGTCGCTCGTGCAGGGGTACACGGCGTTCCTCTATGAGGGCCCGTTCTGGGCGGCGTCCATCAACCGCAGGCTCGGAGCGCGCACCGCGGTGGGCGCTGAGCGCTGACCATCGCCTCACCCTGGTGATGCCGCGGCACAAAGGCTGCCGGCACAACAAGGGCACCGGGCAGACAACGGCGGCGCGGCACCCCCGGGGGGTGCCGCGCCGCCGCGCATTCGCTTCTGTGTGGCCCGTGGCCTCAGCTCGGGTACTGCCCCCGCTTGACGAGGGCCTTCGGGAGCCGGAGCGGGCGGAACTGCAGCGCCCTCATGCTGCCGTACCAGACCGTTCCGCGCTCTACGTCGCCGAACTTTGCCACAAGCCGCTTCTTGAGCTGGCGCGAGAGCCAGAAGGTGTCAAGGAAGACAAGGATGAAGACGATCCAGAAGGCTCCGAGGATGTAGACCTGCGCCTGGGCGGCCTGGGGGACGATGAACGAGATCACGACGAACGCGAGCGCCGCGAACATGAGGTACTCGCCCAGGTTGAAGCGGGAGTCCACGAAGTCCCTCGCGAACCGCTTCTGGGGGCCTCGGTCCTTGAACGGCATGTGCCGCTCATCGCCGGTCTCGAGCGCGCGGCGCACGCGCTGGCGCTCCTCCGCGGCCGCCTGGCGCTCGGCGACCTTCGAGGCCTTGCGGTCCGTGGGCACAAGCGGGCGCCTGCGGGCCGCCTCCTGATCCTTGCGCCTCGGAGTGGGGGCACCCTTGCCCGAAAGGGGGGCATCGGGTTCGGCGGGCTGCCCGGGGCTCTCGGCGGCGGGCTCGTTCTTACGTCCAAACACGCCTCAAGGATACCGGTACCGCGCCACTGGCCTGCCCCGGGTCCGCCGTTGGGAAAGGGCATTGATGCTCAGGCGACACGCTTGTACCGTGAAGCCATGGCTTCACAACTGACCCACCGCGTGGCCGACGCCGATGTCGCGGCGCTCCGCTCCGCCGTCGCCCGCCGCTTTCCCGAGACTGTCGGCGAACTCTCCTCCCTCGTCGCAGTGCCCGGCATCGCGTGGCCCTCGTTTCCGCAGAGCGAGCTCGACCGGAGCGCGAAGGAAGTCCTGCAGCTCGTGCGCGCGGCCGGGATTGACGACGCCGAGATACTCCGCGCCCCGAGGCCGGACGGCAGCGAGGGCGGCCCCGCCGTCGTCGCTCGCCATCGGGCGGCTCCCGGCCAGCCCACGGTACTGCTCTACGCCCACCACGACGTGCAGCCTCCCGGTGACCTGTCCCTCTGGGAGACCGAGCCGTTCGCCGCAACCGAGCGGAACGGCCGGCTCTACGGCCGGGGGAGCGCCGACGACAAGGCCGGGCTGCTCGTGCATCTCGCCGCGTTCCGTGCGGCAAGAGAGGTCCTCGGGGACCGCTTCGGACTTGGCGTGACGCTGTTCATCGAGGGGGAGGAAGAGTTCGGCTCGCCGTCGTTCCGAGCGTTCCTCGAGTCGTACCGAGAGGAACTCGCCGCCGACATCATCGTTGTTGCGGACTCGGGAAACTGGGCCGTCGGCCAGCCGGCGCTGACCACCAGCCTGCGAGGACTTGCCGACGGCACGTTCGAGGTGGCCGTTCTGGGGCACTCGGTCCACTCCGGTGTGTTCGGCGGCCCGATCCTGGACGCTCCCACCATTCTGGCGCGGCTCATCGCGACCCTCCACGACGACGACGGCAACGTCGCCGTTGCCGGTCTGGTGGCGCAGGACGACGCGGACATCGACTATCCCGAAGACCAGTTCCGGCGGGACGCGGCCGTTCTCGACGGCGTCAGGCTTGCTGGAACCGGCAGCATCGCCGCCCGGCTCTGGCTCAGGCCTGCCCTGTCCATCATCGGCATCGACGTCCCCTCCGTCGATGTTGCATCGAACACGATCCAGGCGCGGGCGCGGGCCAAGTTCAGCCTGCGGCTGGCTCCGGGGCAGGACCCCGACGCAGCGATGGAGGCGCTCCGGGCGCATCTGGAGGCCAACGTCCCCTTCGGTGCGCACCTCACCTTCACACCCAAAGAGAAGGGAAACGCCTACCGCGCCGATATGGACTCCGCGGCGGCGCAGACTGTGCTGTGGGCCTTGGGGGAGTCCTGGGGCGTCCCCGCTGTGCGCACCGGAATGGGCGGGTCCATCCCCTTCATCGCAGACCTCAAGGAGGTCTTCCCGGATGCCGAGGTGCTCATCACGGGCGTCGAGGACCCGGACTCCAGGGCACACAGCGCCAACGAGTCGCTCCACCTCGGCGACTTCGAGAAGTGCATCCTTGCGGAGGCGCTCCTCCTGGCCGCACTGCACGCCGAGACGCCAGCGAGCCTGTGACCTGCCGCTCAAGGGGTTGGCAGGTGCTGACCTCTGGGTCGTAGCATGGATAGAAGCCACACGAGGCCCGGCGGAGGACCTCCACCGGGCGCGAGAGAAGGTATGGAATGAGTACTGCAATCAATGAGCCGGCCGAGGCGCTTGCCTCGCACGAGGTCCAGCTGACCGACGTTGCGGCCGACAAGGTCCGCAGCCTCCTCGAGCAGGAGGGCCGGACGGACCTTCGCCTGCGTGTCTCGGTCCAGCCCGGCGGCTGCTCCGGCCTCATCTACCAGCTGTACTTCGACGAACGGCTCCTCGACGGGGACGCCGTGCGCGACTTCAACGGGGTAGAAGTGGTCGTCGACAAGATGAGCGTGCCATACCTTGCCGGGGCGACCATCGACTTCGAGGACACCATCTCCAAGCAGGGCTTCACGATCGACAACCCCAACGCACAGGGGTCCTGCGCATGCGGTGATTCCTTCCACTGATTCCGGACGCTGCCGGTTGCGGTCGCGCCTCGAATGGGACCTGAAAAGGCCCATACGAGGCGCGGCCGACGCGTCTGCGGAACATGTGGGATATTGGCGCGGGATAGCTGTAAGCTCTACACCGAGTAGTAAAACTATGTCGCCCGGTGCCATGCGCGGGAGCTCGCCTGCCGCGCTGCCACAGGGAACGACGCACCAAGAGGAAGGGCCGTCTGTGAGGTCGCAGAACCGAACCAGCAGCCAGCGAACTCGCATCATCACGGCTTCGGCAGCAGCCGTCGTCGGTGCGCTCGCTCTGTCTGGATGTTCATCCGAGGTACAGCGAGGCTGGCTGCCTGGCGATAGGAACACCACGAGCAACACCCCGATCATCACGGATCTCTGGGTGAACTCGTGGATCGCGGTCGTGATCGTCGGCGTCATCACCTGGGGCCTGATGCTGTGGTGCATCGTTGCCTACCGGCGCCGCAAGGGCACCACGGGCTTCCCCCGCCAGATCAGCTACAACCTGCCGATCGAGATCTTCTACACGGCGATCCCGCTCTTCCTCATCTTCACCTTCTTCTACTTCACCGACCGCGACCAGCGCGCCATCGACAACCCGAACACCAACCCGGACGTCACGGTGAGCGTCGTGGGCAAGCAGTGGTCCTGGGACTTCAACTACAAGAAGGGCGGCCTCGTCAAGGATGACGTGCATGAGGCCGGCGTCCAGGCCCAGCTGACCGGCCAGGCCATCGACCTCAACACGCTCCCAACGCTGTACCTGCCGGTGAACAAGTCCGTAACGGTCGAGCTGACCTCCCGTGACGTTGTCCACTCGTTCTGGGTCCCCGCGTTCATGCAGAAGCGGGACATGTTCCCGGACAAGATCAACTACATGTACTTCACCCCGCAGAAGGAAGGTACTTACGACGGCAAGTGCGCCGAGCTCTGCGGCGAGTACCACTCCGAGATGCTCTTCCGCGTGAAGGTGGTCCCGGAGGCTGAGTTCCAGGCACACCTCGCTGGTCTCGACAAGGGCCTCCTGGACACGAAGTACGACCGCAACCCGAACCAGAACCAGAAGTAGGGGACCATGGCTACCTACACACAGTCGCCCTCAGCGGGCGCCGTGAGCGCACCGGTGGTGCCCACGTCCAAGGGACGCATCGTCGTCAACTGGATCACCTCCACCGACCACAAGACCATCGGGTACATGTACCTGATCGCCTCGTTCGTCTTCTTCTGCATCGGCGGCGTGATGGCGCTGCTCATCCGTGCCGAGCTCTTCGAGCCGGGGATGCAGATCCTCCAGACGAAGGAGCAGTACAACCAGCTCTTCACGATGCACGGCACGATCATGCTGCTCATGTTCGCGACCCCGCTCTTCGCCGGCTTCACGAACGTGATCATGCCGCTTCAGATCGGTGCGCCGGACGTGGCGTTCCCGCGCCTGAACGCGCTGGCCTTCTGGTTCTTCCTCTTCGGGTCCACGATCGCCACCGCCGGCTTCATCACCCCGCAGGGCGCGGCGTCGTTCGGCTGGTTCGCCTACGCCCCGCTGTCGAACACCACCTTCACGCCGGGCGTCGGCGGTGACCTGTGGGTCTTCGGCCTCGCGCTCTCGGGCTTCGGCACCATCCTCGGCGCGGTCAACTTCATCACGACGGTGGTCTGCATGCGTGCCCCCGGCATGACCATGTGGCGCATGCCGATCTTCACCTGGAACACGTTCATCACGTCCATCCTCGTCCTGATGGCGTTCCCCCCGCTCGCTGCGGCACTGTTCGGCCTCGGCGCCGATCGCCGCTTCGGCGCGCACATCTTCGATCCGGAGAACGGCGGCGCCGTGCTGTGGCAGCACCTGTTCTGGTTCTTCGGCCACCCCGAGGTGTACATCATCGCCCTGCCGTTCTTCGGCATCGTCTCCGAGATCTTCCCGGTCTTCAGCCGCAAGCCGATCTTCGGCTACAAGGGCCTGGTCTTCGCGACGATCGCGATCGCGGCCCTCTCCGTCAGCGTGTGGGCACACCACATGTACGTCACCGGTGCGGTGCTGTTGCCGTTCTTCGCCTTCATGACGATGCTCATCGCCGTTCCGACAGGAGTGAAGTTCTTCAACTGGATCGGCACGATGTGGCGTGGCTCGCTGACCTTCGAGACGCCCATGCTCTGGAGCATCGGCTTCCTCATCACGTTCCTCTTCGGTGGCCTGACCGGCATCATCCTCGCCTCACCGCCGCTCGACTTCCACGTCTCCGACACCTACTTCGTGGTGGCCCACTTCCACTACGTGGTCTTCGGCACGGTCGTCTTCGCGATGTTCGCTGGGTTCTACTTCTGGTGGCCGAAGTGGACGGGCAAGATGCTCAACGAGCGACTCGGCAAGATCCACTTCTGGCTGCTGCTCATCGGCTTCCACGGAACCTTCCTCATCCAGCACTGGCTCGGCGTCATGGGCATGCCCCGCCGCTACGCCGACTACCTGCCGCAGGACAACTTCGAGTGGATGAACCAGTTCTCGACGATCTTCTCGTTCGTGCTCGGCGCCTCGATGATCCCGTTCTTCTGGAACGTCTACATCACGGCCCGTCACGGGAAGAGGGTCCTCGTGGACGATCCCTGGGGCTTCGGCGGCTCCCTCGAGTGGGCGACGTCGTGCCCGCCGCCGCGCCACAACTTCACCTCGCTTCCGCGCATTCGCTCGGAGCGTCCGGCGCTCGACCTTCACCACCCCGAGCTCTCGGCCGTCGGGGCCGTGCAGCACGCGGGGGCCGCTGCCGCCCTCTCCGCCGAGCGTAAGGACGCCGCCAAGTGAAAATCGAGACGATGATCTTCGCCATCGTTGGCGTGTTCTTCCTCCCTGTATCGATCGTCTACGGGTTCCTGACCCACTGGACGGAATGGGTGGGCATCCTCGCCCTGCTCCTCTGCTTCGGCTTGGGGATCATGATCAGCTCGTACCTCATGCTCACCGGCCGCCGCGTCGGCCTCCGGCCTGAGGACCGCGAGGACGCCGAGATCCATGAGGGCGCCGGCGAGCAGGGACACTTCAGCCCCTGGAGCTGGTGGCCGCTCATGCTCGGTGCCTCCGCAGCGATCAGCTTCCTCGGAGTAGCCGTTGGCTGGTGGATCCTCTTCATCGGTGCGGGCCTCGCTCTGGTCGCGCTGGTTGGCTGGGTCTTCGAGTACAGCCGCGGAGACCACGCGCACTGACTCACACTGTGGGCGAAAGGCCGGTGGCCGGTGTTTCCTTCGGGAGCACCGGCCACCGGCCTTTCGCGCACCTCATACCGAAGCGCGTGCCTCTGCTCTTTGTGTCAGGATTGAGATCAGAAACGTTCGAGGAGGACTGTGCACAACGCCGAGGGGATCTCGGGCGAGCTCGACCGCACCTCAAGGACGGCGATGTACGTCCAACTGCGCGAGATCCTTCGATCCCACATCACCACCAAGCTCACCCCGGGAGCAGCGCTGCCCTCGGAGCGTGACCTGTCCCTGCGCTTCGGCGTGGCCCGCATGACTGTCCGACAGGCCATCGACGCGCTTGTCGCAGAGGGCGTCCTCGACCGAATCGTAGGGCTCGGCACCTTCGTGAGCCGCCCCAAGCTCGACCTCCAGATGAAGCTGACGTCCTACTCGGAGGAGATGCAGCGCCGCGGAATGGTCCCGGACGCGCGCGTCCTGAGCTTCGAGCTCATCGGCGCCTCGGCGTACCTCGCGCGCGAGATGCAGATCGATGAAGGGACGCCCGTGGTGCGCTTCCGGCGCCTCCTGCTTGCCGACCAGGAGCCGATGAGCGTCGACGAGAACTACATCGTCGCCAGCCGGGTTCCCGGCATCGTGGATGGCCCTCCGCCCGCATCCCTCTACCAAGTCCTGAGCGAGCGCTACGGACTCATCATGGAGTGGGGAGAGGACACCATCGAGGCGACGGCGGCATCGCCGTCGACCGCACGCCTTCTGAATGTCGAGATGGGCTCGCCGCTGCTGAAGATCCAACGTCACGCCTACGTCGCGAAGTCGGTCGTGGACTACTCGGTCTCGTACTACCGTGCCGACCGCTACAAGCTCTGGGTGCCCCTGCAACGGCCGGGAGTCCGGTCGCCCCGTAGATACTCCTCGCAGCGCTTCCAAGCTCCCTAGCGCGTCACTGGCGCCCTCTCCGATGGTGTGCGTAGATGGGTAGGGCCCCGCACCTTGCGGTGCGGGGCCCTACCCATCTGGCTCCGGGATGCTGCGGTTCAGCGGCCCAGAGGCTTGACTTCCTCGCGCGCCTCGACGGCCTCGTGGTGCCCATGGGCGTGGGCTGCCTCGAGCTCGGCCGGAGTCACGGGAGCGACCCGGTCCTCGAAGAACCACTTCGACAGCTTGGCCCGGCGGCGCTCCGTGCGGTTGACGACGCCCTTGGCATTCGGCTGTGCCGGGAGCGGCCTCGGGGACTCGAAGCCCACGAGGCGGTAGCGCTTGTACTCGTCCACAGGTGCGTGAACCTCGATGAACTCTCCATGGGGGAGACGGACAATGCGGCCCGTCTCGCGGCCGTGGAGGGCGATCTCGCGATCCTTGCGCTGGAGCGCGAGCGCGATCCTCTTGGTCACGACGAAGGCGATGATCGGTCCCACGAAGAACAGTGCCCGCAACCAGTACGTGACATCGTTCAGCGCGACGTGGAAGTGGGTCGCGATGAGGTCGGACGACGCCGCGGCCCACATGACGCAGTAGAACGTGAAGCCGGCCATGCCGATCGCGGTGCGGGTCGGGGCATTGCGCGGACGGTCGAGCACGTGGTGCTCACGGTCGTCCTTCGTGATCCACCGCTCGATCCACGGATACGTGAACAGCACGGTGAACACGATGCCCGCCGGCACAAGGGCCGGGAGCAGCACGTTGAGCGTGAGGGTCTGCTGGCCGATCACGAACTCGAAGTGCTGGCGGTAGCCGTCAACGGCGCCCAGGACGCCGGGCATCAGACGCAGGGCCCCGTCGACCCAGCCGATGTACCAGTCCGGCTGGGTGCCGGCGGACACGGGGGAGGGATCGTACGGGCCGTAGTTCCAGATCGGGTTGATCGTGAAGAAGGCTGCCATGAGTGCCACGACGCCGAACACGATGAAGAAGAACCCGCCGGCCTTGGCCGCGTAGACCGGTCCGAGGGGGTAGCCGACAACGTTGCCGTCGTTCCGGCCCGGTCCGGGGTACTGGGTGTGCTTGTGGACCACCACGAACACGAGGTGGAGCGCCACTAGCATCAGGATCATGGCCGGCACGAGCAGGATGTGCAGCACGTACAGGCGGCCGATGATCGCGTTGCCCGGGAACTCGCCGCCGAAGAGGAAGAACGAGATCCATGTGCCGATGACCGGGATCGACTTGATCACGCCGTCGATGATGCGCAGGCCGTTGCCGGAGAGCAGGTCATCGGGGAGCGAATAGCCGGTGAAGCCGGCCGCCATGCCCAGGATGAGCAGGACGCCGCCGATGACCCAGTTCATCTCGCGGGGCTTGCGGAAGGCACCGGTGAAGAAGACCCGGAGCATGTGGACGCTCATGGCGGCCACGAACAGCAGAGCGGCCCAGTGGTGGACCTGGCGCATGAACAGGCCCCCGCGCACCTCGAACGAGATGTGCAGCGAGGACTGGTATGCGACGGACATCTCCATGCCCCGCAGCGGCACGTAGGCCCCGTCGTAGTGGGTCTCCGCCATGGACGGGTCGAAGAAGAACGTCAGGAAGGTGCCCGACAGCAGCAGGATGACGAAGCTGTAGAGGGCGACTTCGCCGAACATGAACGACCAGTGGTCCGGGAAGACCTTGCGGCCGAATTCGCGCACAAGGGCCGACGTGCCGGTGCGCTGGTCGACGAAGTCGGCGATGCGGCCGACCTTGGTCGGTGGCTGGTAGGCCGGTGCCTGATAGGTGGAGGCGGTGCCGCTCACGAGTACTCACGCTCCCAGTAGCTAGGTCCAACAGGTTCGTGGAAGTCCGACGTGGCCACGAGGTAGCCGTCGGCGTCAACCTCGATCGGCAGCTGCGGCAGCGGGCGGCTCGCCGGCCCGAAGATCACCGCGCATTCGTGCGTGAGGTCGAAGGTCGACTGGTGGCACGGGCACAGCAGATGGTGTGTCTGCTGCTCGTACAGGGCCACGGGGCAGCCGACGTGCGTGCAGATCTTCGAGTAGGCAACGATGCCGTTGTAGTTCCAGGACTCGCGGCCGGGGGAGACGTGGAGGTCTGCCGGGTTGAGGCGCATGAGCAGGACGACGGCCTTGGCCTTCTCGTTCAGCTTCCCCTCGGTGAGGTCGTTGAGACCCTCGGGGATCACGTGGAAGGCCGAGCCGATCGTCACATCCGAGGCCTTGATGGGGGTGCCGTCAGGGTCGCGGGTGAGACGGACCTTCTTGCCGTCCTTGGGGGCCCACAGGGTGTGGCGGAGCTTGTCGTTCGCATTGGGGCCCAGATCGCCGAAGACGGCCAGCGCCGGCAGCGGTGCCAGGGCGATCGCTCCGATGAGGGTGTTCCGGATCAGGGGCCGGCGCTTGATGCCGGTCTCCTCGATGATGTCGTCGACGATCTTGACGGCGGCGACCCGGTCTTCCTCAGTGCGGACCGGGTGCCGCGACTCGGAAACCTCGTGGTCCGGCATGAGGGCCTTCGCCCAGTGGACGATGCCCGTGCCGATGCCCAGCATGGCGAACGCGGTTCCGATGCCGAGCAGGATGTTCTGCAGGCGGATGGTCGGGATCGTCGAATCGTGGCCCAGGTCGATGGCGAAGTACGACACGAGGAACACGATGGTTCCGATCACCGAGATGATGAACAGTATCGTGACCTGGCGCTCAGCGCGCTTCGCAGCCCTGGGGTCGGTGTCGGACAGACGGAGACGATGCGGCGGGAGACCCGGGTCCGCGAACTTCTCTGTCTGACCAGCCGTAGCTACGGCGTCCCCGCTCTGGGGATAGCCGTCACTATGGTTGCCCATATTTCCCCTCATCCTTCCTGGCCCCCGGCATTCCGGGGACGGTGTTCAAATCAATGCCGCCACGGGGACGGCCCATACTGCGATGCGCTGATGCGTCAGGACGTGCGAGACGTCAGCCAGATCGTGAAGGCGATGATGACGCCGAGGCCCGCAACCCACACGAACAGGCCCTCGGAGACCGGACCGAGCGAACCGAGGTCGTTGCCTCCGGGGGAGCCCTGGGACTCAATGGTCTGCAGGAACGTGATGATGTCGCGCTTGCCCTCAGGCGAGATGTTCGCGTCCGAGAAGACGGGCATGTTCTGCGGGCCGGTCGCCATAGCCTCGTAGATGTGCTGGGCGCTGACGCCGGCGAGCGACGGTGCGAACTTGCCACGGGTCAGGGCGCCGCCAGCGGCAGCGGCGTTGTGGCACATGGCGCAGTTCACGCGGAAGAGCTCACCGCCGTGCGTTGCGTCGCCCTTTCCGTCAAGCATGGCCTCGTCGGGGAGGGCCGGGCCGGGGCCGAGGGATGCCACGTAGGCGGCGAGCTGCTTGGTCTGGTCCGCGTTGAACTGGACCGGCTTCTTCTGGGCCTGGGGACCGTTCATCTGCATCGGCATGCGGCCGGTGCCTACCTGGAAGTCGACGGCGGCGGCACCGACGCCCACGAGCGAGGGACCTGCGGCCGTGCCGGAGGCGCCCATGCCGTGGCACGTCGCACAGTTGGCGACGAAGAGCTTCTGACCCTCGCTGACATCCGACGCCGAGTAGCTGGTGTCCGCCTTGGCCTGAGAGGCGTTGATGAATGCGTAGAGTCCGCCGGTCATCAGCAGCCCCATGACCAACAGTGCGATGACTGCCAGCGGGTGACGCCGCTTCTGCGAGAGTGCCTTCACGAATCCGTTCCTATCCGTTCCTGCCGCCGCCCTACGGCGCGGTCCCGAAATCTGCTGTAGTGCTGTGGGCTATCTGAGGACGTAGATGACCAGGAAGAGCCCGATCCAGACGACGTCCACGAAGTGCCAGTAGTACGAGGTGACGATCGCCGAGGTGGCCTCGTAGTGGCCGAACCGCTTGGCGGCGAAGGCGCGCCCGATGATGAAGAGGAAGGCCACGAGGCCGCCCATCACGTGAAGGCCGTGGAAGCCCGTGGTGATGTAGAACGCGGAGCCGTAGGCGTTGGCGTCGAGGGTCACATGCTCGGAGACGAGCATGGCGTACTCCGTGGACTGGCCCGCCACGAAGAAGGTGCCCATGAGGAACGTCAGGATGAACCACTCGACCATGCCCCACTTCGCGAAGGCGAAGAGGCCGCCGCTGCGGCGCGGCTGCAGCCGCTCGGCCGCGAAGACACCCATCTGGCAGGTGAAGGAGCTCGCCACGAGGACGATGGTGTTCACCAGGGCGAACGGGAAGTTGAGCTTGGATGTCTCCGCTGCCCAGAGGTCGCTCGAGGCGGCTCGCAGGGAGAAGTACATGGCAAAGAGACCGGCGAAGAACATCAGCTCGCTGGACAGCCACACCACGGTTCCGACGGAGACCATGTTGGGGCGATTCAGCGTGGGATGTGCCGGGGTTGTCGGGGCATGAGTCGCTGTCGTCACAAGGACATTATGTCTACAAACCCCGGGTTCGCCCAACGCGAACCGCACTATCCGGGAACTTTTTCTACAAACCCTCGAAATCATGCGGATCCGCGGCCGTCCGGGGGAGAGGGCGCGTCACGGGGGCCGGCTGTTTGGGCCACATCTGCGCCGGTCGATAGCATCAGAGGCGTGACTATCGACGCTTCCGGCAGTGCACCTGCCGCTCCGACCCAGCCCTCATGGCGTTCTCTCATCGGTTCTCTCGTGACCGGTAAGGACCTGAGCCAGGCGGAGACCGCGTGGGCGATGGACACGATCATGGCGGGTGAGGCGACCGATTCCCAGATCGCCGGGTTCCTCGTGGGCCTCAAGGCGAAGGGCGAGACCGTGGACGAGCTCGCCGGCCTCGTCAAGGGCATGGTCGCCCGCGCCACGCCGATCAGCATCCCGGGCGAGAAGCTCGACATCGTGGGGACCGGCGGTGACCAGCAGAACACCGTGAACATCTCCAGCACTGCGGCCCTCGTGATGGCGGGTGCCGGGGCGCGGGTCGTGAAGCATGGCAACCGCGCGGCGTCGTCCTCGTCCGGCTCGGCCGATGTCCTCGAAGCGCTGGGCGTCCGGCTCGACATGAGCGTGGCCCGCGTGGCCGAGGCTGCGGAGGCCTGCGGGATCACCTTCTGCTTCGCCCAGGTGTTCCACCCGTCCTTCCGCTTCACGGCGGTGCCGCGCAAGGAGCTTGCGGTGCCGACGATCTTCAACATCCTCGGGCCGCTGACCAACCCGGCCAGGGTACAGGCCTCCGCTGTCGGCGCTGCTGATCCGCGCATGGCCCCGCTGATCGCGGGCGTCCTGGCCGAACGCGGCAGCCGCGGCCTGGTCTTCCGGGGCGACGACGGCCTCGATGAGCTGACCATCACGACGACGTCCCGCGTGTGGGAGGTGCGCGGCGGCCAGGTCGTCGAGTCCGTGCTCGACCCCGCGGACCTCGGCATCCCGCGTGCTCCCTTGGAGCACCTCCGTGGCGGCGACGCCGCCCACAATGCTGAGGTGGTCCGGCGCACCCTGGCCGGGGACCGCGGTCCGGTGCGCGACGCCGTCGTGCTCAATGCGGCGGCGGGACTCGTGGCCTACGACCTCGAAGCCGAGGGCCCCCTTCTGGACCGCCTCGCGGTGGCGAAGCGCCGCGCCGAAGAGGCCATCGACTCGGGCGCAGCGGCCCGGGTGCTGCAAGCATGGGTGGATTTCACGCGCGGATGACACGCGCAGAGGGGCTGGACCAGTTCAGAGAACGGTCCAGCCCCTCTGCTGTGTCCGGGCGGGACTCATGTGAGCCCGAGGGAGAAGGCGGCCTCGAGGTCGTGGCGTGAGTAGGCGCGGAACGCGATGTGCGTGGTCGTCTCGAGGACGCCGTCCACCTTCGAGAGCCGGTCAGCGACGACGTCGGCAAGCTCCTCGTGCTGGCGCACGCGGGCAATGGCGATGAGGTCCCATTCGCCGGTGACGGAATAGACCTCGCTGATTCCGGGGATCGCGGAGATCTCCTCGGCAGCCTCCGGGATCTTCTTCGAGTCCGTCTGGATGAAGACGAATGCCGTGATCATGGTCCTCCGTTCGACAAGGGGGTCTTTCCCAGAGATCAGCCTAGCGGTCGGCGGTGGCCCTGCGGCCCGCGCGCACGCCGAGGGCGACGGCGCGCCAGCCGACGAGGAAGAGGCCGAGGGTTCCGAGGGCCACGAGGAGGAATGGGGTGGCCATCCCGCCGCCAGTGGCCCATCGCAGGAGCATGCCGATGGCGTAGGTGCCGATCCACACCAGGATGCCGGAGGGCCAGACGGCCAGGGGGCGGCGCCACAGCCGCAGGACGGCCCACGTCGCCGCGAGGCCGACGACGAACGGCCAGGCCGTTGCCAGCACGCCGAGCACCGGGCTGTCGAGGTTGTGCGTGGCGCGGCCGGTGGCGGCGAAGGCGAGCACGACGACGAGGTCTGCCACGGCGGCGAGTGCTGCGGGGCGGGCGGGGGAGACTGACGAGGACTGCATCCCTCAACCCTACGGTGCTACCGTCGTCCACATGGCGGACGGGCCGCGAGGCCGCGTTCGGACTGCCGCGGATTCCTTCGCGGGGCCCTGTCGAAATCCAGCCGCCCCGTTCGTCCAGTAGGCGAGGGCGCCACAGGGGCGCCCACTGCAGGAGGCGAGAGCCATGCCCCAGTATCTGATCAGCATGTACCAGCCCGACGGCGTCGTGCCGCCGCCCGAATTCCTCGCACCGATCATGGCGAAGCTGGCCGAGCTCACCGAGGACCTCAAGGCGGCAGGAGCCTACGTCTACGGCAACGGGCTTACGGACGCCTCTTCGGCCACGGTCCTGCGCGCCGAGGGGGGAGAGGTGCTCGTGAGCGACGGACCGTACCTCGAGGGCAAGGAGCACATGGGCGGCTTTGACATCGTGGAAGCGCCGGACCTCGACGCGGCCCTCGTCTGGGGGCGGCGCTTCGCGGAGATCACGGGCCTGCCCATCGAGGTGCGGCCGTTCGCCGGCATTCCTGCGCCGACAGCGGGAAGCTGACGTCCTGAACGCCTTCGAGGACGCTGTTGCGGCCGTCTTCCGCGAGGAGTACGGCCGCGCGGTCTCCGTCGTCCGGCGCACCACCGGGGACCTCGGGTTCGCCGAGGACGCCGTCCAGGAGGCCTTCGCGGAGGCAACCAGACGGTGGGCGTCCGACGGCGTGCCGGAGCAGCCGGGCGCGTGGATCATCCTCACCGCGAGGCGTCGTGCCGTGGACCGCTTCCGCAGAGAGGCTGCGCGCGGCGGCAAGGAGGCGGCCGCGGCGCTCCTCGACGCGACGGACGACGGCGGTGCCGGCACCCTCGGGGACGATCGGCTCCGACTGCTCTTCACGTGCTGCCATCCCGCGCTCTCCATGCCGGCCCGCGTGGCGCTCGCGCTGCGGGTGGTCGGGGGACTCACGACGACGCAGATCGCCTCGGCCTTCCTCGTCTCCGAGGCGTCGATGGGCCAGAGGATCTCGCGGGCGAAGGCGAAGATCCGGGACGCGCACATCCCGTACCGGATCCCATCCGTGCAGGATCTGCCGGAAAGGCTCTCGGGGGTTCTCGCTGTGATCTACCTGATCTACAACGAGGGGTATTCGGCGACGCTGGGAGAGCCGCGGGAGCGCGCCGGGCTGTGTGCCGAGGCCCTGCGGCTGGCCCGCGTCGTTGTGCGGCTCATGCCTGAGGAGCCGGAGGCCCAAGGACTCCTCGCGCTCCTGCTCCTGTCCGAGTCCCGCAGCGGCGTGCGTGCCGGGCCTGGGCGAGTCCTCGTGCCGCTTGCCGAGCAGGACCGGTCGCGCTGGAACGCAGCGCTCATTGCCGAGGGCACGGCAATTGTCCAGACCTGCCTCGCCGGGGGGCGCCTTGGGCCCTACCAGCTCCAGGCGGCCATTCAGGCGGTCCATGCGGCGGCGCCCTCGGCCGCGGCGACGGACTGGCACCGCATTGTGCGGCTCTACGACCTGCTCTTCGAGGCGGCACCCGGGCCGGTGGTGCGGCTCAACCGCGCGGTCGCCGTGGCAGAGGCTGAGGGGCCGGCCGCCGCCCTGGAGATCGTCGACGGGCTGCACCTGTCCGGCTACCACGTCTTCCACGCCGTCCGGGCGGAGCTGCTGCGTCGCCTCGGCAGGTGGGACGACGCCGCTCGGGAGCTCGCGGAGGCGGCTCGCCTTGCGCCGGGCGCAGGGGAGAAGGCCTTCCTGCTCGGGAAGCTGCGCGATCTGCAGCGCGGATGAATCCAGACCCCGCGTGCGCACGACGGCGCGGCTCACCGCGGCGGTAATCGAAATCGAACAGGAACTACCACGCATCCCCGGGTGAACAAGTTGACATAATCGACAGCGCGGAATGCCGGGATCCGCTCTCGGAGGGGCCCGAAAATCGCGAAAGGTACCTCTCGCGTTTTTCGGGCCCGAGCGGGGGACGCTTCGATCCACCGCTGTCCCGACTCGGGCGCTCGATAGAGCCTCATGTCGCCAAGGGGAGCCCCTTCTCGCCGTTACTTGACATAATGTAGATTATCGGCGTTCGAGTAGGACGAGTAGAAACAGGTGCGAGGACTCGTCCCACCGCGCCGTCGTGCGTTGTCGCAGGTCAGCCGGTGATTCGCCCTTGTGCCGCAGCTGGCCTCGTCGGCGCCGGCCTGCTGTGTTGGCGCAGGTCAGCAATGGTTTCTCGCATTTAGTGAGAGATTTTCGCGTACAGTTCACGCTGTGGAGCTGCTGCCGGGACGGATTCCAGACTTCCTGACGGACCAGGACGTCGGGCTGCTGCGTGCCGAGGACCGGGTGTTCGAGGCGATGCTGGACCGGTGGCGTGCGCAGATGCTCGCGCGCGGGCTGACGACGGCGTTCATCAGGTCCTCGTGCCGGACCGTGGAGCGCTTCAAGGACCATGCCAACGAGTACCCATGGCGCTGGTCGGCCCATCACGTGGACGATTTCCTGTCCGACCAGCGCGGTGACGCGCGGCCGCTGAGCCTGTCGACGCTGCGCTCCTACGCCGGCGCGATCCGGGCGTTCTGCGCATACCTGACCGACTCCCGCTACGGCTGGGCAGCCCTGTGCGAGCGGGTCTTCGCGGACGTGCCGACACAGGTCGTCTTCGAGTGGAACTCACCCAGGCACACCACCGACGAGGCCGTGCCGCCGCGCCGGCGGGCTTTCACGAAGACGGAGCTCCAGGCGTTCTTCGATGCCGCCGACGACGTCGTGGACACCGAGTTCGCCAAGGGCTCCAAGCGCTGGCTGCCGGCGATGCGGGACTCTGTCGCGTTCAAGGTCGCCTACGCCTACGGGCTGCGCCGCCGCGAGCTGGCGATGCTCGAGGACGTCGACTTCGGCCCAAATCCCCATGTCCCTGCGTTCGGGGCCTTCGGCTCGCTCCAGGTCCGCTGGGCCAAGGGAACCAAGGGCTCCGGGCCGCGGCGCCGCACCGTGCTGACCGTCCCGGAGTTCGAGTGGGTCGTCGACCTGCTCCGGTTCTGGCTCTCCCCCGAGGGCCGAGGCAGGTTTGCCACTGCAGACCGCTCCCAGAGCCTGTGGCCCTCGGAGCGCTCGGCCTCTGCAGCGGTACGGAACTTCGACCGGTCCTTCCAGTCCGTCCGGAAGCTGGCCGGCCTGCCCGAGGAGCTGTCCCTGCACGCGCTGCGCCACTCGTACGTCACGCACCTGATCGAGGCCGGATACGACCCGCTGTTCGTCCAGCAGCAGGTCGGCCACAGCTACTCCTCGACCACTGCGCTCTACACTTCCGTCTCGTCCGACTTCAAGCACAGGACCATCCAGCGCATGATCGCGGCCAGGATCGGCAGCCCGGAGAACGAAGGCAGGAACTGAGCATGAGCGAACAGCGCCGCGTCGGCTACCACTGGAACCTCCGAAAGCTCATGGCCCAGCGGAACCTCTGGAAGACCACCGAGCTCCTCCCCCTGCTCAGGGCCCGGGGGATCAACCTCTCCAACGCCCAGGTCCACCGGCTCGTCACCGGCACCCCCGAGCGGATCCCCGCGCACACCTTCGCCGCCCTCTGCGACATCCTCGAGTGCACCCCCAACGATCTGTTCGAGCCCTACGTCCAGATGCGCGCGGCCGCCACGGCGAACGCCCCGCGCAGGCCCGAGGACATCGGGGTCAAGCCCGGCGATCCCATCGCCCGCAGGATCCGCCTGATCCCACCCGAGGACGATGCCTAGGCCCCGCAAGGCCGAAGATCCGACCCGCTGGCCCGTCCCCTGCTCCCGCTGCGGCCAGCACCACCAGACCGTCGCGAACTGGCCCGACGGCGGGGTCTGCGGCTACTGCTACCAGCAGGCCAAGCGCACCCGCGGCACCTGTGCCTGCGGCCACGAAGGCATCCTGCCCGGGCTGGTCGACGGCGCCCCCGCCTGCCGGCACTGCTCCCGGGTCCGCCTGAACGTCGACTGCACCTCCTGCGGGGCCGAGGACGAGCTCCACAGCGGCGGCCGCTGCTGGAGCTGCACCCTTGCCGACACGGTCGACGGCCTCCTCGCCCGCCCGACATGCGGGACCGTCGCCCCGGAGCTCGTCCCGCTCGCGACAGCGCTGAAGTCGATGAAGCGTGCCAACAGCGGCCTGACCTGGATCCGGCAGGAGCACGTCAGCGCGTTCCTCCGCCGCCTCGCCGTCGCCCCTTCGGTCACCCATGAGGCCTTCGACGGTCTGCCGAACTCGCGCACCCGCGAATACGTCCGGGGCCTGCTCGTAGAATACGGCGTCCTCCCACGCCGCGACGAACTCCGCGCCCGCTACGACGACTGGGCGCAGCAAGCCCTCGAACGGGTCGGCGACCCGGAGAACCGCGAGCTCGTCCGCCGCTACATCCGCTGGCACCACCAACGCCGCATGAACCACGCGGACGGAGTCAGCCACGGCACTTTCCTGCGCAGCAAGCAGAGCGTCACCGTCGCCATCGACTTCCTGAACTGGCTCACCGACAGGGGAACCCGCCTCGCCGAACTCCAGCAGGCCCACCTGGATGCATGGCAGGCAGAAGGCCCCACCACCGGGGAGATCGCGGACCGATTCCTCAACTGGGCCATCAAGACCCACACAGCCCCGGCCGGGCTGAGAATGGTCCCGCACAAGAGGGGAACCAGCCCCAGGCTCAGCGCCTCCCAGCAGGAGGAAGCCGTCCAGCAGGTCCTCCAGGGCGACCTGCTGCCCGCACGGGACCGCGCCGCCGCCATCCTCGTCATCGTCTTCGGCCAGCAGATCGAACACGTCGCCGCCCTCACCTGGGACGACGTCGCCGTCACCGACGAGCTCGTCACCGTCCGCCTCGGCGGCATCGAGATCGCCCTCCCGGCCCCGCTCGACGCGCCCTGGCGCGACCTCGCCTCAGCCCCGGGAAACGGCCTCACCGCGGCACACCCGAACAGCAACTGGGTCTTCCGCGGCCTCTCCCCCGGACGGCACATCAGCTCCGCGCACCTACGGCAGCGCCTCCGAGCCGTCTTCAGCGCCCGCGCCGCCCGACTCGGCACGCTCCACGAGCTGACCAGGCTCGCACCCGTGGCCATCATCGCCGAAACGCTCGGCTACTCACCCGCCACCATCGAACGCCACGCCACCGACTCCGCCGCTGCCTACAGCCAGTACGTCGCGACGAGACCAGGCAAGCACGCCACATTTCAGAACGGCTGAACGCCGTCCAAGGCAGCCACGATTCTGTTCCCGTCCAGAACAATCGACGTCTCGGGCATTCCCGCGTCGTTCCACCTCGCCACCAGACGGAGATCGCCCTGCTCAGGCAGCGGCCACAGCCACAGCCTCGAGGAGCTGACCCACTCGTCGCCGGTTCCCATCCCGCCTCCACCGCCTGCCTGCAGCAGCACCGGTTCAGTGACCGCGGACTCGGTTCCGAACATGCCCGGGCGAGGATGGCCGATCACCGCCTTGCGGCCATCGGCATACTCGATGCCGAAGAGCAGACCCGACTCCGAGGACCAGCGGCCGCCCATCGGCATCCTGAACCCCTTCGAGCCGAGTTCGCCCCACTCATGCTCGGACATGCCGTCCCGCCGAGCGACCCAGGCAATCTCGATGCAGCACCCGGTGGAGTAGACCTCCAGTGATCGAACGCCCATCACCAAAGACGGCGCACGATGCAGGAACTGCCCCACATGGATGACGACCGGCAACTCATTCGCCGGAGGACCCGCCCACACAGGCCGCGCCGGAGCCGGGCGAGAACGATGTTCAGGTGAAGCCGGCAGACCCTCGAAGAACGTCATGGCCCGATACTGCCATCAACCGCCCCCGCCGCCACGCCCTAACTCGTCCCCCTTCAACACGTCTCGCTGCCAGTTCCGTAGGACCCGTCTGCGCAGGAGCCGCGGGCCCTGAGCTGTCACCACGAAGGCAGCGCCGGCAGCGGTCCGTTCGCCTCGATGTGCTCGGTATTGCCGCGTGCGAGCCACATGAGGAGGCCCGGCCGGTCGGACGCAACGCGCAGCGCGCCGTCGCCGATCAGCCATTCGTCGCCCTCGTCGGTTGCGAGGGCCATGCCTGGCGCCTGCTTGGCCCGCATCGTGCGGACCACCGACTCAAGCGCGTCCAGCTGCGAGTCCGGGTCCGCTTCCTCGATCGTCCAGACGGTGTCCAGATCATGGTGGTGCACCACAACCTCGGCGATGCGCAGCGCGACGATCGACGTGGCAGGGATCGTCTTCCCGTGGAGGACGACTTCCTCGACCGCGAGGTCGCCGTTGAGCCGCTCGCACTGCTGCGCAAAGTAGCCGGCCGATTCACGGACGTCCGCGAGGAGCTCATGGCGCGGCCTGGCCGCCAGCGCGGCGATCTCGTCGGCGCGGGCCTGGGCGGACGCGTACAGCGTCTGCTCCTCGCCCGTCGTCGCCCAGTCAACCAGCCTGACGAGGGCCCGTCCGCTCGAGGCCATGTGCGCGAGCACGTCGGCACGGGTCCAGCCCTCACACAGAGACGGCGCGGCAAGCTCCTCCGCGGACAGGGACGACGCCGTCGCGAGGAGCATCTGGGTCTCGCGGTGGAGGCGGGACAGGTCGGAATGAAGGCGCGCTCGGTTGATCATGACTGCCAGCCTAGCCACTGCCGGCATCGTGGCCGCCAGGCCGCCGGTGGCCGTCAGGCCCCGACATACTTGGCGAGGTGCTCCCCCGTCAGCGTCGAGCGGTCCGCGACGAGCTGCACCGGCGTCCCCTCGAAAACGACCAGACCGCCGTCGTGCCCCGCCCCGGGCCCCAGATCGATGATCCAGTCGGCGTGGGCCATGACCGCCTGGTGGTGCTCGATGACGATCACCGACTTCCCTGCGTCGACCAGCCGGTCGAGGAGGCCGAGGAGCTGCTCGACGTCGGCCAGATGGAGTCCCGTGGTGGGCTCGTCGAGGACGTAGATCCCACCCTTCTCCCCCATCTGCGTGGCCAGCTTGAGGCGCTGCCGCTCGCCGCCCGAGAGGGTGGTGAGGGGCTGGCCGAGCGCGAGGTATCCGAGGCCGACGTCGGCCATCCGCTCCAGGATCCGGTGCGCCGCAGGGTTCTTCGCCTCTCCCTCGGAGAAGAACGCCTCGGCCTCCTCCACCGGCATCGCGAGGACCTCGGCAATGTTCCGTCCGTTGAGCAGGTACTCGAGGACGGCCGCCTGGAAGCGCTTGCCGCCGCACTCCTCGCACGGCGTGGACACCGTGTCCATGAAGCCGAGATCGGTGTAGATGACGCCTGCGCCGTTGCAGACGGGACAGGCACCCTCCGAGTTGGCGCTGAACAGCGCGGCCCTGACGCCGTTCGCCTTGGCGAATGCCTTGCGGATCGGCTCGAGCACACCCGTGTAGGTGGCAGGGTTGGACCGCCTCGAGCCCTTGATCGCACTCTGGTCGATCACGACCACGCCGTCACGCCCGGCCACCGAGCCGTGGATGAGCGAGCTCTTCCCGGAACCCGCCACACCGGTGACCACCGTGAGCACGCCGAGCGGAATGTCGACGTCCACGTCCCTGAGGTTGTGCGACGAGGCGCCGCGGACCTCGAGGGCGCCTCTGGGCGCCCGCACGCTCCCCTTGAGCCTGGCCCGGTCGTCGAGATGCTTGCCCGTGAGGGTCGCACTCCCCCGGAGTCCCTCGACCGTGCCCTCGAAGCAGATCTCGCCACCCGCCGTCCCCGCGCCGGGACCGAGGTCCACGACGTGGTCCGCGATCGCTATCGCCTCGGGCTTGTGCTCGACCACGAGCACTGTGTTGCCCTTGTCCCGCAGCTGGAGCAGGAGCTCGTTCATGCGCGCAATGTCGTGCGGGTGCAGGCCGATGGTCGGCTCGTCGAAGACGTAGGTGACGTCGGTCAACGAGGAGCCGAGGTGCCGGATCATCTTGGTGCGCTGCGCCTCGCCACCGGAAAGGGTCCCGGAGGAGCGGTCGAGCGAGAGGTACCCGAGCCCGATCGCCACGAAGGAGTCCAGGAGCTCGCCGAGACCCTTCAGGAGGGGCGCGGCCGTGGGCTCGTGGAGGTCGCGTACCCACTGGGCGAGGTCGCTGATCTGCATCGCGCACAGGTCGGCAATGCTGGCGCCTCTGATCTTCGACGACCGGGCCGGCTCTGCGAGGCGGGTTCCCCCGCACTCCGGGCAGGTCTGGAACGTGATCGCCCGCTCCACGAAGGCCCGGATGTGCGGCTGCATGGCCTCCTTGTCCTTGGACAGCATGGACTTCTGGATCTTCGGGACCAGGCCCTCGTAGGTGAGGTTGATCCCCTCGACCTTGATCTTGGTCGGCTCGCGGTAGAGGAGGTCGTTCAGCTCGGCCTTCGTGAACTTCCCCACCGGCTTGTCCATGTCGAAGTAGCCGGACCCGGCGAAGATGCGGCCGTACCAGCCGTCCATGCTGTAGCCGGGCACGAGGATCGCCCCGCCGGAGAGGGTCTTGCCTGCGTCATAGAGGGCCGTGAGGTCGAAGTCGCTGATCTGGCCGGTGCCCTCGCAGCGCGGGCACATGCCGCCGACCACTGAGAAGGTGCGCTTCTCGGTCTTCCCGTCCGCGGTCTTGATCGCCCCTGCCCCGGTCACGGACGGGACGTTGAAGGAGAACGCCTGGGGAGAGCCGATGTGTGGCTGGCCCAGACGGCTGAACAGCATGCGCAGCATTGCATTGGCGTCCGTGACCGTTCCTACGGTCGAGCGGATGTTCGCCCCCATGCGCTCCTGGTCCACGATGATCGCTGTGGTGAGCCCCTCGAGGAGGTCGACGTCGGGCCGGGCCATCGTGGGCATGAACGTCTGGACGAACGAGGAGTAGGTCTCGTTGATCATGCGCTGCGACTCTGCGGCAATCGTCGCGAAGACGAGCGAGCTCTTGCCCGAGCCCGAGACGCCCGTGAACACGGTCAGCCGCCGCTTGGGCAGGTCGAGGCTGACGTCCTTGAGGTTGTTCTCCCGCGCGCCCTGGACGCGGATCAGGTCATGGCTGTCAGCAGCATGCATGGCGCCAGTCTAGGCGCGAGGGACCGCGTCGGGGCCCTAGGAATGGCCGTGTGCCGACGCGTACTCCCCCACGCGGTCGGATGCGAGTGCCGCCGCCACCTCTGCGATGCCGGGGTAGTCCGGCACGACGATCGACTGGCCGTCCGCCGAGGTGCCGGTGCCCAGGGTCGGCAGCGTGAAGAAGGCACTCGAGGCAAGGTCCACGTCCCGCAGCCCGTAGCCCAGTGCGGCCGCGCCGGTCGCGTCGAGCCCGGAGTCCGCGATGAGGTACGGCATCGCGAGGCCGACGGCGCCGATCGCCTCCGCTGGGCCGCGCACCCGCCCGGTGGTCAGCAGCTGGGCGAGCAGGCTGCGGATGAACGCCTGCTGGTCCCGGACGCGCTGGTAGTCGCCATCGGGGAAAGAGTAGCGTTCGCGCACGAACTCGAGCGCTGCCTGCCCGTCGAGGTGGTTCACCCCTTGGGTGAAGACGTGATGGGTGTCGAAGGAGGCGGTGAAGGCGAGCGGAACGTCCACGTCGACGCCGCCGAGGGCATCGGTGACCGCCTTGAACCCGTCGAAGTCGAGCAGTGCCCAGTGGTTGATGCGCACCGACAGGAGCGAGCTGACGGTCTCGACGACCAGCTGCGGGCCTCCCAGCGCGAGGGATGCGTTGATCTTGGATGGGCCGTGGCCCGGGATGTCGACCCATGTGTCGCGCATGACCGAGATGCCGAAGACCCGGCGATGGGCTGCATCGACGTGGACGAGCATGATCATGTCGGCTCGCTGGTCCGTCGTCCCGCCCCCGGCTTCCTGAGCCGCGATCGCCTCGCGGGCGTTCCCACGGATGTCGCTGCCCATGACGAGGATGTTCAGGGCGCCCGACGGCGCGGCGGGAAGGGAAGCACCGCTGGATGCCGAGGGCGCGGAAGACGCCGAGGGGCTGGGAGCGGCGCCCTCCCCCGGCCCGGGCCCGCGCGGCGTCATGAGCACGAATGTTCCCACCGCGGCTCCGAGGACAACGAGGAACGCGAGAACGGCGACGAGCAGGCGCGAGCGGGCGCGACGCCGTCGCGCGTCCGCGGCACCCCCTGGTTCAGCCATGGCTCAACTCTCGGGACGCGGCCGTCGCATCGGAAGTGCCCTTCGTCCCGGCCCGTCTCTGGTGGCGGGAACGGCAGGGGCGCCGCCCCAGCAATGCTGGAACGGCGCCCCTGTGGACGCGCGGGAGTCTCAGACGAGGTCGCCGACGTGCACGGTGAAGGTGTCCGGGCCGCTGCGGGTGACCTTGACGTGGTCACGGTGGGCGCCGGCGGTGGTCGAAACGTGGGAGATGGCCTCCTCGAGCGTGTTGTCCACGGTCGAGGGATCCCAGATCTTGAGGGTCACGGAGTGGGAATCAAAGGTCATGCGTCACAAGCTTTCTCTTCGGTCAGGAGCGTGGCCCCGGCAGCCTCCTCGTTGAGCCTGCCGTCCAAGCATACCTAGACCGGTACGGACCGTGACCACTCTGTGACGTATTGCACACGCGCTTCCAGCGGTCCGTTGTCAGACCGGTCTAGCGCCGCCGGCCGGTCCACGCGAGCAGTTTCTCCACAGGCCACGTCGTGACGATCCGCTCGGCCGGCACACCGTTCGCCTCGGCCCGCGCGGCGCCGTAGTGCAGGAAGTCCAGTTGCCCCGGGGCGTGGGCGTCTGTGTCGATGCTGAACAGGCAGTCGGCGTCGAGCGCCTTCTGGATGAGCCGGTCGGGAGGGTCCTGCCGCTCGGGACGGGAGTTGATCTCGACGGCGACGCCGTTGGCGGCGCAGGCCGCGAACACGCGATCCGCGTCGAACTGCGACTCGGGTCGGGTCCCGCGCGAGCCCTTCACGAGCCGCCCCGTGCAGTGGCCGAGCACGTCCGTGTGCTCGTCGTCGATCGCCGCGAGCATGCGCCGGGTCATGGGCCCGGATTCGGAGCGCAGCTTCGAGTGCACGCTTGCCACGACCACGTCGAGCCGGCCGAGCATCTCGGGCGTCTGGTCGAGGGAACCGTCCTCGAGGATGTCCACCTCGATCCCGGCCAGCAGGCGGAACCCGTCCTCGAACGACTCGTTGGCCAGCGCAACCTGATCGAGCTGCCGGGCGAGGCGCTCCGCGTCCAGCCCGTGCGCGATCGTCAGGCTGGGAGAATGGTCCGTCACTGCTTGGTACGAGCGGCCGAGCCAGCGCGCGGCCCTGGCCATCTCGTCCAACGGCGAACCGCCGTCGGAGGCGTCCGTGTGCGAGTGGAGGTCCCCGAGGAGGAGTGCGTGCAGTCCCTCCCCGGACTCGGTCTCGGCCAGAGGCTCCGCGGAGCGTTCCCGCAGCTCAGCGAGGTAGGCGGGGACCCCGCCGTCGACCGCCTCCCGCACCACGGCGAACGTCCGGTCGCCGATGCCCTTGACCCGCCTCAGCCTGCCGTCCCGGGCGCGTGCAGCGATCTCATCGGGCTCCATGCCCGCGAGGACGCCTGCGGCAGTGCGGAAGGCGCGCACACGGTAGGTCTCGGCCAGCTCGCGCTCAAGCCAGAACGCGATCTCCTGCAGTGCTTCGACCGGGTCCATCGCCACCCCTCTCCCTCATGCCTCGGCCTCGCCGCCCATCCGGCCTCGCCGTTGCGCCCAGTCTGGCAGCGGTGCCGTGAGCACGGCCAGACGGAGGGGGTCCCAGTGGTGCCCCAGAGGATGGAGGCGCCGAGGACGCTGGCGACGCCGAGGCCGTGGTCGCGCCGAGCGGCGGTCACGAGGCCTCCTCATGAGCGTGTCCGCCCGGACTACGCCGGGATCACCGCCGAGGTGGCCAGCACGTTCCCCTTCGCGTCGAGCGCTTCGACGGCCAGGTGCGCTGCGGCGGGCACGGCGACGTTCGTCTCGAATCCGCGCTTCCTGACCACCGCGGCCTCCGCGAGCGAGTCCGGATCCTGGCCGGTGAGGAAGCGCCAGCTGGCCACCTGGGTGGCGCCGTTCCAGCTCGCGTAGGCCTGCATCGTGGAGCCGTTGCCGGTCACGACGGCGAGATCCGGGACCGTTGCGGGAGTGGCCGTCCACGGATACCGGTAGGCGCGGTAGCACCCTCCGCCGATTCCCGTGGCCTCGGCGATAGCTGTGCCGTCCGGGGCGAACTCAGTCGCGGCCGGGTCCGATCCCCAGCCCACCATGTAGTTGCCGTTGTCGAGGAACTGGACGTTGCCCATCGCGTTGCCGCGGTGGCCGCCATGGGACAGAACGAGCTTGAGCGCGACGGTGCGTGCCTTCTCGTCGACGGCGAGGATCAGTCCGCGCGAGGTGCCCGTGGTCCCGTCCTTGTAGTGGTTGTCGAACATGCTGACTACACCGTCGGGCCGCTGCCGGACGTCGTGCTGCCAGGCGAAGGCCGCCTCGGCCGGGATGGCGAAGTCGCTGAGCATGCCGCCGAGGCGCCAGCGGATGTCTCCCGCGGAATCGACGAGGTAGGCCGTGTGCGTGTGGCGCGCGGAGATGAGATAGCCGTCCGGCCGGCGGTCCGCGGAGTTGACGTGGAACGGGTCGAAGGCCTTGTCGGCCGTGGTGCCGTCCGCTTTGGGGTCGTCGGAGGGTCTGACGAAGGATTCGGTGAGGCCGATGTGCTCCGACGCGGTCCAGTCGAAGACGACCGTGCCGGACGCGATGTCGACCTCCTGCACGTGGCAGTCGTACATGTAGCCGGCTGCAGGGCCGCCAAGGGGCGTCAGGTCTTTCCGCACGGTGGGATAGGACGTGAGGAGGGCAGTGCCTGCCTGCGTGAGCGTGAACTCGTGGAGATCAGCCTTGAGGCCCCCGCCCGCGGAGACCTGGGCAATGGTCGTGTACGTGGTGTCCCTGACGACCCCCACCCCCTCGCCGTGGCCGCCGATCCCCTTCCCGCTCCAGTAGGTCAGGACGGGCCGGCCGCGATAGGTCTGGACCCGGAGGTCGGTGACTCCAGCGCCGGTCGGCTCCATCCAGACGGGGGCACCCGAGTTGTCCATGATGAGGCCGTTGGTGCCGTGGCCCATCGGCCCGGTGAAGAGCAGTCCGGGTGCGGTCGGCCTGTCGTTCCAGATGCTCACGTGGGGCGCGGTGAGCTTGGTGCTCGTGAAGGTCCGGTCGGGCAGGCCCGAGGCGGGAGCCGACGCCGGGGCAGAGGGTGAGGCGGAAGGCGTCGACGCTGCGGCCGCGCCGGGAGGGAGGGGGAAGATGCTCGAGCGGGCCACACCGGCACCGGCAACAGCACCGACGACGGCGAGTCCGGCACCTTGGATGAAATGGCGGCGGCTGACCCTGATCATGTGCCTCAGCGTAGGAACGGTCCCTATGCCCAGCAGTGCGGCCAGCTGTGTCCGAGCTGAGTGAAAGCAGTGGATGTGGCTCAGGCGACGATGAGGGCGCCGACAAGTCCGACCGCCCCCACCACGAGGGTCGAGCACGCGGCCAGTGCGAGCGTGGGTCCTCCGCGTGCGGCGAGCGAACGGATCCGGACGCCCGCGCCCAGGCCGAGCATCGCCGTCGTGAGCAGGAACGTCTGCACCGCAGAGGCGGTTCCGAGGACGGCTGTGGGCAGTGGGGCGAGGCTCCGCAGGGCGACGAAGGCGATGAACCCGAGGACGAACAGCGGAACGAGCGGCGGCCGCCTGCCGTCCACGAGCCCGCGGCGCCGCTGTCGCCACGACAGGAAGGCCGCGACCGGGGCAAGCATGAGGACGCGGGCCAGCTTGAGGGTCACGGCGATTCCGAGCGCGCCGCCTCCGAGGAGGCCGGCCGCGGCCACGACCTGGGCCACCTCGTGGACGCTCGCCCCCGCCCAGACGGCACTGACCCGTGCGTCGAGGCCGAGCAGGCCCGCCAGTGCGGGAACGACCGCAATCATCAGGGTACCGAAGAGGACCACGAGTGCGACGGCGGTGACGGTCTCCTCCTCGTCGGCGTCGACCACAGACTCGACGCCGGCCACCGCCGCGGCACCGCAGATCGAGAAGCCGCATGCGACGAGCAGCGCCTGCCGGGGCGGCACGCGCAGGAGCCGCCCAAGGAGCACGGTGGCGAGGATGCCGACGACCACCACGGCTGCCGCGAGCGCGGGAATCCCCCAGCCGAGGGCGGCGAGGTCCTTGAGGGAGAGCTGGAGGCCGAGCACCACGATGCCGAGCCGGAGCGGGACCCGGCCGGCGAAGGCGAGGCCGGCGGCGAGCCGCTCGGGCAGCAGCCCCAGGTTCCGTGCCGCCATGCCCAGGACGATCCCGACGAGCAGCGGGCTGAGCCCGGGGACCAGCGCAGCCGTTGCGACAGCTGCCAGTGCCCCCGCGAGTGCGACGGTGAGACCGGGCAGGACCCTTCCGATCGCCCTCGCGCGGGAGGGGCGAGCGGCGGAGCGGTCGGTGGCTGTGACGGGAGCTGAGGCTGGCATGGTTCCATCGTTCCGGCACCTGCTCTCCGCCGGTAGCCGCCGATTGGGCATGCAGCCCATATGCTGAGCATATGGGTACGCGCGACTGGGATCTCCGGCACTACCGCCTGCTCGCCGCGCTCGCGGCGGAGGGGAGCATCGGCGCCGCCGCTCGCGCCACGGGCATGGCCCAGCCGAACGCGTCCCGGCTGCTCGAGCAGATGGAGCGCTCCGCGGGCTTCCCTCTCGCCCGGCGCGCGCCACGCGGCACTGCACTCACCGATCGGGGGCGGGTCGTGGCCGGTCTGGCGGCCGAGATCGTCGAGGCCGCGGAGAGCCTCACCCGCGCCGTCGCCGCCCTCGAGGGAGCCCGGGGCTCCCTTCACCTGTGCGCCTCGCTGACCGTGGCCGAGCACCTCATGCCCGGGTGGCTCGCCGCCGCCCAGCAGCGCCTCGCAGGCGTCACCACGACCCTCGATGTCGGCAACTCCGACGAGGTCTTCGACCGGGTTCGGGCCGGCTCAGCCGATCTCGGCTTCGTCGAGGGCCCTACGCTCCGGACGGGCTTCCGGTACCTGGAGGTGGGGCGGGACGAGCTCGTGGTCATTGTGAGCCCCGACCATCCCTGGGCGCACTCCCCCGAGGTCGAACCGCAGGCGGTCGCCTCCGCCGGCCTCGTGGTGCGCGAGCCGGGGTCCGGAACGCGTCAGACGGCGGACCTCGCGCTCGCGGAGTTCGGCACCGGTCCCCGCTTCGAGGTGGGCAGCAATGCGGCCCTCGCGGCGAGCGTCGCCGCCGGGCTGGGACCCGGCGTCGTCAGCCGCCTCGCCGTCCAGGCCGCACTGCGCGGTGGACGCCTCGTGGAGGTGCCGGCGCCCGGCCTGAAGCTGGCGCGCGTCCTGCGCGCGGTGTGGCACTCCGGCACTCCACTCGGGGCCGCAGCAAGGGACTTCCTCGAGATCGTCACCGCCGTACGCTAGGCGTATGCGGTCCGCGGGCAGGGTCCTCGCGCTGCTCGCAGTCCTGACTGCCGTTGCTGCGAGCGGCTGCACGCCGACCACGCAAGGCTCCGCGCGAACGACGCCGGCGGAGGACTCCAGCGCAGTCGTGAAGGCCGCGGTGGACCAGTTCAGGGACGGGTACGCGACCGGAACCATCGTTCTGCAGCTGACCGACGGCGGCGGGTCCGAGTTCACCGTGGTGAGGGCCGAGCTCTCCGACCCCAGGTTCGCCGCCGGCACCGTGTGGACGGGCTCGACCCGCTTCACCCCGGGACAGACCACGAGCCTGCCGGCCGCGGTGACCCAGCCGGTGTGCAGCAGCACGGGCGCGAGCCCAGCGCACGACGCCGAGCCCTCGGTCCGCGTGCAGCTCGCCGACGGAACGGAGCAGCTCGTGCGTGCTGAAGACTCCCACGCCGTGCTCGCCCGGATCCATGCGGACGGGTGCTTCGCAGCGATGGCGGCCTCAGCGGTGACCCTTGCCTTCGACGACACGCTCGAGGCGGGCGCGCAACCCGGGTCTGCTGTCCTGACCCTCCGCGCGAGCGCCCCCGCACGCACCGCTCCGTCGAGCGCCTCCCCATCGGGCTCCTCCCCGTCGGGCTCCTCCGCGGCAGGGGCCTCTCCGAACCCCTCCCCGCCGGTCCTGCAGTCGGTCGGGGGAACCACCCTGCTGGACGAGGACCGCGCGCAGCCGTGGCCGCGCGGCGTCGTCCTCCGCCCCGGGGCAGCGGTGCCGCTCGTGGTGCGGGCTGCCCGCTGTGACGCCCACGCCGTCGCGGAGGACAAGGTGGGGACGCTCATACCGCTCACGCTCTCAGCCGCGGGCCAGACGGGAGTAGTGAAAGTCGCCGCGTCTGCACCGCTGCGCCGCGCAATCTACAGCTTCGTCGCGAGCGCGTGCGGCTGGCCGGCGGGATGAACGCCGGGCGGGATGAACGCCCCCAGTTCGGCCGGGCTGATGGCTAGGCTGGGGTCATGACGACCGGATTCCGCGACCATGCAGCAGGCCCGCAGGCACCCGCCAGCGACTGGTCTGCCGCTCGA
The DNA here is from genome assembly GCF_014656475.1 of Sinomonas cellulolyticus. Classification (GTDB taxonomy): domain Bacteria; phylum Actinomycetota; class Actinomycetes; order Actinomycetales; family Micrococcaceae; genus Sinomonas; species Sinomonas cellulolyticus. The sequence goes on from NZ_BNCM01000001.1 coordinate 158,014, forward strand.
CTCGCCGAGGCTGCCGCCGAGATCGTGGCCGGCGAGGACCTCCCGCCGATCGTCCAGGCCGGGCACCCCGTCCTGCGCACGGCGGCCCTTCCCTTCGAGGGCCAGCTCGATGCAGAGCTTCTCGGCGCCCTCATCGCCATCATGCGCCAGACGATGCACGCGGCGCCCGGGGTGGGCCTCGCAGCACCCCAGATCGGCCTCCCGCTGCGCCTCGCCGTGCTCGAGGACGGCTGGGCCGGGGACGAGCAGGCGGCGGCCGCCCGCAGCCGCTCTCCCCTGCCCTTCGTCGCCATGCTGAACCCGGTCTACGTGCCGGTGGGTGCAGAGCGCTCAGCATTCTACGAGGGGTGCCTCTCGGTGCGCGGGTACACCGCGGTGGTGCGGCGCGCCGAGCGGGTCGAGGCCCGCTGGACCGCCCCGGACGGCGCAGCCCGGGGCGCCGAGTTCACGGGCTGGCAGGCACGGATCGTGCAGCACGAGACGGACCACCTCGCCGGGACCCTCTACCTGGACAAGGCTGAGCCGCGCTCGCTGTGCTCCAACGAGGAGTACGCCGCCCGTTGGGCCCAGCCCACTCCCGAGCGGGCGGCCCGGGCCCTCGGGTTCTAGAGCGGCCTCACAGGTGCTGGCCGAGCCAGCGAAGGATGTGTTCGAAGCGGGTCCTGCGGTGGTGCGGGGTGCCTGAGCGCGAGAGCTCGTGGTTCTCGCCCGGGAAGATGAGCAGCTCGGTCTCCACTCCGCCGAGCCGCAGTGCCGCGTAGTACCGCTGGGCCTGCTCGATGGGGCAGCGCCAGTCCTCCTCCGAATGGACCACGAGGGTGGGCGTCCGCACCTCGGCAACGCAGGCCATGGGGCTCTGCGCGAGCATCGCCTCGGCGTCCCAGCCGGTGTACTCCCCGGGGAAGTACCAGCCGATGTCGCTTGAGCCGACGAAGCTGAGCGGGTCGAGGAATCCGCGCTCGACGACCGCGGCCTTGAACCGGTGGTCGTGGGCTATCGTCCACGCCGTGAGATAGCCGCCGTAGGAGCCGCCGAGGATGCCGAGCCGGTCCCGGTCCAGCTGCGGATAGGCCGCGAGCGCCGCGTCGAGGAAGCCGATGACATCCTCATAGTCGACTGTTCCCATCCGCCCGACGATGGCACGGCCGTGCTCCTCGCCGTAGCCGGCCGCCCCCCGCGGATTGCACATGACCACGGCGTAGCCGGCGCCTGCGAGCACCTGCGCCTCGTCGAACCACGCGCCGGTGTACTGGGCGAACGGACCGCCGTGGATCATAAGCAGCGCCGGGTGCGGGCCGTCGCCTTCGGGCAGCACGACCCAGCCGTGCACGTCGCTGCCGTCCGGGCTGGTCCCCGCGAGCTCGCGCGGGACGAGCGGGGCCGCTGCCGAGCGGAGGGGAGCGTTGATGTCCGTGAGCGGTTCCAGCAGCACATCGCCTGGGGCAAGCCGGTAGAGCTCCCCTGGACCCTCGGCGTCGGCCGCTGCGAGCACGACGGCGCCGCGGGCCTCGCCCACGCCGGTCACCACGAGCGGTGCGCGGGTCAGCTCCTCGCGGTGCCCGTCGGGAGTGAAGGCGAGCAGCTGGACGGCGCCCCGGCTGCGGGAGAGCACCAGCGCACGCCCGGCGCTGTCCACGTGCAGCGCAGCGGGCGCCTCGCCGAGGTCGTCGGCCTCGGTGCTCAGGCGCACGGTGGTTCCGTCGCCGGAAGTGTGCCAGAACAGATGGGTCGAGCGGCCGATGAAATCCCTTCCTGAGCTGCCGAGGGACGAGGCGACCCCGAACACCCCCGTGCCGTCCGCGTCCTCCGCGACCGCCTGGACGGACGCGGCGTCGGCACCCAGCTCGAGCGGCTCGGAGGGGCCGCCCTCGGCCGGGGTGCGCACGGCGCGGCTGCCGAGTGTGTCGACCGCCGCCGGATCAAAGCGGGAGACGGTGTAGATCCACGTGCCATCCGCGCTGAAGCGGGGCTCGGCATGGTCCACGGCGCCGTCAGTCAGCTCCCGGGACTCGGGCAGGCCCTGGGAGGCCTTGCTGTCCGTGGCAGCGGCTTCCTCGGCCTCGGCCTTCGCTGCACGGCCGCGCGCCGGGATGAACGGCTCGGTGTCGAGCGGCGGGACGTCGAGCACGAACAGGCGCAGGCGCTGGTCGCCCGTGTAGCCCACGCCGTTCATCCGGTAGTTGAGGTCCTTGATGAGGCGGGGGTCTTCGGCGCCCGGCCCCACCCCTTCGATGGAGCCGTAGCGGCCCTCCTCCGGGACCCGGGCCGTGTAGGCGATCCTCGCGCCGTCCGGTGAGATCGTGAACTGGGCCACCCCCAGCGGGGCCGCGGTGAGGATCAGGGGCTCACCGCCCCGGGCGTCGGCCACCGCGACCTGCGGCTTGCCCCCGGCCTCTGCCCGGAGGAACGCGAGGAACCGTCCGTCCGGGGAGTACTGGGGCGCAGTGTCGCGGAAGCCGCGGGTGAGCAGCCGGGGCTCACCGCCCGCGAGTGGCACCTCCCAGATCTGGCCCACGGTCGAATCGGAGCGGAGGTCCGGGCGGGTGACGGCGACGGCGCAGCGGTCGCCGTCCGGGTGCACGCTGGGTGCGGAGAGGGATCGGATGAGGTCCACGTGTTCCGGAATCATGAAACGGATACTACGCATCCGATGCGGCAGCCTACAGGCCCGCGCCGATACGATGGTGGCCGTGCTCACGGACTCCCTCGACCTCATGCTGTGCCCCCACTGCGGTGCGGACTGGGATCCGGCGGCGAGCGGGCCGCGGGTCCTCGTCTGTGCGGAGGGCCACCGGTACGACGCGGCACGGCACGGCTACGTCAACTTCCTCACCGGCCGCAGGAGCAGGTTCACTCCGGACACCCCGGAGATGGTCGCGGCGAGGGACCGCTTCCTGGGCGCCAGGCACTACGCCCCGATTGCCGACGCCGTGGCAGAGGCCTGCTCGGCGCTCCCCCGGGACGCAGCACTCCTCGATGCAGGGGCGGGCACGGGGCACTATCTCGCGGCCGTGCTCGACCGGCTGGGCGACGGTGTGCGTGCGGAGCCGGGCGCGCCGGGCGAGGCTCGCGCACGACGCCGGCCCCGCGCCGTCGCGCTGGACCTCTCGGCGCACGCTCTGCGCAGGGCTGCCCGGCTCCCGGGTGTCACGGCGGCAGTCTGGGACCTCTGGCGTCCACTCCCCCTCGCCGCGGCAAGCGTTCACGCGGTCCTGGACGTCTTCGCCCCGCGGAATCTGCCCGAGTTCGCACGCGTGACGCGGCGCGGCGGGCTCCTCGTCGCCGTGACGCCGCTGCCGGACCATCTGGGCGAGCTGCGCGACCGGCTTCCCCTCCTCGCCGTTCCGGAGGGCAAGGCCGAGGCTCTCGAGCAGGCCGCCTCCGAGAACTACGCCCGGACGGCACGCCGCGAGCTGCGCTTCCCCGTGGTCCTGGCGCCCTCGGCCGCGGCGGACCTCGTCCAGATGGGCCCTGCGGGCCATCACACCGCCCGGGAGGACCTCGAGGAGATGGCGGGCAACGAGCAGCTCACGGCAACCGCCGCCGTCGAGCTCAGCGTCCTGACGCGCCGCTGACCCCAGCCGCGGCCTCGCGGACTCCGAGCTCCTCCGCGTCTCCCTCACATCCGGCAGCCGCGGACGCGGGCCTGTCCTGGACCGTCCTGCGCCCACCGCCCGCGAGGTCCACCCGCAGCGCCCACATCGCCGCCTGGATGAGCGGGCCGATCCCGAATGCGAAGACCGCGGTGCCGATCCCGACGGGGCCGCCGAGCAGCCAGCCGAGCGCCACGACCGAGAGCTCGATCGCGGAGCGCACCACCCACACGCGCCGGCCGGTGCGGGCGACGAGGCCGGTCATGAGGCCGTCGCGCGGCCCTGGGCCAAGACCTGCCCCGATGTACAGGGCGGAGGCCACGGCAAGGAGGATGAGGCCGCAGGCGAGGGCCGCGGCCTGCCACGCGAGGCCCTGTGCGGCGGGTATCAGACCCAGGCCGAGATCTGCGAACGGGCCGATGAGCAGGGTGTTGAACAGGGTGCCCCAGCCCGGCCGCTGCCTCAGCGGGATCCACAGGGCGAGCACCACGATGCTGACGGCCACGGTCGTCGCGCCGAAGCTCAGCCCGGTCACGCGGGCGACGCCCTGCGAGAGGACATCCCACGGCGAGGACCCGAGCCCCGAACGCAGGAGCAGGGCGATCGCGATCCCGTAGAGGAAGAGGCCGAGGACGAGTCTGGGGAATCGGGTCATGGGTTCCATCCTCGTCAGAAGTGGCATCTTTCGATAGGGCCAATTCCGCTAGGGTGGCATCATGGCCCGCGTCACATCCCAGCGCCTCGCCGTGCTCCTCGGTTCGTGGGCCGGCCCCGGTCCCGCCTACTCCGAGCTTGCCGAGCGGATCCGCCTCCTCACACTGGACGGCCGACTGCCGGACGGAACCCGGCTCCCCGCCGAGCGCGACCTCGCCGTCGGGCTCGGGCTGTCGAGGACCACGATTGCCGCCGCCTACGCACGGCTGCGGGAGCTCGGCTGCCTCGAGAGCGTGCGGGGCTCCGGCAGCTACGTCGTGATCCCCGGTCCTCCAGCGGTGCCGGCACCGGATGCCGGGGGTGTCCTCGATCTGACGAAGGCGGCCATGCCCGCAGCGAGCATCGTCGCCGAATGCGCCGTGCGCGCGGTGGAGGCGCTAGGCCCCGAGCTGGCCCGTTCGGGATACGAGCTCGTGGGACTGCCGGTGCTGCGGGTGGCTGTCGCGGAACACTTCGCGCGCCGCGGCCTCCCCACAGATCCGGACCAGATCATGATCACCAACGGCGTCCAGCATGCGATCGCCCTGCTCGCCCGTGCCCTCCTGTCCCCTGGGGACCGTGCAGCCGTGGAGCAGCCCACCTATCCGCACGCGATGGACACCCTGCTCGCGGCGCGGGCGAGGCTTGTCCCGCTTCCCGTCGATCCGTCGGGGTGGGACCTCGACGCCCTCTCGGCGGCCCTGGGCGCAGCCTCGCCCGCGCTGGCCTATGTCATGCCGGACTTCCAGAATCCGACAGGTGCGAGCCTCAGCGTCCCGGAGCGCGAGGCACTTGCGCGCAGCGCGGCGATGAGCGGGACGCTCCTCATCGCGGATGAGACGACCGCCCTCCTTGACATCTCCCGCGGCCCTCTCCCCCCGCTCGCGGCCTTCGCACCGTCGGCCGTGACGCTCGGAGGCCTGTCCAAGCTCGCGTGGGGCGGTCTGCGCGTGGGATGGATCCGCGCACCGCGCGCCCTCGTGGCCCGGCTCGCCCAGGCCCGCACCGGCCTCGACCTCGGGACTCCCGTTCTCGAGCAGCTTGTGGCCAGCGAGCTGCTCGGACGCGAAGACGCCCTCGTCGCCGAGCGGTCGGCACGCCTCCGCGAGGGCCTGGGAGCGCTCACCACCGCGCTCGCGGACCATCTCCCCGAGTGGCGCGTGCCACCGGCCGACGGCGGCATGGCACTCTGGGCGGACTGCTCGCCGCTGTCCTCCTCACGCCTCGTGCTCGCCGTGCGGAGGCACGGGGTGGCCCTCACGGCGGGTCCGCGGTTCGGGGTGAACGGGGCGTTCGAGCACCGGCTGCGCCTGCCCTTCACCGCCAGCCCGGAAGCGCTCAGGGCAGCCGTCACAGCGCTCCGTGACGCGGCGGGCGAAGCGCCCGCAGGATCCGCTGAGCCACCGCTTGTGGCAGTCTGAGGACGCCCTGGTCCGGCTTCGGCGGGAGTTGTTCGAACCGCAACCCGCCGGACCGGTTCGGCGTGCCGCGGCTGGGCTAGTGTGGAAGCAGGAGTCCGCTGCGCCGGGAGGGACGGGATGGACTGGTTCGAACACAACGCGTGGATGGTGTGGCTCGTGCTGGCACTCGTCCTCGGCGGCATCGAGATGCTCAGCCTCAGCCTTGTCTTCGTCATGCTCTCGGGCGGCGCCTTGGCGGCACTCGTGACGGCCCTCCTGGGTGGCCCGGCCTGGCTGCAGGGCCTGGTGTTCGCCGTCGTGTCCGTCGCCATGATCGCCTTCGTGCGCCCCGTTGCCGTGAAGCACATGCGGCCGGGCATCGAGGATGCCCGCACCAACGTCGACAGGCTCATCGGCACCTCGGCGACCGTCGTGGAGCCGGTCGACGCCGCGCGCGGCCTGGTCAAGATCGGCGGCGACGTCTGGACCGCCCGGGCCGAACGGGGCGAGTTCCTCCCCGGCGACCTCGTGAAGGTCGTCGCCATCGACGGCGCCACCGCCGTCGTCGCTCCGAGCGGCTCCACCTCGCCCTACCGAAGCTAGGCACCACCCCCCCCACTCCCGAAGGGAGCAAGTCCATGGACGTCGGAGCCATCCTCCTGCTCGTCGTCGTTATCGCCGTCATCCTGTTCGTCGCCACGGTCCTCATGAAGTCGGTGAGGATCATCCCGCAGGCGCGCGCAGGCGTCGTGGAGCGGCTCGGGAAGTACCAGCGCACGCTCACTCCCGGGCTGACCATCCTCATTCCGTTCGTCGACCGGCTCCTGCCGCTCCTCGACCTGCGGGAGCAGGTCGTGTCGTTCCCGCCCCAGCCCGTCATCACCTCGGACAACCTCGTCGTCTCGATCGACACGGTCGTGTACTTCCAGGTCACGGACGCGCGGGCGGCCACGTACGAGATCGCCAACTACATCCAGGCGGTCGAGCAGCTCACGATCACGACCCTCCGAAACGTCGTCGGCGGCCTGAACCTCGAGGAGGCCCTCACCTCCCGGGACCAGATCAACGGCCAGCTCCGCGGCGTCCTCGACGAGGCGACCGGCCGCTGGGGCCTGCGCGTCTCCCGCGTGGAGCTCAAGGCGATCGAGCCGCCGCACTCGATCCAGGACTCGATGGAGAAGCAGATGCGTGCCGAGCGTGACCGGCGCGCGCTCATCCTGACTGCCGAGGGCACGAAGCAGTCCGCGATCCTCACGGCCGAGGGCGAGAGGCAGGCCCAGATCCTCAAGGCCGAGGGCCAGGCGAAGGCCGCGGTGCTCCGGGCGGACGGTGAGTCTCAGGCGATCCAGAAGGTCTTTGAGGCCATCCATCGCGGCGACCCGGATCCGAAGCTCCTCGCCTACCAGTACCTCCAGACGCTGCCCAAGATCGCCGAGGGCACCTCGAACAAGCTGTGGATCATCCCGAGCGAGGTCGGCGAGGCCCTCAAGGGCATCGGCGGAGCGATCGGCAACGTCGGGCAGGGCCTTCAGGGGCAGACGCCCAGCCGTCCCGCCCCCGGGCCCGAGACGGAGCGTGACAGCCTCGAGACGGACGCCCGCGCTTTCGAGGAGGAGGCCGCGCGGCGCTCCGAGCTCGACGCCGAGGCGGAGCGGATCCTGCAGCACCACCCGGGCGTCGACCTCGGAAACGACCATCGGGGGATCATCGACCTGGACGTGCCGGATCTCGATATACCGGATCCGCAGGATCCTCCGAGGGCCCAGGGCCCCGCCTGACGAGCGCGGCGCACGCCGGGCCGCCTATAATGGGAGGTCGGCCCGGCGGTGCCGGGTGCGCGGGAACAGCCCGCCCCGGATACACGTTGGGATATGCGTCGGAAGTGCACGACCGGCAGAACGTGAGGGAGTAGAGATGAGCGACCGCAGCCTGCGCGGCATGCGTCTGGGCGCACAGTCCATGGAGACCGAGGCCGGAGTCGAGCCGGCGCCCCGTCAGCGGGTCGAGTACCGGTGCGAGGACGGCGAGCAGGTCTTCGTGACGTTCTCCTCCGAGGCGGAGATTCCGCCGGTGTGGACGTCGAAGACCGGCAAGGAAGCCTTCCTCGTCGACGGCGAGCGGCCCACCGACCCGAACGCCAAGGCAGTGCGCACGCACTGGGACATGCTCCTCGAGCGCCGCTCGATCCCCGAGCTCGAGCAGATCCTCTCCGATCGACTCGACCTCCTCCGCAGCAAGCGCGGCGAGCGGACCAGCTGAGCCCACAGCACTCCAGCAGAACGCCGGAGGCGGGAACCTTGCGGTTCCCGCCTCCGGCGTTCTGCTGCACGCGTCTCTCCCGTCGGCTCCAACGCCAACGCTACGTGGCCGCGGGAGCAGCTGCTCCGACGTGCGCCCCAGGGACTAGCCCCGGCGCTCGCCGCCTCGGTGGGCCAGCTGGTTCCAGCGCTCCGCGAGCCCCCACCTGGTGACGTTGAGCATTGCCTCGACCACGATGTTGCCGCTCATCTTGGACGAGCCGAGCTCGCGCTCCACGAACGTCACGGGGACCTCGACGACCTTGAGGCCCATCTTCACCACGCGCCAGGCGAGGTCCACCTGGAAGCCGTATCCGCGCGACTCCACCGCGTCGAAGTCGAGCTTCTCGAGGGTCGTGCGGCGGAAGGCCCGGTAGCCGGCGGTGATGTCCTTGAGCGGCAGCCCCAGCATGAGCCGGGCGTAGGTGCTGCCGGTCCGCGAGATGAGCTGGCGGTAGAAGGGCCAGTTGACCACCGAGCCGCCCTTGACCCAGCGGGAGCCGATCACGAGGTCTGCGCCCTCGTCGACGGCGGCCAGGAGCGCGGGGAGCTGCTCGGGGCGGTGGGAGCCGTCGGCGTCCATCTCCACGATCACGTCGTAGTCGCGCTCGAGCGCCCAGCGGAAACCGGCGATGTAGGCGGCGCCGAGGCCTTCCTTGCCCTTGCGGTGCAGCACGTGCACCTGGGAGTCCTCCGCCGCGATCCGGTCGGCGAGGGCACCGGTGCCGTCGGGGCTGTTGTCATCCGCCACCAGCACGTCCGATGCCGGCACGGCGGACCGCAGGCGGCCGAGGGTCTTGGGCAGCGAATCGAGCTCGTTGTAGGTGGGGATGATCGTGAGGATGCGCACGAAGGGCCTTTCAGGGGCTGGATCAGGCGACGCGCCGGAAGGCGCAAAGGCCCATTATAGCCAGCCGGACTGACAGGCCCGTGCGTCTTCGGGCCAGTCCCACAAGGCCGGCAGCTGGACGGTCCTGTGCACTGTTTTCTACGGACGCACGGGCCTGCCCTGACGCCTAGATCCCCCGAAGGTGCTCGGCGAACCGGACCTGCCCCGGACTCACAAAAGCCCGATTCACCGATACTACGGGCTCAGGCACCGGTGTCAACCGTCCGTTCACCTGCGGTTTCTCGCGTTGTCCCAGATCAGCGCGCGGGCTGACGCCCGAAGGATTCGCTGCGGAAAATCTCACGCCCCTCGTGCACAGTCTGGAGGCACTCCGGGAGGCCCTCCGTGTCGAGGGCAGGCAGCAGGGGGGTTCTCGCGCGGGGGTCCGTGCTCCACGCCTGGACGCGCTCGTCGGCCACCTGCACCATGAGCTCGTCGACGCGCCACACGGCGAAGCTCGCGGGAGCTCCCGGCACGAGCTGCCCCATCAGCGGGTTACGGTGCTTCACCGCGCGCCAGCCCGCCCTTGTGTGCCCGAGGAACGCCGCACGGGCCGAGATGCGCTGATCCGGATCCGAGTGCTGGAGGCAGGCGCGGATGCTCTCCCAAGGCGAGAGGGCGCAGACTGGGGAATCGGACCCGAAGGCCAGCGGTACGCCGGCCGAGTGGAACCGGAGGAACGGGTTCATCCCGGCACGGCGGTGCCCGAGACGCTGCTCATACAGGCCGCCCGTACCTCCCCACACCGCGTCGAAGAGAGGCTGGGCGCTGACGGTCACTCCGTACTGGGCGAGGGCCGCGGCTGCTGCCTCGCTGGCCATCTCGACGTGCTCGAGCCGATGCCCCGCCGCGCGCACAGCGGACGCCCCGACCGCCTCCGACGCGATCCGCAGCCCGTCGAGCGCGAGCTGCAGCCCGGCGTCGCCGATCACGTGGAAGCCGCCCTGGATGCCGACCGCGGAGACCGCCGCGAGGTGCGCGCCGGCCTGCTCCACCGTGAGGAAGGCACGGCCCCGGGTGTCCGGTGCGTCAACGTAGGGCTCGGTCAGCAGGGCGGTCCTGCTGCCGATGGACCCGTCGATGTTCAGGTCGCCGGCGAGCCCACGGACGGGCACTCCGAGGTCGTCCAAGACCTTTTGGGCCTCCTGCGGCGACGACACCGCCTGTCCCCAGTACGCCACCACCTCGGGGCCAGCGGACAGGTCGCGACGCATCAGGAGCCGGAGGTCGTCGGCCCCGGAGATCCCAGGCGCGGCCTGCTCCACCAGTCCCACGTAGCCGCGGGAGGCCGCGTGCTCCATGGCCTGCGACTGGAGCACCTGAGTCTCCCTCTCCGAGGGCCGCGACGCCTCCCGCGCCGCGTAGAGGGCGTCCCCCGCAGCGCGCGCGCCGTCGTGCCCTGCTGAACCGGCCGCACCCGCGGCGTCGGCCAGTGCCGGCGACACGAGCGCCGAGTGGACATCCGCCCGGTTCAGGATCGCCCGCCGGCCGCCCGCCGCCCGGCCAAGCTCCTCAGGACCGGGAAGCGTGGGATCGGCCCAGCTGGACTCGTCCCAGCCGAACCCACGCAGGACCCCGTCCCCGGGGAGGCCGGCTGCGGCGCGGGCGACGGCGTCGAGCAGCTCGGTCGCCGAGCGCACCGACGCGAGGTCGAGGGATGCGAGCCTGAGGCCGGTCTCCGTGATGTGCACGTGCGAGTCGATGAACCCGGGAGCAATGAGCGCGCCGTCGAGGTCCACGACCTCCATGCGGCTGTCGGCGATGGAGGTGGCCGCCTGCTCCGAACCGACCCAGGCAACGGTGCCTGAGTCGACGAGCATCGCCGAGGCGAACGGATCGGCTGCGGAGTACACCGAGCCGTTGCGGTACAGGGTGAGCGGGCGCTCGTGCGGCATGGAGGATCCCTTCGCTTCAGTCTGGTGTTGCCGGCGGCCTAGTCGGAGACGGCCGAGTAGGCCACGACGCCGCGGCGCAGCAGGCCGATGGCCTCGTGGCACAGGCGCCTGAGCCGGGGCTCTGTGCCCGGCACGTCCGCGAGCTGGTCGAGCAGGTCGATGACCTGGCGGACCCAGCGCACGAAGTCCCCGGCAGCGAGCTCGGTGCCGTTCAGGACGTTCTGGAGCTCGCGCCCGCGCGCCCATTTGTACATGGGCCACACGAGCCCGAAATCCGGTTCCGAGGTGCGCGGGAGCCGGTGCTGCTCCTCGGCGTCCTCGAGCTGGGACCACTCCCGCAGCACGATGTCCACCGCGACGTCGAGCGAGATGCTGGGCATCTTCGGGGTGAGGCCACGCTCTTCGCGCTTGGCCTGGTAGACGAGGATGCTCACGAGCGCGGCCAGCTCAGCGGCGTCGACGTCGTCGAAGGCACCCTTGCGGAGCGAGAGGGCCGTGAGCATGTCCTTGTCGCCGTAGATGCGCCGGAGCTGCTGTCCGAACGCCGTGACCGTGGGACCCTCATCGCCCGGCGCAAGGCACCCGTAGGCCTCGAGGACCTCGCAGACGCGGTCGAACGTCTTGGCGATCGTGTTCGTCCGGCCCTGGATCTGCTCGACGAGACGGTCCGTTTCGCGGCGGAGCTTCATCCAGCGCTCGGCCCACCGTGCGTGGTCCTCCCGCTCGGCACAGCCGTGGCAGGGATGGGCACGGAGCCGCCGGCGCAGCTCGGTGATGCGCTTCTCGGTGTCCTCGTAGCCGCCGGCGAACGCGAAGTCCCGGCGGGAGCGGCGCGGCTTCGCGCCGTCGTCGGGCCCCTCGAGGCGGGCGCGTTCGACGGCGTGGCGCAGCGACGCGGCGAGGTCGCGGCGGTCCTTGGGGCGCTTCGCATCGAAGCTCTTGGGGATGCGGATGCGGGCGATGGGCTCGACCGGGCCCGAGATGTCGTGCAGGCCGATCCGGCGCAGGTTCCTGTCGAAGGTCAGGACCTGGGGACGCGGTTCGCGCGCATTCGTGTCGGCGTTGAGGACCACTGCACTTCCCGAGAGGCGTCCCTCGCCGATCTCCACGATGTCCCCCGGGACGAGGCGCGCCAGCGAGTCCACAGTCATGGCGCGTCGCGCGCGCCCGGCGGCCCGTGAGGCGTACTTCTCCGTGTCGCTGAGCTCCTGCCGAATCCGCGAGTACTCAGCGAAGTCCCCCAGATGGCAGGTCATCGCCTTCTCGTAGCCCGCGAGGGACTCCTCACGGCTCCGGACCTGCCGCGCGAGACCCACGACCGACCGGTCCGCCTGGAACTGGGCGAAGGAGCTCTCGAGGATGTCCCGGGCACGTTCGCGGCCGAACTGGGCCACCAGATTGATGCTCATGTTGTAGGTGGGGCGGAAGCTCGAGTTCAGCGGGTACGTGCGGCGTGAGGCGAGCCCGGCGAGGGCCGAGGGATCGAGGCCGGGACGCCACTGGACCACGGCGTGGCCTTCCACGTCGATCCCGCGCCGGCCCGCGCGCCCGGTCAGCTGGGTGTATTCCCCTGCCGTGATGTCGACGTGTGCCTCGCCGTTGAACTTCTCGAGCTTCTCGATGAGCACGCTCTTGGCAGGCATGTTGATGCCGAGCGCGAGCGTCTCGGTGGCGAAGACCACCTTGACCAGGCCGGCGGCGAAGAGCTTCTCGACCGTCTCCTTGAAGGTGGGCAGGAGGCCAGCGTGATGGGCCGCGAGGCCGCGCGCCAGGCCGTCGCGCCAGCTCCAGAAGCCGAGCACGGGAAGGTCTGCAGGCGGGATATCGGCAGCCGCGGCTTCGACGACGGCGGCGATCTCGGCCTTCTCGGCAGGGGTCGTGAGGTCCAGGCCAGCGTCCAGGCACTGCTGCACCGCGGCGTCGCAGCCCGCGCGGGAGAAGATGAAGTCGATTGCCGGCAGGAGGCCGCGGCGCTCGAGCGTCTGCACCATCTGCGGCCGGCTCGCACGGGTTCCCGGCAGCGCGGGGCCGCCTCCGGCCTGGCCCGCGCGCAGGGACTGCTTCTCGCCGCGCTGGCGCTCCTCGCGCCGTCGCGCGCGGCCGCCGTGTCCGAACCGGCCGCGGTACAGCTGCTGGGACTCTCGCCGGGAGAGCTGGACCAGCTCGGGGTTCACGGCCGTGAGCTCGGAGACGCTCGCCTCGCCCTCGGGAGCCCTGCTCGGCTCGGCTTCCGCTCCCGCGCCGTCGTGGTCATGGACGTCGGCCAGCGCCTCGAACTGCTGGCGGGTGGAGAACAGGTCCACGAGCTGCCGCCCGACGAGCACGTGCTGCCACAGGGGCACGGGACGGTGCTCGGAGACGATGATGTCGGTCTCGCCCCGGACCGTGTCGAGCCAGGCCCCGAACTCCTCGGCGTTGGAGACGGTCGCGCTCAGCGAGACGACGCGGACGTCGCGGGGAAGGTGGATGATCACTTCTTCCCACACTGCCCCGCGGAATCGGTCCGCAAGGTAGTGGACCTCGTCCATTACCACATAGCCCAGCCCAGCGAGGGTGTCGGAGTCCGCGTACAGCATGTTCCGCAGGACCTCGGTGGTCATGACGACGATGGGGGCCTCTCCGTTGACCGTCGTGTCCCCGGTGAGGAGGCCCACGTGCTCGGCCCCGTGGACGGCGACGAGCTCGTTGTACTTCTGGTTGGAGAGCGCCTTGATCGGTGTCGTGTAGAAGGCCTTGAGGCCCTGACGGAGGGCCAGGTGGATCGCGAACTCCCCCACGATGGTCTTCCCGGCGCCCGTCGGCGCGGCAACGAGGACTCCCCGGCCGGCCTCGAGCGCGCGGCAGGCCTCGAGCTGAAACTCGTCCAGGGGGAAATCGACCGTGGCGGCGAAGGCGCCGAGTTCGGTCTTGGCCAGGGCCCTGCGCCTCGCATCCGCCGCATAGCGTTCGGCGGGTGACATGCTCTCGGCGGGGCTGGACATGTCCCCAGCCTAGTCCCCGCGTCTGGCTCAGAGGTTCTCGAGGTCCGCCTGCGAGGTCGGGGTGTCAGCCGTCGCATCCGTCTCCGCGGTGAGCTGCGCGGTGCGCCGTGCACGACGGCGGTCGTTGAGGATGCAGATCCCGATGGCCGCGAAGAACAGTGCCAGCAACGGCACCGCGAGCATGAACATGGAGATCGCATCGGCGCCGGGCGCGGCCACAGCTGCCAGCACGAACACGAGGAAGACCGTGATGCGCCACGCCTTGAGGATGGTCTTCCCGGCCAGGAGCCCGGCCATGTTCACCGCGACGAGGATGACCGGCACGAGGAACGCGATGCCGAGGAACAGGAACATGTGCGTGACGAAGTCCACGTACTCGCGCCCGTCGATGATGTTCGAGAAGCCGGAGGGGGTGAACTGCGTCAGTGCCCTCACGACCTGGGGCGTGACGAGCCATCCGACCCAGATGCCTGCGAGGAACAGCGGCACCGCGGCGAGCATGAAGCCCAGCGTGTACCGCTTCTCCTTCGAGGTCAGGCCCGGCATGATGAACGCCCACACCTGGTAGATCCAGACGGGGCTCGAGATGACGAGCCCGATCTGGATCGCGAGCTGGAGCTTGAAGTCGAAGGGCGACGCGATCGTGGAGAAGTTGATCGAGGACGTGCCGCCCGTCATGTTCGAGATGTTCTCGACGGGCCTCTCGAGTTCCTTCAGGAAGGGGTCGTAGAGGAACCATCCGCCGATCGCTCCGAGGGCCACGCCGATCGCGGACTTGATGAGCCGGTTCTTGAGCTCCCTGAGGTGCTCGAGGAGCGGCATCCGCCCCTCGGGGTTGGCCTTCCTCCCCTTGGCGGTGGCCACCTCAGGCGCGCGAGGAAGGACCAGCGCTGCCGTCGGCCCGGTCAGTGCCCTTCGGGGGAATGACCTTGCCCTCGACGGGCTGCTCGCGGTCGGCCTCGGAGGACTGCGACGACGGCGTGTCCTTGCCGTCGTTCTTCATCTCCTTGACCTCGGACTTGAGGATGCGCATGGACTGCCCGAGCGCACGGGCCATCGCAGGCAGCTTGGGCGCGGCGAAGAGGAGCAGCGCAACAATGATGATGATGACGATGGGCCAGGGGCCATCGAAGAGTCGTCCCACGGGGAATCCTTTCGTTGCTACAAGTCTAGTTGAGGCCGAGGTCGCGGAGAGACTGCATCTGGCCCCGCTCGCGCCTTCGCGCGACGCGTCGGTCCCGCCGGGCCAGCCTCCGCCGCTCGCGGCCGTCCTCGTACTCCCGGCGCATGCGCGCAGGATCGGCGAACACCGCGCCCCCTGGACGTCCCGCAGGAGCGGCTGGACCGTCGTCGTGCACGGACGGGGCGCCGTCCGCCGCGACGCCGGCCATTTCAGGTCCGGTCCGCACCGTCACCTGCTCGAGCGCCTCACCAGCACCGCGCACGAGCGCGGCGCCCTTGCGGAACAGATACAGCGCACCGAGCAGGAGCACTGCGAGAGCGCAGGCGCCCAGCGCCACCCAGATGAGGATCCACGACCACCACGGCACGCCTGCCAGCCTAGCGGGTGCTGGAGGGGCCCGAGTACGCGGAGAGCGCACGCACGAGCCACCCTCGGCACGCCTCCACGGCCTGCGGCGGCCCCTCCAGGGCGGCCGCTCCCCCGAATGGAGCGAGGAACGAGGGCAGCCAGTTGAGGTCGGCCACGCGCAGCCGCACACGGCGGCTGCCGTCGGCCAGATCGCGCCCGTCCTGGGAGTCGAAGCTGGTCTCCGCCCATCGCGCCTCAGGGGCGAGACGCACCATGACGTCGAGATCGCCCGGTCCGCCCATGAACGAGGTGTCGGCTCCCCGGTCGATCTCCGGGGGAAGGGGCACCGGATCGCCCTCCTCGGCCGTGAGGATCCTGTCCACGCGGAAGATCCGGCGCCCACGGGCCCGGTGGCAGAAGCTGTTGACGTACCAGCGGTCGGCATCGGAGAAGATCCCCAGCGGAGTGATGAGCCGCTCGGTCACCTCGTCCTTGGTGGTGTTCAGGTACTGCAGCCGGACGGTGCTCCCCGATGCGGCGGCGGCGGCGAGCATCGGGAGCAGCTCTGCGTTGCGCTGAGGCTCCGAGCGCACATCGACCTGCGGGAGGCCGCGGCGGCCCTCCACGGTGCTCGCCCCGACGCGGTCTGCGAGCCGCAGCAGCGCGGGGGCCGACTCGCGCGGGGCGAGGGGCAGGAGGGCCTTGAGGCCCAGCTGGAGCGCCACTGCCTCCCCGGGGGAGAGCCTCTTGGGCCTGGAGAGTTCCTCGGCGTTGGCCAGGGTCACGACGCCGTCGTCCTCCCGGACGTCGATGTAGCTCTGGAAGCCCGCCGAATCGATGGGTCCGGCCTCGGCGAGGAGCTCCAGCTCCTGGCGGACGCGTCGCGGCGTGATGCCGAACCGTTCGGCGATGGCGTCGACGGTGACCGGTCCCGCGACGAGGAAGGGCACGAGGTCCATGAGGCGCTCGAGCCTTTCGGAGCCGGAGGTGACCCGGCGCGCCTCCTGCTTCGTCTGCTCCTCGGCGGCACCGGGCGTGCCCAGAGCGGCCAGCGCGCCGCGCAGCAGCCCGGCGACGGCGTCTGCCAGCTCGGGCGGGTCCAGGACCGCAACCGCGTCACCGAACCCGGCGAGCCGCTCGGCGGCAACGCCGAGGTTGCGGAACGCGAACGTGCCTTCGTCGAACCCATCGCCGGCTCCCGACGGCTTCCACTCCCGGCGGAGGTCCAAGGCGCGCCCTTCCGCGATCCGCAGCGTCGCAATCTGCTCGGGAAGCTCGTCGAGCCCGTTGAGGGCCTCATGCACGGCGCCTTCGCCTGGCGGGTCGAAGGCGTCCGGCGCGCCGATCTCCACACCGCCCCGTACGCGCGAGAGCCGGAACACGCGCAGTGCCCCGCGGTCCACGTCGTGGCCTGCGAGATACCACTGCCCGTAGCGCTGGCCCAGGCCCCATGGCTGGACATGCCGACGCCGGGTCTCGCCTGTGCTCGTGGCGTGGTAGTCGAACGTGACCTCCGCACCTCGGGTGGCGGCGTCTGAGAACGCCGTCCAATGGGGGTCGAGCCGTACCCGCGGCTGGACCTGGGACGGCGGGGTCTCCGGCAGCGCGCCCGCGGCCTCGAGACGCCGCAGGGCCCGCTGCGCGTCAGCACCGGCCACGGCGTCGTCGCACGCGAGGGCGGCGAGGGCCAGCCACGTGGCCTCCTCGGGCGTGAACTCCTGCGGTGGGAGCCGGAAGCCCTTGGGGTCGATCCGGTATTTCGGGACCTCTTGGTCGCTGTCCCAGCGCTCGAACCCGAGCTCCTCGAGGATCACCGCGCCCATGGCGCGCAGGTCGGCCTTGTCCCGCTCGAACTTGCGGAGCACCGCGGCGGTCTCGGGATCGTTCTCATCGGCCGTCTGTCCGAAGGCGATGGGATGCTCGTAGACGTCCCTCAGGATCCTGTCCCTCGACAGCCCCAGCTCGGTATGGAGCAGTGCAATGAGGAGGTTCAGGAGCCGGGACGTCTTCGCTTCGGACACAGTCAGCAGGCTATCGGCAAATCGGCGGCGGTGATGCGGACGGGCGGCGGGCAGCATGCGCTGCCCGCCGCCCGTCGTCGTGCGTGGTGGGACTCAGCGGACGCCGACGAGGTCCACCACGAAGATGAGCGCCTCGTTCGGCTTGATTGCCCCGCCCGCGCCGCGCGAGCCGTACGCGAGCTCGGAGGGGATCTCGAGGCGTCGGCGGCCGCCGACCTTCATGCCGAGCAGGCCCTGGTCCCAGCCCTGGATGACCTGTCCCACACCGACACGGAAGTCGAGCGGGGTGCCGCGGTTCCACGAGGAGTCGAACTCCTCACCCGTGGACCAGGCCACGCCGACGTAGTGGGTCGAGACGGTGTCCCCCGCGGTGGCTTCCCGGCCGTCGCCCTCGATGAGGTCGATGACCTTCAGCTCGGTGGGAACGTCGCCCTCGGGGAACTCGATCTCGGGCTTCTGGCGGTCGTACTGGCGCTGTCCGAAGGACATGGGGCCTCCTGATGGGGTGGTGCGGTTACCTGACGCGAGGCAACACTACTTGACGCCGAGGATGTCGACGACGAACACGAGGTCGCCCTTCGCCTTCCCCTGGCCCTGGTCGCCATAGGCCTGGGCCGCCGGGATGACAAGCAGTACTCGGGAGCCGACGGTCTTGCCGGCCAGTCCCTTAGTCCAGCCGGGGATGACTCCCTGGAGGCTGAACGTCGCGGGCTGGCCGCGGTCGTAGCTCGAGTCGAACTTCGTGCCGTCCGAGAGGTTCACGCCGACGTAGTTCGCCACGATGGTGTCGGTCTCCTTGACCTTGTCCCCGTGGCCCGTGATGAGGTCCTGCGCCACCACGTCGGTGGGCTTGTTGGCGCCCTTGACGTCGATCTGCGGAACACCCTTGTCATCCGTCGTGACCTTCGGCAGGCCTGCCGGCAGGTTCGTCACGGCGTCCCCCTCAGGCTTGGTGAGGGGCTGGACGGTGTCCTTGACCGAGAGGATCTTGATCACGAGCAGCGTCGACGCGGCGGACTCGGGGTCCTCGCTCGTGGGCTGGGCCGGGGTCGCGTACGCGACGTAGGAGCCGACCTTGGCGCCGACCAGGCCGTTGTAGACCACCGCGCTGCCCTGCTTCAGCTGGTCGCTGAGCTCGACCTTCTCCGAGGTTCCCTTGCTGAAGGTGTCCTCGAGAACGGAGCCGTCCGCACCGTTGAGCGCCACGTAGCCGATCTCGACGGTCTGACCCGCCTTCGCGGCGTCGCCGTTGCCCTCCTGGAGCATCTTGAAGGTCTCATCCTTCACCGACAGCGGCTTCGGGAAGTCGACCGTGGGGGCCTTGTCGCCCGGGGTCACCTTGAGCTGGTCGAGCGCGGCCACCTGGCCGGCGTTTGACGGCGTCGGGGCCGACGGCGCGGGAGAGCTTCCGCAGCCGGCCACAAACAGGGCAAGCGGCAGCAGCAGGGCGAGGAGACGGCGCACTGGTCAACTTCCTGTGGGGGATCCCGCCACGCGGCGTGGCGGCGGACTGCCCGAAAGGGCCTAAAGCAGGGTACCCGGTCAGCCTGTGAAGGGCCTGAGGGTATCGAGGAGCTCATCCACCCGCGGATCCTCATTCGCAAACGGATCCTTGCACAGGATCGTGTGGTGGGCCCGGTCATTGAGCTTGAGGTGCACCCAGTCGACCGTGTAGTCGACCCCGGCCGCCTGTGCGGCCTTGACGAACCGGCCGCGCAGCCGGGCCCTCGTGCTCTGCGGGGGCGTAGTGGTCGCCTCCGAGATGGCGGCCTCGTCGACCACCCGTGCGGCCGCGCCGCGGCGCTGGAGCAGGAAGAACAGGCCTCGCTCTGGGCTGATGTCGTGGTACGTGAGGTCCAGCTGGGCTATCCGTGCCGAGTCGAGGTCCACGCCGTGGGCCTCGCGGTAGCGGTCGATCAGCTTGCCCTTGATCGCCCAGTCCACCTCGGTGTCGATGGCGCGAGTGTCCTGCGACTCGATGGCCTCGAGGGTACGCTCCCACAGGTCGAGGATGCGCTCGACATGCGGGGTGTGGGCACCGTGGGCAGCGACGAAGTCCTTGGCCTTCTCGAGGTACATCTGCTGGAGGGCCAGCGCGCTTGACTGCTGGCCGTTGGCCAGGCGCACGGGCGCCTTGCCCGTGAGGTCGTGGGAGATCTCGCGGATGCTGCGGATGGGATTTTCCATCCTGGCATCCCGCATCACGGTGCCGGCCTCGATCATGCGCAGGATGAGGTCAACGGTGCCGACCTTCATCATCGTGGTCGTCTCGGACATGGTCGAGTCGCCCACGATGACGTGGAGGCGGCGGTAGTGCTCGGCGTCGGCGTGGGGCTCGTCCCGGGTGTTGATGATGGGGCGCGAGCGGGTCGTCGCCGAGGAGAGGCCCTCCCAGATGTGGTCGGCCCGCTGGGAGAACGCGTAGACAGGACCCTGCGCCGTCCTCAGCACCTTGCCCGCGCCGCACAGGAGCTGCCGCGTGACGAGGAACGGTATGAGGACCTCCGCGAGGCGCGAGAACTCGGTGCGGCGCGGAATGAGGTAGTTCTCGTGGCTGCCGTAGGAGTTGCCAGCGGTGTCGGTGTTGTTCTTGAAGAGGTAGACGTGGCCGTCGAACCCCTCCTCGGCGAGCCGGTGCTCCGCCTCGGCGATGAGGTCCACGAGGATGCGCTCCCCCGCCCTGTCGTGGGCGATGAGCTGGGCGATGTCGTCGCACTCGGCGGTCGCGTACTCGGGGTGGGAGCCCACGTCGAGGTACAGCCGCGAGCCGTTTCCGAGGAAGACGTTGGACGAGCGGCCCCAGCTGACCACCTTGCGGAAGAGGTACCGCGCCACCTCCTCCGGGGCCAGTGGCCGGCCCTGGGGACTCGAGTAGGCGATGCCGAACTCCGTCTCGACCCCATAGATGCGACGATCCATCGCCTAGACCGCCTGCTCGGGAGTGCCGTCGAGGATGCCGCCCAGCTCGTCGGGGCTGATGCGGCGGAAGGCCCGCCGGCTCCCCCGCGTCGTCTCCGAATCGCGGTCGAGGACGGCGACCTCGAGGGTGATCGGCTCGGTGCGGTCCTCCTGGAGCGCGCGAGCCGCGAGCCGGATCGCCTCGTCGAAGGCCGCCTCCGAGGTCCAGCCGCCGATCACGGCCTCGGCGACACGCTCGGCGTTGCCGCCCATCACCACGAATCGCCTCTCGTCCGCGATCGAGCCGTCGAACGTGAGCCGGAAGAGGTGGTCGTGATCGACGTCGCTGCCGACCTCGGCTACGGTGAGCTCCACTTCGAAGGGCTTCTGCTCCGCCGTGAAGACGGCACCCAGGCTCTGGGCGTAGACACTGGCGAGGCCGCGGCCCGTCACGTCTTCCCGGTCGTAGGAGTAGCCCCTCACGTCCGCATAGCGGACGCCTGCCTGCCGCAGGCTCTCGAACTCGTTGTACTTGCCGACCGCCGCGAAGGCGATCTTGTCGTAGATCTCCCCCACCTTGTGCAGCGAGGGTGACGGATTCTCCGCGACGAGGGCGATGCCCTCCCTGCAGCTGAGGACCACCACCGAGCGGCCGCGCGCGATGCCCTTGCGCGCGAAGTCCGCCCGGTCCTTCATGAGCTGCTCGGGCGAGACGTAGAACTGCTGCGTCATCTCAGGCCTCCCGTCGGGCGATGCTGCGTTCGGCGAGGATAGCTTCCGCGGTGGTTGCGAGCTCCCGCTCGGCGACGCGGCGGCTTCCGAGCCGGGTGACGGTGTAGACCACGGGCCAGACCTGCCGGACGGGATCTGGCCCTCCGGTGGCAGAGTCGTCGTCGGCGGCGTCGTACAGCGCCTCGAGCGCGACGTGCACGGCGTCCTGCTCCGCAAGGCCAGGACTCCAGAGCTTCTTGAGCGCGCCTCGTGCGAAGACTGAGCCGGAGCCGACGGAGTGGTGCTCGAGCTCCTCGTAGCGGCCGCCGGTCACATCGTAGGAGAACAGCCGACCTGTGGCGTTCTCGAGGTCGAAGCCCGCGAAGAGGGGGACTGCCGCAAGCCCCTGCATTGCGAGCGGCAGGTTGCCGCGCACCATGGCTCCGAGCCTGGTCGCCTTGCCCTCGAGGCTCAGGAGCGTGCCCTCGATCTTCTCGTAGTGCTCGAGCTCGACTTGGAAGAGGCGGGCGATGTCGATGGCGATCCCCGCGGTTCCGGCGATGCCCAGTACAGAGAAGCGGTCCGCCGGGAACACCTTCTCAATGTGCCGGCTCGCGATCATGTTCCCCATCGTCGCGCGACGGTCCCCGGCCATCAGGACACCGCCGGCGAACGCGAGAGCGACGATCGTCGTCGCCTGCGGGGCGGCGTGCGGCAATGCCGCCGCGGCGTCGACTGGCAGGGTCCTATTGAAGGGCAGGAGGTCCGGTCTGGTGGCCGCGAGGTGCTCGGTGAAGGAGGAGGTCGCGGCGGAGACGACGCGCTCGGCGAGGAAATCGTTCATGTGTGCCCTACTGCCCGCCCTTCTGGACAAAGCCTCGCACGAACTCCTCGGCATTGGTCTCGAGGACGTTGTCGATCTCGTCGAGGAGATCGTCCACGCCCTGGGTGCTGTCGCTGTCTTGGGCGCCACCGGGGGCGGCCGCGGGGACGTCGACGTCCACGGCCTCCTCTTCGCCGCGCGGTTCTGTGCTCTTCTGCTCTTGGCCGGCCATGGCCGCCTCCTTGCGTCGGTGCCCCGAGCGGGGCCGTTCCTGCTAGGTCTCCTGATCCCTATACTGTCACTTTTCCCCACCGTGTCATCGGGGACGCGCCCGCATGGCAGTGCTCCCTAGGTGCGTCGTTCGCCGAGCAGCGCAGCGAGGAAATCCTCGATCCGGGCATGCTCGTCGAAGAGCGCGTGGGTGAGGGCCTTGGTGCCGCGCAGCGGCTCGCGGGTGGGCACGCGCTGCAGCCGGTAGCTCCCCGGCTGGGAGAAGACCACGGAGTCCCAGCTCGCGCTCACCACGCTCCCGGGGAAGCGCTTGATGCTCGTGCCGCGGAACCAGGCCCGCGTGTCGGGCGGGGGCTCGACGACGGCCGCCGCGATCGAGCTGTCGTCGACCATCGTCTCGAGGGCCCCGCGTGCGGCGAGCCTGAGCGCGATCCCCCGTTCCGGACGGACATCGGACCACTGGATGTCGACGAGGCCCAGCCGTGCGTCGCCCCATGCGAGCCCGTCCCGCCTGCGGAAGCCCTCGAGCACCCGCAGCTTGGCGAGCCACTCGACATAGCCGGCCGCGGCGTCCCGGTCCCCGCCCAGGTCGGTGAGGGCCTTCTCCCAGCGGCGCAGCACCTCGGCAGTGTGCCCGTCGCCCCCGTCGGCAGACGCAACCCCGGTGTCGGCGGCCAGCTTGGCCGCGGCCTCGAAGTACATCCACTGCAGCTCGAGCCCCGTCACGTGCCTGCCGTCGAGGAGGCGGACCTTCTCGACCAGATCGGTGTCGTGGCTGAGCCGGTGCATGGCCATGACGGGCTCATGGACCTCGACCTGGGGGGCCCTGCCGGCCTCGATCAGGCTCAGGACAAGCGCCGTCATGCCGAACTTGAGGTAGTTGGCCACATGGCTGACGTTGGCGTCCCCGACGATCACGTGGAGGCGCCGGTACTTGTCCGCGACAGCGTGCGGCTCGTCACGGGTGTTGATGATCGGGCGCCGCATCGTCGTCTCGAGGCCCACCTCGGCCTCGAAGTAGTCGGCCCGCTGGCTGATCTGGAAGCCGGGCCCGGAACCGTCCTGGCCGAGGCCGACGCGCCCGGATCCGCACACGAGGGGCCGCGAGACGAAGAACGGGATGAGCCCTGCCACAAGATCGGAGAACGGCACGGCACGCGGCACGAGGTAGTTCTCATGGGAGCCGTAGGAGGCTCCCTTCCCATCCGTGTTGTTCTTGTACAGGTTGACCGGTTCCCGCGCGGACTCGGCCGCGAGGGCCCGCACCGTGGACAGCGCGACGGCGTCGCCGGCGAGGTCCCAGAGGAGGGCGTCGCGGGGATTCGTCACCTCCGGGGAGGAGTACTCCGGATGCGCGTGGTCCACATAGAGCCGCGCGCCGTTGCCGAGCACGAGGTTCATGAGCGCCGGCTCCTGGTCGCCGTCGAGCTCGATCTCCGCCGGCCCGTGCGCCAATGCGACGGCCTCGGCGGTGAGGATAGGCTCGTCCGTGAGCTGGTCGGGGTGCGCCCGGGACCGGGGCACCGACCAGCCGCGTGCGTCCCGCAGGGGCGTCTCGTCGGTGTAGTCCCAGCTCGTGCCGGGATCAGCCGGCCGCGAACGGGTCAGCCGCGCGTACGCGGCGATCACCTGCGAGGACAGGTAGGTCGCGTTGGCGCCCGGCGAGTTCGGGGCGTGGATCCCGAACTCGGTCTCCGAGCCCATGACGCGCTGGGCTCCCCCGGCCGGGAGGCCGGGGCTCACATCGCTGCTCACGGCACCCCCTACAGGTACTGCCCGGTGCTGGGCGTCGTCTCGATCGTCCGGCCCGGCTCGGCACCGCCCTTGCCCTGCACGATCGTTCGGATGTAGGTGATCCGCTCGCCCTTCTTGCCGGAGATACGCGCCCAGTCGTCGGGGTTGGTCGTGTTGGGCATGTCCTCGTGCTCGCGGAACTCGTCCGCGACGGCGCGCAGGAGGTGCTCCATGCGCAGTCCCTTGGAGCCCGTGGTGAGGAGCTCCTTGATCGCGGCCTTCTTCGCGCGGTCCACGACGTTCTGGATGACTGCCCCGGAGTTGAAGTCCTTGAAGTACAGGATCTCGGTGTCGCCATTGGCGTAGGTGACCTCGAGGTACTCGGTGGACTTCTCGGTGGCGTACATGGCCTCGAC
Organism: Sinomonas cellulolyticus; assembly: GCF_014656475.1. Taxonomy (GTDB): domain Bacteria; phylum Actinomycetota; class Actinomycetes; order Actinomycetales; family Micrococcaceae; genus Sinomonas; species Sinomonas cellulolyticus. Next base: position 182,127 of record NZ_BNCM01000001.1, read on the forward strand.
GGTGCGCTGGATCATCGCCGCGACGGTCGCTTGGCTGTCTCCGTGGTGCTCTGCGAGGTCCGAGGCATGGATCGGGAGGTCGTCCGTGAGGTACTTGGAGAAGATGTCCGCGGCGGCCTCGGCATCCGGACGCTGGATCTTGATCTTCACGTCAAGGCGCCCCGGGCGCAGGATCGCCGGGTCGATCATGTCCTCGCGGTTCGAGGCGCCGATGACGATCACGTTGTCGAGCCGCTCCACACCGTCGATCTCGCTCAGCAGCTGCGGCACGATCGTCGTCTCGACATCGGAGGAGACGCCGGTGCCGCGGGTGCGGAACAGCGAGTCCATCTCGTCGAAGAAGACGACCACCGGGCTGCCGTCGGAGGCCTTCTCACGGGCACGGGCGAAGATGAGCCGGATGTGCCGCTCGGTCTCGCCCACGTACTTGTCGAGCAGCTCGGGTCCCTTGATGTTCAGGAAGTAGCTCTTGACGTCCGCGTTCCCCGCGCGCTCCATGGCGCGGGCTGCCAGGGAGTTGGCGACGGCCTTGGCAATGAGGGTCTTGCCGCATCCGGGAGGGCCGTAGAGCAGGATGCCCTTGGGGGCCTTGAGGCCGTGCTCCCGGTACAGGTCGGGGTGGAGGAAGGGCAGCTCCACCGCGTCGCGGATCTGCTCGATCTGCGAGGCGAGGCCGCCGATGTCCTGGTAGCTGATGTCCGGGACCTCTTCGAGGACGAGGTTCTCGACCTCGGATCGGGGCACCTTCTCGAGGGCATAGCCCGTGCGGTTGTCCACAGACACGGCGTCGCCGACCCGGAGCCGCTCGAGCTGGAGCGGGCCCGAGAGCCTCAGGACGCGCTCCTCGTCTCCGCGGCCGATCACGAGGACCCGGTCGTTGCCGAGGAGTTCCTTGATCGTCACGAGCTCTCCGGAGCGCTCGTATCCGAGTCCGGCCACCACCTCGAAGGCCTCGTTGAGGAGGACCTCCTGGCCGACCGCGAGCTCGGCGAGGCTCACGAGGGGGCTCAGCCCCACGCGCATCTTCCGGCCGCTCGTGACGACGTCGACGCTCTCCTCGGTCACGGCCGCGGACGCTCCTCCGGCTGGCCGCCTGCGGTTGAGCTGGACGATGCTTCCGAACGAGTACGGGGGCTGCCCCTCATGCTCGAGTGCCGCCTTGAGGCGCAGGATCTCCGCCTTGGCGGTCTTGAGCATCTCGGTCATGCGCGTGTTGTTCCCGGTCGCGGCGGCGAGCTGCCGGTCGACGGCGCGCAGCTTGTCCCGGAGCACGTTGATCTGCCGCTCGGCGATGCTCAGCTGTTCCGCATGTGCGCTCGGGGGCACCGCATCGGGGCCGGTGCCTGCCTGTCCGTTCTCCACCATCGCAACCACGTCCTCTTCGTCCATGCCGCCCGTCGGGCCGCCGGGGTCCCCGGCGCGAGCGCCGGAACCCCTCATAAAACGACACTAGCGCGGCATGGTCCCGAGGTACCCCTGCGACAGTCCTTGGAAACCGAACAGTTACATGCAGGTTTCCGCATGGTGGACGGGAGGCATCAGGCCTCGGAGTTCCCGGCCCTCGCGTCGCGTGCGGCACGGCGCAGCTTGCGGTCGGAGACAGCGCGTTCGCCCATGGATTCGGGCGTCCAGGCGTTGAGGTCCTCCTCGCTGAACTCCGCCTTGTTCCTCTTCTTGCGCACGAGAGGCTCGACGCCCTCGGCGAGTCGGCGGGTGACGAGGAGGAAGCCCGTGTGGCCGACCATGCGGTGCTCGGGGCGCACCGCGAGGCCCTCGAGGTGCCACCCCCGGACCATCGACTCCCACGCGTCCGGCTCCGTGAACCGGCCGTCGGCACGGATCGCCTCCGCCGTGCGGGAGAGCTGCGTCGCCGTCGCGACATAGTTGATCCACACCCCTCCTGGCGCCAGGACCGTGGCCACGGCGTCGAGGCACTCCCACGGGGCCAGCATGTCCAGGACCACCCGGTCCACGCTTCCGGGCTCCTCCGCCGCGACCACCTCGTCCTGGAAGTCGCCGATGGAGATCCGCCACGCGGGGTGTGGGCCGCCGAAGATCGTCTCCACATTCCCCTGTGCGATGTCCGCGAACTCGCGGCGCCGCTCGAAGGAGTGGAGGTACCCGCCGTCGCCCACGGCGCGCAGGAGGGAGATCGAGAGCGCACCGGAGCCCACGCCGGCCTCAACCACCCGTGCGCCCGGGAAGATGTCCGCCATGGTCACAATCTGCCCCGCGTCCTTGGGGTAGACCACGGCCGCGCCGCGGGGCATGGAGAGGACGAAGTCGCTCAGGAGCGGACGCAGGGCCTGGTACTGGTGCCCGGCCGTGTTGGTCACGACCGAGCCGTCCGGCCTGCCGATGATCTCGGAGTGGTTGAGGAAGCCCTTGTGGGTGTGGAATGCCCCGCCCTCGGCCAGCGTGATCGTGTTCATCCGGCCGCGCTCGTCGGTCAACTGCACGCGCTCGCCCGCGCGGAACGGTCCTCGGCGCGACGCCGCGCCGGTGGGTCCGTCCGTGGTGGTGGGCTGGGGGCTGGAGCTCATGGGGTCCTCTCGGGGGCTAACGGGCGGGGCGGACGGGACGGCCGGAGATGACGGAGACGACGTCGCGCTGGCTCAGCAGACCGACCACGCGTCCACTGCCGTCCACGACGGCGTACTCGGTGCCGGCCAGCTGGGCAAGGTACTGGACCAGCTCCTGTCCGGCCGCGGTCTCGGGAACGTAGGCACCCGGGGCGAGGGCATAGCCGACGGCCGTGACCGGCGTCGTGCTCCGTGCCGCCTCGGGCACGCGCGAGACCGCGGAGGGGTCGACGACTCCCTGCGGCTTGCCGTCAGGCGAGCAGAGGACGACGGCGATGCCCGCCTCCGCGCCGGCCCGCACCGCTTCCTCCACGGTGGCGAAGTTCGGCACGCCGACGGCGGGGCGCGCGAGCTGCCCGGCGACCACGCCCGGCAGGCGCGACCTGAACCCGGCGTGGCGGATCGAGGCGGTGGCGCCCTGCCAGAGGAAGGCCGCGACGAGGAGGGTGATCATGGTGAAGGGCAGGTCGAGCTCCTGGCCCCTGGCGACCGGGAGGGCAACGGTGAGGACCACGATGCCCACAACGATCGCCCGGCCCGTCCAGCCGGCGGCGATGGTGCCCTTCTCCTGAGAGCCGGTGGCCCTCCACACCGCGCTCTCCACGATCCGGCCGCCGTCGAGGGGAAGGCCGGGGAGCACGTTGAACACCGCGATGAGGAAGTTCGCCCACATGAAGATGTTGACCAGGATGTCCGCGACCCCGGTGAGCGTCACGCCGCTGACGACAAGCCACGCGGCGGCCGCGAGGACGAAGTTCGCGGCGGGTCCGGCGAGGGCGACCAGCACTGAGCGGCCGGGCGAGGCGGTGAACGCCTCGAACTGCGTGTGGCCGCCCCACAGGTTCAGGACGATCTTCTGGCTCGGCCACCCGAAGGCCCGGGCAGTGAGGGCGTGGGCCAGCTCGTGCACGAGGACGGACAGGAGCAGCAGGACCGCGTAGGCGAAGGCGACGAAATAGGCGGCGGCACCGAGCTGGGGCTGCCGGTTCGCGAGCGTCGGCCCGTAGACGACCACCGTGAAGGCGGCCACGATGAACCACGAGTAGGCCAGAACGATGGGCACGCCGGCGATGCGCCCGAGGGGAATGCCCTCACGCCTGCTCTCCGCCTGGTGGCCGCCGCTCACGCGGTGCTCCCGGCCTGGGCCGTCGCGAGGGAGGCGCGCAGTGCGGCGGCGAGGTCTCCTGGCGTCCGCCCCTCGAGGGTCTCCCAATGGCGGGCGCCGAGGTGCACGGGCACCGCGAGGGCGTTGGGCACGACGACGGTCGCGAGCCCCGCGGCGACGGCGGAGGTGGCCCCCGGGACGGAGTCCTCGATGGCCACGCACTCGGCGAGGGCCAGCCCCGGGACACTGTGGGCGAGCCGCTCGAAGCCGAGGCGGTACGGCTCGGGGTCCGGCTTGCCGCGGGAGACAGAGTCGCCCGTCACGACGGCGGTGAAGGTCCCCTCGGGCAGGTGGTCGACGATCCGGTGGGCCATCGGCGCTTCGGACATGGTGACCAGGGCGCACTCCACGCCACGCGCCCTCAGGGCAGCGAGCAGGTCGCGGGCGCCCGGCCGCCACGGCACAGCCTCACCGAGCTGTTCGACGACCCGGGCGGTGAGGGTGTCGATGATCTCGCGCACGCCGAGCTCCACTCCGCCGTCCTGGAGGAGGCGGGCCGAGGTGGGAAGTGCCTGTCCCACGAGCCGCATGGCCTGCTCGTGCGTCCAGACGCCGCCGAAGCGCTCCACGAGCTCCCGTTCCGCGGTGATCCAGTAGGGCTCAGTGTCGACGAGGGTGCCGTCCATGTCCCACAGGACGGCACGCAGGCCGGCTCCTTCCTCGGGGCGGCCACCGTCCTCACGCACGCTGGCGGCACGGCGAACAGTCGGGTCGGCAGTGGGATCATCGGCGGGCAGACGCATATGGACCAGTCTACGGGGGCTCCCGGAGCGCTCTGGCCGCGAGGGTTAGGCTGGTCCGATGAACGAGTTCGACGCAGACGCCCCGGCCCCGCACCCCGGCCTCTTCCCGACGCCCGCGGAGGGCGAGAGGGTCACCGTCATGCTCGCAGCGTTCGAGGGCTGGAACGATGCCGGAGAGGCCGCGAGCGACGCGCTGCGCTACCTGCGCCGCGCCTTCGGCGCGCAGCGTGTAGGGGCGATCGACGCCGACGACTTCTACGACTTCCAATTCACGCGCCCCACGGTGCGCCAGACGGGGTCGGGACGCCGTCGCATCAAGTGGCCGACCACGAAGGTCTCGACGGCCCGCGTCGAGGGGCATCCCGTGGATCTCGTGTTCATCCAGGGGACCGAGCCCTCCTACCGCTGGCGGGCGTTCACCGATGAGCTGATCGAGTATGTCGACGACCTCAACGTCGACTACCTCATCGTGGTGGGCGCACTCCTGGCCGATGTGCCGCACTCGCGGCCGATCCCGGTCACGGCGACGAGCGAGGACGACGGGCTGCGCGAGAGGCTCAACCTCGAGGCCTCCCAGTACGAGGGCCCCACCGGGATTGTGGGCGTCTTCGCCGACGCGGCGGACCACCACGGGACCCCGACGGTCTCCCTGTGGGCGGCCGTTCCCCACTATGTGGCGCAGGCGCCCTCCCCCAAGGCGCAGCTCGCCCTCCTGCACCGGATCGAGGAGCTCCTGCAGGTTCCGCTCGACACGAATGAGCTCGCCGAGGACGCAGAGGCCTGGGAACGTGGCGTCAACGAGCTCGCGACCGAGGACCCGGAGGTGGCCGCCTACATCCACCAGCTAGAGGAGGCGAAGGACACCGCCGAGCTCCCCGAGGCCACCGGCGAGTCGATCGCCCGCGAGTTCGAGCGCTACCTCAAGCGGCGGGGCAAGGACAACCCGCCCGCCGGCGGGATGAACTGAGCCTGCCGGCCTGGGCCTGCCGGCCGGCGGCCACGCAGTCCTAGAGCTTGACGCCGAGCAGCGCGTCGACCGCCGAGGCGACCAGTTCGCCGTCGTGCGCGCTCGCCTCGGCGCCCGCGAGCGACTCCTCAGCCCACTTGTCCACCGCGGCGAGGGCGCGCGGCGCGTCGAGGTCGTCCGTGAGGGCCCCGCGGATCTCGGCCAGCAGGGGCTCGCCGGAGCCGGGCACCGCGCGGGCGACGCCGCTGCGCCAGTCCTCGAGCCGGCGCACCGAGGCGTCGAGCAGCTCCTGCGTCCACTCCCAATCCGAGCGGTAGTGGTTCGCGAGGACCGCGAGGCGGATCGCGGCCGGCTCGACGCCCGCCGTGCGCAGCTTCGAGACGAGGACGAGGTTGCCGCGGGACTTGCTCATCTTCTCCCCGTCGAGGCCCACCATGCCGGTGTGGGCGAAGTGCCGGGCGAGCGGCACGTGGTGCAGGCTCCAGGCGTGGCCAGCACCCATCTCATGGTGCGGGAACGCCAGGTCTGACCCGCCGCCCTGGACGGTGAAGGGCGAGGGCAGGAACTTCTGGGCGATGACTGTGCACTCGATGTGCCAGCCCGGGCGGCCGGCCCCGAGGGTCCCGCCGTCCCAGTGCGGCTCGCCGAGGCGCGCCTCGCGCCACAGGATCGGGTCGAGGGGGCTGTGCTTGCCTGGGCGCTCCGGGTCGCCGCCGCGTTCGCCGAAGACCGCGATCATCTCGGCAACGGTGAGGTGCGAGACCGTCCCGAGACGCCAGGCCTCGGGGGAATCGGCGCGGCGCGTGGCCTCGGTGACGTCGTAGTAGACGTCGCCGTCGGGCTCGCCCTCGGCGCCCGCGAGCTGGTACGCGAGGCCGTCCTCGAGGAGGCGCTCGACCTCAGGGACGAGCCACGGGATCGACTCGACGGCGCCCACGTAGTGATCGGGGGCCAGGACCCGCAGGGCCTCCATGTCGGACTGGAAGAGGTCGATCTGCTGGTGGGCGAGGGTCCGCCAGTCGACGCCGGTGGCATCAGCGCGCTCAAGGAGGGGATCGTCGACGTCGGTCGTGTTCTGCACATAGCGGACGGTGCTGCCCGCGTCGCGCCAGATCCTGTTGAGCAGGTCGAAGGCGAGGTAGGTGGAGGCGTGGCCGAGATGTGTGGCGTCGTAGGGGGTGATGCCGCAGACGTACATCGACTGCTCGGGTGCCGTGGCGATCTCGACGGTGTCGCGCAGCTGGGTGTCGTAGAGCCGGACGGGGCCGGCGGCGCCGGGCAGCTGCGGGACGGGGGTCTGCCTCCAGGTTTTCACCTGTCCACTCTAGTGCTCGGCGGAGATGACCCCGAATCCGAGCAGGACGTAGAGGAACGCGCCCAAGGCGATGCGGTACCAGACGAAGAGGCGGTACGAGTTGTGGGAGACGTACTTGAGGAACCAGCCGATGATGATGTACCCGACCACGAAGGCGACGATCGTGGCGAGGGCAGTGTCCACTGGTCCGTAGGGGCCGGTGCCGAACCCGTCTTTCAGGCTCTTGTACAGCTGGTAGAGGCCCGAGCCGAACACCGCGGGGATCGCGAGGAGGAAGGAGTACCGCGCTGCGGCCTCGCGCGTGTAGCCCATGAAGAGGCCGGCCGTGATGGTGCCGCCGGAGCGCGAGACGCCGGGAATGAGGGCCAGCGCCTGCGCGAAGCCGTAGATGATGCCATGCCTCGTGCCGAGGTGGTCGAGGGTGCGGGCGTGCCGGCCGACGGCGTCCGCCACGGCGAGGATCAGGCCGAAGACGATCAGGGTGGTGGCGGTGATCCAGAGCGAGCGCAGGACGGTCTCGATCTGGTCCTGGAAGAGGAGGCCGAGCACCACGATCGGGATGCTGCCGATGATCACGAGCCAGCCCATCCGGGCGTCCGGATCGTTGCGCTGCACCCGCCCCACGAGGGAGCCGAACCATGCCCCCACGATCCGGACGATGTCCCGCCGGAAGTAGATGATCACGGCAGTCTCGGTGCCGAGCTGGGTGATGGCGGTGAAGGCCGCCCCCGGGTCCTGGGCGTTGGGCAGGAACTCCCCCACGATGCGCAGGTGGGCGCTGGAGGAGACGGGCAGGAACTCCGTCAGGCCTTGGATGAGTCCGAGGAAGGCGGCTTCGAGTAGGTGCACGCGTGCCACTCTAAGGGCAGGCGTGCGCCTTCTCAGAAGTCCCGGCCGGCCAGCGCGTCCTCGCCGTCGTCGGCGTTCTCGTCGTCATCGCCGTCGTCCCCGTCGCTGTCATCCTCGTCATCGTCGTCGTCATCGTCGTCGTCGTCCGAGTCGAGCAGGTCCATCGGCAGGTCTTCGCCATAGGCGTCGTAGAGCGCATCGGCGTAGGCCTCGAACGCGTCGGCGACGGAGAAGAAGGCGGCCTCGACCGCTGGGTCCTCGTCCCCGCGCCGGTTCGAGGCGGCGGCGAGATGTTCCTCCAATGCAGCCGTAAGCGAACCGAGGGCCACGCGGGGATCAATGCTCATGGGTGCCACGGTAGTCTGAAATCAGTGGGCGTGCCTAGGGAACCTGTCGTGGTTCTGGGGAGCGCCGGTGCAGCAGCAGGAAGCGAGGGCCATGAAGGAACGGATCCTCTCCACCGCGGAGTCCTCCGGTCACGGATCGCGGCCCGCGGGACCCGGCCGGGCCTACGAGTACCTCGTCCTCTCGGTGGGTCCGGGCGATTCGATCGCCGAGGCTCGCCAGCGGGTGCGGGAGCACTCGGAGTACGGCCGGTGGGAGCTCGAGCGCAGCCGCCTGTACATCGGCGGAGGCCGGCAGTATGTGCTTCGCCGGAAGGTCATGCTCGTGGAGCGGACGGCCTAGCTACCCCTCCAGGGGGCCGAGGAGGTTGGCCGCCACGGTCGCGTGGGCCGATTCCGGATCGGATGGGTGGTACAGGCCGGCCAGCGCGTCCCGGTAAAGGCGTTCGAGCTCGCTCCCGCGGAAGTATCCGCCTCCCCCGCCCACGCGCATCGCCCCATCCACCACGGACTTGGCCGTCTCGCTCGCGCGGTGCTTGAGGCCGCTGAGCGCCCGGAACCATGCCGGCCCCCGGTCCACGAGCCCGTCGAGGTCCGCCGCCACGGCGTCCAGCTGCGGGATCATGGCGTCCACGGCCATGCCGAGCTCGGCGATCTGCCAGCGGATGTCAGGATCCTGCGAGTAGGCCCGGCCGCCGTTGCGGTGCGAGCGGCGGCGATGAGCGGCGTCGACCGCCAGAGCCAGCGCCCGCTCGGCCACGCCGGTGTAGACCGCCGCGAGGAGCGTCTCGAAGACGGAGAAGATCCCGAAGGTCAGCAGGTCCGGCGTGGGGCCCACGGGCAGCTTGCGCACGATCCGGTCCGGGGATGCCGTGGCGCCCTCGAGCACCGTGGTGCGGGACTGGCTCGCCCGCATGCCGAGGGTGTTCCAGTCGTCGAGGTGCCGCCATCCGGGCCGGTCGCGGCGGATGAATCCCCAGACCAGCAGGTCCTCAGGGCCCGTGGCGTCCTTCCCGAAGGTGCCCATACGCGTCCAGACGGGTGCGAGGCTCGTGAAGACCTTGGTGCCGGTGAAGCTGTAGCCGCCGTCCGGCTGCGGGACGGCGTCAGTGATCGAGTCGAACAGCACCGCGTCGTTGCCCGCCTCGGAGACTCCGAACGCGAACACTTCCCCGGCGGCGGCCTCCTCGAGCACGAATTCCAAGGTCTCGTCGCCGCGGTCTGCGAGGACCTTGGCCACGCCCGTCCAGACGAGGTGCATGTTGACGGCGAGTGCGGTGGCGGGGGCTGCCTGCGCGAGGCGGCGCTGGAGACGCACGACGTCGGCCATGCCGGCTCCGAGGCCGCCCTCGCCTCGGGCGACGAAGGCCTTGAGGTAGCCGGCGGCCACGAGGGCATCGAAGTCTTCCTGGAAGAACTCGTTGCGCTCGTCGTACCCGCCGGCACGGGATCGGATGTCCTCGATGAGCGCGTCGGGCAGCACGGCCCCGGGATCCAGCGGCACGGCGTCCTCCTCAGTAGGTGGTGAGCAGCCGGTGCAGCACGCGCGCGCCGAAGGTGAGCGCCTCTGCAGGCACCCGCTCGTCCACGCCGTGGAACATGGCCGGGAAGTCGAGGTCCGGCGTGAGCTTGAGGGGGGCGAAGCCGTAGCCGGTGATGCCCAGCCGGCTCAGGGACTTGTTGTCGGTGCCTCCCGAGAGCGTGTAGGGCAGCACCACCGCGTCCGGGTCCTCGGCGTTGAGCGCGCCGACCATGGCGTCCACGAGCGGCCCCTCGAAGGGCGTTTCGAGGGAGACGTCGTGGTGGATGTAGTCGAACTCGATGCCGTCCCCGGCGAGCTCCTTGAGCTTTTCGAGCACGAGCTCGTCTTGGCCCGGCAGGGTGCGCGTGTCGATGCGGGCCTCGGCGGCGCCGGGAATGACGTTGTCCTTGTAGCCGGCCTTGAGCACGGTGGGGTTGGATGTGTTCTGGAGGGTCGCCCCGACGAACCGGGCCACGGTTCCGAGCTCCCGGAGGAGGATGTCCGGGTTGTCGGGATCGAACTCGACTCCGGTCAGCTCCGTGACGCCGTCAAGGAAGCGCCGTGTGGTGTCGGTGAGCTCGATGGGCCAGCGGTAGTCACCGATCCGGGCGACCGCGCGGGCCAGACGCGTCACCGCGTTGTCGTCGTTCACGTGAGAGCCGTGCCCGGCCCGGCCCGCCGCCCTGAGACGCAGCCAGCCGAGGCCCTTCTCGGCCGTCTGCAGCAGGTAGGCGCGTTTCCCGCCGATCTGGGCGGAGTAGCCGCCGACCTCGCTGATGGCCTCCGTGGCGCCGTCGAACAGCTCTGGACGGTTGTCCACCGCCCAGCTCGCACCGTATGCGCCGCCGGCCTCCTCGTCGGCGAAGAGGGCGATCACGAGGTCGCGCCGCGGTTTGGTGCCGGTGCGCTGCATCTGCCGGACCACGGAGAGGATCATCGCGTCCATGTCCTTCATGTCCACGGCGCCGCGGCCCCAGATGAGCCCGTCCTTGAGCTCTGCGGCGAAGGGGTCGACGCTCCAGTCCTCCTTCTGGGCCGGTACCACGTCGAGGTGGCCGTGCACCACGAGGGCTCCCGCGCCCGGGTCGGTACCCTCCAAGCGCACGACGACGTTGGCCCGCCCGGGTGCCGACTCGAAGAGTTCCGGCTCGAGGCCAACATCGGAGAGAAGCCCCGCCGCGTACTCGGCTGCTGCCCGCTCCCCCGGGCCGGAGCCGTCCCCGAAGTTGGACGTGTCGAAGCGGATGAGGTCCTGGCAGATGGCCACCACCTCGTCTTCCGCAGTCAGCTGCTTCTCGACGGGCGTCCGGTTCTCGGCAATGCGGTCAGTCACGGGTCCTCCTGGAGCTCCTGGCGGTGGGTCCAGCCTAGTCCCGGCGGTCACGCGCCTCCGATTTCAGCCTCGGGCCGGTCATCGTGTAGAGTCTTTCTCGCTGCCCGGGAGGGAAACGAGTGATCGTGATGCTTCCGGACGTGCCGCCTGCGCGGGTGGCGGAATGGCAGACGCGCTAGCTTGAGGTGCTAGTGCCCGAATAGGGCGTGGGGGTTCAAGTCCCCCTCCGCGCACCACGGGAAGCCCCGGTCTTCGGACCGGGGCTTCCGTGCGTTTGTGCCCGGCTCGGCGCCCGGCTTCCCCCGCGCTCCGGTCCGCCGCGGCACCGTTGATGGTGTATGGTTGGATATCGCTGCCGGGGCCGGAAATGCATCATGAATCCGATTCTGGAGGCCGCCTGCGCGGGTGGCGGAATGGCAGACGCGCTAGCTTGAGGTGCTAGTGCCCGAATAGGGCGTGGGGGTTCAAGTCCCCCTCCGCGCACCACGGGAAGCCCCGGTCTTCGGACCGGGGCTTCCGTCGTCTCGCGGTATTCCCCTGGGCAGAACGGCCCATGTCCCTGCCTTCCAGCAGACCTAGAGTGAGCAGAGTCCACAGGGGATTGATCCGAAGGAGATTTCCATGAAGGCATGGCAGTTCACCGGCACCAACAAGCCGCTTGAGTTCAACGAGGTCCCGGAGCCGCACGCCGGGCCGGGCCAGGTCGTCGTGGAGGTGAAGGCCGCGGGCGTGTGCCACTCGGACGTCACCGCGCTGGACGACCCGGGCTGGATGCCCCTCTTCCCCGAACTCCCCCGCACGATGGGGCATGAGAACGCCGGCGTCATCACCGAGGTCGGCGAGGGGATGGAGCAGTGGAAGGTCGGCGACCGGGTCGGCCTCGCGCCCGTCATGAGCGACGGGGATGCGCTCGGCTACGGCAAGTGGGACGGCGGGTTCGGTCCGAAGCTCGTCGCGACCTCGGACAACCTTGTCAGGCTGCCCGATGAGGTCCCGTTCGATCTTGGCGCCATGGCCACGGACGCAGGCCTGACCGCCTACCACGCGATGATGAGCGCGGGCGGCGCCAAGGCGGGCATGAAGGTCGGCGTGATTGGTCTCGGCGGCCTCGGCTACATCGGCGCCCGCGTCGCGGTGCTGTCTGGGGCCGAAGTCTACGGCGCGGAGATCAACCCGGAGACGCAGAAGCTCGCCGACGAGATCGGCCTGGCAGGAGTGGCGGACTCGATCGACGCGTTCAAGGACAAGAAGCTCGAGCTCATCGTGGACTACGCCGGGTTCGGGACGACGACGGCCGCGGCCATCGAGACGCTCGGCGAGTTCGGCACCCTCGTGCAGGTGGGGATGGGCCGCCTTGAGGCGACCATCAACACATATCCGATCATCATCAACCAGCTCGCGATCAAGGGCTCCAAGTCCGGCACGAGGGAGGACCTCGAGGGCATCTATGAGCTCATGAAGACCGGCAAGCTGAACCCGCCGATGAACCTCATCACGCAGGCGGACATCCCGGACGCCATCGACAAGCTGCGCGCCGGCGGGGTGATCGGCCGCTTCATCGCGATGTACGAATAATCCGTCGCATCGAGCCCCCGCCCGAAGAGACTGGCGGCTCGAATCCCGCGCACGACGGCGCCGCCGCTCACCTCGGTGGGTTGCGGCGCCGTCTGTGCGTCGCGGGACCACCGATCCGACCAGCGCATCACGAGTCGGTCGCAGAGCCCGTCCTCATGCCGCCGTGTGGAAGACGTACTCCCCGCCGGGGAACTCTACTCGGTGGCCAACGATCTCCCGGTTGCCTGGCAGAGGCGGCGCCGTGGACGTGTAGCGATGGCCAGTTGGTGTGGTCACCGTGACTGTATGCCGGGTGGCCGGAGTGGTCGTCTCATGCCACCCGGGCGCCTCCTTGGCCTGGTTGCAGTGTTCGCACAGGCCCTGGCCGTTCTCCACGGTGGTGGGGCCGCCTCGCGCCGCCGGAATGACGTGATCGAACTGCCGGATGGGTGCATCGCACCACGGATTCAGACAGGTCACGTCCCGCGTGGCGATGAACTGCTTGAGCCCGTCCGGGAAGGCCCGCGAGCGCGATTCCATCGCGACCAACGCCCCGGCTCCTGGCTTCGTGTAGAGCCGGCGGAGGGCGGCTCTGCCCTCGGCTGTCGCATTGCCGATGAGCTCCCTCCCCACTTGAGCCGGGATCATCCCATAACCTGCGAGCACTGCTGGATCCGCGGACCCACCGAGGAGGGAGGCATCGGTGATGACGACGTTCGCCTCGATCCGGACGTCCTTGGCGTTGCACTGCCCTGTCAGCCGCTCGACCACAGTGTCCGCCATGAACTGGTCACGGGTCCGGCCGGCGAGCTCATCCGTCCCTTCGGCCCGCGCCGAGTCCGCCGCCGCCGTCAGCGCCTTGTAGGCCGCGATCGCCTGAGCCGCCGGAAGCAGGCACGAGAGCACCGCCATCGAATCCGGCGCCGGCCTCACGGTCACGCGCCGCTCGGATTCGGCCCTGCGGGCACGCTTGACGGCAGCGGCGGGGTCCAGACGCTGCGCATGGGCGCGCGCCTCCGCAACCAGCTGACGGTCCCCTACGCCGCCACGCGCGTATACCGGCACCATGGCCTCATCGACCCGGACACGGTCCTCGACGCTCAGGGATGCCGTCTCGCGGGCCATGAGAGTAGCCCGCCATTCGTTGGTCCGTCCGCCGGCCAGGGCGTTGAGGGTGTGGGGCATCTCGTTGACGAGCGCTTTCGCGAGGCCGACCAGCCGGCCGCCCCTTGATGGCGACTCGCAGCGGGCCAGGGCGACCGCTTGACCGGCCTCGATGCCAGAATCCACCTCCCGGGGTCCCTTGCCGATTTGCTCCCCCGAGGGCCCCGGAGCCTGGGCCGCACGCCGCTCGCGGATCCGCTTCTCGAGGAGCACCGTGTCCCGCGCCTGCCGTGCCGCGGCTGCGGCCTTGAGCCGCTCCGTGGCGGCAATCCGGTCCACGAGCTCGGCCTCGCCCAGCGCGGCGTCCTCATCGAATGGCGTGCCGAGCGCGGTCGTCCACGAGGTGAGCTCCGCGACCGTCGGGCTTCCGCCCGCGCCCAGTTCAGAGGCCACACCCGCGAGAACCCGCGAGAAGTCGGCAGGGTCATGCGGAAGCGCCACCCCTGCAGGCCTCTCGAGGGGCTCCGCCCTCGCCACCTCTTCGAACATGTGTTCGAGTCTATTCGAGCGCCGTACTCCCGGCCACCCCTGTGGAGGACAAGTGGGCTGACTATGAAGAAGGGCGGCTACCGTCAGTAGCTCCACTCCCAGCCCGCCGGTGCGCCCGGTGCCGTATAGACGAGGGTTCCGGCTCCGGCGGGCACATCGAACGCGAGCTTTCCTGTGGCCTTCTCGCCCGGGCCCATCGTGTGCGGCAGTTCCTCGGCGCTGTCGAGGCACATGAACGGCACGATGTTCCCGTTCACGGTCGTCCCGTTCCCGACGATGGCCTTCCAGCCGAACATGTTCAGCGAGAAGTCCTTCGTGATGGTCTTGGCGAGGGCCGCGGTCGTCTCGACATCGAACGTCGCGACGACGATCTGTCCGTTCTTCGGCTGCTGCGCGTACTGGGCGGTGCACGCCGCCCCCGCGTCGATCGACTTCACGACGAACGTCGCCACCGTTTCGCCGTTGTAGGTCTGGCTGGCCGGCTCGCCCACCTTCTTGATGAGGTTGCCGCGGCTGCTCTTCTCGCCAGCCGGAGCGGACGACGGCGCCGACGCACCGGGCGCTGCCTCGCCGGCCGCCGCCTGGGCCGAGAACAGGCATCGGATGGTCAGCCGGCCGGGTGGCCGAGACACGGCGGAGCGCTCCCTTCTCGATCAGAGCGAGCGGTACCAGGACGCGGCCGCCCGACCCAGGCACTGCAAGGTCCGAGGGAAGCGTGAATTCAAAGGAGATCGCGCGGCGGGTGGCGCCGGCGACACCGAGGCTGATCGAGTCGACCCGCCGGTGCACCCAGAGGGGCGCCCCGAACAGCAGCGCGGCGATCCGCCGGCCCCCTCGCGTGACGGGCCGACTAACCACTCAACCTGCAAGAACTGACCACTCACAGTGCCCACAGCAATCCGCGCCGAGCACCACAGAAGGTAAGCGGCGCCATCGTGCGCCAGGCCGCGGAGGAGAACTGTCAGACGGCGCGGATACGGTGCCTTCGTAGGCTGAATCTGGTGCGGGGAGGAACCACAGTGCGCGCTGTTGAGGTGACATGTACCCGGAGCTCGACGTGACTGGTGCTCCGGCCGAGTGGTGGCAATGGTTCGCATTGTTGGGCCCCGTCGCGGCACCGCTCATCATCGCCGCGGCGACACTGACCGCAGCCGGTGTCGCGGCCAGTATCGCCCTGCGCACGCTCCGTCAGCGCGACCTCGCGGATCGCCGCGCCGAATGGTGGAGGAGCACCCAATGGGCCTTCGACGCCATCGAGTCCGGCGTCTCAAGCCGAAGGCAGCTGGGCCTCGGGGTCATGGAAGTTCTCGCAGAGAGCGAGCTGCCCTCCACGGAGGAGGTCGGATTGTGGCCCGAACGTGGCGTTCCTGGCTCCGCGCCGCCGAGCACAATCTGGACGCCCAAATCATCATCGAGAACAATGGAAGCAGCGATGCAGAGAGCGAGGGCCAGGATGACGATGATCATTCCCCCGAGGGCGGCGCCGAAGGACGGAGCGAAGCCCCGTGTCGTGCACATGACGAAGGATGAGCTCCGCGAGCAGATCCTGGCGGCCCGCCTCCGCGTGACCACTGACAAGCGTCTGGGCCTTGAGACTCCAGAGTGGGTGAAGGACTTGGCGAAGCTCGAGATCTGACCACACAACGACGGCGCCGCTCACCACGCAGGTGAGCGGCGCCGTCGTGCGCCAGACCGCGGTGCGTGAACCGAAAGACTCAGGCGAGCCGGGACACCGACCCGACGAAGTGCCGCCGGCCCGACTTGGCGTTCCAACCCACGAACTCCGACCGCTCCCACGCCCCATCCGCGGCGACCGAGTCGGCGATGTTCACGGACACCCGCGCCGGCAGGAACACCGGGGCCTCGAACTTCACGTCCCAGGCGAACGAGTCGCCCTTGCCGGCTCCGACCTCGGCGAGCGCGCGGGAGGCCGTGTACATCCCGTGCGCGATGGAGCGCCGCATGCCGAGCGCCCGGGCCGAGAGCGAGCTGAGGTGGATCGGATTGAAGTCCCCGGACACCGCCGCATACTCGCGACCGGTCTCCGATCCCAGCTGCCACACGGCGGTCGGCAGGGGCGCCCGGAAGTCCTCGCGCGGCTCCGACGCACGGGGCTTGTCGATCCCGGGCAAGAAGACCCCCCGTGCGATGTTGGTAGAGACCCCGCGCCACACAGGCTCTCCTCCCCCGGCCCGGCGCACCTCCGCGACGACGTCCACGAGCGTGCCCGCGCGGTGGCCCGCAAGGTTCTCGGCCCAGGCCGTGATGTCGAGCTCGTCGCCATACGCGATGGGCTCCCGATACTCGACGTGATTGCGCACGTGCACCAGGCCCAGCAGCGGCAGTGGGAAATCCTCGCGCGCCAGGACGCTCGTCGCCACGGGGAAGGCGAGGGTGTGCACGTACCCGGCGGGCACCACGTCACGCGCGGGCTCACCCAGCAGGTGCTGGTAGCTCGTGAGCTTCCCGAGGTCGGGGCGCACGACGGCGACGTGGTGCCTCGCGCGCGGAAGCCGCCTCGCGCCGTTGTTCTTCGACACCATGAGCCGGGCTGCACCCGCCGCAGCGCCGGCGAAGAGCTTTGTGAGGCTCGGGGACTCGGGAAGCTCAACCGTCTCAATCCCCCGGGCGGGAGCGCTCATTGGCCCATCCAATACTGACCGCACACGCGCAGGACGTTACCGGAGATCCCGCCCGCCGCATCAGAGGCCAAGAACCCTATCGCCTCGGCGACGTCCACGGGCTGGCCGCCCTGCTGGAGCGAGTTGATCCGCCTCCCGACCTCGCGCATCGCGAGCGGGATCCTCGCGGTCATCTCCGTCTCGATGAACCCGGGAGCGACGGCGTTGGCGGTTCCACCGCTCCCGGCGAGCCGGGCAGCGGTCGAGCGCACCATTCCCATCACGCCGGCCTTGGATGCCGCGTAGTTGGTCTGGCCGCGGTTGCCCGCAATGCCGGACGTCGAGGCGACCGAGACGATGCGGAAGCCCTCACCGAGCCTGCCGGAGGCGAGCAGCGCGTCGTTGATGCGCAGCTGCGCGGCGATGTTCACGGCGATCACGGAGTCCCACTTCGCGGCGTCCATGTTGGCCAGCAGCTTGTCCCGCGTGATTCCGGCGTTGTGGACGAGGATGTCCAGGCCGCCGTGCCGGGACAGGGCGTGCTCGAGGATCCGCTCCCCCGCGTCCGGTTTGGTGATGTCCAGCTGGAGCGCGGTGCCGCGGACCTCGTTGGCCACCTTCGCGAGCGAGTCGCCCGCGGCGGGGACGTCGACGACCACGAGCGTGGCGCCGTCGCGCGCGAGCGTCCTGGCGATCGCCGCACCGATCCCCCGGGCCGCGCCGGTGACCACGGCGACCTTCCCCGCGAGCGGCTTGTCAGGATCGTCCGGCAGCTCGCCCTTGGCTGTGCCCACGGTCAGGAACTGCCCGTCCACGAACGCCGAGCGGGCCGAGAGGAAGAATCGCAGCGCACCGAGGGCGCTCGGCGCGTCCGCCTCGACGCCGTCCGCGAGCAGGATCCCGTTGCCGGTCGCCCCGTTCCGCAGTTCCTTGGCCAGCGAGCGCAGGGTGCCCTCGACCCCGGCGCGGGCCGCGGCGAGCGCGGGCTCGTCCGCGGTGGAGGAGCGGCGCGAGACCGTGACCACGCGAGCACTCGGGGCGAGGGCGCGCAGCGCTGCGCCGGCCGCGAGCACGGGGGCCGAGAGGTCCTCGGGGCCCGAGACGCCGTCAAGCGCAATGACGATCCCGCCCAGCGTTGTCCCTGCCGCGGGCGCGTCCCGCAGGATTTCGAGGTCCCAGCCCTTCATCGCGGTCTCGAGCGCGTCCGCCCCGGCGCCGGATCCGACGAGGAGCACGGGCCCGGGCACGAGGGGGGCTCCGGGCTCGTACCGGCGCAGCCGCACGGGCTGGGGCAGGCCCAGCCTCTTGGCCAGGTCGCGGCCCCACCCCCGCGAGACGAAGTCGGTGTACTTGTCTGCCATGTGTTTCCCTTCCCCCGTCCTACTGCTCAGCGGCCCTCGAGCACGGCCACGACGCCCATGCCGCCCGCGGCGCAGACGGAGATCAGGCCGCGTGCCGGCCGGCCGAGATCCCCGGCCTGGGTGCGCTCGTGCAGCTGCTTCGCGAGCGTGGCGACGATGCGGCCGCCGGTCGCCGCGAAGGGGTGGCCCGCCGCGAGCGAGGAGCCGTTGACGTTGAGCTTGGCACGGTCCACCTTGCCGAACGCGCCGTCGAGGCCGAGCCGCTCTCGGCAGAAGTCGGCGTCCTCCCACGCGGCGAGCGTCGCGAGGACGGTGCCGGCGAAGGCCTCGTGGATCTCGAAGTAGTCGATGTCCTCGAGCGTGAGGCCGAGGCGGGCCAGCAGGCGCGGCACCGCGAACACCGGCGCCATGAGAAGCCCGTCCTTGCCGTGCACGAAGTCCACCGCAGCGGCTTCGCCGTCCACCACGTCGGCCAGGATCGGGAGGTCCCGCGATCGGGCCCAGTCCTCGGAGGCCAGGAGCACTGCGGATGCGCCGTCCGTGAGCGGAGTGGAGTTGCCCGCCGTCATGGTCGCGTCGGAGCCAAGCTGCTTGCCGAACACGGGCGAGAGCTTGCCGAGCTTCTCCAGGGAGGAGTCGGCGCGGAGGTTCGAGTCCTTCGTGAGGCCGCGGTATGGGGTGACGAGGTCGTCGAAGAACCCGCGCTCGTAGGCGGCGGCGAGGTTCTTGTGGGAGGCGAGCGCAAGCTCGTCCTGCGCCGCACGCGTGATGCCCCACTGCTTGGTGGTGAGCGCCTGGTGCTCCCCCATCGAGAGCCCGGTGCGCGGCTCACCCGTGCCCGGTGCGTTGGGTGCGAGGTCCTTCGGACGAAGGCGGGAGACGGCCTTGAGCTTCTGCTGGAGCGTCTTGGCGCGGCCCAGTTCGAGGAGCACGTCGCGCAGGCCCTCGCTCACGGCGATCGGCGCGTCCGAGGTCGAGTCCACGCCGCCGGCGATACCCGACTCGATGCGGCCGAGCTTGATCTTGTCGGTCAGCTGCAGGACCGTCTCAAGCCCGGTCGCGCACGCCTGCTGGACGTCGTACGCGGGCGTCTCGGGGCTCAGGGCGGAGCCGAGGACGCACTCGCGGGTGAGGTTGAAGTCGCGGCTGTGCTTGAGGACAGCGCCGGCTGCGACCTCGCCGATGCGCTCGTCCTGCAGCCCGAACCGCGCGACGAGGCCGTCCAGCGCCGCCGTGAGCATGTCCTGGTTCGAGGTGCGGGTGTAGGCGCCGTTGGCCCGGGCGAACGGGATGCGGTTGCCGCCGACGACGACCGCCTTTCGGATGGCCGAGCCAGTGGCTGCAGCGGGGCTTGCCGAGGGGGTGGTGGGCATTGAGTCCTCCGGGAGATTCTGTGACCTGAGTTACCGATACCTAGCGTACCTGATACGCTGGGTATCGTGAACTACCCCCCTACCGCTCCGGGCCCGGTCACGGGCCGGGCCCCCGCGCACGACGCCGCACCGGCAGCGAGCGTCGACGGCCGCACCGCCCGCTGGGCGAACCACCGCGAGGAGCGCCGAGTCGAGCTGGTCCAGGAGGCCCGCCGTGCAGTGCACCGCCTCGGGCCGGACGTGCCGATGGAGGAGATCGCCGCCGCAGCCGGAACCTCCAAGTCGGTGTTCTACCGGTACTTCCGGGACAAGGCGGGCCTTCAGGCGGCCATGGGCTCCCTCGTCCTCGCGCAGATGCAGGAGCGCATCGCGGAGGCCGCCGCTGCCGCCCAGACCCCGTACGAGGGCCTGCGGGCCATGGTGTCCGCCTACCTCGGCATGGCCGTCCGCTCACCGAACGTCTACGAGTTCGTCACGCGCGTGCCCCAGGACTCGCAGGCCACCGCCGGGGAGGCCTTCGTGACGTTCTTCGACGCCGTCGGGTCGATGATCCAGGAGCCCATGTCGCGCTACCTGAGCCCCGCCGCATCGGCCACGTTCGACTACTGGCCGGCGGCGGCCATCGGCCTCGTCCGCACGGCCGGCGAGCGCTGGCTGAACGCCGCCTCCACCCCGGACAAGCCCACCCTCGAGCACATGGCCGGCCTGATCGCCGACTGGCTCTTCGCCGGCATCAGCGCCCAGGCGAGTGCCGCCGTCATCCGTGAGAACCACCCCGCGTCCCGTCCCGCAAAGGAGAACCCATGACCAGTCTCGCCGATTCGCCGAACCTCCCCGCCGGCACCGAGACAGACGTGCCCGACGCCGAGCAGGCCCCCCAGGTGGACGTCGCCGCACTGGGAGAGCTGCTCCTCGGCACGTGGGCCGAGGTCCGCAAGGAGGCCCGTCAGCTCGCCGCCAAGCCGGAGCTCCACAAGCTCGAGGGCCTGACCCACACCGAGCACCGCGAGCGCGTGTTCGGCCAGCTGAAGATCCTCGTCGACGAGGGCGCCATCCAGAGGGCCTTCCCGAAGTCCCTCGGCGGCCAGGAGAACCACGGCGGCAACATCGCCGGCTTCGAGGAGCTCGTCACGGCGGACCCGTCCCTGCAGATCAAGTCCGGCGTGCAGTGGGGCCTGTTCGGAGCGGCGGTCCTGCACCTCGGCACCGAGGAGCACCACAGGAAGTGGCTGCCGGACATCATGGACCTGACCGTTCCGGGCGCGTTCGCGATGACCGAGATCGGCCACGGCTCCGACGTCGCGAGCATCGCCACGACCGCTACCTACGACGAGGCAACGGACGAGTTCGTCATCAACACCCCGTTCCGGGCCGCATGGAAGGAATACCTCGGCAACGCCGCGAAGGACGGCATCGCCGCCACCGTCTTCGCGCAGCTCATCGTCAAGGGCGTCAACCACGGCGTCCACGCGCTCTACGTGCCGATCCGCGACCCGCAGACCAAGGAGCCGCTGCCCGGGATCAGGACCGAGGACGACGGCGTCAAGGGCGGCCTCAACGGCATCGACAACGGCCGCCTGTGCTTCGACAACGTCCGCGTCCCCCGGTTCAACCTGCTCAACCGCTACGGAAGCGTCGACGAGCACGGCAACTACTCCTCCCCCATCGCGAGCCCGGGGCGCCGGTTCTTTACGATGCTCGGCACGCTCGTGCAGGGGCGTGTCTCACTCGACGGCGCCGCCGTGGCGGCCTCCAAGGTGGGGCTCACGGCCGCCATCCGGTATGCGGCCGAGCGGCGCCAGTTCAACGCCTCCTCCGACACGACCGAGGAGGTGCTCCTGGACTACCAGCGCCACCAGCGCCGGCTCTTCCCGCTGCTCGCGGCCACCTACGCCATGAGCTTCGCCCACGAGGAGCTGCTGGCGAAGTTCGACGGCGTGTTCTCCGGCGCGCAGGCCACGGACGAGGACCGCCAGGACCTCGAGACGCTCGCCGCGGCGCTCAAGCCCCTCTCCACATGGCACGCGCTGGACACCCTCCAGGAGTGCCGCGAGGCGTGCGGCGGAGCCGGCTTCATGATCGAGAACCGGTTCGCGTCGCTGCGCGCAGATCTCGACGTCTACGTCACGTTCGAGGGCGACAACAACGTGCTCCTCCAGCTCGTGGCCAAGCGCCTCCTGAACGACTACGCGAAGGAGTTCCGCTCCATGAGCGTCGGGGCCCTGGCGAAGTTCGCCCTCGGCCAGGCCCGCGGCGTGGCGCTCAAGACCGGACTCGGCGCCGTCGCACAGTTCATCGCCGACTCGGGCCGCGCGCAGCGCTCCGCCCTGGCCCTGCGGGACCCTGACACCCAGCGACTCCTCCTCGCCGAGCGGGTGCAGACCATGGTGGCCACGGCGGCCCAGTCGCTCCAGGGGGCCACGAAGCTGCCTCAGGGCGAGGCCGCCGCGCGCTTCAACACCGTGCAGAACGACCTCATCGAGGCCGCCCGCGCCCACGGGGAGCTCCTCCAGTGGGAGGCCTTCACCGAGGCGCTGGAGAAGGTCGAGGATGCGGGCACTCGCCAGGTCCTCACATGGCTTCGGGACCTGTTCGGGCTCACCCTCATCGAGAAGCACCTCGAGTGGTACCTCATGAACGGGCGCCTCTCGATGCAGCGCGGCCGCACCGTCGGCGAGTACATCAACCGCCTCCTGGTCAAGCTGCGTCCGCACGTCCTCGACCTCGTGGACGCGTTCGGCTACACGCAGGAGCACATCCGCGCCACCGTGGCCAGCGGCGTCGAGGCACGGCGCCAGGAGGAGGCCGCCGCCTACTACGAGGCGCTCAGGGCCTCGGGCAAGGCCCCCGTGAAGGAGAAGAACAAGGGCAAGGCCGCCAACCGGTAGCGCTTCCCTTCCCCCTCCCGGCGGCCGGGGCTAGCCTGAAGGCAGGACCCGGCCGCACCGGCGCCCGGGGCAGACCAGGAGGAGTCCATGGCCGAGGGATGGGGCCGCAGAGGCCCATGGGACATGATGCCGGAGGGCATGCGCAGGTTCGGGCTGCCCGAGCAGTTCAAGCGCTTCGTCGACGAATGGGAGACCTCATGGCTGCGCACCGAGCAGTACCGCGACGCGGACTCGCTCGTGGTGCGAGTCGAGCTGCCCGGGATCGACCCTGAGAGGGACGTAGAGGTCACCGTCCACGACGGCGTGCTCTCGATCAAGGCCGAGCGGCGCGAGGACGTCGAGAAGAAGTCCAAGAACGGGTACCGCAGCGAGTTCAAGTACGGCTCGTTCGCCCGCGCGGTGGACCTTCCGCGGGGGGCGCGCGGCGAGGACGTGAGCGCAAGCTACCACGACGGGGTGCTCGAGGTCCGCGTTCCGGTCGCCCCCGAGTCGGGGCCCGGGCCCACGAAGGTCAACGTGAGCCGGGACTGACCGCGGCCTCTGCGCCGAGCAGGTGAGCACGACAACGGCGGCGCACCCCGCGCGGGGGGCGCCGCCGCCGTCGTCCGCGTCTCGGTGCCGGCACAGCGTGCGCGGCCGCGCCGTGGCACGGGCGTGCTACAGCACGCTGCGGTACACCTCGAGGGTGGTCTGCCCGATCGTCTCCCACGAGAAGTCGCGCTCGGCGCGGGCGCGGCCCGCCTCGCCCATCGCGCGGGCGCGCTCAGGATCCGAGACAACCTCGGTGAGGGCCGCTGCGAAGTCGGCCACGAACTTCTCCGGGTCCAGGGGCGTGCCGGTCCCGTCCGTGACCTGCTCGATGGGCACGAGGAGACCCGTGGTCCCGTGGTCCACGACCTCGGGGATGCCGCCCGTCGCCGTGGCGACCACGGCCGCCCCGCACGCCATCGCCTCGAGGTTCACGATGCCCAGCGGCTCGTAGATGCTCGGGCAGGCGAACGCCGTGGCGTGGCTGAGGACCTGGATGAGCTCGTTCCGCGGGAGCATCCGCTCGATGAGCACAACCCCCTCGCGCTCGGCGCGCAGCCCGTCGATCAGCGCCTCGGTCTCCTTGGCGAGCTCGGGCGTATCCGCCGCGCCGAGGCACAGCACGAGCTGCACGTCCGCCGGGAGCTTCGCCGCGGCCCGCAGGAGGTACGGGACCCCCTTCTGGCGCGTGTTGCGGCCAACGAACACGACCGAGGGCTTGGCCGGATCGATCCCCAGCGCGCCCAGATGCTCCGTGCCCTCGTCGCGGCCCCAGCGCGAGACGTCGATGCCGTTGTGGACGACGCGGACCTTGTCCGGGTCCACGTCCGGGTAGCAGCGCAGGATGTCCGCCCGCATGCCGTGCGAGACGGCGATGATCGCGTCGGCCGCCTCGTACGCCGTCTTCTCCGCCCACGAGGAGAGTCGGTAGCCGCCGCCCAGCTGCTCGGCCTTCCAGGGGCGCAGCGGCTCGAGGCTGTGGGCGCTGAGCACGTGCGGGATGCCGTGCATGAGGGAGGCCAGGTGGCCGGCCATGTTGGCGTACCAGGTGTGCGAGTGCACGAGGTCCGCCCCCGCGACGTCGGGGACGATGCCGAGGTCGATCCCGAAGGTCTGGAGGGCCGCATTCGCGTTCGCCAGGTACTCGGGCACCTGGTAGGAGGTGACGGCCGCGCCGTCGACCTCCGGCTCCCGCGGCGCGCCGAAGGCGTGCACGTGCAGATCGACCTCGCGCGCGAGGACCCTGCTCAGCTCTGCCACGTGGACCCCCGCGCCGCCGTAGATCTCCGGGGGGAATTCCTTGGTCACAATGTCGATTCGCACGGAATTCAACGTAGTGGGTCAAGGGATCGTGATCTAGTGTGAAGACAACCGCGCTCCGCAGCCGCGGAGGCCGGGTTACATGGGCCTTAACGAGAGATGACGGGGGTTGCGCAGTGGCACCGAAGAAGGTTTTGGCGATTGTCCTCGCGGGCGGCGAGGGTAAGCGCCTCATGCCGCTGACGGCAGACAGGGCCAAGCCCGCGGTCCCCTTCGCCGGGGGATACCGGCTGATTGACTTCGCGATGTCCAACCTCGTCAACTCGGGGTATCTCCAGATCGTGGTGCTCACGCAGTACAAGTCCCACTCGCTGGACCGGCACATCTCCGAGACCTGGCGCCTGTCCCCCCAGCTGGGCAACTACGTCGCGTCCGTGCCCGCGCAGCAGCGCGTGGGCAAGTCGTGGTTCCTCGGCAGCGCGAACGCGATCTACCAGTCACTGAACCTCATCTACGACGCGCAGCCGGAGATCGTCGTCGTAGTCGGCGCGGACCACGTGTACCGGATGGACTTCGAGCAGATGGTCCAGTCCCACATCGCCTCCGGTGCGAAGGCCACCGTTGCCGCAGTGCGGCAGCCGCTGGACATGGCCAACCAGTTCGGGGTCATCGAGACCGACCCGGGCGCGCCGGGGATGATCAAGGCGTTCGTCGAGAAGCCGGAGACCACCCCGGGCCTGCCGGACGACCCGCAGCAGTTCCTGGCCTCGATGGGCAACTACGTCTTCGACGCCCACGCGCTGGTCGACGCCCTCAAGGCCGACGCCGAGCGGCTCGACACGAAGCACGACATGGGCGGGGACATCATCCCGTTCTTCGTCGAGCGCGGCGAGGCCGGTGTCTACGACTTCACCAAGAACGAGATCCCCGGTGCGACCGACCGGGACCGCACCTACTGGCGGGACGTGGGTACCCTCGACTCGTTCTACGACGCCCACATGGACCTCATCTCCCCGCTGCCCGTCTTCAATCTCTACAACCTCGAGTGGCCCATCTACACCCACCAGACCGTCTCGCCGCCGGCCAAGTTCGTCCGCGGCGCGGGCGGGACGGTCGGCACGGCGCTGGACTCGATCGTCTCGAACGGCTCCGTCATCTCCGGCGGGATCGTCGAGGGCTCGGTCCTCTCCCATGACGTGCGGGTCGATTCCGCCGCCCGCGTCCTCGACTCCGTCCTCATGGACTGCGTCCGCGTCGGCTCCGGCGCCGTGGTCAACCGCGCCATCGTGGACAAGAACGTGGTCATCCCGCCCGGAGCGACCGTCGGCGTGGACGAGAAGCTCGACCGCCTGCGCGGCTTCGAGGTCACGGCCTCCGGGATCACCGTGCTGTCGAAGGGCCAGGAGGTCCCCGAGCCGGACGGCGACGAGCGCCGCCTCGCCGCCGCGTGGCTCGCCAAGCTGCCCAAGTCGCTCGAGGAGATCGCCGCCGGCATGCCGGAGGTCGCCGAGAAGATCCAGGAGAAGCACGCCACTGCGGCGCGCGCCGCCCGGGGCGAGCCCACCGACGACGGAGCGTCGGCGCCGTCGGCCGCGACCCACACGCGGCACTGAGCCCGAATCCCACCGGAGCACGACGGCGCGCACGCTCGCCCGGGTGAGCGCGCGCCGTCGTGCTCGGTGCGGCACCCGGGGGCGCCGGTAGAATGGGAAGCCATGAGCTCCCCTGACACACCCGCCGAACTGACCCCTGAGGAGATCCAGGCCGCCCTCAAGGTCCTCGGCACGATCCATACGTACGACGAGGAGCACCCCGACTACGTGGCCGTGCGCCGCGCCACGGGCAAGATGTTCAAGGCGCACCGGCGGTTCACCCGCACCCAGAAGCGGGACGCGATCGCCGAGGCGGACAAGGCCGTCATCGCCCAGACCGCCACCGCAGCGCCCGACCGGATCGACGACGAGACCAAGGGCAACAAGCTCAAGCCCTCCGCGACCGGCCAGGTGGCCGGCCACCTCATCAAGTCCCGGCCGTGCTACATCTGCAAGCAGCACTACACCCAGGTCGACGCGTTCTACCACCAGCTGTGCCCCGAGTGCGCGGCGATGAGCCACGCCAAGCGCGACGCCCGCACAGACCTCACCGGGCGGCGCGCCTTGCTGACCGGCGGCCGGGCGAAGATCGGCATGTACATCGCGCTGCGCCTCCTGCGCGACGGCGCCCACACCACCATCACCACCCGGTTTCCCAAAGACGCGGCGCGACGGTTCGCCGCAATGGAAGACTCGGCGGAGTGGCTCGACCGGCTCACCATCGTGGGGATCGACCTGCGCGACCCGGCCCAGGTCATCTCGCTCACCGACGCCCTCGACGCCGAGGGGCCACTGGACATCATCATCAACAACGCCGCGCAGACCGTGCGGCGCTCAGGCAACGCGTACGCGCCCCTCGTCGAGGCCGAGTCCGAGCCGCTGCCCGCCGCGCTGCTGGCGGCGAACGGCGGCCCCGAACTGCTCACCTTCGGCCACGCCCACGACAAGCACCCGCTCTCCATCGCCGGCTCCGTGTCGTCGCACCCCGCGCTCGCGGGAGATGCGGTGACAGCGCTCGCGCTCTCGACCGGCTCTGCGTCGCTCGAGCGGATCGAGGCAGGGACGGCGATCGATGCCGGCGGCCTCGTGCCAGACCTCGCCACCATCAACTCCTGGACGCAGGTGGTGGACCAGGTCGACCCGCTCGAGATGCTCGAGGTCCAGCTCTGCAACGTCACCGCACCCTTCCTGCTCGTGTCGCGGCTGAGGGCGGCCATGCGGCGCTCGACGGCGCGGCGGAAGTATGTGGTGAACGTCTCCGCGATGGAGGGGCAGTTCGGGCGCAAGTACAAAGGCCCCGGGCACCCGCACACCAACATGGCCAAGGCCTCGCTCAACATGATGACGCGTACCTCCGCCGGTGAGATGTTCGAGACCGACCGGATCCTCATGACCGCCGTGGACACCGGGTGGATCACCGACGAGCGGCCGCACTACACCAAGGTCCGGCTCGCGGACGAGGGGTTCCACGCTCCGCTGGACCTCGTGGACGGTGCAGCGCGGGTGTATGACCCGATCGTGATGGGTGAGGCGGGGACCGACCTCTACGGCGTCTTCCTCAAGGACTACAGGCCCAGCCCCTGGTGAGCCGTTGCGGGGTCCCGTCCCGTCGCTTGCGGGGTCCCGTCCCGGCACATGCGGGGTCCCGTCCCTAGGCGGCCCGCCGCTCAATCATCAGGGCGCGCAACTCCCGACGTGGACGCGCGAAGTCATCGCTCAAGTCAGCAGCCACGACGCGAATGGTTGCCCACCCCTGCCGCCCGTACTGCGCGTCCCGCCAATCATCCTTCAGCATCTGCTCCGGACTGTTGTGGTGTTTGCCCTCGTACTGGAGTGCTATACGCACGCCTCTATAGCCTTGGTCGGCGCTCGGTGAGTACGGATCTCGCGGGTCAAGCCGGATCTGCAGTTCAGGCTCAGGAAAGCCGTGGGCCATGAGGCTCAAGCGAAGAAGGGTTTCAGGGACAGAGTCTGAGCCGACCCGCATGTCGGCCAGCGCATCCCTGCATCGGCCGACGCCCTTCACCTTCTTGTGCGCCCGGAGCATATCGAGCAGCTGCCCCTTCGTTGCATAGGGCGCCGACCGCCCCTCGAATGCCGGGCGAGGACGGCGGATGAGCTGGTCTCCCACCGCAATCAAGGCAGCGGGCGTGAGTTCCTGGGCCAGATCCAGCCATGTGCGAGCCGGACTCGATAGGCGTAGGCCAGCAAATACATCGACCTCTCCTGGCATGATCTTCACCCGATGCCCGACGACGCCGGGCCGTCGGACTCGGGGCAGGTGCGTGGGCTTGCTGAGATGGATCAGTGCGTGTTCGTCCACCCAGGGCGGCAGCCACAGGCCATGCAGGTGCGCGGCCGTACGATGGGACCCCCACGCGTCCGGCTGGAGGCGCAGATGCGTCTCGAGACGTTGATTTAGATCGAGGGAGCGACCGTCCGACGGCTCGTAGATGCCGCGGCTGGTCTGCCGGACATCCTCAAGGCGCAGCTGCCGAAGGTCGACGCCGAGCCCACGCGCTTCCGCAGCAGTGAAGCTCCGTTGCAGGAGATTCCGAAGGTCGTACTCATCTGCCATGGGCCCATCGTGGCACGAGCGACACACGACGTTGCGAGTTATCCACAGGCAACCGGTGCGGGACCCCGCAACCCACCGGACGGGACCCCGCAACCCACCGGACGGGACCCCACAACCCACCGGACGGGACCCCGCAACCCACCGGACGGGACCCCACAACACACCGGACGGGACCCCGCAACCCACCGGACGGGACCCCGCAACCCTCAGGCGAGGCGGGTTATCTCCACCGACACCTCGAGGTGCGAGCCGCCGCCGCCGGAGAGGACGCCCTTGAGCGGCGGGACGTCGCGGTAGTCCCGTCCGCGGGCCACGGTGACGTGGAAGTCCCCCGCGGGCTTGTGGTTGGTCGGGTCCCACGAGCGCCACTCGCCGTCCCACCATTCGAGCCACGCGTGGGACTGGCCGGCCACGACCTCGCCGATCCCAGCCGAGGACCTCGGGTGGAGATACCCGGAGATGTACCGCGCCGGGATGCCGAGGCTCCGCAGCGACCCGATGGCAAGGTGCGCGAGGTCCTGGCAGACGCCCTGGCGCTGGTTCCAGGCCTGCTCGGCGTCCGTCGTCACCGCCGTGGAGCCGGGCATGTACCGCATCTCGCCGGCCATCCAGTCGAACACCGCGTGCGCCGCCTGGTTCGGATCCTTCCCCTCGACCAGGCCCGGCACGAGGCCGAGCACCTCGTTCCCGGGGCCGGAGAGGCGCGACTGCGGGAGCCAGTCGCTGAACTGGTCCTCGACCTCGGGACTGCGCAGTCGCTCCCAGGGGACAACCTCGCCCTCCACGGGCACGCGCTCCACCCGGTGCACCTCGACCGTGGTCGAGGAGACGACCTCGAGGTACTCGTGCGGGATCTGCATGTCGAACGCCGTGACACGCGAGCCCCAGTAGTCCTTGTAGGAGCTCACGGCCGCCTGCGTGGGCGCGACACGCACCTGGGACTCGAGCACCACCTGCTGGGGCTCGGTCAGCGGCGTCATGCGGGCCTCGTTGTAGGAGAGCGTGACGCGCTTGTTGTAGCGGTATGCGGTGCGGTGATGGATCTTCAGCCGGGTCATGAAACCTCTCCCACCCAGGCCTGCTCGTCGGCCTTGTTGAAGTACTTGCGCGAGACCGCGTCGGAGGTCTGGGCGACCGCGCGCTGGACGCGCTCCATGTGCTCGGGCAGTTCCGCCATGAGGTCGTCCGGCCGGTGGAACTCGAGGAAGGTGCGGGCCTGTCCCACGATGCGCCGCGCGTCGTTGATCAGCCCCACCCGGGTGTCCGACGGGTCGAGCTTCTCGAGGGCGTCGTCGGCGTCGCGCAGGGCGTAGACGATGGACCGGGGGAAGAGCCGGTCCATGAGGAGGAACTCGGCGGCGTGGCGCTCGTCGAACGCAACACGCCGGGTCCGCAGGAAGGACTCGTACGCCCCGGCGCAGCGCAGCATGTTGACCCACGACATGCCCGCGGTGTGCACCTCACGGGTCGAGAGCATCCGCGCGGTCATGTCGGCGCGTTCGAGGGAACGGCCGAGCACGAGGAACAGCCACCCCTCGTCGTGGCTCATGGTCGTGTCCGCGAGGCCCCGGACCATGGCGGTGCGCTCGAGGACCCAGTTGCAGAACCGGTAGGTGCCCACCACGTCCTTGCGGTGCTGGCTGAGCCCGTAGTAGGTCGTGTTGAGGCATTCCCACAGGCTCGAGGAGACGGTCTCGCGGGCGCGGCGCGCGTTCTCGCGGGCAGCCCCGAGGGAGCCGGCGATGCTGGTCGCATGCGAGCGGTCGTAGGCGAGGCTGTTCAGGAGGTCGCTGAGCCCGAACTCGTCCTTCTCCGGGCGCGACCCCATGACGGCGAGGAGTTCCTGCGCCACGCTGCGCTGCTCGAGCCCGGGCAGGTGGTTGAGCCGCTCGAGGTGCACGTCGAGGATGCGCGCGGTTCCGTCTGCCCGCTCGACGTACCGACCGATCCAGAACAGGGATTCAGCGATGCGGCTGAGCAATGCGGCCTCCTAGAGCTCGGGGGTAAGACGGACGACGGCGGGAACTCGCCGCTGCGGGCACGTTCACTGCTGCTGCTGCTGCTCGGCCTGGCGGTCGCGCCAGTTGCTCTCGACCGGCCAGACGCTCGTGCGCTCACGGATGCTGAGCGAGTGCCGCGGCTCGGCCTCGATGGGCACGTCGGAGGACTGGGCGAGGACCCAGGTGTCCTTCGAGCCGCCGCCCTGGCTCGAGTTCACGATGAGCGAGCCTTCCTTGAGCGCCACGCGGGTGAGGCCGCCGGGGAGCACCCAGACGTCCTCCCCGTCGTTGAGTGCGAAGGGGCGCAGGTCCACGTGGCGGGGCCCGAACCGGCTCCCGGAGAGGGTCGGCACCGTGGAGAGCTGCAGGACCGGCTGGGCGATCCATCCGCGCGGGTCGGCGATCACGCGCTTGCGGAGCGTGTCGAGCTCCTCGCGGCTCGCGTCGGGACCGATCACGAGTCCCTTGCCGCCGGAGCCGTCCACGGGCTTGACCACGAGCTCGTCGAGCCGGTCGAGCACCTCCTCGCGTGCGGCGTCCTCCTCGAGCCG
Organism: Sinomonas cellulolyticus; assembly: GCF_014656475.1. Classification (GTDB taxonomy): domain Bacteria; phylum Actinomycetota; class Actinomycetes; order Actinomycetales; family Micrococcaceae; genus Sinomonas; species Sinomonas cellulolyticus. The sequence goes on from NZ_BNCM01000001.1 coordinate 212,906, forward strand.
GTACGTGTCGACGTTGGCGATGATTGGCTCCTCGCCGAGGTAGTACCGGATGAGGTCCGGCACGTAGGAGTACACGAGCTTGTCGTCCGCCACGCCGTTGCCCACGGCGTTGGCGATCGTGACCCCTCCCGCGCGGGCGGCGTTGACGAGGCCCGGGCACCCGAGCATCGAGTCGGAGCGGAACTGGAGCGGGTCGAGGAAGTCGTCGTCGATCCGCTTGTAGATGACGTCGACGCGCTGCTCGCCGGCGGTCGTGCGCATGTACACGCGGTTGCCGCGGCAGATGAGGTCGCGTCCCTCCACGAGTTCGACGCCCATGAGGCCCGCCAGGAGCGTGTGCTCGAAGTAGGCGGAGTTGAAGACGCCGGGGGTGAGCACCACGACGGTGGGCTCGTCGACGCCGGCGGGCGCCGTCTTGCGCAGTGCCGAGAGCAGCCGCCGCGGGTACTCCTCGACCGGGCGGATGGGCTGCTGGCTGAAGGCCTCGGGCAGGCCCTTGGCCATGGCGCGCCGGTTCTCGAGCACGTAGCTTACGCCGGAGGGGACCCTGACGTTGTCCTCGAGCACACGGAAGGTCCCGGCGGCGTCGCGGACCACGTCGATGCCCGAGATGTGCACGCGCACTCCCCCGGCAGGCTCGAACCCGTGCACCTGGCGGTGGAAGTGCTGGCTCGTCGTGATGAGGCGGCGCGGCACCACGCCGTCGGCCACGACCGTCATCTTGGAGTACACGTCGTTGAGGAACGCCTCGAGTGCCTTGACGCGCTGGGCCACGCCGCGCTCGAGCACGTCCCAGTCGCCCGCGGAGATGATGCGGGGCACGATGTCCAGCGGGAAGGGCCGCTCCTCGCCCGCGTAGTCGAAGGTGACGCCGCGGTCGAGGAACGTGCGGGCCATCGATTCGGCCCGGGAGCTGACGTCGCCGAGGTCGAGCTCTGCGAGGGCATCCGCCAGGTGGCGGTAGCTCGGGCGCGCCGTCTGGGGAGGCGCGAACATCTCGTCGTACGCGCCGGTACGCTCGGCGGCGACAGAGTAGTCCTCGAAGAGATCAGGCATAGAGGACAGCTTTTCACCAATCGCCCTCCGTCGCATATTCGGCACTCCCCGGAGCGTGTTCTCCTGCCTGCGTGGTTGAATGGCGTGTGCCAACTCACAGCATCACCCGCGAGGAGGCCGCCGAGCGCGCCCGCCTCCTCCACGTCGACTCGTACCACGTGACCCTGGACCTGCGGGGGGCCGAGGATCCCGGGGCGGACTCCTTCCCGACCACGAGCGTCATAGAGTTCCGCGCCGAGCCCGGCGCCGAGACGTTCGCGGACTTCCTCGGGGAGTCCGTCACCCGAGTTGAGCTGAACGGCCGGCTCCTCGACGAGTCGCTCGTGTACGACGGCGCGCGCATCCGCCTCACGGGCCTCAAGGCCCAGAACCGGCTCGAGGTCACAGGCCTCGCCCGCTACTCGCGCAGCGGGGAGGGCCTCCACCGCTTCGTGGACCCGGCCGACGGCGCCACCTACCTCTACACCCAGTGCGAGCCTGCCGACGCGCGGCGGTACTTCGCCAACTTCGAGCAGCCCGATCTGAAGGCGACGTTCGCGTTCACGGTGCTCGCGCCGTCGTCGTGGGCCGTGAGCGCGAACGGGCTGGAGACCGCCTCCGCCCAACCCGTGGACGGAGACGCTGCCAGCGCACGCTGGGAGTTCGCGCCCACTCCGGTCATGCCCACATATTTGGCCGCGGTGCTCGCCGGGCCCTACCACCGCGCCGAGGCGTCGTGGACGGGGGTGACGCGCGACGGCGAGCCGCTCACCGTGCCGCTCGCCGCGTACTGCCGCGCCTCGCTGGCCGAGCACTTCGACGCCGAGCGCATCTTCGACCTGACCCGGCGCGGCCTCGACTTCTACCACTCGGTGTTCTCCCCCGCCTTCCCGTGGGGCAAGTACGAGCAGGCGTTCGTCCCGGAGTACAACCTCGGCGCCATGGAGAACCCCGGGCTCGTGACGTTCACGGAGCAGTACGTGTTCGCCTCCCGGGCTGCCGAGTCCCAGTACGAGGGCCGAGCCAACACCCTCATGCACGAGATGGCGCACATGTGGTTCGGGGACCTGGTCACGATGCGCTGGTGGGACGACCTGTGGCTCAAGGAGTCGTTCGCCGAGTTCATGGGCACCCTCGCCGTGGACCGTGCCACGGACTTCTCCGCCTCCTGGGTGAACTTCGCCAACCGCCGCAAGGCGTGGGCGTACCTGCAGGACCAGCTGCCCACGACGCATCCGATTGTGGCGGACATCCCCGATCTCGAGGCGGCCGAGCAGAACTTCGACGGGATCACGTACGCCAAGGGCGCCTCCGTCCTCAAGCAGCTCGTAGCCTATGTGGGCGAGGACGCGTTCCTCGCGGCGGCGCGCGAGTACTTCGCGAAGCACGCCTACGGCAACACGAGCCTCGCCGACCTGCTCGACGCGCTCGAGCGCGCCTCGGGCCGTCCCATGCGCGAGTGGGCTGCGGCCTGGCTCCAGACGGCCGGGCTTCCCGTGCTCGCGACGATCGTCGAGACCGAGACCCGGCCGGACGGATCGCACGCAGGCGGCGAGCGGCTGGCCCGCGTGGCGGTACGGCAGACAGCGGTGGACCCCGTGACGGGGAAGGATGCGCCGCGGCCGCACGTGCTGCGCATCGGGCTGTACTCGCGCCGGCCCAGCGGCGCCATCGAGCGCACCCACCGGGTCGAGGTGGAGCTGCCCGACGACGCGGAGGACGGGGTGACGGAGGTCCCCGAGCTTGCAGGGCTGCCGGTGCCGGACCTCGTCCTCGTCAACGACGAGGACCTCACCTATGCCAAGGTCCGCCTCGACGCCCGCTCGGAGGAGACGGTCCGCGAGCACCTCGGCGAGATCGCCGACCCACTCGCCCGCGCGCTGGCCTGGACCGCGCTGTGGCATGCGACGCGCGACGGCGAGGTCCCCGCCGCGGCGTACGTGCGCGCCGTCGAGCGCTTCGGTGCTTCAGAGGGCACCGTCGGTGTCCAGCTCGCAGTGCTCGACAACGCCCGCACGGCGATCGAACGCTACACGCACGGGGAGGGCCGCAACGACCTGCGCAACCCGTACCTCGCGGCGGTGGCCCGTGAGCTGAAGGCCGCCGCGCCGGGCTCGGACCAGCAGCTTGCCTGGGCCCGCGCGCTCGCCAAGGGCAGCCGCTACGGCGGCCGCGAGCTCGACCTGGTGCGGGGCCTCGCCGACGGCACCGCGGCCGTTCCCGGGCTCGCCGTGGACCAGGACCTGCGCTGGGCGCTGTGGCAGGCGTTGTCGGCCCAGGGCCGGGCCACGGTGGAGGAGCTCGACGCCCAGCTCGCGCAGGACCGGACCGCCAAGGGCGCCGTGGGCCACGCCGTCGCCGTGGCGGCGAGGCCCGACCCGAGGGCCAAGCAGGAGGCCTGGGAGGCCGCCGTCGAGCGGGACACGCTCTCGAACGACCTGCTCGGGGCCACCGTCGAGGGCTACATGCTGGGCTGGGAGGCGCTGCGCCAGCCCTTCATCGAACGCTACTTCGCGATGCTCACGCGGGTGTGGGCGGAGCGCTCCCAGGAGATCGCGACGCGGCTTGTGGCTGGGCTGTTCCCGTCCGACTCGACGCTCGCGTGGGACCAGCAGCCGGAGGAGAACCCCGTGCTGGAGCGCACGGATCAGTGGCTGCGGGAGAACGCCTCGGCGCCCGCGGCGCTGCGGCGGATCATCGTCGAGCAGCGGGACCACCTGTACCGGGCACTGCGCGCACAGCACCGGTCGCGGCTGGGATAGGCCGCAGCTCAGGTCAGTCGACCCTTGCCGCCGCGCGGCGCCCGCCGGGAGAATCCGACCATGGCCAGACTCAGGGTGCACAATTTCGCGATGTCGCTCGACGGCTTCGCGGCCGGGACCGACCAGAGCCAGGAGAGCCCACTCGGCCTCGGCGGCGAGTCGCTCCATCCGTGGATCTTCGCCACCCGCACCGGGCGGGCGATGCTCGGCGAGGAAGGCGGCAGCGAGGGCCTCAACGATGACTTTGTACGGGCTGGCGAGGACGGCATCGGCGCGACGATCATGGGCCGGAACATGTTCGGTCCGGTCCGTGGCCCGTGGCCGGACGTCTCCTGGCGCGGCTGGTGGGGTGAGAATCCGCCGTTCCACCACCCGGTCTACGTCATGACGCACCATGCCCGGCCGGACGTGCAGATGGCGCGCGGGACCGTCTTCAGGTTCATCGACGCGGCGCCGCGAGAGGTACTGGCGATGGCGGTCGACGCCGCCAACGGGCTCGATGTCCGACTCGGCGGGGGCGTCTCAACGGTGCGGGCGTTCCTCGCCGAGGGCCTCGTCGACGAGATGCACCTCGCGATCGCCCCCGTGTTCCTCGGCGACGGCGAGCGGCTGTTCGGCGACGGGGTCCCGCCCGAGGGCTATGCAAGCGACCCCCTCGTGGTCGGCGACGGCATTGCCCACGCGGTGATCCGGCGGGCGTGACGCCCCCGGGCTTGCAGACCCGGGCCTCCTGACGCGCGGGGAGCCTACGGCACCCGGTGCAGCCACTCCCGGGTGGCGAACTTGCGCTCGGCGAGGGCGCGGGCGTCGTCGAGCGAGTCGCCGGACAGCGAGACCCGGCGCGCACCATAGCGGCCCTCGAACGTGGACATCATGGTCTCGAAGATGTCCTCCCGGGACATCCCCGTCTGACGCTTGAGCGGGTCCACGCGCTTCTGCGCGCTCGCGATGCCCTTGTCCGAGATCTTCTCGCGCCCGATGCGCAGGACCTCGGTCATCTTGGCCGCGTCGATGTCATAGCTCATGGTGACGTGGTGGAGCATGGCGCCGTTGGCGAGCCGCTTCTGGGCGGCCCCGCCGATCTTGCCCGCCTCCGTCGCGATGTCGTTGAGCGGCTTGTAGAAGGCGTGGACCCCGGTCTTCGCGAGGGCCTCCATGACCCACGCGTCGAGGAAGGGGTAGGAGTCGGCGAAGGAGAGTCCGTCCACGAGCGAGGTCGGCAGGTAGAGGGAGTAGGTGACGCAGTTCCCCGCCTCCATGAACATCGCGCCGCCGCCGGAGATGCGACGCACCACCGTGACCCCGTACTTCTCGACGCCGTCCGGGTCCACCTCGTTGCGGTAGGACTGGAAGCTGCCGATCACCACGGAGCGCTCGTCCCACTCCCACAGGCGCAGGGTGGGGTTGCGGCGGCCGTCCGCGACCTCGCGGGTGAGCACCTCGTCCAGGGCGACATTCTCGGTAATCGTCAGGGTGATGGGCGGGAGGATCTCCCACTCGTGGTCCGCCCAGGTGGTCGCGTGGCCGAGGGCGCGGCGGACGGCGACGGCCACGGCCTCCGGGTCGAAGCCGAACATCACCGTGGTGGGCCCGACGGCGTCGCTCACCGCCTGGGCGATCGTCGCGTTGGGTGCCTGGGTAGAAAGGCCCACGAGCGCTTCGTTGATGTCCGCGAGCGCCTCGTCCGGCTCGAGGAAGAAGTCGCCGTTGATGCTCGCGGCGGTGATCTCGCCGCCGTCCGCCATCAGGTCCGCGACCACGAGCTTGCCGCCGGGGACCTTGAATTCACCGTGATAGTCAGCCACGGCACCCAGCCTAGACCCGTCCGCGAGCTGGCCCGGAGACGGCGAAGGCGCCCTCCCCGGGGGACGGCGCCTTCGCGCGGCAGAGGCCTTGACCGGCAGGATCGGTCTGGTCAGGCCTTCTTGCCGAAGTTCTTGAAGCGGGCGTTGAAGCGCTCGACACGGCCGGCCGAGTCCATGATGCGCTGCTTGCCCGTATAGAACGGGTGCGACTCGGAGGAGACCTCGACGTCGATGACGGGGTACGTGTTGCCGTCTTCCCACTCGGTGGTCTTGTCAGAGGTGACGGTGGAGCGCGTGAGGAACTTCTTGCCGGAGGCGAGGTCGTTGAAGACGACGTAGCCGTACTTGGGGTGGATATCAGACTTCACAATGGGCCCTTTGCTTGTGCCCCTGGATTTTGCCAGAGGCCAGGTGTGAACGCCCTCCCGTTTGGAGGGCCAGCAGTCCATGGTATCAGCCGACCGAGTACTACAGTGAACGCATGGCTCCCAACCGCCATCCGCTCGACGACCTTCGCGAAACCATCGGCCGGTTGGCCGATCAGCTCAAGCTGCCCGGTTCGGAGCGCGTTGACGACCTGGTCGGCGATCTCATCGGTGCGAGGCCGGGGCCCGGCCGGCCGCTGTCCGAGGTGCAGGCCGAGCTCGACGCGCTGGTCGGCCTGGAGACGGTGAAGGAACAGGTGCGGGGCCTTGTCGCACTGCTTCAGGTCCAGGCACGCCGCAAGGCGCACGGCCTGCCGGAGGTGGCCACCTCACAGCATCTGGTCTTCCTCGGGAACCCGGGCACGGGAAAGACCACAGTGGCGCGGCTCCTCGCGGAGATGTACCGCGCGGTCGGCCTGCTCCAGAAAGGCCACCTCGTTGAGGTCGACCGTTCAGGCCTGGTGGGGCAGTACGTCGGCGCGACTGCCATCAAGACGGACCGCGTCATCCGGCGCGCGTTGGACGGCGTCCTGTTCATCGATGAGGCCTACGCGCTGGCCCCGGAGGACGGCCGGATGGACTTCGGACCCGAGGCGATCGAGGTTCTGCTCAAGCGGATGGAGGACCACCGCCACCGGCTGGTCGTCATCGTGGCCGGCTACCCGCGGCTGATGGAGTCGTTCCTGCTCTCGAACCCCGGGCTGCGCTCCCGCTTCGCCCGCGAGATCACGTTCCCCGACTACTCCGTGGACGAGCTCCAGACGATCTTCCACCAGATGCTGGCCCAGCACGAGTACACGCTCGAGCCGGGTGGGGACGAGATGCTGCGCCGCATCCTCACCGGGCTCCACGCGAGCGAGGACTCGGGAAATGCGCGGTTCGCGCGCACACTGTTCGAGCAGGCGCTCAACCGGCAGGCACTGCGGCTGTCCCGCGACGGGGAACAGAGTCTCGACGCGCTCGACCGTGAGGCCGTCGTGACGCTCACCGCGGACGACATCGTGGAGGCAGCCCTCGCCTTGGGCGAGGAGCCTGAGCCCGAACCGACGCCGGAGCCGGAGCGGGAGCCATCACGCTGGTGGCGCTGGCTGGCCTGAGCTACCGCGTCGCGTAGAAGGCAACCGCAGACGAGGCCGCGACGTTGAGCGAGTCGACGCCGTTCATCATCGGGATCGTGACCCGCCGGTCAAGGACTTGGTCCGTCTCCGGTGTCAGGCCCTCGCCCTCGGTGCCGAACACCAGGGCGAGGTTCTCGTGGTCCTCGGCGACCAGCTCGTCCAGCGTGATCGCCCCCTCCCCTAGCGTCATCCCGGCCACCACGTAGCCTGCCTCCTTGAGCAGCGCGGCGTCATCGGGCCAGGACTCGATCCGCGTCCACGGCACCTGGAAGACAGTACCCATCGACACACGGATCGCGCGGCGGTAGAGCGGGTCCGCGCACTGCGGCGTGACCAGCACGGCGTCGACACCGATCGCCGCCGCGCTGCGGAAGACCGCGCCCACGTTCGTGTGGTCGGTCAGGTTCTCCAGCACTGCGATCCTCGAGCGGGGCTTCCCTCGCAGCCCGGCAAGCAGCTCGGCCACGGGTATGGGCTCGGGGCGGTGCATTGCGGCCATGGCGCCGCGGTGGAGGTGGAAGCCCGTGATCGCCTCGAGGAGCTCGGGCGGCCCGACGTAGGCGGGCACATCGGGGTGGGCGGCGAGGACGTCGGCGAGGCCCTCGAGCCACTTCTCGGCGAGGAAGAAGGATCGCGGCGTGTGGCCGGCGTCGAGCGCTCGGCGGAGCACCCGGGAGGACTCCGCGATGTAGAGGCCCTCCGCGGGCTCACGGACCTTGCGCAGGTGCACATCGGTGAGCTGGGTGTAGTCGGCCACACGGGGATCGTCGGCAGAGGTGAGCCTGACCACCTGGCCCGGCCGCGCGCCGTCGTGCGTACTCTGGGTGCTGTGCGCCGTGGTTCCGGGTTCAGCCATTGATGAGCTTGCCGACCATGTTCACGAGCGCCACGATGCCGAGGATCACGATGACGATCCGCAGCACGAGCGGCTTCATCCGCCGGCCGATCCCGGCCCCGAGGAAGCCGCCGAGCGTGGAGCCGACCGCGATGAGCAGGACGGCGAGCCAGTTGATGCGGTCGAACGCGAAGATGAGGTATGCGGCCGCGGCGATGAGGTTCACCACGAGGCTCAGCACCACCTTGATGGCGTTGGACTGCTGCAGCGTGCCGTGGAAGAAGATGCCCAGCACGCCCATGAGCAGCACGCCCTGGGCAGCGGTGAAGTAGCCGCCGTACACGCCGATGAGGAAGACCAGCACATACAGGATGAGCGGGACCTTCTGCAGGTCGGCCTGCTCGGGCGTGATGTGCTCGAGCGCCTGCCGGGCCTTGGCCCACGCCGAGAGCCTGGGCTGGAAGATCACCAGCAGGATCGCGACGACGATCAGCACCGGTGCGACATAGGCGAACACGGTCTCGGGCAGGTTCAGCAGCAGGAACGCACCGAGCAGGCCGCCCACGAGCGAGACCGGCAGCAGCCTCAGGAGGGTCCGCTTCGCGCTGACGGCCTCGCGGCGGTACCCGTAGGCACCGGAGAAGCCGCCCGCCACAAGGCCCATCGCGTTCGAGATGATCGCATTGACCGGGTTGTAGCCGAGGGCGACGAGGACGGGGAACGTCACGAGCGAGCCGGAGCCCACGATCGTGTTGATCGTCCCGGCCCACAGGCCGGCGAGGAAGATGAGGACGTCGCCCCAGAAGGTGTTCACCGTGCCGCGGCGGCTGCGCCGGCCTTGGCGACGGCGGTGTACCGGCCGTCCTGCGCACGCACGTCGAGCGGCAGGCCGAAGGTCGCGCTGAGGTTCTCCTCGGTCAGGGTCGCGTCGAGGGGCCCCGCGGCGACGATCCCGCCGTCGCGGAGGAGGAGAGCGTGCGTGAAGCCAGGTGGCACCTCCTCGAGATGGTGGGTGACGAGCACGAGGGCGGGCGCGGCGTCGTCCGCGGCGAGTTCCGAGAGCTTGTACACGAGTTCCTCGCGGCCGGCCAGGTCGAGGCCGGCGCCCGGCTCGTCGAGAAGCAGCAGCTCGGGGTCGGTCATGAGGGCGCGCGCGATCTGGACGCGCTTGCGCTCCCCCTCGGACAGCGAGGCGAACACGCGTCCCAGCAGGGGGCCCATCCCCCACTCGTTCAGGAGGCGGAAGGCACGGCGCTCGTCGTCCTTCTCGTACTCCTCGCGCCACCGTCCGGTCACCCCGTACGCGGCGGTCACGACGACGTTGAGGACCTTCTCGTTCTCCGGAATCTGGTTCGCGAGGACCGCCGAGGACAGGCCGATGCGCGGGCGCAGCTCGAACACGTCGACCTTGCCCATCGTCTCGTCGAGGATGCCGACCCTGCCGCTCGAGGGGTGCAGGCGGGCGGCCGCGATGGAGAGGAGGGTCGTCTTTCCCGCGCCGTTGGGGCCGAGGATGACCCAGCGCTCCCCCTCGTTGACCTGCCAGTCGATCCCATCCAGCAGCTTCTTCGTCCCGCGGACCACGCTCACGCCAGACAGCTGGAGAACATTGCTCATGGCCTCTGACATTAGTGCAGGTCGTTCACCGCTCGCGAACTCCGGCCCACACGGCGCGGAAACCCGCCGGAAAGTAGAATCGTCGCTATGCCAGCTCACTTCGCCGCAGTCCTGTATGCCCGCTCGCTCACAGCCGACGACGCCGCTGCCGCCACCCGCGCGCTCGAGGGCGCCGGTGCCGCGGTCGGACCCTTCGAGGCACCCGCGGCGCTGGCGGACGACGCGCCGTACGCGGTGCTCGCGGCAGAGGTGAAGCTCGACGCCGGCCGCGTCGCCTCCGCCCGCGACGCCCTGGCCGCGCTTCCCGTGACCGCTGCCCTCGTGCCCGCGGCGCTGCGGGACGCCGAACGCAAGCTGCTGATCATGGACGTCGACTCGACCCTCATCCAGCAGGAGGTGATCGAGCTCCTCGCCGACTACGCCGGCAAGAAGGCCGAGGTGACCGCCGTGACCGAGGCGGCCATGCGTGGCGAACTGGACTTCGCACAGAGCCTGCACGCCCGCGTCGCGACCCTCGCCGGGCTCCCGGAGAGCGTCATCGCCGGGGTGCGCGGCGCCGTCGTGCTTTCCCTCGGTGCCCGCGACCTCGTCGAGGCGTTCCACGCGGGCGGCCACGTGGTGTGCGTCGTCTCGGGCGGCTTCAGCCAGATCCTCGACCCGCTTGCGGAGGGACTGGGGCTTGACCACTGGCGCGCCAACGACCTCGAGATCCACGACGGCGCCCTGACCGGCCGCGTCCTGGGCGAGGTCGTGGACCGCTCGGTGAAGGAGCAGATGCTGCGCGCGTGGGCCGGCCAGCACGGCATCCCGCTCGAGCACTGCGTCGCCGTGGGCGACGGCGCGAACGACCTCGACATGCTGGGCGCGGCGGGGCTCGGGGTTGCGTTCAACGCCAAGCCGAAGGTGCGCTCCGAGGCGGATGCCGCCATCGACCTGCCGAACCTTGACGTCGTGAGGTTCCTCGCTGGGGTGTGACGCCCGAGTGCGGTGTCAGCGCTGGAAGTCGCCTGCGCCGCCCACGAGCTCGGTGTGGCCGGTCTCGACCTCGGCCGTGACCATCTTCGCTACCTCCACGGCGAACTCGTCGACCGAGTACAGCTTCCCGGCGGCCTCCCGACGGGACTCGATCGCGCCGGGCGTGGCGCGCTCGAGCAGCGTGGCGGTGATGGTGCCCTCGATCATGTCTCCCGAGACGACGACGAAGGTGATGCCCTTCTCGCTCAGCCACGGGATGAGCTCGCGCAGGGCGGTCTCGCCGGCGCGCTTGGACCGCGCCACGGGCTCGTAGGCGTCCATCGTCTCCACCGAATCGATGAAGTGCGCCTGGTGGCTTGTGACGAACACGACGCGCGAGCCCGGCTTCATGCGCTCCGCGGCGGCCTTGAGCATCGCGACCTGGGCGTCCCGGTTGAGGCGCAGGGCGTAGTCGTCGCCGAGCCCGCTCTCCATGCCGCCCGAGGCGTTGAGCACGAGGACGTCGAGCGAGCCGAACGAGTCGACGGCCGCCTGGGCGAGGGCGTCGACGTCGGCCTGCTGCGTCAGGTCGCCGCCCACGGCGACGGCGCGGCCGCCGGCCGCCTCGATCTCCGCCACGATCTTGTTGGCGCGCGGCGCCTTCTGGCGGTAGTTCACGACGACGGCAGCGCCCTCGCCTGCGAGGATCTTGGCGGTGGCCGCCCCGATGCCGCGCGACGAGCCGGTGACGATCGCCGTCTTGTTGTCCAGAAGTCCCATGCGAGCTCCTCTTCCTGGTCTGCTTGGTGGGCCGATACGCCCTGTGGATCAGTGACTGCGAACCATCATGCCAGCGTCAGTGGCCCATCCCGAGGCCGCCGTCCACCGGGATGACGGCACCCGAGATGTACGAGGCCTCGTCGCTCGCGATCCAGCGGACCACGTTGGCGACCTCGTCCGCGTCCGCGAAGCGGCCGGCCGGGACCCGCGAGAGATAGTCCTTCTGCGTCTCCTCGGGCAGCTCCGCCGTCATGTCCGTCTGGATGAAGCCGGGGGCCACGACGTTGGCGGTGATCCCGCGGGAACCGAGCTCGCGGGTGAGCGAACGGGCCAGGCCCACGAGGCCGGCCTTGGACGCCGAGTAGTTGATCTGGCCCGGCGCGCCGTACAGGCCCGAGACGGACGAGATGAGCACCACGCGGCCCCGGCGGAGGCGGATCATGCCCTTGGACGCCCGCTTGACCACCCGGAAGGCACCCGTGAGGTTCGTGTCGAGCACCGACGTGAAGTCGTCCTCGCTCATGCGCAGCAGGAGCGTGTCCTTCGTGATGCCCGCATTGGCTACCAGCACCTCAACGGGGCCGTGCGCCTCCTCGACTTCCTTGAACGCAGCGTCAATGGACGCCTCGTCCGTGACGTCCGCCCGCACACCGAGGATCCCCTCGGGCAGCTCGGTCTCGGTGCGGTAGGTCACGGCGACCTTGTCGCCGTTGGCGAGGAAGGCCTTGGCGATCGCCAGGCCGATCCCGCGGTTTCCGCCGGTGACGAGGACGCTGCGCGGGGCTGGTGCTTCCGGACTCACTGTGCTCCTAGGGGGTAGTGGGAGGCTGGACTCGGCATCTCGCCGGTTCAGGGTGCATCCTAGCCAAAGCGGGCAGGGATTCGCCGCGCAGGGGCCGGGGTGGGACAATGGAGGGTGCTTGGGAGTGTGATGACCAGAGACAACCACGACGCGGACGAGGCCGAGTTCAACGGCGCCGACGACGCCGGCGTGCCCGGCGAGGTCCACAGCATCACCTCAGCCGCTCCGGGCCACAGTGTCGACATGCACCAGCGGATGGTGCGGTATGCGGTCGCCATGGGCATCCGCATGGTCTGCATCGTCGCCCTCTTCTTCCTCGACGGCTGGTTCAAGCTCGTCGCCGTGGCCGGAGCCGTGTTCCTCCCGTGGGTCGCCGTGGTGATCGCGAACGCGCAGACCAAGGCCGACACGTACGACAGCGAGCTGTTGGACCACATCTCGTACGGCGAGCTCGGCACCGGCTACGTCGAGGACACCGGCTACGTCGCGGACCGCGGCGCCGACTGGGCCGGAGACACGATCCCCGGTGAGACCATCCCGGGAGAGACGGTCGACGACGCGGAGCCGGCTCGCGAGGACCACCGTCGCCCGGATTCCTCCCGCGACCGCAGGCCCGAGGAGGGCGCCGCGTGAGCATCTTCTCCCTGCTGCCGGGCGATCCGGCGGCGCCCGAGACGCCGATCTGCTCGCGCAAGGGCTGCCGGGAGGCCGCCCAATGGCGGCTGCTCTGGAACAACCCCAAGATCCACACCCCTGAGCGCCGGAAGGTCTGGCTCGCGTGCGGCGAGCACCGTGACTGGCTCGAGGACTATCTCCGGACCCGGATGCTCTGGCGTGAGACCCTGCCCTTCGAGGAGACCGCGACTCCCTGATGTACCGTTTCCTGTTCTCCCGCCGCTGGCTCAGCTACCTCGTGCTCGCGATCATCTTCGCGATCGCCTGCGTGCTGCTGAGCCGGTGGCAGATGTCCCGTCTGGACGAGGCGAAGGCCAACGTGGACCTCGTGACCAGAAACTACGACGCCACGCCCGTGCCCTTCGCGCAGGCCGCCGGCGACTTCTCCTCGCTGCCCGCGGGCCACGAGTGGAAGCAGGTCGAGCTCCACGGCTCCTACCAGACCGCGGACACGCGCGTGGTGCGCAACCGCCCCAACAACGGCCAGCCCGGATACGAGGTGGTCGTCCCGTTCCGGACAGACTCCGGACAGACCGTAATCGTGGACAGGGGCTGGCTCCCCATCGGCAACAAGGAACAGGGCCGGCCCGACACCGTCCCCGCGCCACCGGCGGGGGCCGCGACCGTCGTCGTCCGCCTGCGGCCCAGCGAGCCTGCCCTCGACCGGGGGGCGCCCGAGGGCCAGCTCGCCTCGATCGACCTGCCCGCCTACGCGCAGCAGCTCTCCTACCCGATCCTGACCGGCGCGTACGGGCTGCTCGCGAGCGAGGACCCGGCCCCGGCCCAGCCTGCCCCCGCCGCGCTCCCCAAGCCGCAGCCCGATGAAGGCACGCACCTCTCGTATGCGCTGCAGTGGCTCGCGTTCGCGGTGCTCATGTTCATCGGCTTCGGCTACGCGGCTCGCCAGCAGGCCCGCAACGCGGCGATCGACGCGGCCGCCGAGGCCGCGGAGGCCGCCGCCGAGCTCGAAGGGGACGCCGCGGCAACCGCCGGTCCGGAAGCGGGCGCGGACGACGACGCGGCCCGGCTCGCGCGCGAGGACGCCCGCCGCACGGCCAGGGAGGCCGCCGAGCGCGCCGCACGCTTCGCACCGCGCCGGAAGAAGCGCCCGACGGCCGAGGAGGAAGAGGACGCGATCCTCGACGCGCAGGGGTTCCACTGATGGCGGCCACTCCCTGATGGCGCGCACCGCCGTGCCGGATGCGGCCGCCGGGAGCGACCCCACCGCCGTCGAGCGCGTACGGACTGCCCTGACCGCGGCGGGCCTGCCCGACACTGTCGTCACGCTCACTGAGGACGTCCCGACCGCTGCGGCCGCCGCGCAGGCTCTGGGCTGCGATCTCGGGGCGATCGCGAACAGCCTCGTCTTCGAGCACGACGGCGCGCCCCTCCTCATCCTCGCGAGCGGCGCCGCGCGCGTGGACACACGGCTCGTCTCGCGCACGCTCGGGGGAAAGGTACGCCGCGCCGCCCCGGAGTTCGTGCTCGAGCACACCGGCCAGCGGGTGGGCGGGGTCGCCCCCGTGGGGCACCCCGAGCGGCTGCGCACCCTCATCGATGTGCACCTCGCCGGCTACCCGCTCCTGTGGGCGGGAGCGGGCGACCACCAGTCGATGCTGTCCATCAGCTACTCCGACCTCGCCCGGATCACCGCAGCCGAGGAGCTCGAGGTCCGGTAGCCCCTACGCGAGCGTGATGAGGTCCAGGTAGTCCGCGCTCCACAGGTCCTCGACGCCGTCCGGGAGCAGGACGACGCGCTCGGGGTTGAGCGCCTCGACCGCGCCCTCGTCGTGGCTGACCATCACGACCGCGCCCTTGTACGTCTTGAGCGCGCCGAGGATCTCGCGCCGGCTGGCCGGGTCGAGGTTGTTGGTCGGCTCGTCGAGGAGCAGGACGTTGGCGCTCGAGGCCACGATCGTTGCCAGGGCCAGACGGGTCTTCTCGCCGCCGGAGAGGACCCCGGCAGGCTTGTCGACGTCGTCGCCCTGGAAGAGGAACGAGCCGAGGATGCCGCGCACGTCCGCATCGCCGAGGTGGTCGGGGGCGGCGCTGCGCATGTTCTCGAGCACCGTCCGCTCGGTGTCGAGGGTCTCGTGCTCCTGGGCGTAGTAGCCGATCTTGAGCCCGTGCCCCGCGCGGACCTCGCCGGTGTCCGGCTCGTCCACCCCTGCGAGCATGCGCAGGAGCGTCGTCTTGCCCGCGCCGTTGAGCCCCAGGATCACCACGCGGGAGCCCCGGTCCACCGCGAGGTCCACGTCGGTGAAGATCTCGAGCGAGCCGTACGACTTGGACAGGCCCTCCGCGGTGAGCGGCGTCTTGCCACAGGGTGCGGGCTCCGGGAAGCGCAGAGCGGCCACGCGGTCGGCCACGCGCTCTTCCGCCACGCCGGCGAGGAGGCGCTCGGCGCGCTTGGCCATGTTCTGCGCCGCGACGGCCTTGGTGGCCTTGGCCCGCATCTTGTTCGCCTGGTCCATGAGGACCTGGGCCTTCTTCTCAGCGTTGGCACGTTCGCGGCGCCGCGCGCGCTCGTCCGTCTCACGCTGGGCGAGGTAGCGCTTCCACCCCATGTTGTAGATGTCGATGACTGCACGGTTGGCGTCGAGGTGGAACACCTTGTTCACGGTCGCCTCGAGCAGCTCCACGTCGTGGGAGATGACGATGAGGCCGCCCTGGTGGGCCTTGAGGAAGTCGCGCAGCCACGCGATCGAGTCCGCGTCGAGGTGGTTGGTCGGCTCGTCGAGCAGGAGCGTGTCCGCTGCCGAATAGAGGATGCGTGCGAGCTCGACCCGGCGGCGCTGGCCGCCGGAGAGCGTGCGCAGCGGCTGGTTCAGGATGCGGTCCGGGAGGGCCAGATTCGCGGAGATGGCGGCGGCCTCTGCCTCGGCGGCGTATCCGCCTCCGGCGAGGAATTCGGCCTCGAGCCGGTCGTAGCGCGCCATCGCCTTGCGCTGGATCTCGGGGTCATCGCTGGCCATCTCGGCCTGCGTGGTGCGCAGCTTGCGCACGACGACGTCGAGTCCCCGCGCGGAGAGGATGCGGTCCCGCGCGAGCTGCTCCATGTCCGGCGTGCGGGGGTCCTGCGGGAGGTAGCCGATCTCCCCCGAGCGGGTGACCGTGCCCGCAGCCGGCAGCCCCTCACCCGCGAGGACCCGTGTGAGCGTCGTCTTGCCCGCGCCGTTGCGCCCCACGAGCCCGATCTTGTCGCCCTTGTCGACCCGGAAGCTCACCTCATCCATGAGCAGCCGGGCGCCGGCGCGGAGTTCGAGGTTGGAGACAGTGATCACTTCGGGAAGGGCCTTTCGGGGGTGGGGGCCCGACGATGGGCCTCACCCCATGCTATCGGCCCCGGCGGCTGCCCCCTGACGGTCCGAGGCCCCGCGGCCCTGCTGCTCGAGGCGCTCGCGCTGGGGCACGACGACGTATTTGGGGTCCCGGGTCGAGGCTCGGCCGGCCTCGAAGACGCCGAACCGGAGCAGCGCTGAGCCGGCCGCAACCGAGAGGCCGCTCAGGGTGCTCACCAGGCGTGAGGACCGGCCGCCGAGAGCGAGGCCGACGGCTCCGCCGACGGTGAACCCCTTGGACAGCCGCAGCAGGGTACCCGCCCGCCCCTGGTGGAAGGTCTCCGCTGACAGCTTGCCGCTGCGCTCCATCGTCAGGCTCATCGCCGTCTCGACCGCCGCTCCTGCGATGGCCATCCGGCGCGCGGGACCGCCTTCGGCCAACGGGGCGAGCGCGGCGGCGACGCCGCCCGCGGATGCCGCGGCCGAGCCGGCGAACACGAATGGCATGACGTCATGGGCGTCGTGCCATGCCGGGACCGCGGTGTCCGAGACGAGGACGGCGGTGTAGGTCGCGACGGCCGAGCCGGTGATCCCGGCCCCGATCCCGGCGGCCTTCCCCGCGCGGGGGAAGATGCCGAGGACATTCGCCGCCGCGCTTGCGCCCGCGAGCGGCCCATAGACGGAGAGGATCCAGGAGCCCACGCTCATGGGCGAGGTCGGCTTGGCAACGCGGAGCATGTTGACGAACCGTTCCGGGCGCCCCAAGTCGTGCACGAGGGCCACCACAGAGGCCGAGATGGCCGTGAGCGCGGTGAGCTTGGCCGCCCGTTCGAGCCGGTGCCGGCCCGTGTGCTGCGCGCCCGCGGCGAGGATCGAGGACGCACCGGCGAGGCCGCCGGCGAAGATGTAGCCGGCGATGTCCAGGGCCTCCCACGTGGGCTCCTTGAGAACGGGGCGGCCGTAGTACGAGGTGAACTCCTCGGTCCGGCGGCGGCGCGGGCTCACTTGCGTCCTCCCCAGAACACGAGCGCCGCTCCGGCGAGCAGGCCCGCGGCGGCGCCGGCCGCGCGCTTCCACATGGCCGGCAGATCCCGCGTGGTCACGATCGGGTCCGGCGGAAGGCCGTAGGCCTCGGGCTCGTCGAGCAGGAGGAAGAAGGCGCCGTCGCCGCCCACGCCGTTGTCCGGGTCACGGCCGTAGAGCTGGGCGTTCTCCTCGCCCCGCTCGTGCAGCTCCGCCAGGCGCGCGTCGGCCCGCTCGCGCAGCTCGTCCAGTTCGCCGAACTGGATGGACTTGGTGGGGCAGGCCTTCGCGCACGCCGGCTCCTCGCCGACCTCGAGCCGGTCGTAGCACATGGTGCACTTGAAGGCCCGGCCGTCGTCCTTGCGCTGGTCGATGACTCCGTAGGGGCAGGCGGACACGCAGTAGCCGCATCCGTTGCAGACGTCCTGCTGCACCACGACGGTTCCGTGCTCAGTCCGGAAGAGGGCTCCCGTGGGGCACACGTCGAGGCACGCCGCGTGCGTGCAGTGCTTGCAGACATCGGAGGACATGAGCCATTTGACCCCGTCGTGCCCCGAGGGGTCGGCGGCAGGGACCTGCTTCTCGATGAACGCGACGTGCCGCCAGGTGTTGGCCCCGAGCGCCGAGGTGTTGTCGAACGATTCGCCCGTGAGCTCGAGGTTCGAGTCGGCGGGGACGTGGTTCCACTCCTTGCAGGCGACCTCGCACGCCTTGCAGCCGATGCACAGGCTCGTGTCGGTGAAGAATCCCTTCCGCGGGACCCCGACCGTCGGCATCCCCAGCGATGTCACGCTCATTTCCTGATCCCTTCCAGCCCGGTGTTCTCGTCGATCCCTGCCCGCTGCCGGTAGTCGGCGACGAGCGAGAGGAGTTCCTTCCCGCGGGGGCGCCGTCCGGGACGGATATCCACCGTGAGGGCCTTGACCTCCTGGATGTGCACGTTGGGGTCCATGACGATCGAGGAGAGCTCGTTCATCGCGTCCCCCTTGCTCAGTCCGTTGGGGCCCCAGTGGTACGGCATGCCGATCTGGTGGGCCGTGCGGCCGCCGACCGTGAGCGGCCGCATGCGGTCCGTCACGAGCACGCGCGCCTCGATGGCTCCCCGGGCCGAGACGAGAGTGGCCCATCCCCGGTGGGTCAGTCCCCGCTCGGCGGCGAGCGCCGGGGAGACCTCGCAGAAGCTCTCCGGCTGCAGCTCCGCCAGATACGGCAGCCAGCGGGTCATGGCCCCCGCAGTGAAATGCTCCGTGAGCCGGTAGGTGGTCAGGATGTAGGGGTAGACGTCCGCCCCGGGCTCCCGCCCGCTGGGCTGGTAGCGGTTGCCCTCGCGGGGCATGACCTTCCTCAGCGGGTTGCGCTGCTGGCCGTAGAGCGGATTCTCGAACGGCGATTCCTGCGGCTCGTAGTGCGTGGGCATCGGGCCGTCGGAGAGGCCGGCCGGGGCATACAGCCAGCCCTTGCCGTCCGCCTGCATGATGAACGGATCGGTCCCGGCGAGCGCGTCCGGCCCGCGTGCGCCCTTCGGCGGCCGGTAGCTCGGAGGCTTGGTCGGCTCGAAGTCCGGCACGTCGCCGCCGGTCCACTTGCCCTCATCCTCGTCCCACCAGATGAGCTTCTTGCGCTCGCTCCACGGACGCCCTTCCGGGTCCGCCGAGGCCCTGTTGTACAGCTCCCGCCGGTTCGCCGGCCACGCCCAGCCCCATTCGAGGCCTGCCGGGGTCTGCTCCTGGTGGGGCTTGCGCCGGGCCGCCTGGTTGACCCCATCCGCGCGCACGCCGCAGTAGATCCAGCAGCCGCACGTGGTGGACCCGTCGTCCTTGAGCTCCGTATAGGCCGAGAGCGGGGAGCCGTCCGGGCCAGCGCCGTTGATCTCGGCCAGCACCGCCTCGGCATCAGGCTCGTCCTGGCTTCCGGTGGTGGGGTAATCCCAGGTGAGGTCGAGGACGGGGCGATCGACGTCGTCGTCCGCTCCAGCGAGCAGGGCGCGCACCTTGTTGCCCAGATGCCAGACGAACCACAGGTCACTCCTGCGGTCCGCCGCCGGCTCGATCGCCTGGTCTCGCCACTGGAGGAGGCGGTTGGTGTTGGTGAAGCTGCCGGCCTTCTCGGTGTGCGCCGCGGCGGGGAAGAAGAACACCTCCGTGGCGATGTCCTCGGTCTTCAGCTCTCCGGTGGCGATCTCGGGGCCGTCCTTCCACCACGTGGCGCTCTCGATGAGGGAGAAGTCCCGGACCACGAGCCAGTCGAGGTTCGCCATGCCCATGCGCTGCAGATGGGTGTTCGCGGAGCCGACCGCAGGGTTTTCGCCGAAGAGGAAGTAGCCCTTGCAGGTCCCCTCGAGCTGGGCCTCGACGGTGTCGTACGTGCTGTGGCTTCCCGTGATGCGCGGAAGGTAGTCGAAGCAGTAGTCGTTGTCTGCCGTGGCAGCGTCGCCCCACCAGGACTTGAGGAGGCTCACCATGTAGGCGCGGGAGTTGCCCCAGAAGCCTGCCTGGGGCGAATCCGCCTCGATGTACGAGTCGAGGTCGAGGTGATGCTCGGCGTGGGGGCTCGGGAGGTAGCCGGGCAGCAGGTCGTAGAGGGTTGGGATATCGCTCGAGCCCTGGATGCTCGCGTGCCCGCGCAGCGCCATGATGCCGCCCCCCGGGCGGCCGATGTTCCCCAGGAGCAGCTGCAGCACCGAGGCGGTGCGGATGTACTGCGTGCCGGTGGTGTGCTGCGTCCACCCCACCGCGTACGCGAAGGCGGTGGTCCGTTCCCTGCCCGAGTTGGCCGTGATGGTCTCCGCCACCTCGCGGAAGAGGTCCTGCGGGATCCCGCACACCTGCTCCACCATCTCAGGGGTGTAGCGGGCGTAGTGCCGCTTGAGGACCTGGAACACGCAGTGCGGGTCCTGCAGGGTCTCGTCGCGGTCCCATTCGCCCTGGACGGACGCGCCGCCCGAGCCGTGCGACTGGGCGTGGGAGGACCCACCGACCGTGCTGCCGCCTTGGAAGTCCGAATCGCGCTCGCCGGACGACGGCGCCGCGTAGCCGCCCTTGTACTGCCAGGAGTCCGTGTTGTAGGCGCGGTTCTCGGGATCGAAGCCGGAGAAGAATCCGTCGAGGTCCTCGGTGTCCTTGAAGTCCTCCGAGAGGATCGTGGCTGCGTTCGTGTAGTTGACCACGTAGTCGTGGAAGTAGGCGTCATGCCCGAGGACCCAGTTGATGAGGCCTCCGAGGAAGGCAATGTCGCTTCCCGCCCGCAGCGGCACGAACGTGTCGGCCATGGCGCTCGTCCGGGAGAACCTCGGGTCGACGTGGATGATCTTGGCCCCGCGCTCCTTGGCCTCCATGACCCACTGGAAGCCGACGGGGTGGGCCTCGGCGAAGTTGGACCCCTGGATGATGATGCAGTCGGCGTTCTGCAGGTCCTGCAGGTACGTGGTCGATCCGCCGCGTCCGAAGCTCGTCCCGAGTGCGGCGACCGTGGAGCTGTGGCAGACCCGGGCCTGGTTCTCGACCTGGACGATGCCCATGGCCGTGAACAGCTTCTTGATGAGGTAGTTCTCCTCGTTGTCCAGCGTGGCCCCGCCGAGGCTCGCGATGCCGAGCGTGCGCCGCGTCCGCCTGTCCTTGGCCTCCCACTCCCAGGTCTCGCGCCGGGTGTCGACCATGCGCTGGGCCACCATGTCCATCGCCGTGTCGAGGTCGAGGCGCTCCCACTCGGTCCCGTGCGGTCGGCGGTAGAGGACGTAGAGCTCGCGGGAGTCCCCCGTGGTGAGCTGGAGGGAGGCCGATCCCTTCGGGCAGAGCCGTCCCCGGCTGATCGGCGAGTCAGGGTTGCCCTCGATCTGGATGACCTTCTCGTCCTTGACGTACACCTTCTGCGCACACCCCACCGCACAGAAGGGGCAGACCGAGTCGACTACCCGGTCTGCCGTATCAGTGCGCGCCCTGAGGTTCTCGGTGGCGCGGGATTTCGCCGCGTGGTGCCTGCCTGTCGGATCGTGCTCCAGCATCTGGCGCAGTACCGGCCAGCCGAGCGGACTTGCCATGGGACACTCCTCCCAGTCTCATTTCCGCCGCTGCGTGACCTGCACCACAGCGCACGGGAGCCATCCTAGCCCTGCACTCCCGATGCCCGGCCAGAGCCCGAGTCAATCTTCCGCACCGTCCCGCACGAGCAGGCCCTCGCTGTCCGCAATGGCAGACAGGGCGAGCTCCCGGTAGCCCACCGAGTCGAACAGCACCGTGATCCGGTCCGGTTCCACTCCCATGACCAGGCCCGGACCCCAGTCGCGATGACGTACCGGGTCCTGCATCGACCATCCGTGCGGCGTCGCGTCCTCGCGCTCCAAGGCCTGCTCGCGGCTGCCTGCCTCTTCACAGCGGTCGCAGTTGCCGCACCACGGAGGCGCCTCCTCGCCGAAGTAGTTCAGGAGCCACTGCCGGCGGCACAGCTCGGTCTCCGCGTACCCACGGGCCATCTCCACGCGCGAGGCGTCCACCCGCCGTCGTGCCTCCTCTTCCTTCGCGGCGCGCCCGACGGCGTCGGCACGCCCCGCGCCGTGGGCCGCCTGGAAGCCCCGACGGCCCGCGCGGACCGACCCGCTCGCCTCGAGGAGGGCGAGCGCACGGGCCTGGGCCCGGGCGCTCAGTCCCGTCTCGCCGCGGAGGGCAGCGGGACGCACGGGTCCCGCTGCGCTCACGGCCTCGAAGACGGCGGCCAGCTGCTCCTCGGGTACCGATCCCCCCGCGAAGAAGCGCTGGAGGCCGAGGTCCTCTGACCGGTAGTGGAGGACGGCGAGCGCCGGGTCCCCGTCGCGCCCGGCCCGGCCGATCTCCTGGTAGTAGCTGTCGAGGGAGTCGGGGATGTGCGCGTGGACCACGAGCCGCACGTCCGGCTTGTCGATTCCCATGCCGAAGGCGGTCGTGGCCACGACGACGTCGAGCTCGTTGGCGAGGAAGCGCGCGTGGACATCGGACCGTTCTGATGCCCTGCGGCCTGCGTGGTAGGCCGCGGCACGCAGCCCACGCTCCGTGAGGGCATCCGCGTAGTCCTCGGTTGCCCGGCGCGTGGCGGTGTATACGAGCGCAGGGCCTCCGAGCTCGGCGACCTCGTCCAGGACGGCGGCACGCTTCTCGGCCTCGGCCGCGTGCCGCGCGACGCGGAGGGCGAGATTGGGCCGGTCGAAGCTCTGCACCACCACGAGCGGGTCCACCAGGCCGAGCCGCTCGACGATCTCCGCCCGCGTGTGCGGGGACGCGGTGGCCGTGAGGGCCACGGTCGTCGGGTGGCCGAGCCGGTCCACCACTCCCCCGAGGACGAGGTAGTCGGGGCGGAAGTCGTGTCCCCACGCCGAGATGCAGTGGGCCTCGTCCACGACGAAGAGGGACGGCCGCAGTCCTGGGAGCCGGGAGATGACGTCCTCACGGACGAGCTGCTCGGGAGCGAGGAACACGAACGTGGCGTCCCCGTCCTCGAGGGCCTGCCAGGCGCGACGTTCTGCCCGGGCCCCGACCGACGAGTTCAGCGCGACTGCCCGCCCTGGTCCGAGGATCCCGTTGAGCGCGTCCACCTGGTCGCGCTGGAGGGCGATGAGGGGGCTGACGACGACGGTGACCCCGCCCAGCGCCGCCCCCAGGACTTGGTACACCGCCGACTTGCCGTGCCCGGTGGGCATCACCGCCAGCACGTCGCGGCCAGCGGCGGCGGCCTGGACGGCCTCGAACTGGCCCTCGCGCCACTCGTCGAATCCGAAGCGCTCGACCGCAATCCGGCGGAGCTCATCCTCAGGGGGAGACTGGATCTGTGTCATCGCCCCTTCGCCTACCCGCCGCCTCCCCAGGGGAAACGCCGGTCGGTGCGGGACGCTGTTGTCGGCGGCCGCCAACTGTGGCCGGGCTGCCTGGTGGGGCGCCGACAAAATAGAGCCCGTGCACGGTGCGTAGCCTGTCAGGGAGACCGCTAGAGGCGGCAGCAGAGGAGGAACCATGGCACGCATCGAGATCGACGGCGTGTCCGTCGCCGTCCCCGTCGACGAACCCGTGGGCGGTTCTGCGGCGCCGGCCTCGAAGGTGCTGCTCGATCGCCTCGGCGCGTCGCTCACCGAGCCGCGCATCGCCGTCGTGGGCGCCAACGGATCCGGGAAGTCCACGCTCCTGCGGCTGCTCAACGGGCTCGTAGAGCCCTCGTCGGGCAGCGTCCGGATCGACGGTCTGGACACGGTGCGCGATGGGCGCGCGGTGCGCCGGCGCGTCGGGTTCGTGTTCACGGATCCGCTCTCCCAGCTGGTCATGCCGACAGGACGTGAGGACGTAGAGCTCTCCCTGCGCCGCACGCACCGGGACCGGGCGGAGCGGGCAGCCGCTGCCCAGGCGGTCCTCGACAGGTTCGGCCTGGGGGCGCTCGCCGACCAGAGCGTGTACGAGCTCTCCGGCGGTGAGCGGCAGCTCATGGCGCTCGCGGCCGTGCTCGCCGTCGGGCCCGAGGTCCTCGTCCTCGACGAGCCGTCCACCCTCCTCGACCTGCGCAACCGCGAGCTCCTGCGCCGCACCCTCGCGGGACTCGACCAGCAGGTCATCCTGTCCACCCACGACCTCGAGCTCGCGCTCGACGCGGACCGGGTCCTCGTCATCGAGGGCGGCCGGATCGCGTACGACGGCACGCCGTCGGAGTCGGTCGCCTTCTACCGCGCCCTGTGCGCCGCGCCGGTCGGAACCCTACGCCAGCTCGGGACCGCACGCCAGCGCACGACGGCGGGCGGCTGCTGATGCGCGGCCGCGCGGCCGGAGGTCTGCTCGCCGGCTATGTGCCGGGCGATTCGTGGCTGCACCGGAGGCCCTTGGCCGCGAAGTTCCTCGGGGCCGTGGCGGGGGGCGCTGCGAGCTTCGTGCTCCTTGACTGGCGGGTGTCCGTGGGCGTTCTGGGCCTCGCGGTGGCGGCGTGGCTCTCGGCGCGGCTCGGGCTGCGGCGCCTCATCGCGTCCTGGAAGCTCGTGCTGCCGATCGCGCTCGTCCTCTTCGCGTTCCAGTGGTGGCAGCAGGGGCCCGAGACGGCGACCCGGATCGTCGCGAATCTCCTGCTGTGCTTCGTCGCTGCCGGGATCCTCACGGCGACCGTGCCGCTCGAGCGCCTGCTCGACGCCGTCGCCTCCCTCGCGCGCCCGTTCCGGCGTTTCGGGGCGGACCCGGAGCGGTTCGCGCTCGCCATCGCGATCATGCTGCGGAGCATTCCGGTGCTCGCCGGGGCCTTCGCCGACGTCGGCGATGCGGCCCGCGCGCGCGGGCTCGAGCGGAGCGTGCGGGCCCGGACCGTCCCGGTGGTGCTCTCGGCCGTGGCCTATGCGCGGCGCACGGGAGACGCCCTCGCGGCAAGGGGCCTCGGCGACGACTGACGCCTCAGGCCGCGCCGACCGTCAGGCAGAGGGTCTAGCGCACCACCGTCCGGTGGCCGGCGTCCAGCCGATGGGTCCATCCACGCGAGTCGAGGTGTTCGAGCAGCGGGATGGCGACCCGGCGGGTGGTGCCGAGCGACTGGCGTGCCTGGCTCGTGGTGAACGGCTGCTCGAGGCCGGCCAGGATGCGCATCGCGAGAGCCGGCGCACTCGGGAGGAGCACGACCCCGTCGCGCAGCCGCAGCACGCGCCCCACCCGTTCGGCGGCGGCCAGCTCCCGGGCCCCGAGGCGCAGCGCTGCCAGCTCGTCGGCCTCGGGCGCTTGGAAGGGAGAGGCCGTGAGCCGTCGCTCCAGCTCCGCAATCGCGGACTCGGCGGCTCCGAGACTGCCGTGGGCGCCAGGGAGCCGGATGTGGCCGCCCTCCTGGTCCAGGCCTGCGCCGCGGACGACGTGCGCCACGAGGCGTTTATCCGGGAGCGCGAGCAGGTCCCGGACGGCCCCCATCGACAGGCCCGGCGCCAAGGGGTCCCGCTCCGCGAGGGCCTCGAGTGCGGCGCGCAGCCGCTGCTGCCACGCCTCGAGGACAGGAGCGTGCACCCACCACTCTCCCAGCACCCTGACGCCTTGGGGCGGGGCGGGATCCTTGCCGGCGACGAGCCCCAATCGCCTCAGATGCTGCTCCTGGACCGCACCACGGGAGGCCACTTCGCCCGCGACGTCGCCTGCGGGGTCCATGGAGGCCAGGCGTTCCGCCCAGCGGGCGCCGTCTCCGCGCCGTCGTAGGACCGGCGGATCGGCGTCGAGGACCCGTGCCCCGCCCAGGACGGACCGGCTCCCCGGGTCCCGCAGCACGAGACGGTCTCCGAGGACGAGGGGCAGGTGACGCTCGAGGACAAGTCGCGCATGGTCGGTGCCGAAGGGACGCAGCCGCGCCGCGACGGAGGCTGTGCCGACGTGCACGACGATACGCTCCGGGACCTCGGTGTACAGGGCGCCGGTGGTCCTGCGGATGCCGAGCAGGCCCGTGGACGGCCAGGCATCGGGCGTGACGAGGGCGTCCCCACGGCGGACGTCGGCGGCTGGGACGTCACGGAGATTCAGGGCTACCCGGCTGACCGGTCCCACTGACGGGTACGCGGAGTCACGGCTTTCCAGGCCACGGACCGCCACGCGCCGGGGATCGCCGTGCCCGACCAGCTGGAGCACGTCACCCTGCACGAGGGTTCCGGCACCGAGCGTGCCGGTCACCACCGTTCCCGAGCCGGTGATGGTGAACGACCGGTCTACCCAGAGCCGCACCCGGCCGGAGGTGATGGGATCCGGCACGCCGGCCAGGACGGCGTCGAGCGTGTCGCGGAATTCCGCCAGGCCGGTGCCTTCGGTGGCGGACACGGCAACGGCGGGCGCGTCGCGCAGGCCCGTCCCGGCCAGCTCCCTGCGGGCCTGGGCGAGCACCTCGGCCACCCGCTGGGCGGACGCCCGGTCGGCTCGGCTGAGCACCACGACGCCGTGCTCGATGCCCAACGCGGCGACCGCGTCGCGGTGGTCGCCGGACTGTGCCTGCCACCCCTCGTCGGCGGCGACGACGAAGCAGACGACGGGGGCCGGTCCGATTCCCGCGAGCATGTTGCCGAGGAAGCGCTCGTGGCCCGGAACGTCGACGAAGGCGACCTCCTGCCCGGACGCCAGCGTGGTCCAGGCGTAGCCCAGGTCGATGGTGAGGCCGCGGCGCCGTTCCTCCTCCCACCGGTCGGGCTCCATGCCGGTCAGGGCGCGCACGAGCGTGCTCTTGCCGGAATCGACGTGCCCGGCGGTTGCCACGACGTGCATCGCCTCAGCCCGCCCTGCCTGCCGGCGCGTCGTCGAGGGCCGCGAGCGCCTGGCGCACTGCGGCGAGGACGCGCTCGTCGTCCTCTTCCGGCACGCAGCGGAGATCGACCAGGCACGAGCCGTCGTGGACGCGCGGCAGCACGGCCGGCTCGCCCGTGCGCAGGAGGACCGCGAGTCCTTCGGGGAGGCGGAGCGCCCACCCGGCCAGCGGGACACCGGGGGCACCGCCGCCACCCACCCTGCCGTCATGCGGTACGAGGGGCACGCCGAGGGCTTGGGCCAGCGCCTCCGTCCGGCGCCGCAGGTCACGCCCGTCCGCGTGCAGCGAGCGGACGACCGGCGGCGGATCGCCGGCCACGGTCGCCTCGAGGGCGGCAAGGGCGAGCTTGTCGGCCCGGACGGCACGCGCGAGCGGGTGGCGGGCGAGCCGCGCGATGATCTCCCGGCGCCCGAGCAGCAGACCCGCTTGGGGACCGCCCAGGAGCTTGTCGCCGCTGGCGATGACGACGTCGGCCCCGTCGGCCAGTGCCGTCGCCGCGTCGGGTTCGTGCGGCAGGCACGGGTCGGGGGCGAGCAGCCCGCTGCCGAGGTCCGCGACGAGCGGCGCGCCGTTCGCGGCCGCCAAGGAGCTCAGCTCCCGCAGCGGTACCGCGGAGGTGAATCCCTCCACCCGGAAATTGCTCGGATGGACCTTGAGCACGCAGCCCGTCTCGGGGCTCAGGGCGTCGGCGTAGTCGTGCAGGTGGGTCCGGTTGGTCGCGCCCACCTCGTGGAGCACGGCCCCGGTGGACTCGATCAGGTCGGGCAGGCGGAAGCCAGCCCCGATCTCGACGAGTTCCCCGCGGCTGACCACGACCTCCCGGCCGGCCGCGAGGGCTGTGGTGGCGAGGACCAGCGCAGCGGCGCCGTTGTTGACCACGAGCGCATCCTCGGCGGCGGGACACGCGGCCAGCAGGGCCGCACGGGCGCCGGCGCCGCGCCGGGAGCGGGTGCCCTCGGCCAGGTCCAGCTCCACGTCGACGTAGCCGCTGGCGGCCAGGAGAGCGTCAATCGCCTGAGCGGACAGGGGGGCGCGGCCGAGGTTGGTGTGGACGACGACGCCCGTGGCGTTCAGCACGGGCCGCAGGGTCGTCGCCCGGCGCGCGGCGAGGGCGGCCACCACGGACTGCCCCACGCGGCCCGGCTCCAGCTCACCGCGCCGAGCCTGCTCCTGGGCCTTCCGGATGACGTCGCGGATGACCCGCTCGCTCAGCCGCTTCCGGGCCTCGTGCACGGCCGGCAGGGCCAGCAGATCGTTGGTACGCGGAATCAGGCGGCGAGGGTCGACGTCGTCCACATCTCCTCCTCAGGGCACGGCATCGGCGGCCGGCGATTGGCGGTGGCGGACGGGAATCGAACCCGCCAGACCGAGATGCTCGGTCTCACCGGTTTTGAAGACCGGGGGGCCCACCAGGACCCGGACGCCACCGGAGCCCAATGTAGCAGGCACGTGGAGGGTAGGCTGGCCGGGTGAATGAGGCCCGGACGTCACTTCCGCAACGCGACGACGGCGCGGTCGGCGCGCCCCGACTGACCGGGTACGCCCACGGCGGGGGATGCGCCTGCAAGATCCCTCCCGGCGAACTCGAAGACGCGGTTCGGGGGCTCGTGGGCCAGCCGGGTGCCGACGTGCTGGTGGGCCTGGACAGCGGGGACGATGCGGCAGCGGTCCTCGTGCGCGAGGACCTCGCGGTCCTCTCCACGGCGGACTTCTTCACCCCCGTCGTCGACGACGCCTACGACTGGGGGCGGATCGCCGCCGCCAACGCGCTCTCGGACATCTACGCGATGGGCGGACGCCCCATCATGGCGGTCAACCTCGTGGGCTGGCCCCGCGAGGTACTCCCGACGGAGCTGATGACCGAGGTACTCCGCGGCGGCCTGAGCATCGCCTCCGAGGCGGCCTGCCCGGTGATCGGGGGGCATTCCATCGACGATCCCGAGCCGAAGTACGGAATGGCGGTCACCGGCGTGGCCCATCCCGACGTGCTGCTGCGCAACGACGCCGCGCGCCCGGGGCTGCCGATCACGCTCACCAAGCCGATCGGCGTCGGACTCCTGAACAACCGCCACAAGCGGACCGGCGAAGTGTTCCCGGAGGCGGTGGCGACGATGACGCGCCTCAACCGCGACGCCGCCGAGGCCGCGGTGGCCGCGGGCGTGCGTGCAGCGACGGACGTGACGGGGTTCGGCCTCCTCGGGCACCTGTACAAGATGTGCCGCGCGTCCGGGGTCGGCGCGGTGATCGACCTCGCGTCGGTGCCGCTCATCGAGGGCGTCCGGGAGGCGCTGCAGGCCGGCTTCGTCTCTGGCGGGACCCGGCGCAACCTCGATTGGGTGCGGCCGCACGTCCATGCCGGACCACGGGTCTCTGAGGACGATCTGCTCCTCCTCGCGGACGCGCAGACCTCCGGGGGGCTGCTCGTCGTCGGCGAGGTGCCGGGGTACCCGGTGATCGGCCACACCGTGGCCGCCGAGGGCATCGAGATCCGCTAGGACACCGCCGGCACCAGTCAGCGCGCTGTCTCAGCGCGCGGTCGTGATCGAATCGTCGGTGACCCCTGCCGAGCGGCGGGCGGCCAGTCGGCGCTTCTGCGGTTCGATGGTGTAGCGCGGGTCCTCGGCTGAGGAGAGGCCAGCCTCGAGGAACCCGAACCGGGTGAGCGCGGAGGCGGCCAGCAGCGCCAGGCCCGACGCCGCGGCTGCCGCCCGGCTCCGTCCGGCCAGCAGCGTCCCCAGCCCGCCGGCGACCGCGAGCCGCTCGCTCCACTTCAGCATCACGCCCGCCCTGCCCCGGTGCAGGGGCTCGGCCGCCACGGGGTCCATGCGGTGCTCCATCACCCGCGTTGCCACGAGGTCGCCCGCGACGCCGAGCGCGGCGAGAGTGCGGGCAGGCCCTGCCTCGTGCACCGGAGTCGTGATCATGGCGAGCCCAGAAGCGGCGAGGGTTGCTGAGCTGACGAAGACGAAGGGCAGGTCCTCGTGCGCCGCGTTCCAGGTCGGCGTGGCGGTGTCGCCGAGCAGGACCGCGGTGTACGCCGCCAGAGGCCCGGCGAACAGCGCGGCCTCCACGCCCGCGGGCCCCTCGACGGCACGGAGCACCGGCCGCAGCGGACCCAAGGGCAGCCTGCTGCCGCTCAGGCGGTCGATCTCGGCCGCCGCCGAGACCGCCGTGCCGACGCTGAAGGCGCTGAGGATCCACGAGCCGACACTCATGGGCGAGGTGAGCTTGAAGGTCCTGAGCATATTGAGGAAACGCTCCGGCCTGCCGAGGTCCTTCACGAGGGCGGCGGCACCGAGGCCCACGGCCGCGAGGGCGCTGAGGCGGGCATTCCGGCGCAGGGCAGGGCGCCCGGTGAGCTGGCCGCCGAGGCCGAGCAGGGCGGAGCCTCCGGCGACCCCGCCGAGGAACAGGTAGGCGGCGACGTCGTCGCCCCACGGTGCTGGTTTGACGACGGGGCGCCCGTAGTACGAGGTGAACTCCGGCTCGGGCACCATCGGGATTTCCCGTGAACCGTCACCGCCGTCCCGGCGCCCGGCGTCGCGCCGGCCACCGCGCGCGCGGCGGGTCGGCTGGGGTGGCCGAAAGGTGTCGAAGTCCGAGTGGGTCACGCCCGTCCTCTCACAAAGGCCAGTGCGGCTGCGGCCACCATTCCGGCTACAGCCAGGCCGGCGCGCCTGTACATCTGCGGCAGATCCGCCGTGGGCACCCTCGGGTCCGGCGGGAGACCGTAGACCTCTGGCTCGTCGAGCAGCAGGAAGACCGATCCGGTTCCGCCGACGCCGTCGAGTTCGTTGGCGCCGTAGAGCCTCGCCTCCGTCATGCCCTGCGCGTGCAGCTGGGCGACCCTTTCCCTGGCGGTCTCCACCATGTCGTCGTGGTCGCCGAACTTGATGGACGTCGTCGGGCACGCCTTCGCGCAGGACGGCGTCTCCCCGACCACGAGCCGGTCGTAGCACAGGGTGCACTTCTGGGCGACGCCCACATTCGGGACAGCCGGGTGCTCCGCGTGTCGGTCCTCCCGCTCGGCGGCGACGGCGACCGTCCCGTCGCGGCGGCGCTCGATCACCCCGAAGGGGCACCCGGCCACGCAGGTCCCGCAGCCATTGCAGACGTCGTCCTGCACCACCACAGTGCCGAACTCGGTGCGGAACAGCGCGCCGGTAGGACAGACGTCGAGGCATCCGGCGTGGGTGCAGTGCTTGCACACGTCGGAGGACATCAGCCACCGGAAATCGGCGGTGTCCGGCGGCGTCCTGTCCGCCTCGGCAAGGTCCTGTGCCGCATCCGCCGCAGCGGCAGGAGGACCGATGCGGGGCATGCCCAGATTGACGAGTGCGCGCCCGGACTCCCGGGCCTCGACGATGCGCTCGCTGCCCTGTTCGATGAAGGCGACGTGGCGCCAGGTGCTCGCACCCAGTGCCCCCGTGTTGTCGTACGAGGACTCGAGCAGCTCGAGGTTCCCGTCCTGGGGGTTGTGGTTCCACTCCTTGCAGGCGACCTCGCACGCCTTGCATCCGATGCAGATGGAGGTGTCTGTGAAGAACCCCTTGCGCGGCTCGTGCGTCTCCCAGTGCGCATCGGCGGCGGGATCGGTCGGCCCGGACAGCTGGCCCATCTAGTCCTCCCTCCTCACGTCGTTCCCCGGGGTGCCTTCTCCGCCCGGGCCCGGATCGATGCCTTCGGCGGCGGGATCGGTGACCGTGCTGTTCCCGGTGTCCGGAGTTGCCCCCGCACGCTTCTGATACTCGGCCACAAGGGCAAGCAGCTCCGCGCCGCGGGGTCGTCGGCCCGGCCGGATGTCGCAGGAGGCGACCTTGGATTCCTGGATCTGGACGTTCGGGTCCAGGGTCACGCCCAGGAGGTCGTTGGCAGCGTCGCCGCTGACCACCGCGTTCTCCCCGACGCCCCAATGGTAGGGCAGGCCGATCTGGTGCACGGTGTGCTCGCCGACCGTCAGCGGCTTCACGCGTTCCGTGACGATCACCTTCGCTTCGATCGCAGAGCGGGCCGAGATGATCGTGGCCCACCCGTAGGGCTCGAGCCCCCGCTCGGCGGCCAGCTCCGGGGAGACCTCGCAGAACATCTCCGGCTGCAGCTCCGAGAGATACGGCAGCCAACGGCTCATGCCGCCGGCCGTGTGGTGCTCAGTGAGCCGGTAGGTGGTGAAGACGTAGGGGTAGACGTCGGCTCCGCTGGCACCGGCGCTCGGCGCGCTGAGATTGTCGGAGCGTGGGAACCGCAGCCGGGCGGGGTTCTGCTGCTGCGGATAGAGGGCGTTGGCGACGGGCGATTCCTGCGCCTCGTAGTGCGTGGGAAGGGGTCCGTCGACCAGCCCTTTGGGCGCGAACAGCCAGCCTTTGCCGTCCGCCTGCATGATGAACGGATCATCTCCGCTCAGGGCGGCCGGGCCCCCGAGGTCGGGGTCGGGCTGGCTGCCCGGCGCGCGGTCGAGCGGGAAGTCCGGCACGTCGTCGCCGACCCACCGCCCTTGCTCCGCGTCCCACCAGACGTACTTCTTCCGCTCGCTCCAGGGCCTGCCCGCAGGGTCGGCGGAGGCGCGGTTGTAGAGGATCCGACGGTTGGCGGGCCAGGCCCATCCCCATTCCGGCGCCGCGGGCCCTTGCTCGTGGCCCGGCTTGCGGTTGGCAGCGTGGTTGGTGCCTCCCGCGTACACCCCCGTGTAGATCCAGCAGCCCGCGGCCGTCGAGCCGTCGGCGCGCAACTCGGTGTAGGACGAGAGCTCCCTGCCCGCGTCCGGCCCCGAGAGGTGGCGCCCGTTGATCTCGGCAAGCACAGCCTCGGGGTCGGGATCGCCGTGCGCGTCGGTCGGGTAGTCCCAGGTGAGGTCGAGCAGGGGGCGGTCGCGTTCGTCGTCAGAGCCGGCGAGCTTCTGCCGGATGCGCTGGCCGAGTTCGTAGAAGAACTGGAGTTCGCTCTGGCACTCCCCTGGCGGTGAGATCGCCTGATGCCGCCACTGCAGCAGCCTCTGGGTCTGGGTGAACGAGCCAGCCTTCTCCACGTGGGTGGCCGCGGGGAGGAAGAACACCTCGGTCTCGATGTCCTCGGTGCGCAGTTCCCCGGACGCGATTTCCGGGCCGTCCTTCCACCACGTGGCCGACTCGATGAGGTTCAGGTCCCGCACCACAAGCCACTTCAAGTGGGACATGCCGAGGCGCTGCATCCTGCCGTGGGCGGAGCCCACCGCGGGATTCTGTCCGAGGAGGAAGTAGCCCTCGACCTCGTCATCGAGCATGGCCATGACCGTCTCGTAGGTTCCGTGGGCACCGGTCAGCCTCGGAAGGTAATCGTAGGCCCAGTCGTTCTCCGCGCTCGCGGCGTCGCCCCACCAGGCCTTCAGCAGGCTGACGGTGTAGGCGTCCGCCTCGGCCCAGTAGCCCTTCTGCTTCTTCGACGCGATCGCGTCCAGATACTCCTGGAGCGTGTCATGCCGGCCGGCACTCGGCATCGGCAGGTACCCGGGCAGCAGATTGAAGAGGGTCGGAATATCGGTCGAGCCCTGGATGCTGGCGTGGCCGCGCAGGGCCATGATTCCGCCGCCGGGACGGCCCATGTTCCCGAGGAGGAGCTGCAGGACCGCGGCTGCGCGGATGAACTGTGCCCCCAGTGTGTGCTGGGTCCAGCCCACGGCGTAGGCAAAGCACGTCGTCCGCTCGCGCCCTGAGTTCTCGGTGACGGCGCGCGCGAGGTACTCGAAGTCGGCGATGTCGATCCCGCACATGTCCCGCACCATCTCGGGCGTGTACCGCGCATAGTGCCGCTTGACGATCTGGAAGACCGTCCGCGGATCCTGCAGGGTATCGTCGCGCTGCACCTGTGCGTGCTCGAGCGGCGGCCCGCCGCTGCCCAGCGTGTGCCCGGCCGCACGGGCCGAAGCGTCGGCACCGTGCTCGGTGCCCGCACCGGGCTCATCGATCGTGCCGCCCCCGCCTTCGGCATACGCCCACGACGCCTTGTCGTACGCTCCCGTCTCGGGATCGAAGCCGGAGAAGAGGCCCCCGAGATCCTCGGCGTCGCGATAGTCCTCATGCACGAGCGTGGCGGCGTTGGTGTACGCCTTCACATACTCGGTGAACCAGAGGTCGTTCGTGATGACGTAGTTGATGAGCGCGCCCAGCAGGACGACGTCCGAGCCGGCACGAATGGGTATGTGCCGGTCAGCGACCGCGGAGGTGCGCGTGAACCTGGGGTCCACGTGGATGACCTTCGCCCCGCGGGCCTTCGCCTCCGCTACCCACTGATAGCCCACAGGGTGGCACTCGGCCATGTTCGAGCCCTGGATGACGATGCAGTCGGCATTGGCCATGTCCTGCAGTGACTGCGTGGCACCACCACGTCCAAACGAGGCTCCCAGACTGGGAACCGTGGCGGAGTGTCAAATACGGGCCTGGTTCTCGGTCTGCACCGCCCCGGCAGCCGTGAAGAGCTTCTTGATGAGGTAGTTCTCTTCGTTGTCCAGCGTCGCACCGCCCAGCGAGGCGATCCCCATCGTGCGGCGCAGCAGCCGTCCGTGCCCGTCCTGCTGCTGCCACGTCCGGCGGCGGCTCTCGATGAACCGGTCCGCCACCATGTCGATGGCCTTCTCCAGATCCAGGTGCTCCCATTCGGTGGAGCGGGGGGCGCGGTAGAGCACGCGCGTCTGGCGGCCCGGCGAGTTCACGAGCTGCTCGCTCGCGGAGCCCTTGGGGCAGAGCCGGCCGCGCGAGATGGGCGAGTCGGGATCGCCTTCGATCTGGACGACCTTCTCGTCCTTGACGTACACGCGCTGTCCACACCCCACTGCGCAGTAGGGGCAGACGCTCTGCACGACCCGGTCCGCGGTGGCCGTCCGCGGGGCGATCGCCTCCGTGCGGGGCGATGTGACCGAGGGTCCGCGGCCGAACAGGTCGCCCGTGCTCATCTGCCGGACGACTGGCCACTGGAGGAAGCTTCGCCGTGCCATGTCCGCGAGCATATCCCACGGCACGCGTGAGCAACAGGACGAGGCTGGCGAGTCGGAGGGCCGCCCCTCAGGCTCGGGCCGTTGCCGTCCTGAAGAGGGCCGCCGTCCCGAGGCCGCCCGCCGAGCTGATCATCGCCAGGACCAGCGAGCCCTCCGGCAGCGACTGTGCCCTTGCCAGAAGCCTCACGACGGACACGGCACCCGACGCCCCGTAGGCGTGGCCGAGGGCGAGCGCACCGCCGTCCGTGTTGAGCACCGCATCGAGCCTCTCCCCCACGAGCCCGAGCCGGTCGGTGCAGGCCAGGACCTGCCCGGCGAACGCCTCGTTGAACTCGACAGCCGCGAGGTCCTCGACGCCGACGCCGAGTCCTCCCAGCAGCCGTTCCGCCGCTGCGGCGGCCCCCAGGCCCAGTCGGCGCGGGTCGACTCCCACGGTCTGGGCGCCAAGGAATTCGAGCGCCGCCGAGCCGACAGGCAGCGCCAGCGCATGCACCGCCTCCCCGGTCGCCACGAGCACGGCCGCGGCACCGTCCGCGTCGAAGCACGAGTTCCCAGCCGTCACCGTGCCGCCCGACACAAACGCCGCCGGGAAGCGGGACAGGAGCTTCGCGTCGAGCCGCGCGCGGGGTCCATTGTCCTCACCCACGAGAACCCCACCGGCGGCGCGGACGGCGACCAGCTCGCCGTCGTACGCCCCCGAGGAGGCCGCGGCGAGCGCGAGCGTGTGGCTCCTCAGCGCGAGGGCATCCTGGCGCTCGCGGGTGACTCCGGCCTCCCGGGCCACGGTCTCAGCGGCAAAGCCCATGTCCGGATCGCCCGGCTCCGGTTCGCCCTCACGGAGGGGCGCGTGCTGGGCGCGGCGGTAGAACTCGAGGGAGCCGTCGGCGAGACGCCGGCCCCGGGCGGGCGCGGTGCTGATCGACTCCGCTCCCCCGGCGAGGTACGCCTCCCCGGCACCGGCCTGGGCGAGGCGGCACGCCAGCACGATCGCGTCGAGGCCGGAACCGCACTGGCGGTCCACGGTGACGCCCGGCAGCGACTCGGGCAGTCCCGCCGTCAGTGCCGCGAGCCGCGCGAGGTTCCCGCCTCCTCCCGCGGCATTGCCCACCACGACGTCGGCAAGCAGGGACTCGGGCACGCCCGAGCGGTCCACGAGCCCCCGCAGGACCGGTGCCAGGAGATCGTGGACTGCCACATCCCGCAGAGCGGTGCCCGCTCGCGCGAGGGGAGTCCGGAGTGCCGCGACGATGAGGGGACCGCGCCCGGGGAGGCCACCGGCGCTAGGCGAGGGGTGCGGCACGGCGGTCCCCCTCGAGCACCCACCGCTGGAACTCCGCGCGGGAGAGCTTGCCGCGCTCGGTGACAGGCAGCTCATCGAGATGCACGTACTGGAGCGGGCGCTTGGCCGGCGTGAGCCTGCCTTCGAGGGCAGCCCGGACCTGTGCCTGGCACAGCCCTGCGTGCGATGGCACGATCCCGGCAACCACCCGCTGCCCGCGGACATCGTCCGGGACCCCCGCCACAACAACCTCGGCCACGCCGGGCAGCATCGCGAGTGCGGCCTCGACCTCGTGGGGGTAGACGTTGTGGCCGCCGGTGTTGATCATGTCCTGGGTCCGGCCGAGCACGTGCAGTTCCCCCTGGGACAGGAAGCCCTGGTCGCGCACCGTGCACATTCCGCCGAGCCGGGTGAAGGCGCGGCCGTCGTCTCCCCACACGTAGCCGTCCGAGACGAACGGGCTTCGGACGCAGATGTTGCCGGTATCCCCTTCCTGCACGGGCGATCCGGAGTCGTCGAGGATCGCGAGCTCCACGCCCTCGAACGCGCGCCCGACGCCGGTCCCCACCTCGGCCGGCGACGCACCCGGCCTGTGGCTGCTCGCGGCGACGAAGGAGAGCTCGGAGGCGCCGTAGTACTCCCAGACCACCGCACGCGGGGCCCATCGGCGCACGGCGTCGAGCGTGCGCCGGTCCAGCTTCTGCCCGGAGCAGACGACGGCGGTCACGCCGCTCGCGTCGACATCGCCGGCGAGCCCGCGCTCGGCCAGGACACGCAGCATGGTGGGGACGAGGACGAGCCTCGTGATGCCCCGGCCGCTGATCTCCGCGTGGGCGTCGCCGACGTCGAACGACGGCAGTGTGTGGAAGGCGGCACCAGCCCACAGGCATTCGGAGAGCGTGTAGAGGTTCAGGCTCGCCGACAGCGGGCCGGGCGCGAGCACGGTGTCCTGGGGAGAGAGGCCGAAGGCGGCCGTGGAGGCCTCGAAGGACCGCGTCCACGAACGCCGCGAACGGCTGAACGCCTTGGGCACGCTCGTGGTGCCGGAGGTGAGGCCCACGAGGAAGCTCGACTCCGGGCCTCCGTCCGTCAGCTCCTCGGGATCGAGGCGGCGATCAGCGGCGGCTCCCCACCGCTGGGCGAGCCGATGCCCGACCTCGCGCGTGAGCCCGTCCGGCCATGCCGGGTCGAGCACGGCACACTCGCGCCCGCCGGCCACGCCGGCGGCCCACCGTACCGCGAAGTCCACGCCGTTGCGGGCGCTCAGGACGGCGGTCGGCTCGCCCGAGCGCGCGAGCGCCGAGGCGGCCTCGTGCAGCCCGCTCCACGTGAGCATCTCGCGGCCGCAGACGACGGCGGGCTCGTGCGGCTTCTCCGCCGCCCAGCGAGAGAGGCGGTCAAGGAAGGGCATTCCCCAAGTCTATCGGCGCGGTTCCCTCGAGGCCGGGGGCGCGTCATCGGACGCAAGCTACCCTTGGGCCATGAGTTTCAATGACGGCGCCCAGCTCGATCCGTCGCAGGTCGAGGACCGGCGCGGAAGCGGCGGCGGCGGCCTGGGGCGGGGCACGATGATCGGCGGCGGCCTGGGCGGTGCCGTCCTCGTCCTCATCCTGACCCTGCTCGGCGTCAACCCCAACATCCTCGGCGACCTCACGGGCAACGGGCAGGACTCGGCCCAGCAGCAGCCGGTAGGCGGTGCGGGAGGCACGAGCGAGTGCAAGACCGGCGCGGACGCTGCCTCCCGCCTCGACTGCCGCATCGTGGGAACGGTCAACAGCGTCAACGCCTACTGGACCGGATACTTCAACAGCAATGGCAGCAATTACACCAAGCCGCAGGCCGTGATCTTCTCCGGGCAGACCCAGACCGGCTGCGGGCCTGCCACGACCGCCGTCGGTCCGTTCTACTGCCCCACCGACACGACCGCCTACTTCGACCCCGGCTTCTTCGATGAGCTCGTGACCCGCTTCGGCTCTTCCGGAGGTCCACTCGCCCAGGAGTACGTCGTGGCGCACGAGTTCGGGCACCACGTCCAAGACCTCATCGGGACCCTCGGCTACGCCCAGCAGGATCCCCAGGGGCCGCAGTCCGGCAGCGTCCGCGTCGAGCTCCAGGCCGACTGCTTCGCGGGGATGTGGGCCCACGCGGCGAGCACCACGAAGGATCCGTCCACGGGCCAGCCGTTCCTCCAGCCCATCACGCAGAAGGACGTCCAGGACGCGCTCTCCGCCGCCGCCTCGGTGGGCGACGACCGCATCCAGAAGGCCGCCACCGGCCGCACCAACCCCGAGACCTACACGCACGGCACGAGCCAGCAGCGCCAGACGTGGTTCATGCGGGGCTTCTCGAGCGGCGACCTCAACCAGTGCAACACCCTCACGGGGAGCGTCTAGCCCCAACCAGGCTGGAACGTTCCAGGCTGGAGCACGACGGCGGCCGGCCGCCTCCCTTGAGCGGAAGGCGG
Organism: Sinomonas cellulolyticus; assembly: GCF_014656475.1. Lineage (GTDB taxonomy): Bacteria > Actinomycetota > Actinomycetes > Actinomycetales > Micrococcaceae > Sinomonas > Sinomonas cellulolyticus. Next base: position 250,973 of record NZ_BNCM01000001.1, read on the forward strand.
CCGGCCGCCGTCGTCGGTTCTCCCGGGCGTCCGGGACCTCAGATGTTGAAGCCGAGCGCGCGCATCTGGTCGCGGCCGTCCTCGGTGATCCGCTCGGGACCCCATGGCGGCATCCACACCCAGTTGAGGCGCCACTCGTCCACGACACCGTCGAGGACCTGGCCGACCTGCTCTTCGAGGATGTCCGTGAGCGGGCATGCGGCGGTGGTGAGCGTCATGCTGATGAGCAGCGCACCGTCCTCGCCGTATTCGAGCCCATAGACGAGCCCCAGGTCCACGACATTGACGCCGAGCTCCGGGTCGATCACGTCTTTGAGACGCTCCTCGACATCCTCGAGCGCGGTCGGTGCGGGCTGGATCTCTGTCATCGCTGCCTTCCCTCTAGCGTTTCTGGTCGCCGTGGGCCCTGGATCAGGCCTGCGCGGACGCGGCGACGTAGCGGTCGTAGCCCTCGTCCTCGAGGCGGTCGGCGAGCTCGGGGCCGCCCTGCTCGGCGATCTTGCCGTCCACGAACACGTGGACGAACTGCGGCTTGATGTAGCGCAGGATCCGCGTGTAGTGGGTGATGAGCAGCGTGCCCATGTTGCCCTCGTCCTGGGCGCGGTTGACGCCCTCGGAGACGACCTTGAGCGCGTCGACGTCGAGGCCCGAGTCGGTCTCGTCGAGCACGGCGAACTTCGGCTTGAAGAGCTCGAGCTGGAGGATCTCGACGCGCTTCTTCTCGCCGCCCGAGAAGCCCTCGTTGACGTTGCGCTGGGCGAAGTCGGCGTCGATGCGCAGCTGCTCCATCGCGGCCTTGACGTCCTTGGTCCACGTGCGGATGGCCGGGGCCTTGCCGTCGATCGCGGTCTTGGCGGTGCGCAGGAAGTTCGTCATGGTCACGCCGGGGATCTCGACCGGGTACTGCATGGCCAGGAACAGCCCTGCGCGGGCGCGCTCGTCCACGCTCATCGCGAGGACGTCCTCGCCGTCGAGCGTGATGGAGCCCGAGGTGACCGTGTAGCGCGGGTGGCCCGCAATGGTCGAGGCCAGGGTGGACTTGCCGGACCCGTTCGGGCCCATGATCGCGTGCGTCTCGCCGGTCTTCACCGTGAGGGTCACGCCCTTGAGGATCTCCTTGACGCCCTGCTCGGTCTCGATCGAGACGTGAAGGTCCTTGATCTCCAGAGTCGACATGTGGTGCTCTCCTAGTGCCCGGTCCCCCGGGCGAAGTCAGAATGTGTGGAAGGTGGGGTCAGTTGTCGCCGGCGTCGAGCTCGCGCTCGACGGCCTCGGTGAGGTGCTCCTCGATGGCCGGAACGCCGATCTTCTGGATGATCTCGTTCAGGAACCCGCGCACCACGAGGCGTCGGGCCACATCCTCGGGGATGCCGCGGGCCATGAGGTAGAAAAGGTGCTCGTCGTCGAAGCGGCCGGTCGCGCTCGCGTGGCCGGCGCCCTCGATGAGACCGGTCTCGATCTCGAGGTTCGGCACGGAGTCGGCGCGGCAGCCGTCGGTGAGGACCAGGTTCTGGTTCTTCTCGTAGCTGTCGGTGCCCTCGGCCTGCTTCTGGATGAGCACATCCCCGATCCACACGGTGCGCGCGTCCTTGCCCTGCAGCGCGCCCTTGTACAGGACGTTGGAGACGCAGTTGGGCTGCGCGTGGTCCACGTACGTGCGGTGCTCGAGGTGCTGGCCGGCGTCGGCGAAGTACAGGCCGTACAGCTCGGCCTCGCCGCCGGGCGCCGCGAAGCGGGCAGTCGGCGTCATGCGCACGAGCGAGCCGCCGAGGGTCACCGCGATGTGCTTGAGGTGGGCGTCGCGTCCGATCTTCACCTGCTGGCTCGACGCGTGGATCGACGTGTCGGCCCACTCCTGCAGCGAGACGACGGTGAGGTCGGCGCCGTCCTCGAGGACGATCTCGACGTTCTCGGAAACGACGGCCTCGCCGACGTGGTTGAGCACGACGACGCCGCGCGCCCCGTGCTCGGCGACGATCACCAGATGCTGGGCTGCTGCAGCAGTGCCGGCCCCGGTGAGGGTGACCAGGATGCGCTCGTCGAGCGTGACGCCCGCGGGCACGGTCAGGACGGTCGCCTCGGCGAAATGGCTCCACGCGTTGGCGGACACGCGGTCCTCCGGGATGCCCGCGGAGCCGATGCGCCGGTCGTCACGGCCCACGGTCTCGACACGCGCCAGCTCGGGCGCCTCGACGGCGACGGCCGGGGCGGCGCCGTCGAGCGCTGCCGTGTGCAGGCCTCCGAGCCGCTTGAGGGGAGTGAAGCGCCACTCCTCCTCGGTGCCCTTGATGGCGGGAAAGTCCTCGAGGCGGTACGACGTCAGCCGGCCGGCGCGCGAGCTGTCGGGGACGCCGTAGCCGCCGCCGTGCGAGTGGGACTTGGCGGCAGCTCCCCCCAGCGGGGAGAGGGTCTGCTCGGCGGGCTCGAGCGGAGTCAGGCTCTCGCCCTCCTCCGTGAGTCCGGGGATCGCCGGGGCGCCGATGCCGTTGTTCTGGGTGCTCTTCGTGTCAGTCATCTCGGTCATCAGCCGACGGACCCTTCCATCTGCAGTTCGATCAGGCGGTTCAGTTCGAGGGCGTACTCCATGGGGAGCTCGCGCGCGATGGGCTCGATGAAGCCGCGCACGATCATGGCCATGGCCTCGTCCTCGGGCAGACCGCGGGACATGAGGTAGAAGAGCTGCTCCTCGGAGACGCGGGACACGGTGGCCTCGTGGCCGAGCACCACATCGTCCTCGCGGATGTCGATGTAGGGGTACGTGTCCGAACGGGAGATGGTGTCCACGAGCATCGCGTCGCAGCGCACAGTGTTGGCCGAGTGCTTGGCGCCCTCTCGGACCTGCACGAGGCCGCGGTACGCGGAGCGGCCGCCGCCGCGGGCCACCGACTTCGACACGATGGACGACTTGGTGTTCGGGGCGATGTGCACCATCTTGGAGCCGGTGTCCTGGTGCTGGCCCTCGCCCGCGAAGGCAATCGAGAGAGTCTCGCCCTTGGCGTGCTCGCCGACCAGGTACACAGCCGGGTACTTCATGGTGACCTTCGAGCCGATGTTGCCGTCGATCCACTCCATGGTGGCGCCCTCGTGGCAGATGGCGCGCTTGGTCACGAGGTTGTACACGTTGTTCGACCAGTTCTGGATCGTCGTGTAGCGCACGCGGGCGCCCTTCTTCACGATGATCTCGACGACTGCAGAGTGTAGCGAGTCGGACGTGTAGATCGGAGCCGTGCAGCCCTCGATGTAGTGGACGTACGAGTCCTCGTCCGCGATGATCAGCGTCCGCTCGAACTGGCCCATGTTCTCCGTGTTGATGCGGAAGTACGCCTGCAGCGGGATCTCGACGTGGACACCCTTGGGCACGTACACGAACGAGCCGCCCGACCACACGGCGGTGTTGAGCGAGGCGAACTTGTTGTCGCCCGCCGGGATCACGGTGCCGAAGTACTCCGTGAAGAACTCGGGGTGTTCCTTGAGCGCGGTGTCCGTGTCGAGGAAGATCACGCCCTGGGCCTCGAGGTCCTCGCGGATCTGGTGGTACACGACCTCGGACTCGTACTGCGCCGCGACGCCGGCCACGAGGCGGGACCGCTCGGCCTCCGGAATGCCGAGGCGCTCGTAGGTGGTGCGGATGTCCTCGGGGAGGTCCTCCCACGACTGCGCCTGCTTCTCGGTGGAGCGCACGAAGTACTTGATGTTGTCGAAGTCGATGCCCGAGAGGTCGGCGCCCCACAGGGGCATCGGCTTCCGGTCGAAGTACTTCAGACCCTTGAGGCGCAGATCGAGCATCCACGCCGGCTCGCCCTTCTTGGCGGAGATGTCGCGGACGACGTCCTCGTCGAGCCCCCGTCGGGCGTTCGCGCCGGCGTCGTTCTTGTCGGCCCACCCGTACTCGTACGTGCCGATCCCATGGAGCTCAGGGTTCTTCTCGAGGATCTCGGCGATCACCGTGGACCCGGCACCCGCCTGGTCGCCGCCCCTCGAAGTGCGGTTCTCAGCTATCTGATCCGTCATCACGGCCTCTCTTGCTGGTCGATTGTGGTCTCCAAGGCGGGGCCCACGAGCTGGGCCCGCCCAGTAGGAATGTGGGTGGTGCAGACGTGGCCGCCCTGGGCGAGCGTGGAGAGCCGCCGCACGTCCACGCCCAGGAGGCGGGAGAACGCCGCGGTCTCGCTGTCGCAGAATTCGGGGAACTCGGCGGCGAGCTGCTGGACGGGGCAGTGGCCCTGGCACAGCTGGATGCTCGCCAGGTGCGCCGGGAGCGGCGCCTTCCCCTGGACGGTGGCCGCGGACGCCACGAAGCCGTCCGCCGTGAGCGCCTCCGCCAGGGCACGCGCCTTGGCGGCGACGTCGCTGCCCGCCGCGTCCACGAGCGGACGGTAGCGTCGCTCCATGGCCGCAAAGCGCTCGTGGGCGAAGTCCTCTACTGCGCTCGCCCCGCCCAGCTCGGACAGCCGCTCGAGCGCCATGCGCGCGATGTCGAGGTAGTCGTCGCCGATGGTCGACTGGCCCCGCGAGGTCAACACGTACCGCCGGGCCGGGCGGCCGGCCCCGGTGCCTGAGGGCGCGATGCGCTTGACTTCGACGACGCCGGCCTCGGTGAGCGCGTCGAGGTGCCGGCGGACGGCGGCGGGGGTGACGTTGAGCATCTCCCCGAGCTCGGCGGCGCTCACAGGGCCGTGCTCGAGGACTGCGCTGAGGACACGGTCGCGCGTGCGGTCCTCGGCGTCGGGCCGCGGTTCAGCCTTGGCCACCTTCGCAGGGGCCACCTTCACAGAATACACAAGACAATCATGCCCTAATATCCTGCCCGCCTCCAGTAAGGAGACGCTAATCACCCTGACCCCACTACTACCCCGCGTAGAATGGGCAGGTGCTACAGACCGGTGCCCCCTGCCTCGAGATCGAGGGCCTCGTGAAGGATGTCGGGCCCATCCCCTCCCTCGACGGCCGCATGAAGCGGGTCCTCGCCGGCGTCGACCTGACCGCCAACCTCGGCGAGATCACCGTGATCCTCGGCGTGAACGGCGCGGGCAAGACCACCACGCTCGAATGCGCACAAGGCCTGCAGAAGCGGACCGAAGGCTCCGTGCGGCTGCTCGGCCGCGATCCCGAGAAGGCGGACGCCGAGCTGCGTTCGAAGGTCGGCATCATGCTCCAGGAGGGCGGGCTGCCGCCCTCGGCACGCCCCCTGGCGCTCCTGCGCCACGTGGCCGGCATGTACACCGACCCGCGGCCGGTCGACGAGCTCGCCGAGCGCCTCGGCATCCACGAGTTCGCCTCCACCACGATCCGCCGGCTCTCGGGGGGCCAGAAGCAGCGCGTGGCACTTGCCGCAGCGCTCGTCGGGCGTCCAGAGGTCGTCTTCCTCGACGAGCCCAGCGCGGGCCTCGATCCCCAGTCACGCCAGCTCGTCGTCGAACTCATCGAGGGGCTGCGCAGGGACGGGCTGGGAATCGTCCTCACCACGCACCTGCTCGACGACGCCGAGCGCCTCGCCGACGTCGTGCACATCCTCGACCACGGACGCGTCGTCACGAGCGGCACGGTGGCCGAGATCCTCGCCGAGCGCCGCGACGTCCAGACGCGGCTCACGCTCAGGGCGCAGCCTGGGCTCGACCTTGCCGAGGCCTTCGGAACACGCGCCGCGGACGGCGGCCAGCTCACCGTCAGCGAGGCGAGCGCCGGCCTCTACACGGTCGACGGCGAGCTCGCGCCGCCCGACCTCGTTGCGCTCACCTCATGGCTCGCCGCACGGGGCATCATGCCGGAGACGCTCGAGCTCGGGCGTGCGAACCTCCAGGACGTCTTCCTCGCGATCGCGGCCGAGTCGGCCACAGCAGACGCGGCGCCGCAGGCCTCCGGACGCGCCCGGACCGGGAGGGCGGCATGAGCGCAGCGACACTGACCCGCAGGGTCTGGCAGCAGGGCAGGTACGAGACGGTGACGATGCTGCGCAACGGCGAGCAGCTCACCCTCATGCTCATCCTGCCCCTCTTCGCCCTCATCGGACTCACCCTGACCCCGGTGCTCGACGGGCTCGGCCACAGCCGGATCGACGTCGCGGCCCCCGGCGTGCTCGCACTGTGCACCATGAGCGTGGGTTTCACGGGCCAGGGCATCGCCACCGGATTCGACCGCCGCTACGGCGTGCTCCGCTTCCTCTCCACCACTCCCCTAGGGCGGGGCGGACTCATTGCAGGGAAGGTGCTGGCAGTCCTCGTGGTGCTCGCCGTCCAGATCGCGGTCATCGGAGGCGTCGCGCTCACCCTCGGCTGGCATCCGGGAGTCGAGGGGAGCCTGCTCGGCATCGCGCTGCTCGCGCTGGGCGCCGCCGCCTTCACGGCACTCGGCCTCCTCATCGCCGGCACGGCCCGCCCCGAGGCCACCCTGGCTGTGACAAACCTCGTGTGGATCCTGCTCGGAGTGCTCGGCGGGATCGTCATACCCGCCCAGCGGATCCACGCACTCGCTCCCATCGTGGGGTTCCTCCCCTCCGGGGCACTCGGCGACGCCGTGCGCTCCGCCTTCCTCGACAACACCCTGAACGTCCCTGCCGCCGCGATACTCGTCCTCTGGACCGTGCTCGCCGGCGTCGCCGCCATCCGCTGGTTCCGTTGGAGCTGATCCCATGACCGATACATCCCTCACGCGGCTCTCCCGCTTCACCGCACGGCTCCCCCGCGAGGTCGACGGGCGCATCCGCGCCATGGCGATAGCCTCGCTCATCGGGCAGATCGTGCTCATCGTCACCGGAGGGGCAGTCCGCCTGACGTCGTCCGGCCTCGGCTGCCCCACCTGGCCGCGCTGCACCACGGGATCGCTCACCACGACCCCCGAGATGGGCATCCACGGCATCATCGAGTTCGGCAACCGGCTCCTCACGTTCGCCCTGACGGCGGTGGCCGTCATCATGCTCGTGATGCTGTGGAACCTCCGCAAGGAGCGCAAGGACCTGTTCTGGCTCGCGATCGGGCTCCTGCTCAGCGTCCCCGCCCAAGCGGTCATCGGCGGCATCACGGTGCTGACCCAGCTCAACCCGTGGGTCGTCGGCCTGCACTTCCTCGTGTCCATGGCCCTCGTGGTCCTCTCCATGCTGCTGGTCAACCGGGCCTACGGGCGCACCGGCCGCTTCATGGACCGCACCTACCCGCCACTGCCCAGCTCCATGGCACCCACCATGCTCGTCACCGCCGTCGCAGCAGCCGCCGCAGTGGTGCTCGGCGTCGTCGTGACCGGCGCTGGCCCCCACGCCGGCGACGCGAACGCGCCTCGGAACGGCCTCGACTGGGACCTCTTCTCCCACATCCACGCCGTCCCCGCCTACCTCGTCACGTTCGGCGCGCTCTTCGCGGTGGTCCTGACGATCGTCCGCCGGATCCCGGGCACGTTCCGCAACGGCGCGCTCGCACTGCTCGGCCTCACCGTGCTGCAGGCCGCCATCGGCATCACCCAGTACTACACGGGCATCCCGGCGCTCCTGGTCGGCACGCACATGCTGGTCTCGGCCCTCCTGATGGCCGCCGCGGTGAACGTGGCCGACGTCGCGAAGTACAGCCCAACCGCGTAGCCACCGGCGCGGGGTGCTGACCGCCACCGCCGCTGGCGCTTGCGGATCGACGGTCCTGCGGGGCCGCGGGACCGGGGACCCCCCAAGGACACGACCACAGACATGGCAGAGAAGGGCCCTGGAGCATGCTGCAGGGCCCTTCTCGTTGTGCCATGGTCACATCAGAAGACCACGGCTGAGCGGCTCAGCCGAAGAGCGGGGAGCCGACGAACGGGTCGACGGCAAGAGCGAGGAACAGCACGGTGAGGTAGCTGATCGAGCCGTGGAAGACCTTCATGGCCTTCTTGTCCTGGATCTCTTCCCGCTGCGCACGGCTGTACAGCGCGTGGGACTCGTAGAGGAACCAGCCGCCGACAGCCACGGCAGCGATGGTGTACACCCACCCGGCATGGCCGAGAGGAACCATCAGGAGGGATGCGATGACCATCGCCCACGCGTAGAGGACAACCTGGACGGACACGATCTTCGCGCCCGCCACCGCACCGAGCATCGGGACGTGGGCATTGCGGTAGTCCTCGCCGTAGCGCATGGACAGCGGCCAGTAGTGCGGGGGCGTCCACAGGAAGATGACCAGGAAGAGGATGACCGCGGGCCACCCGATGGTGTTGGTGACGGCGGACCAGGCGATGAGCACGGGGAAACAGCCTGCAGCCCCGCCCCACACGATGTTCTGGGTGGTGCGCCGCTTGAGGATCAGCGTGTAGATGACGACGTAGAAGAAGATTGCCGCCGCGCCGAGGACGGCCGAGAGCGGGTTGGCACCGAACCAGAGGATGGCCAGCGAGGCGATGCCCAGAACCCAGGAGAAGACGAGTGCCTCGCGCGGCGTGACCTCCCCGGTCACGAGCGGCCGGTTCTCGGTGCGCCGCATGAGCCTGTCGATGTCACGGTCGATGTAGCAGTTAAAGGAACCTGCGCTCCCCGCCGCGAAGGCCCCGCCCACGAGCGTGGCCAGCATCAGTCCGATCGAGGGAAAGCCGCGCTCGGCGTAGATCATGGTGGGCAGCGTGCTCACGAGCAGGAGTTCGATGATGCGCGGTTTGGTGAGGGCCACATACGCCTTGACCTTGCGGCGCAGGCCGAGCTTGGCTGGCCTGGACGGGACTGCGACGGGTGCGTCTGCTGTACTCACGGATGCGCGACTCTTCTACTCGGGATGGTCGGCCTCCGGGTGCACGGAAGCCGCCTCCATGATACCCGCGCCGGGCGCCAGGGCCCGGCCACATGGGGTGGCGGCGCGTATTCACAGTGTGGAATTTTCGGCAATGTCCTCTGCCCCTCGGGGGCGGCGTGGCTAGTATGTGAGCTGGATGCCTGGCCGTCCCGCTGACTGTGCGTAGCGGGCCGCGGTGCGGGTAGAGAGATCCCAGACAAATCGTTTCGATGGTGAACGGCTGGCAGGATGCGATGCAGGGCCCACCATTCGCGTGCCCCGTGACGTGCTGCCGACCGTCAGCAATGGAGAGGGGCCGGTGTACGTGCCTGCTGTGGATGTGCAAGAACTGACCTGGACCGACGTCGACCGCAAGGCTGTTGACACGATCCGGGTGCTCGCGGCCGATGCTGTGCAGAAGGTGGGCAATGGCCACCCCGGTACGGCGATGAGCCTCGCCCCGGCGGCGTATCTGCTGTTCCAGAAGGTGATGCGGCATGATCCTGCGGACCCGCAGTGGATCGGCCGTGACCGGTTCATCCTCTCCCCCGGGCATTCGTCCCTCACCCTGTACATCCAGCTGTTCCTGGCCGGGTATGGGCTGGAACTGGAGGATCTCGAGTCGCTGCGCACGTGGGGCTCGCTGACGCCTGGGCACCCGGAGTACGGCCACACCCCGGGGGTGGAAATCACCACGGGCCCGCTGGGCCAGGGTCTGGCCTCCTCTGTGGGGTTCGCCTACTCCCAGCGCCGCGAGCGGGGCCTGTACGACCCGCAGGCGCCGGCGGGCGAGTCGCCGTTCGACCACACGGTGTGGGTGATCGCCTCGGACGGGGACATGCAGGAGGGGGTGACGTCGGAGGCCTCCTCTCTGGCAGGGGTGCAGGAGCTGGGGAACCTCGTGGTCATCTACGACGAGAACCACATCTCGATCGAGGACGACACGGACGTGGCGTTCACCGAGGACGTGCTGGCACGGTACGCGGCGTACGGGTGGCACACCCAGCGGGTGGACTGGACCGCCACCGGTGAGTACAAGGAGGACGTCCCGGCCCTGTACGAGGCGCTGCTGGCAGCGAAGGCCGAGACGTCCCGGCCCTCGATCATCTCGCTGCGCACGATCATCGGCTGGCCCTCGCCGACCAAGCAGAACACAGGCAAGATCCACGGCTCTGCCCTGGGCACCGAGGAAGTCGCGGCGCTGAAGGAGGTCCTGGGCTTCGACCCGGAGGAGTCCTTCGCCGTGGACCCGCAGGTCCTGGAGCACACCCGCCGGGCCGTCCAGCGCGGCGAGGAGGCGAAGGCAGCGTGGCAGGAGTCCTTCGACGCGTGGGCCGCGGCGAACCCGGAGGCCGCCGCGCTGCACGAGAGGATCCAGGCCCGGCGCCTGCCTCAGGGGTGGGAGGAGTCCCTGCCGGTGTTCGAGGCCGGCAAGGACGTCTCGACCCGTGCCGCGTCGGGGAAGGTCCTCAACGCCATCGGCCCGGTCCTGCCGGAGCTGTGGGGCGGATCAGCGGACCTGGCCGAGTCGAACAACACCACGATCGAGGGCTCGCCCTCGTTCATCCCGGCCGACCGCTCGACGGCGGCGTGGCAGGGCAACCCGTACGGGCGGGTGCTGCACTTCGGCATCCGCGAGCACGCCGCGGCGGCGATCGTGAACGGGATCACCCTGGGCGGGAAGACCCGGGCGTTCTCGGGCACGTTCCTGATCTTCTCCGACTACCAGCGCCCCGCGATCCGCCTCTCGGCCCTCATGGGCATCCCCTCGGTGTACGTGTGGACGCACGACTCGATCGGCCTGGGCGAGGACGGGCCCACCCACCAGCCCGTGGAGCAGCTGGCCTCGCTCCGGGCCGTCCCCGGTCTGGACGTGGTCCGCCCCGGCGACGCGAACGAGGTTGCCCAGGCCTGGAAGGCCATCCTCGAGAACACCCACAACCCGGCCGGGATCGTTCTGACCCGCCAGAACCTCCCCACCTGGGACCGCGGCCAGAACGGATCGGGCCAGAACGGATCGGGCCAGAACGGCTTCGCGGACGCGTCCGGGGTCGCCCGCGGCGGGTACATCCTGGCCGAGGCCCAGCGCGACGGTGCCGAAGTGGAGCCCGACGTGATCCTGATCGGCACCGGCTCCGAGGTCCAGCTCGCCGTCGCCGCCCGCGAGGCACTCGCCGCCGAGGGCATCGCCGCCCGGGTCGTGTCCATGCCCTGCGTGGAGTGGTTCGACGCCCAGGACCCGGACTACCGCGAGTCCGTACTGCCCGCCGCCGTGCGGGCCCGGGTCTCGGTCGAGGCCGGCGTGGCCCTGACCTGGCGCCGCTTCGTCGGGGACGCCGGGCGCTCCGTCAGCCTCGAGCACTACGGCGCCTCCGCCGACTACAAGACCCTCTTCACCGAGTTCGGCATCACCGCCGAGGCCGTCACCGCCGCCGCCAAGGACTCCATCGCCGCCGCGGCGGCCTGACCCGAAGGAGCACTCCCATGACAACCCCCACCCAGGCGCTCTCCGACGCCGGCGTCTCGATCTGGCTCGACGACCTCTCCCGGCCCCGTCTCGAGGACGGCTCCCTCAAGGCCCTGATCGCGGAGAAGAACGTCGTCGGCGTCACCACCAATCCGACGATCTTCCAGACCGCGATCACCAAGGGCCACGGCTACGACGACCAGCTGCGTGAGCTCGTCGCCTCGGGGGCCGACGCGGAGAAGGCGGTGTTCGAGATCACCACCGCCGACGTCGCTGCCGGCTGCCGGCTCTTCGCCCCCGTCGCCGAGGCCACCAACGGTGTGGACGGGCGCGTCTCGATCGAGGTCGACCCCCGCAAGGCGTGGGACACCGCCGGCACGATCGCCGAGGCCAAGCGCCTGCACGGGAAGGTCGCCGAGCCCAACGTCTACATCAAGATCCCGGCCACCGTCGAAGGCCTGGAGGCGATCGCCGAGACCCTCGCCGCCGGGATCAGCGTCAACGTGACCCTGATCTTCTCCCTCGAACGCTACCGCGCCGTGGTCAACGCGTTCATGATCGGGCTCGAGAAGGCCAAGGCGGCGGGCCATGACCTGTCCCAGATCCACTCCGTCGCCTCCTTCTTCGTCTCCCGCGTGGACACCGAGGTCGACACGCGCCTCGACACGATCGGCACCGACCAGGCCAAGGCCCTCAAGGGCAAGGCCGGCCTGGCGAACGCCCGCCTGGCCTACCAGATCTACCAGCAGGAGTTCACCACCGAGCGGTGGAAGCTCCTCGCAGACGCCGGTGCGCTCCCCCAGCGCCCCCTCTGGGCCTCCACCGGCGTGAAGGACCCCGCCTACCCGGACACCCTCTACGTCACCGGCCTCGTCGCCCCCAACGTGGTCAACACCATGCCCGAGAAGACCCTCGAGGCCACCTATGATCACGCCCAGGTCACCGGGGACACCATCACCGGAACCTACGCGGAATCGAACGCCCACCTCGACGCCCTCGCAGCGCAGGGCATCGACTACAACGACGTCGTCACCGTCCTGGAAACCGAGGGCCTGGACAAATTCGTCGCCTCCTGGAACGACCTCCTCACAGACGTCGAAACCACCCTCAGCGAAACGGCCCACGGAGCACGCGCATGAGCGCCCTCACCTTTGAGGCCACCGGCGCGGCCCTGGAGGCCGTCGAGGCGCACATCGGGCAGCTCGTGTCCGATTCGGTGGCGAGCCGCATCTTCGGCAAGGACCACACCCTGTGGGGCAAGGACGCCGAGGAGGAGTCGTCAAAGCGGCTCGGATGGGTCGAGGCGGCCTCCGTGTCGCAGACGCTCGTGGCAGACATCGTGGCCCTGCGCGACGAATTCCGCTCGGAGGGCGTAGACCGGATCGTGCTGTGCGGCATGGGCGGCTCATCGCTCGCTCCGGAGGTCATCACCGCGACGGCGGGTGTTCCGCTCGTCGTCCTCGACTCGACGGACCCCGAGCAGGTCGAGGCCGCGCTCTCGGAGCGGCTCGAGAACACTGCCATCGTCGTCTCCTCGAAGTCGGGCTCGACCGTGGAGACGGACTCCCAGCGGCGGGCCTTCGAGTCGGCGTTCACGGCGGCGGGCATCGACGCGCGGCGGCGCATCGTCGTGGTGACCGACCCGGGCTCCCCCCTCGAGGGCGCGAGTCGCGAGGCGGGGTACCGTGCGGTCTTCACGGCGGATCCGACAGTCGGAGGCCGCTACTCGGCCCTCACTGCCTTCGGCCTCGTGCCCTCCGGCCTTGCAGGGGCCGACATCCAGGCCCTGCTCGACGAGGCTGAGGAGGCTGCGGAGATCCTCCGGGAGGACTCCGAAGACAACATCGGGCTCCAGCTCGGCGCCGCCCTCGGCGGCACCTCGCCCCTGCGGGACAAGATCGTCATCGTCGAGGACGGCTCGGGCATTGCCGGCTTCGCGGACTGGGCAGAGCAGCTCATCGCCGAGTCGACGGGCAAGATCGGCAGGGGCCTCCTGCCCGTCGTCGCCGGGAAGGAAGCGCCCGAGGTGACCGGCGCCGCGCCGGACGTGCTCGTGGTGCGTCTCGTCTCCACGGACGGTGAGCCCACGCTGGGAGCCAACGAGGCCGCCGTCGGCGGTACGCTCGCGACCCAGATGCTCACGTGGGAGTTCGCGACGGCAGTGGCCGGCAGGCTCCTCGGCATCAACCCGTTCGACCAGCCCGACGTGGAAGCAGCCAAGGCCGCCGCCCGGGGTCTCCTCGACGCCCAGCCCGAGGCCACGCCGGCCCGCTTCACCGAGGGAGCCATCGAGGTGCGCACCGGCGACGCCGGAGAGTGGCTCGAAGGCGCAACGACGGTCGACGACGCCGTCAAGGCGCTCCTGGGCCAGCTCGGTCCCGACGGCTACCTGAGCGTGCAGGCCTACCTCGACCGGCTTGCGTACCCGGAGCTCGCCGGGGTGCGGGACCAGTTCGCCGCCGCCACGGGCCGCCCCACCACCTTCGGCTGGGGGCCGCGCTTCCTGCACTCGACGGGCCAGTACCACAAGGGTGGTCCGGCCGTCGGCGTGTTCCTGCAGATCACCGCGGACACGGATCAGGACGTCACGATCCCCGAGAGGCCGTTCACCTTCGGCCAGCTCATCGCAGCCCAGGCCGCGGGCGACGCCCAGGTGCTGGCCGAGCACGGCCGCCCTGTCCTGCGCCTGAACTTCACGGACCGGGCGGCCGGCGTGAAGCAGCTGTGCGCCATCGTTTCCGCGCTCCCGGCCGAGGAAGCACCCGGCCGCTGAGATGGCACACCGCCTGCCCGGCACCTTCGCCGGGCAGGCGGCTCGCGTCCGCCCCGGACCAGAAAGGCATCATGCCAGAGAACGACACCACCGCGAACGGGACGTCGGCCCGCGCGAGCCGGCGCAATCCCCTGCGCGACCCACGTGACCGGCGGCTGAACCGGATCGCAGGCCCCTCATCCCTCGTGCTCTTCGGTGTCACGGGCGATCTGGCCCGCAAGAAGCTCATGCCGGCCGTGTACGACCTGGCGAACCGAGGACTGCTCCCTCCCAGCTTCGCGCTCGTGGGCTTCGCCCGCCGTGAATGGGAGAAGGAGGACTTCGCGGAGGAGGTCAAGGCCTCGGTGAAGCAGTACGCCAGGACACCCTTCGACGAGACGGTGTGGGCGCAGCTGAGCGAGGGCGTGCGGTTCGTCCAGGGCACGTTCGACGACGACGAGGCGTTCGAGAACCTCAAGGCGACCCTCGAGGAACTGGACGAGAAGCGGGGAACGCGCGGCAACCACGCGTTCTACCTCTCGATCCCGCCCAAGGCGTTCGAGCAGGTCTGCCGGCAGCTCTCCGACCATGGGCTGGCGCAGCCGGAGCCGGGCAAGTGGCGCCGAGTGGTGATCGAGAAGCCGTTCGGGCACGATCTGGCCTCGGCCCGCAAGCTCAACGACATCGTCGAGTCCGTCTTCCCGCCCGACGCGGTCTTCCGGATCGACCACTACCTGGGCAAGGAGACCGTCCAGAACATCCTGGCCCTGCGGTTCGCCAACACGCTGTTCGAGCCGCTGTGGAACTCCAACTACGTCGACCACGTCCAGATCACCATGGCCGAGGACATCGGCACCGGCGGCCGCGCCGGCTACTACGACGGCGTCGGCGCTGCCCGCGACGTGATCCAGAACCACCTCCTGCAGCTGCTGGCTCTGACAGCCATGGAGGAGCCCATCTCCTTCAACGCCGAGGACCTGCGCGCGGAGAAGGAGAAGGTCCTCGCCGCGGTCAAGCTGCCCGCAGACCTCTCCGCCCACTCGGCCCGGGGCCAGTACCTCGGGGGGTGGCAGGGCGGTGAGCTCGTGAAGGGCTACCTCGAGGAGGACGGGATCCCCGCCGACTCGATCACCGAGACGTACGCCGCGATCCGGCTGGACATCAACACCCGCCGGTGGGCCGGGGTGCCGTTCTACCTGCGTGCGGGCAAGCGGCTCGGGCGCCGGGTCACCGAGATCGCCGTGGTGTTCAAGCGCGCCCCCAACCTCCTGTTCCAGGACCAGGCCGAGGACGAGTTCGGGCAGAACGCGGTCGTCATCCGTGTCCAGCCCGACGAGGGCGCCACGATCCGCTTCGGCTCCAAGGTCCCGGGCACCCAGATGGAGGTCCGCGACGTGAGCATGGACTTCGGCTACGGCCACTCCTTCACCGAGTCCTCCCCGGAGGCCTATGAGCGGCTCATCCTCGATGTGCTGCTCGGGGAGCCGCCGCTGTTCCCACGGCACGAGGAAGTCGAGCTCTCCTGGAAGATCCTCGACCCGTTCGAGGACTACTGGGCGAGCACGGGCGAGCAGCCCGAGCCCTACGCCCCGGGCAGCTGGGGGCCCTCCTCGGCCGATGAGCTGCTGGCCCGCGATGGACGTTCCTGGAGGCGACCGTGATCATCGACCTGCCCAACACCACCACCTCGAAGATCTCCAAGGAGATCACCACACTGCGCCAGCGCGGCGGCGTCGTGGCCCTGGGCCGCGTCCTCACGCTCGTGGTCATCACGCGCCACGGCTTCGAGGAGGAGGCCATCGAGGCCGCCAACGAGGCCAGCCGCGAACACCCCTGCCGCATCATCGTCCTCGTCGACTCCGGCAGGGACTCCGCAGACCGCCTCGACGGCCAGATCCGGGTCGGCGGCGACGCCGGCGCCTCGGAGGTCATCGTCCTGCGCGGCTACGGCCACCTCGCAGAGGAGAGCGAATCGCTCGTCGCCGCCCTCCTGCTCCCCGACGCCCCGATCGTGGCGTGGTGGCCCCACGGCGCTCCGGACAACGCCAGCGCGACCTCGATCGGCTGCATCGCCCACCGCCGGATCACGGATTCCGGCAACGAACCGGACCCTGTGGCCGCACTCTTCCACCTCCGTGACACCTACCGTCCCGGGGATACGGATCTGGCATGGACGCGCCTGACCAACTGGCGCATCCAGCTCGCCGCAGCGCTGGACCAGGTGGACCCCAGCCCCGTCACAGCCGTGACCGTCGAGGGCGCCTCCGACTCCCCCAGCACCGTCCTCCTGGCCGCGTGGCTCGGGCAGGACCTCGACGCCCCCGTGACGATCGTCGCGGATCCGGCGGGGACCGGCATCCGGCGCGTACGCCTCTCACGACGAAGCGGGGACGTCCAGCTGTACCGTCCGGGCCTCACCGTGGCGGAACTGACACAGCCCGACCAGCCGTCCCAGAGGATTGCGCTGCCGCGGCGCAGCCTGCAAGACTGCCTGACCGAAGAGCTGCGCAGGCTCGACCCAGACGAGGTCTACGGCGAGGTCCTCGCCTCGGGACTGCCGCGCACGAACCTGAGGAGTGTGCAGCCCAGTGAGCGCTGATCCCCGCGTGAGCATCCACCCCGATTCCTCGGTCCTGGTGGCCGCAATCGCAGCCAGGCTCATCACGAAGCTTGTCGACACGCAGGACAGGTACGGCGAGGCCACCATCGTCCTCACGGGCGGTTCGATGGGCATCGGCACCCTCGAGGCCGTGGCCGCGTCCCCGGCACGATTGGCCGTCAACTGGTCCAAGGTCAACATCTGGTGGGGTGACGAGCGCTTCGTCGAGGCCGGCTCGGCCGAGAGGAATACGACGCAGGCCGACCGGGCACTGCTCGACCACCTCCCGCTCGACCCCGCACGGGTCCACCGCCCGGGCGCTGCCGGCGAGTTCGCGACGTCGGACGACGCCGCGGCGGACTATGCGCGCGAGCTCGCCGACGCCGCGGCCCAGGAACACGAGAGGGACACCTCCGACACGCGTCCGGAGCGGCCCGGCCGGCTTCCCCGCTTCGACGTCCTGCTCCTTGGGGTCGGGCCGGACGCGCACGTGGCCTCCCTGTTCCCCGAGATGGCCGGGATCCGCGAGACGGAGCGCACCGTGATCGGCGTCGAGCAGGCGCCCAAGCCGCCGCCGTCGCGCATCTCGCTGACGCTGCCGGCGATCAAGTCCGCCGAGGAGGTGTGGATGCTTGTGGCCGGCGAGGACAAGGCGGGCGCGGTCGGCCTCGCCCTGGCCGGGGCCGGTCCCGTCCATGTCCCCGCCGCCGGTGCCAGGGGTCGGTCTCGCACGCTCTGGCTCATCGACGCCGCGGCGGCGGCACGGGTGCCTCAGGACCTCGTCCGCAAGGAGCCCGCATCGGCCTGAGGGCGGCTCAGCTCCAGACATCAGAGGAGGCCGGGAACAGCAGCTGCTGTTCCCGGCCTCCTCTGTGCTACGGCTGGATCAGGAGTCGGCCACGTTCGAGAAGCGCAGGATCAGGCCGAGGGCGATGATGACGACGCCCCACGTGATGCCCAGCACGATCGTGAAGCGGTTGAGGTTCCGCTCGGCGACACCAGAGGACGCGAGGCCTGAAGACATCCCACCGCCGAACATGTCGGACAGCCCTCCGCCACGCCCCTTGTGCATCAGGATGAGCATGGTCAGCAGGAGGCTCGTGATGCCGAGCACGATCTGCAGGATGATCTGGAGTACTTGCACAGGTCTGCCTCGTGGCCTTCCGTCAATGGTGCGGAGTGGTTGCAGGGCCCGCGGCGGCGCTAGGCCGTCGCGTGGCTCTCGAACCTGACAATGCTAGCAAATTCGCCTGCGTCGAGGCTTGCCCCGCCCACGAGCACGCCGTCCACGTCCTTCTCGGCGAGGATCGCCGCGGCGTTGGACGCCTTGACGGAACCCCCGTAGAGGAGCCTCGTCGCGGAGGCCGCCTCGTCCCCGAAGAGCGATGCGAGCTCCGCACGGAGGGCGGCGCACATCTCCTGCGCATCCTCCGGGCCGGCGACCTCACCCGTGCCGATCGCCCACACCGGCTCGTACGCGACGACGAGCTCGGCCGCCTGCTCCGCCGTGAGGCCCGCGACGTCCGAACGCAGCTGCCCCAGCGTGTGCTCGACGTGGGTGCCGGCCTGGCGCACCTCGAGGCCCTCGCCGACGCACAGCACGGGCGTGAGCCCGTGCCTGAACGCGGCCTTCGTCTTGGCGTTGAGGGTCTCGTCGGTCTCCCCGTGGATCGTGCGCCGCTCGGAGTGGCCCACGAGCACATAGCGGCACCCGAGCTTGGCGAGGAAGGCCCCGCTGATGTCTCCCGTGTACGCCCCCGAGTCGAACTGCGAGAGGTCCTGGCCGCCGTAGACGAGCTTCAGGTCATCTCCGGCGACCAGGGTCTGCACGCCGCGGAGGTCCGTGAACGGCGGGAACACGGCCACCTCGACCCGGCCGAAGTCGTGCTTGGCGTCGTCGAGGGTCCAGGCGAGCTTCTGGGTGAGCGTGATCGCCTGGACATGGTCCATGTTCATCTTCCAGTTGCCCGCGATGAGGGGCGTGCGGTCGAACGTGCCGTTCGTGGGGGTGGACACAGTGGCTCCTTGGCTGGTTCTGCTGTGGTGGGCTCAGGCTCCGAGGGCCGTCAGGCCCGGGAGCTCCTTGCCCTCGAGGTATTCGAGGCTCGCGCCGCCGCCGGTGGAGATGTGGCCGAACTGGCCGTCCTCGAAGCCGAGCGTGCGGACCGCTGCCGCGGAGTCGCCGCCACCGACAACGGTGAGGGCGCCGGCTGCGGTGGCATCGGCGAGGCCTTGGGCAACAGCCTTCGTGCCTGCGGCGAACGCGGGGAACTCGAAGACGCCCATGGGGCCGTTCCAGAAGACGGTCCTGGCTCCCGCGATCTCCTTCGCGAAGGCCGCGGCGGTGTCGGGCCCGATGTCGAGCCCGATGCCGGAGGAGCCGAACGAGGTGGCCTCGATCGCATCGGCGGCGGCCACCTCGTGGTCAGCGTCGGCGGCGAACTTCGACGCGACCACCACATCGGTCGGCAGCACGAACTCGGTGCCGGCCGCCGCCGCGCGGGCGAGGTAGTCCGTGACCGTGCCGATCTGGTCCTGCTCGAGCAGGCTCGACCCGACGCTGTGGCCCTGGGCGGCCAGGAACGTGAACAGCATGCCGCCGCCCACGAGGAGCTTGTCCGCCTTGCCGATCAGGTTGTCGATCACCGCAAGCTTGTCGGACACCTTCGAGCCGCCGAGCACGACGACGTACGGGCGCTCGGCGCCCTCGGTGAGCCGCTTGAGGACTTCGACCTCGGTCCGGACGAGCTCGCCGAGGTAGGCCGGCAGGACCTGCGCAATGTCGTACACCGAGGCGTGCTTGCGGTGGACAGCCCCGAAGGCATCGTCCACGTACGCGCCGTTTCCGCCTGTGAGAGCGGCGAGCTCGTGCGCGAAGGCGGCCCGCTCGGCGTCGTCCTTGCTCGTCTCCCTGGGGTCGAAGCGGACGTTCTCGAGCACGAGGACCTCACCGTCGGCAAGGCCGGCGGAGAGCGCCTTGGCGCTCTCCCCGACCGTGTCCTCGGCACGTTGGACCGTGATCCCAGCATCCCCCGCGAGTTCGCTGAGCCGGTCGGCGGCGGGCTTAATCGAGTACTTGGGATCCGGGGCGCCCTTGGGTCGGCCCAGGTGCGCCATGACGAGGACACGCGCCCCCGCCTCGGCGAGCTTCTGGATCACGGGCAGGGAGGCGCGGACGCGGCCGTCGTCGGTGACGGTGGAACCGTCGAGCGGCACGTTCAGGTCGCTGCGGACCAGAACGTGCCGCCCACGGACACCATCGGCGAGCAGATCGTCGAGAGTGCGTGCAGTCATGAGGTCAGGCTATCCGAGTTCTGCCTACGTTACGGCGCCCTCAGAGCTTCGCGGCGACGAGCTCGGTGAGATCGACCAGGCGGTTCGAGTAGCCCCACTCGTTGTCGTACCAGGACACGACCTTGACCTGGTTGCCGATCACCTTGGTGAGGCCTGAGTCGAAGATCGACGACGCCGGGTCCCCGACGATGTCGGTGGACACGATCGGGTCCTCGGTGTAGGTCAGGTAGCCCACGAGCGGTCCGGACTCCGACGCTGCCTTGAGCGCCGCGTTGACCTCGTCCTTGGTGACCTCGCGCGAGACGGTGACGGTCAGGTCTGTCGCGGAGCCGGTGGGGATCGGCACGCGGATCGCGTAGCCGTCGAGCTTGCCCTTGAGCTCGGGAAGGACGAGGCCGATGGCCTTCGCGGCACCGGTCGACGTCGGCACCATATTGATCGCTGCGGCGCGGGCGCGGCGGAGGTCCCGGTGCGGCCCGTCCTGGAGGTTCTGATCCGCCGTGTAGGCGTGGACGGTGGTCATGAGGCCGCGCTCGATCCCGAACGCGTCGTTGACTGCCTTGGCAAGCGGGCCGAGGCAGTTGGTCGTGCACGAGGCGTTGGAGATGACGTGGTGGTTCGCCGGATCGTACAGGCCGTCGTTGACGCCCATGACGATGGTGATGTCCTCGTCCGTGGCCGGCGCAGAGATGATGACCTTCTTGGCGCCCGCGGCAAGGTGCTTCTTGGCGCCCTCGGCCTTCGTGAAGAAGCCGGTGGACTCGATCACGATGTCCACGCCCAGGTCGCTCCACGGGAGGTTGGCCGGATCGCGCTCGGCGAGGACCTTGATCTCCTTGCCGCCGACGACGATGAAGTTGTCCTTGACCTCGACGGTCTCGCCCAGGCGGCCCGTGATGGAGTCGTACTTGAGGAGGTGGGCCAGCGTCTCGGGGCTCGTGAGGTCATTGACCGCCACGATCTCGAGGTCCGCGCCCTGGGCGAGAGCCGCGCGGAAGAAGTTGCGGCCAATCCTGCCGAAGCCGTTGATGCCAATTCGAGTGGTCACTCTGGTCGATCTCCTTGATGCTCAGTCGAGCATCTGCGAAGACTGCTCGAACTGTTTGACGGTCCCGCACATCGTTGGGCAGAGTTTTGCACAGGGAAAGGCCGACAGCCCGAGTCTCCATTGTCCATGGCTGAAAGGCCGTACGGGCCTTTCCGCCCCCCATCCTACGGGGAAAGGGCCCGTCTCGGAACAGACGGGCCCTTTCGCACGGAATGTCACAGAATGTGACGCACATCTCCGCGAAGACGTGCGTCGGGACCAGAGGTCAGGCCGGCAGGATGAGGCCC
Organism: Sinomonas cellulolyticus; assembly: GCF_014656475.1. Classification (GTDB taxonomy): domain Bacteria; phylum Actinomycetota; class Actinomycetes; order Actinomycetales; family Micrococcaceae; genus Sinomonas; species Sinomonas cellulolyticus. The sequence goes on from NZ_BNCM01000001.1 coordinate 272,140, forward strand.
TTCGCACCGGCCCGGGCCGCCTCGAAGCGCTTGGCGACGTCCGCCCAGTTGACGATGTTCCAGAACGCCTTGACGTAGTCGGCCTTCACGTTCTGGTAGTCGAGGTAGAAGGCGTGCTCCCACATGTCGAGCTGCAGGACGGGCGTCGTGGCGACGGGGACGCCGTTCTGCTGGTCGTACATCTGCTCGATCACGAGGCTGCCGCCGATGGGCTCGTAGGCGAGGATCGCCCATCCAGAGCCCTGGATCGTCGTCGCAACCGCCGTGAACTGGGCGCGGAACGCGTCGAAGGAGCCGAAGAACTCGTCGATCGCCGAGGCGAGCTCGCCCTCGGGCTTGTCGCCGCCCTCGGGCGAGAGGTTGTTCCAGAAGATCGAGTGGTTGACGTGGCCGCCGAGGTTGAACTGGAAGTCCTTGGACAGCTTCGCCGCAGCCGCGCCGTCGCCGTTCGCGCGGGCTTCGGCCATCTTCTCGAGGGCCGTGTTGGCGCCGGTCACGTACGCCGCGTGGTGCTTGTCGTGGTGGAGCTCCATGATCCGCGCAGAGATGTGCGGCTCGAGTGCCGCGTAGTCGTACGGGAGATCAGGCAGTACGTAGGTCACAACATCCTCCATCGGTTGACTTCCCGCGCCACGTTCCGTGGCGTGCGGGCTGGTGACGTCTCCATCCTAAGCAGATCAGCCGTCCAGCATGTCGGGCGTGACGCTGGCCTCCGTGCCCGGGATGCCGGCGTCCGCCGCCTTCTTGTCCGCCATCGCGAGCAGCCGGCGGATCCGTCCGGCGATCGCGTCCTTCGTCATGGGCGGGTCCGCGAGACGCCCGAGCTCGTCCAGGCTGGCCTGCTTGTGGGCGACCCTGAGCTCGCCCGCATACCGCAGATGCTCGGGGACGTCCTCGCCGAGGATCTCGAGTGCACGCTCGACCCGTGCGCCCGCAGCCACCGCGGCCTGGGCGGAGCGGCGCAGGTTCGCGTCGTCGAAGTTCGCGAGCCGGTTCGCGGTCGCCCGCACCTCCTTGCGCATACGGCGCTCTTCCCAGGCCATGAGGGCGTCGTGCGCACCCATGCGCGTCAGGAGCGCCGCGATGGCGTCACCGTCGCGCACGACGACGCGGTCCACCCCGCGTACTTCGCGCGCCTTGGCGGCGATTCCGAGGCGGCGGGCGGCGCCGACGAGGGCGAGGGCGGCCTCCGGTCCGGGGCACGTGACCTCCAGGGAGCTCGAGCGGCCGGGCTCGGTGAGCGAACCGTGGGCGAGGAAGGCGCCCCGCCAGACCGCCTCCGCATCGGCGGCGGAGCCGTTGACCACCGTTGAGGGCAGGCCGCGGACGGGCCGGCCCCGGTTGTCGAGGAGGCCCGTCTGGCGTGCGAGCGCCTCGCCGTCGCGCACGACCCGCACGACATACCGGCTCCCCCGCCGGAGTCCGCCGCCCGAGACCACGATGATCTCGCTGGGGTGCCCGTAGACCTCCGCGATTGCGGTGCGGAGACGCCTGGCGGTCGCCGCGAGGTCCACCTCCGCCTCGATGACGATCCTCCCCGAGATGATGTGCAGGCCGCCGGCGAAGCGGAGCACCGAGGAGACCTCGGCCTTGCGCTCGGAGGACCTCTTCACCGTCAGGCGCGACAGCTCCTCCTTCACGCTCTGGGTCAGTGCCATCGCTGTCCTTCCTGCTTGCGCTGCGCTCGTTCCGTGGCGCCTGTCATCGGCCGCCGCGGGAGGGGCCTCCCCCGGTGAAGACCTCGTGGTAAGCCCCGGCCAGGCGGAGCGGGTCGTGCGCCGACCGTTGGCCGGAGGACCTCACTCTATCGAAATGGACCTCGGCGCCGAGTTCCGCGGCCACACTCGCGAACTCGTCCCGGTCCTCGACGGACGCCTCGTCGGCGATGACGGCGTCCACCATGAATTCAGGGGCCACCCGTCGGATCGCCCGCAGGTGGTCGGCGGCCGACATGCCGGTGGTCTCCCGGGTGTCCAAGGTGAGGTTCATCGTGAGGCAGCGGCGCGCCGGGGTATCGGTCAGGGCCTGGCGCAGCTGCGGCAGCAGCAGGTGCGGGAGCACCGAGGTGTACCACGAGCCGGGCCCGAGCACGACCCAGTCGGCAAGCTCGATCGCGCTGAGCGTCTCGGGGCACGCCGGCGCATCGCCGGGGATGAGGCGGACCTCCTCGAGCCGACCCGAGACGGCGCACGCGGCCTGGCCGCGGATGGTCTCGATACGGGCGGGACCGCCGTGGGCTCCCGCCGCCGCCACGGAGACGTCCCCCTCGATCGTGAGCGGCACGCGCGACATCGGCAGGACCTGGCCACGCGCCCCGAGCAGCGCGCCGGCCCAGCGCAGGCCGTCCACGACGTCGCCGAGGAGCTCCCACAGCGTCACGATGAGGAGGTTGCCCATCGCGTGGTTCTCGAGGCCGCTCATGCCGGTCGGCGAGGTGAAGCGGTGCTGCATGACGTCGCGCCAGGTGCGGCCCCAGTCGGTGTCGTCGCACAGCGCCGCGAGGGCCATCCGCAGGTCCCCGGGCGGGAGGACGCCGAAGTCCTTGCGGAGGCGGCCGGAGGACCCGCCGTCGTCGGCCACGGTCACCACGGCGGTGAGCTCAGTGGTGAGGAGGCGCAGCGCGGAGAGCGACGCGGCGAGGCCGTGGCCCCCTCCGAGTGCGACCACGGAAGGGCCTTTGGGGATGCCTCCCTCGCTCCCTGCTCCCGGCCGGACGAGCGGGAGCTGCCCCGTGAACAGCGCGCTCACTCGCGGCCCAGATCGCGGTGCGAGGTGGTCAGGGTGACGCGCGGGAGCTGCGCGAGGCGCTTGGAGAGCTCCTCCGCGACCGCCACGGACCGGTGCTTGCCGCCGGTGCAGCCGATGGCAATGGTGGCGTAGTGCTTGTTCTCCTTGCGGTAGCCGGCGAGGACCGGCTCGAGGGCATGCACGTACCGCTCGACGAACTCCTGAGCGCCGTTCGCCACGAGCACATACTCCCGCACGTCGGGATCCAGCCCCGTGTGGGGCCGCAGCTGGGGCACCCAGTGGGGGTTCGGGAGGAAGCGCACGTCCGCGACGTAGTTCGCGTCGGCAGGAAGGCCGTACTTGAAGCCGAAGCTCATGACGTTCAGCCGGAGCGTCACTGGCCCCTTCTCGGAGAAGAGCTCCGTGATGGCGGTCGCGAGCCCGTGGACATTGAAGTCCGAGGTATCGAGCACGAGTGTTGCGTGCTCGCGCAGTTCGGCGAGGATGGACCGCTCCGCGGCGATGCCGTCGGAGATCCGGCCGCCCTCCTGGAGCGGATGGGGCCGCCGGCCCTGCTCGAAGCGGCGGATCAGCACGTCGTCGCTGGCATCGAGGAACAGCACGCGGTACTCGGTGCCGCTCGACGAGAGCTGGGCCAGCGCTTCCCGGATGTCGGCGAACAGCGCCTTGCTGCGCACGTCCATGACGACGGCGAGCTTCGGGATGCGCTCGGCGGCGTGCTGCACAAGTTCCGACAGCGTCCCGAGCAGCTGGGGCGGAAGGTTCTCGACGACGTACCAGCCGTGGTCCTCGAGCGCATTCGCAGCGGTGCTCCGTCCGGCTCCGGACATCCCGGTGACGATGAGCAGCTCGGACGCGGTGGGCTTGACGGGGGTCAGTTCGCTCTGGTTCTGCGCCGTGTCGCTCATGGCCCCAGCCTAGCTAAGAGTCAAGCACTTCGCCGGTGGAGTAGTTGACGGCGGGGACCATCTCGGCGCCGGCAGTGCCGTGGAGCCGCGCGTGGATGGCGGCGGCGAGCGCCGGACCCACTCCGCTGACGTCGGTGATCTCCGTGACACTGGCCGCCTTCAGACGCTTGAGCGAGCCGAAGTGCGCGAGCACCGCTTTGCGCCGAGCCGGCCCGAGGCCCGGCACCTCGTCCAGGACCGACGCGGTCATGGACTTGCCGCGCTTCTGCCGGTGGAACGTGATGGCGAAGCGGTGGGCCTCGTCGCGGATGCGCTGGAGGAGGTAGAGGCCCTGCGACGCCCTCGGCAGGATCACGGGGAAGTCGCCCTCGGGCAGCCAGACCTCCTCGAGCCGCTTGGCGAGGCCGACGACGCGGATCTCGTCCCCGATGCCCAGTTCGGCCAGGGCGCGCACCGCGGCGGTCACCTGCGGCTGGCCGCCGTCGACGACGACAAGGTTGGGCGGGTAGGCGAACTTGCGGTTCTGGTCGCGATCCTCGACAGGGAGGTCCCGTTCGGCGAGGTAGTTGCGGAACCTGCGCGTCAGGACGTCATGCATCGCGGCGGTGTCGTCCCGCGCGGCGTCGCCCGTGATGGAGAATTTCCGGTACTCGCTCTTCTTGGCGAGCCCATCCTCGACGACGACCATCGAGGCGACGACGTTGGTGCCCTGGACGTGCGAGATGTCGAAGGACTCGATCCGCAGCGGCGGCTCGGGCAGTTCGAGGGCCTCCTGCAGCTCTTGGAGGGCCAGCGAGCGTGTCGTGATGTCCCCCGCCCGGCGGCTCTTGTGCAGGCGCAGCGCCTGCACGGCATTCTCGTGCAGTGTGGCCGCGAGGGCCGCCTTGTCTCCGCGCTGGGGCACCCGCAGCTCGACCTTGGCCCCCCTGAGGCCCGAGAGCCAGACGGTGAGCTCCTCGGCGTCGTTCGGCATGACGGGCACGAGCACCTCTCGAGGGAGGCGCCCGTTCGTCTCCTCGTGGTCGCCGTAGACCTGCTGCAGCAGGTGGCCCACGAGCTCGGACGGCGTGGTGTCCTCGACCTTCTCCACGACCCAGCCCCGCTGGCCGCGGATCCGGCCGCCGCGCACATAGAACACCTGGACTGCCGCCTCGAGCTCGTCCTCCTCGATGGCGAACACGTCCGCATCGGTCTCCTCCGAGAGGACCACGGCGTTCCGCTCGAACACCTTGCGCATCGCGATGATGTCGTCCCGCAGCCGTGCGGCGTTCTCGTAGTCGAGGTCGGCGACGGCGTCCGCCATCTTGCGCTCGAGCTGGACGATGAAGCGCTTGGCCGCTCCCCCCATGAAATCGCAGAAGTCCTCGGCGAGGGCGCGGTGGTCCCCTTCCGAGATGCGCCCCACGCACGGCGCCGAGCACTTGTCGATGTAGCCGAGCAGGCAGGGGCGTCCGCTCTGCTCGGCCCGCCGGAATACGCCGGCGCTGCAGGACCGGACGGGGAAGACCCGCAGGAGGGTGTCCATCGTCTCGCGGATGGCTCCGGCGGTGTAGGGGCCGAAGTATCGCGTTCCCTTGCGGCGTTCGCCGCGCATGACCTGCACGCGCGGATACTTCTCGGCCATCGTGACCGCGAGGTAGGGGTAGGTCTTGTCGTCACGGAACGCGAGGTTGTACCGCGGTCTGAACTCCTTGATCCACGTGTACTCGAGCTGGAGCGCTTCGAGCTCGCTGCCGACCACGGTCCACTCGACGCTCGCCGCGGCATGGACCATGGCGTAGGTCTTGGGAAGCAGGGTGGCCGGGTTGGCGAAGTACGAGGTCAGCCGCTGGCGCAGGCTCTTGGCCTTGCCCACGTAGATGACCCGGCCGTGCGGATCGCGGAACCGGTACACTCCGGGGTCTGTCGGGATCTCCCCGGTCTTGGGCCGGTAGCTCGCTGGATCTGCCACTGGTCCAGTCTAGGCGGGGCTACTGGTGGGCTGGCGGCTTGTTGTAGCCGCTCGCACGCTCCTGCCCGCTCAGCGCGGCGATGGCGTCCATGATCCTGTCGGTCGCCTCACGCCGCAGCGGCAGGGAGTGGTCGGGGCCTGTCTTGTCGAACCACAGCGGCTCGCCCACCCGCATCTCGAAGTGCTGGGGCCTGATGCCGTTCTTGTCGGCGGGCTGGAGCTTCTCCGTGCCGATGAGCCCGACCGGGACCACCGGCGCTCCCGTGGTCAGTGCGAGCCAGCCCACCCCAGTGCGGCCGCGGTACAGGAGGCCGTCGCGGGACCGCGTGCCCTCGGGGTAGATGCCGATGGCCTCGCCTTGGTCGAGGATGTCCAGGAGGGTCTTGAGCGCCGCGACGCTCGCAGCCTGCTCTCCGCGCTCGACGGGGATCGACCCCACACCCTCGAAGAACGCCTTCATGAGTCTGCCCTTGACGCCTTTGCCCGTGAAGTACTCGGCCTTGGCGAAGAACGCCACCCGCCGGGGCATGAGGGCCTGGATGATGACCGAGTCGAGGAACGAGAGGTGGTTCGAGGCGACGATGAAGGGGCCTGACTCCGGCACCCTGTCGAGTCCGGTGACCGTGGGGCGGCAGAGGCCGCCGATCATGCCGCGGATGCTCTGGCGCGTCATGGAGTAGATCAGCATGCCGGCGCCTCCGCAGCGCGCAGGACCACGGCACCGATGGTGCGCTCGAGCTCGTCTGCGTCGGCGACGATTCCGACCAGCCCCAGGCGGTCCAGCTCGCCCTCGGGAGCGAAGCCCCACGCCACGCCGATGCACGGGATGCCGTTGGCGGCAGCGCCTTCGGCGTCGTGCCGGCGGTCCCCGATCATCACCGAGCGCGCGGGGAGCGCGTGGTTGGCCGTGAGTGCCGCGCGGACGATCCCCGCCTTGCCGTCGGCGGCCGGGGGCAGCGTCTCGTCCGGCGCGCCGTGGATGCTGTGGAAGTGAGCGTCCAGGCCATGGAGGGCCAGCAGCCTCTTCGCAAGGTTCTCGGGCTTCTGCGTGGCCACGGCGAGGTGGAGTCCCCGCTGGCGGAGGCGCACCAGCAGCTCCGGGATCCCGGGATAGGGGCGGCTCTCGGCCATGCCGTGGGAGATGTACCGCTTCCGGTAGGTGTGGACGACGGCGTCGAGCAGGTCCTCCGGGACATCGGCCACGCGGCGGAGGGACTCGAGCAGCGGAGGCCCCACCATGCTGGAGAGCCCCTCAGGGCCCGGAACGCGGAGACCATGGACCTCGAGTGCGTACGCGATGCCTCCCGTGATGCTTCCCGCGGGGTCAACGAGGGTGCCGTCCAGGTCGAAGATCGCGAGCGCGGGTCCGTCAGTCACCGGGACAGTCTCGCACACCCTGCGGGAGCGGCCGAAACTCTCCCCGACCCGGCATGACTCATGCGGCATGGACGCGCTGACACATGCCACTGGAGCAATACATCAGCCCGTCGGCAGAGCCCCACTTGCCTCCGACCTCGCTCAGGATGCGCCGAGGACCTCCGCCAGGAAGGTCCCGGTATAGCTGCCTTCCACGCGGGCCACCTGCTCGGGCGTCCCCGTGGCCACGATCCTGCCGCCGCCCGAGCCGCCGTCCGGCCCCAAGTCGATGATCCAGTCGGCGCTCTTGATGACGTCCAGGTTGTGCTCGATCGTGATGACGCTGTTTCCCTTGTCCACGAGGGACTGCAGGACGAGCAGCAGCTTGCGGATGTCCTCGAAATGCAGTCCGGTGGTGGGCTCGTCCAGCACGTAGACGCTGCGCCCGTTGGAGCGCTTCTGCAGCTCGGCAGCGAGCTTGACCCTCTGCGCCTCGCCGCCTGAGAGTGTCGTGGCGGGCTGTCCGAGGCGGACGTAGCCGAGACCCACGTCGACCAGCGTGTTGAGGTGCCGGGCGATCGGGGTGAACGCGGCGAAGAACTCGGCTGCCTCGTCGATGGGCATGTTCAGCACATCGGCGATGGTCTTGCCCTTGTAGTGGACTTCGAGGGTCTCGCGGTTGTAGCGGGCGCCGTGGCAGACCTCGCACGGGACGTACACGTCCGGGAGGAAGTTCATCTCGATCTTCAGGGTGCCGTCACCGCTGCACGCCTCGCACCTGCCGCCCTTGACGTTGAACGAGAACCGGCCCGGCATGTAACCGCGCACCTTGGCCTCGTTCGTCTCGGCGAACAGCTTGCGGATGTGGTCGAAGACCCCGGTGTAGGTCGCCGGGTTCGACCGGGGGGTGCGGCCGATCGGACTCTGGTCCACGTGGATCACCTTGTCGAGGTGTTCCAGCCCCTCGATGCGGGTGTGCCGGCCGGCCACCTGCTTGGCCCCGTTCAGCCGGTTCGCGAGCACCTTGTAGAGGATGTCGTTGACCAGCGTGGACTTGCCCGAGCCGCTCACCCCGGTCACGGCCGTGAGGACGCCCAGAGGGAACGTGACGTCCACCCCCTGCAGGTTGTGCTCGCGGGCGCCCACGATCTTGAGCTGGCGCTTGCGGTCCACCTTGCGCCGCGCCGAGGGGATCCCGATCGAGCGGCGCCCTGCGAGGTAGTCACCGGTGAGCGAGGCGGTATTGGCCTTGAGCTCTTCGAGGGAGCCCGAGTGGACCACCTCTCCCCCGTGCTCGCCGGCGCCGGGGCCGATGTCCACGATCCAGTCCGCCTCGTGGATGGTGTCCTCGTCGTGCTCCACGACGATGAGGGTGTTGCCCAGGTCCCGCAGCCGCGTCAGCGTCTCGATGAGCCGCCGGTTGTCGCGCTGGTGGAGGCCGATGCTCGGCTCGTCGAGCACGTACAGGACGCCGACGAGGCCGGAGCCGATCTGCGTCGCGAGCCTGATGCGCTGCGCCTCGCCGCCCGAGAGCGTGCCCGCCGCCCGTTCGAGGTTGAGGTACTCGAGGCCGACGTCGAGGAGGAACTGGAGCCGCGCGTCGATCTCCTTGAGGACCTGCGCGGCGATCTGCTGCTCGCGGGGGCTCAGCGTGAGCGTGGCAAGGAACGTGCGCGCCTCACGCAGGGGGAGCCGGGACACCTCGGCGATCGACCGTCCGCCCACGAGGACCGAGAGGGACGCTGGGTTGAGCCGGGCACCGCCGCACTCCGGGCACGGGATCTCCCGCATGTACTCCTCGTACCTGTCACGCGCCGAGTCGGACTCCGTCTCGAGGTGCTTGCGCTGGATGTACGAGACGGCGCCCTCGAAACCCGTGCTGTACTTCCGCTCCCGGCCGAACCGGTTCCGGTACTGCACGACAACCTTGTGGTCCTTGCCGTAGAGGACGGCATCCCGCGCATACTCGGGCAGGCTGTGCCACGGCGTGGTCATCGAGAAGCCGAGTTCGTCGGAGAGGCCCTCGAGGAGCCGGGTCCAGTACTCCTGCGTCGCGGTGCCGAGCGACCAGGGCGCGATGGCGCCTTCGGAGAGGCTCAGCTCGGAGTCCGGCACCACGAGGTCGACATCGACCTCAAGCTTCGTGCCGATGCCGGTGCACGCCGGGCACGCTCCGAACGGATTGTTGAACGAGAAGGATCGCGGCTCGATCTCGTCGATGGCGAGCGGGTGCTCGTTGGGGCACGCGAGGTGCTCTGAGAACGCCCGGACGCGCGCGTCGTCGTCCGCCTCGAGATCGACGAAGTCGGCGAGGACGCGTCCCTCCGCGAGACCGAGCGCGGTCTCCACCGAATCGGCGAGCCGCTGCCGGATGCCGTCCTTGACCACGAGCCGGTCCACCACGACCTCGATCGTGTGCTTGAACTGCTTGCCGAGCTTGGGCGGCTCGGTGAGCTGGATGAGCTCTCCGTCGACCCTGGCCCGCGAGTAGCCCTTCGCCGCGAGTTCCTTGAACAGGTCGACGAACTCCCCCTTGCGGGCGCGCACGACCGGGGCCAGCAGCTGGAAGCGGGTGCCCCCGGGCAGCTCGAGGAGCTGGTCCACGATCTGCTGCGGCGTCTGGCGCGTCACCGGCTCGTGGCAGATCGGGCAGTGAGGGTGGCCGACGCGCGCCCACAGGAGGCGCATGTAGTCGTAGATCTCGGTGATCGTGCCCACCGTCGAGCGCGGGTTCTTGCTCGTCGACTTCTGGTCGATCGAGACCGCCGGCGAGAGTCCTTCGATGAAGTCGACGTCCGGCTTGTCCACCTGGCCGAGGAACTGCCGCGCGTAGGCCGAGAGCGACTCGACGTACCGGCGCTGCCCCTCGGCGAAGATCGTGTCGAAGGCGAGGGAGGACTTCCCGGAGCCGGACAGGCCCGTGAAGACGATCATCTTGTCCCGCGGCAGGTCGAGGTCCACATTGCGGAGGTTGTGCTCGCGAGCGCCCTTGACGACGAGGCGGGACTGGTCATGGTGCTTGATGCCGTCCCGAAGGAGCGCATCGGCGGTCGACGACGCGGCGCCCGGGATGAGGGCACCCTCGTTCAGGGGGGTGGAATCGTTGAGGGTGGACAGACTCTGCACCTGTCTATGGTAGTGGACGCCAGCCGCATTCGAAAATTTCTTCGATCACATCACAGCTCAGGCCGTGGGCTGACCGCGGCGGGCATAGGCCGCGCTGAGCAGCGCGACGGCTTCCTCGAGCGTGCAGCCGTGGGAGACCGCGGCGCCGGCAAAGGCAGAGGCAGCAGTCCTGAGCTCTTCGTCGCGCCTGCCGCGCGGCGCCACGGTGGTCCCGGCACGGCCGGCTGTCGCCAGGACACCGGCCTCCTCGAGCTCCCGGTAGGCGCGGGCGACGGTGTGCGGGGCAACACCGAGCTCGCCAGCCAGGCTCCGCACCGAGGGGAGCTTCGCGCCCACGGCGAGTGCACCGGCGTCGACCATCTCGAGGATCCGGCGGCGCAGCTGCTCGAACAGGGGAACCGCGAGCTCTTGGTTGGGGCGCCAACGCCCGGGGAAGTCGCCCTGTGCCATTGGCCCAGCCTAGCGAAACTGCCTAGGGTGGCGGTATGAGCACCCTCGTGAAGGACCTCGGCCGGCTGACTGTGCGATCCATCTCGGTGAGCGAGATGGACAACAACGTCTACCTGATCACCGCCAAGCGGTCCGGCGCCCAGGTCCTCATCGACGCCGCAGACGACCTCCCGGCGATCCAGGAGCTTCTGGCCGACGGCGCCGAGGACGCCGCGGAGCCGGCCCAGCTCGCCCTCATCGCCACCACACACCAGCATTGGGACCACGTGCGCGCGCTGGAGGGCCTCGTGGAGGCCACCGGCGCCCCTGTCGCTGCCGGACGGCAGGACGTTGCGGGGATCCCCGTGCCGGTCTCGGTGGTCCTCGACCACGGCGACGTCGGCAACTTCGACGGGTTCGACCTCACGGCGGTGCACCTGAGGGGCCACACCCCGGGATCGATCGCGTACGTCCTCGAGGAGGAGGACGCGCCCCCGCTGATCTTCTCGGGGGATTCGCTCTTCCCAGGCGGGGTGGGCAACACCCAGAAGGATGCCGACCGCTTCGCACTGCTCTACGGGGATGTCGTCGATCGGCTCTTCACGGTGTACCCGGACGAGTCAGAGGTCTATCCCGGCCACGGCAGGCCCACCACGCTGGGGGCCGAGCGGCCGCACCTGGGCGAGTGGCTCGAGCGCGGCTGGTAGCCGCCTCATGACCCAGACGACTCCCGGGCCGTCCAGCGATGCGGAGATCCCTGCGTACCTGGCCGCCCTCGGGCTGCCCGGACTGGCCGACATCCACGTGCACTTCCTCCCCGAGAACATGCTCGAGAAGGTGTGGCGGTACTTCGACGCCGCCGAGGAGAGCTACGGGTGGCCGTGGCCCATCGCGTACCGGGTGGGCGAGGAGGAGCGCCTGCGGCTGGCCCGGGGATTCGGGCTCGCAGCCATCCCCGCGCTCTCATACCCGCACAAGCCGGGCATGGCAGCGTGGCTCAACGCGTGGAGCGCCGACTTCGCCCGGCGCGTGCCGGACGCGATCCACTGCGCCACCATGTACCCGGAGCCCGAGGCCGGCCGATACGTGGCGGAAGCGCTCGACGCCGGGGCGCGCCTGTTCAAGGTGCACGTCCAGGTGGGGCGGTTCGGTCCCGACGATCCGCTCCTCGAGCCTGCCTGGGCCGAGCTCGAGCGGGCCGGGGTCCCGATTGTGATCCACGCCGGATCGAAGCCGCTTCCCGGAGAGTTCACCGGGCCACAGCGGGTACAGAGGGTGCTTGAGAGGCATCCGCGGCTGGCGCTCGTGATCGCCCATCTGGGGATGCCCGAGTACTGGGAGTTCGCCGACCTCGCGGCTCGGTACCCGCTGGTCCATCTCGACACGACCATGGTGGCCACTGACTTCACGGAACGCTTCGCTCCCCTGCCCGAGGGCTTCTCCGATCGACTCTCCGACCTGGCAGACAAGGTCGTGCTCGGCTCCGACTTCCCCAACATCCCCTACCCGTACGCTCACCAGCTGGAGGCGCTCGCCGGGCTCGGCCTCGGGGACGACTGGATGCGCAAGGTGCTGTGGGAGAACGGATCGCGGCTGCTCGGGCTGGCCGGCTGAGGCACGGCCCACCGGGGCGCGGCTACGCCGGCTTCCGCCCGACGCAGAAGATCCGGCGGAACGGGTACACGGTCGTCACGACGCCGTCACGCTCCACAGCGGGATAGGCGTCGAAGAGCAGCTGGTTGTACTGTTCCTCGAACTGTGCCGCCTCGGCGGCCGAGAGGGCGTCCAGGACAGGCCGCATGCCGGTCCCCCGGACCCAGGTGAGGACGGCGTCCTCCCCCGTGAGGACCTGCAGGTAGGTGGTCTCCCACACATCGGCGTCCCAGCCCGCCTCGAGCATGAGGTCGAGGTACCCTCTCGGCTCGGAGACCGGATCCGTGTGGCGCAGGACGCCGCGCAGGCGGTGCTCCCACTGCGACGACTCCGCGAGCTCGCGCAGGAGGGCGTGCGAGGGCGACGAGAAGCTGCCGGGCACCTGGACCGCGAGCCACGCCCCGGGCGCGAGCTGCTCCAGCCAGCGTCCCATGAGGCCCTGGTGCCCCGAGACCCAGTGGAGCGCCGCGTTGGAGACCACCACGTCGACGTCTTCCTCGGGCTCCCAGTGCAGGATGTCACCGTGGGTGAACCTGAGGCCTTCCCTCCCCGCGTACCGCGAGCGCGCGGCGTCGAGCATCGCCTCTGAGCTGTCCACTCCCTCGACCTCGGCGCCGGGCCAGCGCTCGGCGAGCGAGGCCGTGAGATCGCCGGGCCCGCAGCCGAGGTCGACGACGCGGCGGGGCGCCGCGGCGGCGATGCGTCCGGTGAGATCGTAGAAGGGCCGCGAGCGGTGGTCGCCGAACGCGGTGTAGAGCGCCGGATCCCACGTCGGAGAGGTCATGGATCCACGCTAATCCCGATAGTCTGAGGGCGCCATGCGACTCGACAGCCTCCTTCCCGCGCCGTCCTCCCTCTCCGACCAGGACGGCTCGCTGCCCGACGCGGTGTACGACGCGTTCGTCGGGTGGGCCGAGGGCAGAGGACTGACGCTGTACCCGGCCCAGGACGAGGCCGTGCTCGAGATCGTCTCCGGCTCCAACGTGATCCTGGCCACGCCGACGGGGTCCGGGAAGTCCCTCGTGGCGATCGCCGCACACTTCCACGGGCTCGCCACCGGAAGGCGCAGCTACTACACAGCCCCCATCAAGGCCCTCGTCTCCGAGAAGTTCTTCGCCCTGTGCGAGATCTTCGGCGCGGAGAACGTCGGCATGGTCACCGGAGACTCATCCGTGAACCCGGAGGCGCCGATCATCTGCTGCACAGCGGAGATCCTCGCCAACCACGCCCTCCGCGAGGGCGCGGCGGCCGAGCTGGGGCCCGTAGTCATGGACGAGTTCCACTTCTACTCCGATCCCCAGCGCGGCTGGGCGTGGCAGGTCCCGCTCCTCGAGCTCCCCCAGGCGCAGTTCCTCCTCATGAGCGCGACGCTCGGGGACGTGAGCCGCTTCGAGAAGGAGCTCACCGACCGCACGGGACGCACGACGACGACCGTAGCCCATGCGGACCGTCCGATTCCGCTGCACTACTACTACGAGGAGAAGCCGGTCCACGAGACGCTCGAGGAGCTCCTCGCGACGAAGCAGGTCCCGGTCTATGTGGTCCACTTCAGCCAGCTCGAGGCGATTGAGCGTGCCCAGCAGCTCATGAGCGTGAACATGTGCACGCGCGAGGAGAAGGACCGTATCGGCGAGCTGATCGGAGGGTTCCGCTTCGCGGCCGGGTTCGGCAAGACCCTGAACCGGCTCGTCCGGCACGGGATCGGGGTGCACCACGCGGGCATGCTCCCGAAGTACCGCAGGCTCGTCGAGCAGCTCGCCCAGGCAGGACTGCTCAAGGTCATCTGCGGAACAGACACGCTGGGCGTCGGAATCAACGTCCCCATCCGCACGGTGCTCATCACGGCCCTGAGCAAGTTCGACGGGACCCGGACGCGCCACCTGAATGCGCGCGAGTTCCACCAGATCGCCGGGCGCGCAGGGCGGGCCGGGTTCGACACGGCGGGGACCGTCGTCGTGCAGGCGCCCGAGCACGTCGTCGAGAACAACCGCGCCATGGACAAGGCGAGGGCGAAGTTCGGAGACGATCAGCGCAAGCTGCGCCAGGTCGTGAAGAAGAAGCCGCCCGAGGGCTTCGTCTCCTGGGGGCGTCCCACCTTCGAAAAGCTCGTCGAGGCCGCGCCCGAGCCGCTCTCGTCGAGCTTCACGGTGACCCACGCGATGCTCCTGAACCTCATGGCGCGCCCCGGCAACCCGTTCACGGCGGCGCACCGGCTGCTGACCGAGAACCACGAGCCTCGCCCCGTCCAGCTGCGCCTCATGCGCCGCGCGCTCGGGATCCTCCGCGAGCTGATGGCCGCGGGCGTCGTCGAGCGCATCCCGGAGGACGAGCTCACCTCGGAGCAGCGGGCGAGCGGCCACACCCTGCGCCTCACGGTGGACCTCCAGGAGAACTTTGCCCTCAACCAGCCGCTCTCCCCGTTCGCCCTCGCGGCGCTCGACCTCCTGGACCCGGAATCGCCCTCCTACGCCCTCGACGTCGTCTCCGTCATCGAGGCAACGCTCGAGAAGCCGCGGCAGATCCTCTCGGCCCAGCTGAAGAAGGCCAAGACGGAGGCGCTCACCGCCATGAAGGCGGACGGGCTCGAGTACACGGAGCGCATGAACGCGCTGGACGCGGTCACCTACCCCGAGCCCCTCAAGGAGCTCCTCGAGGCCGCGTTCGAGACGTACCGCCGCCACGCGCCCTGGGTGGGCGACTTCGAGCTTGCCCCCAAGTCCATCGTGCGGGACATGTACGAACGGGCCATGGACTTCGGCGAGTTCGTGCAGTTCTACGGGCTGGCACGCAGCGAGGGCATCGTGCTGCGCTACCTGACCGATGCGTTCAAGGCGCTGCGCCAGACTGTGCCGCAGGATGCGCTGCGCGAGGACCTCGAGGACCTCATCGCATGGCTCGGCGAGCTCGTGCGGCAGGTGGACTCGAGCCTGCTGGACGAGTGGGAGGAGCTCACGAGCGGCAAGGACCTGCACGCGTTCGACGCCCCGCCTCCTCCCCCGCCGGCGCTCACCTCCAACATCCGTGCCTTCAGGGTCATGGTCCGCAACGAGCTGTTCCGGCGTGTGGAGCTGTTCGCGGACGAGGATTCCGAGGGCCTGGCCGCGCTCGAGGCCGGCGCCGCCGGCGATGCCGTCCTCGGGGTCGACGAGTGGGAGGATGCCCTCGACGCCTACTTCGAGGAGCACGAGGACATCGGCACGGGACCGGACGCGCGCGGGCCGCAGCTGCTCATCATCACCGAGGCGCCGGGGGTCTGGCACGTGCGGCAGATCTTCGACGATCCGGCGGGCAACCGCGACTGGGGATTCTCCGCGGACGTCGACCTCGAGGCCAGCAACGAAGCCGGGGCCGCGGTGATCCACGTGACCTCGGTGGGGCGCCTCGGCGGCTAAGTTGGGAGGCATGAGCGTTTCGTCTGCCCTCCGAAGGGCACAGCCGGCTGATGTCCCCGTCATCCTCGAGCTCATCCACGAGCTCGCCGCGTACGAGAAGGAGCCCGACGCGGTCCGGACTACCGTCAGGGCGCTCACGGACCAGCTGTTCGGCGAGAATCCCGCGATCTTCGCACACGTCGTCGAGGAGCGGACCGATCCGGACGGCGCGGCGCGCGTGGTGGGCTTCGCGCTGTGGTTCCTCAACTACTCTACGTGGGAAGGCACGCATGGCATCTACCTCGAAGACCTGTACGTGCGGCCCGAGACGCGCGGGCGCGGCTACGGCAGGGCTCTGCTCGAGGAACTCGCCCGGATCGCTGTGGAGCGGGGGTATGCCCGGGTCGAATGGGCGGTCCTGAAGTGGAACACCCCCTCGATCGGCTTCTACCGCAGCCTCGGGGCGGTTCCCCTGGAGGAGTGGGACACCTTCCGGCTGACGGGTGAGGCGCTGACAGAGTTCGGGTCCGCCGGAACCGTCGCGGCCCGGGAAGCCGCGCGGTGAGCACGACGGCGGGTGCGCGCCGCGGCGGGGCTGGCGCGGCGCCGTCGTCCGCCCACCGCATCCTCGGCCGGCACGAGTTCCGGGGGATGCGGACCGCCGAGCACCTCTTCGCGGTGCCCCTCGACCACAGCAACCCCGGCGGGGAGCTGATCGAGGTCTTCGCGCGGGAGTACGTCTCCTCCGCGCACAGCGTGGCGGCCGCGGGGAACCTGCCCTGGCTCGTGTTCCTGCAGGGCGGACCCGGCGGCCGCGGCAACCGGGCCACGAGCCTGGCCGGATGGATGAAGGCCGCCGCGGCCGACTTCCGCATCCTCATGCTCGACCAGCGGGGAACAGGCCTCTCCTCCCCCGCGGACCGCGTGACCCTCCCGCGCCGGGGCGGACCCGCGGCGCAGGCGGAGTACCTCGCGCACTTCCGCGCCGACTCGATCGTGAAGGACTGCGAGGTGATCCGCCGGGCCCTCGGTTCCGGCCCGTGGACCGTGTACGGGCAGAGCTACGGCGGCTTCTGCACGCTCAGCTACCTCTCGATCGCCCCGGAGGGCCTCCGTCGGGCCCTCATCACGGGCGGCCTCGCGCCGCTCACGGGGCCGGCGGAACGGGTCTACCGGGCCACGTACGCGCGGGTCGCGGCTCGGAACGCCGAGTACTTCGCCTGGTACCCGCAGGATCGGGCGGCCGTGAACCAGGTCATGGAGCATCTCGCATCGGAGGACGAGCGGCTCCCCTCGGGAGAGCGGCTCACGCCCGAGCGCTTCCAGCTCGTGGGGAGCCTCCTGGGCGGGAACACGCGGGTGGACTCGCTCCACTACCTCCTCGAGGACGCCTTCACGCAGGGGATCGCCACGCGGCGGCTCTCGGACGGATTCCTCGCCCAGGTCCAGGCTCTCGTCTCTCGCGCCGCGAACCCGCTGTACGCGCTCATGCACGAGTCGATCTACGCCCAGGGCGAGGCGACGGGCTGGGCCGCCTGGCGCGTCCTCGACGCGCATCCGGAGTTCAGGGCCGACGCCGACGAGCCGCTCCTGCTGGGCGAGATGGTCATGCCGTGGTACTTCGAGCAGGATCCAGCGCTCGTGCCGCTCGCGGAGACAGCCAACCTCCTCGCCGAGAAGGCCGACTGGGGCGCCCTCTACGACACTGGGCAGCTCGGCGCGAACGCCGTGCCCGCCGCAGCCGCCGTGTACCGGGACGACATCTTCGTGGACCGCACCCTGTCCCTCGAGACCGCGGGTTCCGTGGGGAACCTCCGCGTCTGGGAGACCGCAGACTTCCACCACGACGGCATCTCGGACGACGGCGAGGCCATCT
Source organism: Sinomonas cellulolyticus (assembly GCF_014656475.1). GTDB lineage: Bacteria > Actinomycetota > Actinomycetes > Actinomycetales > Micrococcaceae > Sinomonas > Sinomonas cellulolyticus. The sequence goes on from NZ_BNCM01000001.1 coordinate 289,558, forward strand.
TCGCCCGGCTCCACGGGATGGCCGATCCGGACTGACCCCCGCGGCCCGGAACGGTTCACGCGGCCCGGAACGGTTCACGCGGCCAGACTGACCCCAGCGGCCCGGGGGGTTAACGCGGCGCGGGCGCGCGTCGTAGTCCCCGCGCTGCGCCTGCCGGCTCAGGCCGCGGCGGCGCGCCGCCTTCCCAGGGCCGCGGCCGCGAGCACCCCCACGCTCAGCACGCCGGCGATGAGGGCGAGGCCCTCGAAGCCCACGAGGGCCATGGCGACGCCGGCGAGGGCTCCCCCGGCGGCTCCGGCGAGGCCCATGCCGGTATCGCTCACCCCCTGGGCCTGGACCCGGTGCTCGTCCTCCACGCTCTCGGCCAGCAGGGCCGAGCCGGCGATCGTCGCGGCGGACCACCCCAGGCCCAGCAGGACGAGTGCGACCGTCACGGCCGCCGGGCTGGCAGCGCCGATGGCTGCGAGGATCACGGCGACGAGGAGGATCCCGTGGCCGACGGCAAGCATCCTGCGCCGCCCGAAGCGGTCCGAGATGGAACCGACGAGCGGTGAAAGCGCATACATCCCCGCGATGTGCAGCGAGATCGTGAAGCCGATCAGTGCGAACGAGTCGGTGCTGACGTGGCCCTCGTGTCCCATACCGCCCAGTGGACCCACGGTGACCTGCTGCAGGTGCAGGGGCGTCATGGCCATGACTGCAACCATCACCGCGTGCGCGGCGACGACGCCGGCCACCGCGAGGGCGGCGTCCGGCGAGGTGCGGATCGCGACGAGACCGCCCCTGAACGCCGTTCCCCACGGCTGCCTGCCCGAGCCTGCCGCAACGGCCGTGACGCCCAAGCGCCGGCGCGCCTCGAGCAGCGGATCGGGGCGCAGGCCGAACCACAGGATCGCGGCGGCGAGGGCCATGCCCGTCACCGAGATGACGAACGGGCCGGCGGTCTCGGGCAGATTCAGCGCGCGTCCGAGCGCTGCCCCGGGCTTGATGAGATTGGGGCCAGCGACCGCACCGACCGTGATGGACCACACGACGAGCGAGAGGTCCCGCCCGCGGTGGGCCGGCCGGGCGAGGTCGACGGCGGCGAAGCGCGACTGCAGGTTCACGGCCGTCCCGACGCCGAGGAGCGCCGCGCCCACGAGCAGCGGAATGAGGGACGCCACGATCGTGGAGACGACGATGCTGGCCGAGCCGAGCATCGCGAGGCCGAGGCCCGTCACGAGCGCCGTTCGCCGGCCCAAGGCCGCGGCAAGGCCGCTCAGAGGCAGGGCGGCGATGGCCGCGGTGAGGGTGAGGATCGTCGTCACCGAGCCCGCCCAGGCGTCGGAGCCGCCGTACTGGACCGCGAGAAGGGACCCGATGGCCAGGGTGGCGCCGTTCCCGAGGCCGCTCAGCAGCTGGGCCGAGGCGAGCACGCCGACGGTGCGCCGCTGGACGCGACGGAAGCCCGCGTCGTCGTCCCCGGGCCTGGGCGGGGATGGCCGCTCTGCCTCGTCGGCGGCGGCCTCCTTCGGCTCAGGCATGCCCGGCCGCCTGCATCTGGCGCAGTTCCTTCTTGAGGTCTCGGACCTCGTCCCTCAGCCGCGCGGCGAGCTCGAACTGGAGCTCGGCTGCGGCCCCGTGCATCTGCTCGGTGAGCTGCGCGATGAGACCGATGAGGTCCTCGGCCGGCGCGGCGGCAACGCCGTCCTTCCGGACCGTCTCCCGGCCGGCCTGCACAGCCCGCGCCGAGGAGTAGCCCCGTTTGCCCTTGCCGTAGTCGAACTGCTTGAACAGCTTCTCCGTGTCCTGGTCCTCGCGGGCCAGCTGGTCCGTGATGTCCGCGATGCGCTTCCGCAGCGGCTGCGGGTCGATGCCCCGCTCCCTGTTGAACGCCACCTGGATCTCACGGCGGCGGTTCGTCTCGTCGATCGCCTGGGCCATCGAGTCCGTGATCTTGTCCGCGTACATGTGCACTTGGCCCGACACGTTGCGCGCCGCGCGGCCGATCGTCTGGATGAGTGAGGTCGCCGAGCGGAGGAAACCCTCCTTGTCCGCGTCGAGGATGCTCACGAGGGACACCTCGGGCAGGTCGAGGCCCTCGCGCAGGAGGTTGATGCCCACCAGGACGTCGAAGGTGCCGAGCCGCAGCTCCCGGAGGAGCTCGACGCGCCGGAGGGTGTCGACGTCGGAGTGCAGGTACTGGACCTTCACGCCGTGGCCGAGGAGGTATTCGGTGAGGTCCTCGGCCATCCGCTTGGTCAGGGTCGTGACGAGCACGCGCTCGTCCCTCTCGACCCGGTCGCGGATCTCGCCCAGCAGGTCGTCGATCTGGCCCTTGGTGGGCTTGACGATGACCTCGGGATCAATGAGCCCGGTAGGACGGATGATCTGCTGCACGACGCCGTCGGACTTGCCGAGCTCGTACTTGCCCGGGGTCGCCGAGAGGTAGATCGTCTGGCCGATCCGCTCGAGGAACTCGTCCCACTTGAGCGGCCGGTTGTCCATGGCCGAGGGCAGCCGGAAGCCGTGTTCCACAAGGGTCCGCTTGCGGGACATGTCGCCCTCGTACATTGCCCCGATCTGCGGCACGGTCACGTGGGACTCGTCGATGACGAGCAGGAAGTCCTCCGGGAAGTAGTCCAGGAGGCAGTGCGGCGCCGTCCCCGCCTCGCGGCCGTCGATGTGCCGCGAGTAGTTCTCGATGCCGTTGCAGAACCCCATCTGCTGCATCATCTCGAGGTCGTAGGTGGTCCGCATGCGGAGGCGCTGGGCCTCGACGAGCTTGTTCTGGGACTCGAGGAGTGCAAGCCGGTCCGCGAGCTCGTCCTCGATGCCCTTGATGGCCCGGGCCATGCGCTCGGGGCCGGCCACGTAGTGGCTCGCGGGGAACACGTACATCTCGGTCTCTTCCCGGATCACCTCGCCGGTGAGCGGGTGGAGCGTGTGGATGGACTCGATCTCGTCCCCGAAGAACTCGATCCGCAGCGCCTGCTCCTCGTACATCGGAATGATCTCGACCGTGTCGCCCCGCACCCGGAACGTGCCGCGGTGGAAGTCGACGTCATTGCGCACGTACTGCATCGAGACGAACTGGCGCAGCAGTGCGTCCCGGTCCATCTCCATGCCGCGCCGGAGCGTGACCATGCCAGCCACGTACTCCTCGGGAGTGCCGAGGCCGTAGATGCACGAGACCGTGGCGACCACGACGACGTCGCGACGGGTCAGGAGGGCGTTGGTCGCGGAGTGGCGCAACCGCTCGACCTCCTCGTTGATCGAGGAGTCCTTCTCGATGAAGGTGTCCGTCTGCGGCACGTACGCCTCGGGCTGGTAGTAGTCGTAGTACGAGACGAAGTATTCGACCGCGTTGTTGGGCATGAGCTCGCGGAACTCATTGGCGAGCTGCGCGGCGAGCGTCTTGTTCTGCACGAGGACGAGCGTGGGGCGCTGGAGCTTCTCGATGACCCACGCGGTCGTGGCGCTCTTGCCCGTGCCAGTCGCGCCGAGGAGGACGACGTCCTTCTCCCCGTTCTGGATCCGCTCGGCGATCTCGGCGATGGCGGTCGGCTGGTCGCCCGCCGGCTCGTACTCGCTGACCACCTTGAACGGCGCCACGACGCGGTTGATCTCCTGGGCAAGGCTCATAGGTCAAATCTACGCCCGCGCAGCGGACAGCAGCTGTCCGCAGCGGCCCGTGATCGCGCAGGGCTGACTGGGGTCTCCGGGACACGGACCCTACGCGGCCCGTCCGGCGCTCATCCTCCAGGCCGCGCAGCAGCCGGCGCGAGGACGTCGTCCCAGAGCCGGTCCACCTGGGCGCGCAGGGCCTCGAGCGAGCCGTCGTTGTCCACCACGTGGTGCGCGGCCGCCAGGCGCTCCTCGCGCGTTGCCTGGGCGGCGATCCGCGATCGGGCCTCCTCATCGCTCATCCCGTTGCGCGCGCGCAGGCGTGCGATCCGGACGTCGTCCGGCGCATCGACGACCACCACGGTGTCGAAGGCCGCCGCCTGGCCCGTCTCGACGAGGAGGGGGATGTCCTGCACCACCACCGCGTGGGGATCAGCGGCCACTGCGTCTGCGACGAGCTGGGCGGCACGCGCCCGGACCCGGGGGTGGATAATGCCGTTGAGCCTCTCGCGCTGCGTCCGGTCCGCGAAGACGATCGCGCCGAGCGCCGCCCGGTCCAGCCCGCCGTCGTGCGTGAGGACTCCGGGGCCGAACGCCTCGACCACCTCCGCGAGCCCGGGAGATCCCGGGGCGACCGCCTCCCGTGCGAGCACATCCGCATCCACGATCACCGCGCCGCGCTCCGCGAGGCGCCGCGACACTTCCGACTTGCCAGAGGCGATCCCGCCTGTCAGCCCAACCCTCAGCACCGCTCCAGAGTAGCCGAGCAGGGCTCCTAGACTGGTGACGGTGAGCGAGATCAGCCGCGCCACGGCCTATACGACCATCGACGGGGAGCACCGCCATGAGCTCGAGGTCAAGCGGTCCCGGTTCATCACCGTCCTGCGGAGGGCGACCAGCGAGGAGGAGGCCCGCGCGCTCGTGGCCGCGCTGCGCCGGGAGTTCCACGACGCGCGCCATCACTGCAGCGCCTTCGTGCTCGGGCCCGACCGCACGATCCAGCGCAGCAGCGACGACGGAGAGCCCTCGGGAACCGCGGGAATCCCGATGCTCGAGGCCCTCCTGAAGCGCCAGACGCACGACGGCGTGGCGGACCTCAGCGACATCGCCGCGGTGGTCGTGAGGTACTTCGGCGGGATCCTGCTGGGCGCCGGCGGGCTCGTGCGGGCCTACTCCGAGTCAGTCTCCGCGGCCCTGGCATCGGCGCCGCTCCTGGGCCGGCAGCGCCTGCGCCTCCTCGAGATCGAGGCGCCGCACGCCGTCGCCCCTCGGCTCGAGAATGACCTGAGGGCAGCCGGCACCGTGGTGCTGGGGAGCGAGTACGGCCCGCACGCGGCCGTCCTCCGGGTGGCGCTTGATGATTCCGACGACGCCGCCGACTCGTTCCAAGAACGTCTTGCGAGCCTCACCGGTGGCGCTGCACGGGCCGTTCCCCGTGGCACGTCCTGGGTGGACCTTCCGCTCTAGCAGGACTGTGCGCCTCTAGCAGGACTGTGCGGCGGCCGTCAGCCGGCAGCGGCGAGCTCTCTGCCCCATGCCTCGGCGCGCTCGACCTCGCCGTCGAGCAGCGGGCCCTCCTGGCCCGCGACGTAGTACCACGAGGGCTCGGCCGCGCGCCGGGCGCCGGCCTTCTCGAGCGCGTGCTCGATCTTCTTCGCGGCGTCTCCGTGGATGAAAAGCTTCACGCGCGTGTCGAAGGCGGCGGTCCGGATCCCCGCGAGCGACCCGGGCGCGAGGGCGTCGAGCCACGCACCGAGGCCCTCGAGGGGCCTCCACCCGACGATCGGACTGCCCACCACGAGCAGCGAGCCCGGCCGGAGGCCCGCGGGAGAGAATCCACTCGCGTCAACCGCTGGCGTGCCGGACCCGATCCCGCGCGCGATCGCCTCGGCGATCATGCGGGTGTTGCCGAACTGGGACGCGTAGACCACGACCGCTTCCATGCCGCTGCCTTCCGAGGACGAGTACGGAAGGCGGGTGCTGGGGGTTAACCCGCCTCCCGCCATCCACGCTAGGAGCCGTCGGAACCCGCTGTTAGGGACCAAGGACCCGCACCTTCCCAGGCTCCGTCCCCGTCCACTCCTCAGAGACGCCCGAGGGCGGGTCCCGCTCGTGCAGGACCCGCCCTCAGGGACGGTGCAAATCCTCGACGGTCCCAGCGGACCGCCAGCAGGATCAGTTGCCGGTGAGCTTCTCGCGCAGGGCGGCGAGAGCCTCATCGGAGGCAAGCGTGCCGTGCTCGGTGGCCGGAGCCTCGGAGGAGTAGGTGGTCGGCGCCGACTCGTGGCCAGACGCGGCGGCCGCGTCGTCCGAAAGGTGCTGCGCGACCTGCTTCTTGTGCGCCTCCCAGCGGGCCTGGGCATCGGCGTACTGCTGCTCCCACGCGGCGCGCTGCGCCTCGTAGCCCTCGAGCCACTCGTTGGACTCCGGGTCGAAGCCCTCCGGGTACTTGTAGTTGCCCTCCTCGTCGTACTCCGCAGCCATGCCGTACAGGGCCGGGTCGAACTCGGTCGAGTCCGGGTCCACGCCCTCGTTGGCCTGCTTGAGCGAGAGGGAGATGCGGCGACGCTCGAGGTCGATGTCGATGACCTTGACGAAGAGCTCGTCGCCCACCGAGACGACCTGCTCGGCGAGGTCCACGTGGCGGACTGCCAGCTCGGAGATGTGGACGAGGCCCTCGATACCGTCCTCGACGCGCACGAATGCGCCGAACGGCACGAGCTTGGTGACCTTGCCCGGGACGACCTGGCCCAGCGCGTGGGTGCGCGCGAAGGTCTGCCACGGATCCTCCTGCGTCGCCTTGAGCGACAGGGAGACGCGCTCGCGGTCGAGATCGACCTCGAGGACCTCCACCGTGACCTCCTGGCCGACCTCGACAACCTCGGACGGGTGGTCGATGTGCTTCCAGGACAGCTCCGAGACGTGCACGAGGCCGTCGACGCCGCCGAGGTCCACGAACGCACCGAAGTTGACGATCGAGGACACGACGCCCGTGCGGACCTGGCCCTTCTCGAGCTTGTTGAGGAAGGACGAGCGGACCTCGGACTGGGTCTGCTCGAGCCAGGCACGGCGGGACAGGACCACGTTGTTGCGGTTCTTGTCGAGCTCGATGATCTTGGCCTCGATCTTCTGGCCGATGTACGGCGCGAGATCGCGGACGCGGCGCATCTCCACGAGGGAGGCAGGGAGGAAGCCGCGGAGGCCGATGTCGAGGATGAGGCCACCCTTGACCACCTCGATGACGGTGCCGGTGACGACGCCGTCCTCTTCCTTGATCTTCTCGATGTCGCCCCACGCACGCTCGTACTGCGCACGCTTCTTGGACAGGATCAGGCGGCCTTCCTTGTCCTCCTTGGTGAGAACGAGGGCCTCGACCTGGTCGCCGACGGCAACGACGTCGCTCGGATCGACGTCGTGCTTGATGGAGAGCTCACGGGAGGGGATGACACCCTCCGTCTTGTACCCGATGTCAAGCAGGACCTCGTCGCGGTCGACCTTGACAACAGTGCCCTCAACGAGATCGCCGTCGTTGAAGTACTTGATGGTGGCGTCGACGGCGGCGAGGAACTCCTCGGGCGTGCCGACGTCGTTGATGGCGACCTGCGGCGTAGAGGACGTCGTGGAGGTGATGGTCATGTAGTAGGGGCTCCGATGTGGATAGTTGGTCGGTCAGGCAGGGCGATGGGACCGGCTGCAGCCGGCACCGTGGTCCCGCGTGAAGTTTCAATGGTTCTTGCATGGATCTCGCGTGAATGCACGCGCGGTACACGCCCATCCAGTCTAGTGGCGGCCGCAATCCGGGTCAAAACAGCTCAGACGTGGGCGGCGCCCGCGCGCGAGAGCGTCGCGAAGGCCACTCCCCGGTCCAGCATCCGCGGCAGCACGGCCTCGTATCCGGCCGCAGTCCCCGAGGCGGGGCGGTTCAGGTGGCTGATGACGATGTCGCCGGGACGGGCCGCTCCCACGGCGTCCACGACCTGCGTAGGCGTGAAGGTCGCCCCGCCGTCGCCGTTGACGGCGAAGTTGACCGGGACGAGCCCGAGCGCGCGGACCAGGTCCACCGCGACGTCGTCGTAGTAGGCCGTCCCCGGACGGTACCAGGGGGACGGCTGGGCGACGAGCAGTTCCAGATGCTGCCGATTGGACACCAGCTCGTCATAGGCGGCCGCGACGGAGGCCGTGCCCGGGATTCCGTACGCTGCACGTCCGGTCACCGACAGCGGGCGGTGGGCCGTGCCGTGGTCGGCCAGCTCGAACAGAGGGTCGGCAGCGAGCTCGCCGCTGAGCCCGGGGTTGGCCGCGATCCACCGGGCGTTGAGGAAGAGCGTCGCGGGAACCTTGTTCTTCCTCAGCGCTGCGAGGAGGCGCTGGTCGATCGAGGATCCTCCGGGACCGCCGCACGCGTCGAAGGTCAGGGCAACGGACCCGGAGCCCGTCCGCGTCACCACACCCGCCAGGTCCAGCCCCCAGCCGCGTGGGCGCCGGCCGCCGAAGCGCTCGACCATCTCGGCGGCGGAGGGACGCGCGATGGCAGCCCCGTGGGGTGCCCCGGGGGACTGTGCTGGAGCCGTCGCGACCGCGTTGGCGGCGGCAGCATCGTCCGCGGGCGCCGTCCCGTCGACAGGCGAGGCGGCACGGGCACCTGCAGTGCCAGCCTCGATGGCGCGCGGCGCCGCACAGGCGGTGAGCGCGAGCGCGGGCAGCATCATGAGGGCGTGGCGGCGGGTGGGCATGGGGTCTCCGGGTGAGGGCCTGTCAGGCGCTGGTCGTCAGGGTCGTGCTGCGGGAGGCCAGCGCGCATGCCGAAGGGCGCGCTCTGGCTAGAAATGGGTGGAACAGTGGGGCGCACGCTCGACGGCGAGCATCCGCTCGAGCGTCAGTGCCGCCTCAGGCGAGTGCTCCCCGCTGCGGATGCGGCCCGCCTCCGCGAGCAGCACCGGGCTCACCCCGCCAATGTACACCGACGAGAGCTCCGCGATGTCCATCGTGAGATCGTCCGGCGAAGGGTCATCGTCGGGCACCCGCTCGACCTGGCACTCGCCGGATGCCACCGACACGCGGTAGCGCCCGGACGTGAGGCCGAGCGGGTCGTCGATTCTGGTCAGGAGCGCGCCGTCGTGCGCGAACCGGCGCCCCTGCAGGGCAGCCGCGACGTCGAGGATCCGCAGCCACAGCATGTCCTGGGCGCCGTCGGCCTTCAGCACCCGCGGGTCGACGAGCGCCCATGAGAGCGGGTCTTGGACGGGCGCCTCGTCCCACGCGACGCGCTCGACGAGGTCGAGCGAGCCGAGGAACTCCCACAGGCCGAGGTACGCGTCGGGGGTGGCGGCGACGAGGTCACACAGGTCCATGGTCGGCGGCTCGTGCGACCATCCGCGGAAGGAGTACGCGGCGTAGCCGTCGGGACGGCCATCCTCGCCCACGTGGACCGCGACACGCGCCGCACTGTCGGGGCCGCCCGTCTCCTCGGCCCACTCGCCCGCGGCGCGCAGCCGGTACCTCTCCTGCCGGTCGATCGATCCGGGGACCGCCCCGTGGGCCAGGGCGAAGATCTCGGGAGCGAGCCGGCGCATCACGGGAGGGTCAACCGAGAGGACGCGGCCCCGCGGCTTGACGGCCAGCGCGAAGCGCGGGCCCGTGTCGACGGTGATGCGCCGCTCGAGGGTTGCCACGCCGTAGCCGAATCGCCGGTAGATCGAGGCCTCGGACGCGGTGAGCGCGGCGACGGGCACGCCGTCCGCCTTCGCCCGCGCGAGGTCCTCGCCCATGAGTCGGCGCAGGAGGCCACGGCGGCGGTGGTCGGTCCGGACCGTGACGGCGGTGACGAGGTGCGCGGGGACCAGCCGGCCGTAGCCGACATTGAGCGTCTTGCGGAGCGTGGCGAAGGTTGCGACGGGCCGATCGGGGCCGAAGCCGGGGATGCTCGAGGCGTCCACCTCATAGGCGCCGGTGAGCTCACGGTCGTCGGCCACGTGGGTGTCGACGATCTGCCGCAGGAGGTCCTCGCCGACCGCCTTCTGGTAGAACCCGTAGTTGACCGCGCGGATCCACTCCGCCGTCCGGGAGGCGCCGGCCCCCTCGCCGGGCTCCGCGTGGAACCGCCGGATCTCGTAGCGTGCCTCCGGCCCCGGCATCAGTGTCCGGCCTCGTTCCAGGTCCGGCCCACTCCGATCTGGACCTCGAGGGGCACGCTCAGCTCCGCGGCCGAGCCCATCTGCGCCGCGACGATCTCGCGCACCTGGGCCTCCTCGCCGGGAGCCACTTCGACCACGAGCTCGTCGTGGATCTGGAGGAGGAGCCGCGAGCCGAGGCCCCGTCCAGCCAGCTCGCCCTCGACACCGATCATGGCCCGCTTGATGATGTCCGCGGCCGACCCCTGGATCGGGGAATTGAGGGCGATCCGTTCCGCGAGTTCCCGATGGGCCCGATTGGGGCTCGTGAGGTCCGGCAGGTAGCGGCGGCGCCCGAAGATGGTCTGGGTGTAGCCGTCCTGGCGCGCCTGCTCAACGACGCCCCGGAGGTAGTCCCGCACCGCACCGAACCGGTCGAAGTAGTCCTTCATGAGGGTCCTCGCCTCGTCCACCGAGATCTCGAGCTGCTTCGAGAGCCCGAACGACGAGAGCCCGTACGCGAGCCCATAGGACATGGCCTTGACCTTGGAACGCATCTCGCTCGTGACGTCCGCGGGCTCGACGTGGAAGATCCGCGAACCGACGAACCGGTGCAGGTCCTCCCCCTCGCGGTACGCCTCGATGAGGCCCTCGTCGCCGGAGAGGTGCGCCATGATGCGCATCTCGATCTGCGAGTAGTCCGCCGAGAGCAGCGACTCGTACCCCTCGCCTGCCACGAACACGTCGCGCACCCGCCGGCCCTCCTCGGACCGGATCGGGATGTTCTGCAGATTGGGGTTGTTCGAGGAGAGGCGGCCCGTCGCGGCGATCGTCTGGGCGTAGGTGGTGTGGATGCGGCCGTCTGCGGTCACGGCCTTCTTGAGCGTCTCGACCATCTGGCGCAGCTTGCTCGACTCGCGGTGCGCCATGAGCGAGGCGAGGAACGGGTGTCCGGTGCGGTCGAGGAGTTCCTTGAGGGAGGCCGCATCAGTCGTATAGCCGGTCTTGATCTTCTTCGTCTTGGGCAGCTCGAGCTCCTCGAAGAGGACCGTCTGCAGCTGCTTGGGCGAACCGAGGTTCACCGGGTGGCCGATCGCCTCGTACGCGGCCGCCGCCGCCTGCTCGCTCGCGGCGCCGAGCTCGTCGAGCAGCGCATCGATCTGCGGCTCATCGACGCTGATCCCGATCCATTCCATGTCCAGGAGCACCCGGGAGAGCGGCAGCTCCATGTCGGCCAGGAGCGCGCTGGCTCCCCGCTCCTCGAGCTGGGGCGCGAGCACCTCATGAAGCGCGTGCACGACGGCGGCCTCCCGGACGAGCGCCGCAGCGGCCGCCTCGGCTCCCGCGAGGTCCAGGGCGAGCTGGCCGCTCTGCTGCGTTCCCGACGCGAGCTCGATGCCGAGGTGGTGCTGGGCGAGGTCCCCGAGGGCATACGAGCGGCGGTCCGGTTCGGCGAGGTAGCCCGAGATGGAAACGTCGTCCACCACCCCGGCAATCTCCGTGCCGGCTGCGCGCAGGGCCTTGGCCAGCTCCTTGAGCTCCGCGGTTGACTTGTGGATCGCAGGATCGGCGAGCCATTGGGCGAGGGCGGCGGGGACCCTGCCCTCGAGCCGCACCACGAGGGCCCGGTCCGCGGTCGCAAGCGCGAGGGCCTCCGGGGCCGGCCGGGGGCTCGCCCCATCGGTGCGCACCGCCACGGCGATGGGCGCACCCGCCGCGCCCTCGGTGAGGTCCGCGAGTTCGGCGGCCAGGGCGCCGTCGTCCGTGACCACGGTGTGCTCCGGGACATGGAACTCATCAGCGGACTCCTCGGGGCCTTCCGTGCCGAAGATGTCGTAGACCCTCCCCCGGAGGGCCTTGAACTCGAGCTCGTCGAACAGCGCCTCGACCGCCGAGCGCTCCGGTCGCGGATCTGCGAGGTCGTCCAGCGCGAGCGGCAGCTCGAGATCGGTCAGGAGGCGGTTGAGCCGTCGATTCCGCTCCACCGCCTCGATGTTCTCGCGAAGGTTCTCACCCGCCTTGCCCTTGATCTCGCCGGCATGCGCGAGGACGCCTTCGAGCCCGTCGTACTGCGTGATCCACTTCGCCGCCGTCTTGGGCCCCACCCCCGGAACGCCCGGGAGGTTGTCCGCGGACTCCCCCACCAAGGCGGCCAGATCGGGGTACTGGGCCGGAGGCACGAAGTACTTCTCCTCGATCGCGGCCGCGTCCATCCGCGGGAGGTCGCTCACACCCTTGCGCGGGTACAGCACCGAGACCTGGTCGTTCACGAGCTGGAACGTGTCCCTGTCCCCCGAGACGAGGAGCACCTCGTAGCCGGCTGCGGCCCCCTGAGTGGCCAGCGTTGCCAGGATGTCGTCGGCCTCGTGGCCCGGGAGCTCGAGGGTACGGACTCCGAGCGCCGCCATGACGCGCTTGATGTACTCGATCTGGCCGGCGAACTCGGGAGGCGTGGCATTGCGGCCCCCCTTGTACTCGCTGTACTCCGCCTTGCGGTGGGTCGTCTCGTCGCTCACATCGAACGCCACGGCGACGTGGGTCGGCTCCTGGTCCCGGATGAGGTTGATGAGCATCGAGGTGAAGCCGTGGATGGCGTTCGTGTGCTGCCCGGCAGCGTTGACGAAGCTGTCGGCGGGGAGTGCGAAGAACGCGCGGAACGCCATCGAATGGCCGTCCAGGACCAGCAGCCGCCCCTGACGTCCCGCGCCTGCCCCGGCTGCCGCCGTCGCGGTGGCCAAGGGGGACGGAGCGGCGAGGGTTTTGCTGGATTCAGTCACGGGTGTCAGCCTAGTGGCCATGCAGGACAATTTCACCGCGCCCTCCGGCCGCTCCGCGGACGGCGACGGGGACGCCGGCTTCGCCGCCGAACTCGAGGCCGTCGGGATCCCGGAGGGCCTCCGGCCGCTGCTCGCCGCGCGCGGCGTGGGAGCCCTCGTGGTCAAGATGGGCATCGTCTTCGAAGAGCTCACGCCGCAGCGCGCCGTCGCCACGATGCCCGTGGCCGGCAACACCCAGGTGGCCGGGATCCTCCATGGGGGCGCGCATGCGGTCCTCGCGGAGACCCTCGGCTCCTTCGCGGCGTGGTGCCACGCGGGTCCGGGGCGCCATGCCGTCGGCGTCGACCTCAACGCCACCCATCACCGCGCCGCGGCGCACGGCCTCGTCCGGGGAACCTGCACCGCCCTCCACCTCGGGTCGACGCTCACGGCGCACGAGATCGTCATCACGGACGAGGAGGGCCGGCGCCTCTCGACGGCGCGGATCACGAACCTGCTGAGGGACAACCCCTCGGGCCCGCGCCGGTAGGCCTATTCCGACCGCACGTAGCGCAGCTCGACGGTGCCCTCCCGCTCGGCGAGGCCGTCGAGGCTGAAGTCCGCGGGCACGCGCAGGGGATTCCCGCCGAACAGGGGCACCCCGCCGCCGAGTGCCACAGGCACCAGGGTGAGGATGATGCGGTCAATGAGCCCTGCCGCGAGGAACTCGCCCGCCAGCGCTCCGCCGCCGACGATGTAGACGTCCTTCTCGCCCGCATCGCGCCGCAGCTCATCGGCGAAGGTCACGACGTCGCCCCGCACGAGCACGACGTCCGCGCCGTCCGCAGCGCCCAGCTCGTGGTGGGTGAAGACCCAGCACGGCACCTTATAGGGCCAGGCGCCGGGCTGGTGGAGGCGGATCCACTCGTAGGTCTCGCCGCCCATCGCCACGCAGCCGACCCCGTCCTCGAAGGACCTGTAGGAGTCGCCGAGGCCCTCGACGCCGTTGAACTTCTCGAGCCAGTCCAGCCCGCCGTCGTCCTGCGCGATGTAGCCGTCGAGGCTGCTCCCCACGAAGTACACGAACTCAGACATGGGCCTCAGCCTAGCCACGGGCGATGGCAGGAACCAGCGGCGCCGCTCGGGGGCTGCGGAAAGAGGAGGAGCCCCGGCACGTGCCGGGGCTCCTCCTCGTTCAGTGCCCGAGGTGGGACTCGAACCCACACACCTTTCGATACCGCATTTTGAGTGCGGCGCGTCTGCCGATTCCGCCACTCGGGCACAAACCACTGCCATGGTTTCCGCGACTACTGTACCCGGTAGGATCGAGGCAGGAACATTCGCTGACCCCAAGGAGCCCGCGTGTCAGACAAGACCCCCCACGCCATGGAAGCCGGTGAGAACACGGCCACCGCACCCGCGCGGCGCGTTGTGGTCGCGGAGGACGAGACCCTCATCAGGCTCGACATCATCGAGATCCTGCGAGGCGAGGGCTATGACGTGGTCGGCGAGGCAGACAACGGGCAGCGCGCCGTCGAACTCGCCGAGGAGCTCAGGCCGGACCTCGTGCTCATGGACGTGAAGATGCCGGTCATGGACGGCATCACCGCAGCGGAGAAGATCGTGAGGGCGCGCATCGCCCCCGTGGTGCTCCTCACCGCCTTCAGCCAGAAGGAACTCGTCGAGCGTGCCCGGGACGCCGGCGCCATGGCGTATGTGGTGAAGCCGTTCACGCCGAACGACCTCGTGCCGGCGCTCGAGATCGCCCTGTCCCGGCACGAGGAGATCAAGGCCCTCGAGTCCGAGGTGACGGACCTCAAGGAGCAGTTCGCCACGCGGAAGCTCGTCGAGCGTGCCAAGAGCCTCCTCATCACCAAGATGGGGCTGACCGAGCCGGAGGCCTTCCGCTGGATCCAGAAGACCTCCATGGACCGCCGCCTCAGCATGCGCGAGGTCGCCGAGACGATTATCAACCAGGTCAGCTGAGACTCAGCGTCCGCGCTGACTCCGGGTCGGCATGACGAGGGCGGCACTCCCCGGTGGGGGGTGCCGCCCTCGTTGTTATTGGCTTCCTGCAGCCCTCGGGCTCCCTACAGCTTGGTGCGGCGGGGCTCGGTCGGCAGCGGCCAGGGGCCGACCTGCTCACGGGCCGGTGCGGCCGCGCCGTCGAGCAGCTGGCCCGCGTCCGCGAGGTCGCCCACCTTGTGCACGCGCAGGGCGTTCGTGGAGCCGGCCACTCCGGGCGGGGAGCCGGCAGCGACCACGACCAGGTCGTTGGGTGTCGCGAGGCCAGCGCGGAGCAGGTACTCGTCCACCTGGGCGATCATCTGGTCGGTATGCGCGGCGAAGTCCACCATCCTCGGCTGGATGCCCCAGCACAGGCTCAGGATGTTCAGCGTCGACATCAGGGGGGTGAACGCGAAGACGGGCTTCTGCGGGCGCAGGCGGCTCAGGCGGCGCGCCGAGTCCCCGGACTGCGTGAACGTGCAGATGTACTTCGCGTCCAGCTGATCGGCGATCGCGACGGCAGCCCGGGTGATGGCGCCGCCGCGGGTCTTGGGCTGTGAGCCGAGCGGCGGGACGCGCTCGAGGCCGTGCTCCTCGGTGGACTCGATGATCTTCGCCATCGTCTTGACCGTCTCGATCGGGTAGGCGCCCACGCTCGTCTCACCGGACAGCATGACCGCGTCGGCGCCGTCGAGGACCGCGTTGGCGCAGTCGGACGCCTCCGCGCGGGTCGGCCGCGGGTTCTCGATCATCGACTCCAGGACCTGGGTCGCCACGATCACGGGCTTGGCCCAGCGCCGCGCGAGCTCGACGGCGCGCTTCTGCACGAGCGGGACCTGCTCGAGCGGAAGCTCGACGCCCAAGTCGCCGCGGGCCACCATGATGGCGTCGAAGGCGTCGATGATCTCGTGGAGCTGGTCGACGGCCTGCGGCTTCTCGATCTTGGCGATCACCGGGACCCTGCGGCCCTCCTCGTCCATGATCTCGTGGACGCGCTCGACGTCGCTCGCATCCCGTACGAACGAGAGCGCGACGAAGTCGACTCCCCGCTTGAGGGCCCATCGGAGGTCAACCTCGTCCTTCTCGCTCAGGGCGGGGACGTTGACCGCCACGCCGGGGAGGTTGATGCCCTTGTTGTTGGACACGGTCCCGCCGACCGTCACCTCGGTGGTGACCTTGACGTCGTCGACGGCGGTCGCCCTCAGCGCCACCTTGCCGTCGTCGATGAGGAGGGTGTCGCCCACCCGCACGTCCTCGGTGAGGCTCTTGAGGGTTGTGGAGCAGATGTCCTTGGTGCCGGGCACGTCCTCGGTCGTGATGGTGAAGACGTCGCCCACCGCGAGCTCGTGCGGCCCGTCGACGAAACGGCCCAGACGGATCTTCGGGCCCTGGAGGTCAGCCATGATGCCCACGGCCTTGCCCAGCTCGGCGGCCGCCTTGCGGACGTTCTCGTACGTCACGTCGTGCACGGAATGGTCGCCATGGCTCATGTTCATGCGGGCGACGTCGACGCCCGCCTCGATGACCGCCATGGTGTTCTCGTAGCTGGAGATGGCCGGGCCGAACGTGGCCACGATCTTCGCGCGTCTCATGTACCTACCCTAGGTGTGAAGTGGTGGACAGCGGGTTCTTCAGGGATGAACTCAGAGGGGTGGCCATGCACCGCGGGGCGGGCAGGTGGCCCGCCCCGCGGTCTGGATCAGAGGACCGTGATGGCGCGGTCCGTCGGCGCTACGGGGGCGGGGAGGATCGTCGATCCCATGAGGTGGCGGTCGACCGCAGCGGCTGCGGCGCGGCCTTCCGCGATGGCCCACACGATGAGCGACTGGCCGCGTCCGGCGTCGCCCGCAACGAACACGCCGGGGACGTCGGTCATGTAGTCGGCGTCGCGGGCCACGTTGCCGCGCTCGTCGAAGCCGGCCTTGACCTGCTCGGTGATGCCCGCAGGCTCCGCGCCGGTGAAGCCGAGTGCCAGGAAGACGAGGTCTGCCGGGATGATGCGCTCCGTACCGGCCTTCGGCAGTCGCTTGCCGTCCACGTACTCGGTCTCGGCCACCTTGATGCCCGTGAGGCGCCCGTTCTCGCCGACGAACTCCACCGTCGAGGCGAGGTACGTGCGCTCGCCGCCCTCCTCGTGGGCGGTGGCGACCTCGAAGAGGTTCGGGTACATCGGCCACGGCTGGTGGGCAGGCCGCTCCGTGGGCGGCTGCTTGCCGATGGCCAGAGTGGTCACCGAGGCGGCCTGCTGGCGGTGAGCGGTACCGATGCAGTCCGCGCCCGTGTCGCCGCCGCCGAGGATGACGACGTGCTTGCCGCGTGCGTCGATCTGGTCGACCACCGTGTCACCCGCCGTGGCGTGGTTCGACTGCACGAGGTAGTCCATGGCGTAGTGGACGCCGTCGAGGTGGCGGCCCGGGATCGGGAGATCGCGGGGCACCGTGGCGCCGGTGGCGATGACGACCGCGTCGTAGCGGCGACGCAGCTGATCCCAGCTGACGTCCTCGCCTACCCTGACGCCGGTGCGGAAACGCGTGCCCTCGGCCTGCATCTGGGCAAGACGCCGGTCGATGACGTCCTTCTCCATCTTGAAGTCGGGGATCCCGTAGCGCAGGAGGCCGCCGATGCGGTCATCGCGCTCGTAGACGGCGACTGTGTGGCCGATCCGGGTCAGCTGCTGGGCAGCGGCGAGGCCGGCGGGCCCGGATCCGACGACAGCCACGGTCTTGCCCGTGAGGCGCGCCGGCGGGAGCGGCTCGATCCAGCCCTCGTCGAACGCCTCCTCGGCAATCGAGACCTCGATCTGCTTGATCGTCACGGCCGGCTGGTTGATGCCGAGGACGCACGCCGTCTCACAGGGCGCCGGGCAGAGGCGGCCCGTGAACTCCGGGAAGTTGTTGGTCGCGTGCAGGCGCTCGGAGGCGTCCTGCCCCATGCCGCGCCGGGTCAGGTCATTCCACTCGGGAATGAGGTTGCCGAGCGGGCAGCCGTGGTGGCAGAACGGGACGCCGCAGTCCATGCAGCGGGAGGCCTGCCGCCTCAGGACGGTGCCCTCCTGACGCGCCTCGTACACTTCCTTCCAGTCCATGATGCGGACGGGAACCGGTCGGCGCGTCTGCGTCTCCCTCTGCCGGGTCTTCAGGAATCCGCGTGGGTCAGCCACCGGTCACCTCCAGGATGCGAGACCAAACTTCTTCACCGTCGGGATCGAGGCCCTCCTCGAGGGCGCCCAGACGGGTCTGCAGCACTGCTGCATAATCACGCGGGAGGACCTTGGTGATCCTGGCCGCGGTGTCGTCGAAGTTGTCGAGGAGCCGCTGGGCGAGCGCCGACTCGGTCTCCTCGATGTGCTTCACGAGCAGGTTGCGCACGATTCCGCGGTCCTCGTCGTCGAGCTCGCTGAGCGTGAGCTCGCCCGAGTCGAGGGCCTGCTTGTTCACGCGCTCCGGCTTGAGGTCGAGCACGAAGGCCGTGCCGCCCGACATGCCGGCGCCGAAGTTGCGCCCGGTCCGGCCCAGGATGAGGGCCTGGCCGCCGGTCATGTATTCGCAGCCGTGGTCGCCGATGCCTTCGACGACGGCGGTCGCGCCGGAGTTGCGGACCAGGAACCGCTCGCCCACCTGGCCGCGCAGGAAGAGCTCGCCGCCCGTGGCGCCGTAGCCGATGACGTTGCCCGCGATCACGTTGTGCTCGGCGGGGAACACGTTGGTGCGGTCGGGCCGGACGATGATCCGGCCGCCCGAGAGGCCCTTGCCGACGTAGTCGTTGGAGTCCCCGAAGAGGCGCAGCGTGATGCCGGCCGGCAGGAACGCGCCGAGCGACTGGCCAGCCGTTCCGGTCAGGGTCACGTCGATGGTGTCGGTGCCGAGCGTCTCGATGCCGAACGTCTTGGTGACGTGGTAGCCGAGCATCGTCCCGACGGAGCGGTCCGTGTTGACCACCGGCAGGCTGATCTTCACGGGCGTGCGGTCGGTGAGCGCCTCGGACGCGAGCTCGATGAGCTGGACGTCGAAGTGCTTCTCGAGCTCGTGGTTCTGGCCGGTCGTGTTCCGCAGGGGGGCGTCCTCGTCGAAGTCGAGGCCCGCGAGGATCGGCGAGAGGTCGAGGCCCTCGGCCTTCCAGTGCTCGATCGCGTCGCGCGTCTCGAGCACCTCGGAGTGGCCGATCGCCTCTTCGATCGAGCGGAAGCCGAGTGCCGCGAGGTGCTCGCGGATCTCCTCGGCGATGAACTCGAAGAAGTTCACCACGAACTCGGGCTTGCCGCTGAAGCGGGCCCGCAGCTCCGGGTTCTGCGTCGCAACGCCGACCGGGCAGGTGTCGAGGTGGCAGACCCGCATCATGATGCAGCCCGACACGACGAGGGCGGTGGTGGCGAAGCCGTACTCCTCGGCGCCGAGGAGCGCCGCGATGACCACGTCGCGCCCGGTCTTGAGCTGGCCGTCCACCTGGACGACGACCCGCTCGCGCAGCCCGTTGAGCATGAGCGTCTGCTGGGTCTCGGCGAGGCCGAGCTCCCACGGGACACCCGCATGCTTGAGCGAGTTCAGCGGCGAGGCGCCCGTCCCGCCGTCGTGCCCGGAGACGAGCACGACGTCGGCCTTGGCCTTGGTCACGCCCGCGGCCACCGTCCCGATGCCCACCTCGGAGACGAGCTTGACGTGCACGCGGGCCGTCGGGTTGGCGCGCTTGCAGTCGTAGATGAGCTGCGCGAGGTCCTCGATCGAGTAGATGTCATGGTGGGGCGGGGGCGAGATGAGCGCGACACCGGGGGTCGAGTGGCGCGTCCGCGCAACCCACGGGTACACCTTCTGGGCCATGAGCTGGCCGCCTTCGCCGGGCTTGGCCCCCTGCGCCATCTTGATCTGGATGTCGGTGGCGTTGGTCAGGTACAGGCTCGTCACGCCGAACCGCCCGGAGGCGACCTGCTTGATCGCTGACCGGCGCTCGGGGTCCAGGAGCCGGTCGACGTCCTCGCCGCCCTCACCGGTGTTCGACTTGCCGCCGAGCCGGTTCATGGCGATGGCCAGCGTCTCGTGCGCCTCCTTCGAGATCGAGCCGTAGCTCATCGCGCCAGTCGAGAACCGCTTCACGATCTCCGAGACCGGCTCGACCTCCTCGATCGGCACAGCCGGCCGCAGCCCCTCCTTGAACTTCAGGAGGCCCCGCAGGGTCATGAGGTTCTCGGACTGGTCGTCGATGCCCTTGGTGTAGGCCTTGAACACGTCATAGCGGCGCTCGCGCGTCGAGTGCTGCAGGCGGAACACCGTCTCGGGGTTGAACAGGTGCGGCTCCCCGTCGCGGCGCCACTGGTATTCGCCGCCGTTGAGCAGGGGGCGGTGGGGCTGCTCGATGCCCGACGACGGGTACGCCATCTCGTGGCGCGCCGCGACCTCCGCCGCGATCACATCGAGGCCGACGCCGCCGAGCTGGCTGTTCGTCCCGGCGAAGAACTCGTCCACGAGGTCCTGGGACAGTCCGAGCGCCTCGAAGGTCTGGGCGCCGCAGTACGAGGCCACGGTGGAGATGCCCATCTTGGACATGATCTTCAGGACGCCCTTGCCGAGGCCCTTGATGAGGTTGTAGACGCCTTCTTCAGGCACGACGCCGGGCAGCTCGCCGGAGCGGATGAGCTCTTCGACGCTCTCCATCGCGAGGTAGGGGTTGACGGCCGAGGCGCCGTAGCCGAGAAGGACGGCGACGTGGTGGACTTCGCGCACATCGCCGGCCTCGACGACGAGGGCGGTCTTGGTGCGGTTCGCGCTGCGCAGCAGGTGATGGTGGACCGCCGAGAGCAGCAGGAGAGACGGGATCGGCGCCCACTGGGCGTTCGAGTCGCGATCGGACAGCACGACGTACTGCACGCCGCGGTTGATGGCCCCGGAGACCTGCTCGCAGATCTCCGTCAGACGCGCGCGCAGCGCCGCTTCCCCGCCCTCAGGCCGGTAGAGGCCGCGGATCTTGACGGCGATCCTCTCTCCGGCGTGCTCTCCCGACTCTGCCTCCATGTTGGCGATCTTCGCGAGCTGGTCGTTGTTGATCACCGGGAAGGGCAGGATCACCTGCTTCTCCGCGACGCGACGTGTGCTCAGCAGATTGCCATTGGGGCCGATCGCACCGTTGAGGCTCGTCACGAGCTCCTCGCGGATCGCGTCGAGGGGCGGGTTCGTGACCTGCGCGAAGGACTGCACGAAGTAGTCGAAGAGGAGCCGCGGACGCTTGGACAGGACGGCGACCGGCGTGTCCGTGCCCATCGCACCGATAGGCTCGGCGCCCGTGCGGGCCATCGGGCCCACCAGGATGCGGAGCTCTTCCTGCGTGTAGCCGAACGTCCGCTGGCGCACGTTCACCGACTGCGGCGTGTGCACGACGTGCTCGCGCTCGGGGAGGTCGTCCAGGCGGATCACGTTCTCCGCGACCCACTCGGCCCACGGGTTCGAGCCCGCGATCTCTGCCTTAACCTCCTGGTCGTCGATGATCCGTCCGGCCTCGGTGTCGACCACGAACATCTTGCCCGGCGACACGCGGCCCTTCTTCACCACGTTGGCGGGCTCGACGTCGACGACGCCGACCTCGGAGGCGAAGACCACGAGCCCGTCCTCGGTCACCCAGTACCGGCAGGGACGCAGGCCGTTGCGGTCCAGGGTGGCACCCACGAGGGTCCCGTCGGTGAAGGAGATGGCGGCAGGGCCGTCCCACGGCTCCATGAGGAGCGAGTGGTACTCGTAGAAGGCCCGGCGGGCGGGATCCATCGTGACGTGGTTCTCCCACGCCTCGGGGATCATCATCATGATCGAGTGCGTGATCGGCCGGCCGGAGAGCCACAGGAGCTCGGCAACCTCGTCGAAGGACGCGGAGTCGGAGGCGCCCGGCGTGCAGATCGGGAAGAGCTCCTCCGGTGCATTGCCGAGCAGTGGGCTGTTCAGCTGCGACTGGCGGGCGCGCATCCAGTTCCGGTTGCCCTTGACCGTGTTGATCTCGCCGTTGTGCGCGATGGTGCGGAACGGCTGCGCCAGAGGCCAGGACGGGAACGTGTTGGTCGAGAACCGGGAGTGGACGATCGCGAGCTTGGTCGCGAACCGGTCATCCGAGAGGTCGGGGTAGAAGGGCTCAAGCTGCGCCGTCGTCAGCATGCCCTTGTACACGATCGTGCGGGAGGACAGCGACGGGAAGTAGACCCCGTGCTTGTTCTGGGCGCGCTTGCGGATGCGCCAGACCCGGCCGTCGAGGTCGTTGGGGGTGAGCTCCTCGCCCGTGGCGGACGCGAAGAACGGCTGTTCGAAGCGCGGCATGCACGCACGCGCCATCGCACCCACGAGTTCGGCGACGACGGGAACGGTGCGCCAGCCGAGGACTGTCAGGCCCTCGGCGTCGGCAAGGGACTCGATGCCGGCCCGTGCGGACGCGGCCTCGTGCGACTCGGTCGGGAGGAAGGCGATGCCGACGGCATACTGGCCGGCTGCCGGCAGCTCGAAGTCGACGGCTGCGCGGAAGAAGGCATCCGGGATCTGGGTGAGGAGCCCGGCGCCGTCGCCCGTGCCCTCGTCGGCGCCCACCGCGCCCCGGTGCTCAAGCGCACGCAGCGCGTGCAGTGCCGTGTCGACGATGTCATGGCCGGCCTCGCCGCGCAGCGTCGCGACGATCGCGAGGCCGCACGCGTCCTTCTCGGCGTCGGCACTGTAGAGCCCCTGTGAGGGGGGAAGGGCGGAGAAGCGCTCGAAGGGCGAGGGCACCCTTTCGGACTCCTGCTCGGCAGAGCCGTGGGTCGGATGAGTCATGACGTAACGTCCTTCCTCCTGGTCGATTCGCGACAGGGGACAACGTTGGCCCCGCGATGCCGGGCCCGTTCGAGGGCACAGCACTGCGCTGTGTACTGGAAAGTGTATGGCCGCTGAGATGGCGGACTGAACGGTCCGCCGCTGATCGGCCATACGATGACGCCCTCCCCGCGCTGTGCGGGAGGGTCTTCACGTCCACCTCATCGTGGGAATCGAGCCGCTCGGGCGGTGGCCCGGTACGGAACTGCCGCGGCTCCCCCTGCCCGCCGGCCGGTCGGCAGGACTCCGACTCGGTCGCGGCCTTGATGCGGGCCGCCGAGTGTGAGCGCCGTCTCGACTTGCCGCAAGATTACCACGACACCGCATGGCGAGACGCTTCTGTCCGCCATGCGGACGGAATGTTTCGGCCCGTGCGGACCGCCCACTCCCGCGCTCAGGCGCTGGCCGGCGTCGTGCGCTTCAGTCCTGTGGCGAGCTCTGCAGCGAGGGCACCGACTGCCTCGGGGCCGCCGTCGCGCAGGGCCGTCACCAGGGCGGTGCCGACGATGACGCCGTCCGCATAGGCGGCGATCTCACGCACCTGGTCGGAGTTGGAGACGCCGAGGCCTACGCACACGCGGGGCGCACCGGCCGCGCGGGCGCCCTCGACGACGGTGCGAGCGGCGGAGTCCACGGCCGCACGGGCCCCCGTCACGCCCATGAGCGAGACGGCGTAGGTGAAGCCGCGGGTCGCCTCGACCGTCTTCGCCATCCGCTCCGGGCTCGTCGACGGCGCAACCAGGAAGACCCGGTCGAGGCCGTACTTGTCGGAGGCGGCGAACCACTCTGCCGCCTCGTCCGGAATGAGGTCCGGAGTGATGAGGCCCGAGCCACCGGCCTCCGCGAGCCGGCGCGCGAACTCATCCACGCCCAGGCGCATGACGGGATTCCAGTACGTCATCACCAGCACGGCCGTTCCGAGGTCAGCCGTGGCGTCGGTGACCGCCTTGACCGCATCGAACACGCTCGTCACATGGAAGCCCTTGGCCAGCGCCTCAGTGGTTGCCGCCTGGATCACGTTGCCGTCCATCACCGGATCGGAATACGGAACACCGATCTCGATGACGTCTGCACCGTTGCGCGCGAGGGCGACGGCTGCGTCGATGCTCTCCTGCACGCTCGGGTAGCCGGCCGGAAGGTATCCGACGAGAGCGGCGCGCCCCTCGGCCTTCGCCTTGTCGATGACGTCAGCGACGCGGCTCACGCGATACCCTCCTCGGTCTCGTCCTGCTCATTCCCCTCGCCGACGGCGTCCTCCCCCACGTGGGAGATGGTCCCCTTGGGGCGCCGCGTCGAGAGGGTGGTGCCCTTGACCTGGCCGTTCTCGTCCAGCATTCCGAACCACTCGGCAGCCGTCTGCACGTCCTTGTCTCCCCTCCCGGAGAGGTTGACGATCACGATCCGCTCGTGCGGATCACCGCCCTCCTCGGCGAGCCGCTGGCCGACCTTGATGGCGCCCGCGAGGGCGTGGGAGGACTCGATGGCGGGGATGATCCCCTCGGTGCGGCACAGGAGTCGGAAGGCGTCCATGGCCTCGGCGTCAGTGATCGGCTCGTACGCCACACGCCCGATGTCGTGGAGGTAGGAGTGCTCGGGTCCCACCCCCGGGTAGTCGAGGCCGGCCGAGATCGACTCAGACTCGACCGTCTGGCCGTCCTCGTCCTGCATCAGGTACGTCCTCGCCCCGTGCAGCACACCGGGGCGCCCCAGCGTGATCGTCGCCGCGTGGTGCCCAGTCTCGACGCCGCGGCCGCCGGCTTCGAAGCCATAGAGGCGCACCGCGGAGTCGTCGAGGAAGCCGTGGAAGATGCCGATCGCGTTCGATCCCCCGCCGACGCACGCGCAGACGGCGTCCGGGAGGCGGCCCGTCTGCGCGAGGATCTGCTCGCGCGCCTCCTCGCCGATGACCTCGTGGAAGAAGCGCACCATGGCCGGGAACGGGTGTGCGCCGGCTGCGGTGCCGAGCAGGTAGTGGGTCGTGGAGACGTTGGCGACCCAGTCGCGCAGGGCGTCGTTGATCGCGTCCTTGAGCGTCTGGGAACCGTTTGTCACGGGCACGACCTCCGCGCCGAGCAACTGCATGCGGGCCACGTTCAGGGCCTGCCGCCGGCAGTCCTCAGCCCCCATGTAGACCACGCACTCCATGCCCATGAGCGCAGCCGCGGTGGCGCTGGCCACCCCGTGCTGCCCCGCGCCGGTCTCGGCGATGAGCCGGGTCTTGCCCATGCGCTTGGCCAGAAGGGCCTGGCCGAGGACGTTGTTGATCTTGTGCGAGCCCGTGTGGTTCAGGTCCTCGCGCTTGAGGAAGACCCGGACACCGCCAGCGTGCTCCGAGAAGCGCTTGGCCTCGGTCAGCAGGGACGGGCGCCCCGAGTAGCTGCGGTTCAGCTCGGCGATCTCGGCAAGGAACTCCGGATCGGCCTTCGCCTTCTCAAAGGTGTCCTCGAGCTCGTCGAGGGCAGCAATGAGGGACTCGGGCATCCATCGGCCGCCGTAGGAGCCGAAGTACGGCCCCGGAGCGTGGCGAAGGCTCCCCTTCAGGAAGGCATCGGCCACCTCCCCGTGGCCGCCGCCCTGAGTCGTCTCGTCCCGGGTGTCCGGGCTGCCTGCCTGCGTGGTCTCGCCCACCAGTCCCACCTTCCTTGCCCCGCGCGCCGCTCGAGCAGCGCTGGGTCTCCTAGTGCGCCGCGAGGCGTCCGGCGATGGCCGCCGCTCCCGCGCGCTTGAAATCCTCGACCCTCGTGACCGGGTCCCCGTGCGTCACCAGCGCTTCCCCGACGAGGACAGCGCCGGCGCCCAGGCCCGCGTAGTACGCGATGTCCTCGGGCCCGCGGACGCCCGACTCCGCAACGGCCACGGCCTCGGCCGGGAGCCGGTCTGCGAGGCGCGCGAACACCGAACGGTCGACGTCGAGCGTCTTGAGGTTGCGCACGTTGACGCCCACGATGCGGGCACCGAGCACTGCGGCGCGGTCGATCTCCTCCTCGGTGTGCGTCTCGACGAGGGCGTTCATGCCGAGCTCGTGGGTGAGCTCGAGGAGCCCCCGCAGCCGGGCATCATCGAGCGCCGCGACGATGAGCAGCACGAGGTCGGCGCCGTGTGCCCGGGCCTCGTGCACCTGGTACTCGTCGACAGTGAAGTCCTTGCGCAGGACCGGGATGCCGACGGCGTCGCGCACCGCATCGAGGTCCGCGAGGCTGCCGTTGAACCGCCGCCGCTCCGTGAGGACGCTGATCACCGAGGCGCCCCCGCGCTCGTACTGTGCTGCCAGCGCGGCCGGGTCCGAGATCTCGGCCAGTGCCCCCTTCGAGGGGCTCTTCCGCTTGACCTCGGCGATGATGCGCAGGTCCCGGACCGGAGCGCCGCCGCCGAGGGCGGCCCAGGCGTCCAGCGCGGCGGGCCGGGCCGCCGCGGCGGCCTCGACCTCGGCAGCCGGCACGAGGCGCACCCGATCGGCGAGGTCCTCGCGGACGCCGACGATGATGTCGTCGAGGACCGTCGCCATCAGTGCTGGTTCTTGAGCTTGCTGCCGCCCACGCCGTAGCCCGCCCTGCGCATGGCCCAGCCCACGATGAGGCCGATCGCGATCACGACGATGCCGGCCCAGAAGATCGGCGCGTTGGCGATCGCGAAGGCGATGCAGGACACGATGGCGCCGATCATCATGATGAAGACGCACGTCCAGGCGGCCGGGCTGTTCCCGTGCCCGAGGTCGTCAGCCAGCAGGACCTCGTTGGTGCCCTGGGAACTGCGCGTGTTGCTCATCTTTCTTCTCCTGACGTTGCGGTTCTAGTGACATTCTGCCATCTCCCGCAGAATGTGAAGCCCATCCGGGCAGCGGGTCAGCCGGTCGGATCCTCGCCGCGCGAAAGCCGGTCCCAGCCGTCGATTCCGTCCACCGAGGCCCCGTCGTCAGAGGCCTCCTCAGGCGCCGTCCCCGCTGCGCCACGCCGGGTCCCGGGTGCGGCCGCCGCGCGGGCTCCCCGACCGGCGTCGTACCTGGTCCGCAGCGGCCAGAAGCGGGCGGCGACGAGGAGCAGCACGCCCGCGAGGGCGAGCAGGACTCCGGCGGCCGCTGCAAGGGCGGGATACGCGGTGAGCGTGACCGCCGCGTCGCTGCCCGCGAGGCCGGTCGCCTTGGCGATGGAGCCTTCAGCGGCAGCGCGGGGATCGGCGAGGACGGCGGCGCAGGCGGCGGCGACGCCGGCCCCCGCGAGCACGACGACGACGCCGGCCACCGTCCGCCCGACCCGTCCGGCGACGGCCGCGGCGAGGGTTCCGGCCAGTCCCACGAGCGCGAGGGCCGAGACCGCTGTCGCGGCCTTGCTGCCCTGAACCGTCAGGTGGGCCGTGCGGACGGCGGAACCCTGCACGTCCGCGTCGACCCACGTCTGGGTCGTTGAGGCGAAGGCCAGGAGGGCGAACAGCAGGCCGATGAGGACCACGATCGGCTTCCGGGCCCACACGGGCACCGGGCGGGACGTCCTTGCCTCAGACATGTGCTGCACCGGCCTCGGCGCCCGCGGCCGTCGCCGCGGGCCTCAGCGCGGACGCCGTATAGACCGCCCGGAGTGGGGCGGCGGCCTTGTTCACGGACTCCTGCGCCTCGGCCTGGGGGTCCGAGTCGGCGACGATCCCGCCGCCGGACTGGACGTAGGCCCTCCCCTCGCGCAGGAGTGCCGTGCGGATGGCGATGGCCATGTCCATGTCCCCGGCGAAGTCCAGGTAGCCGACCACCCCGCCGTACACACCCCGGCGGACCGGCTCGACCTCGTCGAGCAGTCGCAGCGCGCGCGGCTTCGGGGCCCCCGAGAGCGTGCCGGCCGGGAAGGTCGCGGCGAGCACGTCGTAGGCGCTCGCCTCGGGCCGCAGCTTGCCGTCCACCGTGGAGACGAGGTGCATGATGTGGCTGAACCGCTCGACCTCCATGAATTCGCTCACCTCCACCGTGCCGGGGCGGCAGACCTTGGAGAGGTCGTTGCGGGCCAGGTCGACGAGCATGAGGTGCTCGGCACGCTCCTTCTCATCTGCGAGCAGTTCCTCGGCGAGAGCCTTGTCCGCCTCGACGGTGGCGCCGCGGGGCCGGGAGCCGGCGATCGGATGGGTCACCACCTGCTCGCCGGTCACCGTGACGAGCGCCTCAGGCGACGATCCGACGATCGAGTACGGGCGGCCGGACGCGTCCTCGAGCGTGAGGAGGTACATGTACGGGCTCGGATTCATCTTCCGCAGCACGCGGTAGACGTCCAGCGGCTCAGCGTCGTAGTCGAGCTCGAAGCGGCGGGAGATGACCACCTGGAACACGTCGCCGTCGTAGATCGCGCGCCGGCCCCGCGCGATGGCGTCGAGGTAGCCCTGCTCGCTCCACTGGTGGACCACCTTGTCCTGGTAGTCGCCCACCGGCGACAGGACGCTCACGGCCGACTCGGCGGGCCGCAGCAGTGCCGTCAGCATGCGCTGGAGCCGGGACACGGCGTCGTGCCACGCCTCGTCGACGCGTTCGTCGCTGTTGTCGAAGTTGATCGCGTTGGCCACGAGCGTCACGGTGCCGTCCACGTTGTCGTGCACCACGAGGTCCGTGACGAGGTTCATGGCCAGCTCGGGCAGCTCGAGGTCGTCCTCGGGCGGGTCGAGGAGCTTCTCCCAGCGGCGCACAGCCTCCCAGCCGACGAACCCGACCATGCCCGATGTGAACGGAGGCAGGCCGTCGAAGCGCTCGGTCCGCAGGGCGGCAACGGTGTCGCGCAGCGCCTCCAGCGGATTGCCGGAGGTCGGGACCCCCACGGGCGGCTCACCGATCCAGTGCGCCTGGCCGTCGCGGCTCGTGAGGGTTGCCCTCGACGCGGCGCCGATGAAGGAGAACCGCGACCATGACCCTCCCACCGCGGCGGACTCGAAGAGGAACGTGCCGGGCTTGCCGTCCGCGACCTTGCGGTAGATGCTGATCGGCGTCTCGGCGTCGGCAAGCACCTGCAAGTGCACGGGGACCACCCGCCGGTGGGCCGCAACGGCGCGGAACTCCTCGAGCGAGGGGCTGATGACTCCAAGGTCGTTCATGGGGTGCGGTATCGCTTTCGGGCTGTGCACCCAGAGGGGGTGCGCTGGCGTGGGTGGTTCTGTCCGCTCAGGCGGCGGGGCCGACGACGGCGTCGAGGCGCCGACCGTCGAAGCACGTCCGCGTGCCGGTGTGGCACGCCGCCCCGACCTGGTCGACGCGCACGAGGAGGGCGTCGCCGTCGCAGTCGAGGTCCACGGACTTGACCCACTGGACATGCCCCGAGGTGTCGCCCTTGCGCCAGTACTCACGGCGCGAACGGGACCAGAACGTCACGCGACCGGTGGTGAGGGTGCGGTGGAGGGCTTCGTCGTCCATCCAGCCCACCATGAGCACCTCGTGGGTATCGTGCTGCTGGACGACCGCGGCGACCAGACCGGCGTCGTCCCTCTTCAGGCGTGCGGCCAGGTCGGCGGGCAGGGGGCTGTTCGGCTCAGACATCCCTCCAAGTCTAGTCCGCCTCCCGGCAGTGCCCGGGCGCGTCGGGCGCGCGCGTGCTAGGTTCGCCAGTGATGCACTTCGTAGACCCATCGCGTGAAGTCTTGGCCGAGACGCTGCTCGCGGCCGGCCCCGACGCGCCCACCCTCTGCGAGGGGTGGAGGACCCGTCATCTCGCCGCCCATCTGTACCTTCGCGAGCACAGCCCGCGGGTGGGTCTGGGCCTGCTCATGACATCGCGAGCGAAGACCTCTGACGAGGCGACGGACCGCCTCGCCGCGGAGCACGCGTCAGAGGGCCCCTATCGGGAACTGGTCGAGTCGTTCCGCGCCGGACCGCCGCGCCTCTCCCCCCTCCGGCTTGGTCCGATCGACGAGGCAGCCAACCTCGCCGAGTTCTTCGTGCACACCGAAGACGTGCGCCGCGCGGGCGACCGCTGGGCGCCCCGGGCCCTCGACACTGCCTACGCCGACGCGCTCTGGCACGAGGTCGTCAAGCGCGCGGCGTACCTGTACCGGGGGGTCGATCTGGGCATCGTCCTCGTGAACACAGCCGGTCCACGGCATGTGGCCAAGCGCGCACCTGTCTCCGTGGCCATTGTGGGCGACCCCGGCGAGCTCCTCCTGCACGCCTTCGGGCGATGCGCCCAGGCGCTCGTCACCTTCGAGGGCCAGCCCGACGCCATCGCGCTCCTGGACAGCGCAGAGATCGGGCACTGAGCTCCGTGACGAAGGCGTGACGGAGTTGGGTGCGGCCGGTGGCAGGATGGTGGCATGACTGACTTCGAGCTCAACTGGGATTCCGTCGCCCCGCTGTTCGCGGCGATCGCCGGCGAGGACCGCACCTACACCCCGCACGAGGGATCGGGGAATGCGGACGCCACGGTCCTGGCGATTGCCACGGGCGACGTCCCGCAGCCGCCCAGGCTTCCCGAGGGCGGAGGGATCTCGGAGGCGCCCCTGGGCGAGTACGACGTCGTCGAGCTCACCATCTGGGGTCGGCCCGCGGCCCAGGGGCGCATCGCGTTCGGAGACGGCATCGCGGCGATCGGCGGCTTCGGCTTCGCGGCCGACGACGCCGACGGGCGGCTCGGGGCCGCGGTGGTCTCCGCCCTGGCGGAGGAGGCCTTCCTCGAGGGCGCGGAATGGCTCGTGACGATCGTGGAGGGCGACTCAGCGCAGACGCCGCCCTTCCTCGCCGAAGGATGGGCCGAGGCCGGGAAGCTCAGCGTCGGCTAGCGGACGGGGAAGCCTGCGGCCCGGATGGCCGACTTGACCTGGCCGATCATGTCCACCGGGCCGAAGTGGAACATCGACGCCGCGAGGACGGCGTCAGCGCCCGCCTCGATGGCCGGCGGGAAATGCTCGGGCTTCCCAGCACCGCCGGAGGCGATGATGGGCACCGCGACCGCCGCGCGGATGAGGCGGATCAGCTCGAGGTCGAAGCCCTCCTTGGTGCCGTCGGCGTCGATCGAGTTCAGCAGGATCTCACCCACGCCGCGGTCGGCGGCCTCCTTGGCCCAGGCCACGGCGTCGATCCCGGTGCCCTTGCGGCCGCCGTGGGTCGTGACTTCGAAGCCCGAGGCGGTCGCGGTGTCCCCCTGGACGCGCCGCGCGTCCACCGAGAGCACCAGCACCTGCGATCCGAAGTGCCTCGTGATCTCGTCGATCACCTCGGGGCGCGCGATGGCGGCTGTGTTGATGGACGCCTTGTCCGCGCCCTCGCGCAGGAGGCGGTCGACGTCGTGCACTCCCCTGACGCCGCCGCCCACCGTCAGCGGGATGAAGACCTCCTCGGCGGTGCGGCGCACGACGTCGAAGGTGGTCTGGCGGTCGGAGGAGGAAGCCGTGACATCGAGGAAGGTGAGCTCGTCGGCCCCCGCGCGGTCATAGCGGTGGGCGAGCTCGACCGGGTCACCCGCGTCGCGGAGGTTCAGGAAGTTCACTCCCTTGACGACGCGACCGGCATCGACGTCGAGGCAGGGGATCACGCGGACGGCAACAGACATGGGGGCCCTCCTAGATGCGGCAGGCGTGGATGCTGCTGACGAGGATCGCACGTGCGCCCAAGTCGTACAGCTCGTCCATGATGCGGTTCGTCTCGCGCTTGGGGACCATTGACCGCACCGCCACCCACTCGGAGTCACGCAGCGGCGAGACGGTCGGCGATTCGAGGCCGGGGGTCAGCGACGCGGCGCGCTCCACGAGGTCCTTGCGGACGTCGTAGTCCATGAGCACGTACTGGCGGGCCACGAGGACGCCCTGGAGCCGGCGGATGAGCACGTCGATCGCCGGGAGGGAGTGGCCCGTCCGGCCGATCAGCACGGCCTCCGACTTCAGCAGCGGTTCCCCGAAGACCTCCATCCCGGCGGCCTTGAGCGTGTTGCCCGTCTCGACGACGTCTGCGATCGCGTCGGCCACGCCGAGCCGCACCGAGGATTCCACGGCGCCGTCGAGCCGGACGACGCGCTCGGCGGAGATTCCCCGCTCGCCGAGGTAGCGGCGCACGAGCCCGTCGTAGCTTGTGGCGATGCGCTTGCCCTCGAGCTCCTGGAGGCTCGTGAACTGCCCGACCGGGCCAGCGAAGCGGAACGTGGACGCCGCGAAGCCGAGGGACAGGAGTTCCTCGGCCTCGACCTCGGCGTCGAGCAGCAGGTCACGGCCGGTGATGCCCACGTCAAGCGTTCCCCGGCCCACGTAGACTGCGATGTCGCGCGGGCGGAGGAAGAAGAACTCGATGTCATTGTCCGGGTCGACCATGACGAGTTCACGGCCGCCCTCGCGGCGCTGGCGGTACCCTGCCTCGGCGAGCATGGACGAGGCGGATTCGGAGAGGGATCCCTTGTTGGGAACGGCTACACGGAGCATGGCGGGCTTTCTGGGCGGAGTGACGAGGGAGGCGGCTGGCGCCGCGGGGCTGCCGGTGCTGTGCGACCGCCAGCGCCCCGCGGCTACAGATGCCGGTACACGTCCTGGAGCGTGAAGCCCTTGGCCACCATGAGCACCTGCACGTGGTAGAGGAGCTGGGAGATCTCCTCGGCAGCCTCCTCATCGGACTGGAACTCGGCGGCCATCCACACCTCGGCGGCCTCTTCGACGATCTTCTTGCCGATGCCGTGCACTCCGGACTCCAGTTCGGCGACGGTGCGTGATCCAGCCGGGCGGGTCTCGGCCTTCTCGCTGAGTTCGGCGAACAGTGTCTCGAAATCCTTCACCGTTCTACCCTACTAGAGCGAGCGGAGCGTTACGGCCGTCAGGAGCGCGGCCGTGGTCGCCTCGTGGCCCTTGTCCTCCTTCGACCCGGGAAGTCCCGCCCGCTCGATGCCCTGCTCTTCGGTGTCGCACGTGAGCACGCCGAATCCCACGGGGATCCCGGTGCGGACTCCCACCTCGGTGAGGCCCACCGTGGCCGCCTCGCACACGTACTCGAAGTGCGGCGTCCCTCCCCGGATCACGACGCCGAGCGCCACGACGGCGTCATGCGTCTCCGCGAGCTTCACCGCGGCGACGGGGAGCTCGAAGGCCCCGGGGACGCGGACGACGGTGGGCGCGTCGATCCCCGCCTCGGAAGCGGCGCGGCGGGCGCCCTCGAGCAGCCCGTCCATGATCTGCGTGTGCCAGCTCGCCGCCACGATCGCGAGGCGGAGCCGGGCAAGCTCGGGATTGTCGAGGGAGAGGGTGGGGGCGCCGTGGCCGCTCATGCATAGTCCTTCGGGTAGGGAAGGGTGCCGGGTGCATCCCGGCGCCCTGTGGTGTTCAGGGGCGTCACTCAGGGTCGCCGGAGACCCGGAGCCCCGCTTGGCGGTCGAGCGTGAGGAGGTGCTCCATGCGCTCCTTCTTGGTCCGGAGGTAGTGCAGGTTCTCCGCCCGGGAGGGCACCTCCGCCGGCACCATCTCGACCACGTGGACACCGGCCTTGGCCAGCCGGCGCTTCTTGTCGGGGTTGTTGCTCAGGAGCCGGATGCTCGTCTGGCCCATCTCGGCGAGGATCTGTGCCGCTGCCCGGTACGAGCGGGCGTCCACGGGCAGGCCGAGCTGCTCGTTCGCCTCGACCGTGTCGTACCCGGCCTCCTGCAGTGCGTAGGCCCTGATCTTGTTCGCCAGGCCGATGCCGCGCCCCTCGTGGCCGCGGAGGTACAGCAGCGTTCCGCCCTGGTCCCGGATGAGGCCGAGCGCGTAGGCCAGCTGCTCGCCGCAGTCGCAGCGGTAGGAGCCGAAGACGTCCCCCGTGAGGCACTCGGAGTGAAGGCGCACGAGCGGTGCGATGCCAGGCGGCGGCGGGGCCGGCGAGCTCACCGCGAGGTGCTCCGCACCCGTCTCCTCGTCCAGCCATGCCTGGGCCACGAACTCGCCGAACGCGGTGGGCAGCTTGACGACGGGGCCCCCGCTGACGGTGTGGGCAGTGCTCATCCGATTCCTCCCTGCGCGGCCCGCACCGTGGCCACATGGTCGACGAGGTCCTCGATCGAGATGAGCGGGCATCCGTGGGCGTCGGCGAACTCACGCAGTGCGGGCAGCCGCATCATCTCGCCGTCGTCATGGACGACTTCGGCAATCACGCCCACGGGGGCCAGGCCCGCGAGCCGGCACAGCTCGACGGCCGCCTCCGTGTGGCCCTGCCGGGCCAGCACACCGCCGTCGACGGCACGGAGGGGGAAGATGTGCCCGGGCCGGGTGAAGTCCGCCGGGGACGAGGAGGCATCCGCGAGGGCTGCCACGGTCATCGCGCGGTCCGTTGCGCTGATCCCGGTGGTGATCCCCACGCGCAGGTCGCACGAGACCGTGTAGGCGGTGCCCTTCGCGTCCTGATTGTCCTCGACCATGGGCGGCAGGGCGAGCCGGTCCGCGGTCTCGCCGGGCATCGGCACGCAGATGACGCCGGAGGAGTATCGGATGGTCCAGCCCATCAGGGCCGGCGTGGCGTGCTGGGCGGCGAAGATGATGTCGCCCTCGTTCTCGCGGTGCTCGTCGTCGACGACGAGCACCGGGCGTCCGGCCCGCAGCGCGTCGACGGCGGCGTGGACGGGCTCGAGGCTGATGGCGTGCAGTGTGTGGGTCACAGCTGGGCCTCCTGGATCTGGGCACCGAACGAGAGAAGCCGGGCCGTGTACTTGGCGAGGACATCAACCTCGAGATTGACCGCCGCACCGACAGGCTTCTCGCCCAGTCCGGTCTCGGCAAGGGTTGCCGGGATGAGGCCCACTTCGAACCACTGCTGGTCCTCGTCGGGGCCGCTCACCGCGGTGACCGTGAGGGAGACGCCGTCGACGGCGATCGACCCCTTCTCGGCCACGTAGCGCGAAAGGTCGGCAAGAACCGAGAACCGCAGGCGGTTCCAGTGATCGAGGGGCTCGCGCTCGAGGAGGGTGCCGACGCCGTCGACATGGCCCTGGACCACATGCCCGTCGAGCCGGCCCCCGGCGGGGACACACCGCTCGAGGTTGACGTGGTCCCCCGCCGCGAGCCCGCCGAGGGTGGTGCGGACTAGCGACTCGCCCATGACGTCGACCGTGAACCGATGGCCGTCATTCGTCACCGCGGTGAGGCAGCAGCCGTCCACCGCCATCGATCCGCCCAGGGGCAGGTCCCGCGCGAGCGTCGGCGCGGTGAAGGTCAGGACGGCGCTGCCGTCGGCCAGGCGGACGTCCTCGACGGTGCCGCGCTCGGCGATGATTCCGGTGAACATCAGAGTCCCTCCTGGGGGAGTGCGTCGTGGGGCGCCGCGTCGGGGTGCGCGGCCGGGGCAAGGTGGAGTCGGAGGTCGCAGCCGAGGCGGCGGACGGCCCCGCCGCCGGACTCGTCCCAAGTCCAGCGCTGCGCGTCGGCGAGCGTGCGGACCCCGAGATCGGTCACGGCGTTCTTCCCCGAGCCCAGAATGGTGGGCGCCTGGTACACGATGAGCTCGTCGACGAGGTTCGCGCTGAGGAAGGCGGCGATGATACGGGCCCCGCCCTCCACCATGACGTGCCGCACGCCCTGATCGAACAGCCGGGAGAGGGCCGCAGCGGGATCCTGGGTGCGCAGGTGAACGAACCGCCCGTCGTCGCCCCGCACGGCCGCGTCGTCGGGCACTTCGCGCAGGCCCATCACTGCCCTCAGCGGCTGGTGGTCGGCCAGCTGCCCATCCTCGGTCCGGGCCGTGAGCCTCGGATTGTCCACGGCCACGGTCTGGCTCCCGACGAGGATGGCATCGATTCTGGCGCGGATCGCATGGTTGTCCGCAAGCGACTCGGGGCACGTGATCCACTGGCTCGTGCCGTCCTCCGCCGCGATCCGCGAGTCGAGCGTCTGGGCCAAGTGGAGCGTCACGAAGGGGCGGCGGGCGGCGACCGCGCCGAGCCATTGGCGGTTGAGTTCCGTTGCCTCG
Organism: Sinomonas cellulolyticus; assembly: GCF_014656475.1. GTDB lineage: Bacteria > Actinomycetota > Actinomycetes > Actinomycetales > Micrococcaceae > Sinomonas > Sinomonas cellulolyticus. The sequence continues at coordinate 324,707 of NZ_BNCM01000001.1, forward strand.
CCGGCGCGGACTCCCCCGATGACGTCGATGCCCGCGGCGCGCAGTGTTCCCGCTCCCCCGCTCGCGGCATCGTGGGGATCGTCGATCGCGTAGACCACGCGGGACACCCCCGCGGCGATGAGGGCCTGGGCGCAGGGACCGGTGCGGCCCGTGTGGTTGCACGGCTCGAGCGTGACGTACATCGTTGCGCCCGTCAGGTCGATGCCCCCGCGTGCCGCATTGGCGATCGCGTCCGCCTCGGCATGCGCGGTGCCCGCACCGCGATGCCAGCCCGACGCCAGTACCTTGCCGTCACGGCCGACGGCGACCGCACCCACAAGCGGGTTGGCGCCCCTGACGCCGTGGATCGCCAAGCCGAGGGCCTGATCCATGAAAGCGCCGTCGGCCGGCACCTTGGAGTGGCCAGCAGAGGCGGCTCCTCGGCGCATCGTGTCCGGCACCGTGTGCGGGGCGCTCATGCGGCCACCGCCTTGGCCGGTCCCGCCATGGGGAACTGCGCCGTCAAGAGCCACTGCATGAAGTCCATCGCAACCATCCTTCCCTTCACCGCAGCGGCTCCGGGGTTGCGACAGACGCGGCGCGCCGAACGGACTCTATCCGCGGCGCAACGCATACTGCACGTGCTTCTCCCATCCAGACTTTGACTGTCGGTGCCGGAATTCCACCGGCTCAACCGGCATCCCGCTCGGAAGCAGGGTGCCGGGTCGCGGACTATCACCGCCGGTTCGGACTTTCACCGACCCCGGAGCACGTATCTTCGTTGGTTCAGCCGCTGCTCTGCCGTCACGATAGGTGACGGTTCAACCAAGCGGCTTGTCCCATTGTGCCACACATACCGCACATCCGGGGTGTGCCGCGTCACCTACGGCTCACGATGACTGGACCCGGCCCCGGGCGGCGCCTTCCGCGAGCCCACGGAGCTGCTCGACGGCCGCCCCCGGATCATCGGCACCGTAGACGGCCGACCCTGCCACGAACACGTCGGCACCCGCCTCCGCCGCGCGCTCGATCGTGGAGGCCGAGATGCCGCCGTCGACCTGGATCGCGACCTTCGCCCCGGAGCCGTCGACCGCGGCCCGGGCCCGGCGGATCTTCCGCAGGGTCAGGTCCAGGAAGGATTGGCCCCCGAACCCGGGCTCGACCGTCATGACCAACAGCATGTCCAGCTCGGCGAGCATGTCCAGGTAGGGCTCGACGGCGGTTGCCGGTCGCAGCGCCATCCCCGCCTTCGAGCCCCTCGCACGGAGTTCCCGCGCAAGCTTGACGGGGGCGGTGGCCGCCTCCGCGTGGAATGTCACAGAGGCAAGGCCGAGGTCCGCGTACAACGGCGCCCAGCGGTCGGCGTCGGCGATCATGAGGTGGGCATCGAGCGGGACCGCACTCACCGCCTGGATGCGCTCCACGACGGGCAGGCCCAGCGTGAGGTTCGGCACAAAATGGTTGTCCATCACGTCCACGTGCACGGCGTCGGCGGTCTTGATCCGGCCCAGCTCGGCCTCGAGGTTGACGAAGTCTGCGGACAGGATGCTGGGGTGGATGCAGCAGCTCACTCAGGACTCCTCGGTCGTGGCAGCGGGAAGCTTGCGGAACAGGGCCAGGAACATCGCGTCGGTCTGATGCACATGGGGCCACAGCTGGGCGGTGCGCTCGTGGCCTGCCCCGAGGGGGCGGAGTGCCACGGCGTCGAGTGCGGCCCCGGCGTCGAGGAGTTCGACGTCGTGCCGGCGCTTGAGAGCGTCGGCGACCACCGTGGTCGTCTCGGCCGGGTGCGGCGAACAAGTGATGTAGCCGACCACGCCGCCCGGGGCCGCCGCGTCGATGGCCGCATCCAGGAGGTCGCGCTGGAGCGGGCCGAGCTCCGCCAGGTCTCCCGGCGTGCGGCGCCAGCGCGCCTCCGGTCGCCTCCGCAGGGCTCCCAGCCCGGTGCAGGGCACGTCGGCAATGACCCGGGCGAACTGGCCCGCCAGCTCGTGGCCGAGATCGCGGCCGTCACCGGTATGCACTTCCCACGCCGCCTCGGGCACCGGGCGGAGTGCCTTGCGCACCAGGTCCGCACGGTGCGGAGCAGCCTCGTTCGCCAGGAGGGTCGCCCCCCGTTCGGCGGCCAGTGCCCCCAGCAGCGCCGCCTTCCCCCCGGGGCCCGCACACAGGTCCAGCCAGCGCTCGGCGCCGGCGGCGCCCTTCGCAGTCTCGCCGGGGCCCGCAGCCCCGAGGGGGACAGCGGCGACGGCACGCGCCACGAGCTGCGAGCCGACGTCCTGGACCCGCACTGTGCCTTCGCGGACGGCCGACCAGCGTCCCAGGTCTCCCCCGCCGGACAGCGCCGAGCCTTCCACCAGGTCGCCGGGCTGGGCGCCGGCTTCGAGCGCGTCCTCGAGCTTCCCGACGCCCGGCAGGGCGATGAGGTTCACGACGGGTGCCGCATTGTCCGCCTCGAGGAGGGCGTGCACCTCGTCTGCGGCACGGCCATGCGCCACGAGGGACTGCCGGAGGGCCCGCACGATCCACGCCGGGTGCGCGTAGTCGATCGCGTCCCGCTCGGCGGCATCGTCTTTGGCGGCAGTGAGCTCTGCCGTCCACGCCGCGAGGTCCTTCCCACTCACCCGGCGCAGCACGGCGTTCACGAGGGACGAGGGGCCCGCCCCGATCACTGCCCGCGTGAGGGCAACAGTCTGGTTGAGCGCGGCGTGGGGCGGCACCCTCATTCCGAGGAGCTGGTGCACGCCGAGGCGCAGGACATCGAGCACGGCAGGGTCCAGCTGCGCGAGCGGACGGTCCACGTTGAGGGCGAGGACGGCGTCGTACGTCCCCTGCCATCGCAGGGCCCCGTAGGCGAGCTCGGTGGCGAAGCCTGCGTCCCGGCGGTCGAGATGGTGGTGGCGCACCCGCTGCGGCAGGACGAGGTTGGCGTACGCGTCATCCCTGGACACCGCGCGGAGCACCTCGAAGGCCACGAGGCGCGCCGGATCTGCAGAGCGTGAACGCTGGCGCGGCGCCTGCTCGCTGAACTGCCGCCGGCCATGCCCTCCGCGATTCCGCTCCCGGCCCTGCGCGTCGCGGCGACGCTCCGGGCGGCGGCCGCCGCCCCCTCCGCCGTCGCCTCGGCGGGAGCCTGACGCACGCTCGTTCATCCCAGCACCGTCCCTTCGATGTTCCCTGCGCCGCGAGCCCAGTCGGCGGCCGCCATCATCTTCTTCCCCGCGGGCTGGACCCGCGTGAGCTCGAGCGCATGCGTCCCCGTGCCGACTACCAGGCTCTTGTCTGCCCAGGCAAGATGTCCCGGCTCGATCCCTTCAATATCAGGGCGAAGCCGAGGGGGCTCCAGTTTGAACCGGTCAGCGCCCAGCATCGTCCACGCGCCGGGCTCGGGAGTGACCCCGCGGGCGCGGCGGTGGAGGGCTACGGCGGGCAGCGACCAGTCGAGCCTGCCATCCTCGAGCGTGAGCTTCGGCGCGAACGTCGGCTCGCCAGCCTGTGGCCGCGGCTCGAGCCGCCCTTCTGCCACGCCGGTAAGCGTCTGGGCCAGCAGCTCGGCTCCCGCGTCCGCAAGCTGCGCGAGGAGCTGCCCGCTCGTTGCCTCCGGCCCCGGCGTGAGGGCCACCGTCCCGAACACGGGGCCGGTGTCGAGGCCCTCCTCAAGCCGGAAGGTGGACGCACCGACGACGTCGTCGCCGTGGATCACCGAATACTGCAGAGGGGCCGCCCCACGCCACGCAGGGAGCAGCGAGAAGTGGAGGTTGATCCAGCCGTGGCGCGGAATGGCCAGGGCAGCAGGAGGCACGATGCCGCCATACGCGACGATTGCGGCGGCCTCGGGCGTCCACTCCTGAAGCCGGGCCACGACCTCTGGCGTGATGCGCGCGGCCTTGAGCACCGGGATCCCGAGCTCCTCGGCCCGGGCGGCCACGGCCGAGGGCGTGATGGCACGCTTGCGGCCTACCCGGGCGTCCGGCCGTGTGAGGACCCCGACCACAGTGAACCCCGCCAAGACGAGGCGGTCCAGCGAGGGCACCGCGACGTCAGGAGTTCCCGCGAACACAATCCTCACGAGGCGCCGCCCGCGCCGAACGCCGCGCCTCGCACTTGGCCGGCCCCGAACGCGGAGCCCACGTGGTCCGATCGCTTCGACAGGGTGTCCTCGACACGGCTGCGGTAGTCGATCGCGCGGATGGCGCGCAGGGCTGCACGGCGGTCGTCACCCTCCAGCCGGTCCGGGAACAGGACTCCGTCGAGGTGGTCAGTCTCATGCTGCACGATGCGCGCCAGGAGACCCTCGGCGGGGAATTCCACCGGGTTCCCCTCCTTGTCCGAGCCGGTGACGAGGGCCTGCGCGCGCCGGCGTACCGGGAAGGCCACGCCGGGGATGCTCAGGCATCCCTCGACCATGTCGTCCTGGTACTCCTCGGACAGCGTCAGCACAGGATTCACGACGTGGCCACGCTCCTGACCGATCTGGTAGGTGAAGACGCGCTTGCTCACACCGACCTGCGGCGCCGCGAGCCCCGCGCCGTCGACGTCCTCCATGGTCTCCAGCATGTCCTCCACGAGGCGCGTGAGCGCCGGTCCGAAGTCCGTCACCTCCTCGGCCACCGTGCGGAGCACGGGATCGCCGATGATCCTGATGGGCAAGACGGCCATGATGCGGTGCCTTTCTCATGGAGCGGGCGCTCGGCCCGCGCTCGCGGAGGAATCGGGGTGCCGGAGAGCCGGCACTGCCTTTCAAGTCTAGGCGGCGCGTCTCAGGCGCCAGCGGCTATAGCGCTATGCGGCTGGGGGCGGCGGCAGCGGGAGGAGTGTCCGGCCGGCGGCGGCAGCCTCCACCCGCGCACCCCACACCCTGCGCAACTGGCAGAACGTGAGCCAGTGGTGCCGCCGGACCTCCGGATTGACGCGGACTGCCGCGTGCTCCGTCTCGCCGACGGCCACCGCGATGAGCAGCGGGTCCTCGCCGTAGGCCCAGGGCTCCCATGTGCCCGCAGAGGAGTCGACGACGCTCTCCTCCGCCTTCATCCCAGCCACGAGCTGCATCGCGACCTTGTCGTCCAACGCCTTGACGCGCCCGTCCCGGGACGTGCCCTTGGTCTTGTAGTCGATGAGGCAGACCCGGCCGTTGATGCGCGCCACGAGGTCCAGCGTCCCTGCATACCCGAGCGTGTGGTTCCAGACCGTGAGCTCGGCGGCGAGCGGTTCGACCGAGAAGGATTCCCACCAGCGGTCCACGCTGACGGCGAACCCCTCCTCTCCCTTCTCCCGCAGGGCTTCGAGTGCCTCGGCCACGCGGTCGGGACGGCCAAGAGCGCGCAGGGCCACCTGCTCGGCATAAGCGTGGACGCGGTCGCCGCGCTCGGCGGCCGACCTGGCGTATGCCTCGGACGCATCGACAGCGGTCCGCACGAGGCGCCGCATCTGGGAGGGGTCGGCCATGAGGGCCCCGAGCTCGGGGTGGTCCGCCACGTGCTTCGCCGCCATGTAGCTGCGCCAGCCGTCCAGCTCGACCGGCTGCTGCGCGATCACCGTGGTGATCGACGGGACGCTCGGCGGCTGGTCAGCCGAGCGCCGGTACATGCGTCCGAAGCCGTCGGGAGAGGGGACTGCGAGCTCCGGTGCTGTCATGGACACACCCTTTCATGACGGTCCGACAGTCTTGACACGAGAAGGACCCCCGGACATGTCCGGGGGTCCTCGGTGTGGGCGATACTGGGTTCGAACCAGTGACCTCTTCGGTGTGAACGAAGCGCGCTACCACTGCGCCAATCGCCCGTCCGCCTCAGCCCTTATCCGGCCTGCGGCGCCCTCCGACTGTAGCCCACATGCCAGCCGAGGATCAAATCAGAGCGCTGCCCCGGCGCCCAGATCCGGTCCCCTGGGCCCCCTTCGCGGCGCACGCTGCCAGCCCCTCTCGGATTTGTCGAAAGGCCATCCCGTCCTATACAGTCGTTACTCGTTGAAGCGCGCCCCGGATGCGGAAAGCACGGGACGTTGCGACGGCCTGCGGACGTAGCTCAGTTGGTAGAGCACCACCTTGCCAAGGTGGATGTCGCGAGTTCGAGTCTCGTCGTCCGCTCGCAGGACACTGTCGAAGCATCCTCGTGATGCCTACACGGTGGGGTGGCCGAGAGGCGAGGCAGCGGCCTGCAAAGCCGTATACGCGGGTTCGAATCCCGTCCCCACCTCGGTGGACACCTGCTCCCTTGACGGGAGTGAGGGCGATTGGCGCAGCGGTAGCGCGCTTCCCTGACACGGAAGAGGTCACTGGTTCGATCCCAGTATCGCCCACGGCGGAGCCCAGCGCTCCCCCTGCGGACGTAGCTCAGTTGGTAGAGCACCACCTTGCCAAGGTGGATGTCGCGAGTTCGAGTCTCGTCGTCCGCTCTGCTCGCGTTAACGCCATCGGAACCCTCCAGGGCGCACGCTGCACACAACAGAACACGGGCGATTGGCGCAGCGGTAGCGCGCTTCCCTGACACGGAAGAGGTCACTGGTTCGATCCCAGTATCGCCCACGGCGGAGCCCAGCGCTCCCCCTGCGGACGTAGCTCAGTTGGTAGAGCACCACCTTGCCAAGGTGGATGTCGCGAGTTCGAGTCTCGTCGTCCGCTCTGCTCGCGTTAAACGCCACCGGGACCCTCCAAAGCGCACGCGGCACACAACAGAACACGGGCGATTGGCGCAGCGGTAGCGCGCTTCCCTGACACGGAAGAGGTCACTGGTTCGATCCCAGTATCGCCCACCACTCCCTCGAAGGCGCCCGGCGGGCGCCTTCGCTGTCTCCCCGCGGCCTAACCCGGCTTCTCCTTTCGCAGAACGCAAGCCGTCCGCTGACAGCGGAACGGTACCCGCCGCAGAGCGGTTGGATTGACTCCCTCCGATGACTACCATCGTGGACAGGAGGGGCGCTGTAGCCCCGGGAGTGAAAGGAGGTGGCCGTGTCTTTTCTGGACGACATAGAGGGCAAGGCTGAAGGGCTCATCGGCGACGACAGGACCGGCGGCAGATTCGCTGATCAGGTCAAGGGAGTCCAGTAGGTCGCCTCCGACGATGTGAGCGGTCTGGCCCAGGGCAGTGCCCAGCCTGACCCGCAGCACCGAAGCCTCCTGCTGCGGCCCGCCGAGGGCCTCGGAGCAGCCCCGAGAATCGTCACTGAGTGCCGGCACCGCCGAGAGGCGGGGCCGGCACTTGGCGTTTCAGGACGGCTCGTGGCTCTGGGCCTCCCGCGCGAGAGCGGTGAGGCGTGACACTGCGCGGAAGTACTTCTTCATGTAGCCGCCCGCCATCATCTCGGGCGTGAAGAGCTCGTCGAACGGCACCCCGGACGCGAGGATCGGCACGTCCTTGTCGTAGAGGCGGTCCGCGAGCACGACGAAGCGCAGCGCCGTCGCCTGGTGCTGGATCGTGCGGACGTCCTTCCACACGATCCCGTCGACCCCATCGATGAGCTGGCGGTAACGGCTCGGATGGACTCCCGCGAGGTGCTTCAGCAGGGCCGCGAAGTCGTCGACAGCAACCAGGCCGCCGTCGAACTCCGCATTCATCCTCGCGTCCAGTTCGGCGTTGGACAGCGGGGCGGGCGCGGCCGGGAGGCCGCGATGGCGGTAGTCCTCGCCGTCGATCCGGATGACGTCGAACTGGTCGGCCAGGACCTGGATCTCGCGCTGGAAGTCGACGGCGGCGAACCGGCCCTCGCCGAGGGAGCCGGGCAGCGTGTTCGAGGTCGCGGCGAGCTTGACCCCCGCGTCGGCGAGCTCGCGCATGAGTCGGGACATGAGGACCGTATCGCCCGGGTCGTCGAGCTCGAACTCGTCGATGCACACGAGCTTGTACGAGCTCAGGGCTTCGACCGTCTTGCGGAAGGAGAGGGCGCCGACCAGGTTGGTGTACTCGACGAACGTCCCGAAGGCCTTGGGGCCAGGGACTGAGTGCCAGAGCGAGGCCAGGAGGTGGGTCTTCCCCACTCCGAAGCCCCCATCGAGGTACACCCCGGCGCGGGTCTTGGGCTTGGAACCGAAGATCCTGGAGAGCAGGCCTCCGTTGGACGTGCCGACTCCGTCTGCGAAGGCCTCGAGCGCCTTGACTGCTGCCGCCTGGCTCGGCTGGGCCGGATCGGGGCGGTAGCTCGAGAAGGAGACTTCACCGAAGCGGGGCGACGGGTGCAGGCCGGTGAGCAGTTCCTCGACGGACACTCGGGGCGTGCGGGTAGTGAGGTGTTCGACAGTCGCCAACGATTCCGTCCGGGGTGAGGGGTCACAGGGCCACCGGCCAGCATATCGCGGTGGCACCCGATCACCCCTTCGCGTGTGCCGAACACCACAGGCAGCACAGCGGCCCAGCGCAGGTGTGCCATGTTGCGCTGCGTGACAGGTCACGGTCGGGGCAGCCCCGCACCGGCCGCCCGATGGCTACGCTGGAAGAGACCACTCAGGAGCGTGGCCCCTGCCCCCGTCCGGCAGCCACGCGCCCTGGCTCAGCCGAGCGAAAGGCACCCCATGAGCTACCCCCTTGACAGCAGCGAGAAGTTCGCCGCGTATGCCCATCCTGAGCGACTCGTCTCCACGGAGTGGCTCGCCGAGCAGCTCTCGTCCGGCGCACTCGCGAGCGGGAAGCTCGCCGTGGTCGAGTCCGACGAGGATGTGCTGCTGTACGAAACCGGGCACATTCCCGGAGCGGTCAAGATCGACTGGCACACCGATCTGAACGACGACGTCACGCGCGACTACATCGAGGGTCCTGCCTTCGCCGAGCTCGCGGCGTCCAAGGGCATCTCCCGTGACACGACCGTGGTGATCTACGGAGACAAGTCCAACTGGTGGGCCGCATACGCACTGTGGGTCTTCACGCTGTTCGGACACGAGGACGTCCGGCTGCTCGACGGCGGCCGCGACAAGTGGATCGCCGAGGGCCGTGAGCTCACGACTGAGGCGCCGTCGCCCACACGTGGCGAGTACCCCGTCGTCGAGCGCAACGACGCCCCCATCAGGGCGTTCAAGGACGACGTCCTCGCCCATCTCGGCAAGCCCCTCATCGACGTGCGCTCTGCGGACGAGTACTCGGGCAAGCGCACCCACATGCCTGCCTACCCTGAAGAGGGCGCGCTCCGCGGAGGCCACATCCCCACCGCTGCCTCCATCCCCTGGAGCCGCGCGGCGGCTGAGGACGGGACCTACAAGTCGCGTGAGGAACTGGAGTCGCTCTACCTCGGGGAGGCCGGCCTGGCTCCCGGGGACGATGTCGTGGCGTACTGCCGCATCGGCGAGCGCTCGAGCCACACCTGGTTCGCGCTGAAGTACCTCCTCGGCTTCGACACCGTCCGCAACTACGACGGCTCGTGGACAGAGTGGGGGAATGCGGTGCGGGTTCCGATCGTGAAGGGTGAAGACCGAGGGACGTGGCCGCTCAGCTGAGGCGCGGCACGCTGGCACCCCGGTGCAAGGAGGCGGATAGGGCGACGTGGCCGCTCAGCTGAGGCGCGGCACGCTGGCACCCCGGTGCAAGGAGGCGGATAGGGCGACGTGGCCGCTCAGCTGAGGCGCGGCACGCTGGCCCCCCGGTGCAAGGAGGCGGAGAGGGCGACGTGGCCGCTCAGCTGAGGCGCGGCACGCTGGCCCCCCGGTGCAAGGAGGCGGAGAGGGCGACGTGGCCGCTCAGCTGAGGCGCAACGGAAGGTCACACAGGGCCCTGCCCACGGCGAACGCGCGCCGTGAGGCGGGGCCCTGCGCGTACGCTTGAAGGGATGAGCACGAATACTTTGCCCGCCGCACTGGCGGAGATCGTCACAGACTTCCAGGCCGTCGAAGAACGCGACAGGCTCCAGCTCCTCCTCGAGTTCTCCCAGGCACTCCCCGAGCTGCCTGAGCGCTACCGGGACCACCCTGAGATGCTCGAGCAGGTGGTGGAGTGCCAGTCGCCGCTCTTCATCACGATCGAGACGGAGCCTGCCGCGGCGGGTGCGCCGGCAGAGTCGGGCCCCGCGATCCGTCTGTACTTCTCGGCCCCCGCCGAGGCGCCCACGACGCGCGGATTCGCTTCGGTCCTCCACGAGGGCCTCGACGGTCTGACTGCGCAGGAGATCCTCGCGGTGCCGGATGACATGCCGGAGGAACTGGGCCTGACGCGCCTCGTGAGCCCGCTGCGCATGCGTGGCATGGCCGCGATGCTCGCGCGTATCAAGCGCAAGGTCCGCGGGGAGTGCCAGCTGGGCGCCTGACGTGGCCAAGAAGCAGCGGCCGGGCTCCGGGCAGGGGCCGGGCACTCCCGCCACGACGGCCCTCGACGCCGCAGGGGTGGTGTACACCGCCCGGACCTACTCCCATGACCCGTCGGTGGCGAGTTACGGATTGGAAGCGGCAGAGGCACTGGGCGTGGAGCCCGAGCGGGTGTTCAAGACGCTCATGGTCGAGGTGGCTGGCAGCGGGGGCACCCAGCTGTGCGTCGCCGTCGTCCCTGTCACGGGAAGCCTGGACCTCAAGGCGGCCGCAGCGGCCTTCGGCGCCAAGAAGGCAACGATGGCAGATCCGGCCGCTGCGGAGCGGCGCAGCGGCTATGTGCGCGGCGGAATCTCGCCCCTCGGACAGCGCCAGCATTCCCCCACCGCCGTCGACGAATCGGCGCTCGGGCACGAGACCGTGCTCGTCTCCGGTGGACGGCGGGGATTCGACCTCGAGCTGGCCCCCGGCGACCTCGTGCGGCTGACCGGTGCCGTCGTCGCGCGCCTCGGCAGCAGCTAGCGCGCGCCGCCCGGTGCTCGCCGCGGTGCGAGCACGTCCGAGAGCCACGAGCGCACCGCGTTGTCCCAGCGCTGCGGGTCGACGTTCCACTCCTTGGTGTGCAGGGCATGCCGGAACGTCTCGAGCGTCACCATCTCGGGATTGCGCTTGGCGAGCTCGAGGGAGGGCCCGACGGGCACGAACTCGTCGTCGACGCTGTGCAGTACGAGGGTCGGAGTGCGCAGCTCGACGGCGCGCGCGACCCAGTCCATGGCCTTGAAGTCGAGCGGGGCAGCGAGGCCGGTGAGCCTTCGGCCCCACGCCTGCCCGAGGAGCAGCTGGCCGAAGCGGCCGACGCCGGAGGGGATGCGGTTAAGGTGCGCCTGATGGGCGAGCACATCGACCCAGTCCACGACCGGTGCGTCGAGCACGAGGCCACGGACGGACTCTCGCAGCATCGAGGAGTCCGCGGTCCGGAGGCTGATCGCCCCGCCCATCGACCATCCGAAGAGCACCACGTCGCGTGCTCCGGCGCCGAGTGCATAGCGGATCGCAGCCTCCACGTCACGCCATTCGGTCATCCCCAGGCCGTACCGGCCATCCGGCGTTGCGGGGGCGTCCCCATCGTTCCGGTAGGAGACGAGCAGGCTGGGCATGCCCAGGGAGTGCGCCGTGGGAACCGCACGGAGCCCCTCCTGCCGCGTGGCCCCACGGCCGTGGACCATGATCGCCCACGTGCCCTTCGCCTTCTTGGCGGGCACGAGCCACGCCGGCGCCGGGCCCACGTCGAGCGGGAGCGTGACGTCCTCGTACTCGAGGCCGAGGTCCGCGGGCGTGGAGTAGACGACGCCGCTCCAACGGGCCCGGACGGCCCTGCTGAGGTCGCCCGAGTACTCGGAGACGACGGGGCGGGTCACCGTGGACTCCTCGGGGCTGTAGTCCACGAGCCGGCCGACGCGGACGTGCCCTGCCCCTCGGTCGAAGAAGAGGCTGTACTCCCCGTCCACCCGGGTTTCCTCGGTGGCCCGGAGGATGACCCGACGTTCCGGGCCCTCGCCCTGGACGGCGAGGATCTCCTGGTCCTCGGGCCTGACCCGCTCGGGCGTCACCACCCGGCGCGCGAAGTACGCCGCGAGCGCCGAGCTCGAGGCCGCGACGGCCGAGGTCAGAGCGAGTGCGCCGCCAGCCCCGGCCAGGGCCCACAGCGCGCGCGGCAGCGGCTCGTCGGCGGCGGACGGCGGAGTGCGCCATGGCGTGCGCGCGGGCTCGATGCTCTCTCGGGCGGGCATGGAACCCATTGTGGCAAACGATCGCGGGTGAAACCGCGCCGCCATGCCTCTCCCCCACGGCACATCGCCTGCCATAGTCTGTCCCCATGAGCGCCCCGATCCTGATCCTGACCGAAGTCGCACTGGGCCCGAGCGAGCGCAAGGCCGTCGAGGGCCTCCTCAGCGAGGGGTCCAGGCTCGAGGTTCTCGTGCCTGCCGGCCGCAAGCGCCGCCTGGTGGTGGATTTCCTCGACCATCTCTCGCTGCTCGAGTTCGGCAAGGCCGTCGAGGGGCTCTCGGACCGTGGGCCGAGCCCTGAGATTGCGCGTTCACTCGCCCAGACAGCCCTTGATACCTCGCTCGCCGCACTCGAGGGGCTCGGGGCCCCTGTCACCGGCAGCGTCGTCGAAGGCGATCCCGTGCGGGCGCTCGCCGACAAGGCGGCCGCCGGTGGAGCAGAGCAGGCGGTTGTCGTGACCCTTCCCCACGCGATCGAGGACACCTTCCACACCGATTGGGCCAACCAGGCACAGCGCAGGCTCGGCATCCCGGTCCTTCACCTCTACGCCGGAACGGGATTCATCGGCGACTCCTGAGCGTTGGAACAGTCATGGACACCACGCCTTCCACACCTGACCCCGCCACGACGAAGGTCCGCAAGACCGACGAGGAATGGCGGGAGACCCTCACCCCGGAGGAATACCGCGTGCTCCGGCAGGCCGGCACTGAGCGTGCCTACACCGGCGAGTACTGGGACTCCCACGTCAAGGGTTCCTACCGCTGCCGCGCCTGCGGCGCTGAGCTCTTCACGAGCGAGGAGAAATTCGACTCGCACTGCGGCTGGCCCTCCTTCTGGGCACCCCTCGCCGAGGACCGGGTGGTCTACCTCCACGACCGCAGCCTGGGCATGGAGCGGGTCGAGGTCCGCTGCGCCGCGTGCGACTCGCACCTCGGGCACGTGTTCGAGGGCGAGGGCTACGACACCCCGACGGATCAGCGCTACTGCATCAATTCGATCTCGCTCACCCTCGTCCCGGAGGCAGACTGATCCCAGGGAGAGCCGAGAGGGGCACCGGAAACCCCGGCTGCCGGTCGGGGCGGACGCAGCGCCGAGGATCAGCTCCCGTCCGCCTCGCGTCTTGGCGACGCCGACGAGCAATAGTCTTGCTGATGCTCGGACCGATTGAGACCTAGTCACCCGGCCATCTCGCTACGCTTCGGAGAAAGCAGGGCACCGCGGTTCCCCCCGACGGTGCCGGCCCATCCCGCAGACGAAAGCGAGACTGAGATGACCGCACAGGCCATGGCGCCCGCCATCGCGTCCGACCCCCAGCTCCCGGCCCAGCAGGACCCCGCCTGGCTGGCCCTGAAGGCCGCCGCCATCGAGTTCCAGGGCTTGCAGGCCCAGGACGGCTCCGTGCCCGAGCCTTCCCACCACGCCCGCGCCGCCCAGCTGGTCGACACGGTGATCGCGGGGGTTGCCGCCCTGGCGCCCCGGTTCCCGCACGACGACGAGTACCTCCGCCTGCTCCAGGCCGACTTCCGCGCCTGGGAGGCTTCCGGGTTCGGCGTGCCGGACTTCCTCGACTCGCTCATGGCCTTCCAGCCGCAGCAGCACCGCGTCGACGGCCTGCAGCACGTCGTGGTGTTCCCGATGTACACCCAGAACGGCAGCCGCAGCCGGTTCGTCGAAGCCGTCCTCGTCGAGGTGGTGTGGCCGGAGTTCGTGGGTGAGCTCGAGGCCGGCGAGTACAGCAACAAGCTGTTCGTCCCGATCCGCTTCCTCGACTTCACCCCCGGATACGCGACCAACTCGGCGGTCCTCTTCCCCGAGACGGTGGCAATGCGCGAGATCCCCACCTTCACGTGGGGCGCCATCTTCGCCGACCGCGAGGCTGCCCGCTTCCGCCGCGTCCTCAACGCCGCCGCCAAGGTCACGAACCTCGAGCTCCCCGCAGACGCCGCCGAACTCGTCGCCGACCAGAAGCTCGCCCAGGAGACCTTCGTCATGTGGGACCTGATCCACGACCGCACCCACATGCGCGGCGACCTCCCGTTCGACCCGTTCATGATCAAGCAGCGCATGCCCTTCTTCCTGTACTCCCTCGAGGAGCTGCGCTGCGACCTCACCGCGTTCCGCGAGTCCGTGAAGATCGGGCGCGACGAGACGGCGGCTCCCGAGGCGCGCCGGCATGCGAAGCTCGTGCAGTACGCCGTGATCTTCGACCGCATCTTCCGCTTCGCCATCACCGGCGGCCGTGTGCGCAACTACGACGGCCTGGGCGGCCAGCTCCTGTTCGCATGGATGCACCAGCACCATGTCCTCCACTGGACGGACACGAAGCTCGCGATCGACTGGACGCAGGTCCCGGAGGTGGTCAGCGCGCTCGGCGACGCGATCGACGAGCTCTACTGGCGTTCCATCGACCGGCCCAAGGTGGCACACTGGCTCGCAGCGTACGAGCTCGTCTCCTCGACGGTGACGCCACACCCTGCCTCCGTGTGGGCCAAGGGGCCGGACGCCCTGCCCCTGGCCGGGACGGCGCGGGAGATCACGGATCAGGTGATGGACGACGAGTTCCCGCTGTCCATGTTCTACGAAGCACTGGAGAAGAAGATGCGCGGAGTCATCGAGTCCACCGCCGGCATCACCGGCGATACTGCCCTGCCCGAGGCCACGGAATGACAGAGGCGCCGAGCGCAGGCACGGGGCAGCCCGTAGCCCAGACCGCCGGTGCACGGGGTCCCGAAGCACGTAGCACGGTCGTGGTCGCGGGGGCCGCCTCGGCCTCGGGCCGCGCGGCGGTGGCTGCCCTGCGCGCGGCCGGTGCCGTCCCGATTGCCGTCGGATCCAGCGCCGACCACCTCGCCGAGGCGTTCGGCGACCCTGGAGCCGGAGTGCCCCAGCACGTCTGCGACCTCGCGGATTTCGCGGCGACGCAGGCCCTCGCACGGGAGGTCCGGGAACGCTTCGGCGCGGTCGACGGCGTCGTCCACCTCGTGGGGGGATGGCGCGGCGGTGCGCCGTTCGCGCAGCAGAGCGACGCCGACTGGGAGTTCCTCCTGCGGTCCTTCACGACGCTGCGCAACACCTCGCGCGCCTTCTTCGAGGACATCGCGTCCTCGCCCTGCGGACGCTTCGCCATGGTGTCCACGAACACCCTGGCGCGGCCGAGCGCCGCGAACGCGAACTACCAGGCCGCCAAGGCCGCAGCCGAGGCGTGGACCCGGTCCATGGCCCAGGGGCTCGCGCTGCGCCAGTCGAAGCGGCCCGAGAAGGACGGCGGCCCGCTCCCCCAGACCAGTGCCGCCGTCGTGTTCGCCGTCAAGGCACTGCTCGACGATGGGATGCGCGAGCAGAACCCCGAGCGCGCCTTCACCGGCTACACCCATGTCGATGTCCTCGCGGACCACGCCGCAGGCCTGTTCTCGCGCGATGCGGCCGAGCTCAACGGCTCGCGGATCGACCTCACCTCCTGAGACGACAACCCGTTAGGCAATACTTTGACAGTGACCTCCCCCTCCTTCTCCACGCCTGCCCCGTCCGTTCCCGGCACCCCGTCCGGCTCGCCGGCAGGGTGGCCTCTGCACGACCCCACGGTGCGCGGCTTCGCCTCGGACAACTACTCGGGCGTCCACCCCGAGGTCCTCGCCGCCCTGGCTGCGGCGAATGGCGGCCACCAGGTCTCCTACGGCGAGGATGAGTACACCGAGCGGCTCAGCGACGTCATGAAGGGCCTCTTCGGCGCGTCCGCGGAGTCCTTCCCGGTCTTCAACGGCACCGGTGCGAATGTCGTGTCGCTCCAGTCCCTCGTACCGCGCTGGGGTGCCGTGGTCTGCGCAACGACGGCACACATCAACGTGGACGAGAACGGTGCCCCGGAGCGCGTGGGCGGCCTCAAACTCCTTGCCGTCCCCACCGAGGACGGCAAGCTGACCCCCGAGCTCATCGACAGGGAGGCCTGGGGATGGGGCGATGAGCATCGGGCGCAGCCGCTCGCGGTCTCCCTCACCCAGACCACCGAGCTGGGCACCCGGTACACGGCCGAGGAGGTGACGGCGATCGCGGAGCACGCGCACTCCCTCGGCATGAAGGTCCACATGGACGGGGCGCGGCTTGCCAATGCCGCGGCGGGCCTCGGCAGCGACGTCCGCGCATTCACGTCCGATGCCGGGATTGACGTGCTCACCTTCGGCGGGACGAAGAATGGGCTGCTCTTCGGCGAGTGCGTGGTGGCGCTCGCGCCCGAGACCGCGCACGCGCTGAAGTACCTGCGCAAGATGGACATGCAGCTGGCCTCGAAGATGCGCTTCATCTCGGCCCAGTTCCTCGCCCTTCTCGAAGGCGGGCTGTGGCTTCGCTCGGCCGCCCACGCGAACGCCATGGCCCAACGGCTCCGCAGCGCCGTCGAGGGGCTCGACGGCGTCGAGCTCACCCAGCCCACCGAGTCCAACGGGGTCTTCGCGATCCTGCCCGACGGCGTGGCGGACCGGCTCCGCGAGCGGTTCCGGTTCTACGACTGGGATCCCGCGCGCCGCGAGGTGCGGTGGATGTGCTCGTTCGACACGAGCGAGGACGACGTGGACCGGTTCGCCGCCGCGCTTCGCGAGGAACTCGGAAGGTAGGAGGCGCACGGCCCCGTGCTTCCGCGGGAGTAGCGGGATCTACTCCTGCGGGGGCACGACTGCCGGGGCCCCAGACGCGCAGCATGGACTCATGACATCGGCACGCGCGAATGAGGTCACCATGTCCACGCCAACGGCTCTCGACTCCGTCGTCCTGCTCCGCCGGTCCCTCGAAGCCCTCAGCGCCCTCGGCGCGCAGTTCCTGCTCGGCATGGGCGCCAACCTTTTCGGCTCGCCTGAGGACGCCGCGGGGGGTGCGCGGATCGCGGCCGGGATCGTCCTCGGCCTGCATGCGCTCGTGGGGCTCGGGCTCGTCGTCGTGGGCATCCGCGTCCTGACGGCCGCCCGCAGGCTCGACGTCGAGAGCACGACGGCGGTCTGGGCGCTGGCCGTCGTCGTGCTCACCTTCCTCGCGGGCCTGGGCACGATGATGACCGGCAACGACTGGCTCTCGTTCGCCATGTCCGTGGGGTTCGCCGTCACCGCCGCGCTGTACGTCCGGACCCTCCTCGCAGCTGCCCGCATCGAGTCCCGCAGAGTCTGAGCGGCCGCCGCCCCTCGCGGCGCCCGGGTCGCGGCGTGCCGCTCCCCCGAGGGCACGGGGCGCCAGCGTAGCCTGTGAACTGTGACCGCGTTAGCACAGCTGCCCGCGGAGTTCTCCGCAGCCCTCCGCTCGATGCGGGGTGCCGCGGGTGCCTCCCGGCCCTCGGGCCTGCACCTCGAGGAGATCCCGGCACCCGCACGGCTGGCCCCGTACGCCGTGGCCCTCGAGGCCGAGATCTGCGAGGGCGAGGAGGAACTCGCGAAGGGCCGCTTCATCCTCCTCTACGACCCGGAGCCGCCGGCTGTGTGGGAGGGAACGTTCCGCGTCGTGACGTACATCCGCGCCCAGCTGGAACCCGAGATGGGCAATGACGCCCTGCTCGGATCGGTGGCGTGGACGTGGCTCGTCGAGTCGCTCGAGAAGCACCACGCGGACCGTGTCGCCGCGGGTGGCACGGCCACCCGCGTCCTGTCCGAGAGCTTTGGGACCCTCGCCGGCCGCCCCGACACGATCGACATCGAACTGCGCGCCTCGTGGACACCCACGGGCCCCGAGCTCAGCTCGCACCTCGACGCCTGGTGCGACATGGTCGCGACGTTTGCCGGAGTCCCACCGCTGCCCGCCGGCGTCGCCGTCCTCCCCCGGCGCCGCCGAGGCCAGGAGACCCGCTGACTGGGCCCGGCGGCCCGACCGGCGGCGCTAGACTGGCGGAATCATGACCGCACAGCCCGAGGACCAGTCCGCGAAAGGAGCGGGCAGCGCGCCCCAGGAGGGGCCCGAGGCTTCTCCGCCCGCGCCGAGCATCATGGTCGAGGGCTTCGCGGAGCCCATTCCCGCGGTCGTGGAGCTCGAGGAACCACGTGACGGCATTCCGCTCGTGATCTCGACCCAGGAGGGTCTTGAGCGGGCCGCCGCCGCCCTCGCAGCGGGGACAGGCCCTGCCGGAGTCGATGCCGAGAGAGCCTCCGGGTTCCGCTACGGGCAGCGGGCCTTCCTCGTCCAGATACGCCGCGAGGGCGCCGGAACGTGGCTGATCGACCCCGAGCCGTTCGAGAGCCTCTCCATCGTCAATGCGGCCCTGTCAGGGGTCGAGTGGATCATCCACGCCGCCACCCAGGACCTCCCCTGCCTGGCCGAGCTGGACATGTGGCCCGACCGGCTCTTCGACACCGAACTCGCCGCACGTCTGGCCGGCCTGCCACGGGTCGGCCTCGCCGCCGTGGTCGAGCAGATGCTCGGCTACAGCCTGGCCAAGGAGCACTCCGCCGCAGACTGGTCCACGAGGCCCCTGCCGGAACCGTGGCTCCGATACGCCGCGCTCGACGTCGAGGTGCTCGTCGAACTGCGCGACGAGCTGGCCGAACTCCTCGAGGCCCAAGGGAAGCTCGGCTTCGCCGAGGAGGAGTTCGCCGCCGTCCTCGCGGCGGGAGTACCGGCTCCGCGCGTCGATCCGTGGCGCCGGACCTCCGGGGTGCACCAGATCCGTGACCGGAGGCAGCTTGCCGCCGTGCGGGAACTCTGGCTCGAGCGGGACGCCTTGGCCCAGGCCCGGGACATCGCCCCGGGCAAGCTCGTCCCCGATTCAGCGCTTGTCGCGGTCGCCCGCGCGATGCCCACGACCGTGCCGCAGCTGCTCACGACCAGGGGCTTCCACGGACGTGCGGCGCAGCGCGAGGCACCCCGGTGGCTCCGCGCCATCATGACGGCGCGGAACCTGCCCGACGACGAGCTCCCGCCCCTGCATCTGCCCAGCTCCGGGCCTCCGCCGCCTCGTGTGTGGGACGACCGCGACCCTGCGGCTGCGGCGCGGTTCAAGACGGCCCGCCCCCGTGTCGCCGCGCTCGCCGATTCCCTGTCAATGCCCACCGAGAACCTGCTGACGCCCGACCACCTGCGCCGAGTCGCCTGGCGTCCCCCGGAGCCCCTCACAGCGGAGTCGCTTGCTGCCGCCCTCAGAGCACTGGGCGCCCGCGAGTGGCAGATCGGCCTCGTCGGCCCCACGCTCCTGGAGGCCTTCAAGCACCCGGAACCGCTTGCCGCGCGCAAGGGCCACGGAGCCGACAGCGCTCCTGCCGGTGAGCCGGCACCCCACGACTCCTAGGCCGCGGTCCCTGCCCTTTCCCCGCACGCGGGGACCCGTGCGCGGGATGGCACCCCATTGCACAGTAAGTTACTCACAAGTAACATCGGTCGCAGAGGGCACCTCATCCGCCCGTCACCCACGCAAGGAGCCGCCCATGTCCAGCAGGCATGTCCGGGACGTCGTCTTCGTCGACGGCGTCCGCACCCCGTTCGGCAAAGCCGGTGAGAAGGGGATCTACCACGGCACCCGCGCCGACGACCTCGTGGTGAAGACCATCCGTGAGCTGCTGCGCCGCAACCCCTCCCTCCCCTCCGGCCGCGTCGACGAGGTCTCGATTGCCGCAACGACCCAGACAGGCGATCAGGGCCTCACGATCGGACGCACCGCGGCACTCCTCGCGGGCCTGCCCCGCACCGTCCCCGGCTTCGCGATCGACCGCATGTGCGCCGGCGCCATGACGGCGGTGACCACCACAGCGAGCGGCATCGGCGTCGGGGCCTACGACGTAGTGATCGCCGGCGGCGTCGAGCACATGGGCAACCATCCGATGGGAGCCGGGGCCGACCCGAACCCCCGCTTCATGTCCGAACGCCTCGTGGACCCTGCCGCGCTGAACATGGGCAACACGGCCGAGAACCTGCACGACCGCTTCCCGGCCATCACCAAGGAGCGGGCCGACGCCTACGCCGTGGCGTCCCAGGCGAAGCTGGCCGCGGCGTACGAGGACGGGAAGATCCAGCCGGATCTTGTGCCCGTCGCGACCCGGCGCCCCGGCGAGGGCTTCGGCCTCGCAACCGTGGACGAGCCGCCCCGCCCGGGCACCACCGTCGAGGACCTGGCAGGCCTGCGCACGCCGTTCCGCGCTCACGGCCGCGTGACCGCAGGCAACGCCGCCGGGCTCAACGACGGCGCGACGGCGTGCCTGCTCACCTCAGCGGAGACGGCCGAGGAGCTCGGGCTCGCCCCCAAGATGCGCCTGGTCTCGTTCGCGTTCGCCGGGGTCGAACCCGAGGTCATGGGCATCGGGCCCGTGCCTGCCACCGAGAAGGCGCTCGCGAAGGCCGGACTGTCGATCACGGACATCGGCCTCTTCGAGATCAACGAGGCCTTCGCCGTCCAGGTCCTGAGCTTCCTCGACCACTTCGGCATCGCCGACGATGACCCCCGCGTCAACCGCTACGGCGGCGCGATCGCCGTGGGGCATCCCCTCGCCTCCTCGGGAGTGCGCCTCATGACCCAGCTGGCCCGCCAGTTCGCCGAGGACCCCTCCGTCAGGTTCGGCATGACCACCATGTGCATCGGGCTCGGCATGGGCGGCACGGTCATCTGGGAGAACCCCCATCACCCCGACTACCGGAAGGGCGAGTGAACACCGCCATGACGTCCGACTCCCCCTTCGACGCGTTCGCAGGCCTCGCCTCACAGGTGCCGCACGAGATCGTCACGCACTCCCTCGTCCAGGATGTCGTCCTGGCCGCCGCCCCCGGCGCTCCGCCCATCCGGCTCGCACTCCTCACGCTCGACAACGGCCTAGACCACACGAAGCCGACCACCCTCGGGCCGAACACGCTCATCGAGCTCGGCACCGCCCTCGAGGGCCTGAAGGCCCGCGCGGCTGCCGGCGAGATCGACGCCGTCGCCATCACCGGCAAGCCCTACTTCCTCGTGGCCGGTGCGGACCTCTCGACTGTCAAGACCCTCCGCGACCCCGCGGCGGGCAAGCAGATGGCGCGCCTCGGCCACGCCGCATACGACCTCCTCGCGGGCGGCCTCGGCGTGCCCACCTTCGCGTTCATCAATGGCGTGGCACTCGGCGGCGGCCTCGAGATCGCGCTCGCCTGCGACTACCGGACGGTCTCGTCGGGAGCCGCAGGCATCGGACTGCCCGAAGCCTTCATAGGCCTCGTCCCGGGCTGGGGCGGCGTCGGGCGCCTGCCGCGCCTCATCGGCCCCGAGGCCGCGCTGAAGGTCATGATCGAGAATCCGCTGAACAACAACCGGACCCTCGGCGGCGCACAGGCCTTCGGGCTCGGCATCGCCGATGCACTGTTCGAGCCCGCCGACTTCCTCGAGCAGTCGCTCCAGTGGGCCGCCTCGGTGCTGCGCGGGGACACCGCCGTCGAGCGCCCGCATGCCGTCGAGCCACTGACCGACCCGACGGCCGCCGAGCGGTGGGCCTCCGCGGCCGCAGCCGCCCGCGCCTTCGTCGCCGCGAAGACCTCGAACGCCGCCCCCGCGCCCGGCAAGGTCCTCGACGTGTTCGAGGCAGGCGCAACGGCGACCCAGAAGGAATCCGCAGCGCTCGAGGTCGAGGCGCTCACGGAGCTCATGCAGACCCCGCAGTTCCGCGACACCGTCTACGCCTTCCTGGACCTCACCCAGAAGCGGGCCAAGCGGCCGGCCGGCGCGCCGGATCCCCGGCTGGCCCGGCCCGTCACCAAGGTCGGCGTTGTGGGCGCCGGGCTCATGGCGAGCCAACTCGCGCTCCTGTTCGCCCGCCAGCTCAAGGTTCCGGTCGTCATGACAGACATCGACCAGGCCCGCGTGGACAAGGGCGTGGGCTACGTCCACGCCGAGGTAGACAAGCTCGCGGCCAAGGGCAGGATCTCACACGACGCCGCGAACCGCACCAAGGGCCTCGTGAGCGGCTCGGTCTCCAAGGACGAGTTCGCCGACGCCGACTTCGTCATCGAGGCCGTGTTCGAGGAGCTGTCCGTCAAGAAGCAGGTGCTCGCCGAGGTCGAGGCGGTGGTGAAGCCGGAGTGCATCCTGGCCACGAACACATCCTCACTGTCCGTCACGGCGATGGCAGCGGACCTTGCCCACGCAGAGCGCGTCATCGGCTTCCACTTCTTCAACCCCGTGGCCGTCATGCCGCTCGTCGAGATCGTTCGGGTCCCACAGACGGACGAGGCGGTGCTGGCGACAGCGTTCGTCCTGGCCAAGGGCCTGAAGAAGACTGGCGTCCTCGTCAAGGACGCCGCAGCCTTCGTGGTCAACCGCGTGCTGCTGAGGCTCATGGGGGAGGTCACGGCTGCGTTCGACGAAGGCACCCCCGCGGACGTCGCGGACACCGCCCTCGCGCCGATGGGACTGCCCATGACGCCGTTCACGCTCGCCTCGATGGTGGGCCTGCCGGTCGCCCAGCACGTGGCCGAATCGCTCCGCGCGGCCTTCGGCGACCGATTCCACGTCTCGGCGAACCAGCAGGCGCTCATCGACTCCGGGATCACAGGGCTCTGGGCGCCCACCGCCGACGGCGCGCACGAGGTCCCGGCGACGACCCAGGCGCTCCTGCACTTCGACGGCACGCCCTCGAGTGCCGAGGAGGTCCTCATCCGGTGCCAGGACGCGCTCGCTGAGGAGATCGGACTCCTGCTCGAGGAGGGGGTCGTCGCAGGCCCCGAGGACGTCGACCTCTGCATGATCCTCGGCGCAGGCTGGCCCATGCACCTCGGAGGCATCACGCCGTACCTGGACAGGGTCGGCGCGTCCCAGCGGGTCAATGGCAAGCCCTTCCACCCCGAGGACTGAGGAGACGCCGGGGACCACGGCGCGAAGGCGGGAGGCACCGCAGGCTGAGCCTGCGGTGCCTCCGCACGTCCAGCGCGTGTGCCGGGTGCCTCAGCTCGGCGGGAAGCCCTTCTCGAGGAACGCGCCGAGCCGGGGGTCGACGCCGTCGCACACCTCGGCGCCCGAGGTGCTGGCAAAGGAGAGGGCCCCGGCCCACGCGCTGCGGACCACGGCGCCCTCGTGCGTCCAGTAGCTGGCCACGCGCATGCCGCCGGCGGTGGCATCGAACCGCTCGGCCCGGAGCATGCGCCCGTCCGGGAGATCCACCGTCTCCGCCGGGAGCCTGCGGATCTCGGCGGGTGCTGGGGGCTCCTCCGGCGCGGTCTCCTCGACCCGGTGGTAGGACGCCGCCTCCCGGCGTGTGGAGGCGAGCTGCGAGACGAGCAGGTACTCCCCGCTGGCAGGGAGGGTGTCCGCCTCGAGGCCTGCATCCTCGCGCCACGATCCTGCGGTCACGCCGCCTGGCTCCTGCCGGTAGAGGAACGCCTCCCACGTCCGTCCGTCCCGGCTGAGCCGGAGGAGGGACTCGGAGGTGAAGAGCGCGCCGGAGCCGTCCTCGAAGGCCACGCGCGTGGTGAGCACCTCGCCGTCGAACGCCCGGCGGACGGCCCCGCGCCGCGTACCTGCCACCCAGAAGCCCTCCCACCGGTCCCACGCACCGCGCACTCGTCCTCCTCCGTGTCATCCGGTGGGCAGCCTCAGGGGCAGCCGCTGGCCCGGCGATCCGACCCTACCCGATATGCAGGTCCTTCCCCTGCGGGGCCGGAGCACCCCTGACGCCGAGTCTCACAGCCGGACGGCGTCTCACGCCGGGGCGAACCTGCCCTCCTTGAGGGACAGGACGCGGTGCGCATGGAGGCGCGCCCAGCCGAGGGCATGGGTGGAGAGCACGACGGCGGCGCCCCCCTCGGCGGCAGCCGCCACCACGGCCTCGAGCCGGGCCAGGCCGTGGCGGTCGAGGCCCACGGTGGGCTCGTCCAGCAGCAGCACGCGCGGCGCCCGGGCAAGGACCGTGGCGAGGGCCAGGAGGCGCTGGCCCGAGGCGGAGAGGTCGTACGGGTGGGTTCCGGCGGATCCGGCGAGCCCGACGGCCTCCAGCGCCTCGCCGGCACGCGTGCGCGCGGCAGTCCTGCCGAGCCGGATGCTCCCCGGGACCCGCAGCCGCAGGCCGAATGCGACCTCCCTCGCGGCCGTGCGCTCGAAGAGCTGGTCCCGCGGCTCCTGGAAGAGGGTCCCCACCGCGGCCGCGACGCGTCCCGCCGGCATCCCGGCGATGTCCGCCCCCGCGACGAGGACGCGTCCTCCGGCCGCCCTGGCCAGGCCCGCGAGGTGCCGCAGCGCGGTCGACTTCCCGGCACCGTTGGGGCCCGTGAGCGCGAGCACCTCGCCCGCGCGGACCTCGAGGTCCGCCCCGTCAAGGACCCGCGACGCGGACCCCGGGTACGAGAAGCTGACCCTTTCGAGCCTCGCGAGCGTGATGGTTCCACGGGCGTGGCCGACGGCGGCAGTGGCGAGGGGTACACCGTCCTCATCGGCCGGGTCGGTTGGGAGGACGCCCGAGCGCGCGAACGCCTCCGTTGCGAATACGGCCTCCGGCGTGCCCTCGGCGGCGGCCGTGCCGCCGTCGAGCAGGATCGCCTCGTCCGCGCTCCGGGCAAGCCTGTCCGCGCAGGCGCCTGCGACGACGACCGCGACGCCCTCCGCCCTCAGACCGTCGATCAGGCTCCCCAGCGCCATCCGGCCCGAGCCGTCCAGCGATGCCGAGGGATCGTCGAGGACGAGGACGGACGGTCTGCCGACGATCGCGCACGCCAGGGCAAGGCGGCGCTGCTCACCGCCCGAGAGCCTCGAAGGGTCGCGCTCAAGATGGTCGCCGAGACCCACGGCGCAGGCCGCCTCCCGGACACGCTCCCGCATCGGACCGCGCGGCACGGCGCGCTGCTCGAGGGCGAAGGCGAGTTCCTCGCCGACGCTCACGGCGGCGCCCGTGAGGAGGTCGGCTGCGCGCTGCGGCACATACGCCACGTGCTGTCCCCAGGCACCGAGGCTCAGACGCGGATCGTCGGGCCGGCCGCGGAACGTCAGACGCGCTCCGGGGGCTTCCGGGCCGAGCCCGAGGTGCCCCTCGAAGCGCCCGCGCCCGGGGGCCACCGCCCAGCCTGCCAGGATCTTCGCGAGGGTCGACGTGCCGCTCCCGGAGGCGCCCAGGATGGCCGTCAGGGAGCCCTCCCCGAGCGCGAGGCGGATGTCGCGGAGGAGGGGCGTGGCGCCGTCGTACGAGAAGCTCGCCACGTGGGCCGTGAGCACCGCCCTTCCAGCGCTCATCCGGCACCTCCCGAGGCCACGCGGACGAGGGCCGGCAGCACGACGGATCCGGCGATGAGCACCCCCGCGGCCACGAGCGTCCAGCGGAGGCCGCGCTGGGCCCGGGAGTCCGGCTCGTCCAGGTAGGCCGTGCGCGGGCCGGGGAGCGTCTGGCCGCGGGCGTCGAGGGCCGTGGCGCGCTCGCCGGCCTCGTCGACGAGCGCGAGGACGAGCGGCAGGATCTGCAGGCGCGCCGCGAGGACGCGTCCGCCGGGCCCCTGCCGGACCACGAGCCCGCGAGCCTCCTGGGCCTCGCGGATCCGGCGCAGGCGCTCGGTCACCGCAGCGGCGAGGCCGAGCGCCGAGGCCAGGACGTATCCGAGGGACGAGGGAACTCCGCGCCGGATCAGCGCGGTCCGGAGCACACCGACGTCGACCCACACCGAGAAGGCGAGCATGACCGCCACGAGTGCGGCCGTCCTCAGCACGAAGGCGCCGGCGTACGCGAGCCCCTCGGCGGTGACGCGTGCGGGACCCCACACCGCGAGCACCGTGGTTCCCTCGGGGAAGAAGAGGCCATGGATGCCGAACGCCCACAGGGCGAAGGGCACCACGACGACCGACGCCGCCGCTGCCACGCGCCGGAGGGTGCCCGCCCGTGCAGAGGCGGCCGCCGCGAGTGCGATGGCGGCCGCCCAGACTGCCCAGTGGGTCCACGCGAGGCAGGCCACGGCTCCGGTCGCAGCAAGGGCGAGGCCGGTGAGCGGATTGAGCCGTGCGGCCGTGCGCCGTGCGGCCGTGCGCCTCGCAGGAGGAGCCGGATGGTCAGACAGCTGGCGCCGCCTCGGCGTCCTGCTTCCTCTCGGGAAGCACGCGGTAGCGTCGGACGAACTCGAAGCGCTGCGTCACGCGGCGCGGAAGCACGAAGGCGAGGAGTGCTGCTGCCGTGAAGGTCACCGGCTTGTCCCAGAGGTCCGAGAAGAAGGAGCCCTTCACGACCGCATCCACGAGCGAGTCCCCCGTGGCGCGGAAGAAGGCGATGACGGCCCCGGTGGCACCGGTCGACGTGCCCCCGAAGACGGCGACCGCCACGCTCGATCCGATCACCGCCGCCACGCCACCCGTCACGAGGCCGGCGACCGGAATCCACCAGAAGCGCCTGACCGCGCCGATGCGGGCCGTGAGGCCGGCGAGCGCGCCGATCACGGCGGCCCCGGCGGCGAAGGGGATGAGGGTCGGGTTGAAGAAGCTCCACACAATCGTGCTGAGCAGTCCGGTGGCTGCCCCGGCGGCCGGACCGGCGAGGAATCCGACGAGAACGGTCCCGATCGAGTCGAGGTAGATCGGCACGAGGGCGGTCCCGACGAACTGGCCCAGCACGATGTTCAGCACGAGCGCCACGGGGATGAGGGCGAGCGTGGTGGTGGGAAGGGTCGGGAGGATGCCCGCGAAGAGGAGAACGGCCGCGAGTCCGTATCCCGTCAGTGCCACGAGGGCCGCTGCCGCCGAGGGCTCGTCGACCGGCTCGGCGGGAGACGTGAGGACGAGGTAGAGGAAGGTGGCGACGATGGCCGCGGCGCCCAGGACGATGAGTACGGTCCTCAGGGGCGAGCGGCGCGGGGCGTCTTCTGTCAGGGGGTGCGACATGGCCGGGGCGCGTTCCTTTGCGTGGCTTCTGGATGTTCTGCCGTTCCGCCTATGTCACCTCGGCGTACGCCGGACGGGCCCGACGCACAGCAGATTCTAGCCCACGCGGCGGGCAAGCGCCCCGAGCGAGCGCACGAGTTCGTCGAAGGCCTCCGCCGGACGGTTGTCGCTCACGATCTGTGCGCTGGCCGGTTCGCCCCACAGTCCGCGATAGTCCGCGACGGTGGTGCCGAGGAGCCGCGGAGCGGCGGTCTCGACGTGGACGGCGGCGGAGCGGGTGGAGTAGCGCGCCGTTCCGGCCGCGACGCTCGCGGCAAAGTAGTCGTGGACGTGGGCCACGTAGCCCTGGTCGTAGTGGCGGTGGAACTCGAAGTAGAACCGCAGCATGTCACTCACAGTCCGCACGAGCTGGTTGGACGCGCCGCTCCGCGTACCCTCGGCCTGCTCGGGCAGGACGAGCTCGGGCTCGGCGCATCCGGCCGCCTCGGCGAGGGCGGCCAGATGCTCCGGATGCATCTCGATGCGCTCGGTTGTCTCGAGGGCGCACACGACCGGCAGGCGGTCCTCGGGGCGCCCGGCGAACGCCGCGAACACCTCGGCCGCCGCGTGGGGGTCAACGTGTGTGTTCCACTCGGCGGTGGGCGTCGTGTTGCCCTGGTAGTAGTAGGCGCCGCCCATGATCACGACGCCGGCGAGCAGCTCGGGCAGTCGGGGCTCGGCCCGCAGGGCGAGGGCGAAGTTGGTCAGGGGCGCCGTGATGAGCGCCGTGAGCTCGCCGGGCCGCGCGCGGGCCTGCTCGATCCACAGATCGACGGCGTCACCCGCCTCGGGTGTGCGGCGCGCCCGCGGGAGGTGGGCGTAGCCGATGCCCTGGGGCCCGTGCGTCTCGGGCGTCGTCACGAGGGGGATCTCGAGAGGCGCCCTCGCCCCGATGGCCACGGGCACATCGCCTCGGCCGCACAGCTGGAGGAGCGCGAGGTTGTTCGCGGCCACCTGGTCGGCGTCGACGTTGCCCGGGGTGCTCGTGACGGCCATAAGGTCAACGTGGGGCTGGCTGCACAGGTACAGCAGGGCGAGGGCGTCGTCGATCCCCGTGTCGCAGTCCATGAGGACGGCCACAGGGTCGCGGCGGGGTTCGTGCGGCACTGGGCGCGCGGCGTCGTGCATGTGCGGAAGACCGGGTGTCCGGGCTCAGAACAGGGCGATCCGCGGGGTGCGCGGGAAGATCTCGTCCAGCTCCGCGAGGTCCTCCGGGCTCGGGTCCCACGAGGCGGCTTCCGCGTTCTCCCGGATCTGCTCGGGCTTCGTGGCCCCCGCGATGACGCTCGCGACGGACGGCTGCGCGGCGAGCCAGGAGAAGGCCACCTGGAGCTCGGTGAGGCCGCGTTCCTCGGCGAAGGCGGAGAACCGCTCGAGCTGGTCCCAGTCGGCGTCGTGGACCAGGTTGGTGCGCGTGTGGGACAGGCGCGAGCCCTCCGGAGCGGTCCCGCGCGAGTACTTGCCCGTCAGCAGCCCGTTGGCGAGCGGGAAGTACGGCAGGACGCCGAGCCCGTAGGCCTCGGCCGCCTCGGTGACCTCCAGCTCTGCGCGGCGGTCGAGGAGGTTGTAGTGGTTCTGGCTCGAGATGAACGGCGTGTGTCCGCCCATGCGGGCCACGAACTCCGCCTCCGCGATCTGCCACCCGGAGCGGTTGGAGTGGCCGATGTAGCGCACCTTGCCCTCGCGCACGAGGTCGTCCAGCGCCGAGAGCGTCTCCTCGATGGGCGTCTGCGTGTCCGGCGTGTGGTACTGGTAGAGGTCGATCCAGTCGGTGTCGAGCCGCCGGAGCGAGGCGTCCACGGCCTTGCGGATGTATCGGCGCGAGCCGCGCGCGCCGAAGTCGTTGCCGTTGGCACCGTGCATGTCCATGCCGAACTTGGTGGCGACCACCACGTCGTCGCGGCGGCCCTTGAGCGCGCGGCCGAGCATCTCCTCGCTCAGGCCCGGGGTCCTGCCGTAGACGTCTGCGACGTCGAAGAGCGTGATGCCAGCCTCGATGGCGGCGTGGACGACGGCGTCGGTGCCCTCCTGCGTCTCGGTCGGGGTGTTGGCCCGGCCCAGGTTGTTGCACCCGAGGCCCACGGTCGAGACGGTCAGGCCGGAGTGCCCGAGGCGGCGGTAGTCAGTCATGGTGCCAGACTACCCGTCGGTTCAGATGGAGAATCCCCTCGCGCCCGCAGGGGCGTGCCTGACCTTGAAGGCCTCGGGGTCGGTCGCCGGCGCGACCGCGACGGTGAGTTTCGTGAAGTCGCTCGTGGCCCCGCGCAGGCAGGTCTTGATCGCCGACACAGCCTTGCCCGGGTCCACGCAGGTCGTGAAGATGTTCAGCTTCCCGGAACCGATCGAGCTTCCGTCGACGGTGCCGAGACCGCGCCACGCGAGGTGCGATGACAGGGCCTGGGCGGCCTGTCGCTCAAGGTGCCTGTCCCGGTCGGTGCCCTCCCGGGTCTTGAGGGCGAACTGGGCCACGACGCGCCACAGGTCCGCCTTGCCCAGGTCCTCGTAGCCGTCCTGGGCGCACTGGGCCATGAAGGCGTCCATGAGGCCCTCGGCGGCGGCAGCATCGACGTCGTCTGTCGTGCTGGTCGCCGAGACGTGACCGACGGCACCGTGGTTCACGACGAACTGGGCTGCCTCCTCGTCGTGCCATGCCTCGCGGAACTCGAGGTCCCCGCCCTCCGTGCGGCGGTACAGGCGTGTGTAGCTCACGTGTGCTCCTTCCGTCCGAGCGCCAGCCAGGCGTCGGAGATGCCATCGAACGGGCCCGTCGCGTCCCGTACGGCGAGGTGGAGGCGGGCGCACTCATCCCGTACCGCCGCGACGAGCTCCGCCGGATATTCCATGGTCTCGGTGTGCGCGGCGAACTCGTCCTCGTCATCCACGAAGACGCCGTGGCGCGCAGACCGGATCACATCGAGGTCCATGTCCACCATGTGGAACTCGACGACACCCGGGTGGCCCTCGCCCGCCGGTTCGCCGATGCGGCGCCAGGAGAGGTCCCACGCGAGGTCGACGTAGACCCTGAAGTCACCCGGATTGGTGTCGTCGTAGAACGTCACGGCGTAGCGGCCCTCGCGCGGCACGAGCAGCACGGCGTCCGAGCGCGTGTGCAACGCGGCCCCCGGGCGCGAGATGAACTCGCCGCGGCCCTGGTAGATCCACCAGCCGTGGTCGTCCTCGCCCAGCCCGTAGCCGGGCACTACCCAGTGAGGGCTTCCGTCCCACTTCCGGTTGCGGGCGACGACGAGCTCCCCCGGCCGCGGCCCCTCGCCCGCCGTCGTCACAGCTGCGGGAGCGTGCCGGTTGTCGGAGCGGCCTGCCCCGGCAGCGGCCGCGCGAACGGCACCTTGGTGCCGAGTACCTGGGCAACGATGTCGTGTGCCACCTGCTGGCCCGTGAGGCCGACGCGGGCGAGCACCTGGGAGCGCGTGCCGTGGTCGAGGAACTCCACCGGCAGGCCCACCTCGTTCAGGGCCGTGTCCACGCCAGCGGCGCGCATCTCCTGTCGGATGCGCGAACCGACGCCGCCCGCGCGCACTCCATCCTCGAGGCACACCACGATGCGGTGGGCCGCGGCGAGGCGGATGATGCTCTTGGGCACGGGCAGCACCCACCGCGGGTCCACGACTGTCGAGCTGATGCCCTGGTGGTCCAGGCGCTGGGCCACGTCGAGCGCGAGCCGGCTCATCGAGCCCACGGCCACCAGGAGCACGTCCGGGCCCGCAGCCCCGTCATCGCCGCTCCCCTCGCCCGCTCCGTGCACCGGGAGGTCCGGGGAGGCGCCGGGACCGGCGTCATGGGAGGGGCTGTGCCCGGTCCGCGCGAGCACGTCCACGCCGTCGTCGAGCCGCTCGAGCGTCGGGAGGTCTGGGCCCACGGTGCCCTTCGGGAACCGCACGACCGTGGGGGCGTCGTCGACCGCGATCGCCTCGCGCAGTTCCTCGCGCAGGCGCGCGGCGTCGCGCGGCGCGGCCAGGTGCAGGCCGGGAACGTTCTGGACGAGCGCCATGTCCCACTGCCCGTGGTGGCTCGCGCCGTCCGGGCCCGTGACGCCCGCGCGGTCGAGCACGAGGGTCACACCCGCCCTGTGCAGCGCCACGTCCATGAGCAGCTGGTCGTAGGCGCGGTTGAGGAACGTCGCGTACAGCGCGACGACGGGATGGAGCCCACCGAAGGCGAGGCCGGCGGCACTCGCGACCGCGTGCTGCTCGGCGATGCCCACATCGATGACGCGGTCCGGGTGGCGCTCGGCGAAGCGGTGCAGGCCCACCGGGATGAGCATGGCGCCCGTGAGGCCCACGACGTCCTCGCGCTCGTCGGCGATGTCGGCGATCTCGTCCGCGAACACCGAGGTCCAGGTGGCCCCCGATCCCGGCTCGGTCGGCTGGCCCGTCTCGGGGTCGATCACGCCCACGGCGTGGAACTGATCCGCCTCGTGGTTGCGGGCCGGCGCGTAGCCGTGGCCCTTCTCGGTGATGGCGTGCACGATCACCGGGCCCGCGAAGTTCTTCGCGGTGGCGAGCGCCTCCTCGAGGGTGCGCTGGTCGTGGCCGTCCACCGGGCCGACGTACTTGAGGCCGAGATCCTCGAACATGCCCTGAGGGGCCCACCAGTCCTTGATGCCCTTCTTGGTGGCGTGCAGGCCCTTGTAGACGAACTGCCCGAAGGGACCGCCGTTCTGCAGGCGTCGCTTCGCCATGTCGAGCATGCCCTCGTAGGCAGGGGTGGTGCGGACCTTGTCGATCGCCGTGCGCAGGGAGGCAAGGTAGTCGGCGAAGCCACCGACGGTCGGTGCATAGGACCGGCCGTTGTCGTTGACCACGATCACCACGCGCCGGTCCTTGCCCGCGGCGATGTTGTTCAGCGCCTCCCACGCCATGCCGCCGGTCAGGGCGCCGTCGCCCACCACGACCACCGTGTACCGGTCGCCCTCGCCGGTGAGCACCCGGGCGCGGGAGATGCCGTCAGCCCAGGAGAGTGACGCCGAGGCATGGGACGACTCGACGATGTCGTGCTCGCTCTCGGAGCGCGAGGGGTATCCCGAGAGGCCGCCCTGCTGCCGCAGGGTCGAGAAGTCCTTCCGCCCGGTCAGGAGCTTGTGGACGTAGGACTGGTGCCCCGTGTCGAACACGATGCTGTCACGCGGGGACTCGAAGACCCGGTGCAGCGCGAGCGTGAGCTCGACGACGCCGAGGTTCGGGCCGAGGTGGCCGCCCGTCTGGGAGACGTTGCGGATGAGGAACTGGCGGATCTCCTCGGCCAGGTCCTCCAGCTGCCCAGCGCTGAGGCGGGCGAGGTCCTTCGGAGAATCGATGGACTCCAAGATGCCCAAGGGCGACTCCTTGCTCGAAACGTGCACGAACCACTGTAACGCCTGCACCCTAGGACGCAGGGAGGACCCTACCGTGCGGTAGGGCCCTCCCTGTGCGCGGATTCCGCGCAGCTCACTCAGCGGTGGCTGCTCCCCAGAGCGTCAGTGCGCCGAGATCTGGCGCAGGACGTACTGCAGGATGCCGCCGTTGCGGTAGTAGTCCGCCTCACCGGGCGTGTCGATGCGCACGACGGCGTCGAAGGACTTCTCGCTCCCGTCCTCCGCCGTGGCAGTGACCTTCACGGTGGACGGGGTGCTGCCGTCGTTGAGGGCGGTGATGCCCTCGAACGAGTAGACCTCGTTGCCGGTCAGGCCGAGCGTCGCCGCCGACTCACCGGCGGGGAACTGCAGCGGCAGGACGCCCATGCCGATGAGGTTGGAGCGGTGGATGCGCTCGTAGCTCTCGGCGATGACCGCCTTGACGCCCAGGAGCGCGGTGCCCTTGGCAGCCCAGTCACGGGACGAGCCGGAGCCGTACTCCTTGCCCGCGATGACCACGAGCGGGGTGCCGGCCTTCTGGTAGTTCATCGCGGCGTCGTAGACGTAGGCCTGGGGTGCGCCCTCCTGGCTGAAGTCCTTGGTGAAACCGCCCTCGACGCCATCCAGCAGCTGGTTCTTGATGCGGATGTTCGCGAAGGTGCCGCGGATCATCACCTCGTGGTTGCCGCGGCGGGAGCCGTAGGAGTTGAAGTCCTTGCGCTCCACGCCGTGGGCCAGAAGGTACTGGCCTGCCGGGGTGTCCGACTTGAAGGAGCCGGCCGGGGAGATGTGGTCGGTCGTGACGGAATCGCCGAGCTTGAGCAGCACTCGCGCTCCCGAGATGTCCGTGACGGGCTCCGGCTGCGCCTTCATGCCCTCGAAGTACGGGGGCTTGCGGACGTAGGTGGACTTCTCGTCCCACTCGAAGGTGTCACCCGTCGGCGTGGGCAGGGACTGCCAGCGCTCGTCGCCATCGAAGATCGTGGCGTACGAGTTGACGAACATGTCCTTGTCGATCGAGGCGTCCATGACCTCCTGGACCTCGGTCGGGTTCGGCCAGATGTCCTTGAGGAACACGTCGTTGCCGTCCGCGTCCTGGCCGAGCGCCTCGGTCTCGAAGTCGAAGTCCATGGTGCCGGCGAGGGCAT
This sequence comes from Sinomonas cellulolyticus, assembly GCF_014656475.1. Classification (GTDB taxonomy): domain Bacteria; phylum Actinomycetota; class Actinomycetes; order Actinomycetales; family Micrococcaceae; genus Sinomonas; species Sinomonas cellulolyticus. Next base: position 357,988 of record NZ_BNCM01000001.1, read on the forward strand.
AGGCGATGACGAGCGGCGGGGACGCGAGGTAGTTCATCTTGACGTCCGGGTTGATGCGGCCCTCGAAGTTGCGGTTGCCGGAGAGCACCGCGGTCACCGAGAGGTCATTGTCCTGGACGGCCTGCGAGATCTCGGCCTCGAGGGGCCCCGAGTTGCCGATGCACGTGGTGCAGCCGTAGCCGACCGTGAAGAAGCCGAGCTTCTCCAGGTACGGGATGAGACCGGACTTCTCGTAGTAGTCGGTGACCACCTTGGAGCCGGGCGCGACTGAGGTCTTGACCCAGGGCTTGGAGGTCAGGCCCTTGTTCACGGCGTTGCGCGCGAGCACGGCGGCGGCGAGCATGACCGAGGGGTTGGACGTGTTGGTGCACGAGGTGATCGAGGCGATCGAGACGGCGCCGTGGTCGAGCTCGAACTCGCGCCCGTCCGACATCTTCACGTGGCTCGGCGCCGACGGGCGGCCGAAGGCCCCGGAGGCGGCGGACTCGACCGGGTTGGCCAGCCGTGCCGTGTCCTCGACATGGCTGTCAGCCTGGGTCGTGGACGGCGAGTCGGAGGCCGGGAACGACTCGTCGATCGTCTCGTCGACGGTGCCCGCCTTCGGGTGGCCGTTGTTGATGGAGACGTAGTTGTACAGGTCCTTGCGGAACTGGTCCTTCGCGTCGGAGAGCTCAATACGGTCCTGCGGACGCTTCGGGCCGGAGATCGAGGGGACCACGGTCGAGAGGTCGAGCTCGAGGTACTCCGAGAACCGCGGCTCGCGGGACGCGTCGTGCCAGAGGCCCTGCTCCTTCGCGTACGCCTCGACGAGGGCGACGTTCTCCTCCGGCCGGCCGGTGAGGCGCAGGTAGTCAAGCGTGACCTCGTCGATCGGGAAGATCGCGGCGGTCGAGCCGAACTCCGGGCTCATGTTGCCGATGGTCGCGCGGTTGGCGAGCGGCACGGCGGCCACGCCTTCGCCGTAGAACTCGACGAACTTGCCGACGACGCCGTGCTTGCGCAGCATCTCGGTGATCGTCAGGACCACGTCGGTGGCGGTCGCGCCGGCGGGGATCTCGCCGGAGAGCTTGAAGCCGACGACGCGCGGGATGAGCATGGAGACCGGCTGGCCGAGCATCGCAGCCTCGGCCTCGATGCCGCCGACGCCCCAGCCCAGCACACCGAGGCCGTTGACCATGGTGGTGTGGGAGTCGGTGCCGACGAGGGTGTCGGGGTAGGCGCGAAGCTTGCCCTCAACCTCACGGGTCATCACAGTGCGGGCCAGGTACTCGATGTTGACCTGGTGCACGATGCCCATGCCCGGGGGGACGACCTTGAAGTCCTCGAACGCGCTCTGGCCCCAGCGCAGGAACTGGTACCGCTCCCCGTTGCGCTGGTACTCGATCTCCATGTTGCGCTCGATCGCGCCGGCGTTGCCGAACACGTCGATCTGGACCGAGTGGTCGATCACGAGCTCGGCCGGGGCCAGCGGGTTGACGCGCGTGGGGTCACCGCCGAGCTCCTTGACGGCCTCGCGCATCGTGGCGAGGTCGACGACGCAGGGCACGCCCGTGAAGTCCTGCATGATGACGCGGGCGGGAGTGAACTGGATCTCGATGCTCGGCTGGGCGTTCTGGTCCCAGCCGGCGAGGGCGCGGATGTGCTCCGCGGTGATGTTCGCACCGTCTTCGGTGCGCAGCAGGTTCTCCAGGAGGACCTTGAGGCTGAAGGGGAGGCTGTCGGCGCCTTCCACAGAATTCAGCCGGAAAATTTCATACTCGGTTCCGCCGACGTTCAGGACGCCTTTGGCTCCGAAGCTGTCCACAGTGCTCAATGCAGGACTCCTCTCGCAACACTGCCATCTTTGTCCCGGCCTCGCAGGCCGTGCTAGTTAGGCATGCCTAACCAAGGGCTTCCGTGAAGGCAGATCCCATCGGCCCCATCCTAGACCCGCGGCCCCTCACCTGGGCGCGGTCAGCAGGGCGACCGTCTCCACATGATGGGTCATCGGGTACAGGTCGAAGGCGCGGAGGCTCTCGAGCCGCCACCCGGCCCCCTTGAACCAGCCCAGGTCCCGGGCGAATGACGCCGGATCGCACGCGACGTAGGCCACCGCGCGCGGCGCGATGTCGATGAGCTGTCGCACCACCTCGCGCCCCGCGCCAGCGCGCGGCGGATCGAGCACGACGGCGTCGAACGCGCCGGCGCCGCCGTGCCGGCGCAGGACGCGTTCCACCTTTCCCTGCACGACGGCGACCTCCGGCTGCCGCTTGAACGTCCGGCGGGCGTCGCGGCTCGTCCCCGGTGCCCCCTCCACGGAGAGCACGTGGCCCGAAGGGCCCACTGCCGAGGCGAGCGGCGCAGTGAAGAGGCCTGCGCCGGCATACAGGTCCGCGACCTGGGAACCGGGGCTGAGGACGCCGTCGAGCGCCTCCATCGCTGCGCCGACGAGCGTCTCGGGGGCACGCCGGTGGATCTGCCAGAAGCCGTCCCCCGTGACGGTGTAGTGGTGGCCGAGCACGTGCTCGGTGACGGAGCCGCGACCGCGTACGGTGAGGGGTGCCCTGCCCGCACCGGGGCCCACGGCACTGGCCGACACGGCGGAGTCGAGGCCCGCAAGGACCTCCGTGAGGCGCGACGGCGCGACGCCCTCGCCGAGGGTGAAGACCGCGAGCGGCGCCGTTCCCGACGCGGGGGCGGCCACCTCGATCCGCTCGATCCCGTGGAGGTCGAGGTCCCACAGCCGGAGCGCATTGATCTCCGGGACCGCGAGCGGCATGTGCTCGACAGCGACCAGGGCGTCGGAGCGGTGCGCGTGCATGGCAAGGCGGCCGCCTGCAGTGACCGCGAAGCTGCAGCGGGTCCGCCACGCGAGGCCGCCGCCGTCGTCGTCCGTGCCCGGCAGCAGGGAGACTGCCTCGACCTCGACGTCGTGCCCGGGCCCCTCGTCGACTCCCGCGAGGCGCGCCAGCTGCTCCCGGACGACCTCGGCCTTGAGGCGTCGCTGCTCCGCCAAGGCGATGTGGCCGAACTCCGCCCCGCCGACCGGCAGGCCGCCTCGGGCGTGCGCGACGAGGGAGTCGGCGGCCTTCCACACGTGCTCGCGCCGATGGGGCGAGGGCTCAATGACCTCCACGACGTCGGCACGCCAGAACTTCGCCTCGGGCGCGGCGTCCGTCAGCTGGGCACGCACGAGCTCCCCCGGGATCCCGTGCCGGACGAACACCACCCGCCCCTCGTGCCGGGCCACCATGTGGCCGCCGTGCGCAACGGGCCCGAGGCGCAGCTCGAGTGTCCCGCCGGGGGCGCCGGCTCCCTCAGAGGTGCTCACAGCTCCTGCAGCCTCCTGGCTTCCTCGCTCGACTTCAGCTGCCACGGGACCGACGCCACCATGACCCCCGGCTCGAAGTGGAGCCGGGTCTTGATCCGCAGGGCCGTCTGGTTGTGGACGAGCTGCTCCCACCACTTCCCCACGACGTACTCGGGGATGTACACGACGATGAGGTCGCGGGGCGAATCGCGGCGCATGCCCCGGATGTAGTCCATGAGCGGAGTGACCGTCTCGCGGTAGGGGCTGGCCAGGACCGTGAGCGGGACCGGTATCTCGAGCTTGTCCCAGTCGGCCACCGTCTGGGCGGTCTCCTCCGGGCTGATGTCCACGGTGACCGCGTCGAGCTGCGAGGGCCGCGACGCCCGCGCGTAGGCGAGGGCCCGCAGCACCGGCTTGCGGACGTGGGAGACGAGCAGCACCGCGTGGACCCGGCTCGGCAGTGCGCGGGCGGCGACGTCGTCGCCCACCGCGAGTTCCCTGGCCACGTTGGAGTAGTGGGCGTGGATGCTCCACATGATGAGGAAGATGACGAACATCGCCAGGATCGCGATCCAGGCCCCGAGCAGGAACTTGGTGATGAGCACGATTACCAGGACGGTAGCCGTCATGGCCAGGCCGATCGTGTTGATGACCCTCGAGCGCTGCATGCGCACCCGCACCGCACGGTCCTTGACCCGCCGCAGCTCGCGCGTCCAGTGCCGGATCATTCCGAGCTGGCTCATCGTGAAGGAGACGAACACGCCGACGATGTACAGCTGGATGAGGCGTGTGACCTCGGCGTCGAACGCGATGATGAGCACGATCGCGCCCGCGGCGAGCGCGAGCACGCCGTTGCTGAACGCGAGCCGGTCGCCACGGGTGCGCAGCTGGCGCGGGAGGTACCCGTCCTGGGCCAGGATCGAGCCGAGCACCGGGAACCCGTTGAACGCCGTGTTGGAGGCGAACACGAGGATGACGCCGGTCGCCGCGACCACGATGTAGAACGGGATGCTGCCGGCGCCGAAGACGGAGTCGGCGATCTGCCCGATCACGGGGGTCTGGACGTAGCCGCTGTCGAGCGGCCTACCGTCCTTGAGGAGCTCGGTCGCGGGGTCCTGCACAAGGTGAACGCGTGTGGCGTTGGCCAGGAAGATGATCCCCGCGAGCATCGAGGCGGCGACGGCTCCCAGCAAGAGGAGCGTCGTGGCCGCGTTCCTGCTCTTGGGCGGCTTGAAGTTGGGCACGCCGTTGCTGATCGCCTCGACCCCGGTGAGCGCCGCCGCGCCGGAGGAGAACGCGCGCAGGAGCAGGAAGGCACCGGCGACGCCCACGATCCCCTGGTCGAACTCGGGGGCGGCGACGATCGTCAGGTCCGCGCTCTGGGACGGCCGGAGCGTGCCGGTGAGCCATTGCACGACCCCCACCGCGGTCATGCCCAGGATCGAGACCATGAACAGATAGGTCGGCACCGCGAAGACCGTTCCCGCCTCGCGGATGCCGCGCAGGTTGACGAGGGCGAGCACCACGACGGCGAGCACCGCGATGAGCGCCTGCGTGCCGTGCAGCGAGGGCACCGCCGTCGTGAGGTAGGTCGCGGCGGAGGAGATCGACACGGCTACGGTGAGCACGTAGTCGACGAGCAGCGCGCTCGCCACGGTCAGGCCGGCGAAGCGGCCCAGGTTCTCGGTCGCGATCTCGTAGTCGCCGCCGCCGGAAGGATAGGCGTGCACGTTCTGGCGGTAGGAGGCCACCACCGTGATGAGGACGAGCATCACGGCGAGACCCACCAGCGGGGACAGGGTCACCGCGGAGACTCCGGCCAAGGCCAGGGTGAGCAGGATCTCGTCCGGCGCGTACGCCACGGACGAGAGTGCGTCGGAGGCGAAGATCGGCAGCGCGATGCGCTTGGGCAGCAGCGTGTGCGTGAGCCGGTCGTTGCGCAGCGCGCGCCCGACGACCACGCGCTTGACCGAGTTCAGAATCGTCAGCACCCTGACACGTTATGCGACAACCGCGGGCGGTGTCATCGCGCGGTACATTGGGGCCCATGGCGCACTACGTGATCATGGGCTGCGGACGCGTCGGCGTCACGCTGGCCCACACCCTGGAGGACTCGGGCCACTCAGTGGCCATCATCGACCAGGACGACCGCGCCTTCCGCCGCCTTCGCCGGACCTTCTCCGGCCGCAAGGTCACCGGGGTCGGGTTCGACCGCGACACCCTGAAGCAGGCCGGCATCGAGGAGGCATACGCCTTCGCCGCCGTCTCCAGCGGGGACAACTCGAACATCCTCGCCACCCGGGTGGCACGCGAGACGTTCCACGTCCAGCACGTCGTGGCGCGCATCTACGACCCGGGCCGGGCCGAGATCTACCAGCGGCTGGGCATCCCCACCGTGGCCGCAGTCCGCTGGAGCGCCGACCAGGTCCTGCGCCGCATCCTCCCCGAGTCAGGGGTGGCCGGGGACTACCGCGAGCCGTCAGGCCGGCTCGTCCTGACAGAGGTCACGCTCGACCCGACGTGGCTCGGGCACCCCTTGGCCGCCGTCGAGCGCGCCGCCCGCGTCCGCGTCGCATACGTGACCCGCTTCGGCGAGGGCATGCTGCCCACGGCCGGCACGGCGTACCAGGAGGGCGACGCCGTCCACGTCATGATGGACATCTCCGATGCCGCCGAGGTCTCCCGCATCCTCTCCGCTCCGCCCGTCAAGGAGGCGTAAGTGAAGGTCATCATCGCCGGGGCCGGCAGCGTCGGCAGTTCCATCGCGCGCGAGCTGCTGGCCCACCGCCACGAGGTCCTCCTCATCGACCCCAAGCCCGAAGTCATCGGGCGCAGCGGGCTGCGGGGCGCCAAGTGGCTCATCGGCGACGCCTGCGAGCTCTCGACGCTCAAGGAGGCCCGCGTCGACGAAGCGGACGTCGTGGTCTCCGCGTCCGGCGACGACAAGGTCAACCTGGTGGTCTCGCTCCTGGCCAAGACCGAGTTCGGCGTGGGCCGCACGGTCGGGCGCGTCAACAACCCGAAGAACGACTGGATGTTCGACGGCGCGTGGGGCGTCGACGTGGCGGTCAACACGCCCCGCCTCATGACTGCCCTCGTCGAGGAGGCTGTCGAGATCGGCGACGTGGTCCGCCTCATGACGCTCCAGACAGGTGTCGCCTCGCTCGTCGAGTTCACCGTCCCTGCCGACTCGGCCGTGGTGGGCAAGACCGTGGGGCAGGTTCCCTGGCCGGCGGACTGCACCCTCGTGGCCATCCTGCGCGACCAGAAGCCCATCGCTCCGAGCCGGGACGATGTGATGGATCACCGGGACGAGCTGTTCTTCATCTCCACGATCGCCGCGGAGGACGAGCTCAGGGCGCTGCTCGCCCCGCAGGGCGATCGCCCCGAGAGGGAGCTGCCCGTTCCCGCCGAGGACGAGGACGACGCCTTCGACGGCTGAGCCTCCCGCGGTCCTCAGGCTGCGGGTGCCGGCGGCACCGGAGGGATGCCCGTCGGCCTCTTCGTGCCCCGTCCCGCGAAGCGCCGGTATCCGACGAACAGCACGACGAGGAGTGCCACGGCAAGGGCGATGAAGACGACGGCCTGCTCCCCAGCCATCGCCGCGGGCGCCACGCCAGCAATCAGCGCGAACACCCCGCTGACAAGGAGTGCGTTCGCGCCGGCGGACGAGATGCGGCCCATCGCGAGGCTCGCGACAAGCAGGGCGACGGCGACCGCAGTGCCGCTCAGGCTCGTGGTTCGCAGCCACGTCGCGTAGCTCTGCCCGATCGGCTCGGGGTAGAAGGCGTTCACGCCGAGGTAGAAGACGGCCACCGTGAGCGCTCCCGTGGCGAGCGGGTGGACGACGGGTAACCGACGAGAACAGCAATGAGGACGCCGAGGAAGATCGGGAAGACCATGCGCAGGCCCTTGTTCTCCATGGCTGAAGGCTAGGTGTGCCGCAGGGCCCCAGATAGGGCCAACTGGCCTGACCTCATGGGACCCCAGCTCAGGCCGAGGCCGCTCCCCGGGGGACCGGGCGCGTGACGAGCCACGCGATCCACAGGCCGAGCGCGTACAGCGGCACACCCATGATCAGACGAGTGGCACCCAAGGCGACCAGACCGGCGTCGCCCATGAAGTACAGGGGCACCTGCACGAGCAGTCGCAGGGCGAGCACGGCCACCATGATCCACGTGCCGAGGGCGTACTGGCGCGCTCTCATGCGGTCCTGCCGCCAGTGCAGCCCCTCGTTCCGGAGGAAGCCGAAGAGCACGCCCATGAGGGGCCACTTCGCCAGGATCGACACCGCGAGGGCCACGATGTACCCGGCGTTCGTGAAGAAGCCGGAGAGGTAGAAGTTCTCGGCCCGCCCGGTGAAGAGTGCCAGCGCTGCGGAGACCCCGACGCCGACCACGCCCGCGAACGCCTGGGTGGGCGGCGTGCGCCCCACGAGGCGCACGACGACGAACACCGCGGCGACTGCGAGGGACAGCACCGCCGCGAGCACGAGGTCCTGCACGACGGTGAAGGTGACGAGGAAGACGAGCCCCGGCAGGATGCTCTCGAGCAGGCCGCGCACGCCGCCGGCGCTGCGCAGCGCGTCGATCCGGCCGTCGTCGTGCCGCTGGAGGCCGGCCTTGGCGGCGTAGGCCCCGGCGAGCTCTGCCGCGCTCGGAGACTCCTGCGGGGTGCCGCCCGGCTCCGGGGCGCCGTCGGATGCGCTCACGTCAGTCCTCCTGGGCCAGGATCTCGTAGCGGGGATTGTAGATGGTCGGCACGCCGTGGAAGTGTGCGAGCATGCCCGAGAAGCGCAGCCGCGTCCCGGCATTCACACCGCTGAGCCTGCGCCGCCCGAGCCACACGAGGGACAGTGCCGGGCCGCGGCCCGGGAGCGACGCCTCGTCCTCGACCACGGCCGTGAGGCGTGGAGCCTCGTACGACGGCACGTAGGTCAGCGAACGGACGATGCCCTCGCCGGACACGCGTCCACGCTCGGGCAGGCCGCCGAAGCCCTCGAGGCGGACCATGCCGGCCGCCTCAGCCAAGATGGGTGATCTCCGGTCCCCGCTCGGGCGCCTCAGGCGCCTCGGGGTGCGCGTGGCCGTTCTCGTGCGGCGCCGCCTCGACCGGGATGCGCAGGGGCAGGAGCTCCCGCGGCGGCAGCGGGGATTCGCCGCGGTCCACCACGACGTGGCGGAACAGGTCTTCGAGCTCGGCTGCCGCCTCGTGGCTCTCGGCGGCAGGGCCGCCCAGCACGCCGCGGAGGAACCAGCGCGGGCCGTCGACGCCCATGAAACGGGCCGCCCGGTAGCTGCGCCGCTCCCCGGAGGCATCGGCGGGCAGCCGCGCGATGAGCTCGGGCCCGAAGCTGCCTTCTGTCTCCTCGACCATCCCGCCCTGGCTGGCCACCGACTGTGCGATCTGGGCCCGGATCTCACCCCACAGCCCCTCGGAGCGCGGCGCAGCGAAGGCCTGGAGCTGGAGGTTCGAGCCGTTGAGGTCGATCGTGACCGCGACGACGCGCTGGGTCGCCTCCTCGAGCTCGAGCCGCAGCTGCACCCCGTCCACCGGGCGCACGAGGATGGCGCCGAGGTCCACGTATCCGACGTCGGTGCTGGCCTCGCTCGCGTCGAACGGGCCCTTCTGCGGCCGGCCGTAGCCGCTCTTGTCCGGCTCGCTCCGCCTCTGCGCGGGCTGGCCGAGCACGGAGGGATCCTCCGAGGTCAGCTTGGCGTTCTTGCCGCGTCCGAACAGTGCCACTCAAACTCCTTACTCGTGCCGGTGCTGTGCCGGCTGCGCTGCCCCGGGGCCGTTGCCCGGTTCGGGACGCAGGCGGCGCTGCGCTCCCGATGCGTGACCTACCGGGGTCGGATCACGCGTTGGCGGTGAATCCGCCGGTCGAGCCGAACCCGCCCGTGCCGCGCACAGAACCGGACAGTTCCGGGACGGTGACGAACCGTGCGTGCTCGACACGCTGGATCACCATCTGTGCGATTCTATCGCCGCGGCGGAGCTCGAGGGTCGCGCGCGAGTCGGTGTTCAGCAGGGTGACCGCGATCTCGCCGCGGTACCCGGCGTCGACGGTTCCGGGCGCATTGACCACGGTGAGTCCGTGCCGCGTGGCGAGACCCGAGCGGGGGTGGATCAGGGCCACGTAGCCGAACGGCAGCGCGATGCTCACGCCGGTGGGCACGAGCGCCCGCTCCCCCGGCGCCAGGGTGACGTCGACGCGCGCCCTGAGGTCGGCGCCCGCGTCGCCCGGGTGGGCGTAGGACGGCGGCTCGAGCCCGTCGTCGAGCATCTTCAGCTCGACGACGAGCGTCGGCTCCCAGAGCGCCTCGTGGGCGGGGACTGTCTGCTGCTGGCCATTCACCCGCACCACTGTAGTGGCCCGCGCCGCCACCTTGCCGGTTTGGTCCCGGCGGGATGCGGGGTAGAAGCTTGTGCCATGCCTGAGCCCACGACTCCCGCCTCCCGCGCGGGAACCGCCGATCCCGTCCTCTATTCCGAGCGGCTCTGGCCCTCCTTGTGGGTGTGGGTCGTCGCGATCGGAGTGTCGGCGGCGGGGATCCTCGTCTTCGCCCCCATCACCCTCGCCGCCGGCTACACCGCGGCCGTCGTGATCTTCATCGTCCTCGGCGGGGCGCTCATCGCCTCCACACCGGTGGTCAGGGTGACCGCAAGGACCTTCCAGGCAGGCCGTGCGACACTCCCGCTCGAGTTCGCGGGCCGCGTCGAGGCCTTCCGTGGCGAGGAGGCGACCGCCGAGCGGGGCCCGCGGCTCAACGGGCTCGCCTACCTGTGCCTGCGCGGCTGGATCTCCCCCGTGGTGCGGGTCGAACTCACCGACCCGGACGACCGCACGCCGTACTGGCTCGTCTCGAGCCGCCACCCCGACAAGCTCGTCGCGGCCCTGGCCGAATCGTCCCGCACGGCGTGATCCGCACGCGCGGGATGCGCACGCGCCTTGGCATTCGGGCGTCCGGAGGACACGAAAACGGCGGCCGTGGTGCCTCATGCACCTGGGCCGCCGTCGTGGCGCGGATGGGCGGAGCCTCGGCTCAGCCCTCGCATTCCTTGCAATAGAGGAGTCCGTTCTTCTCACGCGCAATCTGCGAGCGGTGGCGGACCAGGAAGCAGGAGGCGCATGTGAACTCGTCGGCCTGGGCCGGCAGCACGCGCACCAGGAGTTCCTCGCCCGAGAGGTCGGCGCCGGGCAGCTCGTAGCTGTCCGCGGCCTCCGCCTCGTCTTCGTCCACCGAAGCAGACTGCTTGTCGGTGCGGCGGGTCTTCAGCTCCTCGATCGAATCCTCGTTGAGCTCTTCCTCGTTCTTGCGCGGCGCATCGTAGTCGGTCGCCATAGTTTCTCGTTCACGCTCCGTCAAGCTAGCCATGTCACGTGGCATTCCACGTAGTCCACTCCAACGCACTCGGCCCCCGTTTTGTGCCCAGTGACGGGGAGATTGTTCCCCAAGCGGAGAGAAAACGCCACTCCGTCCCGGAACATTCCCGTCACGAGCATTGGCGCAAATCGCGGCACACCGCGCGCATAGCGCCCGATTCCGCGCCGCCAATGGCACAGTTCTACTGGAGATCTAGAGCAAGCTGGAGGGCGTCGATGCAGGATCAAGCGCAGGGTCAGCAGGATCAGGCGCGCGTGCTGCGCCTGGTGGGAGTGCATGAGGACGGCGCCCACCTCCTGGTCAGTGCTCCGAATGGCGATGTCTTCCGCCTCCCGCTCGACGAGGCGCTCCGCCGCGCCGTCTCCCGCCCTGCGCCCCAGCGTCCCGCATCTGCTCCCGGCAGTCGCGACGGGGCCATGACGCCACGCCAGATCCAGGCCGAGATCCGCGCCGGTGCAACCGCGCAGGAGGTCGCGGAGTCCTCCGGGGTCCCGCTTGCCCGCGTCCAGCGCTTCGAGGGTCCCGTCCTCGCCGAACGCGAGCACATGGCGCGCCGGGCACAGGCGGTGGAGGTTCCCGGCACACTTCCCAACCAGGACGCGCTCAGGGGACCCCATCTCGACGGGGCGGCCACGCTCGGGGAGATGGCGGCGTACCGGCTCTCGCTGTACGGCGTCCCGGCAAACAGCGTGGAATGGGACTCGTGGCGCCGCCCCGACGGACAGTGGACGGTCGTGGCCCGCTTCGCGCGGCCCGAGAACGCGCCGTCGTCCATCGGCGAGGAGCCCCCCGCGATGTGGACGTTCCATCCGGTGCACCGCACCATCACGAATGCCAACCGATGGGCACAGCAGCTCAGCGAGCTCGAGCCGCTGGAAGGACCGGCGCCGCGCCGCCGGCTCTCCGCGGTGGTGGACCGCCCCTTCGACGTCGAGGCGGCCGAGGCCGCACGGCCCGTCCCGGCCGCTTCTGCCCCCGTGGACCCGGAGTCGGAACTGCTGGACATGCTCAGGGCGAGGCGCGGGCAGCGGCTCGGAGTGGATGAGGACGGCGACGACGCGCTCGCGCTCCTGCTCACCCACGGCATCCCTGCAGCCCATCCGCGGCCAGCGGAGGTCGAGCCGGAACAGGGCCCTGAGCCCGCGAACGCCCAGTTGCACGACCAGTCCGAGGGGCCGCGTGAGCACGCCGAATCCGAACCGCTGACGCCGCCGCGCGGAGGCATCACCTCGCTGCTCTCGCGGCTGTCTCCGCGGATGCACGACGGCGATGACCCTCACCTCACGCTCCGCCCCGGCCTCAGCGGCGAGACCCGCCAGATCACCGTTGTCCCCCCCGCGAGGCCGCAGCAGGATGGCGACCCGCAGGACAGCCCCCAGAACAGCACCAGCAATGCGGACACCCGCAGCGCAGCGGAGACGGGCAGCGGGGGGCACGAGGAGGCCCGGCGGCCGGCCGGTCCCTCGCGGCCCGCCGCGCCGGAGCCCAAGCGTCCTTCACGTGCCAAGCGGTCTTCGGTACCCAGCTGGGACGAGATCGTCTTCGGCACCAAGGGAGACTAGCCTCCCCGTCGCCCGCCCTCCGGCGGGGCAGCCTCGGCCTACTCCCCGAAGGGCAGCAGCTGTTCCCCCTCGCCCATGACGCGAGCGGACGCCGCGGTGCGGCCGGCCATATAGTGGCGCCGGCAGAGCGTCTCGTACCCGACCGCCACCTCCTCACGGGCGTGTCCCGTGACGTCGGCGACCACGATCTGCTCCCCCGTGAGGACCATCTGCCCCTCTACCGTCCTCGCATTGTGGGTTGCGCGGCGCCCGCACCAGCAGAGGGTAGGCACCTGGAGCGTCTCGACGCGGTCCGCGAGTTCCACGAGCCGGGCCGATCCCTCGAACAGGCGCGCACGGAAGTCGGTGCCGATCCCGAACGCGTAGACGTCCACACCCAGCTCATCGACGACGCGTGCCAGCTCGTCGATCTGGCCGGCGCGGTAGAACTGGGCCTCGTCGCAGATGAGGTAGTCCACCTCCTTCGCGTGCGTGCGGCGGCGCACGACCTCGTCCCAGAAGCTCGACTCCGGCCCCACCTCGATCGCCGGGGTGCTCAGGCCCAGCCTGCTCGTGATGACGGCCTCGCCGGAGCGGTCATGGCTCGTGAAGAGGAGCCCCTTCCGGCCGCCAGCACGGTGGTTGTAGTCCATCTGGAGGGCCAGGGTGGACTTGCCGCTGTCCATCGTGCCGGTGAAGAACACGAGCTCAGCCACGTCTGCCCCGCTTGCCCTGGATCCTGCCGCGGGCCCGGAACGCGACCAACGGCACCTGCCGCTCGGCCTTCGTCCATGAGCCGTGCTGGCCCACCATCTCGAACGCCTGCGGTCGCACGCGCCTGCCGTCGTACAGCGCCAGGTCCCCATGGACGGCGACGAGGAGGTCCCCGATGCGGCCGTGGACGCGCTCGGTGACGACCGGGCCGAACATGCCCCGCTCGATCGCCTCGCGCCGCGTGAGGATCCACGCCTCGGCGCCGAAGCGGTTCTCCCAGCGTGCGGCGACGGCCGCGACCGCGCCGTCAGCCGCAGCGTCCTCCACGTGGAGGTGGACCATTCGAGGCTCGCCGGCGGTGTGCCGTACCCCGCGGACCAGCTCCGGATCGGAGCCGATGTCGATCCGCCGTGACGGGACGACGTCCACCATGCCGTGATCGCCCACCACGAGCACGAGTGTGCCCGCGGGCAGTTGGGAGTCCAGGCGGCGCAGGGACGAGTCGACTTCCTCGAGCGCCTGCTCCCACTCCCCCGAGCTCCAGCCGTACTGGTGGCCCGCCTTGTCGAGCTCGTTGAGGTAGAAGTAGGCCAGCATGCGGGGGTGCGACGCCATGGCGGCGGAGACCGCCGTCGTGCGCGCATGGAGCGTCCCGGCTCCGATGAACTCGCCGCCGCGCAGCGCGGCACGCGTCATGGCGGAGCCCTCGAACTGCGGCAGGCTCACCGTCGCAACGTGGATCTGCGGATGAATGCGCTCGAACACGGTGGGGCACGGCTGCCAGCGCTGGGGGTCCACGTCCGGATCCCAGCCGTTGAGCTGGTTGACCACCCGGTCGAGGTGGGGCGCGTAGACGTCGTACCCGACCATGCCGTGCTGTCCTGGGGGGACGCCGGTGCCGAGGCTCGCGAGGGAAGCCGCGGTGGTGCTGGGGAAGGCGGCGTCGAGCATGTCCGGGATCGGGCCCTGGGCCTGCCCGAGCTTCTCGCGCAGGAACGGGGTGTGCGCCGTCCGCTTGGCGAGGAGGTTCCTGCCGAGGCCGTCCACCATGACGAGGCAGATCCGTGAGGACTCGGGAATCCTCAGCGGGTTGGCGAACCCCTCGGCGCCGAGCGCCGCGGCGCAGGAGGGCAGGAGCTCCGCGACGGTGCGGGTGCCGAATGCAGGCGGAGGAGGCAGGGCCGGGCCGGGCTTCGCCGTGGGAGCAGGGGCCGCCATCTAGCGGCCACCGTGGCCGCGCAGCGTCCTGGAAGCGAGTCCGCCCAGACGCGGCCTCGTCGGCGCAGGGGAAAGGGGCCGAGAGCCGATGCTCACCGAGCGGAGGAGCCGGGCGAAGTGCTTGGCGGCGTCGACGGCGCGGGGCCCGTCCGCGTCGGCGCTGATCCGCAGCACGAGGTCCTCCTGCGCCACAGTGCCGGTGTAGCCGTGGTCCGCCTCGCACTGCGGGTCGCCGCAGCCGGCCGGCAGGATGTCGAGGCGCTGGCCGCCGCTCCACGCGATGGCAAGCGTCACCTCCCGCACCGGGTCGCCGGGCGAGTAGTCGGCCGGCTGGGCGTACACATAGGACAGCACCACCGTGGCGATCTGCGCGAGCGGCACGGATTCGGTGGAGACCTGGGCAGCCATCCGGCTGCCCGCCTCGTCCAGCGGTGCCTCGTCCACGTGGGTGACCACGAGCATGTCCTCCGTGAGGGCGAGGACGGTGACGTGCCTGCGCACCTCGGATCGCTCGAAGTGTGTCTCGAGGTGTGTCAGGTGGGCCACCGGGGGGCGCCCGTCAAGGGCATCCGCGACGACGTCGCCCACGAGGATCGGGTAGAAGCCTGTCCTCTCGAGTGCCGCTGCGAGGCTCTCCCTCTCCGATGTGCGCTGCTGGCCTGCGGGTGACCCGGACGGGTTGTGGCTCATGGGCGCCATTCTCCCAGACCGCCGCGGGCCCTCCCAAAAGCGACCGTCATTGAGCGATCAGCGCCCGGCGGGCGCTGTCCATGCGCTGCGCGGCATTCCCGACGGACACATGGGCGGCGAGCACGGTCAGGCCCTCTCCGCTCACCACCACGGGCTTGAGCTCGAGCAGCGATACCTCGGGATGGCGGTCCTTCAGCAGTGACACGCGCCCCACGAGGTCCTCGAGCGCGACAACGTCCAGGGCCGGCAGTCCCTCGTGGCCGAAGAGCTTCACCGAAGTCCGCGGCGAGCGCACCATTTCCGCCACATCGCCCGTAGTCAGGGGGGTGATGCGGTGCGCCCAGTCGTCGAGCAGGGATACAGCGTCCCCTGCGAGCCCGAACGAGATGACGGGGCCCAGGAGGGGATCCTCGATAGCGCGGATCACGCACGCCTGGCCCACGGGCGCCATGCTCTGCACTTCGAAGTGCCCACCCCCGTAGGGGGCGAGGGACCGGCGCATCTGGTCGAACTCGGCCCGCAGGTCCGCGGGATCGCGCACATCCAGGCGCACCGCTCCGAGGTCGAGCCGGGCGCGGAGGTTCTCCGCTGCGGACTTGACCGCCACCGGCCACCCCAGCTCCTCGGCTGCCTTGACCGCCTCGTCCGCGGTCGCCACGGGCCGGGACGGCAGCACGGTGATGCCGTAGCACGCGAGGAGGCGCGCGGCGTCGTGCGCGTCCAGCTGGACGAGGTCGGTGCCCTCGACCTGGGCGAGGGCCTGGGCGACGATCGCCTGGGCGGCGTCCTCGTCGGCGTCCGCCTCGAACAGCGGTCCCTGGTCCCGGGAGAGCCACTCGCTGTAGCGCACGACGGCGGCGAGGGCGCTCACCGCTGTTCCGGCGCTGACGTAGCTCGGAATGGAGGGGACGACCGCGGCGGCGCCGTGCTCGGGCGCGGGCAGGAGGCCTTCCGTCTCCACCCGGCGGTCGAGCACCCCGGGGAAGGCGGCGACGACCGTCTTCCCGAGTGCCTCTGCGCCCTCCGCGAGGGACTGGGCGAGCGCCGGCACGCGGACGCCGACCGTCGGCAGCAGCGCGACCACCACGGCGTGGACGTCCGCGCGCGCACCCAGCTCGGCCAGGCGCCGGCGCAGCTGGGGCAGCGCGAGGGACTGTCCCTGGGAGAGGTCGAGGTCCCCCACGGCGACGACGACGTTGAGCTTCTCACCTTCTGCGGTGTCGGAGACGACGCGGGCCAGTGCGAGGGAGTTGCTCAGGACGGCGACATTGGGGCCGGCGGGCAGGGCGCCCACGGCGATCTGTGCGACGTCGATGAGCTCCTCCACGGTGCCGACTCGGATCACTCCGGACTGCCGGAGCACCGCGTCCAGGGCACCCTGGGGCGCCTGGGTGGTGCGCACCGAATGGCCGGGAGGCAGGCGGAGCCCCGTGACCTCGCTCTTGGCCACGATGACGGGCTTGCTGCGGGCCAGCCGGCGGGAGATGCGGGAGAACTTGCGGGGGTTGCCGAAGGACTCGAAGTACAGGCCCACGGCGCCCGTGGCGACGTCGTCCTCCCAGTACTGCATGAGGTCGTTGCCGGAGACGTCGGCACGGTTCCCCGCGGAGAAGACGGAGGAGAATCCGAGGTTGCGGCGCTCGGCGGCGGCGTAGAGCGCCACACCGAGGGAGGCGGACTGGCTGAAGAGGCCGAGGCTGCCCTGCCTGGGCAGGTTCGGGGCGAGGGAGGCGTTGAGCCGCACATCGGGGTCAGTGTTGACGATCCCCAGGGACTCCGGGCCCACCACCCGCATGCCGTGCGAGCGCGCGTTGCGGACGATCTCGCGCTGCCGGGCGAGGCCCTCCTCGCCTCGTTCGGCGAACCCGCCGGAGGCGATCACGGCACCCTTCACGCCCGCCGCACCGCACTCGGCGACTACCCCGGGGACCTCCTCGTAGGGGACGGCGATGATCGCGAGGTCTACGGGACCCGGCACTTCGCTGAGCCTGCCGTAGGCCATCATGCCGCCGAGCTCGAGTGCCTCGGGGTTCACGGCGTAGACCGGGCCGCCGAATCCACCCTCGACGATGTGCTCGAGGAGCTGGAAGCCGAGTGTGCCCCACGTGCGGCTCGCGCCGATGACGGCGATCGACGAGGGCGCGAGCAGGCCCAGGATGCTGCGGGACTCGGCGCGGTGCTCGCGGGACTCCATGACCGCACGCGACTTCTCGGTGGGGTCGATCTCGAACGCCACGCTGATCACGCCGTCGTCGAACTGGCGCTTGACGGCGTACCCGGCCTCGGCGAAGACCGTGAGCATCTTTCGGTTCTCGGGCAGCACCTCGGCCGTGAACCGGCGGATGTGGTTCTCGCGGGCGGCGGCGGCGAGGTGCTCGAGCAGGATCGACCCGAGACCACGCCCCTGGTGGTGGTCCGCGATGTTGAAGGCGACCTCTGCTTCGGAGGGGTCGGTGAGGCGGTCATACCTGCCCACGCCGATGATCTCGTCCCCGATCAGGATGATGAATGCGACGCGGTCGTGGTAGTCGACCTCGCTGAAGCGCTTGAGCTCCTCGTTCGTCAGCCGGGCCTTGTAGCTGAAGAACCGCAGGTAGATGGATCCCTCGGACTGGTGGGTGTGGAACTCCTGCAGGGCCTCCGCATCGTCGGGCCGGATGGGGCGGAGGTGCGCCGTCGCGCCATCCCGCAGGACGACGTCGGCCTCCCAGTGGTGCGGATAGGCGCCGCCGGCGGCGCCGTGGGCGCCGGGTAGGCCGGGGCCACCCGGCTGGCCGGATGCGCTGCGCTCGCCCCCTGTGCTGCTGCGCTCGTCAAATGCGTCAGTCGGTGCCGAGTCCGCCATAGGCTTAGCCTAGTTCAGCGCCCGAACCACCACACGAAGGACCCACCCGCTCTTGGCACGCCGACAGAACTCCCGCTCCAGCGCACGCTCCGGGGCGGACACTCTCCCCGGAACGGACGACTTCGCGGAGAACATCACCGACATCGACGTGGCAGAGGAGATGGAGACCTCCTTCCTCGAATACGCCTACTCGGTCATCTACTCGCGTGCCCTCCCCGATGCACGCGACGGCCTCAAGCCCGTACAGCGCCGCATCCTCTACAT
Source organism: Sinomonas cellulolyticus (assembly GCF_014656475.1). GTDB lineage: Bacteria > Actinomycetota > Actinomycetes > Actinomycetales > Micrococcaceae > Sinomonas > Sinomonas cellulolyticus. The sequence continues at coordinate 375,937 of NZ_BNCM01000001.1, forward strand.
GATGAGTGACATGGGCCTGCGGCCGGACAGGGCCCACGTCAAGAGCGCCCGCGTGGTCGGCGAGGTCATGGGCAAGCTGCATCCCCACGGGGACGCGGCGATCTACGACGCGATGGTGCGCATGGCCCAGGACTTCTCCCTGCGCCTGCCCCTGATCGACGGTCACGGCAACTTCGGCTCGCTCGACGACGGCCCCGCGGCCCCCCGGTACACGGAAGCCCGCATGGCGGCGGCCTCCCTGGCCCTCACGGGTGACCTCGACGAGGACGTCGTGGACTTCGTCCCCAACTACGACGGACAGCTGACCCAGCCCGAGGTCCTCCCGGCCGCCTTCCCGAACCTCCTCGTCAACGGCGCCAGCGGCATCGCGGTGGGCATGGCCACCAACATGGCCCCGCACAACCTGGGCGAGGTGATCGCGGCCGCGCAGCTCGTGATCGCGAAGCCGGAGGCGACGCTCGAGGAGGTCATGGAGCTCGTCCCCGGACCGGACCTTCCCTCGGGGGGCCGGATCGTGGGCCTGGACGGGATCCGTGACGCCTACCGGACCGGCCGCGGGTCCTTCCGGACCCGGGCCAAGGTGGCGGTCGAGCAGATCTCCCCGCGCCGCACCGGCCTGGTGGTCACGGAGCTCCCCTACACGGTGGGGCCGGAGAAGGTCATCGAGAAGATCAAGGATGCCGTCAACGCGAAGAAGCTCGCGGGCATCAGCGATGTCACCGACCTCAGCGACCGCAAGCACGGGCTGCGTCTCGTCATCGAGGTCAAGAACGGCTTCAACCCCCAGGCCGTCCTGCAGCAGCTGTACCGCTACACACCGCTCGAGGACTCGTTCGGCATCAACAACGTCACGCTTGTCGACGGCCAGCCGCAGACCCTGGGCCTACTGGACCTCCTGCGCGTGTACGTGGACCACCGCATCAACGTCGTGCGGCGCCGCACGGCGTTCCGGCTCGGCAAGCGCAAGGACCGGCTCCACCTCGTCGAAGGCCTCCTCGTGGCCATCATGGACATCGACGAGGTCATCCAGATCATCCGCACCTCGGACGAGGCTGCGGCGGCCCGCGAGCGGCTCATGTCGATCTACGACCTCACCGAGGTCCAGGCCAACTACATCCTCGAGCTCCGCCTGCGCCAGCTGACCAAGTACTCCCGGATCGAGCTCGAGAAGGAACAGGACGAGCTGCGCCGGGAGATCGAGGAGCTCGAGGCGATCCTGGGATCGGACACGCTCCTGCGCGAGCTAGTCTCGCGCGAACTGGGCGAGGTTGCCGCAACGTACGGGACGCCGCGGCGCACCGTGCTCCTCGAGCACGACGACGCTCCTCCCCTCGGCAGCCGCGCCTCCGTCTCCACCGCGGGCACCGCCGCAGCCCTGCCCGCGGCAAAGGGCAAGGCGGCGCCGCTCCAGCTGGAGATCGCGGACGAGCCCTGCTGGGCCATCCTCTCGGCCTCGGGCCTTGTGGCCCGCACCGCCCACGCCGAGCCGCTCGCCGAGTCCGGCCCCCGGGTCCGCCACGACGTCTTCCGCTCGGTGGTCGGCGCGACGGCGCGGGGCGAAGTGGGAGCGATGACCTCGGCCGGGCGGATGCTGCGGCTGCAGGTGGTGGACCTGCCGCTCCTGCCCGCGGCGGGCGGCCTGCCGAATATGGCCGGGGGCGTGCCCGCGGCCGATTTCCTGACGCTGGCGAAGGGCGAGTCGCTCGTGGCGCTCGTTCCCCTCGACGCCGTGATCGGAATCGGCACGGCGCATGGCGTGGTGAAGCGCGTCTCCCCCGACTATCCCCTCAACCGGGAGGACTGGGAGGCCATCACCCTCAAGCCCGGCGACACCGTGATCGGAGCCGCGCCCGCGGCGGACTCGGACACCCTCGTCTTCGTCACCGCGCAGGCGCAGCTGCTGCGCTTTGAGGCCGCGGCCGTGCGGCCCCAGGGCCGCACGGCCGGCGGCATGGCCGGCATCAAGCTCGGCGACGGCGACGAAGCCGTCTTCTTCGGCGTCGTGAGGCCCGACGGCGCGCCCGGCGACAGCGGGGACCCGGACGCCAGCAGGGCCGTCGTCGTGACGATCGCGGGGGGCAACGGCGCACTGCCGGGCACCTCGGCCGGAACCGTGAAGGTGACGCCCTTCGGCGAGTACCCCGCCAAGGGCCGCGCAACCGGCGGCGTCCGCGCGCACCGCTTCCTCAAGGGCGAGGACCGGCTCACCCTCGCGTGGGTGGGCCGCGGCCCTGCGAAGGCCTCGTCCTCCTCGGGAGTGGCGCGCTCGCTGCCCAGCGAGTACGGCCGCCGGGACGGCTCAGGCATCCCCCTGGCCCAGTCCGTGGACGAGGTTGGCCCGAGCTTCGCCTGACGGCGGAGGCATAGACTGCGGCCATGCCCATCACCCCTGACACCAAGGACTGGACCTGGGTCCTCGAGCGGCCCTGCCCCGAGTGCGGATTCGATGCGGACTCGCTCACGCCCCAGGACGTCGCGCAGCGCATCGGCGAGACCCTCCCGCGGTGGGATGTGGCCCTGCGGCGATCCGACGCCGGCGAACGGCCCGACGACTCCACGTGGTCGGCGCTCGAGTACGGGTGCCACGTACGTGACGTCTTCGCCCTCTTCCGCGAGCGGCTGGGTCTCATGCTGGCCGAGGACGGCGCCCGCTTCGCCGACTGGGACCAGGACGCGACGGCCGTGGAGAAGGACTATGCGAGTGCCGCACCGGAGACCGTCCGTGCCGAGCTCGCCGCAGAGGGTGCCTCGGCCCGGGACGCCTTCGCTGCGGTGCCGGAGGAGGCGTTCGGCCGTCGCGGAGTGCGCAGCAACGGCAGCCAGTTCACGGTCGTGACGCTCGCGCGATACTTCCTCCACGACGTCGAGCACCACCTGCACGACGTCCGGGGCTGACCGCACCCGCGCGGCCCTGCCCTGTGGCGGCTGTCCCGCCACAGCGTCAAGGTCACCCGACGCGCCGGGCCAACCGCGCGCCGTCGTGGGGTGCGGCCCCGATCCCCGCTGCCTGCGGAATACGGGAACTCTCCCCGCCCGGGCGAAGCTCCACGAGCGTGTCCCCGGCCATGAGCTCCGAGGCGTGGTGCGTCACCATGATGACGGTCCGGTCGGCGAGGGCGCGGTGGAGTGCCGCGACGAGTTCGAGGCCGGATTCGGGGTCGAGGTGGGCTGTCGGCTCGTCCAGCAGCACGATCTCCGCCCCCGCCAGCAGCGTTCGTGCCACCGCGAGGCGCTGCCGCTGGCCTCCCGAGAGGAAGGATCCCCGGCTGCCGATGCGGGCGTCGAGGCCCCCGGGCAGCGAACGCACGTGCTCGAGCAGCCCGACGCGGCGAAGTGCGGCCTCAAGCTCATCGTCCGACGGCGCGTTGCCCCGGCCGCGGGCGATCGCGAGGTTCCCCCGCACCGTCGAGTCGAACAGGTGCGCCTCTTGGGGGCACCATGCCACGCGGCCGCCCACGTCGGCTGAGCCGCGTCGGGGCGTGAGGAACCCCGTCAGCAGCGCCAGCATGGTCGACTTGCCGCTGCCCGACGGGCCCGCGAGGACCACCCAGTCCCCCGGGCCTGCCTCGAGGTCGACTCCCGAGACGACATCAGGGCCCCCCGGCCAGCCGACGGCGACACCGTGCAGCCGCACCCCGGGTGCGGCAGGCTCCCGGGAGGCTGCCGCTGGCCGGGCGGGAGCATCATCCGCGGACTCCTCGGCCGCTGCCCGGCCGAGCGCGGAGCGGAGTGCAGGCAGCTGCTGCACGGCCGTGCTGGCAGCGGCGAGCGGCTCGGCGAGGGCGAGCTGCAGGAGGAGGACGGCGGCCGCCGTCGTGGCGGGTGCACCGGAGGCGGAAGCGGCCCCCAGGGTGAGGGCGGCTGCCATGCCGGTGGCGACGAGGACGATCGCCTGGCTGAGACCCTCCGCGCCGGCGCCGCGGCGCTCGAGCAGGGTCAGGCGCGCGTCCGCCGTCCTGAGCCGGCCGAGGACTGTGGCGGTGCGCGCGTTGCCGGCGAGGTCGGCCGCCGCCGCGAGCGCCTGCCCGATGCGGGCCAGGAACGCGGAGCGTCCCGTCAGCAGCCGCTGCGCCGAGCGCCGGTCGGCCGTCAGCGCCACGGCCGGCGCGACGACGAGGGCTGCGACGAGCGCGGCGGCGAGGGCGGGCACTTGGGCGGGGAGCATGATCCCCACTGCCATGAGTGCACCCGCGCCGACGAGGAGTGCCGTGGCGATGGGGTGCAGGACGCGGGGCAGCTGGTCCCGCACCGCCTCGGCGTCGCCGATGAGCGCCTCGAGGGCCGCGCCGGGGACGAGCAGCCGGCGGGCCGAGAGCCCTCGGGCGGACAGCGCGCCCCACAGCCGGTCGCGCAGGACCGTGAGGGTGGAGAGGACCGCCGAGTGCAGCACGAGCCGTTCGCGGTACCGCAGCACCGCCCGTGCGACGCCGAAGAAGCGCACTCCGGTGATGGCCGTGAGCAGGTAGAGGATGGGCGGCTGCTCGCTCGCACGGACGATCAGCCAGCCGGACAGCGTTGACAGCGCGACGGCTGCGGCGGCTGCGCCCAGACCGGCGAGGGCCGCGCGGACGTACGTGCCCGCGTCCGGGCGGACGATGGCGGCGAGCATCCTCAGCCAGCCGCGGTGAGTCGGCGCGCCGCCCTCGCGGCGGTCGCGCGCAGCCTGGGACCCGGGGTCGGCCTCGCCTGCCCCGCCGAAGCGCTCCGACGGTGCCGAGGTCGACGGCGCGAGCTTGACGACGCTGTCGGCGAGGGCCGCCGTGCGGGGCTCGTGCGAGACGAGCAGCACCGTCGCCCGGGGTACGAGGGTGCGGATGGCCTCCTCGACGAGCGCCGCGGAGGCCTCGTCGAGATGGGCCGTCGGCTCGTCGAGCAGGACGAGGTCGGCCCCGTCGGCAGCCCTCGCCAGGCCGCGGGCCACCGCGACGCGCCGCTGCTGCCCGGGGCTCAGCTCGGACGGATCGGCGCCGCCGAGCCCCCCGAGCCCGAGCCTGGTCAGCAGGCTCTCCCCGAGTGACGGCGTCCAGGCCTCTCCGGCATACAGCTCAAGCTCGTCCGCCACGGTGTCCTCGGTGAACTGCGGGTGCTGGGGCACCCACGCCAAGCGGGCAGGATCGGCGCGCCGGACCGTTCCGGTGACAGTGGCGCCGGCTCCGTCTCGGACGATTCCGCCGATGGCTGCGAGGACCGTCGTCTTGCCCGAGCCGCTCGGACCGGCCAGCAGGGTGATGGTGCCCGCCCGTGCCGTGAAGGTGACGGGCCCAGCGGCCGCGTGCCGCGCGCCGTCGTAGCGCACGCCAAGGCCCTCGACCCGCAGGTCCGGCGCCGGGCAGGCGCCGTTGTGCGCGCTCGCGGTGACGGAACCGCCCCCGTCGGCACGGGCCCGGGCCAGCAGAGGTGTGCCCCGAGGGACGGCGATCCTCTCCCGCGCACGCCGCAGCGCCTCGGTCCCGTCCTCGCTCGCGTGGTGGGCGGCCCCGAGGTCGCGCAGCGGCTGGAAGCACTCGGGGGCGAGGATGAGGGCGAGGAGGCCCGCCTCGAGCGGCATCCCGCCGTACACGAGGCGCACGCCGATGAACACGGCGACCACGGCGACGGAGATCGTGGAGATCAGCTCGAGGGCGAGGGCCGAGAGGAACGCGACCCGGAGGGTGGCCATCGTGCGGCCCTTGTAGGCGCGGGAGAGTTCGGCGAGCGCGGCACGCTGCTCGGCGGCGCGCCCGAGCCCGACGAGGACGGGGAGGCCCTGGGCGAGCTCGACGAGGTGCGCGCCGAGCCGCAGGAGCGACTGCTGGGCCTCGGACACCGCCACGACCGTGTGCCGACCGATCAGCACCATGAACACCGGCACAAGCGGCAGCGTGAGCACGAGGATGAGGGCGCTGACCCAGTCGGCGCCGAGGATTCTGGCCCCGACGAGTAGGGGAATGGCCGCTGTCTGGACGAGGGCGGGCAGATACTGCGTGTAGAGGGCGTCCAACCCGTCGAGGCCCCGTCCGGCGAGCACCGCGGTTCCCGCGGCCGACGACGCGATCCGCGTGCCGCCGTCGTCCGCCGGAACGCCCTGCCCGCCGCTGCCAGGCACGGGCGCGGCGGGACCCGCGAGCCCCGCCTCCACCAGCTGGCCGCGCAGTTCCTCCTTGACACCCGCTGCGGCCCACCGGCCTGCCGCCACCGTCCCCCACTGCGCTGCCGCACGGAGGAGGATGCCGGCCGCCGCCACGAGGGTCGCCGCTGCGAGGTCCTCCACCCGGGCGCCCGAGGCGAGACTGGCGATCCCGGAGGCGATCCCCTGCGCCATGAGCGCAAGGCCCACAGCCTTCGCCACGGCGAGGAGGCCCAGGACCACGAGGGCGCGCCGGGTCGAAGGCCCGAGGGGGATGTCCGGTCTCACGGTGCTCCGCCTACGCCTGGCGGCCCGTGACGAGGCGCACGATCGCGGCGGGGACCACCGCGTGGGCGCTCGGAATGCTGTCCACGCTGAGGCGGCGGCGGAAGACCCAGTACGTCCACGTCTGGTACGCGAGCACGAGCGGAAGGCCGATGAGCGCCACGACCGTCATGAGGCCCAGCGTGTAGTCGGACGAGGACGCGTTGGCGGCTGTGAGGCTGAAGGCGGGATTGAGCGTGGAGGGCAGCACGACGGGGAAGACCGCCGAGAAGACGGCCGCCGCCCCGGCCGCGAGGAACACTGCCAGACTGATGAAGGCCCGGCCCTCCGAGCCGCGCCGGCCCAACGCCCACGCCACGGCCGCAGCGGCCACGGCTGCGAGGGTGAGGGCCCAGCTCCACCACTTCCCCGAGTGCAGCTGCACGGCGAGGACCCAGGCCGCGAGCGGGAGGACGGCGAGCGGCACCCAGCGCACGAACGCCTTGTGGGCGCGCGCCCTCACCTCGCCCTCGGTCTTGAGGGCGAGGAAGGCCAGGGCGTGCACGAGGGCAAAGGCAACGACCGCGGCCCCGCCGAGCACGGCGTACCCGTTGAGCCACACGAAGGGACCGCCCACGCGGTCGCCGTTGGCGTCCAGCGGAAGTCCCGTGGTGGTGAGCGCGAGCATCGCGCCGACGCAGAAGGCGGCCACGCCGGAGCCCAGCGCCAGCGCCCAGTCCCACGCCGCGCGCCAGCTGTCGGAGTGGACCTTCCCGCGGTACTCGATCGCGACGGCCCGGAAGATGAGGGCCACGAGAGCGATCGTGAGCGGGAGGTAGAGGGCCGAGAAGAGGGAGGCGTACCAGCGCGGGAAGGCCGCGAAGGTGGCGCCGCCGGCGGTCAGGAGCCAGACCTCGTTGCCGTCCCAGACGGGGCCGATGGTGTTCAGGAGCAGCCGCCGCTCGCGCTCGCTTCGGGCAAACAGCTTCATGTGCATGCCGACTCCGAGATCGAACCCCTCCAGGAACAGGTAGCCGATCCAGAGGACGGCGATGGCGCAGAACCAGACCGTGGGCAGTGTTTCCATCATGCGCTCCTAGTAGGCGAAGGCCAGGACGTCGTCGGCGGACTTGGCGGTCCCGTCGGGCCCCGAGCCGGCGTCCGGCCCGTCGTCGTGCTCCGCCGAGCCGTGGGCGAGTTCGGGCATTGCGGAGGCCACGCCGCCGCGGGTGTAGGTGACGAGCAGACGGACCTCGACCACCATGAGCGCGGCGTAGACGAGGGTCAGCACGATGAGCGAGGTGAGGATCTCTCCCGCGGTGACCCCCGGGGAGACCGCAGCAGCCGTGAACATGAAGACCTGGTCCACGCTCCCCGCCATCGCCGGGTTGGGCGCGACCACGAACGGCTGCCGCCCCATCTCCGTGAAGATCCATCCGGCGGCGTTCGCGCCGAACGGCGCGAGGATGCCCAGCACGGCCAGCCGCATGAGCCAGCGGGACGCCGGCACGGTCCCCGATCGTGTGACGATGAGCGCCACGAGTGCGGCCAGCGCGGCGAGCGCGCCGAATCCGATCATGGCCCGGAAACCCCAGTAGGTGACCTCCATGACGGGCACGTAGTTGATGGGCTGCCCAGCACGGTCGCCGTAGATCGGATTGTCGGGCAGGGACGTCCCGTAGGCCTTCTTGTACTGGTCCTGGAGGCTGTTCACGCCCTTGATGTCCGTGGTGAAGTCGTTGTGGGCCAGGAAGGAGAGCAGGCCCGGGATCTCGATCACGGCGGCGACGTCGGTGCAGTCCTTGGATCCGAGGTTGCCCACCGAGAGGACCGAGAAGCTCGTGCCGTCGTGGCATGCCGCCTCGGCCGCCGCCATCTTCATGGGCTGCTGCTCGAACATGAGCTTGCCCTGCAGGTCGCCCGTGATGGCCGTGCCGGCGAAGGAGATCATGGCCACGAGGGCGCCGATCCGCAGCGACGTGATCCAGACGGCGTGGTCGGTCCTGTCGCGTCCCGGCACGCCCGCGGCCTCACCCACGACGACGCGCTCCCGGCTCCGAAGCCGGCCCCCGCGGCGCGTGGTCTCGACGGTCTCCACGGTGTCGATGCCGTCATGCCGGCGCCGCCACAGGTGGTACCAGGAGATCCCGAGCAGGAAGGCCCCGGCCACGCCGAGGGCGCCGAGGAGGGTGTGCGGGACGGCGACCAGCGCGGTGTTGTTGGTGAATACCGCCCACGCGTCGGTCATGACCGGCCGGCCGTCGACGACGGTGACCCCCACCGGGTGCTGCATCCAGCTGTTGGCGACGATGATGAAGTACGCGGAGACGGCCGAGCCGACCACCGCGATCCACAGTGCTGCGAGGTGGAGTCCCGGGCGCAGGAGCTTCCAGCCGAAGATCCACAGGCCCAGGAAGGTGGACTCGACGAAGAACGCCAGAAGTGCCTCCATGGCCAGCGGAGCGCCGAAGACGTCTCCCACGAACCGGCTGTACTCGCTCCAGGCCATGCCGAACTGGAACTCCTGGACGATGCCGGTGGCCACGCCCATGATGAAGTTGATGAGGAAGAGCTTGCCCCAGAACTTGGTCATCCTGAGGAACTCGACGCGGCCCGTACGGAACCAGACGGTCTGGAGGACTGCCACGACCAGCCCCAGGCCAATGGTCAGGGGCACCATCATGAAGTGGTAGACCGTGGTGATCCCGAACTGCCAGCGTGCAATTTCCAATGCGTCCACGCATGCTCCCGGTTCTGCCCGAAGTTAGCTTCTACGGTCTGTAGAAATACTACTTCTACAAAGTGTAGAACATGGGCGCCTGCACCATGGGTCCTCTTCGGAGTGAGACCCGTCTCGGCCTTCCAGCTCAGAGCGAACAGTTCCGCGCGCCTCCCCCAAAAGGTTCTACATCGCGTAGAATGGTGGAAGGCGCACCAGCGGTTGGCGCGCCGGATCGCATGTGAGGACGTAACACGACATGGCAAGCCTTGGTGAACTCGAGCGTTCGGTGATGGACCTCCTGTGGACCGCCCCCGAGGCCTCTACCGCGAATGACCTGCGGGACCGCCTGGCCCAGAGCGAGAGCCAAGGGCAGGAGGGCAAGGATCTCGCCGTGACCACGGTGCTGACCGTCCTGTCGCGGCTCGAGAAGAAGGGGCTCGTGGAGCGCGAGCGCGGCACGCGGCCCCACCGCTACCGTGCCGTCTCCACCCGCGAGGACCACACGGCCCGCCTCATGCACGAGGCGCTCGGCACCGCTCCGGACCGCGAGGCCGTGCTCGCACGCTTCATCGGCTCCGTGACGGAGTCCGAGGCCGCCACGCTCCGCAGGCTCCTGGCCCGCGGCTGATCGCCTCGGGCGAAGCGCGCGTGCTCGCGACCTCGTACCTGCTCGCCCTGCTGGCGGTCCTGCTCGCATGGCCGGTCCCGGTCGCGCTCTCGCGCGCCCAATGGCCCGCACGCTCCCCCTTCGCCGCCATGGTCCTGTGGCAGTCGATCGCGCTCGCCGGCGGCCTCTCGATGATCGGCGCGATGCTCGTCTACGGCCTGTCGCCCCTCGGGGACAGCCTCATCGGCGCGATCCGGCGGGCCGTGACGATCGTTCTCGAGAACGAGGCCCCCGACGAGCTCCACTTCTGGCACCTGTTCGCGCTCAGTGCCGCGGCGCTGCTGAGCGTGCACCTCGTCTTCACGCTCCTTCTCACCTACGCGCGCATCGTGGCCCAGCGCCGCAGGCACCGAGAGCTCCTGTCCCTGCTCAGCTCCCCCTCCGGGGCCCTCGAACGGACCTGGGTCATCAACCATCCCGCCCCGGTCGCCTACTGCCTCCCCGGCGGCTCCCGCTCCGTCACCGTCCTCTCTGACGGCCTCATGGAAACCCTCGCGCCCGAAGAGCTCCGAGCCGTCGTGGGCCACGAGAGGGCCCACCTTACCCAGCGCCACCACCTCCTCCTGTGGGCCTTCGAGGCTTGGCGGTCCGCGCTCCCCTGGCTGCCCACCACACGACTGGCCCGGGAGGCCGTCAACGCGCTCGTCGAGATGCTCGCCGACGACGTCGCTCGGCGTACCGTGTCCGACGATGTGCTGGTCCGTGCCATCGCCCTCGTGGCGGTCGGCGACGTGGCAGGCGGGGAAGCCTCGGCGCCGGGACGCGGCGGCGGCGCGGCCCCCGGCGGAGGCCTCGTGACCGGCGCCTTCGATACGGATGGCGTGGATATCGCCGGCCGCCTCAGCAGGCTCCTGACGCCGCGGCCCCCGCTGGGCGCTGGCGCCACGGGAGCCGTCCTGGCCGCGAGCCTGCTGCTCCTCGCGGCACCCACCGTCCTGCTCGTCGCGCCGGGACTCGTCTAGTCCCGAACTCTCGCGCGACCCGGCTAAGCGTCGATCTGCTCGCGGTCCAGCTGCGCGCTGCCTGCCACGATGAAGTCCTTCCGCGGTGCCACGTCAGAGCCCATGAGCAGCTCGAAGACCTGCTCCGCCCGCTGGGCGCTCTCGATCGTCACGCGGCGGAGGCTGCGGTGCCGGGGGTCCATAGTGGTCTCCGCCAGCTGATCGGCGTCCATCTCGCCCAGGCCCTTGTAGCGCTGGACCGGTTCCTTGTGCTTGCGCCCCTCGGACTCAAGGCGTGCCAGCACGCGGTGCAGCTCTGCGTCCGAATAGGTGTACACCATCTCATTCGCCTTGGACCCGGGGTTGATGACCTCGACGCGGTGGAGGGGAGGAACGGCTGCGAACACCCGGCCGGCCTCGACCATAGGACGCATGTACCGGAAGAACAGGGTCAGCAGGAGCGTGCGGATGTGGGCGCCGTCGACGTCGGCGTCGGTCATGAGCACCACGCGGCCATAGCGCGCGGCGCTGATGTCGAAGCTCCGGCCGGAGCCGGCGCCGACCACCTGGATGAGCGCCGCGCACTCGGCGTTCGAGAGCATGTCCCCGACCGAGGCCTTCTGGACATTGAGGATCTTGCCCCGGATGGGCAGGAGCGCCTGGAACTCGCTCGAGCGGGCGTGGCGTGCCGTGCCGAGTGCGGAGTCACCCTCAACGATGAACAGCTCCGAGCGTGCCGTGTCGTCCGTGCGGCAATCGATGAGCTTGGCAGGCAGCGTCGAGGTCTCGAGCGCCGTCTTGCGCCGCTGCGTCTCCTTGTGGACGCGCGCGGTGATTCGCGACTTCATCTCGTTGACGACCTTCTCCAGGAGCACGGAGCTCTGGTTCTTGTCGCCGCGGGCCGTCGAGGAGAGCTTCGCCGTGAGCTCCTTCTCGACCACTCTGGAGACGATCTGGCGCACCGCGGGGGTGCCGAGGATCTCCTTGGTCTGGCCCTCGAACTGGGGCTCGGCGAGGCGCACCGTGAGGACGGCGGTCATTCCCGCGAGCACGTCGTCCTTCTCGAGCTTGTCGTTGCCCGCCTTGAGCTTGCGCGCGTTGGCCTCGACGGCCTTACGGAACACCTTGAGCAGCGCCGCCTCGAAGCCCGACTGGTGGGTGCCGCCCTTGGGGGTGGCGATGATGTTCACGAAGGTGCGCAGGGTGGTCTCGTAACCGACCCCCCACCGCAGCGCGACGTCGACCTCGCACGAGCGCTCCACTTCCGCGATCCGCGAATGGCCCTTCTCGTCGAGCACCGGCACGGTCTCGGAGAACGTCCCGGCGCCGTGCAGCCGCCAGACCTCGGTGACGGGCGCGTCGATGGCCAGGTAGTCGACGAACTCCGCGATGCCGCCGTCGTGGTGGAACACCTCCTCGTGCGGGCCCTCGGCGCCCGGGGTCCCCGCGAGCCTGCGCTCATCGCGCACCGTGATCCGCAGGCCGGGCACGAGGAACGATGTCTGGCGGGCGCGCGTGACGAGCTCGTCGTAGGAGAACTTGGCGTCCGGGGTGAAGATCTGCCCATCCGACCAGTAGCGGATCCTCGTTCCGGTCACGCCCCGCTTCGCCTTGCCCACCACGTCGAGGACCGAGTCGTCCACGAAGGGCTCGAAGGGGGACGACGGCGCCGGGCGCCCCGCGTCCCGGAACCGCCCGGGCTCGCCCCGGCGGAAGGACATCTGGTAGGTCTTGCCTCCGCGGTCCACCTGGACGTCGAGGCGTGCGGACAGCGCGTTGACCACGGACGCGCCGACGCCGTGGAGGCCGCCGGAGGCCGTATACGAGCCACCGCCGAACTTGCCCCCGGCATGCAGCTTCGTGAAGACGACCTCGACGCCCGAGAGACCGGTCTTGGGCTCGACGTCCACCGGAATGCCGCGGCCGTCGTCGTGCACCTCGACGGAGCCGTCGGCATGGAGGATCACCGCGATCTCGTGCCCGAAGCCGGCCAGCGCCTCGTCGACCGAGTTGTCGATGATCTCCCAGAGGCAGTGCATGAGGCCGCGCGAGTCGGTGGATCCGATGTACATGCCCGGCCGCTTGCGGACGGCCTCGAGGCCCTCAAGGACCGACAGGTGCCGGGCGGTGTATTCAGAACTCGGTGTCACGCGCGCGGCACTCCTTCGGTGGGACGGGTCTTCAGCCAGACTGTGCTCCGGCGGGACGGCACAGTACAAGACAAGACTAGTGGCCCAGCGGATCGGTCCTGTGAACGCCGCCCGTCGGCGCACTGACCTGTCGCCGAAGCGCGGACCACCACTTGGCCTCTGTTGCCGAACCGCAATACGCCCCGAGCGAAAGTTGCCAATCCTTGGCACAAAACGACGAAGCGCCGGTGTTAGATGTAGTGAACCGCGTGAAGCACCGCGTGAAAGCTGAGGAGGCTGAGATGACTGCAGCACTTGCCGATCCGATTCTGACCGCCGTCGACCGCTGCGACCGCTGTGGCGCCCAAGCCTATGTGCGAGTCGTCTTGGAGGCGTCGGGAGGCGAACTCCAGTTCTGTGCGCACCATGCGCGCGCTGTGGAGTCGACGCTGCGCCCCTTGGCGTCCGTGTGGCACGACGAGACGAGCCGACTGACCGACCCGGTCGCCCTCGCCGAGGACTGATGCCTCGCTGAGGCACGGCCCCGGCGGCCGACGCAGGCCGGGAACTGGAAGAGGGCCCGGACACCTTCGAAAGGTGTCCGGGCCCTCTTGCGTCTGCGTCCAGTCATGCCTGGCGGCGATGCGCCTCACCGACCCGAGAAGGTGCGCCGCGGCGCTCAGCCGAGAGGTGCCGCGGCGCGCGTGCTCAGTCGAGGTAGTCGCGCAGGACCTGAGACCTGGACGGGTGCCGCAGCTTCGACATGGTCTTGGACTCGATCTGGCGGATCCGCTCACGGGTCACTCCGTAGACCTTGCCGATCTCGTCGAGGGTCTTGGGCTGGCCGTCCGTGAGTCCGAACCTCATCGCGACAACGCCGGCCTCCCGCTCGGACAGCGTGTCGAGGACCGAGTGGAGCTGCTCCTGCAGGAGGGTGAAGCTCACGGCGTCTGCGGGCACCACCGCTTCGGAGTCCTCGATGAGGTCGCCGAATTCCGAGTCGCCGTCCTCGCCGAGGGGGGTGTGGAGGGAAATCGGCTCGCGGCCGTACTTCTGGACCTCGACGACCTTCTCAGGCGTCATGTCCAGCTCCTTGGCGAGCTCTTCCGGGGTGGGCTCGCGGCCCAGGTCCTGGAGCATCTGCCGCTGGACGCGGGCGAGCTTGTTGATGACCTCGACCATGTGGACCGGGATGCGGATCGTGCGTGCCTGGTCCGCCATGGCACGGGTGATTGCCTGGCGGATCCACCAGGTGGCGTAGGTCGAGAACTTGAAGCCCTTGGTGTAGTCGAACTTCTCGACCGCGCGGATCAGGCCGAGGTTGCCTTCCTGGATGAGATCCAGGAACAGCATGCCGCGGCCCGTGTACCGCTTGGCGAGGGAGACGACGAGGCGGAGGTTCGCCTCGAGGAGGTGGTTCTTTGCCCGCTCCCCGTCATGGACGATCCGCTCGAGATCGTGGCGGTACTGCGTATCGAAGGACGCGCCCTCCTCATCGAGCTTGTGCTTGGCGAACAGGCCGGCCTCGATGCGCAGCGCGAGATCGACCTCCTGCTCTGCGTTGAGGAGCGCGACCTTGCCGATCTGCTTCAGGTAGTCCTTCACCGGGTCGGCGGTCGCACCGGCACTTGTGACCTGCTGGACCGGGGCGTCATCCTCGTCGGCGTCGGAGATGACGATGGCCGTGCCCGATGCCTTCTCCTCGCTCTCGGCAGCCTCGCTCTCAGCGACGATCTCGCCGTCGGCAGGGGTGACCAGCTCGAGGTCCTCCTCGGTGGCCTCCTCATCCGTGCCGGTCTTGGCGTCCGCCGCCTCTGCGGCCTTGGCCTTGGTGCTCGCCGCGCCCTTCGGGGCAGCCTTCGTCGCCTTGCGCGCGGGCGCCTTGGCCTTCGATGCAGCCGACTTGGCCGGGGACCGCTTGGCCGCAGTGCGCGCAGGAGCGCTCGTGGCCTTGGGGCTATCCGCCATGGCCGCCTGGGCGGTCTCATTTTCCGTGGGGGGCGTCACGTTTACCTTCCTGCCTCTGTGCCGGTGGTTGCCTTGAGGGCAACACCACAGTGACCCTGTCAAGTCCGAGTGGCTGCTGACGCTGCCGTTCCGGCCCGAAGGGTCTCTGTTCTACAACCCTCCGCACGCTGAATTCGTTCCCGTAAACAGGGATCGAAAACAACTGGCCGGACTCGGACCCAACCGGGTCTGGCGTCCATTCTCTCATGAAGGGCCGCGCATCTTCACCATTTCCGTCGCACGGGCGCCCCACCTCGCGCGGAAGGTCCCTTGGGGGCCGTTCACGCCGCCTCCGATGCCCGCCGCCACGCCGTGGCCTCGCTCCTCGACCAGCCGGCAAGCTCACCCTGCTGGACCAAGCCCATGAGAAGGTGGGCCAGCCGATAGCGGGGATCGGCGGACAGCGCGCGCTCGAGGTAGGACACGCATCGGCCGCCCCGCCCCCGGGCCCATTGAACCCACCCCAGCACAGCCAGGGCCGGCGCCCGGACCTCGGCTTCCTCCATGCGAGCCAGCTCCAGGGCCACCCGCTCAAGCCGAGCGATGCGGTCCCACGCCGGGGCCTCGCCGGTGCAGCCCATGAGGACCAGCCCGAACTCGAAGGCCGAGACCGTCTCGGGAGGCTCCGAGCCGGTCCCATCGTTCGCCGACGTTGGGACTGCCCCCTCGGACCAGCAGTCCAGGGCCGCGGCGGCCTCGGCGGCCGGAACGCCGCCCGGCAGCGCTGGGGGGACGCCCCGCGCCGCCTCCCGTGCCGAACGGTCGGGGACCGCTGTCCGCAGGACTGCGGTCGCAGGACTGCCCCTCCACGCCGTCGCCGCGTCCGCCGCCGAGGCCACGAGCACGGCATCCCGCAGTGCCGGCCTCAGCAGGGTCGCGGCCAGCAGCCGGAGCCGTTCAGGCCCAGGGGTGTCCGGCCCGGACAGCACCTCGTCCCAGACAGCGAGCGCGGCGGTGAAGTCATACGGATCCCACCAGCACTCCGGGTCCTGGAAGTAGGCCTCGACCGCAGCGGACACCGCCGCCTGCGGCAGGCTCCGCCACGGCCCCTCTGAGACGGCGCCCGTCCGATAGGAGCTGCCCCGGTACACCATCTCCGCCTCGACCCGGCTCTCCCGCAGCGACGCGATGCTCGCCCCCGGCCACGGGCAGCACAGCACATCAGCACACGTCGTGGTCCGCCAGTGCTCGGCGCCCACGGCCCAGACCTCGAGCACCGGGACGCCCTCCTCCGCCAATCGCGCCACGACGGCCTCCACCACGCCGCGGTGCGGAGGCCGCGCGGGATCGCTCCATGCCTCCTTTGTGTAGAGCGCGAGGACCGCGCCCGCAGGCCGGTCGTGCGAGACGTAGCCTGCGACCGTGTCGGCGAAGCGGGCCAGCCTCGCCGGGCTGCAGCGTCGGGGCAAGTCGATCCGCAGGGTCGGGCCGAGCCGCCCGTCACCGAGGCACACTGCAACGAGGCTCTCCTGCGGCCATTCGCCGAGCGCATGCGGGATGTAGGCCAGGATGTCCTCCGGCGTCTGGATCGCGAGCGGCTCGTCGGCCGGCGGCTCCATCGGCACGGGCCTCGGGACGGACTCGGCGCGCGTCCGCGGCGGGAGGGGCGCCAGGGAGGATGGCTCGTGGTCGGCGGCGGCTGACTGGTCGCCCGCCGCTGGGCTCGAGTCCGCAGCTGGCGCGGCATGAGCCGGGTGAGCATCGGGAGTCGGATGAGGGGTGTCGAAGGAGGGCTGCTGCGTGTCGTCCATGGCCCCAGTCTTGGCGGTGCGCCACTGGGTCCGGTGTGGACCGAAGGCCTATGTGGACGACACGCCGATTACGCCCCTGGGGAGGACGAGGGGCGACGGTCCGGGCCTCCCGTAAGTCGTCAGTCCGGGCTGCCCTGGCTGCGGCGCTGCTCCCTGAAGGCGGCCCAGGCCTCGCGCAGCGGCGGGACCGTGACCCCTTGGGCCTCGAGGTTGCGCCGCACCCTGCGCCGGACGCGCATGAGCGCGAACGCACCGCCTCCGAGCACGAGCAGCTGCACGGCGAGCGCCACCCGGAAGGCGTCGAGGCTGTAGAGGCCCTGCGGCGAGAGCCCGAGGGCATGCTGGATGTCCAGAAGGTAGCCGACGAGGAACATCGTCAGCAGGGCGGCGACGAAGCCCCCGATGTTGACGATCCCGGTCGCCGTGCCCAGTCGATGCGACGGGTTGAAGGTCCGGGCGAAGTCGAATCCGATCATCGAGCTGGGGCCGCCGAGCGCGAGGACGGCGACCAGCACCGCCATGAGCCACAGCGGAGCCTGCCCGGGGGTGAGCAGCACGGCGATCCACACCAGCGCGGTCAGTCCGGAGATGGCCAGCACGAGCGTCGACCGGCGCAGTGGATACCGCGCGACGAACCGCCCCATGGGCGGCCCCGCCAGGATGGCAACGGCCACGAAGAACGACATGAGCCCGGCCGCAGACGAGGAGCTGTACCCCTCACCCGCCACCATGAAGGGGAAGCCCCACATGAGCGCGAAGACGTTGCCGCTGAACTGCACCGTGAAATGGCTCCACATACCCAACCGGGTCCCCGGCTGGCGCCAGGCCGCCCCCAGCACCGTGAGCGTGCCCTCAGGCTCGCCCTCTGGGGCGGGCCTCACACCGGCGGGTGAGTTGCGCAGGACGCTCAGAGCCAGCACCACCACGAGCACAGACATGGCCGCGAGGCTCATGAACGCCTGCGTCCAGCCCGTGGCGTGCAGGAGGGCGAGGAAGGGGATGACGCTCACGAGCTGCCCCAGCTGGCCCACCACGCCGGTGAGCTGGCTCATCAGGGGGGATTTGCGCGAGTCGAACCAGAGCGGCACGAGCCGCAGCACGGACACGAACGTCATCGCATCCCCCATGCCCACGAGCATGCGGCCGATGATGCCCGTCACCACCGACTCGGCGACAGCGATCTGGAGCTGTCCGAGGGCCATGAAGACCGCGCCGGTGGCAATCATGATGCGGCTGCCGAAGCGATCAACGAGGATTCCCACGGGGATCTGCAGGGAGGCGTAGACGACAAGCTGGAGCACCGTGAAAGCCGAGAGCGCGGCGCCTCCCGCGTGGAACCTGTCCGCCGCCTCAAGCCCGACGACGCCGAAGGACGTGCGCTGGAGCACCGCCACCAGGTACGCGAAGACTCCGATTCCCCAGACCGTATAGGCGCGCCAGCTGTTCACCCCCCCGATCCTAGTGCGCGCTCGGGACGTCCCCCGGCGAGCCTCCGCCAGCCGGTGGGAAGAGCCCGCTACTCCGAAGCGCCGCTGCCAGCGGCCTCCCCGGGCGAGCCGCCGGCGTCGTCCGTCCCCGGTTCCTCCCCGGGCGAGCCGCCGGCGTCGTCCGCTTCGGCATCCGCCTCACCGTGGGAGGCGAGGTACGCCTCCACTGCTGCACCGAGATCCTCGGCCGTGGGCAGCTCGTCCGCGGGCCCCGCGAGGAGCGAGCGCCGCGGGATCTCTGCGGTCCGGTCGTCGAAGCGCTCCTCGAGGCCCGAGACGACCTCGCGGATCTCCTCCGATGCGGCAACCTGCTCGGCGACCTGCCGCTCCACATCGCGGGCAGCTTCCCGCAGCCGGTCGCTCGGGAGCATGAGCGAGGCCGCGGCTCCCAGGTGCTCGAGCCCGGTCACGGCAGCACCCGGGTACTCGGCCTCCGCAAGGTAATGCGGCACGTGGACCACGAAGCCCGTCACATCGTGGCCGCCCTCGATGAGCCGCAGCTCGATCAGATGGCCGACCGCGCTCGGGAACTCCACGACCGGCTTCCAGCGCGAGATCCCCTCGACGAGCTCCGGCCGGTTCCCGTGCACGGTCACCCCGAGCGGACGCGTGTGCGGGACCGGCATCGGGATAGCGTGCACCCACAGCGTCTGGGTCACCTCGAGCTGGTCCACCAGTCCCACGACGGCGCGCGCGAACCGCTCCCACTGCAGGTCCGGTTCGGGGCCCGCCAGCAGGAGGTAGGGCCGTCCGAGGCCGTCCTCGAGACGGTACAGCGCAAGCCTCGGCGACTCATAGCCTTCGAGATGGTCCTCGACGAACCGGATGCGGGGTCGCCGCGAGCGGTAGTCCAGCAGCTGGTCCACGTCGAAGGCGGCCAGCGCGCCGTCCCCTTGGACACGGATGAGCTCGTCGACGATCTGGCGCACCGCGTGCCCGGCGTCCGCGAAGCCGGTGAAGCCCATGATGAGCGGCAGGCCGCGGATCCCCTCATCCCGGCTGAGCTCGAGTGCGGCGGTGTACAGGCCGGCGGGGTCCTGCAGGGGCCCGGACACGGGGTCGATCACGGTAGCGGTCCTCTCGTCACTCTGGTGGCGACAACATAGGGGGGCCTTCCATCATTCCATCTGCCGCCACCGCGTGCCGGATACGATCGGGGGACGTGAAGCAGTCGCACCACAAGGAAGAGGCCGCCGTGTTCTCCAACAGCCAATCCGCCCTCCGGGCAGTCTCGAAGGACCTGCGCAAGACGCCGAGCGACGTGCTCGTGGTCGGCGTCGCCCAGAGTGCGGACGGGCCCGTCCTGCTCGACAACCCGCTCACGGCGCGCAACGCCGAGGCCATCGGGTCCACGCTCGCCGCGCTCGGTGTGACGGGCGCGCCGGACGAGCTGCACCGGCTTCCGGGACTCCCGGAGGCAGGGGCCCACGTGCTCGCGCTCGCCGGGGTGGGGAAGGTTGCGCCGGGCGCGGCACCGACTGCCGAGCAGCTGCGGCGCACAGCAGGCTCCGCTATCCGCCAGCTCGCGGGCCACGCGAGCGTCGTCCTCGCACTTCCGGCGCCGACTCCGGAGGACGTCGCCGCGATTGCCGAGGGCGCCGTCCTCGGCTCCTACTCCTATATCGAGCACAAGTCGGATGCGGCAGACGCGAAGGAGAACGTGGCCACCGCCATCATCTACACGCCCGCTGCGGGTACTCCGGCGGTGGAGGCAGCCCTCGCGCGCGCCTCGGTGCTCGGCGCGGCGGTGAACGCCACCCGGACGCTGGTGAACATGCCGCCGAGCCAGCTCTACCCCGAGACGTTCGCCGACGCCGCCCGCGACCTCGCCAAGGGCCTGCCGGTCAGGGTGACCGTGTTCGACGAGAAGCGCCTCGCGAAGGACGGGTTCGGCGGCATCCTCGCGGTGGGCCAGGGGTCGGTGCGGCCGCCGCGCCTCGTCAAGGTCGAGTACGTTCCCGCGAAGGCGCCCGCGGCCAAGAGCGTGCACCTGGTCGGCAAGGGCATCACCTTCGACTCTGGCGGCATCTCCATCAAGCCCGCCGCCAACATGGACCAGATGAAGAGCGACATGGCCGGCGCGGCGACCGTCCTGAATGCGACGCTGGCCGCGGCGCGGCTCGGCCTCCCGGTCAAGGTCACGGCATGGCTCTGCATCGCCGAGAACATGCCCTCGGGGAGCGCCCAGCGTCCCGCGGACGTGATCACCATCCGCGGCGGCCGCACGGTCGAGGTCCTCAACACGGACGCGGAGGGACGCCTCGTGATGGCAGACGGGCTGGCGGCCGCGAGCGAGGAGAACCCGGACGCGCTCATCGACGTCGCGACCCTCACAGGCGCCGCGCTCATCGCGCTCGGCACCCGTACTGCTGGGGTGATGGGGGACGACGCCGTGACCGGCCCGCTGCTGGAGGCGGCAGCTGCCGCCGGGGAACCGGCGTGGCCCATGCCGCTGCCCGAGGAGCTGCGCGCGGGGCTCGACTCAGCGACGGCGGACATCGCCAACGCCGGAGAGCGACCCGGTGGGATGCTCACCGCCGCCATCTTCCTCAAGGAGTTCGTGGGGGTGCGCGCCGACGGCACTCCCATCCCCTGGGCGCACCTCGACATCGCAGGCCCGGCCTTCAACACCGGTTCGGCGTACGGGCACACACCGAAGCAGGGCACGGGGTCCACGGTGCGCACCCTCGTGAGGTACCTCGAGGAGACGTCTCGGGGCTGAGCCCAGAGGCCAGCCGGTGAAGGGCTCGCCGCACGCAGCTCTCCTCGGGGGTCACCAATTCTCACGATGCGAAATTGAAAATCCGTTTCGTGAAAATGATATGGTTCCCGTGACTCTTGACACAAGGCCGGGACTTTCGTTCCGGGAAGGTGGAGCATAGTCGGTCGGGGAGATAGGGTTTCCCTGATACCGGGCCTGCGCGGACCGCCGCAGGCAAAATGTCACATCCGACGGCGGAACACGCCGTCTACAAGGCGAGGGAGCGTCCACGTGGCCGAAGCGGCAACTGCGCACGAATTCGACATCTTGATCCTCGGCGGCGGAAGCGGCGGCTACGCCGCGGCTCTCCGGGCCTCCGAGCTCGGCTTCTCGGTCGGGCTCGTCGAGAAGGGCAAGCTGGGCGGCACGTGCCTTCACAACGGCTGCATCCCCACCAAGGCCCTCCTCCACTCCGCGGAGATTGCCGACCACGCCCGCGACGCCGGCAAGTACGGCGTGAACGTCACGCTGGACAGCATCGACATGAACGCCGTGAACGCCTACAAGGGCGGAATCATCGCCGGCAAGTTCAAGGGCCTCACGGGCCTGATCAAGTCCAAGGGCATCACGGTCATCGAGGGTGAGGGCCGCCTGACCGCCCCGAACACCGTGACCGTCGGGGGCACCGACTACACGGGCAAGAACATTATCCTCGCCACCGGCTCCTACTCCCGCAGCCTCCCCGGCCTCGAGATCGGCGGCCGCGTCATCACCTCCGATCAGGCGCTTGAACTCGACTACGTGCCCAACAGCGTGATCGTCCTCGGCGGCGGCGTCATCGGCGTCGAGTTCGCCTCGGTCTGGAAGTCCTTCGGCGTCGACGTCACGATCGTCGAGGGCCTGCCCTCCCTCGTCCCGAACGAGGACGCCGCAATCGTCAAGCAGCTTGAGCGGGCGTTCAAGAAGCGCGGCATCAAGTTCAGCACCGGCACGTTCTTCCAGGGCGTCGAGCAGAACGAAAACGGCGTCAAGGTCACGCTCGTCGACGGCAAGACCTTCGAGGCCGACCTCCTCCTCGTCGCCGTGGGCCGGGGGCCGTCCACGGCGAACCTCGGCTTCGAGGAGCAGGGCGTCACCATCGACCGCGGCTTCGTCATCACCAACGAGCGCCTGCACACCGGCGTCGGGAACATCTACGCCGTCGGGGACATCGTCCCGGGCGTGCAGCTCGCCCACCGTGGCTTCCAGCAGGGCATCTTCGTGGCCGAGGAGATCGCCGGCCTCAACCCGGTCGTCGTCGAGGACGTGAACATCCCGAAGGTCACCTACTGCGACCCGGAGATCGCCACCGTCGGCTACACGGAGAAGGCCGCCAAGGAGAAGTTCGGCGACGATCAGGTGCAGACACAGGAATACAACCTCGCGGGCAACGGCAAGAGCTCGATCCTGGGCACGTCCGGCCTCATCAAGGTCGTCCGCCAGAAGGAGGGCCCGGTCGTCGGCGTCCACATGATCGGCGCCCGCATGGGAGAGCAGATCGGCGAGGCGCAGCTCATCGTCAACTGGGAGGCCTACCCGGAGGACGTGGCCCAGTTCATCCACGCCCATCCGACGCAGAACGAGGCGCTCGGCGAGGCCCATCTGGCCCTGGCCGGCAAGCCGCTGCACGGCTGAGCCCACCCCGACACCATTCGCACGCAGAAGAATCAAGGAGCACGGGGACCTATGTCTGAATCCGTCAACCTCCCAGCACTCGGTGAAAGCGTCACCGAAGGCACCGTCACCCGCTGGCTGAAGCAGGTCGGCGACCGCGTCGAGATCGACGAGCCCCTCGTCGAGGTCTCCACCGACAAGGTCGACACCGAGATCCCTTCCCCCGTCGCGGGCATCCTCGAGCAGATCCTCGTCGCCGAGGACGAGACCGCCGAGGTCGGGGCGCCGCTCGCGATGATCGGTGACGGCTCGTCCGCGGCGTCCGACGGCGGTGCGCCCGCCGCTCAGGAGGCGCCGGCCGAGGCCGCGCCGTCGGAGCCCGCCGCGCCGGCCGCGGCCGCGCCGTCGGAGCCGGCCGCGGCGCCCGAGGCGTCCCAGGCCCCGGCAGCGGAGCAGTCCGCCGCACCGGGCGCCGCCTCCAATGCACCGACCGAGGGCCACGAGGTCAAGCTCCCGGCCCTGGGCGAGAGCGTCACGGAGGGCACCGTCACGCGGTGGCTCAAGCAGGTCGGCGAGACCGTCGAGGTCGACGAGCCGCTGCTCGAGGTCTCGACCGACAAGGTCGACACCGAGGTCCCCTCCCCCGTGGCGGGCACGGTCCTCGAGATCCGTGTCGCGGAAGACGAGACCGCCGAGGTCGGGGCCGTCCTCGCCGTCGTCGGCTCGGGTTCACCGGCCGCTGGTGGCCAGCAGCAGGCACCCTCGGCCCCCGCCGAGCAGCAGGTCCAGCCGGAGGCACCGGCCCAGCAGGCGGCGGCACCGGCCACTCCGGCGGAGAAGCCAGCTCCCGCCGAACAGCCCGCCCAGCCCGCAGAGGCTGCCCAGGCGCAGCCCACGCAGGCAGCCCCCACCCAGGCGGCGCAGCCCGCGGCGGCCCCCGCGCCCGCCGCCCCGGCGGCGAACGCCCAGGGCGGGGAGTCGTCCGGCTACGTCACCCCGCTGGTGCGCAAGCTGGCGAACCAGCACGGCATCGACGTCACCACGCTCACGGGCACCGGCGTCGGCGGCCGCATCCGCAAGCAGGACGTGCTCGCGGCGGTCGACGCGCAGAAGGCCTCCGCAGCCGCACCGCAGCAGTCGGCGGCTTCCGCCGCACCGGCTGCCGCGCCGGCCCAGCCGGCGGCCTCCTCGCTGCGTGGCACCACGGAGAAGGCACCCCGCATCCGTCAGGTCATTGCGCGGCGCATGCGCGAATCGCTGGACACCTCGACCCAGCTCACGCAGGTGCACGAGATCGACATGACCAAGGTCGCCAAGCTCCGCGCTCGTGCCAAGGACCAGTTCCGGGCGCAGAACGGCACCAAGCTGACCTACCTGCCCTTCATCGCGAAGGCCGTCGCCGAGGCACTCAAGCAGCACCCCAAGCTGAACGCCGAGTACGACGAGGAGAACCAGCAGATCACGTACCACAACGCGGAGCACCTCGCGATCGCGGTGGACACGGACAAGGGCCTCCTCGTCCCGGTGATCAGCAACGCGGGCGATCTGAACCTCGCAGGCCTGGCCGGGCGCATCGCTGACGTTGCCGCACGCACGCGCAGCAACAAGATCGGGCCGGACGAGCTCTCCGGGGGCACGTTCAGCATCACGAACATCGGTTCCGTCGGCGCCCTGTTCGACACCCCGATCATCAACCAGCCCCAGGTCGCGATCCTCGGCACGGGAGCCATCGTCAAGCGCCCGTGGGTCTCGCAGAACGCGGAGGGCGACGACGTCATCTCGATCCGCTCGATGATGTACCTCTCGCTCACGTACGACCACCGTCTCGTGGACGGCGCCGATGCAGGACGCTTCCTGCAGACGCTCCGCAAGCGCCTCGAAGAGGGCGCGTTCGAGGCCGATCTGGGCCTCTGATCCGGGGCCCGGCGCCTCTCCTGAGGCCGCCAACGCGCGACGGCGCCTGCTCCCCTTGCGGGGGCCGGCGCCGTCGCGCGTTTTCGTTACCCAGTTGGGATCCACGTAGGCCACCGAACGGTCGGGAGGGCCGTGCGCCCCGCACTAGACTCGGGGCATGACTGTCGTCCTGAGCATTGTCGTCTTCCTGCACGTCGTCGGTGCGGCCATGATCGTTGGCCCCTGGATCGCGAACATGAAGAATCCCACCGTCGGTGCCCGGCAGTTCGACGGTGCCATGACCCAGCTCGTCACGGGCATCATCCTCGTGGGCCTCATCACCGTCCTCTCCAAGCAGGCGGACAGCGGCGTCCAGCCGCTGGACACCAACCTGTACATCAAGCTCACGTTCAAGTTCGTCATCGCGGTCGTCGTCGGCGCCCTCGCGTTCGTGGGCAACCGCCGGCGCAAGTCCGGTGAGAAGGTCGCCCCGGGCCTCGCGCACGGCGTGGGCGGCCTCGCCCTGCTCAACATCGCCATAGCGACGATCTGGCAGTAGCCCGTCCGGCGGCTCGTCCGCGGCCCCGTCGCATCGGTGACAGCACCGGCGGCGGGGCCTTCTTTGTGCCTAGGATGGGCGAGGACGACGCAGCCGCTTGGCTGTGCCGCGGCACACCGACCACGGAGCAAGGAGCACTCATGGCTACGATCCGCAACGCGCACACCGTCTGGAACGGCACCCTCATGGAGGGGTCCGGGCAGACCACCCTCGACTCGTCCGGCCTCGGCACTTACGACGTCACCTGGAAGGCCCGCAGCGAGGACGCCAACGGCAAGACCAGCCCGGAGGAGCTCATCGCCGCCGCGCATTCGGCGTGCTTCTCGATGGCGTTCAGCAACGGCCTCGCGGAGGCCGGCTACACGGCCACCGAGATCACCACGAAGGCTGCAGTCGACTTCGTGCCCGGCAAGGGCATCCAGACCAGCAAGCTCACGGTCACCGCGAAGGTCCCCGGCATCTCCGAGGACGAGTTCCAGAAGATCGCCGACGGCGCCAAGGCCGGCTGCCCGGTGAGCCAGGCCCTCGCGGGCATCACCATCACGCTCGACGCCACGCTCGAGGCCTGACCTCCCCACCGCGCTGGCCCGGAGTGCCCCGGGCCAGAACACCCCGAGGGCCCCTCTCCGCATCGGAGAGGGGCCCTCGTGGCGCCCTGGCCTCCTGGCGCGAGGGCCTACCCGGCCTCGGCCCTCTCGGGACGGGCCCAGGGGCGCTCAGCCCTCGTAGGCCGGAACGGCCTCGGCGGCGGCGAGGTCCTGTGGGCGGGGCGGCAGCGGCGCGGGCCGGACGGACCGGTAGCCCTCCCGGGCGGGCGGCCGCTGGGTCGGGATCTCCACGAGCATTTCCTTGAGCACCCCGATCCCGTGCTCGAGCTGGGGGTCGATGCCCGCGGCATAGGCCTGGGGCGGGTAGGCGACCTCGATGTCCGGCTCGACGCCGAAGTTCTCGACGCCCCATCCGATGCCGCCCTCGAACCACGTCGCGTAGCGGGGCTGGCTCACGCCCGTGCCGTCGGCGAGCTTGAAGCGGTTGTCGATGCCGATGACCCCGCCCCACGTCCTCGTCCCGACGACGGGGCCGATCCCCCGCAGCTTGCCGACCTGGGTGATGATGTCGCCGTCCGAGCCGGCGAACTCGTCTGCGAGGATCACCACTGGGCCGCGCGGCGCCTGGCGCGGATAGGTCCGCGGCTGTTCCCCGCGCGGCATGCTCCACCCGGTCACTCGGCGCCCGATGAGCTCGGCGACGAGCTGGGATGTGTGGCCGCCGCGGTTGCGGCGCACGTCGACGATGAGGGCATCCAGCGCGGTCTCCGTGTCGAGGTCGCGGTGGAGCTGGGCCCAGCCGCGGGCCGCCATGTCCGGGACATGGAGATAGCCGAAACGTCCTTCCGAGGCCTCGCGGACGAGCCTGCGGTTCGCCTGCACCCAATCCTGGTACCGGAGGCGCTCCTCGTCCCGGATGGGCACGACGGCGATGCGCCGGCTCTGGCCCGCGGCCTCACCGTGCCCGGCACCGTTGACCATCGTGAGCTCGACGACCTTGCCCGCCGAGCCGGCCAACGCGATCGCCGGGCCGAAGTCCGGGGTGAGGGGAACGCCGTCGACCTCGAGGAGCCGATCCCCGGGCCGCACGTCGGCACCGGGCGAGGCGAGCGGCGAGGCGGCGAGCGGGTCGGAGGACTCGCTGGCGAGCACGCGGCGTACCACCCAGCCGCCGTCGAAGTCGAACTCCCCGCCGAGGCGGCCTTGTCCGCCGGCGCCGGGCTCGGTCACGGGGGCAGGGGTGACGTAGGCGTGCGAGGTGCCCAGCTCCCCGTGCATCTCCCACAGGAGGTCCACGAGGTCGTCATGGGAGCCGAGCCGGTCCACGAGGGGGCGGTAGCGGTCCCGGACCGCGTCCCAGTCTGCCCCGGCCATGTCCTGGGTCCAGTAGAAGTCCCGCTGGAGCCGCCAGGCTTCGTCGAAGGCCTGGGCCCAGACCGCGGCCGGGTCCAGACGGACGCGGATGCGGGCAAGGTCTACCTCGACGTGCTCGGCATGCCCGTCCTCGGCCTGCCGGTCGCTCGGCACGCTGTGGACCCCCCGCTCCCGCACGTAGACGACGCGCGAGCCGTCGGCGCTGAGCCGGTACCGTTCCAGCGCCCCCACGATGGTGGTCTCGACCCCGGTGCCGAGGTCGAGCCGGTGCAGGGTCGGGGCCACGTCCTTGTCGCCGGGCTTCGCCTTGCCCTCTCCGGTGGCCCCGGCGAGGTCCTGCGACATCCACAGGAGAGCGCCAGGGGGCGCGGTGAGCTGCGAGTAGTTGCCCTGGCGCACCGGCACGGCCGTGATCCGGTGCTGGATGCCCTCGAGATCGACGGCGACCTCCGGCACGGTGCCCGCTCCCCCGTCGCCCCCGGACGCTTGAGGGTCAGCATCGGTCTCGGGACGTGTCCCGGCGGCGTCGGCCGCCGACCCGAACTCCGCCACGCGCGGGCCGAAGGGGCTCGCCGTGGTGGCCGAAAGCGGCACGATGTAGGGCTTGATCGGGCTCGGGAACGCAAGGTCGAACGAATGGCCGTCGTAGACGGGATCGAAGCTGCGGCCGGACAGGAACGCGAGGTACTTCCCGTCGGGGCTGAACGCGGGCGAGGCATCCCAGAAGCGGCCGTCCGTGACGTCGGCGACCCTGCCCGTCTCCCGGTTCGCGAGGCGCACCTTGGAACGGGAGCCGAAGGCCGTCACGGGTTCGCTCCACGCGAGCCAGCGGGAGTCCGGGCTCCACGCGAGCTGCTCGATGGACCCTTCCGAGACGGTGCTGATGGTCGTCGCGGTCCCCTGCTCCACATCCACGAGGTGCACGTCGCCGAACGCTGTGCCGACTGCGATGTACCGCGCGTCGGGGCTGGGCACGAGCTCCGCGGCGCGGTGGCCGGTCGGCAGCGCGATGCGGCGCAGGCTGGGCAGCGCGTCGGCCTCCTCCGGTGCCGCCGGGGCGATTGTCCGGGCAGGCACCGCGTAGGAGCGGAAGGCCGCACGCGCCGCGTGGGCTGCGGCTGAGGACACCGCCGGGCCGCCCTGGACCTCCGTCTGCGACCCCGCGGCGCCGGCTGGGGCAGGCGCGGCGTCGTCGCTGCGGACGGCTCCGGCGTCGAGTCCTCCCCGGCCGAGAGCGGAGACTGGTCGCGGGAGGCCGTCCGCCGGCGGGGCTGCGGTCCCGCGGGACTCCACGGCCCCGGGGAACGGCAGCGCCGTGGAGTCGGGAGTTCCCCGGCTGGCCTGGCTCGCGGCACCGGCCGACGCTGCCCCGGCCGGCGCTGCGCCGCTCCTGAGACGACGGATGAAGAGCCCCTCCTCGCCGTCGTGGTCTGCGATGAACGCCACGGCGTCGTCGCCGAGGGGGCGGGCGAGGCGGGCGCGCACGCCCGGAGTCGCCTCCACCACCCGCGAGGGGCCGTCGCGGTGGGTGAGCCAATGGACCGTGCCGTGGGACTCGACGACGCTCGCACGCCCGTCCGCCGTCGGCATGACGTCCCCGAGGTGACGCCCGACGGCGAGCGGCACCGTGCGCCGGGACGTCGACGCCGAGGCGAGCGCCACCTCGAGGCGACGCGGCTCGGCGTCGAGGCTGTCCAGGAGCCAGAGCTGGCCAGCGCTGTCGAAGACGATCCGGCGGCCGTCGGTGCTGGCGTGACGGACGTAGAAATGATCGAAATCGGTGTGCCGACGGAGGTCTGCGCCCGTGCGGTCCACCGAGTAGAGGTTTCCGACGCCCTCATGGTCTGAGAGGAACGCGATGCGCCCCTCGATCCACATCGGGTCGGACAGGTTGCCCTCGAGGGTCGGGGCGAGCCGGCGGAACTCTCCCCCGCCGTCGGGGTCGATCCAGAGCTTTCCGGCCGCGCCGCCCCGGTACCGCTTCCAGTGCGCCGGCTCCTTCGACAGCACGCTGCCCAGCACGACGGGCCGGTCGTCCCCGACGCTGGGCCCGTAGGCGACCGAGTCCACGGGCCCGTAGGGCAGCTCCTCGAGCCATCCGCCGTCGAGCGGAATGGTGTAGGCGTGGGTGTGGCGGCTGTCCGGCTGGTTGTGCGCGCTCATGACGATAACGCGCCCGTCCGGTGCGAATCCCTTGACCCGTGTGGTGGAGTGGCCGAACCAGGTCAGCTGGCGGAATCCGCCGCCGTCGACGTCCGCTGAGACCACCTCGGGCGCGCTGCCCTGCACCACCGTCCAGACGACCTTGCCGCCGTCGGGAGCGAAACGCGGGTTGCGCGCGGGCAGGCCGAGCGAGGACAGCCGCCACGCGCGGCCGCCGCCCACGGGTGCGAGCCAGACGTCATCCTCGGCGACGAAGGCCACGAGGTCCCCATGTATGTGGGGATAGCGGAAGTAGCTGGAGCCAGTCATTCTCCGATCATAGGCAGGGCACCTGTCGGCGACGTGGCATGTCCGGAGGCTCGGCGGCCAGTGTGACGCGCGCCGCATCCCGAGGCTGCCGCGAGCAGCGGCGGGACGGGCGTCACGCGGGAGCGATGGCCGCGACCCTCCAGCTCCCTCCCGCACGCTGCACCACCACCCGGAGCTCCTGGTCCGCCCCCGAAGGCCGCTCGCCGACGGTCGTCCCGCTGCTGTCCTTCACCGTGTACCCGCTCGTGACCACCCGCGCACGCACGACGGCGATCTCCGCGCCGGCCGCACGCGGGGCACCCGGGTCCTGCCTGCTCCCGCCTCCGGCCAGAGGTGCGTCAAGGGATGCGGTCAGCACGCGGGCGCTGAAGCCCTCGAGCTGCTGGCCGTCCGCGGCCAGGCGGTCCAGCAGTGCGGTGTCGGCGGCGTGGGCTGCTGATCCCGGCGCGTTGACGGCGGCGAGCAGTTCCCGGTCGCGGGCGGCGATCGCGCGGGCCCGGATCTCGGAGAGTGCCTGGACCGCCTGCACCGGATCCGCGGACTCCGCCGAGTGCCGGAGCCGGTCCGGCAGGGCCGCCCACGAGGCGGGCCGGACTGCCGCGTCCATGCCGACCTGCTGGGCGGCTATCGCGCCGTCACGTCCAGCGGTCGGCGCGGCTCCGAAGCCCACCCACCACACGAGGGCGAGCACAGCGCCGACGGCAGTCGCCGCGGCGCCTGACCAGAGGAGCCAGCGCCGCCGGCCATGGGCGCGGCCGCGACGGTGGGAGCGTGCTCCCCGCCTGTCGGCCCACGCGCCGCTGGCCTGCGCGCTGGCGGCACGACGTCGGCCGGCGCGTCGGCGTCGTGGCAGTCCGCGGCGACGGCCCAGGGAAAGCAACTGCCGCCGGCTGCGTTCGGGCTCCCGCCGGCGCGTGATCAGCTGGGGCAGGACGGTGTCGTCCACGGCTGCGGCGAGATCCACGTGCGCGGGCCGGGCACTGCGGAGTATCGACCGGGCAAGCTCCTCGGCCGAGGGGCGCTGCCGGGGATCGTCCCGGAGGGCGGCCTCGACGGCCGCGGTGAGCTCCATCGGCACGTCGTCGAGCAGGAGGGGAAGGGGCGCTCGGGCGTCCGTCGGGGCGGGCGGCGCGCCCGTGAGCGCAAACCAGGCCACCGCTCCGAGGGAGAAGACATCATCGGCGGCGGCGAGGACCGCGGGACGGAGGGCACCAGCCTCAGCGGGGCGGCCGGCGTCGTGCGTGGAGGCCGGTGTGGACCACGGCGCAGTGAATCCCGGTGTCCCTCCGCGTTCGACGCCCTCGTCTCCGATCATGCGGCCGAGGCCGAAGTCGGCGAGGAGCGGCTTGCCTTCCACCGTGAAGAGGATGTTCCCGGGCGAGACATCCCCGTGGGCCGTGCCGTCGGCGTGCAGGGCGGCCAGCGCCTGGGCGATCGGCGCCACCGCCGTCACGCACTCCCCCACGGGCAGACCCCCACGCACCTGCACCAGTGCCGCGAGCGAGCCTCCCGGAGCGTAGTCGGCCAGGATCGCCACAGCGGGCTGGCCTGATGCTTCAGCAGGCAGTGCCGCATGGACCCGGAGGATGTGCTCGTGCGGCCGCGCCTGGGCGATGCGGACCTCTTTCCGGGCCCGCTCGAGCAGATCCTGCGCCGGGCGGTCCATGGCGTTGTCGCCGACGATGACCTTCGCCGCGAACTCCCGGCCGGTAGCGGACTCGCGCACGAGCCACACCGCGCCCGCCCCTCCCGCCCCCAGGGGGCGCAGAGTCTCATAGCCGGGCAGTACCGGCAGAGGCCCGGGCAAGGCCGCCGAGGCCGATCCCAGATCCCCAATGCCGGACCTGCCCGACGGGTCCGACGGCTGTGGCTGGCGGAGAGCGTCCATGGCTCATGTCTACCGCAGATCCGGTGAGAGCCTCGGAAGTTATCCACAGGCAGCCGCGGTGCGACCCTCGTCACAGTCTTCGGGGGCCGACGGGGCCGAGGACTAAGCTTGTCCCCATGACTCTTGCGTTCACCCGGCTGGGGCTCGCGCCTGACTATGTCGAGTACTCCGACGGTCTGGCCGCCCAGCGCGAGCTCCACGACGGCGTGGTGGCGGGAACCGCCCCCAGCACTGTCCTCCTCCTCGAGCACTCCCCCGTGTACACGGCAGGAAAGCGCACCGAGGACCACGAGCGTCCCCTCGATGGCACCCCCGTGATCCCCGTCGACCGCGGCGGCAAGCTCACGTGGCACGGGCCGGGCCAGCTCGTGGGCTACCCCATCGTCCGGCTGGCCGAGCCCCGCGCGATCCGGGCCTATGTCGAGCTCCTCGAAGACGTCATGATCACGGTCATCTCCGAGTACGGGATCAAGGCCGAGCACGTCGACGGCCGCTCCGGCGTCTGGGTGCGCGCCGACGAGCGCGGCGGCGACCGGAAGATCGCCGCAATCGGCATCAGCGTCCATGACGGCGTCACCGGCCACGGGTTCGCCATCAATGCGAGCAACAGCCTCGAGCCGTACAGCCAGATCATCGCGTGTGGGATCACGGACGCGGGGACGACCACGATCTCGGCCGAGTGCGGCCGCCTGGTCACGCCGACCGACATCATCGACCGCATCACCGAGGAGCTCTCCCGCCGTGCGGACGAGTTCGTCGCCCAGACCGAAGCGGTCCCCGCCGCGCCGGCGCAGAACGAAGGAGCACTCGCATGACCCTCGCGCCCGAAGGCCGCCGTCTCCTGCGCATCGAGCAGCGCAACTCGCAGACCCCGGTGGAGCGCAAGCCCGAGTGGATCAAGGCCAAGGTCCAGATGGGGCCGGAGTTCATCCAGCTCAAGAACCAGGTGAAGAAGGAGGGGCTGCACACCGTCTGCGAGGAGGCTGGCTGCCCCAACATCTTCGAGTGCTGGGAGGACAAGGAAGCCACCTTCCTCATCGGGGGCTCCGAGTGCACCCGGCGCTGCGACTTCTGCCAGATCGACACGGGCAAGCCCTCCCCCCTGGACCGCTTCGAGCCCACCAAGGTGGCCCGCTCGGTGCAGTCCATGGGCCTGCGCTACGCGACCGTGACCGGCGTTGCCCGCGACGACCTCGAGGACGAGGGCGTCTGGCTCTATGCGGAGACCATCCGCCAGATCCACGAGCTGAACCCCGGCACCGGCGTCGAGATCCTCATCCCGGACTTCTCCGGCAAGCCGGAGCACATCACGGCGATCTGCGAGGCGCGCCCCGAGGTGTTCGCCCACAATGTCGAGACCGTTCCGCGTCTGTTCAAGAGCATCCGGCCCGCTTTCCGCTACGAGCGCTCACTCGATGTGCTCACCCAGGGCCGCGACCAGGGCATGGTCACGAAGTCCAATCTGATCCTCGGTATGGGCGAGACCCGCGAGGAAGTCTCCCAGGCGCTGCGGGACCTGCACCATGCCGGCTGCGACCTCATCACCATCACGCAGTACCTCCGCCCGTCGGAGCGCCACCACCCCGTGGAGCGCTGGGTCAAGCCGGAGGAGTTCGTCGAGCTGTCCCAGGAGGCCGAGGAGATCGGCTTCCTCGGGGTCATGAGCGGACCGCTGGTCCGATCGTCGTACCGCGCCGGCCGGCTCTGGGCGACCGCGATGCGCAAGAAGGGCTGGGAAATCCCGGCCCAGCTCGCGCACATCGAGTCCTCCGGGACGACCCGGCAGGAGGCGGCCACGCTGGTCGCCGCCCGGCACGCCTGAGCCGCAGCGCGCCGTCGTGCGCCCGCACGGTGCTGACGGGGGACGGCCGTAGGACCTCCCGCGTCAGCACCGGTGAGGCGGATCGCCGCCGGTGACCTAGAATTGAGTCACTATGGCGAAGAGCACCAACACCCCCTCGGACAGCGCTCCGAAGAAGGCGAAGAAGCCCAACGGCTTCCAGCAGTTCCTCCAGGTCTTCCAAATGACGCGGAAGGCCGACCCCAACGCAGTGTGGCTCATGCTGCTCGTGTTCCTCGGGGTCACGGCGGTGAGCCTGCTGATCGGCTTCCTCCTGGACAACTGGATCACCGGTCTCATCATCGGCATCCTGCTCGGCATCCTCGGCGCGGTGTTCATCCTCAGCCGCCGTGCAGAGCGCGCGGCCTATGCCCAGATCGAGGGCCAGCCCGGTGCCGCCGGGGCGGCACTCAACTCGCTCCGCCGCGGCTGGATCGTCGAGGAGCAGCCGGTTGCCGTGAACCCGCGGACGCAGGACGTCGTCTTCCGCGCCATCGGGCGCCCCGGAGTGGTGCTCGTCTCCGAGGGACCGAGCGTGCGCGTGCGCCAGCTGGTCGACGGCGAGCGCAAACGCCTCGTGCGGATCCTCCCGAACGTTCCGATCCACGTCATCGAGACCGGCCGCGATGAGGGCCAGACTCCCCTGCGGAACGTCGCCAAGACGATGAACAAGCTCAAGCCCGAGCTCACGAAGGTCGAGGTTGCCGCCGTGAGCAAGCGGATCGCATCGCTCGGCACTCGCCTGCCGATCCCCAAGGGCATCGATCCGTCCCGCATGCGGCCCGACCGCCGCGCCATGCGCGGCCGCTGATCCAGGCGCACCCACGACGACACGGAGAGGGCCCCGGCAATGCTGCCGGGGCCCTCTCGCACGCGCGGTCAGAGGCGCACGACGACGGTCCCCGCGGCCTTGTCGTGCAGGCCGCGCTGGTCCGGGTCGAAGATGACGGCGGGGATCACCAGGCAGAGCAGGACCGTGCGGAGTGCCGCCCGCGGGATGCCCACGGGGCCGCCGTCGAGCCGGCGGACCTTGAGCCCTGCAATCCGGTGCCCGAGGCCGAACCCGGCCAGCCCCACGAGGAGGATCTGCTCGACGGCGAAGACCAGGAGAATCGACATCTGGGAGCCGCCGAAGAAGGCCGCGGCGATTGCGTAGGAGGCGGCCCAGTCGATGCACAGGCCCAGGACGCGGCGGCCGGTTCGGCCCACGGAGCCGGGGCCGGTCCGCGGCATGCCGAGACGCCTGCCGGGATAGTCACCCTCCTCCAGCTGGGGCCCGCTGATCCAGGATCCGATGTCTCTGCGGTCGATCACCCCTCCATTCTAGGGACCACCCCGGACACCCCGTACCCGGCTACAAGCGGAGCCCACCGCCGCTGATTCCGTCCGGATTCCGCCCCCGCTCTGGCCCCGAGCCCCCGCCGCCGCTAGCGTTTACACCCGAAGGGCCCGCGTAACGTCGCTGAAACAATGCGGACACGGACGGGAAATCCGCTGCTCGTAGTGTGGTACCAGTTGGAGCGAGGCGTTCGGCCCGCGGCTTTTGCCTGCGTGTGCCATCGGCCCGGCACTACCCACCCTGCGTTAGGAGTACAGATGTTCAAGTCTGCGGACGAAGTCCTCAAGTACATCAAGGATGAAGACGTCAAGTTCGTCGACATCCGCTTCACCGACCTGCCGGGCGTCCAGCAGCACTTCAACATCCCTGCCAAGACGGTGGACGAGGACTTCTTCGTCAACGGCCAGCTCTTCGACGGCTCCTCGATCCGTGGCTTCCAGGGCATCGCCGAGTCGGACATGCAGCTCATCCCCGATGTCACCACGGCATTCGTGGACCCGTTCCGCGTGGAGAAGACGCTCGCGCTGAACTTCTCGATCGTCAACCCGCGCACCGGCGAGCCCTACCACCGCGACCCGCG
This sequence comes from Sinomonas cellulolyticus, assembly GCF_014656475.1. GTDB lineage: Bacteria > Actinomycetota > Actinomycetes > Actinomycetales > Micrococcaceae > Sinomonas > Sinomonas cellulolyticus. The sequence continues at coordinate 410,858 of NZ_BNCM01000001.1, forward strand.
CGGCGTCGCCGAGCGTGCCGAGGCGTACCTTGCCTCCACCGGCATCGCGGACACGGCGTTCTTCGCCCCCGAGGCCGAGTTCTTCGTCTTCGACAACGTGCAGTTCGAGTCCTCGCCGCAGGGATCCTTCTACAAGGTCGACTCCATCGAGGCCCCGTGGAACTCGGGCCGCGAGGAGGAGGGCGGGAACCTCGGCAACAAGACCCCGTTCAAGGGCGGCTACTTCCCCGTGGCTCCGGTCGACCACCAGGCCGACCTCCGCGACGCGATGTGCCTCGCCCTCGATGCGGCGGGCCTCGAGGTCGAGCGCTCCCACCACGAGGTCGGCGCCGCCGGCCAGGCCGAGATCAACTACCGGTTCTCGACCCTGGTCCGCGCAGCGGATGACCTGCAGAAGTTCAAGTACATCATCAAGAACACGGCCCTCGAGTGGGGCAAGGCCGTGACGTTCATGCCCAAGCCGATCTTCGGCGACAACGGCTCCGGCATGCACTGCCACCAGTCGCTGTGGAACGGCGGCGAGCCGCTCTTCTACGACGAGAAGGGCTACGCCAACCTCTCGGACCTCGCGCGCTGGTACATCGGCGGCCTGCTCAAGCACGCCTCCGCGGTGCTCGCCTTCACGAACCCGACGGTGAACTCCTACAAGCGCCTCGTGAAGGGCTTCGAGGCCCCGGTCAACATGGTGTACTCGCAGGGCAACCGCTCCGCCGGCATCCGCATCCCGATCACGGGATCCAACCCGAAGGCCAAGCGCATCGAGTTCCGCGCGCCGGACCCCTCGTCCAACCCCTACCTCGCCTTCGCCGCCCAGCTCATGGCCGGCATCGACGGCATCCGCAACCGGATCGAGCCGCCGGCCCCGATCGACAAGGACCTCTACGAGCTCCCCGTCGAGGAGGCCCGCGACATCCCCAAGGCCCCGGGCTCGCTCGAGGAGGCCCTCGAGGCCCTCGAGGCGGACAACGAGTTCCTCCAGGCTGGCGGAGTCTTCACCCAGGACCTCATCGACACCTGGGTCGCCTACAAGCGCGAGAAGGAGATCATGCCCCTCTCGCTGCGTCCGAACCCGTACGAGTTCGAGCTCTACTTCGGCTGCTGATCCTCGGCACGCCGCAGCAGCGCACGACGGCGCCCCCGCCTCCCGCAGCATGACAGCGGGAGGCGGGGGCGCCGTCGTGCGTCTGGAGGACTGACCGACGCGGAGGACGCCGAGCAGGCGTCCGGTGCTACGCCGCCACGGTGGTGAGGATGCCGATCGAGTCGCCCTCAGCCGTGACGTCATGCCGTGGCCCGGGAAGGACACCGACCTCCCCGGCCGCGAGCCGGACCTCGGCCGTCTCCGAGCGCACCACGAAGGTGCCCCGCAGCACCTGCAGGGTCGCCCCCGCCGGCTTCGCGTGGTCCCCCAGGACCTGGCCGTCGAGGATCGCGAGCAGAGTGTGGCGGAGCAGGCCGTCGCGCACGAGCGCTCTCGCGCTGCGGCCGTGCGGGCTCGTCCGTGCCTTCTCGAGTTCCTCCTCGGCGGCCGCCGCGACGTTCACCGTTTCATGCATGGCTCTCCCTCTCTCCCGCGCCCTCCGGCTCGTCCAGCCGTCGACATCCTGATCACTCGCCCACCCCGTAGAAGCGCCGCTCGAAGACCTGACGTGCCCGCCTGGTCACGTTGAGGTAGTGCTGCTCGAACGCGGTCGCCTGGTCCGGTAGGTAGCCGCACCATCGGGCCACCGCCTCGAGGTCCCTCCGCTTGGTCGGCACGAGGTCCGACGCGCGGCCGCTCCACGCGACGTTGGCGCTGCGGATGCGGCTCGCGAGCCGCCAGGCCTCTCCCAGCAGCTCCGCCTCGTGCGGCGCGATCAGCCCCAAGTCCGTCGCCGCGGAGAGCGCCTCCATCGTGCCGGTGGTGCGCAGCTCAGGGTGGCGCGCGGCGTGCTTGAGCTGGATCAGCTGCACGAGCCACTCGACGTCGCTGAGCCCTCCGCGTCCCAGCTTGACGTGGCGCGACGGGTCCGCGCCGCGGGGCAGCCGCTCGGCCTCGACGCGCGCCTTGATCCGGCGGATCTCCCGGACCTCGTCCGGTCCCAGCTCCTCGGGGTAGCGCACCGTGTCGACGAGGGCCATGAAGTCCGCCGCGAGCGCGGCGTCGCCCGCCATGGGGCGCGCCCGCAGGAGGGCCTGCGCCTCCCACGTCAGGGCCCATCTCCGGTAGTACTCGGCGAACGAGTCGAACGAGCGCACAAGCGGTCCGTTCTTGCCCTCGGGGCGCAGGTCCGCGTCGAGCGCGAGCACCCTCTCCGCGAGGACGGGCGGCTTGAGCGGCTGGGTGAGCAACGCGGACAGGCTCGTGACGATGGCCAACGCCTGGCGCTGGGCGTCCTCGGGACGCGCGCCGGGCAGTGCCCTGTGCACGTACATGACGTCCGCGTCCGAGCCATACCCGATCTCCCGTCCGCCCTGACGCCCCATGGCGACGACGAGGACGTGGGTGAGCAGCCCGCCGTCGGCCGCCTCGGCCTGCCCTTCCGCGACCCGTAGCGCCCCGAGCACCGCGGCCTGGTCCACATCCGAGAGCGCGCGGCCGACCGACTCCGTGTCGAGGACCCCGGAACTGTCCGCGAGGGCGATGCGGAGGATCTCACGGCGACGGATCAGCCGCACGAGCCGCATCGCGGCGGACGGCTCCTCGTGCCGGGAGAGCTTGGACTGGATCTCCTGCCACTGGGCCTCGAGCGTCAGGGGCACGAGGTCCTGGTCGTCCCCGAGCCACTTGACTGACTCGGGCGAGACCTCGAGGAGGTCCGCGATGAGGCGCGAATCGGCGAGGACGTGGGAGAGCCGCTCCGCTGCGGCCGACGAGTCGCGCAGGAGCCCGAGGTACCAGTGCGTCGTCCCGAGCGCCTCGCTCACGCGCCGGAAGGCGAGCAGTCCTGCGTCCGGATCGGCGCCCTCGGCGATCCAGCCGAGGAGCACCGGGAGGAGCTGGCGCTGGAGCGCCGCACGCCGGCTCACGCCCGCCGTGAGCGCCTCGATGTGCCGCATGGCCCCCTGCGGATCGCGGTAGCCCAGTGCCGCGAGGCGGGCCTCTGCCGCCTCGGGAGTCAGCCGTGCCTCGGCCAGGCTCAGGTGCGCCACGGTGTTCAGCAGCGGCCGGTAGAAGATCTGTTCGTGCAGCTCGCGCACGCGCCGCTTGGTGCGGTGCCACGCCTCGAGCAGCTGCTCCGGCGACGCACGGCTCGTCTCGAGCACACCCTGGACGCTGCGGGCGAGGGCGCGGAGCGCGTCCTCCGAGGTGGGCATAAGGTGCGTCCGGCGGAGCCTGGACAGCTGGAGGCGATGCTCGAGGAGGCGCAGGTAGCGGTAGGAGGAGTCGAACTCTGCCGCAGCCGTGCGGCCGATGTAGCCTCCAGCGGCCAGTGCGGCAATCGCGGAGGTGGTGTCGCGGACCCGGAGGGACTCGTCCGTGCGTCCGTGGACCAGCTGGAGCAGCTGGACGGTGAACTCGACATCGCGCAGGCCCCCGGCGCCGAGCTTGATCTGGCGGTCCGCCTCGGCCGCCGGGATGTTGTCGGTGACCCGACGGCGCATCGCCTGCACGGATTCCACGAAGCCCTCCCGGCCCGCGGAGGCCCAGACGAGCGGAGCCACGGCCTGCTCGTAGCGTGCGCCGAGGTCCCGGTCGCCGGCGATGCAGCGCGCCTTGAGGAGGGCCTGGAACTCCCAGCTCTGCGCCCACCGGGCGTAGTAGGCGAGGTGCGATTCGAGGGTGCGCACGAGGGGCCCGTCCCTGCCCTCGGGCCGGAGGTTCGCATCGACCTGCCACAGCGCCGGCTCGCGTCCCGGAGCCCAGACCGCACGTGCCAGGCCCGTCGCGAGCGCGGTGCCGATCTGGACGGCGCGCGCCGGGTCGAGGGGATCAGGGCCCTGCTCTCCGCCGGGCGTCGCCGCGGCGTCGCGGGCCTCGATGACGTACACGACGTCGACGTCGGAGATGTAGTTCAGTTCCCGGGCCCCGCACTTGCCCATGCCGATCACCGCGAGGCCGACGGCGGCGACGTCCTCGCGCCCGAAGGTCCGCGCCGCCTCGGCACGGGACACGGCGAGGGCCGCCTCGAGGGCAGCCCCGGCCAGATCGGACAGCTCCGCTGCAGCGGTCGGGAGGAAGTCCGTGGGGGACGCTGCGCCGAGGTCGCGCACCGCAAGGGAGCAGAGGTGCCGCAGGTACGCCACCCTCAGCGCCGCATACGCCTCTGGCCCAGTGGCCGTCGCAACCGGCCTCGGGGCCGCTGGGTCCGCACCCACAGACCTCAAGAGCGCCCCGCGGAGGGAGTCGGGATCCGCGCCGACCGGTTCCGGCGAGACGGGACCGGTGAGACCGTCGAGGTGTTCGGGGTGCCGGACCAGGAAGTCTCCCAGCGCCTCGGAGGCACCCACGAGCCGGAACAGTGACTCGCTGCGCGCCGTCCCCGCGTCGATGAGCTCACGCACCTCCGGCCTGCGCTCGATGAGCCGCACGATGGTGAGCAGCGCACCGTCAGGGTCCGGCGCGGAGGCGAGGCCCTCGAGGAGGTGGTCGGTGTCGACGCCGTCGAGCTCCCGCGCGCCGAGGAACCGCTCGGCGCGGTCTGGGTCGGAGGATCCCAGCGCGATGAGCCGGCGGGTCAGGCTCGGGGCGGCCATGCGGCCCCCTAGAGGATGCCCAGGTTGCGGTGGAGCTCGTAGGGAGTGACCTCGAGCCGGTACTCGTTCCACTCCTGCCGCTTGTTGCGCAGGAAGGCCCCGAAGACCTGCTCTCCGAGGATCTCTGCCATGAACTCCGATTCCTCCATGACGTTGACGGCGTCGTGCAGGCTCGCGGGCAGTGGGTCGTGGCCGAGGACCCGGCGCTCAGCAGTGGTCAGCGCCGAGATGTCCTCGTCGGTCGCAGCGGGGAGCTCGTACTCCTCCTCGATGCCCTTCAGGCCGGCACCGAGGAGGACGGCGTACGAGAGATAGGGGTTGGTGGCCGAGTCGATGCCGCGGTACTCGACCCTCGCGCTCTGGTTCTTGCCTGGCTTGTAGAGCGGGACGCGCACGAGGGCCGAGCGGTTGTTGTGGCCCCAGCTGAGGTAGCTCGGCGCCTCGCCGCCGCCCCAGAGCCGCTTGTAGGAGTTGACGAACTGGTTCGTCACGGCGGTGAACTCGTGCGCATGCTTGAGGAGGCCGGCGATGAAGTGGCGGGCCGTCTTGGACAGCTGGTACTCCGCCCCGGGCTCGTGGAACGCGTTGCTGTCGCCCTCGAACAGCGAGAAGTGGGTGTGCATCCCGGACCCGGGATGGGACGTGAAGGGCTTGGGCATGAAGGTCGCGTAGCCGCCCTGCTGGATCGCGACCTCCTTGACCACGGTGCGGAACGTCATGACGTTGTCCGCGGTCTGGAGAGCGTCCGCGTAGCGGAGGTCGATCTCGTTCTGGCCCGGGCCGCCCTCGTGGTGGGAGAACTCGACCGAGATCCCCACGGCCTCGAGCATGTTCACCACCGTGCGGCGGAAGTCCTGGGCAACGCCGCCGGGCACGTGGTCGAAGTAGCCGCCGTGGTCTGCGGGGACGGGAGCGCCATCGGGCCCGAGCTGGTCCGACTCGAGAAGGTAGAACTCGATCTCGGGGTGGGTGTAGCACGTGAAGCCCATCTCCGCGGCCTTCGCCAGCGTGCGCTTGAGGACGCTGCGGGGATCGGCGGGAGAGGGCTCGCCGTCCGGGGTGAGGATGTCGCAGAACATGCGCGAGGTCGGTTCGGTCTCGCCGCGCCAGGGCAGGATCTGGAACGTCGAAGGGTCAGGCTGGAGGAGCATGTCGGACTCGGACACGCGGGCGAGGCCCTCGATCGAGGAGCCGTCGAACCCGAGCCCCTCCTCGAAGGCGCCCTCGACCTCGGCGGGGGCCAGCGCCACCGACTTGAGCGAGCCGACCACGTCCGTGAACCACAGCCGGACGAACCGGACGTCGCGTTCCTCGATGGTCCGGAGCACGAACTCCTGCTGACGATTCATGGGGTCTTCGCATCCTTATCGGTTGGGCCCTGCACGCTCATCCCACTCTACTGAAGCATCGACTAATCTCGACCCTATGGCCCCCAGCACGAATTCCGACGACTCGACGGCGCCCTACGGCGGACCGGCACCCACGTCACGCTCTGGCCGCACGAGGATCCACCACCTCGCCCAGGCCAAGGAGAGGGGGGAGCACTTCGCGATGCTCACCGCCTACGACCAGTACACGGCGTCGATCTTCGACGAGGCGGGCATCGAGGTCCTCCTCGTCGGCGACTCGGCGGCGAACAACGTCTTCGGCCACGCCACCTCACTCCCCGTCACGGTGGACGAGCTGCTCCCCCTGGTGCGCGCCGTGGCGACCTCGGCCCCCCATGCGCTCGTCGTGGCTGACTTCCCGTTCGGCAGCTACGAGCAATCGCCCGCTCAGGCCGTCGCCACCGGGGTGCGTTTCCTCAAGGAGGGCCTCGCGCACGCTGTGAAGCTCGAGGGCGGCGCCTACTACGCGGACACGGTCCGGGCCATGGTCCAGGCGGGCATCCCGGTCATGGCGCACATCGGCTTCACGCCCCAGAGCGAGCACGCGCTCGGCGGCTACCGGGTGCAGGGAAGGGGCGACGACGCTGCTCGCCTCATCGAGGACGCGACGGCCCTTGAGGCCGCGGGCGCCTTCTGCGTCCTCATGGAGATGGTTCCCGCCTCGACGGCTGCCGCCGTAGACGCCGCCGTCGACGTTCCCACGATCGGCATCGGGGCCGGGAGCGCCACGACCGGACAGGTCCTCGTCTGGCAGGACATGGCCGGTCTGCGCGGCGGCGAGGGCGTGAAGGTGGCGAAGTTCGTCAAGCAGTACGCCGACCTGCGCACGAGCCTCCTCGACGCCGCACGTGCCTACGGGCAGGACGTCCGCTCGGGCCAGTTCCCCGGCCCCGAGCACTCCTTCTGACGCGCGCCGGCAGCTCGGCCGGTGGACGCCTCGTCCCGGCGGACGTCAGTCCCGGTCACTCCAGCCGTCGCCGTCGGCGTCGGACGGATCCCACGCCCTGTTCCGCTCCTTGACCTTCTCGAGCGCCTTCTCGGCCTCGGCTCTGGTCTTGTAGGGGCCGATCAGCTGTGTGTAGTCGCTCTGAGCGTCTTCCTCGACCTCGTGGGTGCGGACGTTGTACCAGTACTCGACCATCCTCACAGCCTCCATCACGCGTCGTCTGGCATTCACAACCGGCCCGTTCGAACCCCGTGACCAGTAGACTCACCCTATGCCTTCAGCCCCTTCCACGGCACCCATCGGCACGCTCGTGCGTGGCACGGTGAGCCCCGTCCTGCCAGTGCCCGATTCGATCCCCCGCCCGGAGTACGCGTGGAAGAAGGCGCCCGCGAAGTACACGGGCTCGCACGTGGTCTCACCGGAGAAGATCGAGAAGATCCGGGCGGCGAGCAAGATCGCAGCCCAGGCCATCGTCGAGGTCGGGAAGCACATCCGCCCGGGCGTGACCACTGACCAGCTCGACCGCGTGGGCCACGAGTTCCTCATCGCCCATGGCGCCTACCCCTCGACGCTCGGCTACCGCGGCTTCCCGAAGTCGCTGTGCACCTCGGTCAACGAGGTGATCTGCCACGGGATCCCCGATTCGACGGTGCTCGCAGACGGCGACATCGTCAACATCGACATCACCGCGTACAAGGACGGCGTCCACGGCGACACGAACGCCACATTCCTCGTCGGGGACGTCGACGAGGAGTCGCGTCTCCTCGTGGAGCGGACGCGCGAGTCGCTGCAGCGTGGCATCCGGGCCGTGGCCCCGGGCCGTGAGATCAATGTGATCGGACGGGCCATCACCGCCTACGCCAAGCGCTTCGGATACGGTGTGGTGCGGGACTTCACGGGCCACGGGGTGGGTGAGGCCTTCCACACGGGCCTGATCATCCCCCACTATGACGCCGCACCCGCCTACAACATGATCATGGAGCCCGGCATGGTCTTCACGATCGAGCCGATGCTCACGCTCGGGACCATCGAGTGGGAGATGTGGGAGGACGAGTGGACCGTCGTCACCCGTGACCGCAAGCGCACTGCCCAGTTCGAGCACACGCTCGTGGTGACCGACACCGGCGCTGAAGTCCTGACGGTCCCCTAGCCCCGAGCTGCATCCAGGCCAGCTCCACCCGAGACCCGTCCGCCCACCCCAATCCCCCACCCGAGAAGGGCAACGCATGGCCAAGAGCGAGAAGAAGAGCAAGTCCCACACCGTCATCGGGATCGACATCGGCGGCACCGGCATCAAGGGGGGAATCGTCGACCTGAAGAAGGGCAAGCTCGTGGGCGAGCGGTACAGGATCGACACGCCCCGGCCCTCCACGCCCGAGGCCGTCGCCGAGGTCGTCGCGCAGATCGTGGACGAGCTCAGCGGCCGCGACGGAGCACCCGACGCCGGCACTCCCGTCGGCGTCACCTTCCCCGCCATCATCCAGCACGGCGTGGCCCGCTCGGCTGCCAACGTGGACAAGTCCTGGATCGACTACGAGGTGGACAAGGCGTTCACGAGCCGGCTCGGCCGCCCGGTCGAGGTGATCAACGACGCGGATGCCGCGGGCCTCGCTGAAGTGCGCTACGGCGCGGGCAAGGATGTCGACGGCACTGTCCTCGTCATCACGCTCGGCACGGGCATCGGCTCGGCCTTCGTCTTCGACGGCAAGCTCGTGCCCAACGCCGAGCTCGGCCACCTCGAGATCGACGGGCACGACGCCGAGACCAAGGCCTCGGCGGTCGCGCGCGAGCGGGACGGCCTCAGCTGGGAAGACTACTCGGTGCGCCTCCAGCGCTACTTCGAGCACGTCGAGTTCCTCTTCTCCCCAGAGCTGTTCATCGTGGGCGGCGGCATCTCCAAGCGGTCCGAGGAGTATCTGCCCCTGCTCAAGCTCCGGACGCCGATCATCCCGGCGAAGCTCAAGAACGAGGCGGGGATCGTGGGAGCGGCGCTCCAGGTGGCCATCCACCACAAGCTCGCCAAGTAGAGCACGACGTCGAGGGGCCCGGACCGCGGTCCGGGCCCCTCGGTCGCTATTCGGGCTGTGGCCGGCGGCCGCTACGCTCCGGCGGCGGCAGGCTCCTGATCCGCCGGCTCGGATTCCCCGGTCCCGGCCTGCTCCGCGCGGAGCACGTCGATGGCCTTCTCGAAGTCGGCAAGTGATTCGAAGTCCTGGTAGACGCTCGCGAAGCGCAGATAGGCCACCTGGTCGAGCTTCTTGAGGGGGCCGAGGATCGCAAGGCCGATGTCGTGGGCCTGGATCTCGGCCGAGCCCGCCGAGCGGATGGCCTCCTCGACCTCCTGCGCCAGCAGCGCGAGATCGTCGTCCGTCACGGGCCTTCCCTTGCACGCCTTGCGGACGCCGGTGATGACCTTGGTCCGGCTGAACGGCTCGCCGGCGCCCGAGCGCTTGAGCACCGTCAGGCTCGTGGTCTCCATCGTGGTGAAACGGCGGCCGCACTCCGGGCACTGCCGGCGTCGGCGGATCGCCGAGCCGTCATCCTGGAGGCGGCTGTCGACGACGCGTGAATCGGGATTGCGGCAGAACGGGCAGTACACGCTACCCATGGTACTGACCGGGTGGCGGGCACCACAACAGGGAACCACAAGATGTAGTGGTCTCGACACTACGTGTAGGGGTCTGCTGCACTCCCCCCTGCTTCAGCCTCCAAGGCCTCCAGCTGCCGGCGGTTCGGCTGCCCGCGCCTCAGCTGCGCGAGAAGCGGGCGTCCACGGCGTCCCCGTGCGCGGGCAGGTCCTCGGCATCGGAGAGGCTCCGGATGTGCCGCGCGACCTCGGACAGGCCAGCCTCGGAGTAGTCGACGACCTGGATGGCACGCAGGAAGGTCGTCACGTTCAGGCCCGAGGAGAACGCCGCAGTGCCCGACGTGGGCAGCACGTGGTTGGACCCCGCACAGTAGTCGCCGAGGCTCACCGGGCTGTAGTCCCCCACGAAGATCGCCCCCGCGTTGCGGATGCGACCGGCGACGGCGCGAGCGTCCGCCGTCATGATCTCGAGGTGTTCCGCCGCGTACGCGTCGCACACCGCGATGCCGGCCTCGAGGCTGTCGACGAGCACGACGCCGGACTGCTCGCCCGAGAGCGCCTCCAGGACGCGGTCGCGGTGCTTGGTCTGCCCGACGAGGATGCCGAGCTGCTCGCGCACCCGGTCGGCCAGCTCGGGCGAGTCCGTGACGAGCACACTTCCGGCGCGGGGATCGTGCTCGGCCTGGCTGATGAGGTCCGCGGCGACGAGGTCGGGCCGCGCCGAGGAGTCCGCGAGGATGGCGATCTCGGTCGGTCCGGCCTCCGCGTCGATGCCGACCACGCCCTTGACGAGGCGCTTCGCGGTCGCCACGAAGATGTTCCCCGGCCCGGTCACCACGTCCACCGGGGCCACCGCAGGAAGCTCGCCGGCGTCGTCGTGCGCGGCCGGGATCCCGTACGCGAACGCCACGATGGCCTGCGCCCCACCGATCGCGTAGACCTCGTCGATGCCCAGCAGTGCCGCGGCGGCAAGGATCGTGGGGTGAGGGAGGCCGTCGTTGTCCTTCTGGGGCGGCGACGCGAGGGCGATCGATGCCACGCCGGCGGCCTGGGCAGGAACGACGTTCATCACGACGCTCGACGGATAGACCGCCAGCCCGCCGGGGACATACAGGCCGACCCGGCCCACGGGGACCCACCGCTGTGTGACGGATGCGCCCGTGCCCGGGTGCACGGTGACGTCCTGGGGCACCTGTGCTGCCGCAAACGCGCGTGCCCGCTCGATCGATGCGCTGAGTGCGGCGCGGACGTCGGGGTCGAGGGCCTCGAGCGCGGCGGAGATGGCCGCGGCAGGCACCCGGGGGTGGCGCTGGCGGACACCGTCGAACCGCACAGCGAGCTCGGCCAGGGCAGAGAAGCCCCGGGCCCGCACATCGTCGACAATGCCCCGCACGGCATCCTCGACGCTCGCACCGTCTCCCGCCGTGAGCCTCGGCACGACCGCGCGCAGCTGGGCAAGGCCGAGGTCCTGGCCGCGGAGGTCGATCGTGCGGAAGGCGGGCGAGGACGTGGATGGGGAGCCGGAAGTCACCGCACCAGTCTACCGGCGCACCGCTCCCCCACGGTCAGTCCTCGGGGCCCTCGCGGGGCGGCACCCACCACAGCGTCGTGAGCGCAAGCACGGTGAGCGCTACCACGCCAGGCCACACCGCGAGCGAGCTGAGCGCCTGGAGGCCGAACACGGTCTCGGGAACGCTGGGGCTCACCCCACGGCTGCCGAGCACCCGTGTCAGGCCCACCCCGGTCCCCCATGCGGCGAAGGTGCCGAGCACGCTCCCGGCAAGAGCGGCAAGTCCCCGGTTCGGCAGTCCGGCGCGGCGCCGGGTCGCAGAGAGCACGACGGCGATCACGGCTCCCGCGAGGAGCCCGAGCCCGGCGAACAGGAGGTCCCGTTCGGCCCAGCTCTGGTAGTCGCTTCCCGATCCGTAGAACAGCCCGCCCGGCGCCGCGGCCGCCCACACCGTGCCGAGAACCAGGCCCGTGAGGACGGGGTACACCGTCCATCGCACGAGCGACATGCGCTCGCGCCGCTCAGAGGGGCCGCGCCCGGGCGTGCTCTCCGTCTCCATCGCCGGCTGCTCAGCCATCAAGGCATGCCGGGCCGAGCAGGACCTTGAGGTCCCCGAACAGTGCAGGGTTGGGGTTCACCCGCAGCTGGGGCGGCAGGGTCATGACGGCGACCCTGTCCCGCTCGCGGACATGGAGCCTGACCTCCGAGTTGCCGTGATGGCTGCGCAGGATCTCGCCCAGCTGCCCGATCCGCTCCTCGCTCGCGCGGTGCTCGAGGATGCGGATGTCCACGGGACCGCCCTCGGCGCTCGTGAGGTCCGGGATGCTCATCTCCATCGCGCTGAGGGAGACGGCCCCATCGTCGCGCCGCTGGACGCGTCCCTTGACCACGACGATGAGGTCCTCGGCGAGGACGGCAGCGATCGGCCCATAGACCTGCCCGAAGAACATGACCTCGATCGACGCGCCGAGGTCTTCGATCTCCGCTCGGGCGTAGGGATTGCCGCTCGACTTCGAGATGCGGCGGCTCAGCGACGTGATCATGCCGGCGATCGTCACGATCGCCCCATCAGAGGGACCGTCGTCGGCGAGGATGGCCGAGATGTCGATCTCTGCGGCCGCGCCCAGGACGCCCTCGAGGCCTTGGAGGGGATGGTCCGACACGTAGAGGCCGAGCATCTCGCGTTCGAAGGTGAGCTTGTCCTTCTTCTCCCACTCAGGCAGGTCCGGGACCTCGACGGTCAGGCCGGCGTGCGGTGTCTCGTCTCCGAAGGCGCTGAAGAGGTCGAACTGGTTGTTCGCCTCGTTGCGCTTGAGGGTGATGACGGCGTCGATGGCCTCCTCGTGGATCATCGCGAGGGAGCGGCGCGTGTGGCCGAGCGAATCGAACGCACCCGCCTTGACGAGTGACTCGATGGTCCGCTTGTTGCACACGACCGCGGGCACCTTCTGCAGGAAGTCCGCGAACGAGGTGTACTTTCCCTTCTCTGCGCGGGCCTCGACCATCGCGTTGACGACATTGGTGCCGACGTTGCGGATCGCGCCCATGCCGAACCGGATGTCGTCTCCCACGGGCGTGAAGGTCAGCTCGGACTCGTTCACGTCCGGCGGGAGGACGGTGATGCCCATGTGCCGGCACTCGTTCAGGTACATGGCGGACTTGTCCTTGTCATCGCCCACCGACGTGAGGAGCGCCGCCATGTACTCGGCCGGGTAGTGCGCCTTGAGGTACGCAGTCCAGTAGGAGACCACCCCATAGGCAGCAGAGTGTGCCTTGTTGAAGGCGTAGTCGGAGAACGGCAGGAGGATGTCCCAGAGCGTCTGGATGGCTTCCTTCGAGTAGCCGTTGTCCAGCATGCCCTGGGAGAAGCCGGCGAACTGCTTGTCGAGCTCGGACTTCTTCTTCTTGCCCATCGCCCGGCGGAGGATGTCGGCCTGTCCGAGCGAGTACCCGGCGAGCTTCTGCGCGACCGCCATGACCTGCTCCTGGTACACGATCAGGCCGTAGGTGCCGCCGAGGATGTCCTTGAGGGGTTCCTCGAGCTCGGGGTGGATCGGGATCACCGGCTGCTGCCCGTTCTTGCGCAGCGCATAGTCGGTGTGGGCGTTCGCTCCCATGGGGCCAGGCCGGTAGAGGGCGAGGACGGCCGAGATGTCCTCGAAGTTGTCAGGCTTCATGAGCTTCAGGAGCGAACGCATGGGGCCGCCGTCGAGCTGGAAGACGCCCAGCGTGTCGCCGCGCGCGAGCAGCTCGTACGAGGCCGCGTCGTCGAGCTCGAGCCGCTCGAGGTCGAGGTCGACCCCCCGGTTGCGCTTCACGTTCTCGAGCGCGTCCGAGATGATCGTGAGGTTGCGCAGCCCCAGGAAGTCCATCTTGATCAGGCCCAGGCCCTCACAGGTCGGGTAGTCGAACTGCGTGATGACCTGGCCGTCCTGGATGCGGCGCATGATCGGGACGACGTCGATGATGGGGTCCGAGGACATGATCACGCCCGCCGCGTGCACGCCCCACTGCCGCTTGAGGCCCTCAAGGCCGATCGCGGTGTCGAACACCTTGCGGGATTCTGGGTCGCTCTCGAGGAGCTGGCGGAAGTCGCCGGCCTCTCCGTAGCGCTTGGCCTGGGGATCGTGGATGTCCGCGAGCGGGATGTCCTTGGCCATGACCGCCGGCGGCAGGGCCTTGGTCAGGGTCTCGCCCATCGAGAAGGGGTAGCCCAGCACACGCGCGGAATCCTTGAGCGCCTGCTTGGTCTTGATCGTGCCGTACGTGACGATCATCGACACCCGGTCGTCGCCGTACTTCCGGGTGACGTAGTCGATCACCTCCGGTCGGCGGCGGTCGTCGAAGTCCACGTCGAAGTCAGGCATCGAGACGCGGTCCGGGTTGAGGAACCGCTCGAAGATCAGGCCGTGGCGGAGCGGATCGAGGTCGGTGATGCGCATGGCGTAGGCGACCATTGACCCGGCGCCGGATCCGCGGCCGGGACCGACGCGGATCCCGTGGTCCTTGGCCCAGTTGATGAAGTCGGCGACAACGAGGAAGTAGCCGGAGAAGCCCATCGTGCTGATGATGCCCAGCTCGTAGTCGGCCTGCTTGCGCACCTCGTCCGGCACCCCGGAGGGATACCGGTAGGCCAGGCCCCGCTCGACTTCCTTGACCAGCCAGGAGTCCTCGTCCTCCCCCGGCGGGCAGGGGAAGCGGGGCATGAAGTTGTCCTTCGTGAAGGACACTCCGCATCGCTCCGCGATCGCGAGGGTGTTGTCGCACGCCTCGGGCAGTTCGCGGAAGAGCTCGCGCATCTCCTGGGGTGACTTGAGGTAGTAGCCGGTGCCGGAGAAGGCGAAGCGGGACCCGCCGTTGTCGTAGCTGGGGTCGAGGAGGGTGGACCCGGACTGGATGGCGAGCAGGGCCTCATGCGCCTTGGCGTCGTGCTCGTGGGTGTAGTGGAGGTCGTTGGTGGCCACCAGCGGGATGCCGAGCTCCCGGGCCAGGCGGAGGAGGTCCTCCCGGATCCGCCGCTCGATGGACAGGCCGTGGTCCATGAGCTCGCAGTAGTAGTTCTCGGCGCCGAAGATGTCGCGGAACTCCGCGGCCGCCTCGAGCGCCTCGCGGTACTGGCCGAGCCGCAGCCGGGTCTGCACCTCTCCCGAGGGACATCCCGTCGTTGCGATGAGCCCTTCCGAATAGGTGCTCAGGAGTTCGCGGTCCATGCGGGGCCACTTGCCGAAGACGGAGTCCAGCGAGGCGAGCGACGACGCGCGGAACAGGTTGCGCATGCCGGTGTTGTTGTAGCTCAGCAGCGTCATGTGGGTGTACGCGCCGCCGCCGGAGATATCGTCGCTGCGCTGCGACTCGTCGCCCCACCGCACGCGCTGCTTGTCGGTGCGGTGGGTGCCCGGGGTGACGTACGCCTCAACACCGATGATGGGCTTGATCCCCGCATCCGTGGCCTTGCGCCAGAAGTCGTGGGCGCCGAAGAGGTAGCCGTGGTCGGTGATCGCCAGGGCCGGCATCTCGAGGCGGTTCGCCTCAGCGAACAGGTCCCCGAGCTTCGCCGCTCCGTCGAGCATCGAGTACTCGGTGTGGGTGTGGAGGTGGACGAAGGAACCGCTGGAAGTCACCGGACCAGTCTAGGCGCGCACCGCGGCAGATCCGGTGAGGCACGACGGCGGGCACACGCCGTCGTGCGCCCGCTGCCTAAGCCCCGCTCGGGTGCTAGATGCGGCCCTCGCGGAGGGCGTCGAGGGCATACTCGAGGTCCGCAGGATACGGGCTCACGGCCTCGACGCGCTCCCCCGTCCGGGGGTGGGCGAAGGCGAGGCGGTGCGCGTGCAGCCACTGCCGGGTGAGCCCGAGGTCGGCCGCGAGCCGGGGATCGGCGCCGTACGTGAGGTCGCCGGCGCAGGGATGACGCAGCGCGGAGAAGTGCACGCGGATCTGGTGGGTGCGGCCGGTCTCGAGGTGGACCTCGACGAGGCTTGCGCGCCCGAACGCCTCGATGACCTCGTAGTGCGTCACGGAAGGCCTGCCGTCCTCCACCACGGCGAACCGCCAGTCATAGCCGGGGTGGCGCCCGATCGGCGCGTCGATCGTGCCCTGGAGCGGGTCCGGGATCCCTTGGACGAGGGCGTGGTAGACCTTCTCGACCATGCGGTCCCGAAAGGCCTGCTTGAGGACGGTGTAGGCGTGCTCGGTCTTCGCCACGACCATGGCGCCCGAGGTGCCGACGTCGAGCCGGTGCACGATGCCGGCACGCTCGGGCGCCCCGGAGGTCGAGATGCGGTAGCCCGCGGCGGCGAGACCGCCGACCACGGTCGGCCCGACCCAGCCCGGGGACGGGTGCGCGGCCACGCCCACTGGCTTGTCGACGACCACGAAGTCGTCGTCGTCGATAAGGATCTCCAGTCCGTCCACGTCCTCCACCACCACTTCAAGGGGATTCCGGGTCTCCGGCCGCTCAACGAGGAGCACGTCGTCGGCCGCGACCTTGGCCGACTTGGCCAGTGCCCGGCCGCCCAGGTGCACGTGTCCGCCTGCCAGGAGCGCCGCCGCGGCCGAGCGCGAGACCCCGAGGAGCTCTGCGAGGACAGCGTCCGCCCGGGCGCCTGCAAGCTCGGGAGGAACGGTGAGGCGCTCAGGCATTGCCGGCCCCCGGCGTCTGGCCGGAGGCGCTGTCTCCGGGCTGCCCGTTCTCCGGCGGCGTGGCCTCCCTGCGCTGGCGGCTCCCGTCCGGGGAGAGGCCCACGAGCGTCAGGAGGCAGACGAGGACGACGCCGCAGACGACGGCGGAGTCCGCAAGGTTGAAGATCGCGAAGTTCGGAAGCGAGATGAAATCCACGACGTGGCCCATCCCGAAGGACGGTTCGCGGAAGAGCCGGTCGGTGAGGTTGCCGAGCGCGCCGCCGAGGACGAGGCCCAGCGCGACCCCCCACGAGAGGGCGCGCACACGGCGTGCATAGACCAGGATGCCCACCGACACCACCGTCATGACGATCGTGAAGACCCACGTGACGCCCTCGCCGATCGAGAAGGCGGCGCCGGAATTGCGGATGTAGTACCACTGCAGGACCGGCGGCAGGACCGGGATGCGCTCGCCCTCAACCATGGTGCTCGTGACCCAGAGCTTGGTCAGCTGGTCGGCTGCGTAGGCGAGGGCGGCAACGAGGGCCAGGAGCACGACGGCGGTGCGCCGCCGTCGTGCTCCTGTCGCGCGGGCGTGGGGGGAGGTGTCCATTCTTCTTTCCGATGGCAGCGCAAGGCCGGCGGCCGCCCATGGCGGCCGCCGGCCTTGCGGAGGCTGGTCAGACCTCGGCGTTGTCAGAGATCTCGGCCGTGGCGACGGAGCCGCGGGCCTCAAGGTCGCGAAGCTGGCCCTCGATGTAGTTCTTCAGACGCGAGCGGTAGTCACGCTCGAAGCCGCGCAGCTGCTCGACCTTGCGTTCGAGCACCGAGCGCTGCTGCTCGAGGGCGCCGAGAGTCTTCCGCGACTTCTCCTGCGCATCGTTGACGAGGCTGCTGGCCTCGATCTGGGCCTCGGCGATGATCTTGTCGCGCTGGTCCAGGCCGTCCTGAACGTGCTTGTCGTGCATCTGCTGTGCCATCGCCAGCAGCCCGGCCGCGGAGTCGGCGACCGAGGAGCGGCCTGCGGCCGTCTGCTGGGCGGGGGCGGCAGCGGTCTGCGCAGCCGGTGCGGCCTGCGTCGGAGCGGCCTCGGCCTTCGCGGGCTCGGGCTTGGCCGCCTCGCGGACCTCCGAACCCTGCTTCTCAGCGGCCTGCGGCGCACCCTGCCTGCCGGAGAGCTCGGCGACCTTCTTGCGGAGCTCGTCGTTCTCCTGGTTCAGGCGGCGAAGCTCGATGACGATCTCGTCAAGGAAGTCGTCGACCTCATCCTGGTCGTAGCCTTCGCGGAACTTAGTCGGCTGGAACCGCTTGTTGACAACGTCTTCTGGCGTCAGAGCCATCTGCTCACCTCATTGGTCTAATCGGTCAGGCAGCCTGCGCCACCACGACTACCGTATCTGAATTGTTACCGTCCCCTCCAGTCAGCCACTGCGGCGAAAGCGCCGCGGCCGGTGGACGGGAGGTGCTGGGGATGAAACTACGCGAGATTCTGGACGACCGCCATCGCGATGACCACCACGATGACGAGCACGATGAAGGCGAGGTCAAGGCTCATGGCACCGAGATGGAGTGGCTTGAACCAGCGCCGGGACAGCTTCATGGGCGGATCAGTCATGGAATACACCGCGCTCGCCGCGACAAGCGCCGCGCCGCGGGGGCGCCATGATCGGGCAAAGGACTGGATCCAGTCGAAGACGAGACGCGCCACAAGCGCTATGAAGAAGAGCTCGAGGACGAGGTACAGGATGGCGAACAGGAAGCCCATACAGAGAAGTGAATCAGCTTTGGTTGAAGAATGTCGCCTGGCCGTCGGCAGTCTTCTTGTCCTCGCCGAGGACCTCGACGGTGGATGGCGAGAGAAGGAAGACCTTGTTCGTCACGCGCTCGATGCTCCCGTGCAGGCCGAACACGAGCCCGGCTGAGAAGTCGACGAGCCGCTTTGCGTCCGCCTCCCCCATGTCGGTGACATTCATGATCACCGGAATTCCCTCGCGGAAGCTCTCTCCGATGACCTTGGCATCATTGTAGGAACGCGGGTGCACGGTGGTGATCTGGCGGAGGCCGCCGTCGTTCCGCACAGCTGCGGCACGCTTGATGGGCGTCACGGGTGCGCGGTACTCCTCGACCTCGGTCGGAGCCGCCTCCCGGGTGGCCAAGGCCGTGCGGCGTTCCTCGCGCTCAGTGTGCACTGGCTGTTCCTCTTCCGTCCGTGCGTGGTGGCCCTCAGTCTCGAACTGCTCCTCGCCGTCCGCCAGACCGAGGTAGATCATCGTCTTGCGCAGAGCGCCAGCCATGCTCGACTCCTGTCCTCGGGCCCGTCGGGTGCAAACGCGGCGCCGGGTCGCTCGGCCCAGAAGGTCCCGGCAGTTTGAAGCTACCGCACGGCTGGGCGCGGGCCGAGGACATTGGTGCCTATGCGCAGGTGTGTCGCGCCGGACGCCACGGCGGCCTCGAGGTCCTGGCTCATGCCCGCCGAGATCATCGTCGCCTCGGGGTAGCGCTCCCTCAGGTGCTCCGACACCGCGCGGAGCCGTCCGAACGCTGCAGCAGGATCCCGGCCGAGCGGTGCGACTGCCATGACGCCTGCGAGGGCGAGGCGCGCCGTACCGTCGACGAGTTCGGCGAGGGCCGGCACCTCCTCGGGAAGCGCTCCACCGCGTCCGGAGGATGCAGCGGGGTCGAGGTTGACCTGGATGAGGCAGGAGACGCGGTCTTCTCTTCCTGACCCAGCCATGGCTTTGCCCAAGGCCGTCACGAGCGCCGGCCGGTCCACGGAGTGCACCGTGTGGGCGTAGCGGACCACGCTCTTGGCCTTGTTCGTCTGGAGCTGCCCGATGAAGTGCCAGACGAGTGGGAGGTGCGCGAGTTCGGCGGCCTTCGCAGACGCCTCTTGATCGCGGTTCTCGCCGACGTCGGTCACGCCGAGCTCGGCGAGCAGCCTCACATCGGAGGCCGGGTGGAACTTCGTGACGACGATGAGCCTCGGTTGTTCGTCTCTGCCGGCGGCCCGGGCTGCTGCCGCGATCCGGTCACGGACGCGGGCGAGGTTTGCGGAGAGCTCGGCCCGGCGCGCATCCTCGCCCTCAGCCATGGACCCAGGCAAGACCGGCAATGCGTCCTTCGCCGGCTGCCCGGCGATGCGAGAAGAACCGAGCGTCCTCGAACGTACAGGCCTCGGCGTCGCGGTGCACCGTGACGCCGGCAGCGGCGAGCTGGGAGCGCACCCCTGCGGGGAGGTCGAGCGAGGGCGTGCCCCAGCGGGTCGTGGCGGCCGTGCCGGGGACCAGGCCGTCGACCTCGTCCCGCATCGCTTCGGGAACCTCATAGCAGCGGCCGCAGATGCTCGGGCCGAGCCAGGCCTCGAGTCCGTGGGCGCCGGCCTCCCGGAGCCGCGTGAGGGCCTCGGTCACGACTCCGGAGGCCAGGCCGGGACGTCCCGCATGGACGGCAGCGAGGGCCGGGCCGCGGTCGTCGAACTCTCCCACGAGCACCACGGGCACGCAGTCGGCCACCATGACGGCGATCGGTTCCCCGTGGGACAGGAGGGCGTCGGCCGTCGGGACGGCCTCTGCCCCTGCCCAGGCGGCGTCGCGCCCGTGGACCTGGCTCATGTAGTGGAAGGCCGGCACGCCCGATTCCTCCGCGAGCCGCGCGCGGGAGTGCTGCACGGCGTCGTCGTCATCGCCGACATGGAAGGCGAGGTTGCCGGCAGCGGCCTGCGTGAACGCGACGGTGACGCCGGGACGGACGTCCCGGCGCCACCAGAAGAGGCCGTCCGCGCGCGGCGCCTCGGCCGAGCCGCGGCTCACTTGAGGAAGTCGGGCACGTCGAGGTCGTCGTTGCGGTTGCCCGAGAGATCAGGCTCCACGACCGCCGGGAGCTCGACGTCGAAGCCGCCGTCCGCGGGCAGGCTCGTGTGGCCCTGGCTCCACTGGCTCAGGCCGGCGTGGACGGGCGTGGGCTGCGACACGCGCGGCGCGGCTGACGGAGCCGGGGGGACGCTCGCGGCCGGAGAGGCAGGGGCGGACGACGCCGCCTGGGGCGCGGCGGCGGCCTGGGCTGCCTTGACATCCTCGAGGGAGGGCGAGGTGGCCTTGACGTCGTCGAAGCCGGCGGCGATCACAGTGACGCGGGCCTCGTCCCCGAGCGCGTCGTCGATGACCGCGCCGAAGATGATGTTGGCCTCGGGGTGGGCGACTTCCTGGACGAGGCGGGCTGCCTCGTTGATCTCGAACAGGCCGAGATCGCTGCCGCCCTGGATGGACAGGAGGACGCCGTGCGCGCCGTCGATGGACGCTTCGAGGAGCGGCGAGGCGATGGCGAGTTCGGCCGCCTTGACGGCACGGTCCTCCCCCCGGGCGGAGCCGATGCCCATGAGGGCAGAGCCAGCACCCTGCATCACCGACTTCACGTCGGCGAAGTCGAGGTTGATGAGACCCGGGGTCGTGATGAGATCCGTGATGCCCTGGACGCCGGAGAGCAGCACCTGGTCCGCGGACCGGAAGGCATCCAGGACGGAGACGTTGCGGTCGGAGATCGAGAGCAGGCGGTCATTCGGGATGACGATGAGGGTGTCGACCTCGTCGCGCAGCGCTTCGATCCCGTTCTCGGCACTCGTGGCGCGGCGGCGGCCCTCGAAGGTGAAGGGACGGGTGACAACGCCGATCGTCAGGGCACCCAGACTCCGCGCAATGCGTGCGACGACGGGAGCCCCACCGGTCCCGGTGCCGCCGCCCTCGCCCGCGGTGACGAACACCATGTCGGCGCCGCGGAGGACTTCCTCGATCTCGTCGGCGTGGTCCTCGGCCGCCTGGCGGCCGACCTCGGGGTTCGCTCCGGCGCCGAGGCCTCGGGTGAGCTCACGGCCGACGTCGAGCTTGACGTCCGCATCGCTCATGAGCAGCGCCTGGGCGTCGGTGTTGATGGCGATGAACTCCACGCCTCGCAGACCGACTTCGATCATGCGGTTGACTGCATTCACGCCACCGCCGCCAATGCCGACGACCTTGATGACGGCCAAGTAGTTCTGCGGTGCTGCCACGTTGAGTGTCCCTTGTTCGAAAGCCTGCTGGATCTGCAAGAACCCCGGAGTCCATAACTATAACCTTCAGCTTGAAGGTTATAGTTATGTCAAGTAGCTCTTAGGAAGACGGTATGGGCCGTCTCTGGGGCGTGCAACGACCGCCTAGGCGTGTCGTCCCATTGCCGCCGTCCGTCCCCGCCATCTGTCCACTCTGCCACACCTCCGGATGCCACAGCCCCACCCCTGCGGTGCAGGTGCCTCATCGTGTCACCGGGTGACGTGGGGTGCTCACATCGAAGACCTGGGGGGCCGGCTGGCCCTTCTCGGGCGTGGCTTTCATGAGGGCTTGGAGGACCCTGGCCTTGAGCTCGCGGTCGTCCGCGTTGCCCCACACCACGGTGCGCCCGTCCGAGAGCTTGAGCTCGACGGAGTCCGCCGACTGTGCCGAGGCCGTCGCGAGCTGGCCCAAGACGTCGGGGGGAAGTGCCGCGAGGACGGCCGTGACAGACCGGAACACCGCCTGGCCCATCGGCATGGCGGAGCCGTCGATGACAGGCACGGAGTACTGGGACGTCGCCGTCGCATCGCCCAGCACCACGCCGTCGCCGTCCACGACCGTGAGCTTCCCTCCCTGCTTGACGAGTGCCACGGGGACGCGCTCGACGATCTCGACCACGAGCGTGCTCGGCGGCACCGCAAGGGCCCGCGCGCTCTTGACCTGGACGAACTGGTGAAGGAGCCGCTCGACGTCATCGGAACCTACGGTCGCGAGGGGCTTGCCCCGCACGGGGTCGAGCGCGGAGGCGACCTGGCCTGCCGGCAGCAGGTGGGTGCCCTCCACAGTGATCGTGCGCACCGCGACGAGCGGTGTGAACAGCAGCACGGCGAACAGGCCTGCGACGAGGGCCACGGCTAGGCCGGTCCCCACGAGGAGGCGGCGCCGGCGCCGCTTGGCCGGGGGCTCGGGGAAGGCGAGGACGTCCGCTTCCCCGTCCTCTGCCTGCGTCGGGAGCTGCAGTGCGGCGCCCGCCGGCGAGGCCCCGCCGCGTCCGAAGGCCCAGAGCCGCCGGACGCGGCCCGTCTCCGATACGCCGGATGCGGCCTGCGGCGCATCGGCCGGTACGCCTTCCGCCCGACCGGACCTCGCGCTGCCGGACTTGGGGCGCGCGGACCCGGCCCGTGTGGACCCGGCCCGCGTGGACCGAGCCTGTGGGTTCGAGTCCTCCGTCTCTGCGGTCTGGGCGCTGGGGGAAGCCGAGTCGGCGGACGACGGCGCGTGGGCCGCTCCGCCCTCGCCATGGTCGCCGCCTTGAGGGTTGAGGAGCGTCACCTTGGCACCTCGGACGGTGACCTTGCCCGTCTCGGGCGGGGTGCCGGCGTCGTGGGCCTGGGCTGGTGCAGAGGCCTCCGCGGCGCGCGGGACGCGCGGGACGCGCGGAACACGTGGGCTAGGCGTCATGCGGTGCCTCGGGAGAAGAGGGCTGCACGGAGGCGGATCCGGCGGCCAGAGCCGCGAGGAGTTCCCGCCCCTGGAAGGTCACGTCGCCGGCACCCACCGTGAGCACGATGTCGCCGGGCCGCGCCGCCGCGGCGATCTCGGCGACCGCGCGGTCCACGCGGGGCGCATACGCGGCATCGGTCAGGCGCGCGGTCACGAGTTCGCTCGTTACACCGGGGATCGGGTCCTCGCGGGCCGGATAGATGTCCATGACACGGACCGTGTCCGCGGCGGAGAGCGCCTCGGCGAACTGCTCGGCGAACTCGCGCGTGCGGGAGAACAGGTGAGGCTGGAACAGGACATGGACGCTGTGGCCGCCTGCCACTGCCCGGGCCGCGGCCAGGGCAGCCCGCACCTCGGTGGGGTGATGGGCGTAGTCGTCGAACACCCGCACTCCCCCTGCCTCCCCCTTGAACTCGAACCGCCGGGCCGCTCCGGAGAAGTCGGAGAGCGAGGCGGCCGCACGCTCGGGGTCGGCACCGGCGTCGACCGCCGCGGCGAACGCGCCCGCAGCGTTGAGGGCGTTGTGGAGGCCGGGGACCCTCAGGGGCAGCGCGTACGTCCGGCCCTCCCACGCGAGCTCCGTCCCGGAGGGATCGAAGTGCACGACGAGGTCGGCGTCCTGCGCGGTGCCGTAGGTCAGGACCCGCGGGGCATCGGCACGCGCGCGGAGGCGCCGGGCCAGGGCGAGGGCTCCCGGGTCGTCGGCGCAGGCCAGCACGAGGCCGTGCTCGGGCACGAGGGCCGCGAACGCGTCGAAGGCGGCGTGGACTGCGTCCGCTGTGCCGTAGTGGTCCAAATGGTCCGCTTCGACGTTGGTGATGACCTCGGTCAGCGGACGGTAGTTCAGGAACGACTCGTCCGACTCGTCGGCCTCGGCCACGAAGACGTCCGTCTCCCCCGCTGCCGCATTCGCCCCGAGCGCCGGCACGTTGGCACCGATCGCGAAGCTCGGATCGAGGCCCGCTCCGCGCAGCATCCATGCCGTCATCGACGTCGTGGTGGTCTTCCCATGTGTTCCGGCGACGGCGATCACGCGGCTGCCCGCCATGACCGCGGCCAGCGCCTCGGAACGGTGCAGGATCCTGAGCCCGCGGGCGCTGGCCTCGACCAGCTCCGGGTTGTCCGGACGGATCGCCGAGCCGCGCACGACCGTGTCCGCATCCCCGACGTTGGCGGCGGTGTAGCCCACCGCGATCCGGGCCCCGAGCGACGCGAGCTCCGCCATCACCGGCAGGTCCTTGGCATCCGAGCCGCTCACCGGCACACCCCGGGCCAGCATGACGCGCGCGACGGCGGACATCCCCACCCCGCCGACTCCCACGAAGTGGACGCGCCCGAGCTCGGCGAGCTCCTCCGGAAGCGTCTGGTTGGCGGTCATGCGCGTGTTCCCTCCTGGATCCCGTCCCCTGCGGCGGCGAGCACCATCGCCGCCATCTGTGCGTCCGCGTCGCGGATTCCCTGGGCGGCCGCGGCGTGCGCCATCCCGGCCAGCCGGGTGCCGTCCGCGAGGAGCGGAAGGACTGTGTCCTCGAGCCAGCCGGGGGTGAAGTCCGCATCGCGCACCATCAGTGCGCCGCCCGCCTCGACGAGCCCGCGCGCATTGAGCGCCTGTTCGCCATTGCCGATGGGCAGTGGCACGAACACCGCCGGCAGGCCGACGGCGGCCACCTCGCAGACCGTTCCGGCTCCCGCGCGGCACACGATGAGGTCCGCAGCGGCGTAGGCCGTCTCCATGCCGTCCACGAATTCCGTCTGGTGATAGCCCGGTGCGGCGAGAGGGGTCCCGTCCGGGCCGGCGACGGCTTTGTCCCTTCCGGTGATGTGCAGGGTCTGGACGCCGGCGCTGGCGAGGACGCCGAGCGACGCGGCGATGGTCCTGTTGAGGCTCGCCGCACCGAGCGATCCGCCCGTCACCACGAGGGTCGTCCGGTCCGGATCGAGGCCGAGACTCGCTCGAGCCGACGTACGGGCCGCAGCGCGGTCGAGCCCGGCGATCTCCGGACGCATGGGCATGCCCACGAGCTTCGAGTGCCGCAGGCGCGTCGCGGCGAAGGCCTTGCCGACGCGCTCGGTGAAGAGGGCACCGACCCGGTTTGCGAGCCCGGCACGGGTGTTCGCCTCGTGGATCACGATGGGCACCCCGCGCCGGCGCGCCGCGATGTACATGGGGGTGCACACATATCCGCCCACCCCGACCAGCACATCGGCCTCTGCGCGGGCGAGGATGCCCTCGGACGCGCGGACTGCGGCCGCGAAGCGGCGCGGCAGCTTCACAAGATCAAGGGACGGCTTGCGCGGGAGCGGTACGCGGTCGATCACTGCGAGCTCGAAACCGGCCGCGGGCACGATCCTCGTCTCCATCCCGGTGGCCGTTCCTACCGCGAGGATCCGGGCCGCGGGTGCGGCCTTGACCACGGCGCGGGCGATCGCGAGCAGCGGACTGATGTGCCCGGCCGTTCCGCCGCCCGCGAGTACCACTGACGGTCGGGAGGTCGGGAGCGCGGTCCGCGCGGGGTCCTCATGGGGCATGTCTACGTGCTGGCCTTCCGCTTCGCGTTGGTCGCCGGTTGGGGACTGACCGGGGCTGGGACGGGCCGCCCGCTCGCGGGCACCGGCTTGGCTGTGCGCCCCCGTGGGCGCGCAGCCGCGGCCTTGCCTGGCTTGGATCCGGCCGCCGAGCCCTTCCGGCCCTTCCGGCGGACTCTGGTGGTGGGCCGCATGTCCTCGCGGGCCAGAGACAACAGTACGCCGATCGCACACAGGCAGCTGACCAGCGCAGAGCCTCCGGACGAGATGAAGGGCAGCGGCACCCCGATCACGGGAGCAATCCCGGTCACCATCGACATGTTGATGGCGGCTTGGCCCAGGATCCACGCCATGATCGTGCCGCCGAGGATCCTGGGGAAGAGCTCCTGCTGCCGGGACACCACCCGGAACACCGCCACCGCAAGCACTGCGAAGAGAACGAGGACCAAGAGGGTGCCGAACAGTCCGAGCTCTTCGCCGAGCACCGCAAAGATGAAGTCGTTCTGCGCCTCGGGCAGCCAGCTGTACTTCTGCCGGCTCTGACCGAGGCCGACGCCGAACCACCCCCCGGACGCGAGCCCGAACAGCCCGTTCTGGACCTGGTAGGTGAAGTCGGCGCCGTCGGCCCGGCAGAAGTCCGGGTTCTGGCCGACCCACGTGTAGATGCGGCACATCCGGTTGGGGCTCGCGACGGCGAAGCTGACGGCGGCGATGGCGAGCATCACTCCTGAGCTCACGAACAGCTTGGTGGGGACACCGGCGTAGAAGAGCGCGGCCACCATGACGAGGAGGATCACGAGCGTCGTGCCGAGGTCGTGCCCCCAGATGACGAGGCCCGCAACCCCCAGCCCCACCGGGACGGCAGGGATCAGCGCGTGCACCCAGTTGTCCAGGAGCCTCCCTTTGGTGTTCAGGATGGTGGCGAGCCACAGTGCGAGCAGCAGCTTGGCAACCTCCGAGGGCTGGAAGCTGAAGCCGGCAATCTCGATCCAGTTCTTGTTGCCCAGCACCCTCCTGCCGATGAGCTGGACGAGGATGAGCAGCACGATGGTGGCGCCGATGCCGGGCCACGCAAGGCGCTTGAGCCAGCGGACGTTGATCCTCGAGAGCGCGAGCATGCCCACGAGGCCCACCGCCCCGAAGAGGACCTGCTTGAGGGCAGCCGTGTAGGGGCTCTCCCCGGCCGCGATGCTCTCCACGCTCGAGGCGGAGAGGACCATCATGATGCCGATCGCCGTGAGCGCGAGGGTCGTGCCCAGGATGAGGTAGTAGCTCGTGCCGCTGCTGGAGCCTTCCGTGCGGGTGATCCTGCGCCACACGACCGCGAGCGGGCGCAGGGGGCCTCCTGGTCTCCGCTGCGCCGTGCTGGCCATAGTCCCTACTCCTCGGTGGTCTCCCGTGCTGCCCGCGCCCGCACCGTATCAGTGAACGCCATCCCACGGTGGGCGTACGAGTCGAACTGGTCCATCGAAGCCGCGGCCGGTGCCATCAGCACCGTATCTCCGGGCTCCGCGTGGGCCGCTGCGACCTCCACCGCCCGTGCCATGATCGCGCTTCCCGTCTGGGCGCTGTTCGCCTCGGCGCCGCCGTGTGGTTCAACGCCGCTGTCCGGCCGGTCCTCACCAGTCTGGCCCGGATCAACGGGGAAGACCGGTACATTCGGCGCGTGTCGCGAGAGCGCGGCCGCCAGATCCGAGCTGTCACGGCCAATGAGCACGACGGCGCGGAGCCGCGGCGCATGCTCGGTCACCAGCTGGTCGTAGGCCACGCCCTTCGACAGGCCACCCGCGATCCACACCACCCGCTCGAAGGCGGACAGGGATGCCGACGCTGCATGGGGGTTGGTTGCCTTGGAGTCATTGACCCACCTGACAGAGCCGATGGTCGCCACGGTCTGGATCCGGTGGTCGCCGGGAAGGTAGGCCTGCAGGCCGGCCTTCACCGCGGCGGGCTCGACGCCGTAGGCCCGCACGAGGGCGGCCGCGGCGAGCGCGTTGGCCACCATGTGCCGGGGGGCCACGGGTCCCAGGTCCTCGAGGGAGCCGAGCTCGGCGGCATGGTCGCGGCGGTTGTCGATGAAGGCTCGGTCCACCAGCAGGCCGTCGACGACGCCGAGCATGCTCACCGCGGGGGTTCCCGTGGTGAACCCGATCGCCCGGCAGCCCTCGACGACGTCGGCCTCCTCGACCATGTGCTCGGTCTCGATCTGCTCCGCGTTGTACACGCAGGCCTTCTGGGTGTTGGCGTAGACCTTCGCCTTGTCCGCCAGATACGCCTCGTATGAACCGTGCCAGTCGACATGGTCTTCGGCGACGTTGAGCACCACGGAGGCGACGGGAGAGAGCGACTCCTCCCAGTGGAGCTGGAAGCTCGAGAGCTCGACCGCGAAGACGTCGTACTCGACGGGCTCGCGGAGGGCATCGAGGATGGGCTTGCCGACATTGCCCACAGCCACCGCCTTGAGGCCGGCAGCCCGCAGCATCGACTCGGTCATTCCGACGGTGGTGGTCTTGCCGTTCGTGCCGGTGATCGCGAGCCAGTCGGCCGTCTTGCGCCCGCGGCGCCTCCGGACCCGCCACGCGAGCTCGACGTCGCCCCACACCGGGATGCCCCGGCATGTCGCCTCGGCGAGCATCGCCTGATCGGGTCGCCACCCGGGCGAGGTCACCACGAGGTCCGGGAGCGCGCCGTCGACCTTGGGGAGGTGCTGCACCGCGTCCTCACCGAGCAGGACGTCCTCGGCACCGACGATGCGCAGCGTGTCTGCCTGCGCCTGTGCACGATCTGTAACGGAGGAGTCGACCACGACGACGCTCGCGCCGAGCTCGATGAGCGTGTCGGCGGCGGCGAAGCCGGAGACGCCGATCCCGGCAACGACCACCCGCAGTCCAGCCCAGTCCGAGTCCCAGGACGTCAGGGACGCAAGGCGGGCGCTTTCTGCCCGCGGTCCCGACGGACCAGAAGAAGCATGCTCATTCACAGTCCTGCCACCCATTCTGCGTAGAAGACGGCCAGGCCTCCGGCGACGCAGAGCCCGGCGAGGATCCAGAAGCGGACCACCACGGTCACCTCAGCCCAGCCCTTGAGTTCGAAGTGGTGCTGGAGCGGGGCCATCTTGAACAGGCGTTTGCCCTTGGTGGCCTTGAAGTACCCGACCTGCAGGATCACGGACAGCGTGACGAGCATGAACAGGCCGCCGATGATGACCAGGAGCAGTTCGGTGCGGGACAGGATTGCGAAGCCAGCGATGGCCGCCCCGATGGCGAGCGAGCCGGTGTCCCCCATGAAGATCTTCGCCGGGGAGGTGTTCCACCAGAGGAATCCGACCAGAGCCGAGCTCATGATGGCTGCGAGCAGGGCGAGGTCGAGGGGGTCCCGTGTCTCGTAGCAGACAGACCCGATCACCCTTGCGGAGCCGCAGGCCTGGTTGCTCTGCCAGATGCCCATGAGCGTGTATGCGCCGAAGACCATGATCGAAGCGCCGGCCGCGAGGCCGTCCAGCCCGTCCGTGAGGTTCACGCCGTTGCTGGTCGCGGTGACGATGATGTTCGACCAGATGACGAAGAGGATCGCCCCCAGCACCGTGCCGCCGAATGCGAGATTGAGCCACGGGATGTCCCGCAGGAACGAGATGTTGGTCGAGGCCGGTGTGAGGCCGCGCCAGTCGGGAAACTGCAGCGCGAGGACCGCGAAGACGATGCCCACGAGGCCCTGGCCGATCAGCTTGCCCCGCGGACTCAGCCCGAGGCTGCGCTGGTTGGAGATCTTCGTGAAGTCGTCCAGGAAGCCCACGATGCCCATGCCGACCATGAGGAACAGCAGGAGGGCGGCAGAGATGCTCGGCCCGCTCGAGGCGGGATTGACGAGCCACGTGATGAGATGCGTCAGGTAGTAGGCGACCACCGTGGCGAGCACGAACACGGCTCCGCCCATCGTGGGAGTCCCGCGTTTCATGTGGTGCGTCGTGGGGCCGTCGTCCCGGATGAACTGGCCGTAGCCCTTGGCCACCAGGAGTCGGATGAACAGGGGGGTCCCGACCAGTCCGAAGACCAGCGCGAGCCCACCGCCGATCAGCAGTGCGATCACGTCAGGCTCCGTCCCTGGTGGGGCGTGGCCCCGTCGGCTGCCGGCAATGCGATCCGGTCCCCGAGAGCCCCCAGCCCGACGCCGTTCGAGGACTTCACGAGCACGAGGTCACCCGGGGCGAGCTCCCGCTCGAGCAGCTCGAAGGCTGCATCGGCGTCCTCGACGAACGTCGTCTCGCTGCCCCACGACCCCTCGTTGACGGCCGAGACGTACAGGGCGCGCGCCTCGCGGCCCACCACCACGAGCCGGTCGATGTTGAGCCGGACTACGAGGGTCCCGACCGCCGTGTGGGCTGGGATCGATTCCTCGCCGAGCTCGAGCATGGCACCCAGGACCGCCCACGTCCGCCGGCCGCGTCCGAGGTCGGCGAGGGTCCGGAGCGCGGCCCGCATGGATTCAGGGTTGGCGTTGTAGGCGTCGTTGATGACCGTCACGCCGTCTGCCCGCTCCGTGCGCTGCATGCGCCACCGGCTGCCGGGCCCCTGGGCGGAGAGCGACTCTCCGATGACCTCGAGGGGCACCCCGGCCGCGGAGGCGGCCGAGGCCGCGGCGAGCAGGTTGGACGTGTGGTGCGCGCCGATGAGGCGGCTTGCCACGTGCACCGGGCCTTGGGCGCCGATGGTGAGGTCGAAGACGGGCGAGCCGCCGTCGTCCACGCTCGCCCCATGGGCCGCGACGAGCGTTCCGCGCTCGGCGAGGTCCGCGTTCGCCTCGGGGTGCGATGTGAAGAAGACGAGGCGGGCCTTCGTGCGCGGCTCCATGGCCCGCACGCGGGGGTCGTCGGCGTTGAGGACGGCCGTCCCCTCGGCGGAGAGCGCTTCGACGAGTTCGCCCTTGGCCTTGGCGATGTTCTCGACGCCGCCGAACTCCCCCGCGTGGGCGCTTCCCACGACGAGGACGACGCCGATGTCCGGCCTGACCATATCGGCAAGGTACTGGATGTGGCCGATTCCGGTGGCACCCATCTCGATCACGAGGTAGCGCGTGGAGGTGTCGGCCCGGAAGACCGTGAGGGGGACGCCGACCTCGCCGTTGTAGGAGCCCTGCGGGGCGACCGTCGAGGCCGGCGTCGCGGACCCTTCGGGGGTCGAGCGGAAAATCCCTGCGACGAGGTCTTTGGTGGTGGTCTTCCCGGCCGAGCCGGTGATGCCCACGACAGTGAGCTCCTCCCCGCGCGCGGAGCGCTCTGCGCGGATCCTCTCGACGGCCGCCTTGGCGAGAGTGCCCATGGCGAGCACGGCGTCAGGCACCACCACGCACGGATGGCTCGCGCCGCCGTCGTCCGTGACCTCCCGCTCGCACAGGGTCAGGACCGCACCGGCGGCAACGGCTGCGCCCACGTACGCGTGGCCGTCGGCGTGCTCCCCGGGCTTGGCAACATAGAGCGATCCAGGGACGGCCTCGCGGGAGTCCGTCACAACGCTCGTGGGGATGATGTCGGGTGGTGCGACCAGACGGCCGCCCGTGATCTCGGCGATCTGCGCCGCTGTGAACTCAATCATTGCGCATCGGACTCTAGTGCGTCGGAGGCCTCGGACCCGAATCCGCCAGCGCCGGCAACCAGGCGGAAGCCCCGCTCCGCGAGGGCGCCTCGCAGCTCCGCACGGTCGTCCAGGACGAGGTTCACGCCCTTGACCTCCTGGTACACCTCGTGGCCGCGCCCCGCCACGAGGATCACATCATCGTCCCGCGCGAGGTCGACGGCGTGGCGGATCGCCTCGGCCCTGTCGCCGACCTCGTCGATGCGACGTCCGAGCCCCTTCTCGGCGTCCTCGGCGCGGACGCCGGCGAGCACTTGGGCGCGGATGGCGGCAGGGTCCTCGTCGTGGGGGTCGTCGTCCGTCACCACCACCACGTCGGCTCCCCGCGCGGCGACGGCGCCCATGACGGGACGCTTGAGGGCGTCGCGCTGGCCGGTGGCGCCGAAGACGACGATCACGCGGCCGGACCCGGTGCGGGGCCGCACTGCGTCGAGCGCCCTCTCGAGCGCGTCCGGATTGTGGGCGAAGTCGACGATGGCCGTCGGGGCGGTTCCGACGAGCTGCATGCGCCCGGGGACCTCGACGGTGAAGGGGTCGCGGTCGAGAGCCCGCTGGACCTTCTCGAGAGTGGCCCCGGAGGCGACGACGAGCAGTGTCGCAAGGGCGGCGTTGGCCACGTTGAAGGCTCCCGGAAGGCCGGTGCGCACACGCAGGGTGGCGCCGTCGCGGTGCCGCAGCTCGAAGGCCGTGCCGACCCCGGACGGACGGGCGGCCGCCACCGTCCAGTCCGCCTCGGGCACGTCGCGTGGGTGGGCGCCGGCCGGGTCGGCTTGACCTGCACCGGCAGCGAGGGTGGTGACCGGGATCGGAGCCTCGTCCGCGAGCCGGCGGCCCCACTCGTCGTCGACCGTCACGACGCCGTGGGCGGCCCGCTCCGGCGTGAACAGCCGGGCCTTGGCCGCGTAGTACTCCTCCATCGTCCCGTGGAGGTCCAGATGGTCCTGCGTGAGGTTCGTGAAGCCCGCTGCGTCGTAGCGCACGCCGTCGACGCGGCCGAACTCGATCGCGTGGGAGGAGACCTCCATCGAGGCGGCCGTCACTCCCCGCTCCCGCATGAGCGCCAGAAGGGCGTGGACTTCAGTGGACTCCGGGGTGGTGAGCCTGCTCGGAATGGGCTCGCCGCCGGCCAGGATCTCGATCGTCCCGATCAGTCCCGTCCGGTGGCCGAGCGCACGCAGGAGGGAATTCGAGAAGTAGGTGGTGGTCGTCTTGCCGTTCGTTCCCGTCACGCCGAGCAGGAGCATGCGCTGCGCAGTGCCGCCGTCGGTCCCGGCCGCGGCCGTCCCATAGACGAGGGCTGAGACGGGGCCGACTGCTGCCCGGGGCCGGTCGAGGACGAGTGCCGGGACCTGCGCGAGGGACTCGGACAGCGCGAGCCGCTTCGCGCCGTCGTGGTCGGTGAGGATCGCCACGGCTCCCGCCTCCACGGCCTGCTGGGCGTAGTCGGCTCCGTGTCGCGACGCACCGGGCAGCGCGAAGTAGAGGTCCCCTGGGACGACCGTACGCGAGTCGAGGCTCGCTCCCGTGATGGGCGCTGCGTCCTCGAGGCCCTCGGCAGGGAGCCCCACGAGAGCCGAGACCTCCGCGAGGGAGATCGGCGCCACGTGGGCCGGCCGGAGCGCCTCTGGGCCGTCCTGTCCAAGGCTGTCCTGGGTCCCGCTGTCCTGGGTCCCGCTGTCCTGGGTCCCGCTGTCCTGGGCAGGACCGTTGTGTGCAGGATCCTCCTGCGGGGCGCTGTCCCCCCGCGCACTGAGTGCCGATGCACTGCTGCCCGGGGGCAGGGGCTGCTCGCTCACATTCACCTTCATCGATCGGGATTCCAACTCTATAACGCCCCCGGGCGCCGGGTCTGGGCCGGCACCCGGGGGCGGGGGTCACTTCACGTACTGCGGCAGCCTCGCGGGAGTGCCGGTTGACGGCGGGACGCCGTACATGTGGAGCGCCTGCGACATGACCGACTTGAAGATGTCCGCGTTGCCGATGCCGTAGATGTCGGTCGGACGCTGCAGGACCACCGAGACGATGAAGCGCGGATTGTCCATCGGCGCCATTCCGATGAGGGTGGAGGTCACGCCTTGATAGCCCGGCACGCCGTCCTCTCGGGGCGCCTCGGAGGTTCCGGTCTTCGCACCCACCCGGTAGCCGTCGATCGCGGCCGGCTTGACCTCGCCCTCGGTGACGTTGCTCTCGAGCATCTCCTTCACCTGCTGCGCGGTCTCCTTGCTCACGACCTGCGTGGGTCCGGCCGTCTGCCACGGCGTTTCGTGGCCGGTCTGGTCGATGTACCCGTCGATGAGGCGGGGCTGCAGCATGACGCCGTCATTCGCGATGGTCTGGTAGGCGCGGATGGTCTGGAGGGTGGACTGGGTGACGCCCTGGCCGAACAGGATCGTGTACTGCTGGCGACCGTCCCACTCCTGCGGGGTGTGGAGCGTGCCCTTGGCCTCGCCGGGAAGCCCGACGTCGATGGGCTGGCCGATCCCGAACTTGGTGAACCAGTCATAGCGCTGCTGGGGGCTGAGCTCCTTGCCGGCCATGACGGTTCCCGTGTTCATGGAGTAGCCGAGGATCCCGGCGAGGGTCCGCTGCTCGGTCCCGTGGGTGAACGCGTCGGAGAAGGTCTGCCCGTCCACGGTGTACGTCGGCGGGATGGTGTACTGGGACAGGGGCGTCGCCTTGCCCTCCTGGATGAGCGCCGCCATCGTGATGGTCTTCTCGACAGAGCCCGGCTCGTACGCCGCTGTCACAGCACGGACGCCCCGGTCCTTGGCTGCGGACTTGCCCGGATCATTCGGGTCGACCGAATTGGTGTCGGCCATGGCGAGGATGTTGCCGGTCTTGGCGTCCTCGACGACGGCGATTCCCCACTCGGCGTTGTACTTCTGCGCCTGGGTCTGCACTGCCTGCTGCGTGAAGTACTGGAGGTCCGAGTTGATCGTCAGCTTGACCGTCTTGCCGTTCTGCGCGGGCGTGTACTTGTCTGTGGCCACCGGAATGCGGAGTCCGTCTGCGCCGATCTCGTACTCACGCGAGCCGTCCTGGCCCTTGAGCTGCTCGTCCTGAGTCTGCTCGATCCCGGACAGGGCCGTGCCGTCCGAGCCCACGAATCCGACGAAGCTGCCGCCTACCGCACCGTTCGGGTAGACCCGCTGGGTCACGCCCTCTGAGAGGATCCCGGGGAAACCGATGGCCATGGCCCGGTCCTCGGTGTCCGGGGTCACGTTCCTCGCCACGTAGTTGAACGGCTTCTCCCCTGTGATCGCACTGGTCACGTCCGCGACGGACATGCCCAGCGTGTCTGCGAGCTCCTTGACCGCCTGGTCCCGGGGGATCTGCACGATCTTCTTGGTGCCGTCGCCGGCGTCGACGCTCCGGTCCAGCTCCGTGAAGTCCTTGGCCGAGGCGATGCGCTGGTCCACGGTGATGTTGTAGCGCACCACGCTCGAGGCGAGCACGGCCCCCTTGGAGTCGACGATCTCACCGCGTTGGGCCGGCAGCACGGTCTTCTGCAGGCGCTTGTTGACGGCGGCCTCCGCCATTCCGCCCACATCCAGGCCCTGGACGAGGATGAGGCGGCCGCCGATGAGGACGAGCAGCGTGAGCATCACGGCGAGGCCCAGCTTGAGCCGGCGCTTCGCCCGCCCGCCGTGGCGCGCTGGAGGTGGAACCTTGGTTGCGCCGCCGCGCGAGTTGGGGCGTCTGGTGTCCGTGCTCGTACCTGCCACGCTCGTCCCTACGCTTCCGCTCTCGCTCCTCGTGCCTTCACCACAGCCGGCGGCTCCCCGGGGCGACCGCCTCGGCTACTGGCCCGGGGTCTTCTGCGCCGGGGCCGGGATGGACCCTCCGTGGAGGTCCGCAGCCGGAGCCGTTGCCGGCTGGGCCGGGGACCCGGCGGCCGCGGCCGACGCAGCCTTTGCCTCGAGGGGATCCTTGGTCGTCGGCGCGGGTACGACGGCGATCTGTCCCGGAACTGCGGGTGCCGGAATGGTGGCGCCCTGGGGTGCACCCTTCACTGCGGCTTTGGCCTGACCGGTCACCGCGAGCGTCTTCAGGTCGATCTGTCCGTTCGACGTCGAGGCAACCATTCCATATTGTGCCGCGCGCGCCGCCAGATTCTGGGGAGCTTCGAAGTTCTGCACCCGCTGTGTCAGATCCTGGTTCTGCTTCTCAAGGGTGAGCTGCTGATTGCGCAGCTGCACCAACTGGTACTGCCCGGTGGAGACTGAGATGTTGAGCACGAGCACCGCGATGAGCGCGGCGGCCAGCACCCCGAGGCAGAAGATCGCGAATGGCGCACGGCGGCGCACGGGGAGCGAACGGACGAGGGCGAGGGGCGTCCGGCGAGGGGACCCCTCGGCAGCGCGGTGTCCCGGTAGGGGGGCACTGAGGGCGGAGGTTCCCACCACCGCTGCCCTCGGCTGTGCTGCTGCGCTCATCGTCCACTCCTTGTCCTGATGCGTTCTGCGGCCCTGAGTCGTGCGGAGGCGGCACGCGGGTTCTCCGCGATCTCGGCCTCGGTCGGGACCTCGGTCCCCTTCGTGATGATCTTCAGTTCGGGCCGGTGCTCCGGCAGCTCCACGGGGAATCCGGGGGGAGCACTGGAGCGGCTCCGCGCCTGGAGCGCCGTCTTGACGATCCGGTCCTCGAGCGAGTGGTAGCTCATGACGACGATGCGTCCGCCCAAGCGGAGCACATCGATGGCCGCCGGCACGGCTCGCTCCAGGACGTCAAGCTCCTCGTTGACCTCGATGCGCAGCGCCTGGAAGGTCCGCTTGGCCGGATGCCCCCCGGTTCTCGCAGCCGCCGCAGGCACGACGGCGCGGATCGCCTCGACCAGCTCCCCGGTCGTCGTGAACGGCTTCTTCGCCCGCTCCGCCACGATGTTCCGGGCAATCCTGCCGGCGAACTTCTCCTCGCCCCAGGCCCGGATGATCCGCGTGAGGTCCTCGACGCCGTAGGTGTTGACAACGTCCGCCGCCGTGGGACCCCGGCTGGTGTCCATGCGCATGTCGAGGGGCGCGTCGTAGGAGTAGGCGAAGCCGCGGTCACGCTCGTCGAGCTGCATGGAGGAGACGCCCAGGTCCATGAGCACCCCGTCGGCACCGTCGAGCCCGAGGCCCTCGAGTACCTCGGGGATTTCGTCATACACGGCGTGCACGAGCCGGGCGCGGGCACCGAACGGATCGAGCCGGGCACCGGCGAGGGCGAGGGCCTGTTCATCGCGGTCGATCCCCACGAGTGTGGCCTCGGGGAAGCGGGAGAGGATCGCTTCGCTGTGGCCCCCCATGCCGAGGGTGGCATCGACCACCACCGGGGACCGCCCGGTGTCAAGGGCCGCCTCGACGCCCGGAGCGAGCAGGGACATGCAGCGCTCGAGGAGGACGGGGACGTGGCGTTCGGAGGTCGGCTTCGGGTCCTTCTCGTGCTCGGCGTCCATGTCCACTCCCTCCCCTCGTGTGGCCTTCGTGCCTCGCGGCTGGTCTTCGGTCCGGCTGAACCCAGATCCCCCTCCGCGCCGATCGGCCGCCTGGCTCCGGGGAAGGTGAGCCAGGATGGCCGTGCGGGGCGGCTGGAGATCTCGGCCAGCCGGTGGGATCAGTCGATCCCGGGCAATGCGTCGTCGTCGGTCTCCGAGAAGGCGGTTTCCTTCTCGGCCAGGTAGTCCTCCCAGGCCTGGGCGTCCCAGATCTCCGCCCGCGTTCCCACGCCGATCACGGCGAGGTCCCGGTCGAGCCCTGCGTACTTGCGCAGGATCGGAGGGATCGTCACGCGCCCCTGCTTGTCAGGCACCTCGTCGGAGGCTCCGGACAGGAAGACCCTGAGGTAGTCCCGTGACTGACGCGAGGAGATAGGGGCTTCCCGCATCTGTTCGTGGACTCTCTCAAACTCCTTCTGACTGAAGACGTAGATGCAGCGTTCCTGGCCCCGGGTCAGAACCAGCCCTTCGGCCAGTTCGTCGCGGTACTTCGCCGGGAGGATGAGGCGCCCCTTCTCGTCCAGACGCGGCGAATACGTACCGAGCAACATCGGCACCACCACCCGTCGTTACGAGGCTGAACGTCCCTATCTCCGCCACTTCCCTCCAACATGCCCCACTTTACTCCACTCTCCTCCCCGGTCAACGTGGAGCGACACGCATGTCGCACCAGACGTACAAAGAATTCCGGCGCAGATCCGCGGAATCACGCGGTTCACCGATGGATGGCCGCCGCCCTCCGACGGCAACGCCTTCAGCTGGGGCGCCCGCTCACGACTGCGCTCGCACGCGCCTGATCGTCCGCCGCCCGTCATTCGACACCCTCGGGGCGTGCGGCTGCAGGGAAGAGCCCAAACCCGGGGAGGAAAGTGGAGCACGGGGAGGAAAGTGGAGCACGGGGAGGAAAGTGGGGCACGGGAGCAGAGTGGCGCACGGGGAGGGCCAGGAGCAGAGTGGCGCACGGGGAGGGCCAGGAGCAGAGCGGCGAACAACGAAGGACCGCGAGCAGTGCGGCGCCCGCGGAGGGCCAGGAGCAGTGCGGGGTATGGTCTTTCTCCGGACCGACGCCAGACGCGGCTGCGCCCCGGAACCAACAGTTCCGGGGCGCAGCCGTGCGTTCACCGGGCAGGAGTCATGCCCGAAGGGCCTGGCGGTGGGCCGTCCGTACGCCTACTTCACATTCGCCGCGTCCGAGGCTGTCTCTGGGCGCGCAGGAAGAAGGGCGTGGGTCCGGGTGAAGGTCAGCCGTCCTCGCGGCGGCGTTCGTCCCACTGCGCCTCGAGCCGGCGCAGGAAACCGCCCGAGGACTTCGCTCCCCGCGAGCGCATGCGTCTCCCTGGGCGGCGGAGTGTGCCGTAGTAGACGGACACGCCCATCACGAGGAAGCCCAGGACGCCCACGAAGATGTTCTGGATGCTCACCCCAGTCAGCAGGACGAGAATGCCGACGATCACCCCGAGGACGCCCAGCACGATGTGCTTTGTGGAGAAGGTCCTGAGGGCGTCCGCACCCATGGAATCAGCGAACTTGGGATCCTCTTCATGGAGCTGCTTCTCGAGCTGCTCCAGCATCTTCTGTTCGTGCTCCGACAGAGGCATGACGACTCCTTCACGCATGCAGTCGATGGGCGGCCCCATCACCTGCACCAACGCACTGATCCCACTGTGGGTTCCCCGAGGCTGAGCCGCTGCCGACCCAACCCGCGATGGACCTCCCAGCCGACTCACTGCACTCAATATCGAGGTTCTATAAGGATATGACGTCCCGGTAGCTCACAAAAGGGACTCGATCACTCCCTCGAAGGGCGTGAGCGGCCGGCTCGGCGTTCCTCGAGGAGGCGCGCCGGCTGGATGATACCCGTCCCGAAGCGCTCGGAAACGCGGTCAAGGGCTTCCTCCGCAGTTCGCCAGTTGTCCTCGGAACGGTCAAGGCTCAGCTGCCGCGGCGCGTCTGCCGAACGCTCGAGCCGTTCGCCGCGCAGGCCGATCAGTCGGACCGGCATGGGCCGCTCGCCCAAGCCGGAGAGCAGCTGCCGAGCGGCCGAGTAAAGCTGCTGGGCGCTGTCGGTCGGCACCGGCAGGGTCCGCGAGCGCGCAAGGGTCGAGAAGTCCGAGTAGCGCAGCTTGAGCGCCACCGTCCCGGCGGTGAGGCCCTGGCCCCTCATTCTGCCGGCCACCCGATGGGCGAGCCGCAGAAGCTCGGCGTGCAGCGCGGCGTCGTCCGCCACATCGGTGCCGAAGGTCTCCTCGGCACCGATGCTCTTCTCCTGGCGCGCGGGAGTGACGCGGCGCTCGTCGACGCCCCACGAGAGGCGCTTTGCATGCAGACCCGTCGCACCGAGGGCCCGTCTGAGGGTCGAGTCGGGGGTGTGTGCGAGATCGGCCACGGTGTGGATTCCGAGCCGGGCGAGGACTTCCTGGGTCTTCCCGCCGATTCCCCAGAGGGCCCCCACCGGCAGCGCATGCAGGAAGGCGACAGTGTCCTCGGGTCGGACGACGAGGAGCCCATCCGGCTTGGAGCGCGCGGAGGCGATCTTCGCCACGAACTTCGTCGCGGCGACGCCCACCGACGCGGTGATGCCGAGGTCGGCCCGGATCCGGGCCTTGATCTGGGCCGCGATCTCCTCCGGGGCAGCGTGGAGCCGCCGCACGGCGCCGGAGACGTCGAGGAAGGCCTCGTCCACGCTCAACGGCTCCACGAGGTCCGTATAGTCGCCGAAAGCCGCCATGAGCTGTGCGGAAACGTCGTAGTAGAGGCGGTGGCGCGGTTCGACCACGATCGCGTCCGGGCAGCGCCGCAGGGCCACGAGCATCGGCATGGCGCTGCGCACTCCGAACGCGCGGGCCTCGTAGCTGGCGGAGAGGACCACCGACCGCTCGGCCGGGAAGCCGACGATGACGCGGCGTCCCCGCAGCTCCGGCCTCTCACGCTGCTCGACCGCGACGAAGAACGCATCCATGTCCACGTGGAGGATGCCGCGACGGCGCTGCGCCTCGAGCGGCTCCGGCCGCGCGCCGTCGTCCTGCGTCTGCACGCACCCATCGTAGGCAGCGGCGGGGCCTGCCGCCGACAGCGTCCGGGGCCGCTGCCGACGGCGCGTGCCGCCAAGCCCTCCTACTAGACTGTCCACGTCCTCATCACCGACGTCGGAAGGCGCACGTCCCCCTATGGCACTCATGACTCGACCGATCCGACTCGCTGCAATGACGGCGCTGGCGGCAGCCGCGCTCACCATGACCGCTTGCAGCGGGTCCTCCGCCGGGTCCCCCTCGAGCCCGACGTCCACCGGTTCTGCCTCCTCGTCGGCCACGCCCACGGCCTCTGCCCGCCCCTCGGCCTCGGGCAGCGCCTCGGCCTCGGCCTCCGCCAATTCGACAGTGAGCGCTATCGCTCCCGGCTTCCCGTCGCAGACGCTGCCCCTCATGCCCGGCTCCTCCGCACTCGCGACGAGCTTCGATGCCTCGGCCAACCCCGCGGTGGCGTCCCTCGTGACATCGAGCAGCACGTCGACTGCGGCCCAGATGATGGACTACTACACGAAGGTCCTCACCGACCAGGGGTTCACCGTGGTCCCCGCGGCGACCGCGGGCGCGAAGACCCCGAGCCAGAGTTCCAGCGAGTCGGCAGCGATCGCCGCCGCCGGCACCCTCGTCCGTGACCTCGTCCGCTCGAACGGCTCCGAGACGGCGACGATCACGGTCGTGACGGCCAACGGCCAGGCGGTCGCGACGGCCGGAGTCTCGGTCGCCCCGTCCTCGCTCAAGTGAGCGTGAGCCGGTGAACGGACGGGGGCCCGCTGCGGCCCATATCAAGGCCGAGCAGGACCGCTACCGCGAGGTGCTCGGGGCGGAGCTGACAGCCTTCCTCGAGCGCCAAGGCGCGGTGATGGCCGAGGTCTCACCGGACATCAGCCCGCTGATCGGCGCGATCACGGGCCTCGCCTCCGGAGGGAAGCGGCTGCGTGCCCTCCTGAACTACTGGGGGTGGCGCGGTGCCGGCGGCGAGCCGCTGGCGGCCGCACCCGTCCTCGCCGGCGTTGCGCTCGAACTGTTCCAGTCCGCTGCCCTCATCCACGACGACATCATCGATCGTTCCGACACCCGACGCGGCGCCCCCAGCGTGCACGAGCGCTTCTCGGCCCTGCACCGGACCTCAGGCTGGGATCTCGACGGCGAGCGGTTCGGCCACGCTGCGGCGATCCTCACCGGAGACCTCTGCCTGTCCTTCAGCGAAGAGGCCTTCACGGCCGTCGGCGCTGCCGCAGCGGCGGGGACGAGGGCCCGGCAGATCTTCAACGCCATGCGGGCCGAGGTCATGGCCGGGCAGTACCTCGACATCCTCGAGGAGGTGGCCGGCCCCTCACGTCCGCGCGGCACAGCGGTCTCCCGGGCCCAGAACGTCATCCGGTTCAAGAGCGCCAAGTACTCGACGGAGCGGCCTCTCGGCATCGGTGGCGCCCTGGCAGGCGCGAGCGACGACCTCCTCGCTGCCTATGCCGCCTTCTCGCTTCCGCTCGGGGAGGCCTTCCAGCTGCGCGACGACGTGCTCGGCGTCTTCGGCGACCCCAGGACCACAGGGAAGCCCGCCGGGGATGACCTCCGGGAGGGCAAGCGCACGGTGCTCGTAGCGCTCGCCCTCGACGCCGCCGACCCCCCAAGGGCGGCAGAGCTTGAGCAGGGGCTGGGCCACCCGGACCTCGGGCC
Source organism: Sinomonas cellulolyticus (assembly GCF_014656475.1). Taxonomy (GTDB): domain Bacteria; phylum Actinomycetota; class Actinomycetes; order Actinomycetales; family Micrococcaceae; genus Sinomonas; species Sinomonas cellulolyticus. The sequence goes on from NZ_BNCM01000001.1 coordinate 451,943, forward strand.
CGACGACGTCGACCGCCTCCGCGGCATCATCCGTTCCACGGGTGCGCTCGATGCCACAGAGCGGATGATCGAAGAGCTCTCCGGGCGCGCCTTCGACGCGCTCTCGGGCCTCCGCGTTGACCGGGACGTGCGCGACGCGCTCGAGGCGCTCGGCCTCGCTGCCGTCCAACGCACGGCCTGACGGTCCTGCGTCTCCCCAGGCGAGGGTCTGCCTACCAGGCGAGGGTCTGCCTACCAGGCGAGGATCTGGGCCCGGCGGCGGATCTCGGTCTTGCGGCCCTCACGGAGCGCATCGATGGGACGCCCGCGGAGCGAGTCGTCCGATGTGAAGAGCCACGCGATCAGTTCCTCGTCGCTGAAGCCCGCGTCTGCCAGAACCGCAATAGTGCCCTTGAGGCTGTCCACCACGTGGTCCCCGTCAAGGAAGAGGGCGGGGACCGAACGGACCTTCCGCTCCCCGACGCGCGCGGCCACGATCGACCGCTCGTCAAGGAGTCCATGCACCTTCGTCACGGTGCAGCCGAGCCGCTCCGCGACGTCCGGCAGGGTCAGCCACTCCGACACCAGGTTCTCGATATCACTCACGCCTCCAGCGTGCCACGGCACCCGACCCCGCACCTAGTCGGCGCACCCGCCAGTCCTCGCCTTGTGCAGCCGCCGCAAATCATGAGAGATTCACACTGGTCACATCAGCAACATCAGTGACTCCGCCGGTTCAAGGAGGTTGACCGATGAGCACGCCCGGGACGAACTCGACGACTGCCAAGTCCTGCCTGCCGCGTGTGGCGGCTACCACGGCGGTCCTTCCAGCCGTTGCGCTCTCCTCGCTCGCGTTTGCTGCCCCCGCGACCGCCACGATCACCGTTCCAGCCCGGAACGACGTCGCCGCCCTCGCACCAGCCCAGGTGGCCGCGCTTGTCCCGTCCCAGCTCGACGCCCCCCAGTCACCGACAGCGCCACCGGCGACCCACACGGTGCGCTCCGGGGACACCGTGACCTCGATCGCGGCGAGGTACGGACTGAAAGTCGCGGACGTCCTCGTGCTCAACGGCCTGACCCCGTCCACGGTCATCCGCCCGGGCCAGCAGCTTCGGCTGACCGGCGAGCCGACCCGGCAGGCCAGCCCCGCGCCGTCGTCCGCTGCCACCGCCTCCGCGCCTGCCCAGCTCTCCGCCGGCTCGTACACCATCCGCCCGGGAGACAGCCTCTACGCGATCAGCGCGCGGCTCAAGGTGCCCTTGGGCGATCTGCTGGCTGCCAACCGGCTGAGCCTCACGAGCGTCATCTACGCCGGCAGGACGCTGACGGTGCCTGCTCCCGCAGCTGCCGCGACTCCCGTGGCCAACATCACGCCAGCCGCAGCGCCGGCGAAACCGCTCGTCGACGACACCTTCATGGGCTACACCTATCCCCCGGCGACCGTCGCCTCGGCGAACGAGAACAAGCGCCTGCTCAACGCCGCGCCGGTTCCGAGCCGTGAGGAGATGAAGCAGATCATTGCGGACACTGCGCGCCGCATGGGCGTGGACCCGGCGCTCGCGCTCGCGTTCGCCTACCAGGAATCAGGCTTCAGCCAGCGCGCCGTCTCCCCCGCCAACGCCATCGGCGCCATGCAGCTCGTCCCCTCATCTGGCCAGTGGGCCTCCGACCTCGTGGGCCGCAAGCTCAACCTCCTCGATCCGAGGGACAACGCCACGGCCGGAATCGCCATCATCAGCGCGCTTCTGAGGACGAGCAAGGACGATGAGACGGCGGTCGCTGGGTACTACCAAGGCCAGTACTCGGTGGCCAAGCACGGCCTGTACGACGACACCAAAGCCTACGTGGCCGCCGTCATGGCCCATCGGGACACCTTCCGCTGACGAATCGCCCGCGCATCGCGCGGTGGGCCGGGTCCTCAGCCCTCAGGCCAGCGCAGCCCAGTAGGATCGTGGGGTGAACGGAAAGCTGAGCGATGCGCTCGTCGGCTCGCTCATCGGCGGCCGGTACCACGTGGTGTCGCGCCTGGCGATGGGCGGAATGGCCGCCGTGTACCTCGCGACGGACACGAACCTGGACCGCGATGTCGCCGTGAAGGTCCTCCACCGCCATCTGAGCCAGGACCCGGCGTTCGCCGCGCGGCTCGAGCAGGAGGCCAAGTCCGCCGCCCGTCTCTCGCACCCGCACGTCGTCTCCATCCTCGACCGCGGCCACGATGGCGACCTCTTCTACCTCGTGATGGAGTACGTCCCCGGGCACAATCTCCGAGACCTCCTCAACCAGCAGGGGGCCCTCACCCCGCGCCGGTCGCTCGACATCATCGAGGCAGTCCTCGACGGGCTCGGCGCGGCCCACGCCGCGGGCCTCGTCCACCGCGACATCAAGCCAGAGAACGTGCTCATTAGCGACACGGGGCGCATCAAGGTCGCCGACTTCGGACTCGCGAGGGCCGTGACCAACTCGACCAGCACCGGCCTCACCCTCGGCACGCTTGCGTACATCGCGCCCGAAATCGTCCAGCGCAGCGGCGGAGACGCGCGCAGCGACCTGTACTCGGTGGGGATCGTGCTCTACGAGCTCCTCACCGGCCACCAGCCCTTCCGCGGGGACGTGCCGGTCCAGGTCGCCATGGCGCACGTGACTGAGGACGTCCCGCCGCCGTCGGCGACGGTGCACGGGCTCTCCCCCGAGCTTGACTCGCTCGTCCAGTGGGCCGCGGCTCGGGACCCTGAGCGCCGGCCGGTCAGCGCCGAGGCCCTGCGCGACGAGATCGAGCACATCCGCCGCCAGCTCACCGATCCGCAGCTCGACCTGCGCACGGCGCCCACTGCCTTCATCCCGCCGCCCCTGGGAGCGTCCGATCCCCGGATGCCGACCGAGGCGCTGCCGGCTGCCCGCACCGAGGCCATCCCGATGGGCATCTCCCACCCGACCGCGGTGATGCCCCACCACCCGCAGTCTGCCCCGCCCACGGCCCGCGAGCTCAAGCGCCAGCAGCGCGACGCGGCGAGGCAGAGCGCCATCTCGGCCGCCACCCCGACGCGGACACTCACGGCCGGAGACCGGCGGCGCCGAGGCGCAGTCTGGGCGGTGGTGGTCGTGCTGCTGGCAGTCATCGCGGCCCTCGCCGGATGGTTCTTCGGCGTGGGGCCGGGTGCCGCAGCCACGGTTCCGGCGGTCAAGGACCTCACCGTCGATCAGGCGCGGCCCCTCTTCGACCAGGCCGGCCTGAGCTTCTCGACGCAGAAGGTGTTCGACGACGCGGTCGCCTCTGGGCTCATCGTCGGAAGCACCCCGGGGGCCGGCACCCAGATCCGCAAGTTCCAGGGCGTCAGTGTGCTCGTCTCCCAAGGGCCTCAGCTCTTCCCGCTCGAAGACCTGCGCGGCAAGTCGGCCGATGAGGCCAAAGCGGCGATCACCGGGGCTCAGAACACCCTCGCAGGGGTCACGGAGGCCTACAGCGAGACAGTCCCGGCCGGCGTCGTGATCTCGCAGGACCCCGGGCCCGGCACTCCCCTGCGCCGCGGCTCCGCCGTCCGCCTGACCGTCTCGAAGGGACCCCAGCCGATCCCGGTCCCCAAGGTCGTGGGCCTCGCGCAGTCGGACGCGCTCGCGGCCCTCCGCGGCGCAGGCCTCGACCCCGTCGTCTCCTCGAACGACGTGTTCGACAAGACGGTCCCGAAGGGGGCGGTCGCCGCTCAGGACCCAGCAGACGGGGCCACTCTGACGAAGGGCGGCAAGGTCACCCTGACCATCTCCAAGGGACCGAAGATGGTCAAGGTGCCGGACGTCTTCGGCAAGTCCGAGAAGGAGGCCACCCAGGTGCTGACCGCGGCCGGCTTCACCGTCAAGAGCAACTACACCTACGGCCGGCCGATCTTCGGACTCGTGGCCGGCCAGGACAAGACCGGTGACCAGCCGGAAGGCTCCACGATCACGATCACGGTCGCCTGACGCGACGGTCGCCTGACGCAACGAGTCGCCTGACGCTACGGTCGCCTCACGCGAGCGGCCGGCGCCGCGCCCCAGGGAGCACGACGCCGGCCGCTCGCCGCCGCGATCAGGGGTGGCCGCGTCAGCCCCGCCGCGACAGGGCGCCGGCCACGAGGAACGCCATCTCGAGGGACTGCATGTGGTTCAGCCGGGGATCGCAGACCGACTCGTAGCGGTCCTCGAATGCGGCCTCATCAATGGGGTCCGACCCGCCGAGGCACTCTGCGACGTCGTCGCCCGTCATCTCCATGTGGAGGCCGCCCGGAACCGTGCCCAGAGCCTGATGGACCTCGAAGAAGCCCTGGACCTCGTTCACCACGTCGTCGAAACGCCGGGTCTTGTAGCCGTTGCGGCTCGTCACCGTGTTGCCGTGCATGGGATCCGTGACCCACAGGACCTGCGCACCGGAGGCCGTGACCTTCTCGACGACTGGGGGGAGCTTCTCGCGGATGTTGCCCGCGCCCATCCGCGTGATGAAGGTCAGGCGGCCGGGCTCGCGGTCGGGGTCCAACCGGTCGATGAGCCGGAGCGCGTCGTCACCCGTGGTGGAGGGCCCGAGCTTGACCCCGATGGGGTTCCGCACCCTCGAGAGGTAGTCCACGTGGGCGTGGTCGAGCTGGCGGGTGCGCTCCCCGATCCACAGGAAGTGCGCCGAGGTGTCGTACGGCAGGCCCGTCCGCGAGTCGATGCGGGTCAGAGCGCGCTCGTAGTCCAGCAGGAGCGCCTCGTGGCTCGCGAAGAACTCGACGCGCTTGAGCGCCTCGAAGTCCGCCCCGCACGACGCCATGAACTTGATGGCGCGATCGATCTCCCGCGCGAGCGACTCGTAGCGTGCATGGGCCGGATTCTCCGTGAAGCCCTTGTTCCACGTGTGCACGAGCCGGAGGTCGGCGAAGCCGCCCTGCGTGAAGGCACGGATGAGGTTCAGCGTGGAGGCCGAGGTGTGGTAGGCGCGGAGGAGCCGGGCGGCGTCGTGCGCCCGGGACTCGGGGGTGAACGCGTAGCCGTTGACGATGTCGCCCCGGTAGGCGGGCAGCGTCACCCCGTCCCGCGTCTCCGTGTCGGAGGAGCGGGGCTTGGCGAACTGGCCCGCCATGCGGCCCATCTTGATGACCGGCAGCTGTGCGCCGTACGTCAGGACGACGGCCATCTGCAGGATGGTCTTCACGCGCGAGCTGATGCGGTCCGCCGTCGCGGCCTCGAATGTCTCGGCACAGTCGCCGCCCTGGAGGAGGAAGGCCTTCCCCTGTGCTGCCGCGGCGAGGCGTTCACGGAGCACGTCGACCTCGCCGGCGAAGACGAGGGGCGGGAGCGCGGAGAGCTCCGCGACGGACGCGCGGAAGACATCCTGGTCCGACCACGAGGGCTGCTGCGAGACCGGGAGGGAGCGCCAGTTGTCCAGGCCGGGATAGTCGGCGGCGCCGCTCTGGGCGGTGCTCGTGACGCGGGGGGACGCTACGGAGAGATCAGTCACCCTCCAAGGCTATGCCACCGGCCGGTTCGCGCGCTTATGCGTCGGCGGCGGGACGCCTGGCCCGGACTGCAGCCTCGGCGGCCAGCCTGGCCTTGACGTCTGCCGCGTAGGCATCCACGTACTCCTGCGCGGAGAGCTGCTGGATCTGCCGCATGATGCGGTCGACCACCTCACGCTGCGCGTCGCGGTCATCGGCCCGGTCGTAGAACTCCGAGAAGTCCATGGGGCGCCCAACGATGACCCCCACGCGGCGGATGGACGGCAGGCGCCGCCCGATCGGCTGGACCTTCTCGGTGCCGATCATCGCGACGGGCAGGACGGGCACTCGGTTCGCGAGGGCAAGCTTCGCCACGCCCACCTTGCCCCGGTACAGGCGGCCGTCGGGGCTCCGGGTTCCCTCGGGGTAGATGCCGAGGAGCCCACCGCCGCGGAGGATCTGCGCCCCGGCCTCGAGGGAGGCTGCGGAGGCCACCCCGCCGGAGCGGTCCATCGGCAGCTGGTTCGTGTACCGGAAGAATGCGGCCGTGAGGCGACCCTTCAGACCGCGTCCCGTGAAGTACTCCTGCTTGGCAAGGAACACCACGGGCCGGCGGACCATGAGCGGCAGGAAGATCGAGTCCGAGAAGGAGAGGTGGTTCGATGCGAGGATCGCCGCGCCAGTGGCGGGGACGTTCGCGAGCCCCTTCGTCCAGGGCCTGAAGAGCAGTCTGACCACCGGGCCGATGAAGATCTGCTTGAGGATCCAGTAGACCACTGAGCGGCCCTTCCGCCGTGCGAGCGTGCTTCCGGCACTCACTGTAGTGCCACCATGGACCCATGGCGGATGAGGCTGGCGCGACACGGCACCTCCGGATGGGCGTGGCCGTGTGCCACGGGTTCTCCGGCACGCCCTCCTCCGTGCAGCCCTGGGCCGACGGGCTCGCCGCCCGCGGATTCGACGTGGAGGTGCCCCTCCTGCCTGGACACGGCACGGACTGGCGGGACCTCGAGGGGCGGCGCTGGCGCGAATGGACCGAGCGGTTCCAGCAGGCCTGCGCGGATGTGGCCGCCCGCACGGATGTGCTCTTCCTCGCCGGGCTGTCAATGGGTGGAACGATCGCGCTGCATACCGCGGCGCGTCTGGCGGCGCACGACGGCGCGCGGCCGGCACCCGCGGCGGGGATCGCCGTCGTGAATCCCGGGCTCGGGTTCCATGACCCGCGTGTGCGGTTCATCGGTGCCTACCGCCTCGTCATGCGGACCACCGGGCCCATAGAGGAGGCCAACGCTCCCGACCCCGTCGGCGACGAGGGCGACTACTCGCGCACGCCGATCGCCGCAGTGCACGAACTCAAGCGGCTCTACCACGCCACGGACCGGCTCCTGCCCCGCGTCACCGCCCCGCTCCTCGCCTTCAGGTCAGACGACGATCCCGTCGTGCCGTCCTCATCCCTTGCCCGCATCCTCGCGCGCACCTCGAGCCGCGAGGTCGAGGTCGTGGCGCTCCATGAGAGCCCCCACGTGGCCACGCGCGGCCCGGAGGCGGGCCTTGTCGTAGACCGCACGGCCGACGCGTTCCATCGCTGGGCCGGGGCCGCGGTGCGCGGTGCATAATTTCTCCCATGGACTCCCCTTCCACGTCGCGCACCACCGCGCTCGACCCGTCGAGGATCGGCGTCGCGCTCAGCCACGGGTTCACGGGCGAACTCACGGCGGTCGCGCCGTGGGCGGACGCCCTGAGGGAGGCCGGCTTCCGCGTGGCGGCGCCCCTGCTCCCCGGGCACGGTACGACTGTCGCTGACCTCGCGCGCACTCGCTGGAGGGACTGGTACGACGCCTACGAGGCCGCCTACCTCGGGCTCGCGGACGAGTGCGAGACCGTCGTGGCGGCCGGCCTGTCGATGGGCGGCGCACTGGCCCTGCGCCTCGCCGCGCATCATCCGGTGGCGGCCGTCACCGTGGTCAATCCCGCACTCGTCATCGACGACCCGCGGTCGTACCTCTCCGGGGGCCTGCGGCGTGTCCTGAAGACCACCCCCGGCATCCGGAACGACATCAAGCGCCCGGGCCAGGATGAGGGAGGCTATGACCTCGTGCCGGTCGCGGCCGCGCATGAGCTCAAGCTCCTGTTCCGCGACACCGTGTCCTCTCTGCCCCGCGCCAGCGCACCCCTGCAGGCCTTCCGCTCGACAGTGGACCACGTCGTCACGAGCGCGCGGAGCCTGTCGGCCATCGTCGCCCGGTACGGAGGAACAGACATCCGGCTCGTCAGGCTCACAGACAGCTATCACGTCGCGACGCTGGACAACGACGCGCCGACGATCTTCGCCCGTTCCGCGGCGTTCATCCGTGAAGTGGCGGGCGTCTCCTTCTCGGGCGATCCTCGGTCCGAGGGTGGTCCGGTGCCCGCGGCGGGAGTGCCCGCCGCGGGCACTCCCGACACCCGGGAGGTGCAGTGACCTCCGATCCCACGCCCCACGGTCCTGGCTCCGACGACGACGCCTGGCGCGACCTCGTCGCGCGGCTCGGCGGGGGCGGCACCGGAGATGAGGCCGAGGGCCCTGCCCCCCGTGAGCTCTCCGCCGCCGAGCGCGGCGCCGCAGGGCCGGGAGGCTTCTCGCGGTTCGATCCCCTTGGCCTGTCGGGAGGAGGCCGGCATGCGCGCGGGCACGCGCCGGCCGCCGGAGAGCCGGAGGCCGAGCTGCCGGGAGACTTCGTTCCGGAGGAGCCCGAGCCTGTCCTCGCGGGTGCCGACCCCGTCTCCGTGCTCGCCTGGTGCGGGGCTGTGGGCGGCCCAGTTGCCCTCCTGACGTGCGCGCTCGTGTGGCGCAGCGTGCCCGGCTTCGTCGTGGCCCTGCTGGTCGCCGCCTTCGTCGCCGGCGTCGGGACCCTCATCATGCGCCTCCCGGGCAGCAAGGACGAGGGCGACGACGGCGCCCGCCTCTAGGGATCCCGCGTCAGCCCATCGCGCCGTCGCGCGCCGGCCCGCGCGAGCGCAGGTGCACGCGCGAGAGGTCTGCCGCACCGATGAGCCCGGCCTCGGGGCCCAGCGCCGCGCGCACGATGCGCGCGGGCGGCCGGAATCCGCGGCCGGTGAGGTTCCGGGCGAACGAGCGGCGGGCGGGGGCGAGGAGGAGCTCGCCCGCGTCGCACAGCCCGCCACCGATCACGAACGTGCCGGGATCCAGCGCGGCCGCGAGGTTCGCGAGGCCGAGGCCCAGCCATTCCCCGACGTCCTCGAGCAGTTCGCGGGAGGCCGCGTCGCCCGCGCGGGCGAGCTCGGTCACGATCGCTCCGGTGATCCTCTCGGGATCGCCGCCGACGGCGCGCAGCAGCTCCTGCGCGACCGGCGAGTTGGCACGGGCGAGCTCGCGGGCCTCGCGCCCCAGGGCGTTGCCTGAGGCGTACTGCTCCCAGCACCCCCTGTTGCCGCACTCGCAGCGGTGGCCCCCGGGAACGATGACCTGGTGGCCGAACTCCCCTGCCACGCCGTACCGGCCCCGTTCGAGGTGTCCCGAGACGACCATCGCGCCGCCGATGCCGGTACCGAGCGTGATGCACACAAGGCGGCTCTCGCGGCGTCCTGCGCCGAAGCGCCATTCGGCCCACGCCGCCGCGTCAGCGTCGTTGGAGAGGTACACGCGCCGGCGCAGGAGCTTCTCGAGGTTGTCCCGCAGCGGCTCGTTGCGCCACGCGAGGTGGGGGCTGAAGAGCACAGTGGCGCCGTCGAGGTCCATCCACCCGGCAGCGCCGATGCCGACGGAGGAGACGCGGTGGTCCTCGCTGAGCTCGGCGACGAGCTCGGCGATCACGTGCTCGACTTCGCGCGGCTGGGTGCCCGGGGTGGCCCGACGTGCCCGCTGCAGCACGTTCCCCTGCGCGTCGACGACGCCGGCCGCGACCTTCGTGCCCCCGATGTCGATTCCGATGGCGAGCCCGCGGCGGCCCAGCCGTGAATCGTGGGGGCGGAAGGTCGGGGCGAAGCGGGGTCTGCGCACCCTGCACATTCTAGGGCGCGGTCCCGGCGCGCCAGGGGCGGCGGTGTGGCGCGCACCGCCCCTCAGCGACTATTGTTACTCGCCAGTAGCATTGTGCCGTGATCCACGGCACACTCCCACAAGCCTTGGATATGGTTAAGCCATCTCCCGCGCCCCCGGGAGACACCGAAGGAGATGCCGTGCGCGAAAAGACCGTTCCGCCCCTTGTTCCCACCCCCGTCGCGAAGAACACCACGGACTTCGTGGTCGAGCAGGCCGAGAAGCCCTCGAACCCGGCACTGTTCGCCCGGCGCGACGCCTCCGGCACCTGGCAGGATGTGACAGCCAAGGCGTTCCGCAGCGACGTCGAGCAGATCGCCAAGGGCCTCATCGCCGCGGGCGTCGGCCCGGGCGACCGGGTCGGGATCATGGCCCGCACGTGCTACGAGTGGACGCTCGTGGACTTCGCCATCTGGTTCGCCGGCGCCGTCTCGGTTCCCGTCTACGAGACCTCCTCCCCCAGCCAGATCGCCTGGAACCTCAGCAACTCGAGCGCGGTGGCGGCGTTCGGGGAGACCGCCCACCATGAGGACGCCATCCGGCAGGCGGTCGAGTCAGAGGGCCTGTCCGCAATGAAGCACGTCTGGCAGATGTCACCCTCCGGCCTCGATGCGCTCCGCACCGCCGGCTCGGCCGTCTCGGACGAGGAACTCGAGGCCCGGCGCTCCGCCGCGACGCTCGAGTCCGTGGCGACCATCATCTACACGTCCGGCACTCTGGGCCGCCCCAAGGGCTGTGAGCTCACGCACGGCAACTTCGTCGCACTGTCCGAGAACGCCGCCGCCTCGCTCGCGGAGGTGGTGGACAGGGGCGCCAAGACCATCATGTTCCTGCCGCTCGCCCACGTGTTCGCGCGCTTCATCTCCGTCCTGGCCGTCGCGGCGGGCGCCCAGGTGGCCCACACCCCGGACATCAAGAACCTCCTGCCCGACCTCCAGAGCTTCCAGCCGACGTTCCTCCTCGTGGTGCCGCGCATCTTCGAGAAGGTCTACACATCTGCGCAGACCAAGGCCGAGGACGGCGGCAAGGGCGCCATCTTCAACCGGGCAGCGGATGTCGCCATCCGCTGGTCGAAGGCCCACGACGACGGCGGCAGGCCTCCCCTCGCTCTGCGGCTCCAGCACGCCCTGTACGACGTGCTCGTGTACAGGAAGCTCCGCGGCGCCATGGGCGGCCACGTCAAGTACGCCGTGTCCGGCGGAGGCCCCCTCGGCGAGCGGCTCGGGCACTTCTTCCACGGCATCGGCCTGCTCGTCCTCGAAGGCTATGGCCTCACGGAGACCACGGCCCCGATCACCGTGAACACGCCGACCCTGAGCAAGATCGGCACGGTGGGCGCCCCGCTGCCGGGCAACGCCGTCCGGATCGCGGACGACGGCGAGATCCTCGCCAAGGGCGTCTGCGTGATGGGCGGGTACCACGGGCTGCCCGAGCTCCAGACCCAGACGTTCACCGACGGCTGGTTCCACACCGGGGACATCGGGGAGCTCGACGCTGACGGCTACCTGCGGATCACCGGACGGAAGAAGGACATCATCGTCACGGCCGGCGGGAAGAACGTTGCCCCGGCTCCGCTCGAGGACCACATCCGGGCGGACGCCCTGGTCTCCCAGGTCGTCGTGGTGGGTGAGAACCGCCCCTTCATCGGCGCCCTCGTGACGCTCGACGAGGAGGCCCTTCCGGGCTGGCTCGAGCGCCAGGGGCTCTCGTCCGGACTCACGGTGGAGGAGGCCGCGAAGCTCCCGGAGGTCCTCACGCACGTCCAGAGCGTGATCGACCAGGCCAACGCCGGCGTCTCGAGGGCGGAGGCCATCAAGGCCTTCCGGATCGTCCCCACCGACTTCACGGAGGACTCGGGCCACCTGACCCCCTCCATGAAGGTCAAGCGGGCACAGGTCATGAAGGACTTCGGGGACTACGTCGAGGACATCTACTCGGCCCCCAAGCCGGCCTCTGTCTGAGGACCGTCAGTCCTCCGTCAGCTCGTCGACCACGAGGGCGGCGAGCTCGACGGCGGCCTTCCGCGTGGCGGGCTGCAGCTTGGCAAAGTCCACCTGCGAGCCCTCTGCGAGATGCCGGTCGTGGGGAATCCTAACCACGTGCTGGACACGGGTGCGGAAGTGTTCCTCGATTTCGTCCACCGACACCCGTGTGCCGTCGCCGGCGGCCATGTTGATGACCACGATGGCCTTGCGCACGAGGTCTTCGCGGCCATGCGCTTCGAGCCATGACAGGGTCTCCGAGGCGAGGCGCGCCTCGTCGACGCTGCCTCCGGAGACCAGCACCACGGCGTCGGCCTTCTCGAGCGTCCCCTCCATGACCGAGTGGACCATCCCTGTGCCCGAGTCGGTGAGGACGATCGAGTAGTAGCGCCCAAGGATGTCAGTGACGGCCCGGTAGTCGGCATCGTTGAACGCGTGCGCCACCATCGGGTCGGCATCGGAGGCGAGCACGTCGAGGCGCGAGCCCTCGCGGGCGGTGTAGTTGGAGAGCTGCGCGAACGAGGTGACCTCGAACCTGTCCCTCACCAGCTGGCGCGCGGTGTGGGAGGCACGGCCGGGGTTCCGGTCGGAGAGGGTGCCCCGGTCCGGGTTGGCGTCCATGGCGATCACCCGGTCTTCGCGGAGGTCCGCCAGGGCCATCCCGAGGAGCGTGGTCACGGTGGTCTTGCCCACTCCGCCCTTGCGCGAGAGCACCGGAATGTAGCGCGTACGCTCCCCCAGGCGGACAGCGATCCGGTGCTCAAGGGCTCGCTGCATCCGCACGGTGTCGGAGTCGCCGACATTCACGTACCCCAGCGTCGCGAAGTAGAGCCACCGCCGCCATCCGCCCACGGGCGGAGCCGCGGTCTTGGCGACGAGTCGGTCCGACGTGAGGGACGCGGCCGGCTCGGGACCCTCCGCGCGCTGCCGCCGCTCGCTCCCCACCGGTGCCTGTTCGGCGTGGCCCGCGGGAGCCTCGGCGCCCACGGGGGCATCTGGAGACTCCGGCTCCTGCGCCCCCCACGTGCCTCCAGCCGAAGGGCCCGGCTCCCTCTCCGCAGCCGTCCCCACGGTGGCCTGCGGATGGGATGCGAGCCATCCGGCCGGGGGCTCCGTGGGAGCCGGAGGCACGGCTGACGGGTCGAGCGGAACCGACAGCGAGGTGAAGGCCGAGAGCGAGTCGGCGCTCGTGCGGTCCTGGGCATCGCTCACGGTGACCACGTCGATCGGAGCCGAATCGACCGGTGCCGTCCCGGGTGCCGCGGCGTCCGATTCCTCCGCGCGCTCCGCATCCTGGTCGGCCGCGGCGGACTCAGAGACGTGGCCTTCGGATCCGGCTGCCCGGGCCCCTGAACTCCCCTTGCGGTTCGTCGCCGTGCTCTCGGCCCCTGCTCCCTGTGTCCCAGGCTCCTGTGTCCCAGACTCCTGGGTCCCAGACTCGCGCGTCTCAGGTTCGCGCGTCTCAGGCTCCTGCGTCTCGGGCCCGGGTGTGGGCCTCTTGTCCTCGGTCATGGGCTCCCGTTCACCTCGTCGGTTGCGGATGCGACGGCTCCGGGCGCACCGGAGCCCTCGAACGCGCCCATTGTAGCCGCGGCCCGGCCGCGGACCGTGTCACGGTCCGCGGCCGGGCCGCGCGGGCAGAGCCGGGCCGGCTCGTGCTACTCCGCTCCGACGACCAGGAGCAGGTCTCCGCCCTGGACCTGGGAGACGTCGCCGACGACGATCCGCGCGACCTTGCCGGCCACCGGCGTGGTGATCGCTGCCTCCATCTTCATGGCCTCGATCGTGGCGACCGAATCGCCGGCCTGGACCTGGTCCCCTTCCCTGACCGTGACCGTGACGGCGCCCGCGAACGGTGCCGCGACGTGGCCGGGGTTGGTCGCGTCGGCCTTCTCCGCCTGCTTGACGTTGCTCTGCACCGAGCGGTCGCGCACGGCCACCGGGCGGGACTGGCCGTTGAGTGTCGCGATGACCGTCCGCATCCCCTTCTCATCGGGCTCGGAGATCGCCTCGAGCTGCGCGATGAGACGAACACCCTTCTCGAGCTCGATGATGTGCTCCTGGCCGAGCTGCAGGCCGTAGAGGTAGTCCCGGGTGTCGAGGACGGCGAGGTTGCCGTACGTGTCCCGATTGGACTGGTACTCCTTGGTCGGCGCGGGGAAGAGGAGCCGGTTGAGGGTGGCACGCCGAGTGGCGGAGTCGCCCTGCAGCGCCTCGGAATCCTCGGGCGAGAGGGTTTCCTCGCGCACCTTCACCGTGCGGCCCTGGAGGGCCTTCGTGCGGAAGGGCTCCGGCCAGCCACCGGGCGGGTCACCGAGCTCGCCGCCGAGGAAGCCGATCACGGATTCCGGGATGTCGAATTTCTGCGGGTTCTCGCGGAACTCCTCCGGGTCGGCCCCAAGGCCCACGAGGTGCAGGGCAAGGTCGCCCACCACCTTGGACGACGGGGTGACCTTGACGAGCCGGCCGAGGATGCGGTCGGCTGCAGCGTACATGTCCTCGATGGCCTCGAACCGCTCGCCCAGGCCGAGGGCAATGGCCTGCTGGCGGAGGTTGGAGAGCTGGCCGCCGGGGATCTCGTGCTGGTACACACGGCCTGTCGGACCCGGGAGACCCGACTCGAACGGCGCGTAGACACGCCGCACAGCTTCCCAGTAGGGCTCGAGCGCGCTGACGTTCTTCAGCGAGATGCCCGTGTCGCGCGGGGTGTGCGCCAGAGCCGCCACGAGCGCCGAGGCCGAGACCTGGCTGGTCGTGCCGGCGAGTGCCGCCGAGGCGACGTCGACGGCGTCGACCCCCGCTTCAACCGCCGCGAGCAGCGTCGCGAGCTGTCCACCCACCGTGTCATGCGTGTGGAGGTGGACCGGGAGGTCAAAGCGCTCGCGCAGGGCCGAGACGAGCTTGGCCGCCGCCGCGGGCCGGAGCAGGCCGGCCATGTCCTTGATCGCGAGGATGTGGGCGCCGGCGTCCACGATCTTCTGGGCGAGGTCCATGTAGTAGTCGAGGGTGTAGAGGTCCTCGGCAGGGTCGAGGAGGTCCCCGGTGTAGCACAGGGCCACCTCGGCCACGGCGGTCCCCGTCTCGCGGACGGCCTTGATGGCCGGGGCCATCTGGCTCACGTCGTTGAGCGCGTCGAAGATCCGGAAGATGTCGATGCCGGTCTCCGCAGCCTCCTTGACGAAGGCGACAGTGACCTCTTCCGGGTACGGGGTGTAGCCCACCGTGTTGCGGCCTCGCAGGAGCATCTGGATGCAGATGTTCGGGATGGCCTTGCGGAGCGCCGCAAGGCGCTGCCACGGATCTTCGCCGAGGAAGCGCAGCGCGACGTCGTACGTCGCACCGCCCCAGGCCTCGACCGAGAGCAGCTCGGGGGTGAGGACGGAGACAGCAGGGCCGGCGGCGACGAGGTCACGCGTGCGGACACGGGTGGCGAGCAGGGACTGGTGCGCATCGCGGAACGTCGTGTCCGTGACGGCGACGGCGTTCTGCTCGCGGAGTGCCTTGGCGAAGCCCTCCGGGCCAAGCTCGAGGAGCCGCTGGCGGGAGCCGGCAGGCGCATCATCGAGGCTGACCTTGGGCAGCTTCGAGCGGGGATCTGCGTGCACCGTCAGCTCGCCGTTGGGCTTGTTCACGGTGACATCGGCAAGCCACGTCAGGAGCTTGGTGCCGCGGTCGGCCGAGCTGCGCGCCCTGAGCAGCTCCGGACGCTCGTCGATGAACGAGGTCGCGACGTTGCCGGCCACGAAGTCCTGGTCGTCCAGCACCGCCTGGAGGAACGGGATGTTCGTGGAGACACCACGGATGCGGAACTCGGCGAGGGCACGGCGCGCACGCTTGACGGCCGTCGCGTAGTCGCGGCCGCGGCACGTGAGCTTGACCAGCATCGAGTCGAAGTGCGGGCTGATCTCGGCGCCCTGGTAGATGGTGCCGCCGTCGAGGCGCACGCCGGCGCCGCCGGCCGAGCGGTAGCCCGTGATCTTGCCGACGTCGGGGCGGAACCCGTTCGCCGGGTCCTCGGTGGTGATGCGGCACTGCAGGGCTGCGCCCTTGAGGTGGATGCGGTCCTGCGTGAGGCCGAGGTCCTCGAGGGTCTCCCCCGAGGCGATCCGCAGCTGGGCCTGGACGAGGTCGACGTCGGTGACCTCCTCGGTGACCGTGTGCTCGACCTGGATGCGGGGGTTCATCTCGATGAACACGTGCTGGCCAGCACGCTCGCCCACGGTGTCCACGAGGAATTCGACGGTCCCGGCGTTGACGTAGCCGAGCGCCTTGGCGAACTTGATCGCGTCCGCGTAGAGCGCCTGGCGGATGTTCTCGTCGAGCTGGGGGGCCGGCGCGATCTCGATGACCTTCTGGTGGCGGCGCTGGAGCGAGCAGTCGCGCTCGAACAGGTGCACCACGTTGCCCTCGGCATCGGCGAGGACCTGGACCTCGATGTGCCGGGGACGGAGGACGGCCTGCTCGAGGAACACGGTCGGGTCCCCGAACGCGGCGTCGGCCTCGCGCATGGCCGCGTTGAGCGACTCGGGGAGCCCCTCGCGCGTGTCGACGCGGCGCATGCCGCGGCCGCCGCCGCCGGCAACGGCCTTGACGAAGATGGGGAAGCCGATTTCGTCTGCAGCGGCAATGAGCTCGTCCGCATCGGCGCTGGGCGCCGACGACTTCAGGACGGGGATGCCGGCCTTGCGGGCGGCCTCGAGCGCGTGGACCTTGTGTCCCGCGAGCTCGAGGACATCGGCGGGCGGCCCGACGAACGTGATGCCCGCGGCCGCCGCCGCGCGAGCGAGTTCGGGGTTCTCGGAGAGGAACCCGTACCCGGGATAGATCGCATCCGCGCCGGCCTCCTTGGCCACGCGGACAATCTCCTCCACGTCCAGGTAGGCACGGACGGGGTGGCCTTCCTCGCCGATGAGGTAGGCCTCGTCCGCCTTCTGGCGGTGGATGGAGTTGCGGTCTTCGTGCGGGAACACCGCAACCGTCTTGGCACCGAGCTCGTAGCCCGCTCGGAACGCGCGGATGGCGATTTCACCGCGGTTCGCTACCAGAATCTTGGAGAACATGGGACTCCTGTTGTCGCAACGCAGGACTGACTAGGTGGTGCCTAGTGTCTATTCCAAAAAAGTAGCAGGACAACCGAACGTGTCTTGAATCACGGATGTAATGTCTCGCTTTCTGGACAGAGGCCACCGCGCCCATGCGGCCGCTGGAGGCAGAACGGCCGGCGGGGCAGCGAGTCGTGGCGCGGCCCCGGTCCCGGACGCCGTCCTACTAGGATGGAACGCGTCGGCCAGCGGATAGATAGTGGATTCTCAAGTGCAAGTAGTCAGCATCAGCAGCCTGAAGGGCGGAGTCGGGAAGACATCTGTCACCACGGGGCTCGCCTCAGCGGCCCTCGCAGCCGGAATTCCCACGCTCGTCGTGGACCTCGACCCCCACGCTGATGCCTCCACCGCCCTCGGCGTGGTTCCCGACCGCCAGCTCGAAGTGGGCCGCATGCTCAAGGCCCCGAAGCGGGTCTTCCTCGAGGACAATGTTGTTCCGAGCGCCTGGGTCCGCCGCGCGGCGGCACTGAACGGGCAGCAGAACCGCATCCTCGATGTGGCCTACGGCGGCTCGCTCAGCGGGGTCTACGATCGGCCCGATCTCGGACGCCGCGACCTCCGCCGGCTGGGAATCGTCCTCGATGGGCTCGAGGGGTATGGCCTCGTGCTCATCGACTGCCCGCCCTCGCTCAATGGCCTGACGCGCATGGCATGGGCCGCGAGCCATCGCGTGCTCCTCGTGGCCGAGCCCGGCCTGTTCTCGGTCGCGGGCACCGAGCGCACTCTCCGAGCGATCCAGCTCTTCAAGCAGGAGTACGCGCCCAAGCTCTCCCCCGCAGGCATCGTCGCGAACAGGGTGCGGCCCTCCTCGACGGAACATGGCTACCGGCTCGATGAGATGCGGCAGATGTTCGGACCGCTCCTGCTCGACCCGCACATCCCTGAGGTTGCCAACTGGCAGCAGATCCAAGGCGCGGCACATGCAGTCCACCACTGGCCCGGCGAGGCAGCCCGCGGCACCTCCGCGCTCTATGACGAACTCCTCGGCGCGGTCCTGAAGCAGAGCCGGGATTTCCGTCCGCGCGTCGCGCGGTAGCGTCGCACGGTACGCATCCGCACTTTGCCTGTACGCACGACGACGAGGGGCCGCCTCGTTCGGAAGGCGACCCCTCGTCGTCGTGCGTCCTCAGGGACGCGGAAGCCGGACGGTCCGCTCAGCCCGTCTTGCGCGCAGCGCGGCGCTTGCTCAGCTCATCACCGGGAAACGTCTGGTCTGGGGCGTGCTCACTGGGAAGTTCCGCAAGGCTCCCCTCGACCTCGCGCCACACCCGGCCGACGGCGATGCCGAAGACGCCCTGGCCGCCTTGGACGAGATCGATGACCTCGTCCGCGGAGGTGCACTCGTAGACGGATGCACCGTCGCTCATGAGCGTGATCTGGGCGAGGTCCTCGACGCCGCGCTCACGGAGGTGGCCCACGGCGGTGCGGATCTGCTGGAGGGAGACACCCGTGTCCAGGAGACGCTTGACGACCTTGAGCACGAGGATGTCCCGGAACCCGTAGAGCCGCTGCGATCCGCTGCCGGCTGCTGAACGGACGGTCGGCTCGACGAGCCCGGTACGGGCCCAGTAGTCGAGCTGGCGATAGGTGATGCCGGCAGCCTTGCAGGCTGTGGGCCCGCGGTAGCCGGCTTCCTCGTCCAGGGTGGGCAGGTCGTCGTCGAAGAGGAGGCCTTGGGTGCCCGACGGCACCTCAGCGCTCTCGCCGGACAGCCGGCGAAGATCTCCAGGCTCTCGCTTGGGATTCACTAAACCCTCCTTCACGCTCCCTTGGCGAACTGCGTCCTCCGGAAGGGGCACTGGAAGCGCAGGCCTGTAATTACAGTCGCACGCACTCTTCAGTGTGGCCGCTGGCTCTCGGGGAAGCAATGGGAGCTTGTTCACTACCGACGTTAGAACCGTCGGAGAGGGAAATCAAAGACCCCGCCTAAGGCGGCCGGGGCGTGTCGTGGAGGCCCCGCGGCGGTCATCCCCGGGAGGCCCGCTACTCGTCGAAGTCCTCGGGCTCCACATCGGCGAGGAACTCCCGGAAACGCCGCATCTCGCTTTCCTCCTCGGCGCTGTCGGTGGCCTCCTCGCCTCCCTCTGCGCCGTCAGCGAGCTGCACGCCGGCCTCCTCCAGGACAGCGTCAGCGCACCAGATCCGGCAGTTCACCCTCAACGCGACCGCGAGCGCATCCGAGGCCCTGGACTCCACCGTGGTGCCGTCGTCGAAGCCGAGCTGCGCATAGAAGACGCTGTCCTCGACCGCGACAATCGTGGCACTGACCACCTGCCGGCCGAGCGCGTGCACGACGGAGACCAGCAGGTCATGGGTGAGCGGCCGTGGCGGGACGACGTGCTGCTGGGCGAGTGCGATCGCGCTCGCCTCTGCCGTTCCGATCCAGATCGGCAGATGCCGCTCCCCGTGCGCTTCCTTGAGCAGCACGAGCGGCTGGTTTGAGGGCAGCTCGATGCGCACGCCCACGACTTCTACCTCGATCATCAGCCATCCATCCTCGAGATCATGCCGTGGACTAGCGCACGGTGAAGGGTCATGAACGCCTCGCTGAGCTCGCGGGCCTCCTCCGCTGCGCGCGCCCGGGAGGCAGAGTCGGGGCGGGAGGCGCTGGGCGCCACCGCCCGCTCGATGAGGCCCATCTCCCGCTCCGCGGCGGTCTGGAAGGGACGCAGGTGACGGGGTTCGATGCCGTGTGCCACAAGCGCCGCGCAGGAACGGGCCACCGTGAGAGCATGCTCGTCGAACCGTCCGTCCTCCGCCGTGATGAGGCCGAAGCTGAGCATCGCCTCGACGAGCCGGGCGCTCGCGCCGGACTCGGCGCGGAGCTGCGTCTCGGTCAGCCTCCGGGGACGCGACGCGGCGAGCTGCGCGCCGAGCTCATCGGACACGGGCCGCGGCGCGATGCTCAGGCCGCCGGGGAGGCTCTCGGGGCGCTCACCGCGGTCAATGGCGTCCAGGTAGTCCTTGATCACCTTCAGGGGCAGGTACTGGTCACGCTGGAGGGCAAGCACGAACCGCAGTCGGTCCACATCGTGATCGGCGTACTGCCGATAGCCGGACGGAGTGCGGTGCGGGGAGATGAGGCCCTTGTCCTCGAGGAAGCGGATCTTGGAGGCCGTCATGGACGGGAAGTCCTCGGCCAGGGTGGCCAGGACTTCGCCGATGTTGAGGGCTGCGGATCGCCTTCGCTCGGGCTGGACAGCTGCCATGAATCCCCGCCCGTCAGGCGGTGGGCCGCACCGGGTCCTGAGCTGGGCTCGCGTAGAACGTGAGGCGGAATTTCCCGATCTGCACTTCCGAGCCGTTGCGGAGGGCAACGTGGTCCACCCGGTCGTGGTTCACGTAGGTGCCGTTGAGGCTGCCCGCATCGACGACCTCGAAGCCCTTGCCAGCCCGCCGGAACTCCGCGTGCCGACGCGACACAGTCACGTCGTCGAGGAAGATGTCCGCGTTCGGATGGCGCCCCGCGGTGGTGACCTCCGAGTCGAGGAGGAACCGTGCGCCGGCGTTCGGGCCCGCGTGGGCGATGAGCAGGGCGGAGCCGTACGGGAGCGCGGCGACGGCAGACGCCTCTTCCGCGCTCAGCTGCGGCGCCCTCCCCGTCTCGGACTGGATCGGCGGCATCTGGATCGACGTCGTCTCCGACGCCGATTCCTGACGCTGCGTGACCTCGTCGGCGCCGAGGTTTCGGCGCTCGTCGCTCACCATCGGTTCCTCCTGGAAGTGTCCCGCTGCTGTGGGTTGCGGATTCAGGCTTCTACCCTACCTGCTGCTCGTACTGTGCCGCACTGAGCAGGTTGTCGGTCTCTGCCTCGTCGGCGAGCTGGACCTCGAAGAGCCAGCCCTCGCCGTAGGGGTCGGAGTTGACGAGGGCGGGATCGGCGTCGAGCGCCTCATTGCGGCCCACGACCTTACCGGTCACTGGAGCGTAGATGTCGCTCACGCTCTTGGTGGACTCGACCTCGCCCACGACACCGTTCGCGCTCACCTCGGTGCCGACCTCAGGCATCTGCACGTAGACCACATCGCCGAGCGCGTCCTGGGCGAAGTCGGTGATGCCGATGCGCACCACGCCATCGCCCGGCTCCATCGAGATCCACTCGTGCTCGGCGGTGTAGGACAGCTCCGCGGGGACGTTGCTCATGGGGCTCGCCTTTCGTGGTCTGCCGGGCCGGAACTGCTGACGGCCCGTGATCGGTGCGGTGTCGGTGAAAGTATAGGCACAGAGTTTCGGGCTCTCCGGCGACGGTATTCGGGCGAGTTCTGACAGGATGGGTCGGGAGGAGACCAAACACGTCAGGAGGCGTGCCATGCCGGAACTCCCCGAAGTGAGTGCCCTGGCGGCGTACCTCGATGAGCGCCTGGCGGGCGCCACGATCGAGCGCGTCCAGATCGGTGCCGTGCACGCCCTCAAGACCGCCGATCCCCCGTACACGTCTCTCGTGGGCCGGCGTGTCGACTCCGTGGGACGGCGCGGCAAGTTCCTCGTGATGGTGACCGTTCCGGGCGACGGCGCAGCGGGTGGCGGGACGGACGACGGCGGCCGGGTCGCCGTCGTCGTGCATCTAGCGCTCGGCGGGTGGGTGCGCATGCTCGACGCGCTGCCCGGAGCCAAGATACCCCGCGGCAAGGGGTACGTCGCAGCGCGGCTGGGGTTCGTGCGGGACGGGGTCGAGAGCGGGCTCGAGTTCACCGAGTCGGGGACGTTCAAGAAGCTCGCCCTGTACATTGTGCGGCGGCTCGAGGAGGTGCCCGGCATCACGGATCTCGGGCCCGAGCCGCTCGAGGACGACTTCACGCTCGAGGCCTTCCGGAAGGTGCTCGGCCACAAGAAGCAGATCAAGGGCCTGCTGCGGGACCAGAAGCTCATCGCCGGGATCGGCAACGCCTACAGCGACGAGATCCTGCACGCGGCCAAGATCTCCCCGTTCGCGATCGCCTCGACGTTCGACGACGAGACCTCCGAGCGGTTGTACGGCGCGCTGCGGTCCGTACTGGCCACAGCGCAGCAGGACGCCCTGGGCCACGGGCCGGAGGACCTCAAGGATGAGAAGCGGCGGACGATGCGCGTGCACCGCCGCGCCGGGGAGCCGTGTCCGGTCTGCGGCGATACGATCCTCGAAGTCTCCTTCGCGGACAGCGCGCTGCAGTACTGCCCCACGTGCCAGACCGGCGGGAAGCCGCTGGCGGACCGGCGTACCTCGAAGTTCCTCAAGTAGCGGGCGCTGCAGCGGCGCGCCGCTATCAGGGTCGCGACGGGGCCGGGCGCATGTCCCCCGTCTGGACGAACCGCTCGTGCCACGAGAGGGCCTCGCCGAGCAGGTGCGGGGTGTGCTTGCCGTAGCTGCCGCGCAGGGCCCGCTCGAAGTAGTCCGTCAGCGCCGGCCGGTACTCCGGGTGGGCGCAGTTGGCGATGACAGTCCGGGCGCGCTGCTTCGGCGCGAGCCCTCGCATGTCGGCCAGGCCCTGTTCGGTGATGAGGATCATCGTGTCGTGCTCGGTGTGGTCCACGTGGCTGGCCATCGGCACGATGGCCGAGATCTTCCCGTTCTTCGCCGTGGACGGCGACATGAAGACGCTGAGGAAGCCGTTGCGGGCGAAGTCGCCGGAGCCGCCGATCCCGTTCATGACGCTCGTGCCGGCCACGTGCGTCGAGTTCACGTTGCCGTAGATGTCCGCCTCGATCATCCCGTTGAGGGCGATGCAGCCGAGGCGGCGGATCACCTCGGGGTGGTTCGAGATCTCCTGGGTGCGCAGGAGGATCCGCTCGCGGTAGAAGTCCACGTTCTCGGTGAACTCGGCGACGCCGTCCTCGCTGAGGGAGAAGGAGGTCGCCGAGGCGAACCCGATCGTGCCGCCCTTGATCAGGTTGAGCATTCCATCCTGGATGACCTCGGTGTACGCGGTGAGGCCCCTGTAGCCGCCCTCGGCGAGCCCCGCAAGCACTGCGTTGGCGATGTTGCCGACTCCGGACTGGAGGGGCAGGAGCCGGTCGGTGAGGCGGCCGCGGCGGATCTCGTGGTCGAGGAACTCGAGCAAGTGGCCGGCGATGGCCTTCGAAGCCTCGTCCGGGGCACTGAACCCGGAGAGCCGGTCAGGGGCGTCCGTCTCGACCACCGCGACGACCTTCTCCGGGTCGACGAGGAGGTACGGCTCGCCGATCCGGTCGCCCGGGGCGAGAATCGGCACCGGCTTGCGGTGCGGGGGCAGGGCCGTCCCGTAGTAGACATCGTGCATGCCCTCCATCCCGGCTGGCTGGCGCGAGTTGACCTCGAGGATGACCATGCTGGCCATGTCGAGCCACGTCTTGTTGTTGCCCACGGAGGAGGACGGGATGAGGCGGCCGTCCTCGAGCACTCCCACGACCTCGACCACGGCGACGTCGACGTCACCGTAGAACCCGAACCACGTGTGCTGGGCAACGTGGCTCAGGTGGATGTCCATGTAGTCCAGCTCGCCGGCGTTGATCCGCTGGCGCAGCGCCGGGTCCGACATGTACGGCAGGCGGAGTTCCATGCCGTCCGCCTTGGCCAGGACGCCGTCAAGCTCCGGGGCCGTCGAGGCGCCCGTGAGGACCTTGATCTTGAAGTCCTCACCCGCCGCATGGGCTGCCTCCATGTGCGTCGCAAGCGCACCCGGAACCGCCTTGGGGTACCCCGCGCCGGTGAAGCCGCTCATGGCCACGGTCATTCCCGGCCGGATCAGGGCTGCCGCCTCGTCGGCGCCCATCAGCTTTCCCAGCATTCCCTCGTGGCGGATTCGCTCGTGCACGTCGGCCTTTCCTCTACCTCACCGGTGCGCAGGCCACCTCGCCAGCGCCGAGGATCACTCTATTGCGGTTCGCGCTGAAGGAACGAAGATGACCACGGCGCTCGCCCCCCTCCCCGCGCTCGCGGAGCCCGGCGTGTCGTCAGATCCGCTCGAGGAAGGCCAGCACCCGGTCCATGGCCTCGGAGGCCGCCGCGGAGTCGAAGCCCGGCTGGGTCGGATCCGCGAAGTAGTGGGCGCGGGCAGGGTAGAGGAACAGCTGCGCGTCCCTCGCGGCGGCCACGATCGCGCGGGCGGCGTCGACGTCGCCCTCCTCCATGAACATGGGGTCCTCCTCGGCGCCATGAACTTGGAGCGGAAGGTCGGCCGGCCACGGCGTCCCGAATTCTTCGGGTGGCACACACGAGTAGAAGAAGACGGCCCCACGCGCGCCCGGGCGCGTCTGGGCGAGCTTCTGTGCGGGCAGCACCCCGAGGGAGAAGCCCACATAGACGAGGTCCTCCGGGAGGTCCGACGCCGCGCGCTCGCCTCGGGCGAGCACCTCGCCGAAGCCGGTCTCCCTCGCGTAGGCCACGCCCTCCTCGATGGTCGCGAAGGTGCGGCCTTCGAAGAGGTCCGGCGTCGTGACTGTGTGGCCGTTGGCTTGGAGGGTCTCCGCGAACTCCGCGATGCCGGAGGTGAGCCCGAGGGCGTGGTGGAACACGAGGATGTCTGCCATCCCGCAACGCTAGCGAGCCGGAGGGCGTCTCGGCCAGAGGCGGTGACGCCTGCCTCCGCAGAACGGTCAGGTGCTCGGCGGAGCGGAGGCGCGGCGCGGCGGCCGTCAGACGATCGGGTCGCCCTGGACCGGGCCGTCGGTGTTCGGCCTCCAGCCCAGCGCAGGGGCGACGTGCTTGGCGAACGACTCAAGGATGTGCAGGTTGTACTCGACGCCGAGCTGGTTCGGAACCGTAAGCATCACGGTGTCCGCGGCCATGAGCGCCGAATCCCCCTTGAGCTGTGCGATGAGGTCGTCGGGCTCTCCGGCATAGGTCTTGCCGAAGGTCGACTGGAAGCCGTCGATGATACCGATCTGGTCGCCGTCGCTGCGCCTTCCGAAGTACATGGCGTCCTTGGAGTTGACGATCGGGAAGATGCTCCGGCTCACCGAGATCCTCGGCGGCCGGGTGTGGCCGGCGGCCTTGTACGCGGCACGGTAGGCCTCGATCTGCTCGTACTGGAGCTCATGGAACGGCATGCCCGTGGCCTCGGTGAGGAGGGTTGAGCTCATGAGGTTCAGGCCGAGTTCCGCTGTCCACTCCGCCGTGGCCCGCGTGCCACTGCCCCACCAGATGCGCTCGCGCAGCCCGGGAGAGTGCGGCTCGATGGGCAGGAGCGTCCCCGCAGGCGCCTGATGAGGGTCGGCAGGCGCAATGCCTTCGCCGTCGATCGCCTTGAGGAACAGGCCGAACTTCTCGCGGGCGAGGTCCGCCCCGCGTGGGTCGGTCGAGCCGGTGTAGCCGAAGGCCTCGTAGCCGCGCAGGGCGGGCTCGGGCGAGCCGCGGCTCACTCCGATCGCGATCCGGCCGGCGCTGAGGATGTCGAGGGCGGCGAGCTCTTCGGCGAGGTAGAGGGGGTTCTCGTAGCGCATGTCGATGACGCCGGTTCCGACCTCGATGCGCTCCGTCTTCGCGGCAATCGCGCTGAGCAGCGGCATCGGGGAGGCCTGCTGGGGTGCGAAGTGGTGCACGCGGAAGTAGGCGCCGTTGACCCCGAGCTCGTCGGCACCGACGCCGAGGTCCAGGGCCTGCCGGATCATGTCCGCGGCCGTGCCGGTCTGTGAACCACGCAGGGGTGCGTAGTGTCCGAAGGAGAGGAATCCGAAGGCTTTCACCTCCGCGTCAACTGCATGAATCTGCATGTTATTCCGCGTGTCCGCTACTCCCCGGGCGTGTGGGCGCCGGGTAGCCTACGCTTCATGCGGTCGGTGTCGCACGGAACCACCTCCGGGGGCAGGGCTGAGTCCCCGATGGGCGCGACGCCGCAGCGCGACGTCAGGGTCGACCGGCTGCGTGGCGTCCTCGTGGTTCTCATGGTGGCCGGCAACTTCGGCATTGGGGTGCAGTTCGTGCCCGCGTTCCTCAAGCACACGCCGGACGTCGGGCTGACCGTCGCCGATCTGGTTGCCCCCTGCTTCGTCTTCGCGATCGGGATCAACTTCGGCCCGTCGTTCGCCCGGCGGAGGCGCAGAAGCACGACGGCGGCCTACCGGCACCTCCTGCTGAGGTACTTGAGCCTGCTGGGGATCGGGGCGATCATCACGGCGGGCGGCACCGTCGTCGCGGCCGAGCCCACCGACTGGGGCGTGCTGCAGGCACTCGGGATGGCCGGACTGATCTGCCTGATCTTCATCAGGCTCGGCACGGCGGCACGCTTCGCCGTCGGGCTGCTGCTGCTCTCGGCGTACCAGTACATAGTGGACGCGTTCGCGCTGCAGACCGTCCTCTCCTCGATCCAGGGCGGCTTCCTCGAATCCCTCTCCTGGGGTGCGCTGCTCGTGCTCTCGACCGCTGTCGCAGACGTCTGGCGCAAGGGGCTCGTACCGTACGGGGTGCTGTGTGCGGCGCTTGCCGCGCTCGCGGTCGCGTCGACGCTCGTTGCCCCCGTGAGCAAGAACCGCGTATCCCTGAGCTATGTGCTGATCTCCCTGGCAGTGAGCGCCGTGGCCCTGCTCCTGGTCGACATCGGTTCGCGCACCGTTCCCCGGAACCCCGGGGTCTTCTGCTGGTGGGGCGAGAACGCACTGGCCCTCTACCTCCTGCACCTGCTGCTCCTCGCGCTCGTCGTCCTGCCCGGGATCCCGGGGTGGTACGCCGACGCGCCCGCCTGGCTCGCACTCCTCGAGCTCGCGGTCATCCTCGCGGTCCTGACCACGATCGCGTGGTGGCTGCATCGGCGCAGGATCCGCATCGGCCTCTAGGCCGAGGAGCACGGCCCTCGCACCGGACCTCCCGGCGCCCGACGGCCTGCAGCACCGCACCCTGCGGGCGCCTGCTCGATCGCCAGCCGGTAGAGCCGGCCGGCATCGGCGACGTGCACCGCTGGCCAGCGCGCAGACCCGTCTCCGACGTAGCCGGCCACCCCGCGCTCACGGGCTGTTGCGATCAGCCGCGGCACGAAGCCATGGTCTCCCCCGCCGTGCACGGACCGGGGAAGCCGCACCACGACGGGGCGCACACCTCTCGGTGTTGACCTCCCGACTGCAGCATCCATCCGCTCGCGGCAACCACCCGTCCAGCATCGCGACCACCGCTCACGGAAGGCAAGGGCCTCGGGCACGTCGAGGCGCCCTGCTTCAAGCCGGCCGCCGAGGGTACCCCTCCGGTGTCTCGGGCAAACCGCGAGCCGGATCATCCGAAGGAGAGCAGCCATGAGTTTCGAACCGCGCACCGCCATCGTCACGGGCTCCGATTCGGGCATCGGCCAAGCGACCGCCGTCGCCCTCGCGGCAGCGGGAATGGACGTGGGAATCACGTGGCACTCAGACGAACAGGGCGCTCGGGAGACGGCGGAGGAGGTCCGCCAGCACGGTCGGAAAGCGTACGTCGCCGCGTTGGATGTCGCTGACGCCCCCGCGTGCGGCGCAGTCCTCGATGACCTTGTCTCGCAACTCGGGGGCCTCGACGTCTTCGTCAACAACGCCGGGACGGGCGCGAACGAGCCCTTCCTCGACATGGACTACGCCCGCTGGCGGCAAATCGTCGCGACCGACCTGGACGGCGCCTTCGTGTGCCTCCAACACGCGGCGCGTCACATGGTCCAGGCCGGAAACGGAGGGCGCCTCATCGCCGTGACGAGCGTGCACGAGCATCAGCCACGCGTCGGATCTTCGGCGTACGATGCCGCGAAGCATGGCCTCGGTGGTCTCATGAAGACGATCGCGCTCGAGCTCGGCGAGCATGGCATCACGGCGAACGCTGTCGCCCCGGGCGAGATCGCCACGCCGATGACCGGCCAGGAGGACGAGGACCCGCACGGCGTCGCCCGCCCGGGAGTCCCGCTCGGCCGTCCTGGGGACGCGCGCGAGGTGGCGGCGGTCATTGCCTTCCTCGCCTCACGCGCATCAAGCTACGTCACGGGCGCCTCATGGACGGTCGACGGCGGGATGCTCCAGATGGGACCGCAGGGCGGCTCCCACATCACGAGCGACGACTGGCGGAAGGGCTGAGCGCACAGCTGCCGAGACAGCCCGGTCTTTGCCGCGACGGGCAGTCCGAGGGGCGCATGCACCGTCGGTTCAGTTCCCACCAACGCGAAAGCCGCGGAAACCCGTAGGTTCCCGCGGCATCGTGGTCGGGCTGACAGGATTTGAACCTGCGACCCCTTGGAGGGTTTTTGAATCCTCCGGAATGCTGCGGAAATCTCGCGTTTTCCCTGGTCAGACGGGGAATCGGGCAACTCCCCGATATGGATTCTACCGGGTCATTTCGGATCAGTCACGGGTGTTTTCGATGGGTAATTGGTGGCTGACGCCGGGTGGAACTGCACCGCCGATGGCGAATGAGAAATCTTGGCTGCCGTGAGCCAGCTGAACCTTAGCTTGGCCACAGCGGGCCGATTCTGCTCCATAAAAAGCAACCACCACCGCAACCGGCACAGGACGCTCGCGACGACAGCAGGCGCGGCCGCACTTGCACGGTTTCGGCCGGGCGACTTCGTCGAAGAGAGCAACTGCTCCGCAGTCGTCTTCAGCAGCGCCAGGCCCGCAGCGTCTTAGGGCTTCGACGGTTGGATCTCGTCCTCGATCACTTCTGCGTAGATGATGAAGTCATCTGCTTCAGCTCGGTGCCCCGGTTTCGTGAGCTCCAGGCTGGCGAGGTGTTTCTGCAGCCGCTTCGACATGGGGAGGAAGGTCGCCAGCGTGAGCCCACCCGAGAGAACGGCTCCGACAACCGGGACGAACTTGGCGACGCCACCGGCAAAGAGCTGCTTCGTCATGCGGACGCCGAGGTACGAAGCGACTTTCTTGACCACGGGATAGATGGTCCCCTTGGTGAGCGCCTGCTGCGGCAGCGTCTTGAGCACTTGCCCAGCGATCATGGTCGAGACTTTCGACACTCCGGCCTGCGCCATCTGGACGCCGAACATCACTCCTACGAAGAGAGTGAGGATGCTCTCGGTCGCCTCGTCGAGCTCCTGATCGTCGTCGGCGAACAGGTCCGGCCAACTGTAGATGTAGGCGAGCTTCTGCGCGGTGCGGATCACGTGGCCGAAGTACTGCAGGAGGTCAGCGGGCACTGTACCTATCATCGCGAACCCGCCAGGCAATCCGGCGAGCGTGGAAATTCCGGCCACCTTGCTCGCCTCGAAGGCAATGGAGGTGTTCGCAATCTCCGTTATGACTTCGAGCGGGACGCCTGCGCCCGCGGGGCTGTAGGCGATCGCCCGCTCGATCTGTTCTGCAGGGCAGTATCGCTTCAGCGCTGCGCGGAGGTACGCCGCCCTGTTAATCCGTACCCCTGGAAGCTTCGCCGAAGCGTCCAGCACCTGGGTGAACTTCGATCCGGGGTTCTCGATCGCCTTGGGGTCAGCCATGACACCGATCGTATCCGGGGGCAGGACCGGCCCCGAGAAACGGCGCGCCTCCTGGTTAGCTCGCCTATCGTCGCGGCGACGGTCGCGGTTGCGGTCTCCTTGCTGAAGTTATTGCGCCAAGATGCTGAGGTCGATTGCCGGCTCCGGCAACGCTTGCTCTCGAGCGGCGCGACTTGGTCGTGGTTGGCCGCCACCATGTATTCGTCGAACCGGGCGCTGTTGATCGGATGCTTGCTAGATGCGATTGCGGCTTTCGGTCCAACTGTCCCGGTCGACACGGTGGCTCCGATGTTGAAGCACTGACTGCAGTCGTCGGACGCTCACGGCAGGATTGCCTTCGTGGAAACCTTCAAGCGGACGCCGCTGCAGCTGTTCAACCTGCCACAGCACTTCGTGATTCCGTTATTCCAGCGGCCCTACGTGTGGAAGGAGGATGAGCAGTGGGAGCCGCTGTGGAAAGACATTCGCCGAGTGGCGGATCTGCGCATCAGTCAGCCGCACCTCTCGCCGCAGCACTTCTTGGGAGCCGTGGTGCTCCAGGCGCATGAAGCCGAAAGCGCCAGGCTGACTACGTGGAACGTCATCGACGGCCAGCAGCGCCTGACGACGCTGCAGCTGCTCGCCGATGCGACGTGCGCGATCTTCGCGCAGGCTGGGCTTTCGAAGTACGCCAGCCAGCTCGAAGGCCTGACGCATAACTCCGAGAGCTTCATTGAGGAAGATGACAGCCCGCTCAAGGTTCGGCACCTCAACAATGATCACGACGCCTTCCTCGAGGTGATGACGGCCGAGCCGCCGGTTGACCACTCTGACCTCAGGCACCACGAGTCTCGGATCGTCCACGCGCATCGGTACTTCACGGCGGCTGTAACCCAATGGCTCGGGAACACGGGCGCTGACGAGTTCGCGACGAGGGCCAAGGAACTCGCACGCGTCTTGCTCGATGACCTGCAGCTCGTGACGATCGAGCTCAAAGCCTCCGAGAACTCCCAGGAGATATTCGAGACGCTCAACGCCCGAGGGACTCCGTTGACAGCGGCGGATCTGATCCGGAACTTCGTGTTCCAGCGGCTTGAAGCAGAGGGCGGAGATACCAAGAAGGCCTACCGCGAGGACTGGCCCTTTGAGGCTAAGTTCTGGACGAAGGAGGTCAGTGTCGGACGATACCTCGTCACTCGAAGCTCGCTCTTCTTCAACCAGTGGTTGATCTCGCGCACAGGTGAGGAGATCAGCCCCCAATCGACGTTCACCAGATTCAAGTCGTACGTCGAGCTCGGGGCCGGGCACAAGATGGCCGACCTTCTCCCGGTGATCAAGCGTCAGGCTGAGCTGTATGAGAGGTGGACTGAAGCTTCACTCAGGCCTGACGGGAACCTCGGCGCTGTCGAAATGGCGTTCCACCGTATGAATGCCGCCGGCATAGAACTTCTCAAGCCGCTAATGCTCTGGCTGCACGAACCCGGCAGGGATCTTCCACAACACGTGATCGACGCCGTGATCGGTGTCGCGGAGAGCTGGGTGATTCGTCGGCAGCTGCTTCGCCTCACCGGCTCCGATCTCGGCCGCATCGTCGCCGAACTCATCCACGCCAACTCCGACGCCACCGACGGCGACCTGCTTGAACGCATCACCCGTCACCTCGCCCGCCTCAATGTCACGAGCACGTACTGGCCCGGTGACGACGAGATCAGGGCGGCGCTCAAGGATGAGCCCGCCTACCGCCGCTACCCACGCCCTCGCCTACGCATGTTCCTGGAAGCAATCGAGAACCACTACCGCGCCGAAACGAAGCAGGCCCAGGTCGTGCGATCCGGGCTTCCGATCGAGCACATCCTTCCGCAGAAGTGGCAGGAGAACTGGCCGGTCGAGACCCCCGAGGAACAGCAGGATCGCCAAGCCCACGTTCACCGCCTCGGCAACCTGACACTCCTGACCGCTCCCCTCAACTCGAAGGTCTCCAACGGCCCGTGGCCGGCTAAACGCGACGCGATGCTCAAGCACAATACGATCAGCCTGACGGGGCGCGTGGTCGCGGACACCGAAGGAACGGCGTGGCGTGAGTCGCTCATCGATCACCGGACGGAGGTCCTAGTCGAAACGCTCCTCAAGGTGTGGCCTGTCCCCGAGGGACACAAGGGGCAAGTAGTTGACCCTCAGGCCAAGGCGGAAGACTGGGTCCAGCTCAAGCACCTGATTGCTGCTGGTCTCCTTGTCCCGGGCGAAAAGCTCATCGCCACTCACCGCGACTTCAAAGGCGTCGAAGCGCACGTCTCGTTGGACGGATCGATCGAGCTTGATGGCAAGCGCTTCACCGCCCCGTCACCGGCCGGCCACCACCTGCGTAAGAAGGCCACGAACGGCTGGTATTTCTGGGCTGTCGCGGACGGGCGCCGACTACGGGATCTTCGCGCGCAGCTCCAGAACATGCCAGCTTCTGAGCCGGATGAGGCAGAGCACTGAGACAGATGAAGGGATCTGCCGGTGCCCGCAGGTAGAGTCGGGACTTGAGCCGTTGAGCATGATGGGGAGGACTGTTGAGCAAGTCATTACTGGAGATGTTGCCTGGCATCGTCACCGAGGGGAAGCGTAGGGCATCCCAGTACCTTGAACAGCTCGAGGGGCGTAACCGAGTCACCCTCCAGACTCGCGAGCTGGTGATCCCCAACAAGACTGTCAGCGACGATGACCTATTTAGACAGTTGCGCCGTGATGAAGCCAACTCGGAACTTCCCAACCAGCTGATCTACGGCGACAACCTCCTAGCAATGGCCGCACTTCTAGCCGGAGACTCAGACCGCCCGCCGATGCGCGGCAAGATCGATCTGATATACATCGATCCGCCGTTTGATTCCAAGGCGGACTATCGAACCAAGATCACGCTGCCGGGCACGACGATTGACCAGAAGCCAACGGTTCTTGAACAGTTCGCATACTCAGACACTTGGTCGGACGGGACTGCCTCCTACCTCGCGATGATCACCCCGCGACTCGTTTTGATGAAAGAGCTTCTCTCGGAGAGTGGGTCGATCTGGGTTCATCTTGACTGGCACGTCGGCCATTACGTGAAGCTCGTTCTGGATGAGATCTTCGGCAAAGAGAATTTCCGTAATGAGATCACTTGGCACTACAGCGGGTGGAACAAGCAACTAAAGTCGTCGTTCGAACGGCGGCACGACGTCATCCTGTACTACAGCAAGGGAGACAACCCGTATTTCGCGTCGTTTTTCGAGCGATGGGAGTCAAAGGAAGAGTACGTCAAGAAGCGCAAGCAGAAGGTCCACACCGATGAGAGTGGGCGCGAGTACGTACTCTCGGACGCTGGTGGCGGGCAAAGGATCAAGCGCTACCTCGACGAGGTGATGCAGGAAGGTGTCGTCGTGGACGACGTCTGGCACCTCGATAAGCTGAACAATTCGGCGTCAGAATCGGTGGGGTATGCAACGCAGAAGCCGGTTGCGTTGCTCTCGCGGATCATTCAGGCCGGCTCACCCGAAGGTGGCATCGTCGCTGATTTCTTCTCCGGATCGGGGACAACCGCAGCGACAGCCGAGAGGCTCGGTCGTCGTTGGATCGTTAGCGACATCGGCAAGCCCTCGGTGATGATCACCCGTAAGCGCCTCATTGACGATGACGCACGCCCGTTCGCATACGAGGCGATTGGTGATTACCAGGTTGAGCAAGCAAAATCCGTGCTCGGACGCAAGTTCAAGGTCGGACACCTTGCCCAAGTCGTCCTGCGGTTATTCGGCGCTGTGCCGCTGCCCCCAGAGATCAGCCAGGGGGGTGCACTTGGACGTATCCCAGATGAGAAGGCCCTTGTCATTGCTACGAGCCCGAATGCTCTCGTCACTGGATCGACACTCCGGCGTGCACAGCAAGCTCGCGTGTCTGTCATGGGCGGGTTCGACAAGGTCTACGTGTTGGGCTGGAACTTTGCCGACTCGATCGGGCACGACATCGATGCTCTCCAAGATGATCGTCTTGAAGTCCGTGTAATCCCGCCTGACCTTCTCGATCGCATCAGTAAGAACAGCTCGGTCGACAAGTTGGCAGATGATGTCCGTTTCTCAACGCTCCAATACCTTAGCG
Organism: Sinomonas cellulolyticus; assembly: GCF_014656475.1. Classification (GTDB taxonomy): domain Bacteria; phylum Actinomycetota; class Actinomycetes; order Actinomycetales; family Micrococcaceae; genus Sinomonas; species Sinomonas cellulolyticus. The sequence continues at coordinate 484,920 of NZ_BNCM01000001.1, forward strand.
CCAGTGTCGTTAGCCGCGTCCATTCCGGGAACGATGAAACCCTCACGATAAGTCTGAACAATTATGTTCTACTCTCCCCCGACGCGATCAATCTTGACGAGAAGAGCCGCGAACTGCTTCTTGATGTCATGAACCGAGAACCACTCGCATTGCTTGAGTACTGGGCCATCGACCCTGACTACGACGGGCGAGTCTTCAGATCCGTTTGGCAGGACTACCGTGGCAACACTGAAAACGATGGTGATGAATTAAGAGTTATCACCAAGGCTGAGGTAACCGTGCCGATCAAGCGCGCCTCGCGTCGCGTCTGCGTCCGGGCAGTCGATGTGTTCGGTTTCGAGTCAGAGGTCATCATCGAGAACGTGGTGATGAACTGATGTCGAATGGGCTGAAGACCTTTCCTCTTGCCTGCGGACTCAGGAAGGCAGTCGGGGATCAGATCGCGGACATCGTCCAGGGCGAGCCGACCGCACTCATGGATGAGGTCACCCCCGTCACGGCCGAACTGCTGAAGTTCTGGTTCCAAGATGACTATGTCCGACTGCGCACCGCGAACTTTCACGATGGCCAGCGGGAAGCGATTCTGCACATCATCTATGCGCACGAGATCTTGAAGGCGCCGAACCTTGAGACGCTGTACCGAGAGATCGCAACGGAAGCGCTTCTGGATGGCGACGTACTCGGCGAAGTGACGCGCGGCGCCCACAACCATCCGAAGTATGCGGCCAAGATGGCAACAGGTACGGGCAAAACGTGGGTCCTTAACGCTCTCCTCGTCTGGCAGTACCTCAACCACCGGGAATACCCGGAAGATGAGCGCTTCACCTCGAACTTTCTCCTGGTAGCGCCGGGCCTCATCGTCTACGACCGGCTACTCGACTCGTTCCTTGGCAAGGAGCGTGAGGGCGAGCGTGACTTTGAGACTTCTGACATCTTCACTAATCAGGACATCTTCGTTCCTGACAACTACCGCGACGCAGTATTCGGGTTCGTCCAGTCATCGGTGGTGACCAAAGGAGAGATCGGGTCTAAAGTCACCGGCAGTGGAGTCATCGCGGTTGCGAACTGGCACGTCCTAGCAGGCGTCGAGGACCCCGACTTCGTACCCGACTCGGAGTCGCCCGGCGCGAATATCGATGCCAAAGCAGCCATCGAGAGCTTCTTCCCCGTACGCCCAGGAAAGACAACCGGCAACAGCCTGAGCACGCTCGACGGCAAGTTCACCCGCGGCAAGCCGCTCCTGTGGCTCAAGGACCTGCCCTCGCTGATGGTGTTTAACGACGAAGCTCACCATATCCACACGGTGAGGAAGGGCGATCAGGTCGACGAAGTTGAGTGGCAGAAGAGCCTAACCGACATCGCCTCGACCAAGGGGCACCGCTTCATCCAAGTCGATTTCTCCGCCACGCCCTTTAACGAGAGCGGATCGGGGGCGAACAAGAAGCAACGCTGGTTCCCCCATATTGTCGTCGACTTCGATCTCAAGCAGGCCATGTCGCTTGGACTGGTCAAGTCCCTCGCCTTGGACAAGCGGAAGGAAGTCGCGAGCCTGCCGTTGGACTTCAGCGCGGAACGCGACGGCCGGAACAAGGTCATCGGGCTTTCATCGGGTCAGCGCGTCATGATCCGAGCGGGACTGACCAAGCTGGGGATGCTCGAGCAGGAATTCGTCACTGTCGACCCTGACAAGCACCCCAAACTGCTGATCGTCTGTGAGGAGACGGCGGTGACGCGTTTCGTCGAGGAGTTCCTCCATGCCGAGGGGCTCTCTGCCGAAGACGTCTTGGTGGTCGATTCGGATCGCAAGGGCGAGATGTCCGCCGCCGAGTGGGATGTGGCACGAGAACGACTCTTCGACGTCGATCGGCACAAGTCGCCAAGGGTGATCGTAAGTGTCTTGATGCTGCGTGAAGGCTTCGACGTCAACAACATCGCCGTGATCGTTCCCTTGAGGGCCAGCACGTCAGGCATCCTGCTTGAGCAGACCATTGGACGGGGGCTTCGCCTGATGTGGCGCGGCGACGAGCAGATCGACGAGATGAAGCGCGAAAACCGACGCCGGATTGCCCAGCGCCTAGAGCCCGACAACTACTTCGACGTCCTTTTCGTCGTTGAACACCCTAGATTCACTCAGTTCTACGACAACCTCATGGATGCCGGCCTCGCCAGCGCCATTGGCGATGGAATCGATCATCTGACCTCGGCCACGGGCGATCTGGAGATCGTGCACCTCCGTGATGGATACGAGGAGTTCGACTTCCATATCCCGATGATGGTGCGGGATCGAGAGGAGGAGCTTGTTGCGCCGCTGATTGACCCGCTCCTGCTGCCGCGTTCACGCGTTCCGTTCAGCGAAGTCAAGAGGATCGTTGGTTCTAGGGATAGATTCGTTTCAGAGGACGCCCAGACCAAGACTCAGTTCGGCGATTACCGAGTAAATGGTGGCGTCATGACTGCCACGGGCTACAACGACTTCCTGAGCCGAATGACGGTCCGAATCACGGAGGCACTTGGTGGTCGACGGGCACAAATTACCAGCAGCTCGAAGAAGTACAGCGACCTCGCTGCCTTTCCAATTCTACAGATGTACCGCCCGCAGCTGTTGGGCTGGATCGACACATACATACGCTACCGATTCTTCGACATGGAGATTGACCCTCTCGAGGACGAGAACTGGCGTGTCCTTCTCTGGGATCAGATCACAAATGAAGTGGCTGGAAACTTCGCAACCGCGCTAGTCGCCGCCCTTCAGAATGAGACCGTCGCCGTCGCCGAGGTGAACTACCGCAGCCTATCCGAAGTCAGGTCAATCAGCGTCCGGGCATCGTCGTGCATCGAGATGACAAAATGCATCTATCCGAAACTGCCGGTCCCGACTCACGCCGGGGGTCTGGAACGAAAGTTCCTTGAGTGGATCAATAAGGACACGTACGTCGAGGCAGTCTGCAAAGTCAATGAGTACAAGCACACCTTCGTACACCGTCCCTATCTGAAGGCGGATGGGATGCCAGCGCGTTACTCGCCCGACTTCCTAGTGCGCACTGAGAGCATGATCTACGTCGTTGAAACGAAAGCGGACTTCGCGATGTCGGACATCAACGTACTTAGGAAGCAAGCCGCCGCGATCGCGTGGTGCGAACAGATCAACGAGCTGGAGCCTGATCAGCGCAGCCACAGGAGATGGGCCTACGTCCTGTTGGCTGAACAGTCGGTAAAGGGGTCGATTGCTGCCAACGAGCGCGCGAGCGATCTGCTCGATCGGACCCGATTAAGAAGCACTGAAGAGAAAGAGGCTGAACAGCAGATCTGGTGATATCCAGAAGTGACGGGGGCCGAAGTCACATTAGCGACTCCGGCCCTCTGGTCGCGTCGTCTGATTCTTCAGCTTCGGGACTCCTCCGAGTGGGACTGAGATGGCAAAGGGGGGCGCGTCTCGCACCTCCGCCTCGCCCTCGAGGGATAGGCTGGCGAGGTGACCAAGCAGAACCGTCTCTACTACGGCGACAACCTCGACGTTCTACGGCAGTATGTTCCGAACGAGTCCGTCGATCTCGTCTATCTCGACCCGCCTTTCAACAGCAACCGGAACTACTCGGTCATTTTTAACCGGAACGGCCAGTTCGACAACGCTAATAGCGCCCAGATTGAGGCGTTCGAGGACACGTGGCACTGGACCCCCGTCACTCAGAAGCAGTTCGATGACTTCATCAATAGTGCGCCAGGCCCTTCTGCAGACGCGCTGTCGGCCTTCCGCATTCTCCTCGGCGAGAACGACGCCATGGCTTATTTGGTCAACATGGCGCCCCGCCTGCTGGAGCTTCACCGTGTCCTTAAACCGACCGGCACGTTGTTTCTGCACTGCGACCCGACGATGAGCCACTACCTCAAAGTTTTGCTTGATGCCGTCTTCGACGCGAAGTTCTTCCGTAATGAGATAATTTGGCATTATTCCGGATGGAACAAGAAGCTCAAGAAGCACTATGAAAGCCGCCATGACGTGATTCTGATGTACGCAAAGTCGGTGAGGCAGTTCTTCTCGCCCCAGACTTTGCCGTGGGAAAGCGAAGCGGAATATCTCCGAACCCGTAAGCAAAAGCTCCACGTAGATGAGCAGGGACGGAAGTACGTCATGTCCGACGCAGGCGGTGGTAAGCGGGTGAAACGGTATATCGAAGAGGCAATGCAATACGGGCGGCCGATCGATGACATCTGGCGAATCGACAAGCTCAACAACAGCGCGTCGGAGGCTCTGGGATACCCGACCCAGAAGCCTGTCAAACTGCTTGAGCGAATCATCGCTACCGCGTCGAAGCCCGGGGATCTAGTCCTTGATCCTTTCTGCGGATGCGGCACCACGGTCGATGCAGCGCAGCGACTCGATCGCGCCTGGATCGGCATCGACATCACATACATCGCCATCGACTTGATCACAAAGCGCCTTGAGCACACCTACGGCAGGGACGTCCTCCAGACGGTAGACATAAACGGAATCCCGCACGACATGGCCGGCGCACGCGCTCTCTTTGAACGCTCTCCCTTCGACTTCGAGCGCTGGGCCGTCTCGATGATTAACGCTGAGCCGAACCAAAAGCAAGTAGGTGATCGTGGCATCGACGGCGTAGCCCGCTTTCCCGTTGATTCGAGGGGCAAGCTTGGCAAGGTGGTCGTGTCAGTCAAGGGCGGCAGGAAAGTGACCCCAAGTGTTGCCCGCGACCTTCGCGGGACCGTGGAGCGGACGGGGGATGCTCACATGGGAATCTTGATCACGATGGACGACATAACCAAAGGAGTCCGAGAGGAGATCGCCCGGAGCGGCTATTATACCTTTCCCGTAAACAATCAAGACTTCCCTGTGCTTCAACACATCAGCGTGAAGGACCTTCTCGCCGGCAAGCTCCCGCTCATGCCTGGCACGATCTTGCCCTACATCAAGGCGCAGAAGGTGACACCCAAGGCAGGCGCCGACGAATTGTTCTAGCTATGTCCGATATCAACGTTCACTTCCTCTGTGGCTCCCCGCTCACGCTGACTCCCGCGATCGTGCGGGCGCTGCGATCTTGCCGAGATTCCTAGCGTGGCTCGGAATGCGACTAAATGACGGACGTAAGGCAAAGCGCGAGAGCAAACTAGCTGGGACAAGTTAGTTCATCATCGAGGAAGCGGCAGGCCTGCAACAGAAGTGCGAGACAGTAAGTCACAAATACGGCTTCAGGAAGGCGCTTCTCATCGCCTTACACAATTCCGGACGACATGTATTCAACGCTCCCGGGCACGGGCGTGACCTTGAACGAGCGCGTCTCGGTTGGCCCTACACCGTCCCATATGGGATGGTCCAGGTAGCTGGAACGGAGAATCATACCTACGCCCATGGACGAGTTGTTACGCGAGGGCGAGTCAATGCGGGCCCATGCACTCGCGTCTCCAACGACGAGAACCATTCGCACGCCGTTCCAACTGCGCGGTTCCGCATGGCCACCCCCGGAAGATTTGGCCATGTGCCCGACCCCCCCCGACTGTCCGGCAAGCTACTGTTATCGAAGTGCAAGGGAGTCCGTTCATGAGGAGAGCCAATGGGGATCAAGTTCGCGGATCACGAAATCCTAGGTGTCTCGATTCTTGGGCCGAGACCTCTCGGGGCGGCCCATGTAAGGTTCGGAGCCCCAATGACCGTGGTGTATGGACCGAACGGTGCAGGAAAGAGCACCCTGCTCCGTCAGATCGAATCATGCCTTCGGGGTTCGTCGGACGGCCAGGCGAAATCCCCAGGACCGTCGTCCTTTCTACACATTGACCTCACCCCAAATGGCAGCGCCGAAGTTACGAACACTTTCGAGCGCGAGCTGCTAGGGGAGCTCGTGCGCGCGCTCCCGTCAGATGAAGTGCTCAGAAACGTGCCAAAGAGTGAACGGCTTCCCGACTTCGCGGGAGCCGATAGAATCAACAGATTGAAGGACATCCTGGGACTTCTCGCTGGCGCAGACCCCGTCACCGAAGATTCCGTTTGGGACTCCGGCCTCCTGATCGATCCACGGATCAGCATCTGCCTATCCCCCACCGGGTCTGTCGATGCACCTTCGTGGGATCTTTATCTAGGAGCGAAGTTCGATCAACCGACGCTGGATGCGCTCGCTGAAAGTGTTGACGTTGCTCGCGAAATCAATGCACTGATGCGCGCAGGCCGACCGGTACCAGAGATACTGATGGAGAAGTACTTCGATCGCGGACTTCCCTCTGGGCTCGGTTCGACAATATTCATTGAGTCCGCATATTCGCAGGAGGAATCAACAAACCCATTTCATGGTTGGACTCCTGACCTGCCGGTACCACTCTACTTCGCCACAACTATTAATACCTCTCCTCTGCATGTTGTGTCCGATACACTCCCGCTCGAAATGTCGCTTGCGGCCACGCGACGGGCGATCTTGGAGATTTTCCGCACCAGCGAGGCCGCAATATCCGCAGCAGACGACTATCAAGCAATTCTTGATCCCTCAGTGGAGCGAGAGATCTCCCGCCTCGAGACCGATGCAAAACAGTTCCTCGCAACAGCCGGGAACGAGTCGTTCACGGTTGGCCTACACCTTGGAGGTCCCCGTGACTGGCTAACCGGTACCCCTCCGACATGGAAGGCCGAGATCCAAGGCCTGTCCCTTGATCTGGGTTCGCTCTCTACTGCCGAACTGCGCTGGGCGAATGCGGCGATCCAATGGGCGTTGAGCGCACCCCGCTCCGATCGACCGACTCTTTTCATCATGGATGAACCGGAACGAAGCCTCCATCGCTCGGCCGAGCGGGCACTCCCGTCGCGCCTTGCCAATCTCGCAGGCCGATTCTCGACCCCTCGGGCGACAGTACTTGTCGCGAGCCACGCCCCCGCATTCCTTGACTCCCGATTGGACAGCCGAATCATCCGAGCATCGCGTCCGTTGCATGCTCACACTTTGCTGACAGAAGTGCCGATCAACCTCAATCCATTCGCGATCGAGGCTCAAGACGAGTACGGACTTGAAACCGGCGATCTGCTACAGCTCATCCGATCCATCGTCATCGTGGAGGGCGGGCACGATGTGGCCGTTCTGCGCGAACTTCTTGGGCAGACTCTGCGCGAGAAGTACACAATCGTCCTTTCCATGGCCGGCGCAAAGAATGCTGCGACCATCCCGGACGGCGCACTGCTCTTCGACGCCACCTCCGCCCAGTTCATCGTAATGCTTGACAACATGAGACACGATCATGTATTCCGAGCCTGGAGCAAGGCCCTTGAAAGCGAAAAGAATGGCGACACGAGGCGCGCTCGCGCAATTCTGGATCAGCTGGCCAAAGCCCACAGGCAAAGCGAGGTCCAGTGGCTCGTGGAGCTGGGGAGGCGCGCTCTCGAAACGGGCCGCCTAAATAGGCTGAGGCCATTCGGGCTATCCAAATCAGACATAATCAAATACTTCGACCCCTCCGAGTTCGGCCTCAACTCGTCATGGGAGGAGCTGACTCGCGGACATCAGTCGTATCTCAAGTCAGCTCGCGACTTCATGGACTTCAAAACTTGGCTACGAAACTTCTGCAAGGCGACAATTAACCGGGACACCGTGGCATCGGCGGCCGCAAAGTTGAGTGTAATGCCCAAGGAATTTGAACAGCTTACGTTCATGCTTACCGAGAACTCTGTAGTCAACCCGCCAGACGCCATGAGCGGGTGGGCCGCGCCCTTCAAGGAATAGTCCTTCAAGGGCCATCAAGCGAGATCTTCTTCGTTGAGGTTAAGAACCACGGCGAGAGTCGCATCTGCTGCTATGCGGGTCACCGTTATGGCGCGACGCGCACCGGTGAGGCTCGCCTCACAGGCGCGCCCTAGCACACCGATGGCTCTATAGCGGCAGCCGTTGCATGTTCTTGCTCGATGGCCAGTCCCGCCCCCTATCGCCCGGAAGCCCGCCCCCGACCCTCAAGTTCGACCGGCGCGAGATCCCTGGGCGTCCGAGGCGAGGGGACGGGTCCTTCGTGGGTCTTCGACTTTGAGCGTGGTCCCCTTGGGATGGAAGGGGCTCGCAGTCCTGTGAGGATGGGTGTT
>NZ_BNCM01000002.1 GCF_014656475.1 Sinomonas cellulolyticus
TCATCCTGAGCCAGGATCAAACTCTCCGTCAAAAAACACGCCAACCCCCCACCCCAGGAAAATAAGGCAAAGGGCCGGCAGAAAACGATCCGGCATCAAAAACCACCCAGCCACGCACACAGGGGCGCACGCAACCAGGCAACAGACACCAAAAAAATGGCATCAACAAAACTTGGCACACTATTGAGTTCTCAAACAACAAGCACTTACGGGAAACGCGGACGGCCTTTCAGGCCGAACACCTCCCCGCGGCAACAAGATTCAAACTTACCCGCTTCTTCTCACGGAGTCAAACCGACCATTCGGCCGGACTGCTTTCCGCGATGGAACCAAAGCAATGGAATCAAGTGGTTGCCGCTACACGGCGGGGCGATTGCTCGTCCCCTCGTCTGCGGCGCGGATAAAACTATACCACCGCGGGGGTCCCAGCGCCAACTGGAACCCCCGCCGTCCTGCCCGTGTACGGACACCCCCGGTTCGTCAGCGGGAGGGCCGTGCCGCTTCCTCGCTGTCCGGAACGAGGTAGACCGCCCCCAGCGGCGGGAGCGTGAGAACGGCCGAGGCCGGCTTGCCGTCCCACTCCCGGGCCTCAGCCACAACGAGCCCGCCGTTCGTCACGCCGGATCCACCGAACTCGGTCGCGTCGGTGTTCACAGCCTCGCGCCAGCGGCCGGCAAGCGGCATCCCCACCATGTAGTCGAGGTGCGGGTTGCCCGCGAAGTTCACGATGCACACGAGCGGCGTGCCGTCCTTGGACCACCTGATGAACGAGAGCACGTTATGGTCGCCATCGTCGCCCCTGATCCACTCGAAGCCGGCCGGATCGTTGTCCTTCTCGAACAGCGCGGGCGTCTCGCGATACACCGTGTTGAGCTCGCGGATGAGTGTCTGCAGACCCTTGTGGGGCTCCATGTCAGCCATCCACCACTCGAGCCCGTGCTCCTGGTTCCACTCCCCCTCCTGGCCGAACTCGCAGCCCATGAAGATGAGCTGCTTGCCGGGGTGGGCCCACTGGTAGGCGTAGAAGGCGCGGAGGTTGGCCAGCTGCTTCCACCGGTCGCCCGGCATCTTGCGCAGCATGGAGCCCTTGCCGTGCACCACCTCGTCATGGCTGATGGGCAGGAGGAAGTTCTCACTGAACGCGTACACGATCGAGAACGTGATCTGGTTGTGGTGCCACTTCCGGTTGACCGGGTCCTCCTCCATGTACTTGAGGGAGTCGTGCATCCAGCCCATGTTCCACTTCAGTCCGAAGCCGAGGCCATTGAGGGAGGTCGGGCGCGTCACGCCGGGGAAGGCAGTGGACTCCTCGGCGATGGTGACGATGCCGGCGTTGCGCTTGTACGCGGTGGCGTTCGTCTCCTGGAGGAAGGCGATCGCCTCGAGGTTCTCGCGGCCCCCGTACTGGTTGGGCCGCCACTGGCCTTCCTCACGCGAGTAGTCGAGGTACAGCATCGACGCGACAGCGTCGACCCGCAGACCGTCGATGTGGAACTCCTCGAGCCAGAACAGGGCGTTGGCCACGAGGAAGTTGCGCACTTCCGTGCGGCCGAAGTTGAAGATGAGGGTGCCCCAGTCGGGGTGCTCGCCCTGCTGCGGGTCGGCGTGCTCGTACAGAGGCTCGCCGTCGAACTTCGCCAGCGCCCACTCGTCCTTGGGGAAGTGGGCGGGAACCCAGTCCATGATCACGCCGATGCCAGCCTGATGGAGGCTGTCGACGAGGTAGCGGAAGTCGTCGGGGTGGCCGAAGCGGGACGTCGGCGCGTAGTAGGAGGTCACCTGATAGCCCCAGGACCCCCCGAACGGGTGCTCGGCCACGGGCATGAACTCGACGTGGGTGAAGCCCATCGACGTCACATACTCGACCAGCTGTTCCGCGAGCTCGCGATAGCTCAGGCCAAGACGCCACGAGCCGAGGTGCACCTCGTAGACGCTCATGGGGCCGTTGTGAGGATCGGAGGCGGCACGGGCGGCCATCCACTCCTCGTCCTTGAACGCGTAGTTCGACTCGACGACGCGGGACGCGGTCCGCGGGGGGACCTCGGTGCCGAACGCCATCGGGTCCGCCCGCTCTACCCAGTGGCCGTGGCGGGTGAGGATCCCGAACTTGTAGCACATGCCTGCTACTACGCCGGGGATGAAGATCTCCCACACCCCCGAGGAGCCGAGGCTCCGCATGGCATGCTCGCGGCCGTCCCAGCCGTTGAAGTCGCCGCGCACTTGGACCGCCTGGGCGTTCGGGGCCCAGACCTTGAAGGAAGTGCCCTCGACGTTTCCGAGCACGGAGTGGTGCCGTTCGACGTGGGCGCCGAGCGCGCGCCACAGCTCCTCGTGGCGGCCCTCCCCGATGAGATGGAGATCCAGCTCGCCGATGCTCGGCATGTAGCGGTACGGATCGTCGATGGTGACCAGATGGCCCTCGCCGTACTCAACCTCGAGCCGGTAGTCCGGCACATGGCCGGCCTCGAGCTCGGGGACGGTGCCCGTCCACACGCCATGCGCCTCATGGGCAAGGGGGATCCGGCCTTGCGGCGTCACTGCGGTGACCCCGGTTGCCAGATGCTTCAGGGCCCGGAGGGTCACGGTCCCCTCGTCGTCCAGATGCGCTCCGAGGACAGCGTGCGGGGCGTGGTATGCCCCGGCCGCCACCTTGGCGAGGACATCCTGCTCCACCGGGATCGGCGTCCCCTCCCCCGCACCGTCGATCGTGTGGGTGGGCGCCTCTACCGGCCCGGCGCCACTCGCCAGGTGCTCGCCAGGTGCCGCCTCGTGATGTCCCTGTGCCACGTCCTTCTCCTCCCCGGGCCGCGTCTCCGCCGTCCCGCTAGCTGTCCCGTCAGGCTGCCCGTGGGCTCCGCCGGTCACACTGCTTGGGCGCTCGCCCGGCTGGGTCCCCGACGGCGCCGGCAGCCAGGCCGCGAGCGCGGTCCGGGCCGCATGGAGCGGGATCTCGGCCCACGCCGGCCGGTTCCGCTCCTCGTAGGAAACCTCGTACAGGGCCTTGTCCAGCCAGAGGGCGTCGAACAGCGCGGAGCCGAACGGGCTCTCGCCGCCGGCCACAGAGGCATACCCCGCCCAGAAGGCCTGGCCCGCTGCCTCTGCCCATCCCTCCGGCACGCGGGCTGCAGGGTCGGTGCGCTGCGCTGCGCCTGCCGCATAGTCGAACGAGCGGAGCATGCCCACCACGTCGCGGAGCACCACATCGGGGTGGCTCCGCTCGGCCACGGGCCGCAGCGGCTCGCCCTCGAAGTCCAGGATCGCGAACGGCCGGGCGGCGTCCGCGAAGTGCAGGACCTGGCCGAGATGGATGTCGCCGTGGATGCGCTGGACCTCGAGGCTTCCTCCAGAGTGGGAGAGGGCGGCCAGCAGGGCCTCGAGGGCGTCGTCGGGAACGCCCACGCTCGCGCTCACCTCGTCCCACGCCGCCCGGAGTCGGGCGGAGAGGCGGCCCATGAACTGGTCGGCTTCGCCTGGGGACAGAACCTCCGTGCCGAGCGTTCGGGCGAGGGCCTCGTGGATGCGGGCCGTGGCCGCCCCAAGGCCGCGTGCCTCGTCGGACAGGTCGCGCCCCTCCGTGGCCGCCTCGAGCGCGAACCGCCACATGTCCTCGCCGCCCTCGAGGAATTCATGGGCGACGGCGAGCTGTCCCCGCGCGCTGGAGCCCGATGGCTGGCGCCACTCGGCGTCGACCCAGCCCAGTGCCGTTGCGGCGTCGGTGGCGTGGGCGCGGGCGAGCGCGGCTCCGAGCTCGACTTCGGGGTTCGTGCCTTCAGCGAGCTGCCGGAAGACCTTCACCATCGCGTCCCCTCCCGGGGACCGGACGATGATCGAGGAGTTGGACTGCTCCCCGCGCAGCACGGAGGCGGTGAGCCCGCCCGAGGGCAGCGAGCCCTCGCCGCTCGAGGCCCCGATCGCCGTCGTGCCCTCCCCCTCCGCGCGCGAGCCCGAGGCCATCAGGCCGACGAGCGCGCCGACGAAGGCCGGGTCATGTACGCCGTCGTAGACCCACCGGGGGCCGCGCTCGGAGTGCCGGGTCTGGCCGACGAGCGCGTGCTCCGCTCCGGGAAGCGGCTCGGCGCGGTAGGTGAGGGGGACGTTGAGGGTGACCTCAAGCCGCCCGGCGGTGACCCGCACGAAATGGATCTCGATGTCCGCTGCCCCGTCAGCGTCCTCGAGTCGGACGCCGCCTGCGAGGGAGAACTCAGCCTCCCGGCCCTTTGCGGGGTACCAGCGCTGGGACGGCAACCACCTGTCAAGGAGCTCGGACAGCGGCGGGGTCAGGGTCGGTGTGGACGCGTTCGTCATTCGGTCAGCTCCCTGGTCATGGACTCGGGAACGATGACCGGCAGCGCGGTCGTCACCGGGCTCGTCGGCACGGACGCCGCGTTGCGGATTCGCAGCCAGAAGTAACCGTGCGCACCGAGGGTGACATGGAACCGGCCGTCGTCGCCGACTTGCGAGAACGGTTCGCCCCCGAATGCGTCGCGCAGCCCGCGGCCAGCGAACTCGGGCAGGTCCAGAGACGTGGCCACGGGGTGGCCGGCCAGGTTGAACACGCACAGCATGGATTCGCCGCGGAGGTCGTGGGCCGCGTCGTCCGGCATCTCGCGCAGGTAGGCCAGCACGCGCTCGCTCTCGGCGGGCACGTTGCGGTAGCCCCCGAGCCCGAACACGGGGTGCGCGCGCCGGACGCCGAGGATGTTGCGCATCCAGCGCAGCAGGCTGCCCGAGTGCGCCATCTCCGCCTCGACGTTGGCCATGGCGTAGTTGTAGACGAGGGACTGGATGGTGGGCAGGTAGAGCTTGCCCGGGTCTGCCGTGGAGAAGCCGGCGTTTCGGTCGGGGTTCCACTGCATCGGCGTGCGCACCGCGTCCCGGTCCTCGAGCCAGATGTTGTCCCCCATGCCGATCTCGTCGCCGTAGTACAGGAACGGGCTGCCCGGCAGGGAGAGGAGGAGTGCGTTGATGAGCTCGATCTCCGCGCGGGAGTTGTCGAGCAGGGGTGCGAGCCGCCGCCGGATGCCCACGTTGGCGCGCATGCGCGGATCGGAGGCATACCAGCCGAGCATCGCCTCACGCTCCTCGACTGTGACCATCTCGAGGGTCAGCTCATCGTGGTTGCGCAGGAAGGTGCCCCACTGCGCGCCGTCAGGGATGGCAGGGGTGTCGATCATCGTGTCGATGATCGGCTGGGCCCGGCCGTCCCGCAGCGCGTAGTAGAGGCGGGGCATGATCGGGAAGTGGAACGCCATGTGGCACTCCGGGGACTGGGGGGTGCCGAAGTACTCGACGACCTCATGGGGAGGCTGGTTCGCCTCCGCGATGATGATGCGCCCGGGGTACTTGTGGTCCATGAACTCCCGCAGCTTCGCGAGGAAGACGTGCGTCGCGGGAAGGTTCTCGCAGTTGGTCCCCTCCTCCGCGTAGAGGTAGGGGATCGCATCAGCGCGGATGCCGTCCACGCCCTGGTCCAGCCAGAACTGCACGACGCCGAAGATGGCCTCCTGGACCTTCGGATTCTCGTAGTTCAGGTCAGGCTGGTGGCTGAAGAAGCGGTGCCAGAAGAACTGCCGTCGGATGGGGTCGAAGGTCCAGTTGGAGTCCTCCGTATCGATGAAGATGATGCGGGCGTCCTGGTACTTCTCGTCGGTGTCGCTCCACATGTAGAAGTCGCCGTAGGGCCCGTCCGGGTCCCGCCGGGACTCCTGGAACCAGCGGTGCTGGTCGGAAGTGTGGTTCAGCGGCAGGTCGATGATGATGCGGACGCCCCGCGCGTGGGCCTCCGCCACCAGCCGCTGGAAGTCGCTGATCGACCCGAACTCGGGCAGGACCGACTCGTAGTCCGAGACGTCGTAGCCGCCGTCGCGCAGGGGCGACTCGAAGAACGGCGGCAGCCAGAGGCAATCCACACCGAGCCACTGCAGGTAGTCGAGCCGGTCGATGAGCCCCTGGATGTCACCCGAGCCGTCGCCGTTCGCGTCGTTGAACGCGCGCACGAGGACTTCGTAGAAGACGGCCTTCCTGTACCAGGACGGATCGTGCCTGAGGCCGGGGGCGTTGACATTGAAGTTCGGCTGAGCCTGCTGGCCGATGTTCATGGTCTTGGTGGTCTCCTTCGCGGGGGTCGCGCTGGTTCAGGTGTACGACGTTAGCGTGACGCCCTCCCGGGCGGCTAGCGACGCACGTGCAGGATGTGCGCAGGCTCCACGTGTGCGTCGAGCCGCACGTAGTTGTGCTCCCCCCACTGCCATGACTGCCCCGAAAGCAGGTCATCGACACGGAATCGGCCCTCGGCGTCCAGCATGCCGGGGTCCAGCTCAAGGGCTGCGAGGTCCAGGGTCACGGTGCTCTCCCGGGCCGAATGCGGGTCGACGTTCACCACCACGATGACGGTGTCCTTCCTCCCGTCCGGCAGCACCTTGTGCTTCGAGTACACGACCGTCGCGTCGTCAGTGCTCGAGTGCAGCGTGAGGTTCTGCAGGTCGAGCAGGGCCGGATGCGTGCGGCGGATCTCGTTCAGCCGGGTGATGTACGGGGCGAGGGAGCGGCCTGCTGCCTCTTCGGCTGCCCAGTCGCGCTGCTTGTACTCGTACTTCTCGTTGTCGATGTACTCCTCCGCGCCCGGACGCGCCACGTGCTCGAACAGCTCGTATCCGGCGTAGACGCCCCACAGCGGGCTCGCGGTCGAGGCGAGGACCGCTCGGATCTTGAAGGCCGGGTGGCCGCCGAACTGCAGGTACTCGGTGAGGATGTCCGGGGTGTTCACGAAGAGGTTGGGCCGGTAGAACGGCGCCCACTCCCTGGAGATCATCATGAAGAACTCCTCGAGCTCCGCCCGGGTGTTCCGCCACGTGAAGTACGTGTAGGACTGCTGGAATCCGGCGCGCCCGAGCGCCTTCATCATGGCCGGCCGCGTGAACGCCTCGGCCAGGAACACGACCTCGGGGTTCTTCTTGGCCACCTTGCCCAGGAGCCACTCCCAGAACCAGACCGGCTTGGTGTGCGGGTTGTCGACCCGGAAGATCTTCACGCCGTGGTCGATCCACAGGTTCACGATCCGCAGGATCTCCTTCGAGAGCCCCTCCGGGTCGTTGTCGAAGTTGAGCGGGTAGATGTCCTGGTACTTCTTGGGCGGGTTCTCCGCGTACGCGATCGATCCGTCCACGCGCCGCGTGAACCACTCGGGGTGGGACGTGGCCCAGGGGTGGTCCGGTGACGCCTGAAGGGCGAGGTCGAGCGCGACCTCGAGCCCCAGCTCCTCGGCACGGGCCACGAACGCGTCGAAGTCCTCGAACGTGCCGAGATCGGGGTGGATCGCGTCGTGGCCGCCCTCGGCGGCGCCGATCGCCCACGGCGACCCGGGATCGTTGGGCCCCGCGGTGAGCGTGTTGTTCGGACCCTTCCGGAACGCTCGGCCGATCGGATGGATCGGGGGAAGGTAGATGACGTCGAAGCCCATGGACGCGACTCCCGGGAGCCGCTCGGCCGCAGTGCGCAGCGTGCCGGAGGTCCATTCTCCGGTCGCCGGATCGCGGCGTGCCCCCTCGGACCGGGGGAAGAACTCGTACCATGCGCCGCGTCCGGCGCGCTCGCGCTCCACGAGCAGCGGGAAGTGCTGGCTCTCGGTCACGAGTTCGCGGATGGGCAGACGCTCGACGGCGGCAAGCACCTCCTCGCTCTCCCCTGCGGCGAGGCGTTCCTCGACCGGGCGGGACGAGTCTGCGAGCGCCTGGGCCGCCGCGCGGAAGGTGCGGCGGTCCTCGGGAGTGCGGGCCTCGTCGTCGCCCGCCTCCCGCAGCAGCGCGGCGCCCTCGGCGAGCATGAGCTCAACGTCGATGCCGGCGGCGATCTTGACGTCAGCGTTGTGGTGCCACGTGCCGTAGCGGTCGTGCCAGGCCTCGATCGTGAACGTCCACTCCCCCTCCTTGGTGGGGGTGAGCAGTCCGTGCCACCGATCCAGCCCCTGGCCCTGCTCCCGGAGGCGGACCCTCTGCTTCTCCTTGCCCTTCGGCGAATACAGGACGGCGGTCACGCCGAGCGCGTCATGGCCCTCGCGGAAGGCGGTGGCCCCCACAGCGATCCCCTCGCCCACCACGGCCTTGGCCGGAAAGGCACCCCCCTCCACCACGGGTGAGACATCGGTGATGGGGAAGCGTCCGAAGCGGAGCTTGGATGGGATGTTCGGCTCGAGTGCGGGCACGTCACGTCCTTTCGCGAGGTGGTGGCTCGGTCGGCGCCTGTCCTGCGCCACGATAGCCCGCCTCCGAGCCGATTGCGAAGGCCGTGACGCCGCCGCCGGCGCGGGGCGCGGGGCCGGTCCACCGGCGTGTTGGGTGCAGTTCACCGGCGTGTAACGCGGCGCACTTCATCGGTGCTCCCGGCTCGGCTAATGTGGCGCAGGTGAAGGCCATCCGTAGATTCACCGTCCGGACCGTCCTGCCGGAGCCGATCGCTGCGCTCGACACGCTCGCCACCAACCTCCGGTGGTCGTGGCACGAGCCCACGCGCGAGCTGTTCCAGAGCCTCGATCCGGAGCTGTGGGAGGAGAGCCGCCACGATCCGGCGGGCTTCCTCGGGCTCGTGACGAGAGAGCAGTTCCAGCAGCTCGCCCTGGACCCGGATGTGGTCGAGCGGGTGCGGGCGGCGGCCGAGGACCTGCGCCGCTACCTCGAGGAGCCCCGCTGGTACCAGGGCCTCGGCGAAGACCGGCCCCGCTGCATCGCCTACTTCTCTCCCGAATACGGCATCACCGAAGTCCTGCCCCAATATTCCGGCGGCCTCGGCATCCTCGCCGGCGACCACCTCAAGAGCGCCTCCGACCTCGGCGTGCCGCTCATCGGCGTCGGCCTCCTGTACCAGGCCGGCTACTTCAAGCAGGCGCTCTCGCGGGACGCCTGGCAGCAGGAGACCTACCCCGTCATCGACCCGGACGCCCTGCCGCTGACCCTCCTGAAGGAGGAGGACGGCACGCCGTGCACCGTTACCCTTTCGCTGCCCAACGGGCGCAAGCTGCACGCCCAGATCTGGCGCGCTGACGTGGGGCGGGTGCCGCTGCTCCTGCTCGACTCCAACATCCCCTCGAACGACGACGGCGCCCGCTCCATCACCGACCGCCTCTACGGCGGCGGTGGAGATCACCGCCTCCAGCAAGAGCTGCTCCTGGGGATGGGCGGCGTCAAGGCCCTGCGCATCTTCCAGCGGCTCACCGGGGGCCGCGCGCCGGAGGTCTTCCACACGAATGAGGGCCACGCCGGCTTCCTCGGGATCGAGCGGATCCAGGAGCTCATGTCCGGGCCGCAGCCGCTCACGTGGGAAGAGGCCCTCGTGGCGGGGCGCGCCTCGACGGTCTTCACGACCCACACTCCGGTCGCGGCCGGGATCGACAGATTCGACGCCGCGCAGATCAAGTACTTCTT
Organism: Sinomonas cellulolyticus; assembly: GCF_014656475.1. Classification (GTDB taxonomy): domain Bacteria; phylum Actinomycetota; class Actinomycetes; order Actinomycetales; family Micrococcaceae; genus Sinomonas; species Sinomonas cellulolyticus. Next base: position 9,417 of record NZ_BNCM01000002.1, read on the forward strand.
CGACGCCGGGCTCGCCCCGGACGTGCCGACCGCCAAGGTGCTCGAGCTGGGACGCGAGAGCTACGACGGCGGCGATCCCTCGGTGTTCAACATGGCCGTGATGGGCCTGCGGCTCGCCCAGCGGGCCAACGGCGTGGCGAAGCTGCACGGGGTGGTCTCCCGCGAGATGTTCTCCGGGCTGTGGCCTGGATTCGACAGCTCCGAGGTGCCCATCACGTCCGTGACGAACGGCGTGCACGTGCCGACCTGGGTGGACCCCCAGATCACCGCCATGGCGGAGGGCCTCGCCCCGAACGCGGGCGTCGGCAGGCGCTGGGACGTCGTGTTCAACGTGCCGGACGAGCAGATCTGGCAGACGCGGCGCGAGCTGCGCAGCCGCCTCATCGACGATGTGCGGCGCCGGGTTCGCTCGGCCTGGCGCAAGCGCGGCGCGGGCGAGGCCGAGCTGACGTGGACGGACTCGATCCTGAGCCCGGACATCCTGACGATCGGATTCGCCCGCAGGGTCCCGACCTACAAGCGCCTCACGCTCATGCTCCGTGACCCGGACCGGCTCAAGCGCCTCCTCCTGGACCCGGAGCACCCTGTCCAGATCGTCATCGCCGGCAAGTCCCACCCGGCGGACGACGCCGGGAAGAAGATGATCCAGGATCTGGTGCACTTCACGGACGATCCCGAGGTGCGCCACCGCATCGCTTTCCTGCCGAACTACGACATCGCGATGGCCCGCACGCTCTTCCCCGGGTGCGACGTCTGGCTCAACAACCCGCTCCGGCCGCTCGAGGCCTGCGGCACCTCGGGCATGAAGGCGGCCATCAACGGCTCCCTCAACCTCTCGGTCCTCGACGGGTGGTGGGACGAGATGTACGACGGCTCGAACGGGTGGGCCATCCCCACCGCGAGCGGCACCTCCACGCCGCACGAGCGCGACGACATCGAGGCGGCTGCCCTCTACGAGCTCCTCGAGACGCAGATCGCGCCGCGCTTCTACGGCGCCTCCGGGAAGGGCACGGGGGCGGAGTCCGCGGGAGCCGCCGGCCCCTCCTCCGCCGGGGAAGCCGAAGGCACCGGGAGCATCGACGCGGTGCCCACGCACTGGGTCTCGATGATCAAGCACACGCTCTCGCACCTCGGCCCGGCCGTCTCCGCGGACCGCATGGTCGGCGACTATGTCCGCGAGCTGTACACGCCGGCGGCGGTGGCGGGCCGGACCGCCCGTGCCGACGACTACCGGCTGGCCCGGGAGCTCGCGGCCTGGACCAAGCATGTGCGCAGCAACTGGTCTCAGGTCCACGTGGAGCACATCGACTCGGGAGGGCTGTCCGAGATGCCCCAGATCGGCGACAAGCTCCAGGTCAACGCGTACCTCAATCTGGGCGTCCTCAACCCCGCAGACGTCCTCGTCGAACTCGCCTACGGCAAGGTCGACGACTCGGACCAGCTCACCACGGTGGGCCTGGCCGACCTCGAACCGGAGGAGAACCTCGGCAACGGCCGGTACAAGTTCTCCGGTGCGGTCACGATCGAGAACTCGGGCGCGTTCGGCTACACGGTGCGGGTGATCCCGCGGCACACCGGCCTGGCGTCGAAGGCCGAGCTGGGCCTGGTGGTCAACGCCTGACCCGGCTCAGGCCGTGTCGGAGGCAACCGTGCGGACGGTCAGGGTTCCCTCCGAGGCCGCCGCTGCGTCCTCGAGGATGCCCTTCACGACCGCATAGGCGGCCTGGCGCCGGAAGGCGGGGTGCACGTGCCACTCGACCGCGAGCGGCTCGCCTTCGCCGTTGGCCAGCTCGGCGGCGAGGTCCTGGAGGCAGTCGTTGAGGGCGTCGAGGTTGGCGCCGTAGTACTCGGGGAACTCGAGCGCCTTCCCGAACGCCACGAGCACCTCGCGCTTCGACTCCGCGGGCGGCACGACGGCGGTCCTGCGCCGGGCGCTGCTGGGTCCGGTCATCACGTGGAGCCTCACTCTCCCTCGAGGATGAAGCGGAACGACGCATAGTGGTCGTCCGTGTAGTACTTCTCCCCCTGGTCTCCGGCCACGATGCGGCGGGCGCCCCGGTCCTGGGACCCCGGCGTCACGACCGTGTACTCGTGGTAGTAGCCGCTCGCCCTGCTGGGGAGGATCTTCTCGAAGTTGCTGTAGACGATCCCGTCCCGGCTGTACGGGTACGGGCCTCCCCGCTGGATGAGCCCCAGGGTCTCCCGCGCCTCAGGCGGCAGCTGTGAGGCGCCCACTTCGGCCAGCCCGCTCGGATTCGCCACGGTGGCGTGCGCGCGGGCGGAGGGGGCCGGCGTCGTGCGCCGTGAGGCCGCTGCCGCGGACTGGACCGCGCCAGCCGTCGATGCAGGGCCCCCGTCGGCGCTGCTGCCGCCCCGGGCCACGAGGAACCCGATGACGGCGACCGCGAGGATCACGAGCGGAACGAGGGCCCTCCTGAGGGCCGGGCTCATCCGGCGTTCCGCGCGCGGTAGATGGCCAGCGAGTACGGCTCCGCGACGTCCTCCTGCCCGGAGGCGAAGACCGTGCCGATCCGGTGCTCTGCCAAGGGGGAGGTGGAGTACCGCAGCTCGAACGCCAGATCGTGCTCGTAGGCAGGAGAGCCGCCGGGGAGCACGGGGAACGTGACGTCCAGCTTCTCGGGGCCGCCGTTGATCACCACGAACCCGTCGAGATACCCGTTCTTGGAGCCGAGCAGGACCTGGAGGAGCCGCTCATGCGGATCGTGCCAGCGGTTCGGGTCCATGGGACGCCCGTCCGCGCCGAACCAGTGGAAGTAGTTCCCTTCCTCCCGGCCCGGGTAGCTCGTGGGCTGGCGCATGAGGAAGTCCTTGCGGATGCGGATGAGCCACGCCGTGTGGTCGAGCAGCTCGTGCGCCCGGCTGTCGAGGTTCCAGTTCAGCCACGTGAGCTCGTTGTCCTGGCAGTAGGCGTTGTTGTTCCCCTGCTGGGTCCGGCCGAACTCGTCGCCGGCGGTGAGCATGGGAACTCCGAGGGAGACCAGGAGCGTCGCCATGAGGTTCTTGATGGTCTGGGTGCGCGCCGCGACGATGGACTCGACCTCCGTGGGGCCCTCGATCCCATGGTTGTACGAGCGGTTGTGCGTCGCGCCGTCGCGGTTCTGCTCGCCGTTGGCCTCGTTGTGCTTGCGCTGGTAGGACGTCAGGTCCGCGAGCGTGAAGCCGTCATGCGCCGCGATGAAGTTCACCGACGCGAGGGCCGTCCGACCCGAGGCAGCGAACAGTCCATGCGAACCCGTGAGCGCGTCGGCGAGCCGCGCCGTCGTCCCTCCCAGACCGCCCGAGTCGAGTTCGGCCCGGTCCGAGAGCCAGAAGTCACGCACTGCGTCCCGGTAGTGGTCGTTCCAGTCCGCCCAGCCCAGCGGGAAGCGGCCCGTCTGCCACCCGCCGAAGCCGAGGTCCCACGGCTCGGCGATGAGCTTGGTGCGCGAGATGACCGGGTCCGCGGCCGCCGCGACCAGGAAGGGGTGCGCGGGAGTGAAGGAATGCTGGCCGTCCCGACACAGGGACACCGCGAGATCGAACCGGAAGCCGTCGATCCGGTACTCCTCGGCCCACAGCCTCAGCGAGTCGAGGGCGAGCTGGACCACGCGCGGGTTCGAGAAGTCCAGCGTGTTCCCGCACCCGGTGGTGTCGATGTACCGGCCCTCGGGATCGGTCCGGTAGTACTCCCTGTCGCCGAGGCCGCGGAAGCTGATCGGCGGCCCGGCAGCGCCCTCCTCCGCAGTGTGGTTGTACACCACGTCGAGGAACACCTCGAGGCCGGCCTGGTGCAGGAGCTTCACCATGCCCTTGAACTCGTCCTGAATGGCCTGGGGTCCTGCCTTCTGGGCTGCCTTGGTCGCGTAGGCCGGGTGCGGGGCGAAGAACGCCGCCGTGTTGTAGCCCCAGTAGTTCGTGAGGCCCAGATTGTGCAGGTGCGACTCGTCCAGATGGAAATGGACGGGGAGCAGCTGGACGCTCGTGATCCCGAGCGTGCGGAAGTGATCGATCATCACCGGGTGGGCGAGCCCAGCATAGGTGCCCCGGAGCTCCTCCGGGATGTCGGGGTGGAGCATCGACTGGCCCTTGACGTGCGCCTCGTAGATGATCGTGTCCCGCATCGGAACGCCCGGGCGGCCCACCGTGCCCCAGTCGAAGTCAGAGTGCACGCGGACGTTGAGCCAGCGCCGGCCGACCCGGTCCACCGCGCGGCCGTACGGGTCCAGCAGGAGTGTCCCCGTCCCCGGCTCCGGGGCGTCGCCGTCGGCACCGGTGCGGGCAGCGAACGCGTACCGGGTGCCCTCGGGCATGCCGGCCACGAGCCCGTGGTGCACGCCGTCCGTGAATTCGGGCAGCGGCTCCTTCCGCCACGTGCCGCCAGGGCTGATGAAGTGGACGTCCACGGCATCGAGCCCCGGGGCGTAGACCGCGAGGTTGACCGTGTGGCTCGCCTGCTGGTCAGCCGAGCGTGCGGGGGTGAGGCCGAGCGGGAACGGCTGCGACGGCGTCACCACGAACGCCAGGGGCATCGTCATGTTGCTCATTCTCATAGCATTCCTCGGCCCTGTCCGGGGGCCAGGGTCCTTCCTCGTCGGTGACAGGGTCGGCGCCATCGGCCGCCCCCCGGCGGTCCCCATCCTAATATCCGCAGGGCTGGACCCGTCTTGGGAGCGCCGAGCGTCCACGCCACGCTTGTCCGCGGTCCTTCCCCTCGACGAGTGATTCGGGATACTGGTGCCATGCGGATTGCCCTCGCCCAGCTGACCTCATCACGTTCCCTCGACGACAACCTCGCCCTCGTGCGCACCACCCTGGCCGAAGCCGGCCGGCGGAGGGCGGACGTGGTCGTGTTCCCCGAAGCGACCATGCGCGCCTTCGGCAACTCGCTCAGCGACATTGCCGAGCCGCTCGATGGGCCGTGGGCCGCGGGCGTGCGGGAGGCCGCCGACGCGGCTGGCGTCGTCGCCGTCGTCGGAATGTTCACACCCGGAGAAGGGGGGCGCGTGCGGAACACGCTCCTCGTGCACGGCCGCGGCGTGGAGGCCCACTACGACAAGATCCACCTCTACGACGCGTTCGGATTCCTCGAGTCCGACACCGTGACGGCGGGCAAGGAGCCCGTCACATTCACGGTGGACGGCGTCACCTTCGGACTCGCCACGTGCTACGACCTCCGCTTCCCCGACCTCTTCACCGCGACCGCGGACGAGGGGGCCCAGATCCAGCTCGTGCCCGCCTCGTGGGGCGCCGGGCCGGGCAAGGCCGAGCAGTGGGACCTCCTGGTGCGCGCCCGCGCCCTGGACTCCACGTGCTTCGTCGTGGCGGTGGGCCAGTCCGACCCGGAGGCCGCCGGCGTCGAGGCGAAGCGCGGCGCGCCGACAGGAATCGGCCGCTCGGCCGTCGCCAGCCCGCTCGGGCACCTCATCGAACGGCTCGGGTCCGGACCCGACACGCTCTACGTGGACCTCGACCCCGCCGAGGTGGAGAGGGCCCGCACCGCGCTGCCCGTCCTGGCCAACCGGGTCCGCCTCTGAGGCCGGCCGCCGGGAGACCCTGATCGGCCGGCCGCCGGGAGGCCCCGATCGGCCGGCGCCGCAGCGTCAGCTGGCCGGGGCCTCCGCGGCCGCACGGCGCGTCGAGACCTCGTACAGGGAGATCGCCACGGCCATGCCTGCATTGAGCGACTCCATGTCAGAGTCAATGGGGATCGAGACGATCTGGTCGCACAGCTCACGCGTGAGCCGGGACAGTCCCTTCCCCTCAGAGCCCACCACGAGGCACACCGGCTCGGTGGCCATGGCGAGGCCCGGGAGCGCGACGTCGCCGCCGCCGTCGAGCCCGAGGACGAAGATGCCCAGCTCCTTCATCTGGCGCAGCACCGTGTTGAGGTTGGGGGCCTTCGCGACGGGCACGCGGACGGCTGCGCCAGCGGACGTCTTCCATGCCGACGCGGTCATGCCCACCGAGCGGCGCTCCGGGACAATCACGCCGTGGCCCGAGAACGCCGAGACGGAGCGGATGATCGCACCGAGGTTGCGAGGATCCGTGATGCCGTCGAGCGCCACGAACAGGGGTGCGTTCCCGATGTGCCCCTTGCGCCACTTCTCGTAGGTCTGCTCGGCCAGCTCGAACGCGTCCGGGTACTCGTACGGCGGCACCTGGAGGGCGAGGCCCTGATGGATCGCGTCATCGGTCATGCGGTCGAGCTCGGGCTTCTGGGCCTCGAGCAGCGCAATCCCTGCCTCCGCGGCGAGCTTCATGGCCTCACGCACGCGGTCGTCCATCTCGATGCGCACGGCGACGTAGAGCGCCTTCGCGGGAACGCCCGCGCGCAGCGCTTCGACCACCGAGTTGCGCCCGGTGACCATCTCCTCGGCACCCTTGGCACGGCCGGATCCGCCGGCGCGTCCCGCGGCGAGGCGGCCCGGCTGCCCGGCCCGCTTCGCAGCCGACCGCTCGGCGAGCTGCTTGGCGCGGTACGCCTTGTGGTACACGCGGTCCTCGGCTCTGGGCGTGGGGCCCTTGCCCTCGAGTGCCTTGCGGCCATGGCCGCCCGTGCCCGTGGTGGGGCCCTTCTTGTTCTTCGCGGCTCCCGGGCGTCCCTTGGCGGCCATCTATGCTCCCGTTCGGTTGGTGGGCGCGCCTTGGGCGCGTGGTTCAGTCGGTGCGGTGAGGGCCCACGTGGCCCCGTCTGCGGAGTCCTCGACGGCGATGCCCGCAGCCGCGAGCGTGTCCCGGATGGCGTCCGCCGCGGCCCAGTCCTTCGCGGCGCGCGCCGCAGCCCGCGCGGCGAGCTGGGCGTCGACGAGCGCGGACAGGGCACGGTGCGCGCCGCTCTCGGCGCCGTCCGCGGACGACGCTGCGTGGCCGCCGGCGGCGTCGAGGCCCAGGACCGCGGTCATCGCGAGCACCTCGGACAGCGCCTCGGACACGGCGGCTGGGTCTCCTGCCCCGCTGGCGGCGGCGAGTGCCGTGTTGCCGCGGCGCACCGTCTCATGGAGCGCCGCGAGGGCCTGGGGGATGTTCAGATCGTCGTCCATGGCGTCCGCGAAGGCCTCCGGGACCCTTCCGGCGGGCGGTGCGCCGGCGCCGTCGTGCGCGGACTTCCGTGCGTAAGCGGAAGCCTTGGCGATGAACCCGTCGATCCGCTCCACGGCGGCAGCCGCCTCCTGGAGGGAGGTGGGCCGGTAGTCGAGGACGGAGCGGTAGTGGGCCTGGCCGAGGTAGTAGCGGACCACGCGGGGCGAGGCCAGCGCGAGCATTTCCGCCGGCGAGATGACGTTGCCGATGGACTTCGACATCTTCTCGCCCTCGTACGTGACCATGCCGTTATGCATCCAGAAGTTCGCGAACCCGTCGCCAGCCGCGGTGGACTGCGCGAGCTCGTTCTCGTGGTGCGGGAAGCGCAGGTCGAGGCCCCCGCCGTGGATGTCGAAGCGGGGCCCGAGGTACTTGGTGGCCATCGCGGAGCACTCGAGGTGCCAGCCGGGCCTGCCGCGGCCCCACGGCGACGGCCACGACGCTGTCTCCGGCTCGCCGGGCTTGTGTCCCTTCCACAGGGCGAAATCCCGCGGGTCCCGCTTGCCCCGGGGATCAGCATCGGTCGCGGCCTGCATGTCGTCGATGCTCTGGTGCGTGAGGGCCCCGTATTCCGCCCACGAGCGGACATCGAAGTAGACGTCCCCGGAGCCGTCCTCTGCCGGGTACGCGTGGCCACGGTCGATGAGCCGGGCGATCAGCTCGTGCATCTCGGTGATGTGCCCGGTGGCGCGGGGCTCGTAGGTGGGCCGCTGCACGCCGAGCGTCTCGTACGCCGCCTCGAACTCCTGCTCGAACCGGTATGCGAGGGCGAACCACTCCTCATGGGGGATGTAGGAGCCGTCCGGAACGAAGTCGGAGGCGAAGCTCGCCTCCGACTTGGCGAGGATCTTGTCGTCGACGTCCGTGACGTTGCGGACCACCGTGGTGGCGAAGCCGCGGTACTGCAGCCATCGCGTGAGCTGGTCGAAGACGATCGCGGAGCGCACGTGCCCCACGTGGGGCGACCCCTGCACGGTGGCACCGCAGTAGTACACCGAGGCCTTGCCGGGCTCGAGTGGAACGAAGTCACGGACTTCGGCGGTGGCTGAATCGTAGAAGCGCAGGGTCACGGGATAAGGGTATACGGGCGGGTCGCGGCGGGTGCTGGCGCTGCGGCGCACGACGGCGCCGGGCCGGCTAGCCGCCGCAGACCTTGCCGATGCTGTTGAGCGCGTCAGTGAACTGCTGGCGCTCCTGAGGCGTGGCCACGGCGGTGGTGGACTCGGCGACCTTCTTCTGCAGGTCCGCCATGCCCTGGATGAGGGTACTGATCGAGGGGTCGACCTTCTTGGCGAGGTCCGCATAGTGGTCTGCCACCTGCTTCGCCTGCTGCGCCTGGTTGCCGACGGGCTTGAACTGGTCGTTGGTGAGCATCGTGCAGCTGTCGGCGACGCTGAGCCTTCCGTCACCGCCGCATGCCGTGAGCAGCATCGTGGCAGCCAGGGCGGCGGCAGCGAGCGTCTTCTTCATGCAGGACTCCAGAGCTGTCGGGTGCAGGGTTGGCCGGCCCCTGATGGGACCAGCCAACCAGTCTAGTCGATCCGGGTCCTTGTGCCGCACCGCCCCTCAGGGAGCGCTCGAATAGACCAGTGCCGTGGCAATCGCCGCAATGCCCTCGCGCCGGCCGGTGAAGCCGAGATGGTCGGTGGTGGAGGCGGTCACCCCCACGGGAGCGCCGGCGGCCTCGGTGAGCGCCCGCTCCGCCTCAGCCCGCCGGGGCCCGAACTTGGGCCGCTGGCACACGAGCTGGACCGCGACGTTGCCGATCTGGAATCCGGCCTCCCGCACGATGCGCGCCGTCTCGGCCAGCAGCGTCAGTCCCGACGCGCCGGCGTACTCCGGCCGGTCGGTGCCGAAATGCGTGCCGAGGTCTCCCACGCCCGCCGCAGAGAACAGCGCGTTCGCTGCGGCATGGGCCACGGCGTCGGCGTCGGAGTGGCCCGCGAGCCCGCGCTCGCCCTCCCACAGGAGGCCTCCGAGCCAGAGGGGACGCGGTGCGTCGTCCGGCGCGAACGCGTGCACGTCCACCCCGATTCCCGTGCGCGGGATGATCATGGTGCTCCTCGTCTCGGCCCTGCGCTCCAGCTTCTGCCGTGGCGCCCCTCAGGCGGCCCGCCTTCAGCTGCCGGCGGCAAGGATCGTCTCGGCGAAGTGGAGGTCCATCGGCGTGGTGACCTTGAAGGCCTGAAGATCGCCCGGGACCAGGTAAACAGGGGTGCCGAGCGACTCGACGAGCATCGCGTCGTCGGTGATCGCTGCCGCCTGCTCGGGTTCCCACGCGGCGGCGACCTCGTGGGCACGCAGCAGGGTGGCGGCGTCGAACCCCTGCGGTGTCTGCACGGCCCGCAGCTGCTCCCGCACGGCGGTACCGGTGACGACCTCGGCGGCGATCGCGCTCGCCTCGCCCTCCGTGGGCGCCGTGGACTTGATCGTGTCCACCACCGGCATGGCCGGGATCACGGCTGCGGCACCCCTGCCGAGGGCTTCGGCAACGCGGTGGAAGACCTCAGGAGGCGTGAGCGGCCGCGCGGCGTCGTGCACAAGGACGTGACGCGTGCCAGGGGTGAGCGCGGCGAGCGCGGCGCGCACCGAGTCGGCTCGCGTGGCGCCGCCGGGCACAACGGTGATCTCCGGCCCTGCATCGCCGAGCTCCTCGGCGAACGTGCGGCACAGCTCAGTCAGCTCGGTGTCCCCGGGCGGCACTGCGACGCAGACCTGCCGGGCGAGGCCAGCACCCGCGGCCCCGCGGAGCGAGTGGAGCAGGAGCGGCGCGCCCGCGAGCGGCACCAGTGCCTTCGGCATCCCGTACCCGAGCCTGGTCCCGGAGCCGGCCGCCACGATCACGACGGCGGTCGGCAGCGGCTGCGCGGCGGACGGGACGGCTTCAGTCATGGGCCCCAGCCTAGACGACGGGCCGCAGGTGCCCGACGCTGCTGGCCGGAAGCGGCTGGCCGGAGGCGGCTGGTGGCCGGGGATCGCATCCCCGGCCCGGACAGCACGAAGGCCCGGGCAGATGCCCGGGCCTTCCACGCTTCGCTCGCTCAGGAGGCAAGGACCTCGTCAAGCACGGTCGCAGCCTGCTCCTCGTCCGTCTTCTCTGCGAGCGCGAGCTCCGAGATGAGGATCTGGCGGGCCTTGGCCAGCATGCGCTTCTCACCCGCGGAAAGACCGCGGTCCTGATCCCTGCGCCAGAGGTCGCGGACGACCTCCGCAACCTTGATCACATCGCCGGAGGCGAGCTTCTCGAGGTTCGCCTTGTAGCGGCGCGACCAGTTGGTCGGCTCCTCGGTGAACTCGGCACGGAGCACATCGAACACGTGCTCGAGGCCTTCCTTGCCCACGACGTCGCGGACCCCGACAAGGTCCACATTCTCGGCCGGTACTTCAATCGTCAGATCCCCTTGAGCCACCTTGAGCTTGAGGTACATCTTCTCTTCGCCCTTGATGGTGCGCATTTTGATCTCTTCGATCTTGGCTGCACCGTGGTGGGGGTAAACAACCGTCTCGCCAACCTCAAAAACCATGTGGACATTCCCCTTTCCCGCAGACTAGTCTACCACGTCCACCCCGCCCTCCGGGCCCCCGGGTCGCCCGAGATCCGCGGAATCATGCGGAAGTAAGGCATTATCGTCCCGTCACGGGGGTTGACCCGGAGCGAAAAAGATGCTTCACGTCCGCGGGCGCGCGTGTCATTGATGCGTCATCCCCGCCAGGGGGTCGCCGGCGCGGAATCTACAGAACGTCGAAATTGGGGATAGGCTAGGCCCGACCAGACTTCCTCACACCCTCTCCAGGAGCCAGCTGTGCGTTTCACTGCAACGAAGCCGGCCAAGCGCGTCGCCCTCGTCGCCGCGCTGGGCGTCGGCCTGCTGACCGCCACGGGCTGCGGCTACATCAACGCCCAGCAGACCACCCACACGTATTCCGCGTCGGACGGCATCCGGGCTGACATCGGCTCGCTGCAGCTGCGCAACATGCTCATCGTCTCGGCAGACCAGACCGGCTCCGCGGGCTCGGCATCCGCCGGGGGCCCGGGCCGACTGCTCGGCACGGTCTTCAACACCTCCGACCAGGACGTGACCCTCACCGTCAAGGACGACGCGAACACGATCCGCATCGACGTGCCCAAGAAGGGCCAGGTCCAGCTGTCCCAGTCCGGCAAGGACGTGACCCTGAGCAAGGCAGGGGCCGTTCCCGGCTCGCTCGCCAAGCTCGCCGTCACCGCAGGCAGCGCGAGCCAGGACGTCGAGGTCCCCGTGCTCGACGGCTCGCTCGCCGAGTACCGCCAGTACATCCCGACCCCGTCGGCCACCGCCTCCCCGTCGGGTTCCGCCAGCGGTTCCGCATCGGGTTCCGCGAGCGGTTCCGCATCCGGCTCCGCCAGCCCTTCGGCCACGGGCACCGCGTCCGCGACCTCGACCCGGTAGGCAGCAGCACCAGCCTCAGATACGACGGCGGCCGGTCGCCTCCCCCACGGGAGGCGACCGGCCGCCGTCGTACGTCTGGGAGCCGGCCTACGGCTCGAACTTGTACCCCAGGCCACGCACCGTGACGAGGTAGCGGGGGTTCGAGGGATCCGGCTCGATCTTGCTGCGCAGGCGCTTGACGTGCACGTCCAGGGTCTTGGTGTCCCCCACATAGTCCGAGCCCCATACCCGGTCGATGAGCTGCCCCCGGGTCAGGACGCGGCCCGAGTTGCGCAGGAGCATCTCGAGCAGCTCGAACTCCTTCAGGGGCAGCGCGACCTGCTCGCCGTCCACGCTCACCACGTGCCGCTCCACGTCCATGCGCACCGGGCCGGCCTGGACCGTCGAGGAGATCAGCTCCTCCGGTTCGCCATGCCGGCGGAGCACCGCCCGCACGCGCGCCACGAGCTCGCGCGAGGAATAGGGCTTCGTCACATAGTCGTCGGCACCGAGCTCGAGGCCCACGACCTTGTCGATCTCCGAGTCCTTGGCGGTCAGCATGATCACTGGGACGCTCGACCGCGTCCGCAGCTGCCGGCACACCTCGGTCCCCGGGGTCCCGGGGAGCTGCAGGTCCAGGAGGATGAGGTCGGCGCCGTTGCGGTCGAACTCGACGAGGGCGTCGCTGCCGTTGTCCACGACCTCGACCTCGTATCCCTCCTTCGCCAGGAGGAACGAGAGAGGGTCGCTGAACGACTCCTCGTCCTCCACGATCAGGATCCTGCTCACGGAAATGCTCCTTGCTCCGGCGGCCGCCCGGCCGCCCGGTCATGCTGGTTCTGGGACGCGCCCCGGGCGGGGGCGTCTCCCATAGGGGTGTCCTCGGGGTCCTCTTCCATCTCCGGCAGCCGCACCGTGAAGGTCGAGCCCTTCCCGAGCTGCGACCACACCGTCACCTCGCCGCCGTGGTTCTCCATGACGTGCTTGACGATGCTGAGCCCCAGACCGGTGCCTCCGGTCTGGCGGGACCGGGCGGCATCCACGCGGTAGAACCGCTCGAACACCCTCTCCTGGTCCTCGGGCGTCATGCCCTCGCCCTGATCCGTCACGGACACGGAGACGAGCCCGTCCTTGTGCCTGATCCCGACGCCCACCTTGGTGTGCGCAGGCGAGTACCGGATCGCGTTGTCGATGAGGTTGCGCAGAGCGTTGGTGAGCAGGTCGGGATCGCCGAACACGGGCACGTCCACGTGACCGCCGACCCGGACTTCGATGGACTTGGCCTCGGCCGCAAGGCGGGAGCGGTCCACGGCGTCCGCAACCACCTCGTTGACGTCCACGGCCCTGCCCATGTGCACGATGTCCGCCCCCTGGAGGCGGGAGAGCTCGATGATGTCCTGCACGAGGGCGGCCAGCCGGCTCGCCTCCTTACGCATGCGCGCGGCGAACCGGCGCACCGCCTCCTTGTCATCGGGGCTTCCCTCGAGGGCCTCCGCGAGCAGCGAGATGGCGCCGACCGGGGTCTTGAGCTCATGGGAGACGTTGGCCACGAAGTCGTTGCGGATGCGCTCGGTGCGCGTGATCTCGGTGCGGTCGTCCGCGAGGAGCAGGATGTACTCGTCGCCGAGCATGGCGGCCCGGACGTTGACGATGATCGTGCCCTGCCCCAGCGGCCCGCGCGGCAGTTCGAGCTGCCTCTCGAGGATGACGCCGTTGCCGCGCACCTTTGCGGTCATGGCCAGGAGCTCCGCGTGCACCACCGTGTGGCCGCGGACGAGCCCGTAGGCGTAGGCGGCGGGGCTGGCCCGCACGACGCCGTCGATCGCGTCGACGACGACGAACGCCTTGCCGAGCACCGAGAGGACGTCTGTCGCGCCGGCCGGAAGGCTCGGCTCGCCGACGGGGCCGGCGAGCAGGCTCCGCTGCCGCTCGCTCGCCCGGAACGCGAGCACGCCGAAGGCGCCGAAGGACAGGCCGATGAGGCCCGCCACAATGCCGACGACGAGAGGATCCACGTAGCCAGCTTAGGCCGACCTGCTCCCCAGTGAGACCGTGCGGCTGGCCGCCCCGGCGCGGTTCAACTAACGTTCACCGTGGGGCGGGCAACTATTCACCCGCCGCTGAGACTGTGACGAGTCGGAGTGCCCTCGTCTGGGCCCTGTACCCGTCAACCCCTGTGAAAGGACGCCACTGTGCGAAAGGTATTCCAGGAGGAGCTGCAGAAGGTCCACGAAGATCTCGTCGAGATTGCCGCGCTCGTGGCCGAGGCGCTCGAGCGCTCGGTCGAGGCATTCACCTCTGCCGACGTCGAGCTCGCGCAGGAGGTCATCGCGGCCGACGCGCGCATCGACTTCCTCCAGACGGCCCTCGACGAGAAGGCCATCGAGATCCTCGCCCTGCAGGGCCCCGTGGCCTCGGACCTGCGAGTCCTGGTGGGTTCGCTGCGCATGAGCGCCTCGCTCGAGCGCATGGGCGACCTCGCCCGCCATATCGCGCAGCTGGCCCGACTGCGCTACCCCGAGAAGGCCGTGCCGGCGGGGCTCGAGAAGACGTTCGCCCGCATGGCCGAGCTCGACGCCACGATCATCTCCGAGGTGAAGGGCCTCCTCGAGGACCACGACCTCACCCGGACGTCCAAGATCCAGGCCGCGAACGCGGAGCTCGACGAGCTGCACGCCGGGGTGTTCCGCTCCATCGCCGACCCCTCCTGGACCGGCTCCCCCGCCCTCGCGGTGGACGCCGCCCTCGCGAGCCGCTACTTCGAGCGCTTCGCGGACCACGGGGTGTCCGTGAGCCGCAAGGTCTCCTACCTCGTGACCGGGGAGTGGGACGGGGACAACACCTCGAACTGAGCCCTTCTTACGGGAGTACGACGGCGGCCGCCCACCCCGCGCGGGGTGGGCGGCCGCCGTCGTGCCCGGGGCCTTACTTGCCCTGGTTCTTGACCGCCTCGATCGAGGCCGCAGCCGCCTCCGGGTCGAGGTAGGTGCCGCCCGGGTTGGTCGGCTTGAAGTCGTCGTCGAGCTCGTACACGAGCGGGATGCCCGTGGGGATGTTCAGGCCCGCGATGTCATCGTCGCTGATGGCGTCGAGGTGCTTCACGAGCGCGCGGAGCGAGTTGCCGTGCGCGGTCACGAGGACCGTCTTGCCGGCGCTGAGGTCAGGCTTGATCTCTGACTCCCAGTAGGGCATGAGCCGCTCGAGCACGTCCTTGAGGCACTCGGTGCGCGGGATGCTGTCGCCGAGGTCGGCGTAGCGGGGATCGCCCACCTGGGAGAACTCGGAGTCGTCGGGGAGGGGCGGCGGCGGGGTGTCGTAGGAGCGGCGCCAGACCATGAACTGCTCCTCGCCGAACTCCTCGCGGATCTGGGCCTTGTCCTTGCCCTGGAGGGCGCCGTAGTGGCGCTCGTTGAGGCGCCACGAACGCTTGACGTCGATCCAGCCGCGGTCGGCGACGTCGAGTGCGATGTTCGCGGTGTTGATCGCGCGCTTGAGGCGGGAGGTGTGCAGGATGTCCGGCAGGAGGCCCTTGTCCTTGAGCATCTGCCCGCCCGCGCGGGCCTCCTCGCGGCCCTGGTCGTTCAGGTCCACGTCCACCCAGCCGGTGAACAGGTTCTTGGCGTTCCACTCGCTGTGCCCATGGCGCAGCAGGATGAGCGTGTAGGTCATGGGGCCATGCTATCGGGCGCGACGGCCTCCCACCGGACTGTGACCTCGCCCAGGCGCCAGCGCGACGGCCCGTGCATCACCGGCCAGCCGGACGCCTTGGCCGAGCGGCACATGGCCAGCCAGCGCTGCCGCGCGCCGAACGGTGCCAACGGTGCCGCGGCCAGCCATGCGGCGTCGAGCGCGGCGAGGTACGCGTGGATCCGCTCGCCGGGGACGTTGCGGTGGATGAGCGCCTTCGGGAGCCGTTCGGCGACGTCGGACGGCAGCGCGAAGGAGCCGAAGCGCAGGGCGACGGTGAGCGACCGGGGGGCGGCGGCGTCGAGCGTCACCCAGGCGGAGCGGCGGCCGATCTCATCGCACGTGCCCTCCACGAAGATGCCGTCCGGGGCGAGCCGCGAGCGGACGAGGTCCCAGATCCCCGGCACATCGGACTCCTCGTACTGCCGGAGGACGTTGAAGGCCCGCACGAGCACCGGCCGGCCCGCCACGGGCAGCTCGAACCCGCCCACGCGGAAGTCCAGGCCCTCCCGCTCGAGGGGCTTGGCGGCCGCGACGCGCCCGGGCTCGATCTCGATCCCCGTGAGCCGCACATCGGAGCGCACGGCCCGGAGCCGGGTGAACAGCTCGACGGCCGTGATCGGCGACGCGCCGTAGCCGAGGTCGACCGCGTGCGGCGCCTGCGGGTGGGCGAGGAGCCGGCGAGCCTGGGTGCCCGTGATCCAGCGGTCCACCCGGCGCATGCGGTTGGGGTTGGTCGTCCCGCGGGTCACGTTGCCGACGACGATACCCGGCATGCGGCGCACGCCTCCCGTGCCGCCGGAGCCGAGGTGCCCGGACCGGGTCCGGATGGGCCTCGCCTTCTCGACCACGGTTCAGCGCGAGGCGACCGCCGGGCGCACGTCCGCGAGATACACGCCCGCGGCCGTCACCGCGGCGATGTTGAACAGGCCATACCCGCCGAAGCTGAGCAGCCCGCTCGTGGGGAACACGAGCCCGAGCACCGTCACGAACGCCGCGCCGCCGGTGATGGCGAGCCAGAAGCCCTTGGTGCGCTTGGACATCGCCTCGAAGCGCGGGCCCCTGCGGATGAGGCAGTCGACGAAAGCCCACACCGCGATGGCCGCGCAGAGGAACCCGGCCACGTAGAACGTGATCAGCTGGATCCAGGCGATGAGCAGTTTGCCGTCCACGGGATCAGCCTACAGGCCGGACTCGAGCGACTGGCGCAGGTCCTCCCAGAGGTCCTCGACGTTCTCGATGCCCACGCTGAGCCGGACGAGCCCCTCCGGGACCGTGAGCGGCTCCGCGGCATGCCGGCGGCGGCGCTCGATCGTGGACTCGACCCCGCCCAGGCTCGTGGCCGGGAGCCACAGCGCGACCCGCGAGACGAACGCGTCCGCCGCCTCGGCGCCGTCGAGCTCGATGCTCACGATCGAGCCGAACCCCGTCAGCTGGGCGGCGGCGCGCTCGTGGCCGGGGTCTGAGGGAAGGCCCGGGTAGCGCACGCGCACGACGGCGGGGTGAGCCTCGAGCCGCCGGGCGAGCTCTCCCGCAGTGGCCTGCGAGCGCTCGACCCGCAGCGCAAGGGTACGGAGTCCGCGCAGTCCCAGCCAGGCCTCGACCGGTCCCGCGATCGCCCCGTGCAGTGTCCGGTGCTGGTGCAGGCGCCCGCGGAGCTGCTCGCTCGCGGTGACGGCCACCCCGAGCAGCACGTCGGAATGCCCCGCGAGGTACTTCGTGGCCGAGTGCACGACGACGTCCGCCCCCACCCCGAGCGGCTTCTGCCCCAGCGGGGTGGAGAACGTGTTGTCGACGATGACCAGCACGCCGGCCGTCCGGGCGGCCGCGACGAGCGCCGGCAGGTCGGCGACCTCCATCATCGGGTTGGTAGGGCTCTCCACCCAGAGGGCGTCGGCGCCGTCGAGCGCGGCGACGGCCGCCTCCGTGTCGTCGATGTCCACCTCGAGGAGCGTGAGCTCGCCGCGCTCGGCCTTGAGCTGGGCGAGGCCCAGGGTGCCGGAATAGGAGTGGCGCGGGGCCACGAGCACGCCGCCCACCGGCACGAGGCTCATGGCGGCAGCGACGGCGCCCATGCCCGAGCTGAACAGCAGCGCCGGCAGGGGCGAGCCCTCGAGCTTGCCCACGGCGTCCTCGAACGGCTCCCAGGTGGGGTTCGAGAACCGGGCGTACCCGCGCGAGCCCTCGCCGACCCCGCCGAGGCCCACGAACGTCGAGGAGAGCACGATCTCCGGGTTGACCGGGGAATCCGGGCCGCGCTCGGGACGGCCCGCGGCGACGGCGAGCGTCTCGGGGGCAAGCGCGGCCAGCGCTGCGTCGTCGAGGTGGGGGAACGCGGGCTCAGAGGTCATGCCCTCCAATCTAGGACACCGGCGAGGACACCGGCGGCCTGGATCCGGCTGACGGGGGCTCCCTCAACCGCCGGTACGCTTGAGTCAGTGACATCCCCCGCCCCCGACTCCTCCCCGAGCCCCGCCGCATCCACCGCCCCGGGGCTCTTCGTCGCGTTCGAGGGCGGCGACGGCGCCGGCAAGTCGACCCAGGCCCGTCTCCTCGCCGACTCGCTGAGGGCCGAGGGGCGGGAGGTCCTGCTCACGCGTGAGCCGGGCGGCACCGAGATCGGCGAGAAGCTCCGCGCCCTCGTGCTCGAGCACGGCCACGGCGAGATTGATCCGCGCACCGAGGCGCTCATCTTCGCCGCCGCACGGGCCGCCCATGTCATCCAGGTGATCCGGCCCGCGCTGGCGCGGGGCGCCGTCGTGATCACGGACCGCTACATCGGCTCGTCGATCGTGTACCAGGGGATCGCGCGCGGGCTCGGCGCGGGCCAGGTGCGCGGGCTCAACGACTGGGCGACCGAGGGGCTGTGGCCCGACCTGACCGTGGTCCTCGACCTCGACGCCGGGCAGGGGCGCGCCCGGCGCACGGCAGGAGATGCCGCCGAGGACCGCCTCGAGTCCGAGCCGGACGCCTTCCACCGCAGCGTGCGGCAGGCCTTCCTCGACCTCGCCGGATCGCACCCGGCCGCCTATCTGGTCCTCGACGCCGCCCGCGATCCGGGGTCCCTCGCAGCGGATGTCCGTGCACGCGTGGCCGCGGAGCTTCCGGCACCGTCCCGCGGGGGTGCGGCATGAGCGTCTGGGATGACCTGCGGGGCCAGGCACCCGTCGTCGAGCAGCTGCGCCGCGCCGCGGCCGGCGAGGGGCTCACCCACGCCTGGCTCTTCACCGGTCCCCCCGGATCCGGTCGTTCGACGGCGGCGAAGGCCTTCGCGGCGGCGCTCACCTGCGAGGTGGAGGACGTCACGGAGCGCGGCTGCGGGGTGTGCCCGGGCTGCCAAGAGGTCCTTGCGGAGACCCATCCCGACGTCGAGTTCGTGCGCACCGAGAAGGTCACGATCACGATCGACGAGGCCCGCGAGATGGTCGCCAAGGCCGGTGACCGCCCGCAGAGCGGCCGCTACCGCATCATCGTGGTGGAGGATGCGGACCGCATGGCGGAGCGGACCACGAACGTGCTCCTCAAGGCGATCGAGGAGCCCACCCCCCGCACCGTGTGGATGCTGTGCGCGCCGTCGCCCGCGGACGTGCTCGTGACGATCCGGTCGCGCTGCCGCCCGGTGGGGCTGCGCGTGCCCCCGGTGGCCGACGTTGCGGCACTGCTCGTGGAGCGCGACGGCGCCGACCCGGCCCTCGCACTCGAGGCCGCCCGCGCGGCCCAGAGCCACATCGGCATCGCCCGGCGCCTCGCCCATGATGCCGAGGCGCGCGAACGGCGCGACGAGACGGTGCGGGCACCGCTCGACCTCACGACCGTGTCCCGGGCGGTGGCCCTCGCCGAGCGGCTCGTGAAGATCGCCACGGAGGAGGCGAACGCGTCCAATGACGAGCGGGATGCGGCCGAGCGGGCCCACCTCCTCGAGACCCTCGGGGTGGCTGAGGGCGACCGGCTGCCGCCGTCCCTGCGCGGGCAGGTCCGCCAGCTCGAGGAAGAGCAGAAGCGCCGGGCCAAGCGTTCGGTGACCGATTCCCTCGACCGCACCCTCACGGACCTGCTCTCGTTCTACCGGGACGTGCTCATGCTCCAGCTCGACGGGGGCGTGGAACCGGTCAATGCGGGACTGTCCGCCCAGATCCGGGCGTTTGCGGAGTCGTCCACGCCCGAGGCGACCCTCGCCCGCATGGACGCGATCAACACCACCCGTCAGCGCATCACCACCACGAACGTCGCCCCGCTCCTGGCGGTCGAGGCGATGGCCGTGGCCCTGATCTGAGGAGACCAGTGACCCCTGTCCGCAAGCTGTCCGTGCTGCTCGCCGCGCTCGCAGCGGCGCTGCTCGTGCTGACGGGCTGCGTGCCGTTCGGAGGGTCGGCCACGCAGCCGAGCAGTGACGCCGACGCGACGAAGGGCGCGCCGGCCGGGCTCGAGCGGTTCTACAGCCAGGCTGTGTCGTGGTCCTCCTGCGAAGGCGGCAAGTTCGAGTGCGCGACCGTGTCGGTTCCGATCGACTACGCGAATCCGTCCGGTGACACCGCCCAGCTCGCCCTCATCCGCCTCACCGGGCGCAAGGCGAAGGGGACGCTCCTGGTGAACCCCGGCGGTCCTGGCGGCTCGGGCTACGACATGGTCAAGGACTCGGCCCAGACCATGTTCACGGGCCGGCTCCTCGACTCCTACAGCATCATCGGATTCGACCCGCGGGGCGTGAAGCGCTCAGCCCCCGTCACCTGCGTGGGGCCAGCAGAACAGGATGCGCGCCGTCAGGTGAGTGACGACTACAGCACCCCAGCGGGCCTCGAGGCCGCCTTCGCGCGCCAGAAGCAGCTCATCGACGCCTGCACGGCGAATTCAGGCCCCATCCTCGCCCACACCGACACGGTCAGTGCCGCGAAGGACATGGACATCATCCGCGCTGCCGCGGCGCGCCAGAACCAGCTCGACTACCTCGGCTACTCCTACGGGACGTTCCTCGGGGCCACCTACGCTGGCCTGTTCCCCGACCGGGTGGGACGCATGGTGCTCGACGGCGCGCTCGACCCGGCCCTCGGCAGCACCGAAATCACCCGCGGCCAGGCCAAGGCCTTCGAGACCGCCGTCCATACCTACGTCCGGTCGTGCCTGGGCCAGTCGGGGTGCCCCCTGACCGGCCCCGAGGATGCCGCCGTCGAGCAGATCCGGGCTCTGATCTCGTCCGTGGCCGCGCACCCGCTGCCGACCGGGAGCGGCCGGGTCGTCAACGCGACCGACTTCGTCAACGGGTTCATCCTGCCCCTCTACAACGACAGCAACTACCCGGCGCTCACGGCCGCGCTCAAGGGCGCCCTCCGGGGCGACGGCAACGGCATGCTGCGCCTCGCCGACATCGCCGCGGACCGCGAGCAGGACGGCACCTACAGCTCCAACAGCACCTTCGCATTCATGGCCTACAACTGCCTCGACTACCCCGTGGACGCGAGCACGACGGCGATGCGCACCGAGGCGGAGCAGCTCGCCCAGGACTCCCCGACCCTCGGCGCCTACTTCGCGTACGGTGCCGTGAACTGCAGGGACTGGCCGTACAAGCCGGTGCGCACTCCCGCCCCGGCGCACTACACGGGGGCCAGCCCCATCCTCGTCGTGGGCACCACCGGCGATCCGGCCACCCCGGTCGAATGGGCCGGGAACCTCCGGAACGAGCTCGGGAACGCGGCCCTGCTGACCTGGCAGGGCGAGGGCCACACGGCGTACGGCCGGGGCTCCACGTGCGTGGACAACACGGTCGACTCCTACCTCGTCGACAAGAAGGCACCTGCCGACGGCGCGCGCTGCTGAGCCGTGACAGAAGGTTCCGGGAGCATGCGATCGCCCGCCTCCACGCTGGAGCCAGCGGGCGTTTTGACCCGGCGGCACCCCTCGTCTAGAGTGGTTTCCCGGTGGTTCCGCCCGTGCGGAGCACTGGAATGCCTCCTTAGCTCAGACGGTAGAGCGTCTCACTCGTAATGAGAAGGTCAGCAGTTCGATCCTGCTAGGAGGCTCAAAGAACCCCTTCTGGTCGGCGGAAACGCGGACGGGAGGGGTTTTTTCGTGTCGAACGTCCCGAGGCAGCAAGCGCGGGTCACCCGAGCCGGAAACGCATGCCAGGGTGCATGATGAGCGTGACGGGAACCCACGCGAGGGAGCAGCTGTTGTCCGACGAACTCGGTCTTGATCTGGTAGCCCTGCGCCGCGAATTGCATCAGATCCCGGAGACCGGCCTCGACCTGCCCAAGACCCAGGGTCTCATCCTCGAGGCCCTCCGCGGCCTCGAGCTTGAAGTCACCACCGGAACGCAAGCGACGTCGGTCACCGCGGTCCTGCGGGGAGGCAGGCCAGGCGCCGGCAGGGCGAGCGTCCTGCTGCGAGGGGACATGGACGGCCTCCCACTGTCCGAGAACACCGGCCTGCCCTTCGCCTCGCGCAACGGTGCGATGCACGCGTGCGGGCACGACCTCCATATGGCCGGGCTGGTCGGGGCGGCGCGTCTCCTCGACGCTCGGCGCTCCCAGCTGCAGGGGGACGTCATCTTCATGTTCCAGCCCGGCGAAGAAGGCTTCAACGGCGCCCAGGTCATGATCGAGGAAGGAGTCCTCGATGCCGCTGGCACCCGCCCCTCCGGCGCGTACGGGCTCCACGTCGTCTCCGACGCCGCGGCCGGGGTCTTCACCAACCGGCCGGGGCCCTACATGGCAGCCTTCTGCCGGCTCGATGTGGTGGTCAACGGCCGCGGAGGCCATGGCGCCCGCCCGTTCCAGGCGCTCGACCCGATCCAGGTGGGCGCCGAGATCATCGGTGCGCTCCAGACCTACGTCACGCGGCGGTTCGACGTCTTCGACCCCGTCATCCTCACCGTGGGCGAGTTCCACGGGGGAACGGCGCCCAACGTGATCCCGGACAGCGCCGTCTTCAGGGCCGGCATCCGGTGCTTCACCCCCGAGGTTGAAGACCGTCTGGAGGGCGAACTGCCTGATCTGGTCACGGGCATCGCCCACGCCCACGGGCTCAGCGCGGACGTGGCCTTCCGGCGCACGCTCCCTGCGACCATCAACGACGCCGAACACGCCGAATTCTGGGCGTCCACGGCCCAGGACCTCTTCGGCGAGGGCCGGTTCGAGGCACTGCCCAACCCCAAAGCGGGATCCGAAGACTTCTCCCGGATCCTCAACGAGATCCCCGGATCCTACGGACACCTGGGTGCCGGCTCGCGGGACATGGACCCCGTTGACTGGGCGCCGATCCACTCTGCGCGGGCAGTCTTCGAGGACAGCGTCCTCGAAGACCACGCCCTCTTCCTCGCGGCTCTCGCCGAGCGGCGTCTCCAACGTGTCGCGGCGCCCAGCGCCTAGCGCGCGCTGGCGCGATGTGCGGACCCACGCCGGGGGCAGCGGAGTCGACGTCGGCGCCATCACCTGAGAAGTCGCCAGCCGGTTAGAGACCGCTCCAACCGGTTAACTCCCCATGGTGGGCGGATCAACCTAAGGAGGCCCCACCATGCTCTGGATCGCACTGGTGCTTTTCATCATCTGGATCCTCGGTGTTCTCGTGAACATCGGGGTCGGAGTGCACATGTTCCTGATCGCAGCCATCGGGTTCTTCATCGTCGGCGCCATGGGCCGGGCCGCCCACGGGTTGGCCGACGAGGCTGAACACAAGACGAGAGTGCGCGGCGCGAGGCTCTCCAGAGGCGAGCGCCGCAGGGGCGAGATCACGCGCTAAGGCACCCGGCAACGCGAGCCGCGGCCCCGAAGGGGCCGCGGCATGCTGCGTGAAGGAATGTCCAGCTCAGTGCGAGGGCATCACCCGATGGTGCCTCGCCTCGGTGGCCGGCTTGAAGGCCGCGGCTGT
The DNA here is from genome assembly GCF_014656475.1 of Sinomonas cellulolyticus. Lineage (GTDB taxonomy): Bacteria > Actinomycetota > Actinomycetes > Actinomycetales > Micrococcaceae > Sinomonas > Sinomonas cellulolyticus. Next base: position 32,450 of record NZ_BNCM01000002.1, read on the forward strand.
CACTGCTGCCGCGATGATGCCGGCAATCCACGAGGTCCAGGATGCCCCTGTATGGCTCGTGTACATCCCGATCCACGGCGACACGAACAGGAGCACGCCAAGGGCGCACTGCACGTATTCGAGCCACGGCGTTCCAGGCATCGACAGATTGAGGACACCGGAAACGATCAGCAGGATCCCGAAGATGAGCATGAGCGACGTCGACGACGCGGTCTGCGCTGTCCATGTCGTTGCCAGCGCGGCATAGAGGCCGCAGATGAGTGCGACATAGTCTTCCCAACGCGTCCACTTTTTCATGGGTTGCTCTCCTCCCAACTCTCAACCCCCGGTCCCCCCGGGGGACTCGGTCAGTGCTGGTGCTGGTCGGTGCACATGCGCCGCGCAAGAAGCGCTGGCCGATTCCAGTACACGCCGGAGATCGCATGCTGTAAAGGGCACGAATCGATCTAGCTGTGGGCCAATTCCTCGGCTCCGGCCTCTTCACCGGCGCGCTCGTCACCGGGTTCGTGGAGCACCATGACGGGACATGCGGCATGCTCGGCACAGGCCCGGCTGACCGAGCCCAGCAGGAGGCCCATGAAGCCGCCGAGTCCCCGGGAGCCGACCACCAGCATCGACGCGTCACGGCTTGCATCGAGGAGCACCTGCGCGGGGCGGCCCTGGACAATGCGTGCCACGAGGCCAGCAGGCGGCTCGTCGCCGAAGGCTTCAGCGAGCGCATCCCGGAGCACGGTTCCGGCGTCCTCCTCGGGGTTCCAGTCGACCCCCGGGTATTCGGCGAAGCTCGCGGCGCTCGCGGGAATGTGCCAGGCGGCGATGGCGGTGATGGGGCCGCCGACGGTCGGCTCCATGCGGGCGGCCCAGCGCAGGGCCTCGATCGAGAGAGGTGAGCCGTCGACGCCGACGACGATGCCGTGCGGGGTGCGGGAGGTGTCCTGTGCTTCGGTCATGGGGCGAGGCTACAGGGCCCCTTCCGGCGACGGTAGGGACTTAGGGCTCCGCCCATCTAGCCGGTGAGCTGGGACCAGACAGCGAGAACGCCGCACACCACCATGATCCCCGCGGTCAGCCAGCCGAGGATGTTGGAGACGAGCCCATTGCGCTCATCGCCCATGATGCGGCGGCTGCGCGCAATGAGGAGCACGACGATGAGGAAGGGTGCAGCGGCCATGGCATTGATCATGGCGCTGAGCACCAGCAGATTGATGGGGTTGTCGAGAACGGCGGCCATCACGACTCCACCGATCGTGGCCACAAGCAGGAGGCTGTAGAAGACGGGCGCCTTGCGCGGACTGCGGTCGAACCCCCAGTCCTTGTCCAGCAGCGCGCTCATCCCCATGCAGGCCGATGAGGCCAGCACCGGGACGCCCAGCAGCCCGGTGCCGATGAATCCCAAGGCGAAGACGGCTCCCGCAAGGGGCCCGGCAATGGGCGCAAGCGCCTTCGCGGCGTCCGCCGCTGACTGGATCGACTGGCCGTGCGCGCCGAGGGTTGCACCGGTGGCGACGACCACCGAGAACATGATGAGCACTGCGAGGGTCATGCCGACAGTCACGTCGATCCGCTGCTGCCGCCGCCGGCGTTGGGCATGATGGAGCGGGATGTCCCGGTCGCCCATCCCCGGCTCCTTGCCCCGGTCCTCGGCATCGCGCATCTCCTCGACACGCTGGCCGCTCTCCCAGAAGAAGAGATAGGGAGAGATCGAGGTGCCGAAGACTCCCGCGACGAGCCCCCAGTAGGACAGGCCGGGAGAGAGCTGCTGGAAGGTCAGGCCCTCCCACACCTTCCCCCAGTCCACCCCCGCCGTGAACATCACCGCCACGTAGGCGAAGAGGGCCACGCACAGCGCCGTGAACACGTGTGCGACGACCCGGTAGGAACCGAGGATGAGAAGGAGCACGATGACAAGCCCGGCGATCCCGCTCCAAAGGTGGGCGGGCCCGGCCCCGAGCAGTTCCATTCCGCTGCCCACGGCCATCAGGTCGGCAGAGAGGTTGACGATGTTGGCCACAGCAAGGAAGACGAGGAGGATCCCCACCGTGACGCGTCCCCCGCGTGGGAAGCACTTCCGCACGATCCCGCCGAGGCTGTCGCCGGTGGCGGTGGCCGTGCGGTCGGACATCTCCTGCACGGCAATCATCAGCGGAAGCACGACCGGCGCTGCCCAGACCATCCCGAAGCCGTAGGTCGCCCCGGCCTGCGCGTAGGTCGCGATGCCGGAGGGGTCGTCGTCGGACGCGCCCGTGATGAGGCCTGGCCCGAAGACCTTGGCCGCGCGCTTCCACCAGGGGCCGCGGGCGGCGTCGTCCGAGCCCTTGCCGAGCGTTCCCCTGTCAGTCGTCGCCATCGCGGTGCTCCTCGTGGGACGGCCGGTCGTCGCCGTCGTGGGTGATGACCTCGCTCTCGGGCAGCTTCGTAGGCTCGGGAACGCGGGAGATCACGGCCGGCACGCCGAGGAACATCACGATCGAGAGCAGGCACAGGCACGCGCCCGCCACCCAGGACTGCCAACGGCCCAGGACCACGTCGAAGATCAGCGCCGAGGTGCCCATGATGAGCAGTGCCGCGAGGCCAAGGGCCACCTTGGCCGCCCACGCGCCGCTGGCCACGAGTCTGTCCTTCACCTGCTTGCGGAAGAGCCACCGATGAACGCTCAGGGGCGTCAGCACGACGACGAGCGCTACGGCCGCAGTGACGACCAGGATGAGGTAGAGCGCTTGGGCGTAGTCGTCGAGGATGGTGAAGCGGTTCTGGAAGGGCAGGGTCAGGAGGAAGCCCGCGACGAGCTGCAGGCCCGTCTGGAGGATGCGGAGCTCCTGGAGGATCTCAGCCCAATTGCGGTCCAGCTTCTCCGCGTACGTCTCGCGCCGGTGGTAGAGCACGTACTTCTGCACTCTGTCTTCCCTTCTTCTCCCACTGCCGTCCCCGCTCACACCGCGCCCTCACGGGCCGGCCTGCAGCCCGCTGTCAGAGAGCGCTTCCGAGGCCTCGACGCTCCGGTCCGTGACCGTCGTCGGGCTCTCGAGGTGGACCGCGTGGGACGGGACGATACCGGCCCCGCCGAACCGCTCCATCACCCTCCACTGGGCCACGACGTCCTCGCCCGCGTGGCCCGGGGGAAGCTCGCGCCAGAAGCCGAAGCCGCCGCACTCCTGAAGCGCCCCACGCCGGTAGAGCACGCACCCTCCGACCCAGGCCACCCTGTACGGAAGCCACTCCCCCGGGGCCAGCCGTCCCTCACGGCGGAGCCGCTCGGCCACATGCGCGAGGTTGGCCGCGTTGTGCAGCCTCCACCGGCCGAAGCCCGGGGCGATGCGGTCCATCCGCTCGGGCTCGACGCCGCGCTCCCACACAGAGAAGTCGCCCACCTCGTCGGGGCGGCGGTCACCGAGATAGGAGAGCCCCTGGACAGCCATCCCCACGAACCCGCACCCGAGGGCATCGAGCGCCGCGACGAGGGTGGTCACTGCTGCGGGGGCCAGCCACACGTCGTCGTCCAGGAAGAGGACCCTGTCCGCGGAGGAGGATTCGAGCAGGAACTGCCGGTGCTCGGCGAGGCCCTGCAGAGGCAGGTGGCGATAGCACCTCACCGGCCGCCCCTGGGCCCGCAGGACCCGGACCATGGCCTCCGCGGCCGGGTGTGACCACCCGGGCGCGCCGTCGCTCTGGTCGCTGACCACGACGCCGAAGTCGGCGTCCTGCGCGGCGAGCCCCCCCAGCGCCGTGGCGAGCTCCGCGGGGCGGTTGCGCGTGGGCACGAGGACCTCGAGGGGCACGGCGGCCGCTTCCCTGGCCGAAGCCGCCCACTCGGCCGGCCCGCGGGGCGTCATCGCTGGGCCTCGTCCGCAGGCTGCCGCGCCTTCCGCGCACCGGGGAGCTTCCGCTCAAGATAGCCGAGCATCTCGAGCCGGCCGCCCGACTCCTCGACCGCGCCGGCCTCGGTGAGCATCCCGGGGAGGTAGTCCCCGCCCTTGACGTAGATATCCGGCGAAAGTGCCCGGATGAGGGGGACCGCCGTCTCGGAGTCGAAGACGAGGGCGTGGTCCACGGAGGCCAGGGCGGCGACGACAGCGGCCCTGTCGTCCTCGCCGATGGCCGGCAGCTCGCCGTGCAGCCGCCGGACGGAATCGTCCGAGTTCACTCCCACGATGAGGAGACCCCCGAGACCCGCGGCCTCCTCGAGGAAGGCCGTGTGGCCCCGGTGGAGCCCGTCGAACACGCCGTTCGTCAGCACCACGGCGCGACCCTCGGAACGCGCTGCGGCGGCCGCGGCACGGGCGGCCTCGAGGGAACTGATTCCCCGCCGCGGACCGCCTCCCAAGGCGGCGGCGAGGCGCTCGGCGCTGCACGTCGTCGTGCCCGGGCGCTCGACGACGACGCCGGCCGCCGCCTGCCCGACGTCCGCCGCGGCGTCCACCGGGAGGCCGACGCCGAGCGCGTAGGCCAGGCCCGCGACGAAGGTGTCCCCGGCGCCGACCGCATTCTGCTCGGGTGCGGGGCGGGAGGCGGTGACGTGGGGGGCGCCAGAGCCGCCGAGGAGGATCGTCCCCTCCGTGTCAAGGGTGACGAGCGTGTGCCGGGCGCCGGTCGCGGCGGCCAGCTCCGAGGCGTGCGCAGTGGCCCACGCCCTGCGGTCCCCGTCCGGGCACGGCTCACCGATGAGCGCGGCGGCCTCCTCAGCGTTGGGGGTGGCCACATCGGCGCCGAGGTTGGCCCACGCGGCGGGGTGTCGGGCATCGACCACGAGCGCCTTGGCCCCGCGCCGCAGCGCGGCCCGATCCAGCGCCGAGAGGGCTCCGAGCCCGTAGTCGCAGACCACCACAGCGTCCGCCGCTGCGACCTCTGCCTGCGCCCTCTCTGCCACCGCTGCCGCCTCCGTTGGGCTGGCCTGCCGGCACGAGTCGACGCGCAGGAGCAGGTGGTCGTGGGCCATCATGCGGGCCTTGACCGACGTCGTCCCGCCGGGCTCGCGCACGAGGAGGCGCGCGCCGTCGTGCGTCCCGACGCCGGCCTCGCCCAGGCACGCCGTCAGCGCGCGGCCCGGCTCATCGTTGCCTATCACGCCGACGAGCACCACCTCCGCGCCGAGGGCCGCGAGGTTGACGGCGGTGTTCGCCGCACCGCCGGGCGCGTCCGTGACGCTCTCGACGTCGAGGACGGGCACGGGGCCTTCCCGGCACAGCCGCGCCGCATCGCCCTCGTGCCAGCGGTCGAGGATCACGTCGCCGAGGACGAGGACCCGCGGACGGCGTGCGTGCAGGGCTGCGAGGATGCTCTGTGCGTCCATGTGTCTCCTTCCGAGGGGCCACGCAGAGCGCTATTACCCCAGCTCTTCTCCCCCAAGCGCCGCAGACTCCCCAGGCACCGCACGGCCCCCAGGCGCCGCAGGGGTTTGCTGCGGGAGGGCTTCGGGTAGCGGCGGGGAAAGAGAAGGGGAGGTCAGCCCGGCATGACGCAGCACGATGGGCCTTTCGAGGACGTCCACAGGATCGCGGTGCTCCGCGGCGGGGGGATCGGGGACCTGCTCTCCGCCTTCCCCGCCCTCAACGCGCTGGCCGCGGCCTATCCCGCCGCCGAGACGACCCTGCTCACCACGCCCCTGCTCGCCGGGCTGCTCGACGGGCGCCCAGCGCCCTTCGAGCGGGTGCGGGTCGTCCCCGTCTTCCCCGAGCCGCCGGGCCCCGACGGCCGGACGTGGCGGGATGACGAGGCGACGGCGCGGCTCGTGGAGGAGCTGCGCGGGGAGGGTGTGGACGTCGGGGTCCAGCTCCACGGCGGCGGCCGGAACTCCAATCCGTTCATCCTCGCGCTCGGCGCGCGGCACACGGTCGGCTGCTCGACGCCGGATGCCGCGCCCCTCGAGCGCCAGCTCGCCCACGTCTACTACCAGCGTGAGGTGGAGCGGTGGCTCGAGGTCGCAGCCCTGGCCGGAGGCGAGGACGTCGGCCACGAGCCGGTCTTCAGCGCGGTCGAGGAGGACCACGAGGCCGCACAGCCTTGGATCGACTCCACCGCGCGTGGGCTCGTTGTGGTCCATCCCGGGGCGACAGACCCGCGGCGGCGGTGGCCCGCGGAGCGGTTCTCGCACGTGAGCGCCGCACTCGCCGAGGACGGCTGGCAGGTGCTGCTCGTCGGGGACACCGGTGAGAAGGCCCTCGCCGAGGCCGTGGCGCACGACGCCGCACGCGCGGCTCCCAGCGCGGCCTCGCGCATCGGTTCGGCGGCGGGCCGGACGGACTTCCATGCCCTCGTCGGGCTGCTCGCGGCTGCCCGGCTCGTGGTGGCCAACGACAGCGGGCCACGGCACCTCGCCCAGGCCCTGGGGACGCCCACGGCATCCGTCTATTGGGGCCCGAACCTTGTGAACGCGGGGCCGCCGCAGCGCCGCCAGCACCGCGTGCAGGTGTCATGGCGGCAGCACTGCCCCTCCTGCGGGGCGGACGGGACGGACCCTCTGGGCCGCTCGTGCTCCCATGAGGATCCCTGGGTGGCCGGGGTGCCGGTGTCCGGCGTCCTCGCCGACGCGAGGGCTCTGCTGGAGGGCCGCTAGAACGCCGGGTCACCGGCACCGGGCTACCGGCGCCGGCTCACCCGTGCCGGCTCACGGCCAGGAATCCTCCATGGACCCGGCCACGAGCAGTTCGCGGACCTCGCAGCCGGTCGGCTGCGACAGCGCGAAGAGCACCGAGCGGGCCACGTCTGAGGGCCGGTTCAGCGTGGTGCGGTCGTGGGGCTTGTACTCCTCGGGGCGGTCATCGAAGAACGGGGTGTCCATGCCGCCGGGGATGAGGGTCGTGACGCCCACCTTGCCCTTGAGCTCCGCCGCGAGGGCCCGGCTGAATCCGATGATGCCGAACTTTGAGGCGCAGTAGGCGGTGGCACCCGCGGCGCCGCGCAGCCCCAGCGTCGAGGCGACCGTCACGACCCGGCCGTGCGATGCCCGCAGGTACGGCAGGGCGGCGCGCACCACGGCAACGGTCCCGAGCAGGTTCACGGCGATGACGCGTTCCCAGTCCTCCGCCGGGACCTCGCCGAGCTCGCCGCAGCGGTCCATTCCCGCGGCGCAGACGACGGCGTCGAGGCCGCCCGCCTCCTCGGCGGCCTGTGCGACGGCGGCCTCGGCCGCCTCACGCTGGGCCAGGTCCACGGTCAAGGACCGCACGCCTGGCTCGCCCGACGTCACGCTCTGGCGGTCCAGCACGATCGGCTGGGCTCCTTCAGCGGATGCGGCGGAGACGATGGCCGCACCGAGGCCGGAGGCGCCGCCTGTCACGAGGATGCGCGCGTTCCGGAGGGGGCTCTGGCTGGTCTGGACGGTCTGGTTGAGGGTCTCAGTCATGATGTCCTTTCTCAGGGATGGTTCTGGGGTGGTGTTTCTGTCTCGTGGGGCCGCGTCTGGTCCGGCCGTCAGTCCAGGCCCGCGATCGCGGTGGCGAGGCCCGTCGTCGACCGTCCCGGTTCGAGCGGCACGGTGACGACTTCGCCCCCCCAGCGGCGCAGCAGGGCGGTCTCGGGAAGCTGCTCGGGATCGTAGTCCGCGCCCTTGACCCAGACGTCGGGGCGCAGCTCGGACAGCAGCTGCTCGGGGGTGTCCTCGGTGAAGACCTCGACGGCGTCCACGCAGCTGAGCCCGAGCAGCAGCTCTGCCCTGTCCTCCTGCGACATGAGGGGCCGAGAGCCGCCCTTGAGGCGCCGGATGGACTCGTCGGAGTTGAGGCACACGACGAGGCAGTCGCCGAGCTCCCGGGCGGCTTCGAGGAGCCGCAGGTGTCCCGCGTGGAGCAGGTCGAAGCAGCCGCCCGCAGCGACCACGCGGCCGCCGAGGGCCTGCACCCGGCGCGCGAGCGCGAAGGCCGTGCTCTCCTCCGGCTCGGCGGCCGGGGGCGTGCGGTGCGGGTGCGCGAGCGATGCGACGCCCCCTCCGCCCAGGAAGGCGACCGAGGCAGAGACGGCCGCCTCAGTGGCTGCCTGGAGGTCCCGCCCCGCACCGAGGGCGCTCGTGAGAGTGGCCGCGAAGCGGTCGCCGGCACCGCAGGAATCCTCGATGCGGAGCCCCGCGGCGGGTGCCGCGATGTGGACGTCCGACTCGGGGCCGCATACGAGCGCCCCACGCTCGGCGAGGGTGACGACGACGGCGCTGGCCCCCCAGCGCTCGCGCAGCCGCCCGGCCGCGCTCGCGACGGCACCGAGACCGTCGACAGGACGGCCGGAGAGGGTGAGGAGTTCGGGCAGGTTCGGGGTGACGGCGGCGGCGTGGGCGATGGGCCGGGCGCCCTGCGGATGCGGGTCCCACACCACGGGTACGCGGCGCGCCGCGGCTGCGAGCGCGGCACGGAGGGTCGGGGCCTCCGCGAGGCGGCGGCCGTAGTCGGCCACGATGATCGCCTCGGCGTTGTCCAGCGTGTCGACCATGTCCTGGTCCACGAGCGGGAACGGGCGGGGGCCGCAGCCCTCGTCGATACGGGCAATCCGCTGGCCATCCGCAGTGACGCGCATCTTCACGGGCGTCGGGCCGCCGAGTTCGCCCGCGCTCACGTGGACTCCCTGCAGGAGGCCGCGGAGCCGTTCGGCAGCGTGGTCGTCCGAGAGTGCGGTGATGAGGTCAACCTCGTGGCCGTCCCCGGCGAGCATGGTCGCCACGAGTCCGGCACCGCCCGCGCGCTCCTGCCGGTCGTCCACGTCGACGACGGGCGCCGGCGCGTCGGGGCAGAGCCGCGCGGCATGCCCGTTCAGGTCGATGTCCATGAGCGTGTCGCCCACCACTGCTATGCGCACGTCATTCCTCCCTTGATCCGGCACTGCCGGAGACCGAGCCGGCAGTGCTGCCGGCGATGCGGGCGTCGAAGCACTCGCAGAGCGCGTGGATGGCCACGAGCTGCGACTCCTGGACGTGACAGTTCCGCCCGTCCAGCACGAGCGCCTCATCCACCACGACTGAGAGCGGGTTGGGTCCGGAGCCGGTCAGGGCCCAGGTCAGGATCCCCTGTTCCCGGGCCGCCCCCGCAGCCGCGATGAGGTTCTGGCTCTTCCCCGAGGTCGACAGCAGGACCAGGACGTCCCCGGGCCTGCCATGCGCCCGCACCTGGCGGGCGAACACCTCGTGGTAGCCGTAGTCGTTGCCGATCGCGGTCACGGCTGAGGTGTCGCCGTGGAGGGCGATGGCCGAGAAGGGGCGCCGATCGCCGTCGTACCGGCCCACGAGCTCGGCGGTGAGGTGTTGGGCCTCGGCTGCGGAGCCGCCATTGCCGGCCACGAGAAGGCGTCCGCCCCGCTCGAGCCGGAGCGCGAGCTCCGCCGCCCATCGGGCCAGGAGCGGAGCGTGCTGCTGGAGCACCTCGAGCGTGGCGATGGACGCCCGGATGTGTTCTGCAACCTCAGGGGCACCGAGCAGGCCCAGTGCGCTGGGGCGCGCGGCGGCGGGGCCGAGCGGGGCGGCGGAGGGGGTAGCGGCGTTCCCGGCGGCGGGCACGGCCCGCAGGGGTGCCGGGCGCCGAGAGGCCTGGGCGGCGTTCGCCCCACGGTAGAGTGCGCACATCCTCAGGCCCCCTCCTCGACGCGGCGGAGGCGCTGGCGCGACCGGGCAACGTCCGGCTCGGGCTGCTCCCAGTGGTCCCGCATGGCGCGGTAGATCCGTTCGGTGTCCGCAGCGATCCGGTCCCAGGTGTAGCGCGAACGGGCGCGCTGGACCCCGGCCTCACCGAGCCGCGAGCGCAGCTGGGGGTCGTCCGCGAGCCGGCCGATGGCTGCGGCGAGCGCCGCGGAATCCTTTGGGGGCACGTGGAGCCCGGTGACGCCGTCGACCGTAGTCTCGGCGAGGCCGCCGACGGCGGCGACCACCGTGGGCACCCCGCTCGCCATGGCCTCGAGGGGCACAATGCCGAACGGCTCGTACCAGGGGCAGCACACCACGACGTCGAGGCTCCGCATGAGCTCCGGCATCCCCTCGCGCGGCACCTGTCCGGTGAAGATGACCTGGCCCGCGACCCCGAGGGACTCCGCCAAGGCCCGAAGGCGGCGCACCTCCGGATCTGAAGCCACACGGTCCTTGGCCAAGGAGCCGCCGACCACGAGCAGCTCGATGTCGGTCCGTCCCTCCTGGGCCAGGCGTGCGAGGGCCTCGATGATGGTGTCGATGCCCTTGCGCGGGACCAGCCGTCCGATGGTGGCGAGCCGCAGCCGGCGCCCCCGGGTGCGCGCCGGGCCGTCTGGTGTGAACACGTCGGTGTCCACCCCGCACGGGGCGATGGAGATGTGCCGCCGGTTCACGCCCAGGCCGCGCAGCTCGAACGCCTCGTCGGGGCAGGTTGCGATCACGCGGTCCACGGACTTCGCCACCCATGGTTCGAGGGATTCGCGTTCGGGCGGGCTCGTGTCCTCGACGCCCTGGTGCCGGCGCTTGACTACGCCGAGGGCGTGGAACGTCTCAGCTACCACGGGTGGGGCGATGCCGCGGTCCTGCAGCTGCCCGACGGCCTCGACGCAGGCCACTCCGGACATCCAGAAGTGCCCGTGGACCACGTCCGGAACCTGCTCGGACCAGAAGCGTGCGAGCCGGTCGGCGAATTCGGGGATGTAGGGCAGGAGCTTGTCCTTCACGATCGCGCGCGGCGGCCCGGCGTCGACGTTCACGAGGCCCACCCCGGTGGGCAGCATCTGCTCCCAGTGGAGCCGCTCGCTGTCGCGGCGGGTGAACACCGTGACAGCGTGGCCCCGCCGGACCAGCGCGGCGGAGAGCTCCGCCACGTGGACGTTCTGGCCGCCCGCGTCCTCGCCGCCGATCGCGGCGAGGGGACTCGCGTGCTCCGAGACCATGGCGATCTTCATGCGATTTCTCCTTCCGGCACCCGCGCGACGTCGGCGAGCACCTCCTCCCAGTCAGCAAGGAAGCGTCCCAGCCCGTAGCGGGCGAGGGCTGCTTCTCGCGCGATGAGGCCCGATTCGCGGGCCTGCTCCGGATACGAGATCAGGTGGCGCGCAGCGGCGGCGAGCTCGGCGGGGCTGGAGCTCACGGAGCCCGCCCCCGCAGGGACGGCGCGCCACGCCTCGGTCGAGCCGATGGCGAGCACGGGCATCCCGAGGTGCATGGCCTCGATGAGGGCCAGTCCGAGCGACGTCCACCGGAAGGGATGCAGGTAGGCCCGGCGCGCGGCGAGCTGCGGGTGGAGCGTCGCGGAGGGGAGGTCTCCTCCCCAGGCGAGCCGTGCGCCGTCGAGCCCCGTCGCGGCCGCGAGCCTGTCGCCGCCCATGCCGTAGACGTCGAGCGGAGCCTCCTGTGCGAACAGCGGCAGCAGGTCGAGGCCCACCACCCTGCCGCGCCGGACGGGCTCGTTGACCACGACGCCCAGCCGCGCCAGCTCGCCGGTGTAGAGCGGGCCCGGGTCACGGACGCCGTGCTCGACGACGTGTACGGGCGCGCTCCCGTTGTCCCACATGAGCGCGTTGAACTGGGTCACGTGCACGATCGGGATGGAACTCTGGTCCGCCAGCGGATGCGGCGTGTCCGGGACCTGGCCGCGGGGCGTGTTGTGCTCCACGTACACCGCCGGCAGGTCGGCCCCCGGCCGCCGGCCCGTCAGCGAGTGCACGAGCTCGATTTCCTCGGGACGTTGGAGCACGACGGCGTCGAGCCGGTCTGCGCTCTCGGCGAGCTCCTCCGCGGTGGTCTCCACTGCGGAGGGCCAGTCCCGGCCCGCGATGCCGAGGCCCCGGGGGCCGCGTTCCGCATCGACCGGGAGGACGTACTCGTGGCTCCCGCGCACGAACCCGTCCATCCAGCCCCCGTGGACGTGCCAGACGAGGATGCGCATCAGGCCACCGCCCCTGACTCGGCGGCGAGGAACTCCTGCACGGCTGCGAGGACATCCTCTGGCCGGACCTCGGTGAGGCAGGGATGCCCCGGGACGGGACAGATCCTGGCCCGGGTGCCCGCGCAGGGGGCGGTCCGGTCTCCGAGGAGCGTGACGGGCGCGCCGCGGGGCTTCCACACCTGCGCAGGGACAACGGGGGCGAAGAGGCTCACCACCGGCGTGCGCACGGCCGCGGCCAAGTGCGCCGGACCGGTGTTGCCGGCCACCACCACGGAGGCGCCTGCGAGGACGTCGACGAGTTCGGGCAGGTCGGTGCGGCCGCCGAGGTCGATGCCGCGGCGCCCCGCCACCCGTGCCGTCAGCGCGCGCTCATCCGGACCGCCGGTCACAGCGACCCGCATCCCCAGAGCGTCGAGGAGCGTGACGAGCGCTGCCGCGTTCTCGGCCGGCCAGGCCCGCGCGGGTGCGTCGGCACCGGGGTGGACAACGACATAGGGCCCGGGGGGCCGGAGCCCGCTGCGACGCTGTGGGCTCAGGGCCGGGAGCGCGTCGTCCTTCGCGGGGAGCGTGAAGCCCGCCGCCGCCGCGATGCCGAGGGCCCGGTCCACCTCGTGGAGTGACCAGGGCAGGTCCCGCGAGGTCACCCGAACGTCGAGGAGCGATCCCGGGTAGTCCTCGGACAGCGCGGTGATCCGCGGCACGCCCGCGAGCCGGAGCTCGAGTGCGAGGGGCAGCGGGGACTGGTGGAAGGAGGTGAAGATGACGGCCTCGTCCGGGGCGATGTCGGCGATGATCCGCTCGAGGCGCCGCATATGGCGCGGCGAGGCCTCCGCTGCCGGGTTGCCGATCCACGGGCAGTCCCACTGGCGGACGTGGTGCACGTGCGGCAGGAGCCGTGCGGCTCCCGCGCCTCGGGGCCCGGTCAGGAGGTACGGCTCCGCGGCACCGGCGATCGCACGGACGGCGGGGCCGGCCATGATGACGTCGCCGAGGCTGTCGAGCCTTACGGCCAGGACCCGCTTCACGCTGCGCTGCCCAGACTCTCGGAGCCGCCCTCGTCCCCCGGATCCGGGTAGGCGGCATCGCCTGCCAGCTCCGGGCCGAGGGCGAGGGTCACGGCCGACCACAGGTCGCCTGCCACCGCCGGCGCGTCGAGGACCTCGCGCCGCAGCGTCGCCGGCCCCGGCACCATGATCCCGCGGGCACCGGCATGGCGGGCCGCACCCATGTCCGAGCCGATGTCACCGATCAGCACCACATCGCGGGGTGAGACGCCGAGGTCACGGCAGGCGGCGAGCACGAGGCCGGCCTTGGGCTTGCGGCATCGGCACCCGTCCTGGGGCCCATGCGGGCAGAACTGCCAGGTGTCGAACGGGCCGAGCAGGTCCTCCACGCGGGCGTTGACGGCGCGCACATCCTCCAGATCCAGGAGTCCGAGGGCCACGCCCGACTGGTTGCTGACCACGCCGATGCGCACCCCGAGCGACCGGAGCCGCTCGAGGGTCTGGCGGGCGCCGGGCACGGGCCGGACGAGTGCCGGATCGCCGTTGTAGGGCACGTCGACCACGAGGGTCCCGTCCCGGTCGAACAGCACCGCGGCGGGGATCCGGGTCCGTCTGCTGGTCACTGGCGTCATGGAGGAGAAGTGCCCGAGCCGGAGTACACTAAACCCATCTCGGGGACTTCTTCTCCTCCCCGCCGCTCAAGCCGAGGGCGAGATCTGCTTCTCGTGCTCAGGAGTGTCCGTGGCCCAGTCTGATACCCGCCCCGTCCTCCTCGCCCTCCGGGCCCTCAAGCTCGGGGACCTCCTCGTTGCCGTCCCGGCGCTCCGTGGACTCCGCCGGGCGTTCCCGGGGCACGAGCTGATTCTCGCAGCGCCGGGCTGGCTCGCGCCGGTGGTGCCTCTCATCGGCGGCATCAACCGCCTGCTCGAGACCCCCGGGCTCGACGATCCCCTGCCCTGGGAGGGCCCGGTGGACATCGCCGTGAACCTCCACGGCAACGGCCCGGAGAGCCGGGGGCGGCTCGAGGAGCTCTCCCCCACCTACCGCATCGGGCACGCCGCACCCGGATGGGCTGGCCCCGAATGGGACGACTCGCTCCACGAGCGGGAGCGGTGGGCGCGGCTCGTGTCCTGGCACGGCATCCCGGCCAGCCCCGATGACTTCCGGCTCTGCCCCCCGGAGACGCCGGCCCCGGCCGAGGGCGCCACGATCATCCATGTAGGTGCCGCCTATGGAAGCCGGCGCTGGCCCATGGAGCGCTTCGCCGACGTCGCCGCCGTCCTCGCGCTCAAGGGCCACCGCGTGATGGTGACCGGCGGACCGGAGGACACGTTCCGTGCGGCCGCGGTGGCACGCGCAGCGGGTCTGCCCCGCACGGCCTGCGCGGCCGGCGTCTGGGCACTGGACGAGTTCGCCGCCGCGATCGCCGCGGCGCGAGTGGTCATCACGGCCGACACGTCCGCCGGCCACCTCGCAAGCGCCTACGGCACGCCCTCGGTGGTGCTGTTCGGCCCCGCCACCCCCGAGCAGTGGGGGCCTCCCGCGGACGGGCCCCACATCGTCCTGACGGATCCGCTCGTGCGCCACGGTGACCCGTTCGCCGAACTCCCGGACCCAGCGCTCCTCGCGGTCCTTCCAGGGCAGGTGCTCGACGCCGTCGACCGGCTCGAGAGCGGTGAGCACCCGGGGAGGGACGACGACGCCGATCACCGCCGTGACGACGTCGCCGTGCGCTGACGGCCCACAGCAGCCGACGCGAAGGGAGGGCTGGCACTCGCCGTGCCAGCCCTCCCTTCGCGCCCGATATGCTCAGGCGGCCATGCGCTGCCGCAGCCTCTCGAGCAGCTTCTTCAGCAGGCGGGACACCTGCATCTGGCTCACACCCAGCTCCTGGGCGATCTGGTCCTGCGTCAGCTCCTCGACGAACCGCAGGTGCAGCAGCCGCTTGTCGGCGTCGCTGGCATCGGCGAGGGCCTCGGCGAGGTCGTCCAGCTGTTCCACACGCTCATAGCCGGGGTCGTCGTCGCCGAGGACGACCATGACCCGCCGCTCCTGGGGATCGTCGGACATGTCGCCGTGCTCGATCGGCTGGCCCACCATCGCGGTGTCGGCGAGCTGTGCCTCCGCCACGTCGCTGGCCGGGACGCCCGCGGCGCTGCTCAGCTCGGCCGTGGACGGGTCGTGGCCGAGGTCCTGGGCGAGCCGCGGCCGGAGCGCGTTGATCTTGAGGCGGAGCTCCTGCAGGGAACGCGGCGGGCGGACCACCCACGACTGGTCGCGGAGGTAGCGCTTGAGCTCCCCCGTGATGGTGGGAACAGCGTAGGGAACGAACCCGTGCCCCCGCGATTCGCGGTACCGCTGGGCTGCTTTGAGCAGGCCCAGCCTCGCAACCTGGCGCAGGTCCTCTGCGTCGTGGCCGGCGCAGCGGAACCTCCTGGCGAGGGCGTCGGCGACGCCGAGGTACTCGAGGACGAGCTTCCCGGCATCGCTGGCTCGGGTGGACGTCGCGGTTGGCCCGGCGCTGCCGGTGAGGGGTGCAGGGGGTGGGGCAAACTCCGTTCCCGGTGGCCCGGCGATTCCGGTGACGAACGGAACGGTGGAGATGGACTGGCTGGGGCTGGTCTTCATGTGCGAGTTTCCTCTCGCTGAGAATGGGGAGTCGTCAAGCCTCAGGCGCCTGCGGGTGCCTCTGCTGTTTCAAAGGCGCGCGCCACTGACACTACTGATCCACGAGACATGGCTCGAGTTGGTCGAGGCAAGGTAGACGAGGACATCAAGCTGGGCGGACTGGGCAGCCGGCTCTTCACCGTCAGTCCCATCGAGCTCCGCCTCGACGGCGGGGTCGATCGAGGGTCCGCCCACAACGACGTTGACGCGGATTCCGCGCCGCATGAGAATCGCCGCCCAATCCTGGGTGGTATCGACGACGGCGGCGGCGAGCGCCTCGTGCGCGGCGGTCAGGGGATCCACCGAGAGCGCGACGACGTTGATGATGCTCGCACCGGGCGACATGGCTTCCAAGGCGGTTTCCGTGGTGGTCACCAGACGCTCCATGAACCGCACGAGTGCGCGTTCCACGTCAGGTGACCGTTGCTCCAGATCCGGGTGGTCGCCCGGGAGTACTGCGGGGCCGATGTTCACGAGGACGTCGAGTCCTCCGAGCTTCTGCACGGCCGCATCTGGGGATGCGGCCACATGGAGCTCCTCATCGGGGAGGCCGTCCGTGGTTCTGACGACAGCGCCTGCGCGCTTGAACACCGTTCCAAGCCTCGCGGCGAGTTCGGCGTCCTCCCCTGTGATGAGTATGCGGCGACTCTCGAGTCGTGCCGCTTGAGTCATGACGACAATGAGCTCCAAGGTCCGCAGCCATCTGGCTGAATGGATCGGCGCCTTCTGCTTGACTCCTACTCCACCGTAGGCACGGAGGCAACTGGTATACAACCCGTTGAGGAGAAGTTCCGGTGCGTAGATACGTGGTCGAGCCCGCTCATTTCTCGTGTTTCACCGTCAGAAAACGGGGTATGGCAACTCGGCGCCGCTGGGCTCAGCCCTTCAAAGATCCCGAGGCGATGCCCTCGATGAAGTACTTCTGGCCCAGTGCGAAGACCACCATCATCGGCAGCGTGACGAGCAGCGATGCGACCATCACATACTGGTAGTCGCCGTGCCCCCCTGCCGTGGGCGAGTACATCGTCATGGCGTAGGCGACGCCCAGCGGGACGGTGTAGCTCGATGGGTCACCGAAGTTGAGGTAGATCAGGGCGCCCGCAAAGTTGTTCCACGAGGCCTGGAACTCGAAGATGAACACGATGATCGCGCTGGGCAGCGCAAGCGGGAACGCGATCCTGCGGAAGAGGCCGAAGAAAGAGCATCCGTCGATGCGGGCCGCCTCGAACAGGTCCCTGGGCAGCGAGAGGTAGAACTGCCGCATGAGGAAGATGTAGAACGCGGAGCCGAACAGGGCGCCGCCCCAGAGGGGGACGGTCGTCCCGAGCCATCCGAGGGTCTTCCAGATGAGGTAGTTGGGGATGAGCGTCACGGCGCCCGGGAGCATCATCGTGCCGAGGAGGACGCTGAACAGCACCTTCTTCCCGGGAAAGCGGAAGTAGGCGAAGCCGAAGGCAATGGCCGAGCTGGTCAGGGTCACGAGGGTCGCAGAGGCCAGGGCAATGAAGACCGAGTTGAAGAACCAGCTCAGCAGGGGCAGCTGGTTCCAGACCTCGGCATAGTTCTCCGGCGTGAACGTGAGCGGGATCAGCCGGTTGTCGAAGACCTCGCCGCGGGGCTTGAGGGATGCGGCCAGAAGCCACGCGAACGGGTACATGAACAGCAGGGCGAAACCGGTGAGCAACACCCACCGGACGCCTTGCCCCAGCCGGTCCGTGAGCCGGCTGCGACGCCCGGACGGCAGCACCGCGCGGCCGCCGGCCGGCGGGCGGCCGGGCTTGCGCTGATCTGTCACCTCCGCGCCCACGGCACCGATCACGGGCGACACCGCCCCGGTCGCCTGGGCGATCGAGGTCGGCTCGAGCTCGGGATTGACATTGGTCACGGCCGATCGCCCCCCTCATAGTGCACGAACCGGTTGCCCACCCTGATCTGGATCACGGTGATGATCATGATGATCACGAACAGCAGCCAGGCCATGGCGGCTGCCGGGCCGAAGTTGAAGTGCTGGAAGGCCTGCTGGTACAGGTAGACGCCGAAGAAGCGGGCGGAGTCGGGCACGCTCGAGTTCCCGTCCCGGTAGAAGAGCAGGTACGCCTGGTCGAAGATCTGCAGGGCTCCGATCGTATTGACGATCGTCAGGAAGAACAGGGTCGGCGAGATGAGCGGGACCGTGATGCTGAAGAACTGCTGCCTGCGGTTTGCGCCGTCCGTCGAGGCCGCCTCGTAGAGCTCCTTCGGCACCGCCTGGAGGGCGGCGAGCAGGATCACGGTTGTCCCACCCACCCCCCACAGGCTCATGATGACGATCGACGGCTTCATCCACGCAGGATCCGACAGCCATTGAGGACCGGCGATCCCGAAGAGCGCGAGGAACTTGTTGATCGCGCCGCTGTTGCCGTTGAGCAGCAGCAGGAAGACCGCTGCGGTCGCGACGCTCGGGGTCATCTTCGGAAGGTAGTAGACCAGCCTGAAGAAGCCGGACCCGCGCTTCACTCCGTTCAGGAGCGAGGCGAGCAGGAGCGCGAACGCGATGTCCAGGGGCACCGCCATGAGCGCGTAGATGAACGTGTTGCCCAGAGAGTTCAGCACGTTCGGGTCCTCGGCCAGCAGCCGGTAGTTCTCCACACCCGCGGGCGTGGCGCTGCCCGTCGCGAGATCGTAGTTCTGGAACGAGAGCACGAGGCTCCAGCCCATCGAGATCACCGTGAAGATGAGCAGCCCGGCGATCCACGGCCCGATGAAGAGGTACCCGGCGAGCGACTCGCGGCGGTTGTACTTCTTGGCCCGCGTGCGCTGACCGGATCGGGCACCGGCAACCGTTCTGCTCATGGCCACGCTCCTGGTATCAGCCGTTCTTTCCGAGCGAGGTCTGCTGCCAGGCCCGCATCGCCGTATCCTGAGCGTCCTTCAGGGCCGTGCTCGGATCCTTTTCCCCGGAGAGCGCGACGGCCACGGCATTCGAGAGCGCGTCCTTGATGCTCTGGCCAGCGGGCGAGCTGCCGAACGTGGCCGTGTTCTCCAGCGTCGAGTAGGAGGTGCTGATGAGCTGGTCGAAGTCGGCGTTCCCGGACGAGCCGACGTGCGCATCGCGCACGGCCTTGTCCGCCGCGGGCGAGCCGGTGAAGAGGCCGGTGTTGATCGAGTTCTTCTGCTTGACCGTCTCGGCACGTGCGTCGCCCGCGGCCTTCCACGCGTCGAGCGAGGTCGCCTTGATCGCCCACGCACACGCCGCGGACGGGTTCTTCGCGGCGGTCGGGACGGCGAGTGCCGTTCCACCTGCATAGCCGATGGACTTGCCGTCATGGGTCTTGATCGGTGCACCGACCACGTGGACGCTGTCCTTCGTGTTGGAGAGCACGTTGATGTACCACTGGGCCCAGGTCTGGGCGCCGACCTCGTGCTTGACGTACTGGTTCTGGTTGCCGAAGACGTCCATCGAGTCCTTGAAGGACTTGATGGACGCGAAGCCGCCCTGGGCATCCATGAGCTTCTTCATCCACGTCAGCGCCGTGACGTTCTGGCCGCTGTCGAGGGTCGGCTTGCCCTTGTCGTCCATCGACTGGCCGCCGAAGACCTGCAGCCACAGGTCCGCCGACCCGGGGAGGTCGGGATCGAAGCCGATGACGGACGGCTTGCCGCCGGAGGCCTTGTACATCTTCTGCGCGGCCGCGACGATCTCGTCCGGCTTGGAGGTGTCGAGCTGGTCGACGCTCACGCCGGCGGACTGCATAACATCCTTGTCGGCGATGAGCATGGACGTCTGGAAGAACTGCGGGACGCCGTACACCTTGCCGTTGAAGGTGACGCTCTTGACGGCGGCCGGGTAGTACTGCTGATCAGGCGTCACGCCCCACAGCGAGTAGCAGCTGTCCAGCGGCTGGATGAGTCCCTTGTCGGCGAGTGTCGGGACCATGCTGCGGTCCACCTGGATGAGATCCGGCACCTGCCCGGATGCAGCCTGCGCAGCGAACTTCTGGGCGTCGAAGTTGGTGGTGTCCATCGTGACGGTCGCGGGGGCCACGGCCTTGGTGGCGAGGTCCGAGCGGGACTTGCCGACCTCGTCGGAGGGGTTGTACCCGCTCGTCTTGAGACTGCCCGAGAGGTCCTTGCTGAAGGACCCGGAACCGCCAGAACCGGCCGGGCTGGCGCCGCCTCCCGAGGGTGCAGCCGGGTTGCACGCAGCCAGCGCCAAGGCGGCGGCGATGGACACTGCAGTAATACCGAACCGGTTCGTGCGGGCCACTGGGGCCCCCTTTCTCGAAGCCCCTGCCGAGATCGGGAGGGGATGAAGTCGTCATCCTTGACGTTCCCTGCTGCCTGAGAACGGTTCCGCTACGCGAAGGCTATCCACGAGAAGTAGAAGCGGCAACTTCCGCCACGCGCAGATCCCGCACGCGGATCGTGGGCAGTGCAGCGGTCTCGGAATACACCCAAGAGTTTTGCGACGGGCCCTCACTGGGTAAAGAAGCGGGCATGACTCATGAGGACCACGACAGTCTCCACCGCCACGAACCGGGCAAGCCCGTGCCCCGAGATCTGGAGAATGAGCGCGACGCCGATGGGCCCGCTGACGTGACGCCCTCCGCACAGGGGCTGGGTGCGGTCTGGGGCGACGCTGAGCGCACCCCCAATCCCGGGCCCGTGAAGCCGCCAAGCGCGGATGACGTTGCCCGCATGCAGGCCGTCGCCGAGGAGTACACGATGGAGACGACCGAGGAGGGCGAGCGCTACCTCACCCCTCGAGACGTCGACGCCGAGTCCCCGGCCACGACCGATGAGTACCCCGACAGCTGATCGGAGCGGCTCATCTACGCCGACGCCGGGACGAGTGCTGGGGCTTCGTCCCGGCGTCCTTTGTTCTGGCGTCCTTCGTCCCTGGGCCGCCCCGCGGAGTGTCGCGGAGCACCCGGGCGAGAGACGCATCCGAGACGGCGCCGCCGTCAAGCCGGCCCTCGTGGAAGGCGAGCAGGAGCCGCGGGTCCACGTAGGAGCCCCGCGCTACCGCGGCAGTGTTGTGCAGCCATTCCGCCGCCTCGGCGACGGCCGCGCGCCACGCGGAATCCGCGTCCGAGCCGGCCGCACCCTCTCGCGCCAGGACCTCGGCAGCCACGACAGTCCCGCGCCACGTCCTGAGGTCCTTGGCGCTGGCCGCCATTCCCGCCTTGTCCCGGAGGTAGCCATTGAGCGCGGAGGCGCTGATGGACTGGGTCCCGGCTCCGTCCTCGTACCCGATGGCGCGGGTCCTCCTGGAGGCTGGAGGCCGGCTCGCCAGGTAGTTGGCCAGGTCGGGGTCCACGAGTTCGAGGGACCATTGCATGCCCGACTTGCCCACGAAGTCGAACGCGACCACGTCGCCGTCGAGCGTCACATGGCGACGCTGCAGGGTGGTCACCCCGAAGGAGCCATTGCGGCGCGCATAGCGCCGGCTCCCCACCCGGAAGCCCGCCCGGTCCACGAGTCGCAGGGCGGCGGCGAGCGCCTGCTCGCGGGGACCTCTCCGTCCGCGCAGGTCCTGGGTCACCGCGCGCCGGATGCCCGGCAGCCGGTCCGCGAGATCGAGGGCCCTGTCGAACTTCCTAGCATCCTGCCGCTCCCGCCACTGGGAATGGTAGAGGTACTGCTTGCGGCCAGCATCGTCGAAGCCCGTGGCCTGCACTCGCGCCTTCGGGGACTGCGCGATCTGCACGTGCCGCCAAGCCGGCGGGATCGCCAACGCATTGATCCTGTCGAGGGTCTCGGTGTCGGTGACCTTGCCGCCCTCGGCGTCCCGGAAGGTGAAGCCGCGACCAGCGCGGCGCCGGAGGATCATGCCGCGGGCAGCGGACCGGCTCTGAGACGTCATGGTCTCGCTACTACCCCCCGACAGAGGCAGGCAATCACCCCTGACCGGAGACCCGCATCCTGAACCGCAACCCCAAGGAGACCGACATGGTTGACTCCACTCCGCACGATCCCCGCACAGCCCGGGACACCGGCAGCCCGCCGGAGCAGCAGCAGGAAGCGCCCGGGACCACCGAGGCCACCGTGCCGCACCCCGACCACGGAGAGAAGAGCTACGAAGGCCACGGCCGGCTCGCCGGGCGCGCGGCTCTCATCACCGGCGGCGACTCAGGCATCGGCCGCGCCGTCGCGATCGCGTTCGCACGGGAGGGGGCCGACGTCGCCCTCACGCATTTGCCCGAGGAAGCCGAGGACGCCTCCGCCGTCACCGATGAGATCCGCAAGGCGGGCGCACGCGCCGAGCTCATCGAGGGCGACCTCAGGGACGAGCAGTTCGCCTGCTCCCTGCCCCAGCGCGTCCTCGACGCCTTCGGGAAGCTTGACACCATCGTCCTCAACGCCGCGTACCAGCAGGAGAGGGACGGCATCGACTCGGTGCCTACCGAGGAGTTCGACAGGGTGCTGCGCACCAACCTCTACAGCCAGTTCTGGATCCTCCGCGAGGCGATGCCCCACCTTCCCGCCGGGGCGTCGGTGATCATCACCAGTTCCATCCAGGCCGCCCACCCCTCGCCGGGCCTCTTCGACTACGCCATGACCAAGGCGGCGCAGGTGGCCCTCGTGAAGGCGCTGGCCCCGGTGCTGGGCAAGAGGGGCATCCGGATCAACGCCGTGGCGCCCGGTCCCGTCTGGACGCCCCTCATCCCCTCCACGGGGTGGCCCGGGCATATCCCGGACTTCGGGAAGGATTCGCCCCTTGGCCGGCCCGCGCAGCCCGCCGAGCTCGCGCCGGCGTACGTCCTCCTCGCGTCAGACGAGGCGAGCTACATCTCCGGCGCGGTGTACCCGGTGACGGGAGGGGAGCCCTTCTGACAGTCGGACTGGCTGCACGACCGAGCCCCATCAGGCCCGTGGCCTGATGGGGCTCGCTGGATTAATGGGACGCGCCCGCTTGACGGGGCTCCTCGGCAGAGCGCGATAGCCCCGCGGGCAGACTCAGCCGGCGTCGAAGCGGTCGTCCCCGCGCTCGTCGTCGTCCGCTTCGACGCCCGCGTCACCGTCATTCCCCCTCTCGGGGTGGTTGCCGGCGTCGGAGATCGCCTGGCTCACCTCGGTGGGTTTGGCGTAGGAACGGTCGGGGATGCTGTTGAGCGCCCGCGTGACGTTGCTGTCGGCACCGTGGCTCTTGGCAGCCTCGAGGAGCTGGGACTTCTCCGCCGGGTAGTCCACACCGGCCAGGAACTTCTGGATCTGGATCGGATTCTCGCTGTTCGTCATGGTCGTCCTCTCAGTCGCGGTCACGGCGACGCCGCTCGGCGTCGTAGACGTCGTCCCGGACGACGCCCTCCTGCGTGCGATGCCGCGCGTCGCCCTGGCGGATCCCCTCATCGCGGACGCCGCCCTCGCGAACATCCCGGACGCCGCCCTCGCGGACATCCCGGGCGCCGTCGTCGCGCACCTCGCGGTCGTCGCGAACCTCACGGCGGACTGCACCGCCCTCGCGGACGTTCTCCCCCTCTCGAACGCGATCATCACGGGCTTCCCCACCGTGGGCCTCGCGGTCGTGGGCGTGCCGGTCGTGGGCGTCGTCCCGATCGGGATCCAGCTCATCGGCCTTCCTGCGCTGCTCGGCAATGCGCGCACGATCGTCGTCGAGTCCCTTGGTCTGCTCCTTGGCCTGCTGGCGCAGCCGTGTGGCCTCAGCCTCCGCCCGTGCAGCGTCGGCCTCAGCCCGAGCAGCGCGCGCCTCAGCCTCCTGGCGGTTCGCCTCCCGCTCACGGACTTCGACTTCCCGGGCTTGTGCTTGGGCGCGCAGCTCTTCGGCCTGAACACGCTGCTTCTCGCGCCGGCCCTCGGACCGCCGGCGTGAGGCCGCTACCGCGATGACGATGATGATGATCACCACGATCACCGCGATCACGATGAGCCAGGTCAGCTGGGTGGAATCCATCGGATACCTCCTGGGGTGAGATTCTTCACCCGCCTCCTACCCCGCTGGGAGGATCTGACGCGAAATCAGTGTTCCTCAGGGGGCAGCTCGCCCGTGAGCATCACGTCGTCAGCCACATCGCGCAGCTTGCGGTTCAGCCGGGAGCTGCTCTGTCTGAGAAGGTCGAACGCCTCCTCCTGGGTGACGTGGTGGGCGTTCATGAGGATGCCGATGGCAGCCCCGATCTGGCGGCTCGTATTCAGGGCGGTCGTGAGGCCTGCGGCCTTGCCGCTGCTGTCGGCATGCAGCAGCAAGACGCGAGCATGTGCTGCGAACAACGCGGCGACCGTCACTGATTCCGCCGTCAGGGCGTCTGGATCGCTGCTGTACAGGTTGAGAGCACAGCGCGCCGGTTCATCCAGCAGGTGGAAGGAAAGAACACCACGGGCGGGGGTTTCGGTGAGCGCCGCGGCCGAGAACCGGGGCCAGCGATCATCCCGGGCAAGATCCGGTACCCACACCACCTCACGGCTCGAGGCCGCATCCAGGCTCGGGCCCTCGCCCAGCCTGTACTGAAGCTCATCGGCTGAGGCGGCGACGGGGCCCGTCGAAGCGATGCTGCGGGGCTTCTCCCCCGTATGCCACGAAGTGATGGCAGCCCACGCGCATCCGGGGACAGTCTTAACTGCATGGACCACGAGCCGC
Source organism: Sinomonas cellulolyticus (assembly GCF_014656475.1). Taxonomy (GTDB): domain Bacteria; phylum Actinomycetota; class Actinomycetes; order Actinomycetales; family Micrococcaceae; genus Sinomonas; species Sinomonas cellulolyticus. Next base: position 56,506 of record NZ_BNCM01000002.1, read on the forward strand.
GCGAGCGCAGTGGCGGCGCCGCCGCCGGTGAAGAGGTACTTGTTGAGCTCGACGAAGTCGAGTGCGAGGTCCGTCGGCTCGCTGTTGGCTGACATGCATCCTCCCCGAAGAATCTGCCCATAGGATAAATTGCCCCAAGCGGAAGCTCCAGTCCGATGCTGCCTACCGTCCGGGGCTCCTTCCGCCCTTCAAGCCCTCGGCACGGACCGTCGCGGCAATCTGCTCTGCCACCCGGGCAGGATCCTCGTGGCTCCAATGCCGCAGCACCCGCCAGCCGGCGGAGGTGAGGGCGGCAGTCGTCTCGGCGTCCCGCTCGCGGTTGCGGGCAATCTTGGGCCTCCAGTACTCGACGTTGCTCGCGGGTTCGATGTAATGCTCCGGGCAGCCGTGCCAGTAGCACCCGTCGATGAACACGGCGACCCGGGCCCGGGTGAAGACGAGGTCAGCTGTCCGCCGCAGGGAGGGCTCCGGCCGGTACGCGACCCGGTATCGCAGGCCCATGGCGTGCACCGCCCTGCGCACCTTCAGCTCAGGGGCCGTGTCCCGCGAGCGGTTGCCCAGCATCGTCTTGCGGATGGCCGGCGTGGTGGCCCAGGAGGATGCGGACGACGGCGACGAGCCAGCGGTGGCGGTCGGGTTGCCGACGTCGTCCGCGGCCCTCGAGCGTGCAGTGGGCTCCTCCGCCTGGCTCATGCGGCCAGCGTACGCCGGCCCCGCGGCCGCGCTCCCCCTGCGGGCGCCCTCGCTGGCCGCCGCGGGCCGCCCCGTGTTCGGGCGCCGTGCAGCGGCGTTTCGGTGGGAGCGCGGAGGGTAGTCCCCACGCGGGTCTGCGCAGGAGGGGCCGGATGGCGGGCCCGGCGTGGACACGGAGGGAAGTGATCCGAAGTGGTCCACAGGATGCATCAGCGCGTCTGGGACGCCATGGCCAGTCACCGCGAGAGGGCAGCCCGATGAGCCCGGTGCCTGTCGCGGCGCTGACCGCCGCGGCCTACACCATCCCCACAGACGCTCCTGAGGCGGACGGGACGTTCGCCTGGGACTCGACCACCATCGTCGTGGTGCAGGCAACCGCGGGCGACGCCACCGGCCTCGGCTACACCTACGGGCCCCCCGCACTCGTCTCCTTCATCCAGGAGCTGCTCGAACCCGCTGTCCGGGGCATGGACGCCCTTGCCGTGCCTGCCTGTGCCGAGGCGATGTCCCGTGCGCTGCGCAATGCGGGACAGTCCGGCGCGGGAGCCTATGCCCAGTCCGCGGTGGACTGCGCTCTGTGGGACCTCGCCGCGCGGACGCACGGAGTGGCCCTCCACACGCTCCTTGGCGCGGCGCGCACCGAAGTGCCGGTGTATGGAAGCGGCGGGTTCACGAGCTACTCCGCCGAGCAGCTCACCGACCAGTTGACGGACTGGGTCCAGGGGCAGGGGATTCCCAGGGTCAAGATCAAGATCGGCCAAGACCGGGGCACCAGCGTGGCGCGCGACATCGACCGCATGCTGCTGGCCCGCGAGACCATCGGCAATGAGGCAGAGCTGTTCGTCGATGCGAACGGCGCCTACACCCCCAAACAGGCGGTACGCGTCCTGGATGCGGCCCGCGACGCCCGGATCACATGGTTCGAGGAGCCCGTCTCGAGCGAGAATCTCGAGGGACTGCGCCTCGTCCGGGGAGGGATCGCAGCGGATGTGGCCGCCGGCGAGTACCTCACGCGGGTGGCGGACGCCCAGCGCATGTGCGCGTCCGGCGCGGTGGACTGCCTCCAGGCGGACGTCACGCGATGCGGCGGGATCACCGGGTGGCTGCGCGTTGCGGCAGTCGCGAGGGCACACGGACTCGGGTTCTCGGGGCACTGTGCGCCGGCCCTCTCGGCTGCGCCGGCCGCCGCAGCCCCAGAGCTCCGGCACCTCGAGTGGTTCCACGACCACACGCGCCTCGAGGCCATGCTCTTCGACGGGACGCTGGACCCCTCCGGCGGGACCATCACCCCCGATCCCGACATGCCCGGCAACGGGCTGGTCTTCCGCTCCGCCGACGCCGAGAAGTACCGCGTGCTGTGACGTACCGGGTGTGTCAGCGGGCAGGGCCGCCCGGCTCATCGCCCGACGGCCCTTGACGGCGTCCGCCTGTCAGTCCGGGAGGCCGGACCCTTCATCGTCCGACTCCGAGGAGAACGACTCCCGATGCGCGTCATCCTCAGTGTTGTCATCCTCGATCGGCGCGTCGGTCGACGGCTCCTGGGTGGCGCGCTCGTCGGGGTCCTCCCGGCCGGGCTCGTCCATGTCCACCGGCTCATCGACCTTCTCTGGTGAGACGTTCTCGGGGGTGGTGGCGTCCTCCGCTGCCCCGGCACCGGCAGCCTGGCCGCCGCCGGGGGGCATCTCGTCCTCGGGTGTGGGGCTGCCGTAGCCCTCCTCGTGGGGAAGCGGGTGCTGGGACTCGTCATGGTTGGCCATGGACTCGACGCTAGCGGCGTGCGCCGCGAGAGTCCATGAACCCGCACATGATTCCCTGCCCCAACCCACGACGCCGACGACTCCCCCGCGAAGGGCGAGTCGCCGGCGTCGTGCGCCAGCGGAGAGCGCGGGCAGCGCTCCGGTCAGGCGAAGTCCGCCTCGGCGGGATTGGCGCCGATGCGGCCGTCCTCGCCCTTGTCCAAGCCGTTGATCGCCTCGACTTCATCGGGCGTGAGGGTGAGGGCGAGGGCAGTCCAGTTCTGGGCGATGCGCTCCGGCGTCACGGACTTGGGGATCACCACGTTGCCCACCGCGAGGTGCCAGCCGAGCACAACGTTCGGGATGCTCACGCCGTGGCTCTTCGCAATATCGCCGAGGACCTGGTCCTCGAGAAGGTCCTTGCCCTGGCCCAAGGGCGACCACGCCTCGTGGAGGATCCCCTTGGACTGCTCGTAGGCCCGGAGCTCCTTCTGCGGAAAGTACGGATGGGTCTCGACCTGGTTGATCACGGGGACCACGCCGGTCTCGCGCTCGATCTCCTTGAGCGCGTCGACCGTGAAGTTGGAGACCCCGATCGAGCGGACGCGGCCGGACTCCTTCAGCTTCGCGAACTCCTCCCACGTCTCGAGGTAGAGGCCGCGCTTCGGCTGGAGCCAGTGGATGAGGTACAGGTCCACATAGTCGAGGCCGAGCTTGTCCAAGGAGGTCTCGAAGGCCGGGGCCACCTTGTCGCGGCCCTGGTCCGCGTTCCAGAGCTTCGTGGTGATGAAGAGGTCCTCACGGTCCAGCCCGGAGGAGGCGATGGCGCGGCCCACGCCCGCCTCGTTGCCGTAGATGGCGGCGGTGTCGATGTGGCGGTAGCCCACGCGGAACGCCTCGCCGACCACCCGCTCGGCGACGTCGTCCTCGACCTGCCACACACCGTACCCGAGCTGGGGGATGGTGCGGCCGTCGTGGAACGTGAGCACAGGTGAAGTCAGGGTCTCTGCCGTAGTCATGGCGTCCATCCTGCCACCGGGGGCCCACCGCGGGCAGCCGGGAGGACCGATTTGAGGGTCGTCTTCGCGCAGCGCGAACGGGCGGGGTCAGTGGTCCAGGAGCCGCTCAGCCTCTTCGACGTGCTCGACCACCGCGGCCGCCCTGCGCTGGACGGACAGCGCCCCCATCGGCACGGGACCCACGGCAAGGCGCAGCATGGCCGCCGCCTCGGCCGTCGTGGCGAGCGCGTTCCCCGCCCGCGAGAGCGCGCGGTGGACGGCGGCGAACTCGCCGGGAATGTCGAGCCCGTCGCTCGGCGACCGGCGCTGCGCCTCCATGCACACGGCCCGGACGCGCGGCAGGAGCGCGGCGAGGGTGTTGGCGATGCCGGCGAGCTCGTTGTAGAGCCCGTCGTCGTCGATCCCCTCGAGGACCTGATGGTACCGGTCGAGGCCGCGCCGGAAGCGGTCGTGCGCACGGCGCCACAGCCCCTTGCCCAGCTCGGCGTCGTCTCGGCGGCTCGCGAGGGCCTCCCTGATGAACCCCATCGGCGTTCCGGCGATCAGAGGTACTGGCCGGGGCCGTGTTCGGCGCGGCCCTGCTCGGCCGCCCGCTGCGCCTGGCCCTGCGGGGCGCGCTGCGGCTCGCCGTTCTCCCCGATGATGACCCCCGGCGCGATCACCGTACCCGGCGGCAGCTGGCGCAGCTGCACCTGCGACGCCGCGAGCTGGTGTGCGGCCTGCTGGGCGGCGATCGCGGTCTGGATGCCATGGAAGAGCCCCTCGAGCCAGCCCACGAGCTGTGCCTGGGCCACCCGGAGCTCCGATTCGGAGGGCACCGATGCGTCCGAGAACGGCAGGGAGATGCGGTGGAGCTCATCGACGAGCTCGGGCGCGAGCCCATCTTCGAGCTCTGCGATGGAGCGCTCGTGGATCTCGGCGAGGCGCTCGCGCGCGGCCACGTCGAGAGGCGCGCCCTTCACCTCCTCGAGGAGCTGGCGGATCATCGTGCCGATGCGCATGACCTTGGCCGGCTCGTCGACGAGTTCCTGGAGACTGGACCGCTTGCCCCGGGACTGCCCGGACGACGGCGCGTGCCCGCCGTCCTGCGCGGCCGCACCGTCGACGGGGGTCCCCTCCACGGGAGCCTCGTCCTGACCGCCCGGCGAGGGCGTGTGCTCGTTCCCCGTTGAAGTCATGCGGCCATACTCTCATGTGCCCCGGGTCAGCAGCAGCGGCCCTGGGGGTTGGCGTCCTGCCGGTCCGTGCGGTCACGCCAGAACTCGCGCTCGGTCATCGGCGGGAGCGCACAGCGCCCAGCGGCCTCCTCCGCACGGTGGTGCTCGAGGTACTTCTCGTACGCATCGGCGCCCATGACGCCGCGGAGGTACCTCAGCGCACTGGCGAGCGCCGAACGCACGGCGGCCATCGCCGTCGTGCGCCCGGCGCTGCCTGCGGCCCCGGAGGGCACGGGTGTGGGGTGCATCAGTGGTGGGCCGCCGGCGTCGTGCTCAGCCCGGCGTCCTTCCACTGGGCGAGGACCTCGCGCTCGGCCGGGGTGGGCACAAGGCCCGCCGGGGCGAAGACGCGCGAGGGGACCGCGGGGTCCTCAGTGTCGGCCTCCGCGCCGATCCCGACGCCGCGGAACGCCTTGAACGTTGCGATGAGCGCGGCCACGATCACGATGATGGAGAGCACCACGAACACGACGCTCAGGACACCCTGGACCATGGTGTTGCGCACCACGGCCTCCATCGCAGCGACCGTCTTGGCCGTGCCGAAGGACGTCTTGCCGTCCGCGAGCGCCTTGGCGAACGCCGCGTTCTGCGCGAAGTAGCCCACCGCCGGGACCGGCGAGAAGATCTTGAACGCGCTGGCCGAGATGGTCACGACCGCGGCGAACGCGAGCGGCAGCGCCACGACCCACAGGTGCTTGAAGGTGCGGCGCTTGGCCACGATCGCAAGGACCACCGCCAGGGCAATCGCCGCGAGCAGCTGGTTGGCGATGCCGAAGAGCGGGAAGAACGTGTTGATGCCGCCCAGCGGGTCGGTCACGCCGAGGATGAGGATGTACCCCCAGCCGGCGACCATGACCGCCGTGCACAGCCACGCGCCAAGGCGCCAGGACGTGTCCTTGAACTTCGGGACGAAGTTGCCGATCGAGTCCTGCAGCATGAACCGGGCCACGCGCGTGCCGGCGTCCACCGCGGTGAGGATGAACAGGGCCTCGAACATGATCGCGAAGTGGTACCAGAAGGCTGCGAGGCCGGCTCCGCCGATGAACTGCTGCATGATGTGGCTCAGGCCCACGGCGAGGGTCGGCGCACCGCCCGTGCGGGAGACGATCGACGCCTCGCCGACGTCCTTGGCGGTGCCCGCGAGCATCTCCGGGGTGACGTCCACCCCGGCCAGGCCCAGACCGTTGACCCATGTCGCGGCCTGCTCCACGGTGCCCCCGGTGAGGTTCGCCGGTGAGTTCATGACGAAGTACAGGCCGCGGTCGATCGAGATCGCTGCCACGAGCGCCATGATGGCCACGAAGGACTCCATGAGCATGCCCCCGTAGCCGATGAAGCGCGTCTGCCGCTCCTTCTCGATGAGCTTGGGGGTGGTGCCTGAGGAGATGAGGGCGTGGAAGCCGGAGAGGGCGCCGCACGCGATCGTCACGAAGAGGAAGGGGAAGAGGCCGCCGGCAAAGACGGGGCCGTTGTCCTTGAACGCGTACTCGCTGAACGCCGGCACGGTGATCTCCGGACGGACCACGATGATCGCGATCGCGAGGAGGGCGATGACTCCGATCTTCATGAAGGTGGAGAGGTAGTCACGCGGTGCAAGCAGGAGCCACACCGGCAGGACCGCGGCGACGAAGCCGTAGACGATGAGGCCCCACGCGATCGGGAGCCGGTCGAGGTGGAAGACGGCCTGTCCCCAGCCGGTGTTCGCGACCGCGCCGCCGCCGATGATCGCCGCCATGAGCAGCACGAACCCGATGACCGAGACCTCCATGACCTTGCCCGGGCGGATGAACCGCAGGTACACGCCCATGAAGAGCGCGATCGGGATGGTCATGGCCACGGAGAACACACCCCAGGGGCTCTCGCCGAGGGCGTTGACCACGACGAGGGCGAGGATCGCGACGATGATGATCATGATGAGCAGCGTCGCGATCAGGGCGGCGGTGCCGCCGACGACGCCGAGCTCTTCGCGGGCCATCTGGCCCAGGGAGCGGCCGCCGCGGCGCATCGAGAAGAACATCACGAGGTAGTCCTGCACAGCGCCGGCGAGCACGACGCCGACGATGATCCAGATCGTGCCGGGGAGGTAGCCCATCTGCGCTGCGAGGATCGGGCCCACGAGCGGCCCCGCGCCGGCGATCGCGGCGAAGTGGTGGCCGAAGAGCACATTCCGGTCGGTGCGGACGTAGTCCTTGCCGTCCGCCTTGTACTCGGCCGGGGTCGCGCGGACGTCATTGGGCTTGAGCAGGTACTTCTCGATGTACTTCGAGTAGAACCGGTATCCGATGAGGTACGTGCAGACCGCGGCGAAGACGAACCAGATCGCGTTCACGGTCTCGCCGCGGACCAGCGCGAGCATGACCCAGGCAAGGCCGCCCACGAGCGCGACGGCCACCCAGACGGCGATCTTGGTCGGGGTCCAGCGACGCTCCTCGGCCTCGAGCTTCGCGGGGTCGACGGCGACCGGGGGCAGGGCCGGGTCCTGGACGAGTGTCTCCGGCGCCTCCCCCGCGCCTGGTGAGACGGTGCTCATGGTGCTCCTCCTCGAGCGACAGTGTTGGATGGTCTCGACCATAGCCAGCACGTGTGGCGGCGGGCACCGGATCACGCAGAGTCGGGACGAGCGAGAGACGAGCGGTAGCGTCCGCACGACGAGCGGCGCCCGGCGCCGGGCCGCGACGCCGCCGAGGCTACATCGTGAGGAGGATCTTGCCGACGTGCTCGCCGGAATCGAAGTACTCGTGCGCGGCGGCCACCTCCGCGAGGGGGAAAGCCTTGTCGACGAGGGGCTTGATGCGCCCGTCCGCGACGAGCGGCCACACGTGCTCCTTGACCGCGGACATGATTGCCCCCTTCTCCTCGACCGGGCGGGGGCGGAGGGCAGTGCCGATCACAGCGGCCCGCTTGTTGAGGAGCATGCCGAGGTTCAGCTCAGCCTTGGCCCCGCCCTGCAGGCCGATCACCACGAGCCGGCCGTACGTGGCGAGTGCTTCAACATTGCGCTCGAGGTACTTGGCTCCCACGACGTCGAGGATCACGTCCGCACCGCGGCCTCCGGTGGCCTCGCGGATCGCCTCCACGAAGTCCTGCTCGTGGTAGTTGATCGCCACGTCGACGCCGAGGAACGCCCGTGCCGTCGAGACCTTCTCCTCGGTCCCCGCGGTCGCGGCGACTCGCGCGCCGAACGCCTTGGCCATCTGCACCGCCATGGTGCCGATCCCGCCCGTCGCACCGTGGATGAGCAGCATCTCGCCGGGTTGGAGCTGGGCGGTCATGAAGAGGTTCGAGTAGACGGTGGCGGCGGTCTCCGGCAGCGCGGCGGCGGTCACGAGGTCCACTCCCTGCGGGATGCGCAGCACCTGCTCCGCAGGGACCGCGACCTTCTCCGCGTAGCCGCCGCCGGCCAGGAGCGCCACGACCTTGTCGCCGACCGAGAACGGCCGGGCCACATCCGGCCCGAAGCCCGCGATCCGGCCCGACACCTCCAGGCCCGGGATCTCCGAGGCGCCCGGCGGCGGAGGATAGAAGCCCCGCCGCTGCTGCACATCCGCCCGGTTCACGCCCGCGGCGACAACGTCGATGAGCACCTCCCCCTGCCCGGCCACGGGCGCATCGACCTCGCGCACCTGAAGGACGTCCGGGCCTCCCGGCTCGGTGATGAAGACGGCCTTCATGCTGGTGCTCCTCCTCCCCCGCGGGGACGTCGGTTTCATGAGGTCACTGCGTTATGAAACACTACTAGGCACAGGGAAGGTTGTCCGAGCGGCCTATGGAGCTGGTCTTGAAAACCAGTGTGCGGTAACCCCGTACCAAGGGTTCAAATCCCTTACCTTCCGCGTTCCGCCCTCGCGGCGGCGCGAACCCCCGGTCCTTGCGGCCGGGGGTTCGTCCGTTTCCGGCACGCACGACGGCGGGTTGGCGCGGTGAGTGCGCAGGTGGCCGGGGTGGGGGCGGACCCAACTCGGGACAGCTGCGCACTCACCCTGCCCAGCCCTGACGGCGCAGCACCTCTGCCACCCGACCCGCGACCCACCGGCCACCGTGGCGCATGTCCCCGCGGGTAATGACGAGAAGCCGCCACCCGGCGTCGGCGATCTCCTTGGCCCGCATCGCGTCCCGGGTCTGCTGCTGGGGTGTGAGGTGGTGGACGCCGTCGTACTCCACGGCGAGTCGGTACTGCGGGAAGCCCAGGTCGACGTAGGTGTGCTCGCCGTTCTCGCCCTCGATGAGGCATCCCACGACCGGCTCCGGCAGCCCCGATCTCACCAGGGCGAGGCGGAGTCGTGTCTCCATCGGCGAGTCCGCCCCGACGCGGACGAGCGCAAGGGCTTCACGGGCCCGAGCGGCACCCCGCCGACCGGCCGCGGCCACGACCGCTGCCGTGAGGGGAGCGAGCCGGACGATCGCGGCCTTCGGATACATCGACCGAACGTAGGGAGCGCAGCGCTGGGACAGGGCCTGTTTCACACCCCCGGGATGCGGATCCCACGGCTCGGCACGACGAGGTCCGCCGCCTCGAGCCGGGACGCGGTCACGCCAGCCGAGCGTGCCTCTGCCACCGTGAAGGACGCCGTGGCCAGATGCGGTGGGAGCTGCTGCCTTCTGGTCATGGCCCCATTCAGCCATGCCGCGAGGTGTGTGCGTGGCCAGATGATGGGTTATCCACAGCTCAAGGTGCGAGGGCTGCGCGGGTGCGCAGTTATCCGGGGTGAAGCGCTCACTGACTCCGGTGAGCTACGCACTGACGGCACGCACGACGGCGGGTGGCCGGCTGCGGCGCTCGGGGGCAGCCCGGGCAGGGCTGAGGCAACGCTTGAAAGTGTCAGAGGGGCGGCATAGCGTCGTGCCCGTTCGGCCCGAGACCACCAAGTCGACCTGCCGCGGCACGGCAGCGACCACCCACACGAGGAGCTCTCATGCCCAAGCCAGACCTGACCCCCGGTGCACCCTGCTGGACCGATCTCATGACGAGCAACGTCGAGCGGGCCAAGGACTTCTATGCGGCGCTGTTCGGATGGACCTACGAAGTAGGCGACGAGGAGAAGTACGGCGGCTACGTGACCGCGTCGAAGGACGGCGCACCGGTGGCTGGCCTCATGGCCCCGATGGAGGGCCAGTCCTCAGGACCCGATGCGTGGACCGTCTACCTGAAGTCGGACGACCTGGACGAGACCGCGGCGAAGGTCCAGTCCTCCGGCGGCCAGACTCTCGTGGCGCCCATGGACGTCCCCGACGAAGGCCGCATGGCCGTGTTCACCGACGCCGGAGGGGCCGCCTTCGGCGTCTGGCAGAGCCTGGGCCACACGGGGTTTGAAAAGATGGCCGAGCCGGGTGCGCCGGCGTGGTTCGAGGTCCACACCCGTGCCTTCGGCCCGGCTCTGGCCTTCTATCAGGAGGCGCTCGGCTGGGAGACCGAGACCATGAGCGACACCCCGGAGTTCCGGTACGCGACCCTCGGCTCCGGCCGCGATCAGCGGGCTGGCATCTACGACGCCTCGGCGGACCTCCCGGAAGGCGTGCCCTCCCACTGGATCGTGTACTGGGACGTCGAGAGCACGGACAACACCGTTGAGACGGCAACGCGGCTCGGCGCCACGGTGCTGATCCCGCCCGTCGACACCCCGTACGGCCGGATGGCCGCCCTGACCGACCCGACCGGAGCGCTCTTCCGCCTCATGCAGCATCGCGAGGCCTGATCAGGCCCGAAGACCGCTGAGGTTCTCAACCGGCGTGGCGTCCCAGACTGCGCCACGCCGGTCAAGGGGCTGCCCCTGCGTGAAACCTTTCGTTCACTTTGAGATGGTGGGCTGACCACGCACTACCACTGTCCCCTGTGAGAAAGTTCAAGGAACCATGGGAAATCACCTATGGCGGAGGGCTGTCTGGGCGCTCTCCGCGGCAGCCCTCGTGGCCTCGCTCGCCACCGCGCTGCCCGCCACGGCCGCGGACCCCGCATCCCCTCACCCCGTCATCATCAACGAGGCCTACCTCTCCGGCGGCAGCGCCGGAGCAGCCTTCAAGAACAAGTTCGTGGAGCTCTACAACTCCTCTGACCAGGACGTCGACCTGAGCACGTGGTCGCTGCAGTACCGCTCCGCCACGGGTACCGGCGCCGCAACCGGGGTCGTGGCCCTGGCCGGAAAGAAGATCAAGGCGCACGGCTACCTCCTCGTATCGGGCAATTCCAACGGCACGGCCGGCGCTGAGCTGCCCACCCCGGACGTCACCTCGGGCCTCACCCCGTCCGGGACCACCGGCACCCTCATCCTGGCCCGCAAGCCCTCGGCCCTCACACTCCCCACCGGCAGCCTCACCGGCCATCCGGACGTGGCCGATCTCCTCGGCTACGGCACCTCGAACACGTTCGAGACCAAAGCCGCCGCTGCACCGGCAGGCAACACCGACGTCAAGAGCCTGAATCGCACGAACTTCGCGGATACCGACGACAACTCGGCGGACTTCACGCTGAGCAGCACCATCACCCCGCAGAACTCGGCGTCCGGCGGTGGTGGCACCACCCCCGATCCCACACCGGCCCTCAAGGCCATCGCCGACATCCAGGGCACGGGCACCGCGAGCCCCTTCGCGGGCCAGACCGTCACAACCCGCGGCAAGGTCACCGCCGCCTACGGGACCGGCGGCTTCAACGGCTACTACATCCAGACCCCGGGGACCGGCGGGACCCCGGCCGCCGAGCGCACAGGATCGGACGCGATCTTCGTCTACTCCCCCGCAACGGCCGGCAGCGTGCATCGGGGCGACTACGTCGAGGTCACCGGACCAGTGAGCGAGTACTTCAACCTCACCCAGATGAGCGTCTCGGCCGCGGGCCTCAAGGTCCTCTCGGATCCTGCACCGGAGGTCAAGGCGACTCCGTTCGCCCTCCCGCTGGCCGAATCGGCGAAGGAAGCGCTTGAGGGAATGCTCGTCGCCCCCGAAGGCCCGTTCACGGTCACCGACAACTACTCGCTGAACCAGTACGGGGAGATCCTGCTCGCTGCGGGCACATCCGCCCTCGTACAGCCGACGGCGATCGCCCCCTACGGCTCGGACGCCTACAACGCCGCGGTCGCGGACAATGCGGCACGTAGAGTCACGCTCGACGACGGCGCGACGACCAACTTCCTCAAGGATGCGTTCAGCAAGGCCCAGCCCCTCCCGTACCTCACGGCAACGGACCCGGTCCGGGTCGGCTCACCAGTGACGTTCTCCGGCGAGACGATCTTCGACTGGCGCAACAGCGCGTGGAAGCTGCAGCCGCTCGAGCAGCTCACGCCGTCGAACGCTTCAACCGTGCAGCCCGCCCACTTCGGCAGCACCCGCGCGGACAAGCCGGCGGACGTCGGCGGCACCCTCAAGCTGGCCACGTTCAACGTGCTCAACTACTTCCCCACGACCGGGGACCAGCTCACGGGCTGCACGTACTACACGGACCGCGAGGGCAACCCCGTCACCGTGCGCGGCGGCTGCGACGCCCGTGGCGCGGCGAACGCCGAGAACTTCGAGCGGCAGCAGGCCAAGATCGTGGCGGCCATCAACGGCTCGGGCGCGGACATCGTCTCGCTCGAGGAGATCGAGAACTCGGCGAAGTTCGGGCTCCCGCGCGATGCGGCGGTCGAGAACCTGGTGGGGGCGCTCAACGCCGCGGCCGGGGAGCCGACGTGGGCCTTCGTGCCGACCCCCGCCGTCGTGCCCGCGCAGGAAGACGTGATCCGCACGGCCTTCATCTACAGGAAGCACGTGGCGCAGCCGATTGACGAGTCGGTGATCCTCGACGATCCCGCCTACACCGGGTTGGCCCGCCAGCCGCTCGCCCAGGCGTTCAAGCCCGTGGGCGGCAACAACGCGACCAAGTTCGTCGCGATCGTCAACCACTTCAAGTCCAAGGGGTCCGCGGCCACTCCCGAGGACACGGACAAGGGCCAGGGCGCGTCCAACCTCGCGCGCACCGCGCAGGCCCGCGCGCTCGTGACGTTCGCCGAGCAGATGAAGACCGCTGCCAACACGCAGAAGGTGTTCCTCCTGGGCGACTTCAACTCGTACGCGTACGAGGATCCGATGGCCGTCCTGGCTGCGGCCGGCTACATCGACCAGGCACCGCGCACCGGCGGCAAGCACTCATACGCGTTCGGCGGCATGGTCGGCTCCCTCGACCACGTGCTCGCCTCGCCCGCCGCCGACGCGACGGTGAGCGGCGCGGACATCTGGAACATCAACTCGGTCGAATCGGTGGCGCTCGAGTACAGCCGCTTCAACTACAACGTCACCGACTACTACACATCGGGCCCGTTCCGGTCCTCGGACCACGACCCGTTCGTGATCGGCTTCGACCTGACCTCGAAGTCCGCCAACGCCGGCAACCCACCCGGACAGACCAAGTGAACTCACCCTGGAGGAACAGCACTGTGAAGCACCGATTCCGCCCGCTCTCCGGCGGGTTCGTCGCGGCTGCCCTGGCCGCGACGCCCCTCACTGCGATCCCGCTCGCTGCGGCGCTCGCCGCCCCGGCAGCGGCCGCGGGCACGGTAGATGTACGCCTCATCAACATCAACGACTTCCACGGCCGCATCGACGGCAACACCGTGAAGTTCGCGGGCACAGTCGAGCAGCTCAAGGCCGAGGCGCCCGGCGGCAACGCCGTGTTCCTCTCTGCGGGCGACAACATCGGGGCGTCCCTGTTCGCCTCGGCGAGCCAGAATGACCAGCCGACGATCGACGTCCTCAACGCGCTCGACGCCAAGGCCAGCACCGTGGGCAACCACGAGTTCGACAAGGGCTTCGCGGACCTCACCGGCCGCGTGGTCAACGGCGGCACGAATGCGGCGTTCGACTACCTCGGCGCGAACGTGTACCTCAAGGGCACCCAGACCCCGGCCCTGCCCGAGTACCGCGTCGTGGACGCGAACGGTGTGCGCGTGGCCGTGGTCGGCGTCGTGACCCAGGAGACGCCCGCGCTCGTCTCGCCCGGCGGGATCGCCACCCTCGACTTCGGCGACCCGACGGACGCGGTGAACCGCGTTGCGGGCAAGATCAAGGCCACCAACACGGCCGACGTGATCGTCGCCGAGTACCACGAGGGCGCCGGCGCCGGCACGCCGGACGGCGCGACCCTGGATCAGGAGATCGCCGCGGGCGGCGCGTTCGCGAAGCTCGTGACACAGACGTCGGCGGACGTCGCGGCCATCTTCACGGGCCACACCCACAAGCAGTACGCGTGGGACGCGCCGATCCCGGGCCAGCCCGGCAAGACCCGCCCGGTGCTGCAGACGGGCAGCTACGGCGAGAACGTGGGCCGCATCGACCTGAGCGTCGACACCGCCACGAAGCAGGTCGTCGCGTACTCGCAGGGCAACGTCAAGCGCACCACCGCGGCCGACGCCGATCTGGTCGCCCAGTTCCCGCGCGTCGCCACGGTGCAGGGCATCGTGGACAAGGCACTCATGGCGGCCGACGCGATCGGGGGGACGCCCATCGGTGCAGTCACGGCAGACATCACCACCGCGTTCTCCGGGGGCAAGCGGGACGACCGCTCGTCGTCGTCCACCCTCGCCGGCCTGGTTGCCGACTCGCTGCTCGACTCCCTCAAGGACCCGGGCCTCGGCGGTGCCGAGATCGGCGTCGTGAATCCGGGTGGCCTCCGCTCGGAGCTCTACTACGCCAGTGCCAGTCGACCTTCGGGCACCATCACCTACGCCGAGGCGAACGCCGTCCTGCCGTTCGTGAACAACCTCTGGACCACGTCGCTCACAGGCGCACAGATCAAGACGATGCTCGAGCAGCAGTGGCAGCGCGACGCAGCGGGCAACGTCCCGAGCCGCAGCTACCTCCAGCTGGGCACGTCGAAGAACCTCGTCTACACGTTCGACGCGACTCGGGCCGAGGGCGACCGCATCACGTCGATCCGCGTCAACGACGAGGCTCTCGACCCGCAGCGCTCCTATCGCGTGGGCACGTTCAGTTTCCTCGCGCAGGGCGGGGACAACTTCCACGTCTTCGCACAGGGCGCGAACACGCGTGACTCGGGCCTGATCGACCGGGACGCGTGGATCGGCTACCTGTCCGGCCACAAGCCGGTCTCGCCGGACTTCGCCAAGCGCAGCGCCGAGGTGCTCAACGCCCCGGCCACGGTCATGGGCGGCCAGAAGCTCTCCGTCACCGTGCAGGGCCTCGACCTCACCTCTCTCGGCTCGCCCAAGAACACGCAGGTCTCGCTCACGTACTACCCTGCCTCCGGCGAGCCGCGGGCACTCGGCGTCTTCGCCGTCGTCAACGGCAAGGCGGTCCTCGACGTCACCGTCCCGTACGCGCTGCAGGGTGGACGGCTCGTCGCCTCGGCCCTCGAGTCGAAGACCACGGTCACGCTCCCGATCTCGGTGCCGATCCTGGCGGGCTCGTGCCTGGACCTCGGCCTGAACCTGGACCGGCCGAGCAACCGGGCCCAGCAGTCGGTCGACTCCCTCGTGAAGAACTACGCCAAGGTCTGCGGCCGCTGACCTGACCGGGGACCTTCACCGGGCTTGAGGCCCGCCACGGGGCACGCACGACGACGGCCGGTGCCTTCCGCACGGAAGGCACCGGCCGTTGCCGTACCCACCGCGGCGGCCGGCCGGCCTAGATCAGGCCCCGGAACCGAGGATGCGCCTCGCGATCGCGTCCGCGTCGCGCAGGGTGCGCTGCCCGCTCGGGTAGGGGGCGCCGTCGTGCGCCTCCCCCGGTGCCGCGAACGGGTGTGCCTCCGCGGCGATGGCCGTGCCCCACTGCACGGCGGAGAGCTGGAGCCCCAGCACGTAGAGCCCCTCGACCGGCTGCCCGTTGACGTCAAGGGCACGGTACGGCGGTGCCGTCACGTCCAGGCCGGATCCCGGCTGGGGTACGCCGTCCGCGCCGGCGAGGAACCGGGGCCGCACGAGGCCGTCCGCGAGGAGGCCCGAGACGAGCGTCGAGTCCGCCCGGGCGATGACATTGGCCGGAGCGAGCGCCTCGACGAACCACCGCGCCCGCACGCCCGGGCCGCCCACCCACGGGGAGGCCGCGGTGAAGGCAGGCCCGTCCGGACCGCCGCGGTCGATCGAGAACCTCGGCTCAGGGCCCACCGTGCTCACCACACCGGCCCGCATGAGGGCGGCCAGCTGCCGGATCCGCTCCGCCGGGGGCCCGCTCGCGAGCCCCTCGACGAGCCCCTCGAACCAGCCGCGCAGGCCGGAGACCCACGACGCCTCAGTGATCCCACCGTCCGCGACGGCCTCCTTGAGCACGGCGCGGCCGCGGTGCAGGGCTGCGATCGCCATCTTGAGGGGGTCGTCCTCGCCGGCCGCGGACCCGGCGGCGTCCTCGTCGAGGTGCTCGAGGACCCGGTGGTCCAGCTCAGCACGGTCGCGGGCGTGCCAGCCTGCGAGCGGCGCGCCGAGCGCGCGGAGGTCGAGCCGCCGCGCCGGCGCGACGCCGCTGCGCACCACCTCCGACGCGCGAGGCTCCCACCCGGCCCCCTCCACGGCGAGCACCGCCGCGAGCCCCTCGAGGAAGCCCGCGGACAGCGCCTCGGGCTCCACGCGGGCCAGCGTCGAGTAGTACGCCCAGAGGGTGTCGCGGTGCAGGAGCGGCCACAGATCCTGGTCGAAGGAGGGCTGGATCCCGGCGCGCTTCGGCGCGAGCGCAGCCTCCCGGGTGAACCAGCGCAGCTGGATGGACGGCGCGTAGTAGGCGTCGAGCTCGGCCTTGCCGCGGTACGGAACGCCGCGGCGGGAGGCCGCGACGATGTGCGGCTCGCGTCCGGACGCGGTGTAGACGAGGCGTCCGTCCGGCCCTTCGGTGAATCGGCCGCCGCGGCCGAGCGTCAAGGCGGCCATGACGTCGAAGAAGTTCAGGCCCATGCCACGGACCAGGACGGTCTCGTGGGCCGGCAGTTGCTCCCAGTCCACGTCCGCCGGCGCGGCCGGCGGCAGGTAGTGCAGGTCCAGGCGCGCGGCGGCGTCGGCGAGGGCGCGCTGCTCGCGGTTCAGCTGGGCGGGCACGTGGCCCAGCGCGAGCACGACGGCGTCCGCCTCCTGGGCGCGGCCGTTCAGGCACGTCACGGCGAACCCGTGCGGCGTGCGGCCCACCCGTCCGACCTCCGCCGAAACGTGCCGCACCGTGGCGCCCGCCGGCGCGGCGGCGACGAGGGAGTCCCACGTCGTGGCCAGATAGCGGCCGTAGAGCGCCCGCGGCGGGAAGTCCCGGGATTCGAGGTCTTTGAGCTCGGCCTGCTCATCGGCGTCCAGGGACGAGGTGCCGGCGTCGATCGCCGAGCGCTGGGCGGCACGCCATTCATCGAAGCTGCTGCCTGCGAGCGGCGGGGCGAGGCCCGGCTCGCTGGGGATGAGCGTCGGGTAGAAGGCTTGGGTGTTCATGAGGAACAGCCGCGGCTGCCCGGTGCGCCAGACCTTCCCGGGACCCGCCGGGTAGGGGTCGTAGACGGTGACTTCCAGCCTCGGCGAGCCCGCGCCGTCGTGCGCGTACACCGCGAGGAGCCGCTCGACGGCCGAGGCGCCCCGGGGGCCGCCTCCGATCACCGCGACCCGCAGCACACCTCGCCGAACCATAGGGCTGAGCTTATCCCGCGCGGTGGAGGCACGAGCGTGCAAGGATAGCGCCATGAGTGCCCCCTCGCCAGAGCCCGCCGCGCCCACGACCATGCTCCCCGAGCGCGCCAAGGAGCCCGTCGATGAGAACCTGTGGCTCGAGGACATCCATGGTGAGGACCAGCTCGCCTGGGTGCGCGAGCAGAACGCGCGCACCGAGGAGCTCCTCGAGAACGGCGACTACCCCGAACTCGAGGCGCGCATCCTCGAGGTGATGGACTCGACGGACCGTATCCCGATGGTGGCCAAGCGCGGGAACTGGTACTACAACTTCTGGCGCGACGCGGAGCACCCCAAGGGGCTATGGCGGCGCACCACGTGGGAGTCCTACGTGACGGACGCGCCGCAGTGGGAGACGGTGCTCGACATCGATGCCCTCGCCGCGGCCGAGGGCACCGAGTGGGTCTGGGGCGGGGCGGGCTTCCTGCGCCCGGCCGACGGCGTCTCATGGCGCCGCTGCATGGTGCGCCTCTCCCCCGACGGAGGCGACGCGGCCGCCGTGCGCGAGTACGACGTCGAGGACCGCCGATTCATCGACCCGGCCGGCGGCGGGTTCGTGCTCCCGCCGGCGAAGGGCGGCGTGGACTGGCTGGACGCGGACACGCTGCTCGTCTCCTCGACACTGGGCGAGGACGCCGTCACCACCTCGAGCTACCCGCGCATCGTCCGGAAGCTTCCCCGAGGGGCCGACCTCGCGGACGCCGAGGTGATCTTCGAGGTCCCGGCGGAGCACATGATGGCCAGCGCCGGCTTCGACGACACCCCCGGCTTCGAGCGGATCATCGCGAGCGACCGCATGAGCTTCTTCGACGCGCAGCACTCTGTGTGGCGGGACGGCGCCTGGGCTCCCATCCCCGTGCCCACCGACGTGGACGTGGACCTGCACCGCGAGTGGATCCTCTTCCGGCCTCAGCGCGACTGGACGCTGGACGGCCCCGACGGGACGGAACGCGTCGTCGCGGGCGGTTCGCTCCTCGCGGCGGACTTCGAGCAGTTCATGGGCGGCTCCCGGGACATCACGGTGCTCTTCGCACCGGACGAGCACACCTCGCTGCAGTCCTGGTCGTGGACGAAGAACCACCTCATGCTCAACCTCCTGCGCGACGTGTCCTCGGAGATCCGCATTCTCACCCCGGACGACGGCGCGTGGTCGCCGTCCGTGCTCGACGCCTGCCCGCCGCTCCACCTCGTCGAGAGCTATGCCGTCGACGACGAGGACCCCGAGGCCGGGGACGACTACTGGCTTGTCGTGACGGGCTTCCTCACCCCGACCACCCTGCTGCGCGGCACCCTCGGCGGGGGCCACGCGGACGTCAAGCGAGCGCCGTCGTTCTTCGACGAGTCCCGGTTCGAGGTGGAGCAGCACTTCGCGGTCTCGCAGGATGGGACGAAGGTGCCGTACTTCCAGATCTCTCCCCGCGGCCTCGAGCTGGACGGCACGGCCCCGACGCAGCTGAGCGGGTACGGCGGGTTCGAGATCGCGAGGACGCCCGCCTACTCGGGCACGGTGGGACGGGCGTGGCTCGAGAAGGGCGGCGTGTACGTCGTCGCGAACATCCGCGGCGGGGGCGAGTACGGGCCTGCCTGGCACCAGGCGGCCCTCAAGGCGAACCGTCACCGGGCCTATGAGGACTTCGCCGCGGTGGCGCAGGACCTCATCCGCCGTGACGTGACCTCGCCGGCGCACCTCGGCTGTTCGGGCGGCTCCAACGGCGGCCTGCTCGTGGGCAACATGCTCGTGCACTACCCCGAGCTGTTCGCGGCCATCTCCTGCGGGGTGCCGCTCCTGGACATGCGCCGCTACACGAAGCTCTCCGCCGGCTACTCGTGGATCGCCGAGTACGGCGACCCGGACAAGCCGGAGGAGTGGGAGTTTATCCGCACGTTCTCGCCGTACCACCTCCTGCGTGACGGCGTGGAGTACCCCGACACGTTCATCTGGACGGCGACCTCCGATGACCGGGTGGGGCCGGTCCAGGCCCGCAAGATGGCGGCCCGCATGGAGGCCATGGGAATCCCGAACGTGTGGTTCCACGAGGCGCTGGAGGGCGGGCACGCAGGTGCCTCCGACAACCGGCAGGCGGCCGCACTGCAGGCCCGCAGCCAGAGCTTCCTCTGGCGGGCACTGACGGGGACGCTCGCCACCGGTGGCTGAACCGGGCCCCTCGAGGCCCGCTTTGCGTTGCCAGCGAGAACTTGGGTACGCTTGTCAGGCTGGCGACAGCAAGGAGACGTGCCAGAGCGGCCGAATGGACTTCACTGCTAATGAAGGGTCCGGGGAAACTTGGACCGGGGGTTCAAATCCCCCCGTCTCCGCCGACTGAAACGAGAGGAACGCCCCCGGATCTGATCCGGGGGCGTTCCTCGTTTCCCGCCCGCGTGAGGGCGCCGCGGCGACGTCAGTGCGCGGATGGCGTCGGCGGACGCGCCGCCGGTCCCGCGCCGGTCAGTGACGGGTCTTGAGCCAGAACACGATTCCCCCGGCGAGGGCGACGGCGATCATGATCCCCCACGCGATCGGGCCGGGAGTGCCGACCGAGGCCTGCACGGCGGGCTGGGGGTCGGCGTGGACGTCTGGTTCGTTCCGTGAGGAACCCGGTGCTCCCGCGGACGACGGGCTGTCGGGAGTGGGGGCGGCCGATGGGCCGCCCGGGATGCCGGGGGGAGACGGAACCGAGGCGGCCGAGCCCGGTCCGGTTCCGGCGGGCGCTGCGGGCTCGGGAGCCGCGAGGCAGGGATCGGCCGTGAAGGTGTGGGTCCAGCGCGAGGGCCCGGTCACGGTGTACCCGGAACGGGCCACGGCCTCCACCGTGACCGTCCCCGTCGCCGCGTTGACGCCCGGGACGAGGACCGATCCGCCCGAGACGTAGTCGACCCCGATGATCCTCGGTACCTGGACCGCGTCGCGGTCCGTGCCGCAGGGGTCCGCGAATCCGGGAGCATCCGCCGCAACCGAGACCGTGCACGCCTGCCGGAGGCTGGTCACTCCCGAACTGGCCAGGGTCGCGCCTGTCGCCGGGTCTTCAGCCGTCGCCGTGTACTCGTGGCCCGTGGAGAGGGACAGCGTCATGGACACGGATCCCGTGAAGGTGCCGGACGTGACCGCCCTCCCCGACTCATCTGTGACGCGGTACTCCAAGGGGGTAGCGGAGCCGGATGCGGCGGAGAGCCGTACGGTGTCGCAGTCCACGCGCTCGAGCGTCACCTGCGCTGTGGGGCTAGGGGCCGCCGCAGCGGCTTTCGCGGACGGCGACGGGCTCGGGGTGCCCGATCCGGTGACACTCGGGGACGCGGTCGAGGCGGTGGCCGGCGCGGAACCCTGGACGAGGAGGGCCGAGAGCACGAGGCCGAGAGCGCCGACGAGAACGGCGAGGATCGCCACGTGTCGGGCGGTCGGCGGGGCCAAGCGGCTCACGAGGGCCCTTCCTGGGTTCTTGGGCGATGGTCTGTACCACCCTACCGAAACGTGACCATTCCGTGATCATTTCTTGACGTGCGCCGCGTCACGTTGGAGTCACCCCGCCTGCGCGAGGCTGAGCGGCAGGACGGCTCCGGCCCCATGCTGGCGCAGCATCCGACCCGCCACTGTGACCGTCCACCGGGTGTCGACGAGGTCGTCGACCAGCAGAATGGGCTGACCCGCCACGCCGGCGAGCGCAGAGCGGAGGTCCGGGCCGACGTCGAATGCGCTCCACACCCCAGCGAGCCGGAAGGCGCTGTTGCCGCCCCCCTGCCCGGCCCGGGCGGAGGCCGTCCGCTCCAGGGCACCGAGGTACGGCAGCCGCCCCACCTGCGCGATGCCGCGCGCGAGCGAGTCGACAAGCTGCGGTCTGGTCGCCGAGGGGACGCTCACGACGGCGGCGGGGCGCCCCACGCCGCTCCACGCACCGGCGGCCGCGTCGCCACGGGCCCATGCCGAGAGCAGCTCGACACAGGCGCGGGCGAGCGCCGGGGGAACCTGCGCGTCCGGGGCACCGACGGCGAAGAGCTCGCGCAGGGGGCCGCCGTAGCCGAGGTCGGTGAGGCGAGCCAGCGCCCGGCCCTCGGCAAGCTGCTCGTCGGCGGCAATCCTGCCCTTCACGGGAACGCCCAGCTTGTCCATGCCGGAGGGCCACTGGGCGCGGGGCTCGATCGGTACGCCGGCGTGGCGGAGTTGGCTGCCGGCCCTGTCGAGCAGGCCGGGATCCACGCTGTCAGGGAACCACCGGCCCGCGCAGTTGTCGCACCGACCGCAGGGTGCGGCGGTCTCGTCGTCGAGGACGCTCGTGATGTACTCCATGCGGCATCCGGCCGTCTCCTCGTACACCACCATCGAATCCTGCTCGGCCACACGGGCCTCGCCGATGCGGGCATACCGCTCGGCGTCGTACTCCCAGGGCTGGCCCGTGGCCTGCCAGCCGCCCCCCACCCGCTCCACCGCGCCATCCACCGCGAGGACCTTGAGGAGGAGCTCGAGCTGGGTGCGGCGCAGTTCGACGAGGGCCTCGAGGGCCACCGTGGACAGCGGTCGCCCCGACTCCTGGAGCGCGGCGATGACCGCCTGCGCCTTGCCCTCGTCGGGCATCGAGGCGGTGGCGAAGTACCGCCAGATGTCGCGGTCCTCGGGCCCGGGCAGGAGCAGCACGTCGGCGTTGGCGGCGCCGCGCCCGGCGCGGCCCACCTGCTGGTAGTACGCGACAGGGCTCGACGGGGCCCCGAGATGCACGACGAATCCGAGGTCCGGCTTGTCGAAGCCCATGCCGAGGGCGCTCGTGGCGACGAGCGCCTTGACCTCGTTGTCCTTCAGGAGCTGCTCTGCCCGCTCCCTGTCCTCGGTATCCGTCTTCCCGGTGTACGCCAGAACGCGGTGGCCGGCCTCCGAGAGGATCCTGGCGGTGTCCTCCGCAGCGGAGACGGTCAGGGTGTAGATGATCCCGCTGCCCGGCAGGTCCTCGAGGTGGGCGAGGAGCCACGCGAGGCGATGCCCGGCATCGGGCAGGCGCAGGACGCCGAGGCGCAGCGACTCCCGGCCGAGGGACCCACGGAGGGTGAGCACGCCCGCGCCGAGCTGCTCCTCGATGTCCCGGACCACGCGGGCATTGGCGGTCGCGGTGGTGGCCAGGACGGGAACGGACTCGGGCAGCTCACCGATGAGCGCGGCGATGCGGCGGTAGTCCGGACGGAAGTCGTGGCCCCAGTCCGAGATGCAGTGCGCTTCGTCGACCACGAGGAGCCCGGTCCGGGCAAGCAGCTCGGGCAGGTGCTGCTCGCGGAAACCCGGGTTGGTGAGGCGCTCGGGCGAGATGAGCACCACATCCGCCGTGTCGGCCTCCAGAGCGGCGTGCACCTCGTCCCACTCGAGCCGGTTGGCGGAGTTGATCGCGACGGCGCGCACACCGGCCCGCGCCGCCGCGGCCACCTGGTCCCGCATGAGGGCGAGGAGCGGGGAGACGATGAGCGTTGGCCCCGCCCCGCGGGCCCGCAAAAGCAGGGATGCGACGAAGTAGACGGCCGACTTGCCCCATCCCGTGCGCTGGACCACGAGCGCGCGCCGATGGCTCGCAACGAGGGCCTCGATGGCCTCGAACTGGCCCGGGTGGAAGGCCGCATCCTCGCGGCCGACCAGCGTGCGCAGGACGGCGAGCGCTTCGGCCCGCAGTCCCCCCTGCGCGTCCGGCTCGGGGCCGCGACCGGCGTCGTGCTCCGCGTCACGATCCGTCACATTTTCCGCTGAATGGATGTTTTCCCTCGTCGTCCCGGCCATGCGTCAAGTATGGCGGTGACCTCTGACACTCTTCGCTGACCGCGGGTCCTGCCGACCGTTACCGTGGTGATATCTCAGTGCCAAGAGAAGGAACGTGACATGACGGCAACGGTGCCGCCCCTGACTGATGCCCAGACCCCTGCCGCGCAACAGGCCTCCGGCCAGACCGCGGCGCAGCCGGCGCGCAAGAGTGCCGGCCACGTGATCGTCGACTCGCTCGCCGCCCACGGCGTGAAGCGGACCTACGTGGTCCCCGGCGAGTCGTACCTGGACGTTCTGGACGGGCTCTACCGGTCCGACATCGAGACCATCGTGTGCCGGCACGAGGGCGGCGCCGCCTACATGGCCGAGGCCGACGGCAAGATGAACCAGCTCCCCGGCATCGCCATGGTCACCCGCGGTCCCGGCGCCGCGAACGCCCATGTCGGCCTGCACACCGCATGGCAGGACTCGACGCCGCTCGTGCTCTTCGTGGGCCTCATCCCGTTCGCCCACCGCGGGCGCGAGGCGTTCCAGGAGTTCGACATCAAGTCCTGGTTCGACACCGGGGCAAAGCGCGTCATGGTGCTCGACGCCGCTGAACGCGCCTCCGAGGTCGTGGCCGAGGCCATGTTCTCCGCCATGAGCGGGCGCCCCGGGCCCGTCGTCGTAGGCCTGCCCGAGGACGTCATCCGCGAGGAGATCGACGCGACGCTGCACCCGGTCATCCCCGTGGCCCCCGGAGGCATGACGGTCAACGACTGGAAGGCCCTCAAGTCCGCGCTCGGCGAGGCCGAGAAGCCCCTGTTCGTGGTGGGCGGCAACGACTGGACCCAAGAGGGCGCCACGACGCTGACCAACTGGCTCGAGGACCACCACCTCCCGGCCGCGGCCGAGTGGCGCTGCGAGGGCACCATCCCCTTCGACTCGCCCTCCTACGTGGGCCCGATCGGCTATGGCCGCCCCAAGCCCACGTACAACCTGCTCGAGGAGACGGACCTCCTCGTGTTCGTCGGCACCGTCCCGGGCGACGTCATCACCGACGGCTACCTCGCCCGCCAGGACTGGTCCAAGAAGAACTTCCTCGTCACGATCGACCCGTCCCTGCGCGGCCGTTCGGGCCCCGTCACCCACCAGATCGTCGCGAAGCCGGACGTGTTCGTCCGCGACCTCGCCCTCATGAACCTGCCCGTGCGCGAAGAGTGGAAGGCCTGGACCGAGCGCATGCGCGGCGAGCAGGAGAAGTTCTCCACACCGCCGTCGGCGACCCCGTCCGAGGGCCAGGCGCGCATGGACACGCTCATGGCCAACCTCGTGGCGTCGCTGCCCGAGGACGCCATGGTGACCCTCGGCGCCGGCGAGCACACCAACTGGGCGCACCGCTACTTCCCCACCCAGCGCTACGGCTCGATGATCTCGGCACGCAACGGCTCGATGGGCTACTCCGTGCCGTCGGCCATCGCGGCCTCGCTCGCGTACCCGGGCCGCCGGGTCGTGACCATCGCCGGCGACGGCGAGTTCCTCATGAACGGCCAGGAGCTCGCCACCGCCGCGCAGTATGGCGCCACTCCGCTGGTGGTCGTCATGGACAACCAGGAGTACGGCACCATCCGCTCCCATCAGGAGCGCCAGTACCCCGAGCGCATCTCGGGCACCCAGCTGAAGAACCCCGACTTCGCCCTCATGGCACAGGCGTTCGGCGGGTTCGGCATCCGGGTCGAGAAGGATGCGGACGTCCCCGCAGCCCTCGAGGCCGCCCTCCGGGCGATCGACGAGGACAAGACGTTCGCGCTGATCCACCTCATCGTCGAGCAGCGCGTCAAGGCCTACTGACCTCCGGTCACTGCCCGCACGACGGCGCGTCCCCCACTGCGCGGGGACGCGCCGTCGTGCGTTCAAGGGAGCCCACTGGGTCCGCCGGCCTCGCCGAGAACTGTCGGAGGCGCCCCAGTAGAATCACCCCGTGACCAGCAACGCGAAAGCCCCAGAAGCCACCGGCCGAACCGCCCCCGATCTCTCCGCCTCGTTCAAGGCGTACGACGTGCGCGGGATCGTCGGGCAGACCATCGACGCGACGATCGTCGAGGCCGTCGGGGCCGCGTTCGTGGACGTCCTGGGCCTGGGCGGCCAGCGAGTGCTCGTGGGCGGGGACATGCGCCCCTCCTCCCCCGACTTCATCGACGCCTTCGCGAAGGGCGCGGCGGCCCGCGGAGCAGACGTCGAAACACTGGGCCTGATCTCGACCGACGAGCTCTACTACGCATGCGGCGCGCTCGACGCCGCGGGTGCCACGTTCACCGCGAGCCACAACCCGGCCCAGTACAACGGCATCAAGATGGCCAAGGCCGGTGCCCAGCCCGTCTCGTCCGAGACGGGCCTGAAGGAGATCCAGGCCGCGGCGGAGGCGTACCTCGCGGCCGGCTCCGTGGCCGCGGTGGAGCAGCCCGGCACCGTGGGCACCCGGGACGTCCTCGCGGACTACGCCGCCTACCTCCGCCGGCTCGTGGACCTCTCGGCGATCCGGCCGCTCAAGGTGGTCGTGGACGCCGGGAACGGCATGGCCGGCATGACCACCCCGGCAGTCCTCGGCGACCAGCTCCTGCCGGGGCTTCCACTGGACATCGTCCCGCTGTACTTCGAGCTCGACGGCACGTTCCCGAACCACCCCGCCAACCCCCTCGAGCCGGAGAACCTGCGCGACCTGCAGAAGGCGGTCGTGGAGCACGGGGCGGACATCGGCCTCGCGTTCGACGGCGACGCGGACCGCTGCTTCGTCATCGACGAGAAGGGCGAGCCGGTCTCGCCCTCGGCCATCACCGCCCTCGTGGCACGCCGCGAGATCGCCCGCGCCAAGGCGTCCGGCGAATCCGAGCCGGTGGTCATCCACAACCTCATCACCTCCCGCGCCGTCCCGGAACTCGTCCAGCACGACGGCGGCCGGCCGGTCCGCACCCGGGTGGGCCACTCCTTCATCAAGGCCGTCATGGCGGAGGAGGGCGCGGTGTTCGGCGGCGAGCACTCGGCGCACTACTACTTCCGCGACTTCTGGAACGCGGACACCGGAATGCTCGCCGCCATGCATGTCCTCGCGGCCCTCGGCGGCCAGGATGCCCCGCTCTCCGAGCTCGGCGCCGAGTATGAGCCCTACGTCTCCTCGGGCGAGATCAACTCGGAGATCGATGACAAGGCGGCCGCGGTGGCCCGCGTGCGCGAGGAGTACGAGGGCGACGACGTGGCGATCGACGAGCTCGACGGCACCACGTTCTCTGCAGCGGACGGCACCTGGTGGTTCAACCTGCGCCCGTCCAACACCGAGCCGTTCCTCCGGTTCAACGGAGAGGCCCGGGACCGCGAGACCCTCGAGTCGCTGCGGGATACCGTCCTCGCGATCGTACGGGCCTAGGCGCGGAGCCGGCAGCCCATGAGCACGGACCGCGAGGTTCCCGAGGAGACGCAGCAGGCCCAGCTCCGCGAGGTGCTGGGCACTGCGCTCGGCCTCGCCCAGGAGCACCTCGAGCAGAACGGCGGCTTCCTCCCCTTCGGAGTCACGCTGGACCACGAGGGTGAGCTCCGCCTCGTGATGGTCACCCCGCCGGAGCCGGGGGACGACGGCGAGCTCGACGCCGAGTCGATGATGGCCGACGTCCTGGGGCTCCTGCGTCAAGGCCGCGACGGATACCAGGCGGTGGCGTTCGCCTCGGACGTGTACCTGCCCGAACACCCCTCCTCCACGGGCAGTCTGGGCACCGACGGGATCCACGGCGCGGCGGAGCATTCCGGCGGCGCGGTGATGGCCGCCGTCGTGCCCTACGAGCTCACGGTCGAGGGCTATGCGTTCGGCCCCCTCGAGGCGGACGGGCACGAGGCGTCGGTCTTCGCGCCCTGAGTCTCCGGACAGGCCCGCTCGAAGTGAGAGCGTAGAATATACGCCATGCGCATGACGGCTTTTGAGGATGTCAGTCTGCGCGCGCTCATGCTGCTGGCGGCCAACGACACCGGCCAGCCGCTGCCGACCCGGACGATCGCGGACGGCGTCGGGACCCCGTACAACCACGTGAGCAAGGCTGTCCTCAAGCTCCGGGAGCTCGGATACGTGGAGGCCACGCGCGGGCGCGCGGGCGGCGTGCAGCTGAGCGAGACAGGCCGGAAGGCTACAGTGGGCGGCGTCCTGCGCTCCCTCGACACCCGCGCGGACCTCGTCGATTGCGAGTCGCCCAACGGCGACTGCCCCCTCAATCACGACTGCGGGCTCCGCGGCGCGCTCCGCCGCGCCCGTGAGGCCTTCTACCGGGAGCTCGACGGCGTGGCTGTCGCCTCGCTGCCCACGCAGCGACAGATGGGTCCCGTCCTCGTGCAGATCGGGCTCCGGCCGCCCGGCGCCTGAGCCCGACACCCCTCGTCGTGCCTGCGGGCGCCGTCATCGTGCCTGCCGGCACCGTCGTCATGCCTGCCGGCGCCATCATGCAGCGCGAGCCAACACCCCCATCATGACGCCGCGTGACTATCGTCACAGGTCATGAAATTGCGAATTTCTACGCCGCGTAGAACACTGGAGTCAATTCAGCATCCCAAATGCAGAATAACGGAAGCCTCCCTCCGCGGAGGGCCAGCCCCAGTTGAGGAGTCTCAATGCTCTCGGATACCGCGCGTCCCGTCATCGAAGCCACGCTGCCCCTCGTCGGCAGCCGGATCGGCGACATCACGCCGCTGTTCTACCAGAAGATGTTCGCCGCGCACCCGGAGCTCCTCAACGGCGTGTTCTCCCGTGCCAACCAGGCGAACGGCCAGCAGCGCCAGGCCCTCGCCGGCGCCATCGCCGCCTTTGCGAGCCACCTCGTGAACCACCCCGGCACCCTCCCCGAGGCCGTCCTGAGCCGCATCGCCCACAAGCACACCTCCCTCGGCATCACCGAGGACCAGTACCCGATCGTCTACAAGTACCTCTTCGAGGCCATCGTCGAGGACCTCGGCGAGGCCGTCACCCCCGAGGTCGCGCAGGCATGGACCGAGGTGTACTGGCTCATGGCGGACGCGCTCATCAAGATCGAGAAGGGCCTCTACGCCAAGCAGGCCAACGACAAGATGTGGATGCCCTGGAAGATCGTCGAGAAGACCCCGGCGAGCCCCACCACCATGACCTTCGTGTTCGAGCCCGCGGACGACACCCCCGTCACCCCCGGCGAGCCCGGCCAGTTCGTCTCGGTCCGCATCCCGGTCGCGGACGGTCTCCTCCAGGCCCGCCAGTACACGCTGTCCGCGGACGCCGAGTCCACCGAGCGCCGCGTCATCACCACCAAGTACAACGACGGCGGCGAGGTCTCGCCGATCATGCACGAGAAGTTCCAGGTGGGCGACGTCGTCGAGCTCTCCAACCCGTACGGCGACGTGACGCTCGACGACGGCGACGGGCCCCTCGTGCTCGCGACCGCCGGCATCGGCTGCACTCCGGCCGCCTCGATCCTGCGCGCCCTCGCCACGAACGGCTCGGACCGGGAGGTCCTCG
Source organism: Sinomonas cellulolyticus (assembly GCF_014656475.1). GTDB lineage: Bacteria > Actinomycetota > Actinomycetes > Actinomycetales > Micrococcaceae > Sinomonas > Sinomonas cellulolyticus. The sequence continues at coordinate 85,010 of NZ_BNCM01000002.1, forward strand.
CCCTGCACGCCGACCGCAGCCTCGACACGTGGGCCCTGTCCGACCAGATGCTGGGCGACGTCCAGAAGATCGACGGCGCGAGCCTGAAGGTCTGGCTCGAGCAGCCCCAGCCCGAGCTGGCCGCGGTCGGCACTGCCGGCAGCGGGGTCACGGGTGCCGAGACCCACGAGGGCTTCATGAACCTCGATGAGGTGGACCTGCCCGAGAATGCGAACGTCTACCTCTGCGGACCGCTGCCGTTCATGCAGAAGGTCCGCTCGCAGGCCATCGCCAAGGGCATCCCCGCCACGAAGATCCATTACGAGGTCTTCGGCCCGGACCTCTGGCTGGCCTCGCAGAACTGAGGCCGCAGCCCGCGGCCGGTCTGACGGCCGCCGGGCCTCCAGCGCCCGCTGGCGCCGCCGGTTGGAAGGCACTGGGCGGCGGTGCCGCGGACCGACCTCTCGAGGTCACCACTGGGAGCCATCTCCCGGGAGTCAGGACGTCGGCTCCCTGGGGGTGGCTCCCAGTCGCTGTTCAAGAGGCACTGCTTGAGGCAGCGCTGCTCGAGGGGTGAAGGCGTCTAGTTGGACGCGGTGAAGAACTTTCCGCTGAACTGCGGCCTCTCGAGCTCATCGAGGGCGGCGACGGCGAAGTCCTGGGACGAGATGGATTCACCGGCGGCCGGGACGTCTACCGCCGTGACGTACTTGCCGGTGCGCTCCCCCGGGGCGATGACGGCCGCAGGAGCCTGGACGGTCACGCCGGTGCCCGCGTCCCGGAGCGCCTCGTAGGCGGCGAACGCCGCATCCGACTCGCCCTTGTAGATTGCCGGGAAATCGGGGGTGTCCTTGATCGGCGTGCCATCGGGGGCCTTGAGGCCGCCGAAGCCGCCCACCATGTACAGGCGCGCTGCAGCCGGGACCTTCGCGATCGCTCGGTGCGCCTCGACGTAGGGCTCGCGCGGGCCGCCGGTGCGGTCGGGCGACGTCGCCAGCACCACGGCGTCGTTCGCCTCCGCGATCTCGCGGTACGTCTCAGCGTCCGCCAGATCAGCGGCGCGCGCGACGGCGGCGCCCTCCACCGGGGTCCCCTTCCGGCTGATGGCGGTCACCTCATGGCCGCGGCGGGCGGCTTCGGCAACGATCTGGCTTCCCACCATTCCGGTGGCTCCGTACACGGCGATCTTCATGCGCGCTCCTAAAACTTGAAGTAACAATTACTTCAAGGTGGAAATGGCACACGCTATTCCGCCGGCTGAACCCAACCGCGGTGCCCGCCTCTGGAATCCCGCGCGTTTCCGATGCACTCTGGCTCCATGCGTGCAGTGGTGGTCAAGGAGTACGGCGAACCGCCGCTCCTCACCGAGTTCCCCGATCCTCAGGGCGAGTGGGCGACGGTCATTGCCGCCTCGGCCAACCCGGCGGACATCCTGGTCGCCGCGGGGAGGATGGCCCCCCGACGCCCCGAACCTCCGCTGGTGCTCGGGCTGGACGGCGTCGCCAGGCTAGGTGACGGAACGGTCGTGCAATTTTCCGGGCCGCCCACGCCCTACGGGGCCTACGCCGAGCGCATTCCGCTCGAACGGACCGAGACCCATCCCCTTCCCGCCGGCCTCGACCCGAGCCTTGCTGCCGCGCTAGGGGTATCAGGGACGGCGGCGTGGGGAGGACTCACGGTGACCGGTTCCATCGAAGCGGGGGAATCCGTGCTCGTCCTGGGGGCCAATGGTCAGGTCGGACGCGTGGCTGTCCAAGCCGCTCGGCTGCTCGGCGCTGCGCGGGTGGTCGGGGTCGTGTCAAGCGACGCCCAGTCGTCTGGAGTCATGGAGCTCGGTGCGGATGCCGTCGTCTCGACCTCGGATCTGGCCACGCTGGCCGACCGCCTGCGTGAGGCCGCACCGAACGGCTGCAATCTCGTCATCGACGCCCTCTGGGGACCGGTCATCGCGACGGTCATCCCGTCGCTCGCCTTCGGCGCCCGCGTGGTCCAGATCGGCAACTCCGCGGGCGCCGACGCGACGATCTCGGCCCCGGCCTTCAGGAGCAGGTCGGTGAGCTTCCTGCCGCACGCGAGCCTGCGCATGACCCCTGCGCAGCGTGGGGCGGTGCTGGGGCAGCTGTTGGACGCGGCGGCTGCGGGCCGCATCGTGGTCGAGCGCGAGGACATACCGCTCGCGGACCTGCCCGCGCGCTGGGCCGACCTCGTGGGCGGCCGTGTGAAGGACAAGCTCGTCGTCGTCCCGTGAGGTCGAGGCCCACACGCGTCAGAAGACGCGCCGCCAGTTGGCCCTTGCCAAGTCGAGGACCTCGTCCCCGCGTCCCGAGAGCACCGTCCGCAGGGCGTAGAGCGTGAACCCCCCGGCCTGCTGGGCCGTGATGGTCGGCGGCATGGCAAGCTCCTCGCGCATCGTGGCGACGTCCACGAGTGCGGGACCGTCGTGCGCGAGTGCCTCCTTCAGCCCAGTCTCGAGCTCAGAGGAGTCGTTCACCCGCACGCCCTTGATCCCCATCGCCTCTGCCACCGCGGCGAAGTTCGGGTTGTCCAGGCCCGTGCCGAAGTTCACGAAGCCCACGGACTTCATCTCGAGCTCGATGAAGTTCAGGGACGCGTTGCTGAAGACCACGAGCTTCACCGGCAGCCGATTCTGGACGATAGTCAGGAGCTCGCCGAGGAGCATCGACAGGCCGCCGTCGCCCGCGAGGGCCACCACCTGCCTACCGGGGAATGCGGCCTGCGCGCCCATCGCATGGGGCAGCGCGTTCGCCATGGATCCGTGGGTGAACGAGCCGACCAGGCGGCGTCGGCCGTTCATCGTGAGGTACCGCGCGGCCCAGATCACCGGCGTGCCGACGTCGGCGGTGAAGACCGCGTCCTCCGCTGCGAGCCGATCGAGAGTGCGCGTGATGAACTGCGGGTGGAGGGGCTGGCCCTTCTTGGTCGGGTTCGCGAGGTCGTCCAGCTTGGACCGCGCCTTGGCGTAGTGCTTGAGCGAGGACTCGAGATGCGTGCGGCGCTTCTTGCGCGGCACGAGCGGAAGGAGCGCGGCGGCGGTCTCGCGGACGTCCCCGACGAGGCCGAGGTCCAGCGGCACTCGGCGGCCCAGCTGCTCGCCGCGGATGTCCACCTGGATGATCTTCGCCTTGGACGGATAGAACTGCTGGTACGGGAAGTCGGTGCCGAGCATGAGGAGGGCGTCGCAGTCCTCCATGGCCCGGTACCCCGAGGAGAACCCGAGGAGGCCGGTCATGCCGACGTCGAACGGGTTGTCGTACTCGATGAACTCCTTGCCGCGCATCGCGTGCACGATCGGCGCCGCGAGCGCGTCCGCGAGCGCGACGACCTCGTCGTGTGCGCCCTCCACGCCCGCCCCGGCGAGGATGGTGACCTTGCCGGCGGCGTTCAGGATGTCCGCGGCCTCGCGGAGTTCGGCGTGGCTGGGCACCACGCGGGGGCGCGTCCTGCGCACCACGGTGACGCGATCCGAGTTCATGGCGGTCAGCCCGACGTCGCCGGAGAGCACCACGACCGCGACGCCGCGCTTCTCGACGGCGGTGCGCATCGCAATCTCGAGGATGCGGGGCATCTGGGCGGCATCGGTGACCTGCTCGGCGTAGACGCTGCACTCGCGGAAGACCTCCTGCGGGTGCGTCTCCTGGAAGTAGTTGGAACCGATCTCGGTGCTGGGGATGTGCGCGGCGATGGCCAGGACGGGCACGCGCGACCGGTTGGCGTCGTAGAGGCCGTTGATGAGGTGCAGGTTGCCCGGCCCCGCGGATCCGGCGCAGACGGCGATCTCCCCGGTGAGCGCCGCCTCCGCGGCAGCGGCGAAGGCGCCGGCCTCCTCGTGCCGCACGTGCACCCACTCGATGCTCGGCGTCTCGCGGAGGGCGTCGGTGAAGCCGTTGAGGGAGTCACCGGGGAGCCCGTAGACGCGGCGGACGCCGTTGGCTGCGAGGGTCGCGACGATGTTCTGCGCAATGGTCGTCATGCCCTCCAACCTAGCCGCGTGATGCAGATCGCGGGTACTGCGGGGGAATATCTGGTTGGCCACAGTGTTGAACTTGAGCGTAAGACACTCAACTCTGAGTGAACCCGCTCCTTTGGAGGAAAACGAATGCCCCTGTTCTTCGGCCCCGCCGCAGGCAACGGCTCCTTCGACGAGTTCCTCGCCCGCTACCTGCAGGGCCAGGGTGCTCGCCAGCCCGGCCGCCCCATCGACATGACGCGGCTCGTGAGCCGCGGGACCCAGGCCGTGCTCAACGCGGCCGGACGCTTCGCGAAGGAGCACGGTCACCGCGAGGTCGACGCCCTGCACCTGCTCCGCGCCCTCACGGACACTGAATCGATCTCCGGCATGATCGAGCACGCCGGCGCGGACGCGGAGGCGATCGCCACGGCCGCGGAAGACCGCATGCCCGGCACCGTGGAACGCCCCGGAGACGACGACGCCATGCCGTCCCTCACCACGAGCGCCCAGCACGCCTTCCTCGACGCCTACAAGGTGGCGCGCTCGGTCGGGTCCACGTACATCGACCCCGAGCACCTCTTCGTGGCGCTCGTGCTGAACACCGAGGCGGCCGCAGGCCAGATCCTCGCCGCCGCCGGCGTCACGCCGCAGTCCCTCCAGGACGGCGAGACCGCCGCCCGGGAGGCCCAGACGCACGACGACGCGCCCACGCCCCGCGCTGCCCAGCGCCCCCTGCACGCCACCAAGGCCCAGAAAGGGCGCCGCGGCAAGGACTCCATGCTGGCGAAGTTCGGCACCGACCTCACCGCGCTCGCCCGCGAGGGCAAGCTCGACCCCGTGATCGGCCGTGCCGACGAGATCGAGCAGGCCATCGAGATCCTTGCCCGCCGCACCAAGAACAACCCTGTGCTCATCGGCGAGGCCGGCGTGGGCAAGACCGCGATCGTAGAGGGCCTGGCCCAGGCCGTCGCCGAGGGCGAGGTCCCCGCGCAGATCGCCGGGAAGACAGTCGTCTCGCTCGACCTGCCCGCGATGCTGGCCGGCACCCGCTACCGCGGCGACTTCGAGGAGCGGCTCACCAAGACCATGGACGAGATCGCCCAGGATGGGAATGTCATCGCGTTCGTGGACGAGATCCACACGGTCGTGGGGGCCGGTGGTGGCGGCGAGGGCGGCATGGATGCCGGCAACATCCTCAAGCCGCGCCTGGCCCGCGGCGAGCTGCACCTCATCGGCGCCACCACGCTGGACGAGTACCGCAAGATCGAGAAGGACCCTGCGCTCGAGCGCCGGTTCCAGCCGGTCACTGTGGGCGAACCGAGCGTCGAGGACGCGGTGCAGATCCTGGACGGGCTCAAGTCCCGGTACGAGGAGCACCACGGGGTGACGTACTCCGAGGAGGCGATCCGCGCCGCGGTGGAGCTCTCCCACCGCTACATCACCGACCGGTACCTGCCGGACAAGGCGATCGACCTCGTCGACCAGGCCGGCGCCCGCCTGAGCCTGGCCCGCGGGCCCCGCGTGGACGTCGAAGCCCTCGGCGCCCGGATCGTCGAGCTGACCACCCAGAAGGAGGCGGCCATCGCCCAGGAGGCGTACGAGGAAGCCTCCCGGCTGCGCGATGAGATCGACGCGCTCACCGCGACCATCGAGGCCGAGGTCTCGGGCGCTCCCTTGCCTGCCGACGCCCCCGCCGAGGGCGAGGGAGCGGACACGAGCCAGCCGGGCGCCGTCGTGCGTGAGGCTGCCGTTGTCCGCGAGGCGGACATCGCGGCCGTCGTGGCCCGTGCCACCGGCATTCCCGCTGCACGCCTGACCGAAGGCGAGCGGGAGCGTCTCGCGCGCCTCGAGGACGAGCTCCACGAGCGTGTGATCGGGCAGGAGGATGCGGTCTCCGCGATCGCGAAGTCCGTGCGGCGCAACCGCACGGGCCTCGGCGACGCAGGCCGTCCCGTGGGCAGCTTCCTGTTCCTCGGCCCGACCGGCGTGGGCAAGACCGAGCTCGCGAAGGCCCTCGCTGCGTCGCTGTTCGGCGACGAGTCCGCGATGGTGCGCTTCGACATGAGCGAGTTCGGCGAGCGCCACACCGTCTCCCGCCTTGTCGGTGCCCCTCCGGGGTACGTCGGCTACTCGGAGGCCGGCCAGCTGACCGAGCGGGTGCGCCGTCACCCGTACTCGGTGGTGCTGCTCGACGAGGTCGAGAAGGCTCACCCGGACGTGTTCAACCTGCTCCTGCAGGTCCTGGACGACGGCCGGCTGACCGACGGCCAGGGGCACACGGTCGACTTCCGCAACACCGTGGTGATCATGACCTCGAACCTCGGGTCCGAGTTCCTCGCCACGCGGGGGGCCTCGCTCGGCTTCGCGGCCGGCGGTGCCGAAGGCGGTCCGTCCGAGACCGAGCTGCGGTCCCGGATCATGGGCCGGCTGCGGGAGACCATGCGGCCTGAGTTCCTCAACCGCATCGACGAGATCGTGCTGTTCCGCAAGCTCACCCGCGAGCAGCAGCATGAGATCGTGCGCCTGCAGCTCGGCCAGACCGAGTCGCGGCTCGCGGCCCAGGGCATCGCCCTGGCCGTGGACGAGCACGCCGTGGACTGGATCGCCGAGCGCGGCTACGAGCCCGAGTTCGGTGCCCGGCCGCTGCGCCGCGTGATCCAGCGCGAGCTCGAGGACCGCGTCGCGGACCTGCTCGTGACCGGTGCGGTCGCCGAGGGCGGCCGGGTCTCCGTGGGCGTCTCGGGCGCAGACGGCGGCGCGCCGCACGACGGCGCTGTCCTCACCGTGAGCGCGGACGCGCCCGTCACGGCCTAACGCCCACCCAAGCACGACGGCACCTGACTCTCCCCCCTGAGGCAGGTGCCGTCGTCATGTCCCCACCCCGACCCGGGGCCACCTCCCCGCGGCCCGGGGTCAGGCGCGGTCCACCCGTCCTCTGGTCCCGTCCACGCGGACGGCCTGCCCGTCGGCCAGGAGTACGGTGCCGTTCCCCGTCGCCATGACGGCCGGGACGCCGTACTCCCGGGCCACGATCGCAGCATGGGAACCGAGCCCGCCGGTGTCCACCACGATGGCGGCGGCGCGCGCGAACAGCGGCGTCCAGGAGGGATTCGTGTTGGGGCATACGAGCACCTCTCCCGCCCTGAGCGACGAGAAGCCCTCCGGTCCCAGTACGATCCGCACCGGCCCGGTGGCTGCACCGCCGCTCGCGGGTGTCCCGGTGAGCAGTGCGCCGGGGTCGTCCTCGCCGCCCCGGCGCCGGGCAAACAGCCCCGGATCGAGCATCGGAAGGCGCGCGTACTCCTTCCGGAGGCGCGCACGCCGTTCCGCGAGGCTGCGCACCCGGGAGGCCTCGGCGTCGTCCATCACCACCGGGTCCCGCAGGGCGTGCAGTTCCTCGAGGCGGAGATGGAAGACGTCCTCGGGTGCGGCGAGCGCGCCTGCAGCGACGAGACGCCGCCCGAGTTCGAGGAACGTGGCGCGCAGTGGCGGCATGAGGCGCGTGATGTGGAAGTGGGTGTCCTCCCGGAACGCGAGCCCCCGGCGGCAGGCCTCCACGATCCCACGCGCTGCGGCGGCGGCCCGGGGGAAGCGCAGGAGCGGGTGCTGCAGGAGGTCGGCGAGGGCCTCCGCAGAGGGGTCCCGGGGATTCGGGTGAGGCGGTGCGGCAGCCAGGGACTGCAGGATCGCGGCCACGGGTGTCGGGTCGTCACGCCACGTGGGCGCAGTCGCGATAACAACGCTCAGCGACTCCCGGTGCCCGTACTCGGCGAGGAACGCGCCGAGCTGGACGGCGAACGCGCCGAGTTCGGGCTGGCTCCGGACGGCAGCGAGGAAGCCCGCGGCGTCAAGCTCGCGGGCCGCGCGGGACAGCTCGGGATCCTCCCGGACCACGGCCGCGAGCGCCTCGAGCGCGTCGTTCCCGTCCCGCGTCCGGGTCCGGCCGCCCGCCACGAGCGGCGACGCGAGGCGGCCGCGGCGGAGCACGAGCAGCAGGAGCCGCAGCGGAAGGAACGGCACGAACGCGCTCGGCAGGTAACGCGCGCGGATCCGGCCGAGCGGCTCCATCGCCTCGTTGCAGCGGTCCACGCGCCGGACCAGGTCCGGCCACGGCAGGGCCGCCGGGTCCTCGGCGTCGAGCTCGGCGACAGTTCCCTCGAACCGGCGGAAGAGGGGGTCCTGGGTCCAATGGCGGGTGTCGAACGCGCGGACACGGCGCGCCACGGACAGCGGCGCCCCGACCGCCGCGAGAGTGGGACGCGGTCTGGGCGGGATGAGCTGGAGCGGGACGCCGTCGCGCTCCCGGATGAGCTCCGAAAGGGGCGGGAACCGGACGCCGACGCTCCCGGCCATGAGGTCGAGCATGCGCACGACGCCGGGGCCTAGCCACCCGGTCACGTCCAGCGGGTAGGGGCGCTGGGTGAACATCTCGAGGAAGAAAGGGCCCACGGCGCGCTGGACGGCACCCAGCGAGGGCGGCTCGAGCGGCAGCGCCGTCATCGGGCGCGCCTGGACGATGCTGATCCTGCCGTCCGCGAGCGCCCACTCGATGTCCTGCGGGCGATCCTCCCCCGCCAGGCCGCTGAAGTGCCGCTCGGCTGCGACTGCCACCTCGGCTAGCTGGGCGGCCGCGGCGTCGGGAAGGACCCGTGGTGCGCCGTCGCGCTGGAGGGCCAACGACCGGACGGCACCGTCATGGGCGAGCACGAGGTGCTCGGGCGTGACCTGCCCCGAGACCACCGCGTCGCCGAGCCCGGGGGCGGCGTCCACCACGAGCTCGTCGCGGCGGCCCGTGAGCGGGTTCGCCGTGAAGACGACGCCCGCGGCCTCGGCCCGGACCATCCGCTGGACGACGACGGCGATCGCCACCTCGCGCGGGTCGATCCCCTGCCGCTGCCGATAGTCGACGGCGCGGTCGGTCCAGAGGGAGGCCCAGCAGCTCCGCACGGCCTCGAGCACGTCCTCCGTGCCGGCGACGTCCAGGAAGGTGTCCTGCTGGCCCGCGAAGGCCGCGCCAGGCAGGTCCTCGGCTGTGGCGCTCGAACGGACCGCGACCGCCGTGCCCTCCGGCCCGAGCTCGACCAGCGCGGTGGAGATCGCGTGGCGCGTGGCGGGATCGAGCGGCGTGTCCTCCAGGAGCGTCCGCGCCGCGGCCGGGTGAGCGGCGGCGTCCACCGGGTCAAGCCCCGCGCGGGCGGCGTGGGAGCGGTAGGCGGCCGTCGTGACCACGAAGCCCGGCGGGACTGGGAGCCCGGCCGCGATCAGCTCGCCGAGGTTCGCGCCCTTGCCGCCCGCCGCGGGCAGGTCGGCGGCGCGCACCGAGAAGAGCGGGAGGACCAGGGGTGGGCCGGACGGGCCCGGCGGGATCACGCCGTCGTGCATGCTCCCAACGTACCTCCGCCCCGGCAGGGACGGAGGAAGGGCCGCCCCGCGCGCAGCGGGACGGCCCTCCCAGGGAACCGGCGCGTCCGTGCGGACGCGGTCAACGGCAGCTCAGCGTCAGGAGAGGCGCGCCTTGAGGCCGTCGAGCTCGGCGGTGATGCTCTTGGGCAGCGAGCCGCCGAAGCGGTCGAACCACTCCTCGAGGCCCGGGACCTCGGCCTTCCACTCGTCGGAGTCGAAGCGGACGGCCTCCTGGACCTGCTCGGGGGTCATGTCCAGGCCATCGAGGTCGAGGCTCTCCGCGGTCGGCACAAAGCCGATCGGGGTCTCGACGGCGTCCGCGGTGCCCTCGATGCGCTCGATGGCCCACTTCAGCACACGCGAGTTGTCGCCGAAGCCCGGCCACGCGAAGCCGCCGTCCTGGGTGCGGCGGAACCAGTTCACGAGGAAGATCTTCGGCAGGCGGGCCGGGTTGGCCTTGCCCGAGACCTTGACCCAGTGGCCCAGGTAGTCGCCGGCGTCGTAGCCGATGAAGGGCAGCATGGCCATCGGGTCGCGACGCACGACGCCGACCGCGCCGGCCGCCGCCGCGGTGGTCTCCGAGGAGAGCGTGGCGCCCATGAAGATGCCGTTCGCCCAGCTGCGGGCCTCGGTGACGAGCGGGATGGTGGTCTTGCGGCGGCCGCCGAACAGGATCGCGTTGATCTCGACGCCCTCCGGGGAGAAGTACTCGGGTGCGAGCATGTCGATCTGGTCGATCGGGGTGCAGAACCGGGAATTCGGGTGCGCGGCGGGGTGGCCGGCGTCCGGCGTCCAGTCGTTGCCCTTCCAGTCGGTGAGGTGGGCGGGGACCTCCTCGGTCATGCCCTCCCACCACACACCGCCGTCATCGGTGAGGGCCACGTTGGTGAAGATGCTGTTGCCCTTGGCGATGGCGCGCATCGCGTTCGGGTTGGTGCCCCAGCCCGTGCCGGGCGCGACGCCGAAGAGGCCGGCCTCGGGGTTGACCGCCCGCAGCTCGCCCTGCTTGCCGAAGCGCATCCACGTGATGTCGTCGCCCAGGGTCTCGACCTTCCAGCCCTTGATCGTGGGATCGAGGAGGGCGAGGTTGGTCTTGCCGCACGCCGAGGGGAACGCGGCCGAGATGTGGTACGCCTTGCCCTCAGGGCTGGTCAGCTTGAGGATCAGCATGTGCTCGGCGAGCCAGCCCTCATCGCGGGCCATGACCGAGGCGATGCGCAGGGCGTAGCACTTCTTGCCGAGCAGGGCGTTGCCGCCGTAGCCGGAGCCGTAGGACCAGATGGAGCGCTCCTCGGGGAAGTGCACGATCCACTTCTCCGGGTTGCACGGCCACGGCACATCCTCCTGGCCCTCCTCGAGGGGCGCGCCGACCGAGTGGAGGGCGGGGACGAAGAAGGCCCGCGTCTCCTCGATCTTCTTCAGCACATCGGTGCCGATGCGCGCCATGATGCGCATCGAGGCGACGACGTAGGCCGAGTCGGTGATCTCGACGCCGAACTTCGGGTCCTCCGCGTCGAGGTGGCCCATGACGAAGGGGATGACGTACATGGTGCGGCCGCGCATGGCGCCGTCGAAGAGGCCGTTGAGCTTCTCCTTCATGGCGTCGGGGTCCATCCAGTTGTTGGTGAAGCCGGCGTCGCGCTCGTTCTTCGAGCAGATGAACGTCTGCTCCTCGACGCGGGCCACATCCGCGGGATCGGAGAACGCGGCGAAGGAGTTGGGGAAGAGCTCGGGGTTGAGGCGAGTCAGGGTGCCGGACGCGACCAGCTCGTCTGTCAGCTGGCGGTACTCCGCCTCGGAACCGTCGACCCATTGGATCCGGTCGGGCTTGGTCAGCTCGGCGACTTCCTCGACCCAGGAGAGAAGCGGCTCGTACGTGGTGGGGGCTTCCGCGAGCAGCGGCAGACGAGTATCGCTCATGGTGGTCTCCTTCGTCGGGGCAAGGTGTCATCCCATGGTAGGGAAGGTGGTCTGTACCACCGGTCGCGTTACCCTTCGATTCGAGAGGGAAACTTCCGGAATTCGCGGCATTCCGGGACTCGGGTCGGGAACGCTAGGCATTTTAGTGATCAAGCTCACATAGACCGGTCTACCCAATATGACCTCCCGCGCCTGTGCGAGAGAGCACTCTCCGTCAATTTGGAGTTGCCGTAGTGTTCGCGTACAGTTATTCGAGGCCGAACGGGGCGGAGACAAACCGAAACGGCCGGTATGCGCCCATAGCTCAGCTGGATAGAGCGTCTGTCTACGGAACAGAAGGCCGGGGGTTCGAATCCCTCTGGGCGCACCGATGTGATGTAGCGGGACATCCTTTACGGATGTGGCGAGACATCGTTGACGCCCCCGGTCTTCGGACCGGGGGTGTTCTGTTTTTTGGGTTGGTAGCCCTTGGTGGGGTCGATGTGGAATTCGGCGAGGATCTCCCCGGTGCCGTGCTCGAGGGCGGTGATTTCGGCGTCGTGGACGAGCAGGATGATCCTCTTGTGCTTGTGGGTGCGGCCGATCCCGAGGTGTCTGAGGCGTCCGGCGTGGCGGAGGGTGGCCTTGCCGTCGGCGTCGACGCGGTCGGTGCGCACGCGGAAGTGTTGGCCCTGGGCGGCGATCGCGGGGGCGGCCTTGGGGGTCGCCTCGTAGGCCTGGGCCGGGGTCTGGCGGTTCAGGGCGCGGTGGGGGCGTTCGTGGTTGTAGATGTGGCGGAACTTGGCCAGCTGGTCGTTCAGGTCCGCGATCGTGTGGGCCTCGGGCTGGCCGGTGAGCCATTTCTTCAGGGTCTGGTGGAAGCGCTCGATCTTGCCCTGGGTCTGGGGGTGGCCGGGGGATCCGTTCTTCTGGGTGATGCCCAGGGAGGCGATGAGCGTCTCGAAGGCGTTCCGGCCGCCTTTCCCGCCGGAGAGGCGGGTGGTGTAGACCATGCCGTTGTCGGTCAGGGTCGAGGCTGGGAGCCCGTATTCCTGCGCGGTGTCCACAAAGGCCTCGACCACGGCCGGGCCGGTGACGCGTGGGTGGGCGGTGAGGTGGAGCAGGGTCCGGGAGTGGTCGTCGAGGAAGTCGATGACCTCCACGTCGGTGCCGTCGGCCAGGTGCCAGTGGGTGAAGTCGGACTGCCAGGTCTCGTTGGGCTGGGCGGCTTCGAAGCGGCGCAGCGAGGACTTGGGACGCTTGCGCGGTTCGGGGGCCACGGTGCCGGCGGCGCGCAGGATCCGGCGGACCGTGGTGCTGGCAGGGGCCGGGAGGCCTTCGCGGTCGAGGTGGGCGGCGATCGTCTCGGCGCCGGCGTCCAGCCCCTTGGCGGCGAGCTCGGTGCGCAGGGCCAGGATCCGGTCCCTTACCTGGGTGGAGGTCGCCTGGGGGCTGGTGCGTGGGCGGCGGGAGCGGGCCTCGAGGCCGGCCTCGCCCTGCTCGTCGTACCGGGCGAGGAGCTGGTGGACCCACTGGCGGGTGACCCCGTAGCGGCGGGCGGCCTCGGCCTTGGACATTCCGCCCTCGCGGACCGCGAGGACGATGACCTTGTTCTTCGACATGGCCCATGCTCGACGAGCAGGGTGTCGCCGATGTCCCGCGACATGCCGGGAACCGTCAACAATGTCCCGCCACACCGGTCAACTGTCACCTGTAAACGATGTCCCGCCACATGCGTCAACGATGTCCTGACAGCACACACCTCTGGGCGCACCGATCACCATCATCCGGAACGCCGGAGATCTGCAAGGCCCGTCAGTTCAGCTGACGGGCCTTTTCTTGCGCCCTCACCTGCCCGGCGCATCGTGTGCGGCGGCTCACCCTTCCGGGTGAGAAGGCCGAGCCCCTTGGCAAGTCTGGCCATGAAGCCGGCCGTCAACGGACATTCCCACGCGCACTCGGCAGCTCGGCCACTTACCTGCAGACTCCGGCACGCCTAGCGTGGTGCTTGACCGGTCGAGTCATCAACGGCCGGCACGCTGAAGGGGAGTTGAGACATGGCGGAGAATCTCTTCACCGATAAGGAGATCAACCAGCAACGGGCCCTGCTCACGCACGACAAGCTGCTTCAGTGGGTCATGGACGCCGTGTTCGGCAGGAACGACGAGGCCGGTCCAGGGGTGACCTTTGCGGTGACCGTGTGCGCAGGCGGTCAGGTGATCGGCGGACAGGCGGTCACGTTCAAGGCCTGGATCGAGGGGGTGAAGGAGTCGTTCGTCGCCGCCGATTCGAGGCAGCTTGCCGACGTCCTCGGAAGGTTCGGCGACATCATCTCGGATGTCGCGGGCAGGGCATCAGCCGATGCTGACGAGAGGGGCCTGCTGAGCCCGGGCAGACAGTACCTGCATTTCAGCGAAGTGCACGAGGGTCCCCTGGCAGGACATGAGTGGGTCCGGGTCGACCTCCACAAGGTCGAAGCGTGGTCGTTCGGGTACCGCGGGAGCAACTGACCTGAGCCCAGGCTCAGCACCCGCCGAGGGCGCATGCGGCATGCCTACCGGCGCTGGTGGTGCTCCGCGATGCGCTCCCGGATGCCGTCGAAGTGGCGGTTGAGGCGCTCGGCAGCCAGCGGCACGTCTCCCGCGACGACTGCGTCGTAGATGCCGCGGTGGATGGCCGCAGTGTCCTTCAGGTCCTGCCGGAGGGGCCCGACCTCAAGGTGGATCTTGCGGTACACCTTCCAGAAGACGTCCATGAGGTTCATGAGGAGAGCGTTGTCGAGGGGCTCGAAGAGGAGGCGGTGGAACTCGGCGTCGGCCTCGGGGAAGGACTCGCCACGGGCGGCCGACTCCTCCATGGCGGCGACAGCGGCCGCGATGCGCACATGGTGCTCGGGCTTCATCACGCGCATGGCGCTGCCGATGAGTCCGGACTCGAGGGCCTGGCGCACGTCGACGAGTTCGAGGGCCTCGTGGCCCTCGTGCCGCAGGGAGAGCCGGCCCCGGAAGGTGAGCCCGTCCGTGAGCGCGTCGAAGTTGCTGGGGGCCACGAACATCCCGAAGCCATGCCGGATCTCAATCACGCCCAGCGCCTGAAGAACCTTGAGGGACTCTCGCAGGGTGTTGCGCCCCACCCCCAGCGTGGCCGCGAGCTCGTTCTCGGTGGGCAGTGAGTCGCCCGCCTCGAGCCCCCGTTCGAGGATGAGCTCCATGATGTCCGCCTGAAGGGCGCGCAAGCGCGTCTGGGCGCTGAATCGGGCCGCGGGTGCGGCGCTGCTCGTGGCCATTCGGCTTCTCCCGTACTCTCAAAGAACCTGAGGAAGAGGCTGCGTGGACCTGTGGTCCACCTCACCCCTCGGCTCGATGATATCGGATGTCCCACCTCTGCGCGATAGGCGTGCCATGCGAGGACATCCACCGCCTCCAACTCTCCTTGACGGCCCATGTGACCACCCTTACAGTTGATCCATGACCTCGGACATCCCACATCCGATATTGGAATGTCCGAACGTCCCCCCAGGCATCCGAAACGAACGGTGAGGCACAATGAAGAACCCCATCACCACCACGCCGCTGGTCAATGACGCCAGCCGCCGCTCCTTCCTCAAGCTGAGCGGCGTGCTCGGGACGGCAGCCGCCATCACGGCGTCCGTCGCGGCATGCTCGCCGGCGAGCCAGTCCTCGACCGGCGCCTCCGCCTCCGGCGGGGTGGACCCCACCAAGGAGCTCGTCGCAGGCATCTCGTTCGCGCTCTCCACCGGCTTCGACCCGGGCACCGCTTCAGGCGCCACGCCGGTCGCAGCCGACAACCACATCTTCGAGGGCCTCGTGGACCTGCACCCGGCCACGCGCAAGCCCTACCTCGCGCTCGCGGCGTCCGACCCCAAGAAGGTCGACGACACGCACTGGGAGGTCGAGCTCAAGCAGGGCGCCACCTTCCACGACGGCACGGCCGTGACGGCGGACGACGTGGTCTGGTCCTTCAAGCGCATCCTCGACCCCTCGCTCAAGTCGCTCTTCGCCGGCTTCCTCCCGTTCCTGGCCGACGTGGCCAAGAAGGACGACAAGACGATCGCCTTCACCCTCAAGACGCCGTTCGCCGCCTTCGCCCAGCGCATCGCCGTGGTCAAGGTGGTCCCCAAGGCGCTCACCGACTCCGCCGAGAAGCAGAAGGCGTTCGACGCCAAGCCCGTCGGCTCCGGGCCCTACAAGTTCGTCTCGGCGGCCGCGAACGACAGGATCGTGTTTGCCAAGTTCGACGGCTACAAGGGGCAGTACCCCGCCCGGTCGAACAGCATGACGTGGCTGCTCATCTCCGACGGAACGGCCCGCGTCAACTCGATCCCCTCGCGCACCCAGGCCATCGAGGACGTCCCCTACCTCGACATCGACTCGCTCAAGAGCCGCGTCACCGTGCAGTCCGTGCAGTCCTTCGGCCAGCTGTTCCTCATGTTCAACTGCGCCAAGGCCCCGTTCTCCGACAAGCGCGTGCGGCAGGCGCTCCACTACGCGCTGGACACGGAGAGCATCATCAAGAAGGCCCTCCTCGGCAACGCCAAGGCCGCGTCCTCCTACTTCCAGGAGGGCCACCCGGACTACACGAAGGCCAAGACCCAGTACGACTACAGCGTCGACAAGGCCAAGAGCCTCCTCGCCGAGGCCGGCGTCTCCGGCCTGTCCCTGCGCCTGACGTCGACCCAGAACTCCTGGATCGACCCGATCATGCCGCTCATCAAGGAGAACTGGGACGCCATCGGCGTCAAGACCACGCTGGACATCGTCCCGTCCGCAACGGTCTACAGCAGCCAGCGCGCGGACGGCGGCGACTACGACGTGGTCTGCGCCTCGGGCGACCCGAGCGTGTTCGGCAACGACGGCGACCTCCTCCTGAGCTGGTTCTACCGCCCGGGCACGTGGATGAAGACCCGCGCCCGCTGGGCCGACAGCCCCGAGTTCGCCCAGATTCAGCCTCTGCTCGACCAGGCCGCCCAGGCAGACGCCGACAAGTCCAAGTCCCTGCACGGCCAGGTCGTGGACATCATCGCCGAGCAGGCGCCCCTCTATCCGGTCTTCCACCGCCAGCTGCCCACGGCCTGGGACGAGAAGCAGCTCGACGGCTTCCAGCCGCTGCCCACCACCGGCGTGTCGTTCATCGGGGTCGGCCACAAGTAGCCGCACCGAAGCCGGGCGGACGACGGCGGGTTCCCCACCGCCGTCGTCCGCCCCACTCCCCCAAGATCTGGAGCTTTGAAACCGTGAGTACCCTGATGCGGCTGCTGGGCCGGCGCCTCGCCGCCCTGCCGTTCATGCTGCTGGGAGTCACCATCCTGGTGTTCCTCGTCCTGCAGGTCGCACCCGGCGACCGCGCCACTTTCGTCCTCGGACCGGAGGCGAGCGAGGCCGCCAAGGCCGCATGGCGCCACGACCACGGCCTCGACCAGCCGCTGATCGTGCAGTTCTTCGCCTACCTCGCCAGCCTCGTCACCCTCAACTTCGGGCTGACGAACCCGCCGGAGGAACCGGTGGGCTCCAAGATCGCCTCCGCGTTCCCGATCACGCTAGAGCTGACGTTCCTCGGCGTGCTCATCGCCGTCATCCTCTCCCTGGTCCTCGGCATCCTCGGCGCGCTCTACCGCGACAAGTGGCCCGACCAGCTCATCCGCGTCTTCTCGATCGCTGCGATCGCCACGCC
Organism: Sinomonas cellulolyticus; assembly: GCF_014656475.1. Taxonomy (GTDB): domain Bacteria; phylum Actinomycetota; class Actinomycetes; order Actinomycetales; family Micrococcaceae; genus Sinomonas; species Sinomonas cellulolyticus. The sequence continues at coordinate 101,952 of NZ_BNCM01000002.1, forward strand.
GTCCTTCTGGCTCGGCATCCTGCTCATCCAGTGGTTCGCGCTCCCGCCCGGCTCGCTCTTCCCGGTGGGCGGCCTCGCGTGGGCGGACCAGTACGGGTTCACCGGCTGGCTCTACTCGATGGCGCTGCCCGCCCTCGCGCTCGGTCTGCCCGTGGCCGCCTCGCTCATCCGCGTGGTGCGCACCTCCATGGTCGAGGAACTCGACAAGGACTACGTCCGCACCGCCGTCGGCAACGGCGTCCCGTACCGCACCGTGGTGGCCAAGAACGTGCTGCGCAATGCCCTCGTCACCCCCGTGACCGTCCTCGGCCTGCGCATCGGCTACCTCCTCGGCGGCGCCATCGTCATCGAGGCCATCTTCGACCTCAAGGGCATGGGCCAGCTCATCATCAGCGGCCTCTCCGGCAAGGACACCAACCTGGTCGCCGGCGGCGTCATCACGATCGCCGCGACGTTCGTCCTCGTGAACATCATCGTGGACCTCCTCTACCTGCTCATCAACCCGCGCATCCGGACGGTCTGACATGTCACCAGCACCCCGCCCCGCCGCGACGCTCGCACCGCGCGCCGGCCTCGCGAACCGCCTCGCCGACCAGGGCGCGCGCTTCACGGCCATGCCGGTGGGCTCCAAGATCTCGCTCGCGTTCCTCGCGTTCATCGTGCTCGTGGCCATCTTCGGGCCCATGCTGGCCCCCTACGGCGAGAACGAGTCCTTCATCCCCAAGACGGCCCCCAACGCAGAGCACCTCTTCGGCACCGACCTCGGCGGCCGCGACGTCTTCACCCGCCTCCTGTACGGCGCCCGCATCTCGATCATGATCGGCCTCGGCGCCGTGGCCCTCGCGGTGGTCATCGGCGCAGTCCTCGGCGCGGTTGCGGCGACGAGCCGCAAGTGGGCCGACGAGACGGTCATGCGCATCCTCGACGTCGTGATGGCGTTCCCCGGCATCGCCCTGGCCGCCGCGCTCATGTTCGCACTCTCGGGCGGCGCCCTGAACGCCTTCGGCTCCACCGTGCCGGTGCTGATCCTCTCGATCGCCATTGTGTACTCACCGCAGCTGGCCCGCGTGGTCCGCGCCAACGTCCTCTCCCAGTACGGCGAGGACTACGTCCGCGCGGAGAGGGTCATCGGCGCCGGCCGCTTCTACATCCTGGGCAAGCACATCGTGCGCAACACCGCGGCGCCGGTGCTCGTGTTCGCCACCGTCATGGTCGCCGACGCCATCATCCTCGAGGCATCCCTGTCCTTCCTCGGTGCCGGTGTCCAGCAGCCCGCCGCCTCGTGGGGCAACGTCATGAGCGACGGCCGCCAGCTGGTCTTCTCCGGCGGCTGGTGGCCCACCACGTTCGGCGGCATCACGATCCTGCTGACCGTCCTGGCCCTGAACATCCTCGCCGAGGGCCTCACCGATGCCATGGTGAACCCGCGCCTGCGCAGGGCGCCGAAGGTGAGGGACGACGACGGGTCGGCAGCTACCGTCGCCGGGGCGGCCGTCGAGGAGCTCGCCTCGGGCACCTCCGCCGCAGGCAGCCCAGCCGGCGAGCTGGCCGCCGTCGGCAGCGACGACGCGCCCGACCCCGCGTTCGCCGCCGAGGCGGCCGACGCCGTCGCCCGCCTGGACTCCGACCCGACCGCCCTGCTCGACCTCGAGCTCGCCAAGCTCGCGCAGATCGAGTCCGCCCGCACAGACCGCCTCCCGCAGGTGAGTCCCGATGCCAGGCCCGTGCTCGAGGTCGAGGACCTCTCGATCCGCTTCCCGAACCGCTACGGCGACATCCCGCTCGTGGACGGTGTCTCCTTCATGGTGCGCGAAGGCGAGACCATGGCGCTGGTCGGGGAGTCCGGCTGCGGCAAGTCCATCACCTCCCTCGCCGTCATGGGGCTGCAGGCCCCCACCGCGGAGCTCTCGGGCTCCATCCGGTTCGAGGGCAAGGAGCTGCTCACGAACAGCCCGAAGGAGCGCACCAAGCGCTACGAGGGGCTGCGCGGCGAGCAGATCGCGATGATCTACCAGGACTCCCTGAGCGCGCTCAACCCGTCCATGCTCATCAAGGACCAGATGGAGCAGCTCACCCGGCGCCGCGGACGCAAGAGCCCCCGCGAGCTGCTCGAGCTCGTCAAGCTCGACCCGGACCGAACGCTGCGCTCCTACCCCCACGAGCTCTCGGGCGGCCAGCGGCAGCGCGTCGTCATCGCCATGGCTCTCTCGCGCTCCCCCAAGATCGTCGTCGCGGACGAGCCCACCACGGCGCTGGACGTCACGGTCCAGAAGCAGGTCATCGACCTGCTCAACGAGCTGCGCGAGCAGCTGGGCTTCGCCATGGTGTTCGTCAGCCACGACCTCGCCCTCGTCGCCGAACTCGCCCACCGCGTCACGGTCATGTACGCCGGCCAGGTCGTCGAGACGGCACGCACCTCGGACCTGCTGCGCAACCCGCGGCACGAGTACACCCGCGGCCTCCTCGGCTCCGTCCTCTCGATCGAGGCAGACGCACCCCGCCTGCACCAGATCCGCGGCACCGTCCCATCGCCCCGGGACTTCGCCGCCGGAGACCGCTTCGCCGAGCGCTCCCTGCGCCCCGACGCCGACCCCGACCAGCGCCTGGCATTCGTGCCCGTCGAGGGTGAGCCGGAGCACTACTGGGCCAGCCATGAGAAGACCGCGAGCCGCCACGGCGACCTCGTCAAGGAAGGAGTGCAGTGACTGCGAATACCGGAGCCGGCAACGCTCCCGTCCTTGAGCTGAAGGACCTCAAGGTCCACCACCGCGCGCGCGGCGGTTCCCTGTTCCGGCCCACCATCGTCAAGGCGGTCGACGGCGTGGACTTCTCCGTCAGCCGCGGCGAGACGGTCGGGATCGTGGGAGAGTCAGGCTCGGGCAAGTCCACGCTCGCCAACGTCCTCGTCGGCCTCCAGCCGCCCACCGACGGCACACTGATGTTCCGGGGCAAGCCCGTGAAGCGGCTCGACGGCGCCCTCCGCAAGGAGTTCGGCCGGACGGTCTCCGTGGTCTTCCAGGACCCTGCGACGGCCCTCAACCCCCGCATGACCATCCAGGACATCCTCCTCGACCCGCTCATCGTCCACGGGGTCGGGAACGACGCCTCGCGCCGAGCCCGGGTCCGGGAACTGCTCGCCGTCGTGGGACTGCCGCAGTCCGCGGCGGAGGTCACGCCGTCGAACGTCTCCGGCGGCCAGCGCCAGCGCGTCGCGATTGCCCGTGCCCTCGCGCTCGAGCCGGAGATCATCATCGCCGACGAGCCCACGAGCGCCCTCGACGTCTCCGTGCGCGCCCAGGTGCTCAACCTGCTCAACGACCTCAAGCAGCAGCTCGGGCTCGGCATGGTATTCATCAGCCACGACATCCAGACCGTCCGATACGTCTCTGACCGGATCTGCGTTGTCTTCAAGGGCCGGATCGTCGAGGAGGGCACCGCAGCCCGGGTCTTCGACTCCCCCACCAACGACTACACGCGGAAGCTCCTCGGCGCCGCGCCGAGCCTCCTGCACGCCTGACGCCAGCTTCCCACCCACCACACTCACGGACCCACCCACCCTCCCGAGGAGATTTCTGTGCCCGCCACCTTCCACGGCGTCATCCCGCCCGTCGTCACCCCCCGCCACGCCGACGGCACGCTGGACGTCGAGTCCCTCAAGAACGTCACGAAGCACCTCATCGACGGCGGGGTGACCGGCCTGTTCGTGCTCGGCTCCTCCGGTGAGGTGCCCTACATGACGAACGCCGAGCGCGAGCTCGCGGTCCGCACGATCGCCGAGGCCAACGCGGGCGCCGTCCCGCTCGTGGTGGGCGCGAACGAGCAGACCACCAACCGCGTGATCGACGAGGCCAAGAAGATGGTCGACCTCGGCGCGGACGCACTCGTGATCACGTCCATGTACTACGCGATCGGCAACGCCGCGGAGACCGAGGCCCACTTCCGCGCGATCCACGAGGCCGTCGCCACGCCCATCTTCGCCTACGACGTCCCCGTCCGCACCCACTACAAGCTCCCCACCGACGTGCTCGTCCGCCTCGCTCACGATGGCGTGATCGCGGGCGTCAAGGACTCCTCGGGCGACGACGTCTCCTTCCGCCAGCTCCTGTTGGCCACGAAGGGCCTCGACGGGTTCTCGGTCTTCACCGGCCACGAGGTCGTCGTGGACGGCGCGCTCCTGGGCGGCGCGGCCGGCGTCGTCCCCGGCCTGGGCAACGTGGACCCGGCCGGCTACCGCAGGCTCTACGACCTCGCCAAGGCCGGCGACTGGGCCGGCGCCGCCGCCGAACAGGACCGCCTCGCGCGCGTCTTCGACATCGTGTACGCGCCCGGAAACCGCGTCTCCGGCGGGGCTGCGGGGCTCGGCGCGTTCAAGACCGCCCTGCAGCTCATGGGCATCATCGAGTCCAACACCATGAGCACCCCCATGGAGTCGCTCAATGAGGCCGAGACCGAGACCATCCGCCGCATCCTCGTGGAGACCGGGCTGCTTTGAGGCGCCCCTTCCACCGCGCCCGTCCTTCCGACCCCCACCCGACCCCGAGGAGGCCCACAGCGTGAGGCATGCGATCGGCGTCGACCTCGGCGGCACCAAGACCGCGGGCGGCCTCGTCTCCGAGGACGGCGAGGTGCTGTTCCGGGAGACGATCCCCACGCTCTCCCAGGACGGCGGCGAGGCCATCCTCAACGCGACGGCCGAGCTCATCCTCCGCATCCGGCGGCGCGCCGCCGCGGAGGGCCTCGGGGTGGCTGGGACCGGGGTCGGCTCGGCCGGGGTGATCGACGCCGCGCACGGCACGGTCGTCTCGGCCACCGACGCGATCCGCGGCTGGGCCGGCACCGACATCGCCGGCGGCCTGTCCGGCCGGACGGGGCTGCACACCGCCGTCGTCAACGATGTCCACGCGCACGCGCTCGGCGAGGCGTGGCTGGGAGCTGCCCGCGCGACGTCGTCCTCCCTCCTGCTCGCGTTCGGCACCGGCGTGGGCGGCAGCTTCGTGGTCGGGGGCCGGCCGCTCCTGGGCCACCGCTGGGTGGGCGGCCACGTGGGCCACGTCGCCTCCCCCTTCGCGCACGACGCCGCGGGCTCACCGCTGCCGTGCGTGTGCGGTTCCGCGGGGCACGTCGAGGCGATCGCCTCAGGCCCCGCGCTGCACTCCGAATACCTCCGGCGCGGCGGCGATCCCGCCGTGCCGGACACCAAGGCCGTGTTCGAGCGGGCCGAAGGGGCCTCGTCCGGCGGCGGCCGGTCCGACGGCGGCCGGTCCGGCGGCGACCGGTCCGGCGGCGGCCGGTCCGACGACGGCCGGTCCGGCGGCGGCCGGTCCGACGACGGCCGGTCCGGCGGCGACTCTGTCGCCGTCGCGGCCATCTCCGTCGCCGCGCGGGCGGCCGGTCAGGCAGCCGGCGGCCTGGCGAACATCCTCGACCCCGAGCTCATCGTGGTCTCCGGGGGCCTCGCCGACGCCGGGCCCCTGTGGTGGGAGGCGATGGAGGCAGCGTTCCGGGCCGAACTCATGCCGCCGCTCGCCGCCCTGCCCCTCGTGCGGGCCTCCCTCGGCGGGGCCGCCGCCCTCGCCGGTGCCGCGCGGCTCGTATTCTCGCCCGAGGTCCTCGCGCATTCCTAGCCGATCGCCCAGCGCCCCGTCCTGAAAGGTCCCCCTCCCGTGATCCTCACCCCCGACGCCCTCGAGGCCCTGCGCGGCCAGCTCATCGTCTCGTGCCAGGCCTACCCTGGCGAGCCGCTGCGCGAGCCGCACATCACCGCCCGGATGGCAGAAGCGGTGGTGCAGGGCGGGGCCGCAGCCGTGCGCGTGCAGGGCGTGGCCGACGTGCAGTTCACCCGCACCGCCGTGGAGGTGCCGGTGATCGGACTGTGGAAGGACGGACACAGCGGCGTCTTCATCACGCCCACGCTGCGGCACGCGCTCGCGGTCGCGGCCGCCGGCGCTCACGTCGTGGCGATCGACGGCACGCGGCGCGAGCGGCCGGACGGGCTCTCGCTCGCCCAGACCGTGGCCGGAATCCATGCTGAGTCGCACGCCCTCGTGATGGCCGACTGCGGCTCACTGGACGACGCCCGCGCCGCCGCGGATGCCGGGGCCGACCTCATCGGCACGACCCTGGCGGGGTACACCGGGGAACGTGCCAAGACCGAGGGGCCGGACCTCGAGCTCCTCGCAGACGTGGCTTCCGACGGCCTGGGACGGCCGCTCATCGCGGAGGGCCGCATCCACACCCCCGCCCAGGCCCGCGCCGCGCTCGACGCCGGGGCCTTCGCCGTGGTGGTAGGCACCGCCATCACCCACCCGACGTCGATCACCGGCTGGTTCCGGGACGCCCTCGCCTGAAACGTTGAGGGGTCACTTCCTCTCTGAGGGGTCACATCCCCCCTGAGGGGTCACATCCCCTCTGAGGGGTCACTTCCCCTCTGAGGGGTCACATCCCCTCTGAGGGGTCACTTCCCCTCTGAGGGGTCACATCCCCTCTGAGGGGTCACTTCCCCCCCCGCGACCCCGCAGCGCCCGCGCCGTACCCCCGCGCTCCCGTAGCATGCTGGGGTGGACACCGAGTATGACGTCATCGTGGTCGGCGGCGGGGCGGCGGGCGAGAACGCAGCCGACCGAGCAGTGAAGGGCGGCCTCACCGCCGCCATCGTGGAGAAGAGCCTGCTCGGGGGCGCATGCTCCTATTGGGCCTGCGAGCCCTCCAAGGCCCTCCTGAGGCCGGGCACGGCACTCCACGCGGCGCGGCGGGTGCCCGGAGCGCGTGAAGCGGTGGCCGGAAGCCTCGACGTCCCGGCCGTCCTCGCGCACCGCGACGAGGCCTCGAGCCACTGGGACGACGCCGGCCAGGTCAGCTGGGCGCAGGACGCCGGCATCGCGCTCGTCCGCGGCACGGCCCGGCTCACGGGCGCCAAGCGCCTGTGGGTGACCGACGACGACGGCAACCACTTCACGCTCACGGCGAGGCACGCCGTCGTGCTCGCGACGGGTTCGGTGCCCTCCCTGCCCAAGATCCCGGGACTGCACACCGTCCCGGTCTGGACGACCGCGGACGCGACGAGCACCCAGGAGGTGCCGGAGAGCCTGGCAGTGATCGGCGGGGGCGTCGCCGGCGCCGAGCTGGCCCAGGCGTTCGCCCGGCTCGGGTCGCGGGTCACGGTGCTCGCGCGCGGGTCCTTCCTGAGTGCCTTCCCCGAGGACGCCAGGAGCCTTGTCGCGGACGGGCTGCGCGCGGACGGCGTCGAGATCCTGGAGGGCGTCTCGCCTGAGCTGGCGGAGGAGACGGACGACGGCGCCGTGCGGCTCACGCTCCCGGGCGGCCGCACGCTGGAAGCGGCACGGGTGCTCGTCTCCACCGGGCGCCGCCCGGCGCTGGACGGGCTCGGCCTGCCGGCATTCGGGATCGAGCCCCACGCGCTGCGGGTCGCGGAGACCGGCCGGGTGCAGGGGCTGTCGTGGCTGTACGCCGTGGGCGACTGCTCGGGCGGTCCCAAGCTCACCCATCAGGGCAAGTACCAGGCGCGGATCACCGGGGATGCCATCGTCGCCGCCGCGCGCGGCGAGCTGGAAGCTGCACCTGCCCCGTGGAGCCGCCACGCCCGCACCGCCGACGTGCTCGCCGTGCCCCACGTGGTCTTCACCGATCCTGAGCTCGCCACGGTGGGCCTCACGGAAGAGGACGCCTGGGAGGCGGGCATCCGTGTGCGCGCCGTGGAGCTGCCGATTTCGGTAGCGGGTGCGTGGCAGCACGCGGAGGACTACGAGGGGTGGGCGCAGTTCCTCGTCGACGAGGATGCCCGCACTCTCGTCGGCGCATGCTTCGCAGGACCGGACGTGGCCGAGCTGCTGCACGCGGCGACGATCGCGATCGTGGGCGAGGTTCCGCTCGAGCGCCTGTGGCATGCGACGCCGTCCTTCCCCACCCTCAGCGAGGTATGGCTGAGGTTCCTCGAGGCCTACGGGCTGTAGGGCCCACGAAGAAGTCTCCCCCAGAGGCCCCCAGAGGGCACCCGTGCTCCCCTTGACCCCCGATTTGTACTGACCGGTCAGTTTTCCTACAATCGAGAGCATGCTTTCAGTTCGTGGCCTCCGAGTGTCTGGGCGGCACAGCGACCTCGTCCCTCCCACCTCCTTCGAAGCGCGCCGCGGTGAGCTCGTCCTGGTCCAGGCAGACGGCCGGGACCACCGCACCGCGCTGGCCCTCGCCGTCTCCGGACGCGTGGCCCCCACCGAGGGAACGGCGAGATGGGGCGCCCCGAGGGGGTCGGCCAGGAGGGACCTCGCGGCGCTGCGGCGCGCGAGCGCCGTCGTCGACGCCCCCGAGATCAACGAGGCCGAGCTCCATCTCAGGGTCAGGGACCTCGTGGCAGAGGATCTCGCCCTCCTCCCCCGCCGCCACCGCGGCCCCGGCAACCCCGCGGCGTGGCTCACCGTCAACGCCTTCGAGGACGTCGCCGACCAGTGGGCCGAGGACCTGCCGGCACGCCGTCGGACCGAACTGCTCACCGCGCTTGCCCTCGCCAATCCCGAGACCGGCCTGCTCGTCCTGGACTCCCCCGACCGCCACTCGGACGATCCGCAGGACTGGCTCCCGTTCCTCGCGGCGACCGCCGCACGCCCCGGGCGGCCGCTCGCCGTCGTGGGCATCGTGGCCGCTCTCCCACACGAGTGGGAGGGGCCGGCCGCGGCGGCCGGGAACTCGGTGCGCGGCCAGCTGGGCGAGGTTCTCACGGACCGGCTCGTGGAGGTGACCGCGTGACGGTCCTCCGGCTCGCCCGCTCGGAGCTCAAGCGCATGACCTACGGCCTGCTGCCCAAGCTCACCATTCTGGCGCTCGTCACGGTGCCCCTCCTGTACGGCGCGGTGTACCTGTATGCCAACTGGGATCCCTACCGGAACATGAGCCGGATTCCGGCTGCCCTCGTGGTCGAGGACCGCGGCGCGGACGCGCCCGACGGAACGCACCTCGACGCGGGGAACGAGGTGGCCCAGGCCCTCGTGGACGGGCACCTCTTCGACTGGCACCGAGTGGCCAGCGCGGCGGAGGCCGAGGCGGGCGTCCGCAACGGCACCTACGGCTTCGAGCTGACACTGCCCGGGGACTTCTCCTCGAACCTCGCCTCCCCGGCGAGCTTCGACACCGCCAAGCAGGCCATGCTCCAGGTCACCACGAACGACGCCAACAACTACCTGCTGAGCACCATCGTGGACAAGGTGACCACGGCGGTCCACGACTCCGTCGCGAAGCAGGTGGGCACGGAGACGGCCTCGAGGCTCCTCACCGGCTACGGCGTGATCCACGGGCAGGTCGCCGCCGCGGCCGACGGCGCCGGAACCCTCGCCGACGGCCTCGACGGGCTCCGGGACGGCTCCGTGCAGCTCGCCGACGGCGCATCGCAACTCCACGCGGGCGCGGACCAGCTCGTCGCCGGGCAGACGCAGCTCCGCGACGGCGCCAGCCAGCTCGTGGCCGGCCAGACGCAGCTGCGCGACGGAACCGAACAGCTCGCGGCGGGCTCGGGCCAGCTGGCCTCAGGCCTCGACCAGCTGCGCGGCAAGACGTCTGTGCTGCCCGGCACCACGCGGCAGCTCGCGGACGGCGCGTCGCAGGTGGCCGCGGGCAACGCCGCCCTGAACCAGAAGGTCCAGTCGGCGGTGGGGGCAGTGGATGCGGCCGACGCTGCCGTCCAGGGCCGGGTGAAGGAGACGACAGCGCGGCTCGTCACGGAGGGGGCCCTGACCCAGACCCAGGCGGACGCCATCCTCGCCGACGTCACCGCGGCTCAATCCTCGGCGCCCCTCGCGGATGCCCGGGCACAGCTGCACACCGCCGCCGGCCAGGTCCAGCAGCTCGCGGACGGCTCGCAGAAGGTCGCCGACGGCGCTGCCCAGCTTGCCGGGGCCATGCCTGCGCTGGCCACCGCGGTGGGGCAGGCGGACGACGGCGCGCACCGGCTTTCGCAGGGAGCGTCCCAGCTCGCCGCCGGGCAGCAGTCGGCGCTCGACGGCGCGCAGAGGCTCGCCGCCGGTGAGCAGGCCGCCCTGGACGGCACGCAGAAGCTCGACGACGGCGCGGCCCGGCTCGACAGCGGCGCGGCCCAGCTCCGGGACGGTGCTTCCCAGGCGGACGACGGCGCGCACCGGCTCGCGGAGGGCCTCGCCGAGGGCGCGGGCAAGGTCCCGAACCCGTCCGGCCAGCAGGTGAAGGACGTCTCGGCGGTCATGGGCGACCCGGTCGCGATCGACCACGTCTCCCAGACCAAGGCCGCCTCCTACGGCGCTGGCCTCGCACCCTTCTTCCTCTCCCTCGCGATGTGGGTGGGCATCTTCATGCTCATGCAGGCGATGCGGCCGTTCACCGTCCGGGCCCTCGCCTCGAACGCGCCCGCGTGGAAGATCGCCGTCGGCGGGTGGCTGCCGTTCGCGGTCGTCGCAGCGGTCCAGGCCACCCTGCTGACCGCGGTGGTGGACTTCGCCCTCGGCCTGGCCCCGGCGCACCCGCTGCTCATGTGGCTGTTCCTGCTCCTGGGCGGGATCGCGTTCAGCGCGGTCATCCATGGGATCGTTGCCCTGCTGGGCACATCCGGGAAGTTCGTGGTGCTGATCCTGCTCATCCTCCAGCTCGTCTCCTCCGGCGGGACATTCCCATGGCAGATGACGCCCGAGCCGTTCCGCATCGCACACCAGGTCCTCCCGATGGGCTACGTGGTCCAGGGAATGCGCCATCTCATCTACGGCGGTGACCTCTCGGGGATCCTGCCGACCGTCGTCGGCCTCCTCGGCTACACACTCCTCGGCGGCCTGCTGAACATTGCAGGCACCCGGAAGAGCAAGACGTGGCGGCTCAAGACCCTCCAGCCGGAGATCGCGGTATGAGCGGGCAGAGCCCGGCGAGCGCCCGGACCGAGGCGACCCGGCAGAAGCTCTTCGACGCGGCGATGGAGCTCATCGGACAGCGCGGAGCCGCCGCTGTGACGGTGGACGAGATCGCCGCTGCGGCGGGCGTGGCCAAGGGCACGGTCTACTACAACTTCGGCAGCAAGGACGGGCTCGTGGAGCAGCTCCTCCGCCACGGCATGGCACTGCTGCGGGCGGCACTCGCCGCCGCGGTCGCGCCGCAGACGCCCGACGGCGGGACGTCGCCCCGCACGCGCGACGACCAGGGCGCTGCCCGTCCTCCCCTTCACGAGGTGCGGGCGATGGTGGCGAACGCCCTGGGCTTCATCGAGGCCTACCCGGCGTTCGTGCGGCTGTGGATGGGCGAGCAGTGGCGGCCCGACGGCACGTGGCACTCGGTGCTGGCGGGGATGCGGGCCGAGGTGCTGGGTGAAATCCACGCCGCCCTCGCGCGCGTCGGGCGCCCGCTGCGTCCGGGCCAGGATCTCGACGCCGTGGCGACCGCCCTCTTCGGAGCCTCGTTCGTGGTGGGTGTGGACCGTGTCTCGGCGATGCCGGCCAAGCCGATGGGGCCGGCCGTGGAGGCCGTCGTGGCGCTGGCCGCCGGAGCCTTCTGGGAGACATGACGAGCAACCCATACCAACAACACTGATAACTTGAGAAACAGCTGTCACACTGGGCACATGGCCTCCCGCTTCCTCCCCCTCCGCCGCAGCGCCCGGTTCACCCTCTGGGCCGCCGGCGGGGCTGCGGCGCTGTCTGCGGCAGCCGCCCTCACGCTCGACGCCGGGTGGGCGAGCCTCGCACTGCTGGGGGCCGGAGCCTTCGTGGCCTGCGCCCTCTATGCGGTGCTGGGCATGTCCCGCTACGCCTTGGCAGCCGTGGCCTGCGGCGGATCCGCGCTGGCCATCGGGTCAGCACTGACCTTCCTGAGGATGCTGGGGCTCGCCTGGGACCAGGATCCGAACTCCGTCACGACCGTCTCGAGCCAGGACGCGGACCCCTACTTCTTCGGCGCGGTGGCCGCAGCAGCCTTCACACTGGCCGTGCTGCTTGTCGGTGCGGTCTGGCCGGAGCCGCGTCCTGCGGCCGCGCGGAGCCGCCCAGCCGCCCCCAGGAGTTCCCGCGGCCCGGGCCGAACGGCGTCGCCGGCCAGGAAGCGCTCCTCCGCACGGAAGTCGGTCCCGCGGAAGGCTCCCGCGCCAGCCGTACGCCAGGCGCAGGTCACCGTCCGGCGGATCCCGGTCGGACCGAAAGGTGTCAGCGCTTCTGCGCGCGCGGCACGGCGAAGCTGACGAGGCGGGCATCCTGGCCGTCGAGCTCGGCCCACGGTGCCTCAGTCTCGAGCACTGCGAGGCCCGCAGTGGGGAAATGCGTCGCAGCGTCCATGTATGCGTCCTGGTCCGAATCCCGGGAGGCGAGCCGCAGCGCAAGGTCCTGCACGCCCGGCATATGGGCTACGACCAGCAGGCAGCGAACCGTCTCGGGCACATGGTTCACCACCGCGAGCATCCGGGCCGCGCTTGCGGCATAGAGGCCTGACTCCAGCTTCGGCGTCGGCGCCTTCTCCCCGAGTTCCTCGCACACCCAAGTGGTGGTCTGACGGGTTCTCAGGGCTGTCGAGCACAGGATGAAGTCCGGGATGACGCGGTGCTTCACGAGCCACTTGCCCGCCTCAGGCGCGTCGGCGTGGCCGCGCTCGGCGAGGGGACGGTCCAGATCGGCCACCCCTTCAGGCCACGCCGCCTTCGCATGCCGCAGGACGACGAGGCGCTTGAGGTGGTGCTTGGTCACCCCCTTAGCCTACGGGCAGGGGCGCCTAGTCCGGCTGGGGCCGCCCGGGAGACGACCGCTAGATCGAGTACTCCGGTGCCGCCCAGACGATGACCTCGGGGTGCTCGTAGAAGCGGTAGCCCTGCCCGCGGACCGTGCGCACGGTATTGGCGAGGCGGCCCAGCTTGGAGCGCAGGCGGCGGATATGCACGTCGATGGTGCGCTCGTTCGGGACTTCCTCGGCATTCCTCCAGAGACTCTCGAGCAGTTCGTCACGGCTCACGGTCCGGGCGCCGTTCTCGACCAGGTAGTTCAGAAGCTCGAATTCCTTGAACGTCAGGTTCAGCGTCTCGCCGTCGAGGTGCACCTCGCGGCGGGCCAGATCGATCAGCACGCCGGACGGGCGGCTGTCCGTCACCGGGGCGGGACGCGGTTCGGGACGCTGCGGGCGGCTGGCCACGGTCGGGTCGCCGAAGGTGGATCGCACGACGTCGAGGGATGAGCCCGGAGCATCCGCGGGGGCCACAGCCACTGCCGCATAGCTTTCCACGCCCTCGACGAGGCTCTGGGCGTAGGCCCGGATCTCCTGGGCGATCCTGGCAATCGAGGTTCCGGCAGCGGCGGCCTGCTGCTCGGAGAGGCCTACGTAGACGACGAAGCCGTGCGCAACATTGTCCGGCTGCACGGCGCGCACCTGCTCGGCGCCGGGCTGGATCACCGCTGTCGGTGCAGTGAGGGGCGCATGGTCATCCGACGGCCGGAAGGGCTGGGCCGCGTGGAGGGCTGTGGGGTATTGGCGTGACTCGGCCGCGCCGAAGCGGGCGCCGAACGCAGGGCGGTGGCCCGCCTGCTGGGCCTTCTGGGCATTGCGGACGGAGATGTGGACGTAGCCGGATGCAACAGACATGGATGAACCTCGTGAGACTAGCCGTGACGGCTTCGAATGCGGAGCTGGGACGCCCGCGTGACGGATAGTGCCCGACGCTGGGCGGCAAAAGGACGTGTGCTTGGTGCTTGGGGTGGTGCGGTCAGCTCGACATTCGACAGCAGTGGATGGACCGTGCGGCGGGTGAGCCGAGGGGCCAGACTGCGGCTGCAGGTACTGCTGCGTCTTTGTTCACAGAAAGAGTCTGGGGCGTAACAATGGCTACAGGCAAGTAACAATAGGATCCTCGTCTCACGATTCGAGACGAAGCCCGGCAATTGTGACAAGACTCACAATTCGGCCCCCGGCGGATATGAACGATTTTTTTCAGAACTTCCGGCTTCCTCCACGCCTTTTGTCGAACAATATTCGATGAGATCCCGATCATCTTCATTGCGCTTCTCCCGTGACCGAGGTCTCAGCATGCGAGCAGGGTTCGACGTGGCGCCACGCCGCTTGTAGCCGCGCTGGACAGCGCGGCGTGCGCTGAGCTAGTCACGCAGGGGGCCAGCCGAGATCTGCCGTTACCCAAATGTGACAATGTGGCGATGTTCCCGTAGGGTGGACGGGTGCCTCCGCGACCGGGGGTACCTCCCGACCTTGTCCGCCGAGCTCTGCCGACGCGTCTGGGAGGAAACACAAGGCAGAGACGGAGGACCCACCAGCGGCTGCGCCCGCTCCTGACGAGCGTGTGGTGCAAGCCTCGGGGTTAAGCCCAGGCCACCTAGGCCGGGCCGGATGACTCTCATCCGAACCCGACAGCTAACTTCGCAGGCGCCAACGAGAGGCCCACACGCTTTGAGCAAGACCCCTGCCCGCGATGCCGCACGCCCGCACGGCCGCCGTCGCGCCGTTTCCACCAACTCCTCCGCGCTCGCCCGCGTGGCGGCCAAGGCCGGACTCGCGTCCGGCGACCGCTTCGGCCACCGCAGCGCCGTCGTCGCACTCTCGCTCGGACTGCTCGCCGTAGCCGGTGGCGGTGCGGCCGCAACCGCCAACGCCACGGACCTGGCCCGTGCCTCTGCGGTGACGTCCACGGCGTCCTCGGCGTCCGTCTCGGCAGACCCCAGCGAGAAGACCGTGCTCGCGAGCGCTGCCGCCGACCAGGCCGCTCAGGACAAGGCTGCTGCTCAGAAGGCCGCAGCGGACAAGGCAGCTCAGGACAAGGCCGCCGCCGACAAGGCAGCAGCCGACAAGGCAGCAGCGGACAAGGCCGCCGCCGACAAGGCAGCAGCCGCTCCGCCGCAGGCGGTCAACGATCCGGCGGGGGCCCAGGCCTACGCTGCCAGCCGTCTCTCCGCCTACGGGTGGGGGCAGGATCAGATGAGTGCGCTCATCACCCTGTGGAACAAGGAGTCCGACTGGACTACCACGGCCACGAATGCCTCCAGCGGTGCGTACGGCATCGCGCAGTCGCTTCCGGCGGGCAAGATGGCCAGTGCCGGCGCCGACTGGCAGACCAACTACAAGACCCAGATCGAGTGGGGCCTGAACTACATCAAGCAGAGCTACGGCTCGCCTGCGAACGCCCTCGCGTTCCACCTCGTGCACAACTGGTACTGAGTTCCAGTTCCTGCGGCACGCACGACGGCGCCGCCCGCCTCATGCTCGAGGCGGGCGGCGCCGTCGTTCGCTGCCGCGCGCAGCTTCCTCCCTCGGTGCCGGCTGATGGCCGAAGTCAGTTGGTACTCGACTCCGTCCCGCTCGAGGCGCCCTGGATCATGATGGTCTGCGCCGCAAGCCCGTCCTTGAGCGCGGAGACGGTCACGGTCTGGCCCTGGGCGAGCGTGGCCGACTGCTGACTGCCGTTCCCGCTCTGGCCCCCGTTCCCGCTCTGGCCGCGCACCCCACGGGCGGCGTACTGGGTCGATGAGGAGAGCGCATAGGTCTGCTCGAATCCGTCCGTGCTCTTGACCGTCACCGACTGGCCCGACACGGCCGTCACGGTACCCGTCTGCTCGACCATCGTGACGGTCGCGTTGTCACGGACCACCACGAATTCGCCGTGCAGCACTTGGCCCATCGCGCCGACGCCGAGGCCGCCCGCGCCGAAGCCCTGGCCCCGCGTGCCTCCCTGGGCACCCGGTCCCTGGCCGTTCGTCCCATTCTGGCCGCCCTGGCCCCCGGGGCCGCCTTGTCCGCGGAAGCCGTTCATTCCGTTCTGGGTGCCTTGGGCGTTCGCCGCGTTGGCCGAATTCGCGGAGTTCGCCGCCCAGACGGCCGCTCCCGCCCCGCCAGCGATGACGACGGCGACCGCACCCGCGGCGAGGCCCTTCTGTGCGGTGCTCAGCCGGCGCCAGCGGTCGGCCGCCGGGCGGGGGCTTTGTCCTGCGCGCCCCTGTAGTGGAGCGCCCCAACCGCCCGACTGCTGCGGGTAGATCGGCTCCGCACCGCCCCTCTGATACGGGCCACCCCAGCCCTGGGGCTGCTGGCTCTGCGGCGCACCCCAGCCCTGCGGCTGCTGGCCCGGCTGGCCCTGCGGGGCACCCCAGCCTGAGGCGGGCTGGCCCGGCTGGCCCTGCGGCGCACCCCAGCCCGAGGCGGGCTCACCGCCCTGGTGCGGGCCGGCGTCGTGCGCTTCAGGGTGGGCGGGAGCATCAGGAGCGCTCGCGGCGACGGGCTGCTGGGGCACGGTCTGCGCGGGCTCGTCCGGCTGCGCGGAAAGGGGCGGCTCGTGGTGGGCCATCGGATCCTCCTGGAGTGAGAAGTTCTCGTTCCAGAGTCGGCCCGTATCCTGTGGCCATCCTGTGCCGGCCTCCTGCGGCGACTGTGACGGGCGTACCCTAGCGTCCACAGGCCCCTCACAGCACGCTCTCAGGCTCGGGCTACGTCTCACAGGGAGGCTGGAACCATGGCAAGCCCCTTCTCCACCAACAACCTGCCGGCCCTCACCCACCCGGACGGCACGCCGATCCGCGCCCTCGTGGTCGACGACGAGCCGAGCCTGTCCGAGCTCATGAGCATGGGCCTGCGGATGACGGGCTGGAGCGTCCAGGTCGCCGCGGACGGCCCCTCGGCGGTGAAGGCCGCCCGGGAGTTCCGCCCCGACGTCCTCGTCCTGGACGTCATGATGCCCGGCTTCGACGGGGTGGAGGCCCTCACCCGCATCCGGCAGTTCCTGCCCGAGGTGCCCGCGCTCTTCCTCACGGCCAAGGACGCCGTGGAGGACCGCATCACGGGGCTCGCCGCCGGCGGGGACGACTACGTCACCAAGCCCTTCAGCATGGAGGAGGTCATGCTCCGCCTCCACCGGCTCGTGCAGCGCTCCGGCGTGGCCGCCCAGGACGATGCCGAGCTCGTGGTCGGGGACCTCGTGCTGAACACTGACACGCGGGAGGTGACCCGCGGCGGCGAGGACATCCAGCTCACAGCCACCCAGTTCGAGCTCCTGCGCTACCTCATGGAGAACCCGAAGCGGGTGGTCAGCAAGTCCCAGATCCTCGACCGCGTCTGGCAGTACGACTTCGGGGGCCAGGCGAACATCGTGGAGCTCTACATCTCCTACCTGCGCAAGAAGATCGACGTGGACCGGGCTCCGATGATCCACACGGTCCGCGGAGCGGGCTACGTGATCAAGCCCGCCGAAGCCTGAGGGAAGCATGGCCATGAGTACGCTCTCGGGCGCGGAGCCGCGTACCGGGCACAGCTGGCTCCACCCCGACACGTGGCACCTGCGCACCAAGCTGGTCGCCGTGACCACGCTGCTCCTCGTGGGCATCTGCACGGTGGTCGGCACCGTCCTGTACGCGAGCATGGAGCGCGTGCTGACCCAGCAGCTCGACAGCCAGCTCGCCCAGGCCAGCTACCGTGCGGCGGAGTTCAGCAGCCCCTCCACTACCGGCACTCCTCGCAGGAACCCGATCGAGGCACCCGGCCAGGGCGCCGGAACCCTCAACGCGCGGATCAGCAACGGCGTCCTCGTCACGAGCAGCCTCATCACCTCGGACGGCAGGGTCGCCTCCCCCACGGCGTCCGACGCCGCGCAGCTGGCCTCCGTACCCATCTCGCCCGCGCGGTCCGGGCCGGGGAGGCCGGGCGCCGACGAGCTCACCCCCGTGGACCGCAAGCTCAGCGCCGGCACCTACCGCCTGGTTGCCGTGCAGACCGAGTACGGGGACGTGGTGGTCACGGGGCTTCCCATGGCCGCCACCGAGGCGACCCTCGGCTCCCTCGTGCTCACAACAGTCATCGTCTCGCTCGGCGGCCTCATGCTCGTGGGGCTGCTGGGCACCATCATCATCCGGCGCACCATGAAGCCGCTCGACCAGCTCTCGCACGTGGCCGGTCAGGTCGCGCAGCTGCCGCTCGACGCCGGCGAGGTCGCCCTCGCGGTGCGAGTCCCGGCGTCGGCCGCGAACCCCGGCACCGAGGTGGGCCAAGTCGGCAATGCCCTCAACCGCATGCTCGACAACGTCTCAGGCGCGCTCGAGGCGCGGCAGGCGTCCGAGATGAAGGTGCGCCAGTTCGTCGCGGACGCCTCCCACGAGCTGCGCACGCCGCTCACCGCGATCCGCGGGTACACGGATATGCTGCGGCTCACCGAACCGCTCACGGAGCAGGGCGCCGAGTCGCTCGGGCGCGTGGAGACGCAGTCGCTGCGCATGTCCCGGCTGGTCGAGGACCTCCTGACGCTTGCCCGGCTCGACGAGGGCCAACCGCTCAAGCGCGGGCCCGTGGACCTCACGCAGCTCGTCGTCGAGACCGTGACGGACCAGAAGGTCATCGCGCCGGACCACACCTGGCGGCTCGAGCTGCCCGACGAGCCGCTCGAGATCACGGCCGACGGCGCCAAGCTGCACCAGGTGCTCGTCAACCTCCTCAGCAACGCCCGCAAGCACACCCCGCCCGGGACCACCGTGACGGCCTCCGCCGGACGCTCCGCCCGCGGGGATGCGGTGCTGACCGTGACCGACGACGGCCCCGGCATCCCCCCCGACCTGCAGCGCACGGTCTTCTCGCGGTTCACCCGGGCCGACAAGGCCCGCGCCGCAGGCGGCGAGGGGTCCACCGGGCTCGGGCTCTCGATCGTGGAGGCGATCGTGAAGGCGCACGGCGGCTCCATCGACCTCACCTCGCGTCCGGGTCGGACCGAGTTCGCGGTGTACCTCCCGGCCACGCCGGTGTCGCAGCCGGTCCCAACACCCGCTCCGGCCGCTTAGGGCGGATGCGGGCGCGGCGCACTGACCGCTCGCTGGCGGCAGGCCCTGCCCGGCATGGCAGGCCGTGGCGCCGGCCTGCTGTGCCGGTCACGGCCTGCTGTGCCGGTCACGGCCTGCTGTGCCGGTCACGGCCTGCTGTGGCGGTTTCCCCCAGCCTCGGCGCGCGGCTCGCGCCGGCCCAGCTAGGTCATCGACGCCGACTGGCCCGCTTCCACCGGCTCGGCCTCGCGCACACTCCGTCGGGTCGCCATGAACACGCCCGCAAGCACAAGGATCGCCCCGAGCCCGATAAGCGGCGTCAGCGGGTCGCCGTGGAGACTCACGCCGAGCGCGAGGGCCACGACGGGGTTGACATAGGCGATCGCTGTCGCACGCGCGGGGCCCGCCTCCGAGATCAGGCGGAAGAACAGCAGGAACGCGAGGGCGGTGCACAGCAGGCCGAGGAGCACGAGCGAGCCGGTCGCGAGTCCGGACGGCGATGCGGAGGGCCAGGATGCCGCGGCGAAGGGCGCCGCAAGCACCGCACTGATGCTCAGGCAGGCCGCCGTGAGCGGCAGGGCCGGGACCTCGCGCAGCTTCGTCGCGGCGATCTGCGGCGCCACCGCGTAGCAGACGGCCACAAGCAGCATCTCCGCCACCGGCCATGCGCCAGAGGCCTCCATCCCGCCCCCGCCGAGCGCGGCGACACCGGCCACGGCGACCACGAGCCCCACGATCCGCAACCGGCCGATCCGCTTCTCGAGGCCGATCAGTCGCGCGACCACGAGCGCGAGCACCGGCGCGAATGCGATGAGGAGGCCCGCGAGCGAGCTCGTGATGAACCGCTCGGCATCGCTGAGCAGGAACCACGCCCCGACCATCTCCAGCAGCGCGAACGCGAGCACCGCCCACCGGTGCTCCCATACGGTGCGCATCCCGCGCCGGGCGAACGGCAGAAGCACGACGGCGCCGATCGCCGTGCGCGCGAACACCACCACGGCGGGGCTCACCTCAGCCACGGCCTGGCTGATCAGCAGATAGGGCACTCCCCAGATCAGGCTCATGGCCACAAACAGGATCCACGCGCGGCGGCTCATCCGGCCATCACCTGCGTGGCAGAGGTCTGCATCACGCGGCCACTCTATGCCCGGGCGCCGAGACCGATGAACGATTCGGGCACGGCCGAATCGTGCGAGCCACGCCGAATCGCCCCGGCCGCCGCGCTCACAGTTGGGGCACAGGATCCCTGTACCGGCGTCACATGCCGGTCCGGGAAAGTCGTAGGCATGACGCTCACGGATCCCGCCCTCACTGGCACCTCGGATGCCCCAGCCGCCGGTGCAGGCGAGCCGACAGACCCGGCGGACGGCGGCGTCGTGCGTTCCGAGGGGAATGCGGGACCAAGACTTCCGATGCTCCGGCCCGGGACCGCCATCGATACCGCCGCACTGGACGCGGCAGGCATCCCCGTCCTGGACGTCACCATCCCCGTGTACAACGAGGAGAAGGACCTCGAGGAGTGTGTCCGCCGCCTCCACGCGCACTTGGGGCGCACGTTCGAGCACGGCTTCCGCATCACCGTCGCGGACAACGCCTCCACCGACGCCACGCTGCGGGTGGCCGAGCGGCTCGCCCGCGAGCTGCGGGAGGTCCGAGCCGTCCACCTCGACCAGAAGGGCCGTGGCAATGCGCTGCGGCGCGTCTGGCTCGCCTCGGACGCGCCGGTGCTCGCCTACATGGACGTTGACCTCTCCACCGACCTCGCCGCGCTCGGCCCGCTCGTCGCGCCTCTGCTGTCGGGGCACTCCGACCTCGCGATCGGGACCCGCCTGGCCAGAAGCTCGCGGGTGATCCGCGGGCCGAAGCGAGAGTTCGTCTCGCGCTCCTACAACTTCCTCCTGCACTCCCTCATGGGTGCGGGGTTCTCCGACGCCCAGTGCGGGTTCAAGGCCATCCGCGCGGACGTGGCCCAGGAGCTCCTCCCCCACACGCTGGACACGGCGTGGTTCTTCGACACGGAGCTGCTCGTCCTGGCCGAGCGCTGCGGGCTGCGCTGCCACGAGGTTCCCGTGGACTGGACCGACGATCCGGACTCCAAGGTGGACGTCCTGCGCACCGCCGTCGACGACCTCCGCGGCATGTACCGCCTCACCCAGGACATGGCCCGCGGCCGGATCCCGCTCGCCGAGCTGCGCGCCGCCCTGGCCCGCGGGCCGCTGCCCGCCTGCGAGCGCACGGCCGAGGCGGGACGGCGCCAGAGCCTGTTCGGCCAGCTCGCCCGCTTCGGCGCGATCGGAGTCGCCTCAACCTTGGCCTACGCTGCCCTGTTCCTGCTCGGGCGCGAGTTCATGGACGCCCAGGCCGCGAACTTCGCCGCCCTCCTGATCACGGCCGTGGCGAACACGGCCGCGAACCGGCGCTTCACCTTCGGGGTGCTCGGTGCGGAGCGGCTGGGCCGGCACCATCTCGAGGGCCTCATGGTCTTCGGGATCGGCTGGGCCCTGACCGCAGGCGCGCTCGCCTGGATGCACACGCTCACCAACCCGGCCAGGTGGCTCGAGCTCGCGGTGCTCGTCGTGGCCAACCTCGCCGCGACCGCCGTCAAGTTCCTCCTCTTCCGCCACTGGGTGTTCCGCAGGCGGCGCGAACCGCTGGTCGCCGCCTCCCGGACCTGACCGGCCGCGCGGAACCCAGACCTCCCCACGTCACACCCCAGAAGAGCTTGGACCATGACAACCTCCCTCACCCCAGACAGCGCGGCTGCGCCCGCCCAGGACGAGCGCACGACGGCGGCCGCTTCCCGCCGTCGTGCGCCTGCCCTGGGCGGGGGGACAGCCGGATGGCGGCGCTTCGCCTTCGGCACCGACCAGCCCCGCTGGGTGCGCCCCTCCGCGTTCTCCCTCGTGGTCGCCTCCGGGTTCCTGTATCTGTGGAACCTGACCAACTCCGGATGGGCCAACGAGTTCTATGCCGCGGCCATCCAGGCTGGCAGCAAGGACTGGACCGCGTGGTTCTTCGGCTCGCTCGATGCCGGCAACGCGATCACCGTGGACAAGCCGCCTGCCGCATTCTGGATCCCGGGCCTGCTGGGCAGGATCTTCGGCTTCAGCTCCTTCACGATGCTCCTGCCCGAGGCGCTCATGGGCGTGGCGTCCGTGGCGCTCCTGTACGCGGCCGTGAAGCGGGTGAGCGGGCCGGCCGCGGGGCTCATCGCCGGGGGCGCGCTCGCCGCCACACCGGTCGCGGCCCTCATGTTCCGGTTCAACAACCCGGACGCGATGCTCACGTTCTGCCTCGTAGCGGCGGCCTACATGACCGTCCGGGCCATCGAGAAGGCCGGCTGGAAGTGGCTCGTGGGCGCCGGCGCGCTGCTGGGACTGGCGTTCCTGACCAAGATGCTCGCCGGCCTCATCATCGTCCCGGCCCTCGGGCTAGCGTACCTGTGGGCTGCGCCGACCCCGCTGCGGCGGCGCCTGCTCCACCTGCTCGGCGCCCTCGGCTCCCTTGCGGCCGTCTCAGGCGCGTACATCCTCGCCTTCACCCTGACGCCCACGAGCGTGCGCCCCTACATGGCCGGCTCGCAGACCAACAGCTTCCTCGAGCTCACGTTCGGGTACAACGGCCTCGCACGGATCTTCGGCAATCGCGGAGGCGGAGGACAGGGCGCCTTCCGCGGGCAGGCGGCCGACGCCGGTGCTGCCGCCGGCGGATTCGCGGGCGGCGCGCTCGCCGGCGGTGCACCGGGCGGCCCCGGCGGCGGGGGCTTCGGCGGGGCAGCAGGCATCACCCGCATGTTCGGCCCGACCTTCGGCGCCGAGATCTCCTGGCTGCTGCCTGCGGCGCTGCTCCTGCTGGTCGCCGGGCTGTGGTTCACGCGCCGCGCCGTGCGGACGGACCGGGTGCGGGCCTCGCTCATCGTGTGGGGCGGCTGGACCGTCCTCACCGCGACGGTCTTCTCGTTCATGACCGGCACGGTGCACAACTACTACGCGATCGCCCTCGCGCCGGGCATCGCGGGAGTCGTGGGCATCGGAGCGGTCGAGCTGTGGCGGGGCCGGGCCTACTGGGCCCCGCGGATCATCCTCGCCGTGGCAGTGCTCGGCACGAGTGTCTGGACGTCGGTGCTCCTGGGCCGCGACGCCTCGTGGCTCCCGTGGCTTCAGGTGGCGGTCGTGGTGCTCGGCGTGCTCGCGGCGCTCGGCCTCGTCCTCCGGGTCGACCGCTTCCGGGCAGCGGGCATGCAGGCGGGCGCGCTGGCGCTCGCCGTCGTCGCGCTGCTCGCGGGGGGCCTCGGCCCGGCCGCGTTCACGATTGCCACGGCCTCCGTGGGGCACAGCGGAGCGATCCCGACATCCGGGCCATCCGGCGGAGACGGCTTCGGCAGCCGAGCGGGGTTCGCCCAGTTCCGCGACCGTACAGGCGCCCGGCCCGACGGCTCCGGGCAGGGAGGCCCGGGCGAGGGCGCGGCGGCCTCGCCCGAGCTGGTCAGCCTCCTGCAGGCCACCACCACGAAGTGGTCGGCGGCCACGACCGGCGCCAACTCAGCCGCGTCGCTTGAGCTCGCCTCGAACACCAACGTCATTGCGATGGGCGGCTTCATGGGCAGCGACCCCTACCCCACGCTGGACGAGTTCAAGGCCATGGTCGCCAACGGGCAGGTCACGTACTTCATCGCCGGCGGCGGCATGGGCGGCGGCTTCGCAGGCCGCGGCGGGAGCGACTCCTCGGCGATCGCGCAGTGGGTCGAGGCCACCTTCCAGGCGCAGACGGTCGGCTCCAGCACCGTCTACAAGCTGGTGGGCTGATGGCGGGCACTCTCGGCTTCGAGTCTCCCGGGATCCGCCCGGGGGCCGCGGATCTGCCAACGGCCGGGGACCGGCCGGCGGCGCGCGGTACGGCCTCCGCGGAACGGCCCAGGACCCTCCGGACCGCATGGGGTGCGGCGCGGCGGCGGGCAGAGCTCGCCGTCGTCCTCGCCGCGGTCGCGGCCCTGTACCTGTGGAACCTGGCGGCCAACGGCTGGGCGAACGCCTTCTACGCGGCCGCCGCCCAGGCGGGCAGCCAGAACTGGGAGGCGTTCTTCTTCGGGTCCTCGGACGCGGCGAACTCGATCACCGTGGACAAGCCGCCGGCCTCGCTGTGGATCGTGGACCTCGCGGTCAGGGTGTTCGGGCTCAACTCGTGGTCGATCCTCGTGCCCGAGGTGCTCATGGGCGTGGGGACGGCGTGGATCCTGTACCTCGCGGTCCGCCGCGCCGTCCTGGCGGCGACCGGAAGCGGCCCAGCGGCCCACCGCGCGGGGCTCCTGGCCGCCGTCGTGCTCGCCCTGACACCGGTCGCGGCGCTCATGTTCCGCTTCAACAACCCGGACGCGCTGCTCGTGCTGCTCATGACCGCCGCGGGGTACGCGACGGTGAGGGCGATCCAGGACGCGAAGGTCCGCTGGCTCGTCGGGGCGGGTGTGCTCCTCGGACTCGGCTTCCTCACCAAGCAGCTCCAGGTGCTCCTCGTGGTGCCGGGATTCGCGCTCGCCTACCTCTGGGCGGCACCGTTCCAGCTGGGGCGCCGGCTCCTGCACCTGCTCGCGGCGCTGGGCGCGATGCTCGCCGCGGCGGGCTGGTGGATTGCCGCGGTCGAGCTGACGCCGGCGAGCGCACGCCCGTTCATCGGCGGTTCGCAGACCAATTCGATCCTCGAGCTCACCTTCGGGTACAACGGCTTCGGCCGGCTCGACGGCAACGAGGTGGGATCCGTGGGCGGCGGCAACGGCTGGGGCCAGCCGGGTCTCCTGCGGCTCTTCTCGGACTCGTTCGGCGGCCAGATCGCGTGGCTCGTGCCGAGCGCGCTGATCCTCGGAGCGGCGGTCCTGTGGGCGGGGCGCCGCGCCCCGCGCACCGATGCCGTCCGTGCTTCCGTGATCGCGTGGGGCGGCTGGGTCCTGGCGACCGGCCTGACGTTCAGCCTCGCCTCCGGCATCATCCACGAGTACTACTCGGTGGCCCTCGCCCCCGGCATCGCTGCCGTGGTCGGACTCGGCGCCGGGATCCTGTGGCAGCGGCGCCGCGCGGGTCTCGAGGGCGTTGCCCTCGCCGCCGCAGTCCTCGCCGCAGGCCTGATGGGCGCCCTCCTCGTGGGGCGCGCCGCCGGTTTCCTTCCGTGGATGCCGCCGGTGCTCGCCGTGGCGGGAATCCTCGCGGCCCTCGGCGTGCTGGCCCTCGCCTTCCGGGAGCGGCTCACCGCGCGCTGGGCCTGGGCGCAGCGCACGACGGCGGCATTCGCCCTCGTCGCGGCCCTCGCCGGGCCGCTCGCGTTCACCGTGCAGACCGTCAGCACCGCGCACAGCGGGGCCATCGTGACGGCGGGGCCCTCCTCCGGGTTCGGCTTCGGCGGCCGCGGGATCGGCGGCCAGCGGCAGTTCGTCCAGAGCCGGCTCGGCCAGGGCACCTCCGGCCCGGCCGGGGGCGGCTTCGGGCAGCCGGGCGGGCAGGCCGGCTTCGGCGGCGCCCCGGGACGCGGCGGTGCGGGGGGCCTGCTCGGTGCGGCCACGCCGTCGGCCGCACTGGTTTCCGCCCTCGGAACGGATGCGTCCGCCTACACCTGGGCGGCCGCAGTGATCGGATCCAACAATGCCGCCGGCTACCAGCTCGCCTCGCAGCTTCCGGTCATGGCAGTCGGCGGCTTCAACGGAACGGACCCGTCCCCCACGCTCGCGCAGTTCCAGGAGTTGGTAGCCCAGCACCGAATCCATTGGTTCATCGCCGCGAACCTCATGCAGGGCAGCTCCGGCTCCGACGTGCCGCGACAGATTGCCGCCTGGGTGGAGGCGAACTACACCGCCCAGACCATCGGCGGGGCCACCGTGTACGAGCTCGGGTAACGACGGGAGGCACTGCCGGCGGCTACGGTGGGCCCATGGCGGATTCCGAGATCCTGCACGTGGACGGCCCCGACGGTGAGCGGACGGTGAAGCTGACCAGCCCTGACAGGGTGCTGTGGCCCAGCGCGGACGGGCGGGAGGCCATCACCAAGCGCGGACTGGCTGCCTACCTCATCGCGGTGTCCGGCCCGTTCCTGGCACTCAACGGCGACCGTCCCATGACCCTGCAGCGCTTTCCCGAGGGGATCGAGGGCGAGGAGTTCTTCTCCAAGCGCCCGCCGCGCGGCGCGCCGTCCTACCTCAGGACGGTGACGTGCACCTACCCGTCGCGGCGCCGGCACGACCAGCTGGTGTTCGATGAGCCCGCCGCCCTCGCCTGGGCGGCGCAGATGGGCACCGTGACGTTCCACCCGTGGCCGGTGCGTACTGCCAACCTGGACAATCCGGACGAGCTGCGCATCGACCTCGACCCCCAGCCGGGCCGTGGCTTCCGCGATGCCGTCACCGCGGCGCATGCACTGCGGGAGGTCATGGCCGAGGCGGGCCTCACAGCCTTCGCGAAGACCTCCGGCAACCGTGGGGTGCACGTCTACGCCCGCATCCAGCCGGACCATGAGTTCCAGGAGGTGCGGCACGGCGTCATCGGCATTGCCCGGGAACTCGAGCGGCGCCTGCCGGACCTCGTGACCACATCCTGGTGGAAGGAGGAGCGCGGCGAACGCGTCTTCGTCGACTTCAATCAGGCCAACCGGGACCGCACGATTGCGGCCGCCTACTCCCCGCGCCCGCTGCCCCACGCGCCGGTTTCCACCCCACTCGCGTGGGACGAGCTGGACTCCGCCGATCCGCGGGACTTCACGGTCCACACGGTGCCGGAGCTCCTCGCGTCGAGAGAATGCCCCTGGGCCGGGATCGACGCCACGGCGGCGCGCCTGAACGGGGCACTGGCCCTGTGGGAGCGGGATCTCGAAAACGGGCTCGGCGAGCTGAACTTCCCGCCGGACTACCCCAAGATGCCGGGCGAACCCCCGCGGGTCCCCCCCAGCAAGCGGCGGGCTGACCGGGCCGACGAGGAGTACATGGCGCCCAAGGCTGAGAGGGACGCCGAGTGGGGCACCGCCATCGCCCCTCCCTACGGGCCGATGCTCGCCAAGCCGGTCAAGAAGCTGCCCGAGGGCGACTACCTCTACGAGCCCAAGTGGGACGGCTTCCGGTCGATCGTGTGGCGCTCCGGGAACCGGGTTGAGATCGGCTCGCGCAACGCACTCCCCATGACCCGGTACTTCCCCGAGCTCGTGGAGGCCTTCGTGGCGAACCTGCCCGATCACTCGGTGGTCGACGGCGAGATCATCCTCGTCGACCCGGAGTCCGGGGACCGGCTCGACTTCGACGCGCTGCAGCAGCGGATCCACCCCGCTGCCTCACGCATCGCCAAGCTCGCTGCGGCCACCCCGGCGAGCTTCGTCGCCTTCGACCTGCTCGCGCTCGGACAGGAGAACTACGTCGAGCGGCCGTTCCGGGAGCGGCGCGCGGCCCTCGAGGAGGCGCTCGAGGGCACGCAGCCGCCCGTCTACCTCACGCAGGCGACGCGGGATCCCGCGCTCGCCCTCGAATGGTTCAGCAGATTCGAGGGGGCGGGCCTGGACGGCGTCATCGCCAAGCCCCTCGGGGAGCCGTACGCCGAGGACAAGCGGATCATGGCCAAGCTCAAGCACGAGCGCACGGCCGACTGCGTCCTCGCGGGCTACCGGCTGTACAAGAATGAGCGCGATGCCATCGGCTCCCTCCTTCTCGGACTGTACGACGCCGAGGGCCAGCTCCATTCGGTGGGGGTCATCGGGGCGTTCCCGATGGCCCGTCGGCGGGAGCTGTTCGCCGAGCTGCAGCCTCTCGTGACCACGTTCGAGGGGCATCCCTGGGCGTGGGCGCAGCCAGCAGCGGACACCACGCCGGACAACCGCGACCAGTCGATCCCCCGCACCCCGACCGCTGCGGCCCACTCCCGGTGGAACGCCAACAAGGATCTCTCCTTCACCCCGCTGCGCCCTGAACGGGTAGTCGAGGTCCGCTACGACCACATGGAGGGGGACCGCTTCCGCCATACCGCCCAGTGGGTGCGCTGGCGCGACGACAGGAGCCCTGAGTCCTGCACCTATGAGCAGCTCGACGAGCCCGTCAGCTACGACCTCGCCTCCGTCCTGGACGCCGACCGCCGGGCCTAGCCTCTCGTCGGGGCCTGCGCGTCGGGCTATCCGTTGGGCCGGTTCGGCAGGTACTGGATCGCCCACCGGTTCGCGTCCGGATCCTCGAAGGTCACGAAGTGCCCCCAGTCGAGGACCTGCACATCGCTCACCTCGACGCCGCGCGAGGCGAGCTCGTCGTGGGCCTCCTGGATGTCCGCCACGACGACCTGGAGCGCCGAGGTGCCCGGCGGGACGGGCGCGAGCCCCTCACCGAACGCGATCGAGCAGGCCGAACCCGGAGGGGTGATCTGCACGAACCGCAGGTTCTCATTGACGCGCTGGTCGTAGTCGAGGTGGAAGCCCACCTTGTTCACATAGAAGTCGATCGAACGGTCCACGTCGCTGACGGGGATGAAGACGAGTTCCAGTTTCCAGTCCATAGACCCACGCTAGGGGCCCGCACCGGCGAGCGGAACCTCCCGCGGACCGGCTGCGGACAGCTCCGTTCCGCTCTCTCCGCAGCCGCTACCGGCCGTGGAATCCTTTCTGGAACTTTTTTCGCGGATCGAGTGACCTTTCGGGGAACGGGATCGGTTCAAGGGATGTAGGCCGCCGCAGAGCGGCCTGTCGCCCGGTCCCGATCCTCCAGGAGATTGCCCATGTCTGTTTTCGCTGCCCTCGTCTCGAGCAAGGTCGCGGTGAGCGCCGCGGCACTCGGCGCACTGACCGTCGGCGGCCTCGGAACCGCCGCCTACACCGGTTCGCTGCCCACCGATGCCCAGCAGGTGGCCCACCAGGCCATCGGTGCCCCTGCCCCGAAGCCGGTGCAGGACGCCAAGGACGCCGCGGACGCAGCCTCCCAGCAGGCCAAGGGCGAGGCGGGGAAGCCCGCCGGGACGGCGACGGCGGCGGCATCCCATGCGGCCGGGGAGGCCAGCGCGGCCGCAGGCAGCGCTGCGGCGAACGCTGGCCGTCCCGTGTCTGGTGCCGCGGATACCGAGATCCTCGGCCTGTGCCACGCCAACGCCCAGGGCACCCTTGGCGCGGCGTCCGCGGGCTTCAAGACCCTGGCCCTCGCGGCCCAGGGCGAGGCGAACGTCTCCGCCTTCTGTCAGGCCCATGGCGTCTCCGCCTCCGACGAGGGCGCCGCCGGCGGCGACTCGGCCCTGAACGCCACCGTTCCCGGTGCCCCGACCCTGCCGGCGGCCCCTGCCCTCCCGGGCCAGAACAGCCTGCCCTCGGCGCCCGCCGTCCCCTCCTCGGTTCCTGCCGTGCCGACCGCTGCCCCGGCACTGCCGTCCGAGGCGACGCAGGCTGTCCGCCCGTAGCGTCGGGTAGGCTGGCTCACCGTGCCGGGGCCCCGCGTGCGCGGCCCCGGCACATCACCACGGCGCGCGGCGCGCCCGACCGGGGCCGCTGCAGCGCCGTTCGCCGACGGACAGGACCCACTGGTTGCAGACCGCAGAGAATGCCGGACCCGTGATCGCCTCAGACGATCACGGGGGCCCCGCCGCGCTGTTCACGGCGGCGTACCGCGCGTTCTCAGGCCCCGTGCAGGGGTACCTCCGGGCGCGCGGCGTCGATGATCCGGACGCCGCGACGCACGATGTCTTCCTGTCGCTGTACACCCGCATGGTCCCCTCCGGACAGGGCGGAGACGGCACACCGGGCATCACCGAGGGGCCGGGCATCACCGGGGGGCTTGAGGGGGCCAAGGCCCTCGCCTTCACCATCGCCCACGGGCGCGCCGTGGACCACCACCGCCGTCGCGCGAGGACCCCGTACCTCGTTCCGCACGAGGCCGAGAGAGACCCGCGCCGAGCACCGACAACGCCCGAAGATGACGTCCTCGCAGGAAGCGCTGCCCTCGCACTCCTCGATAGGCTCCCCGAGGACTACCGGGAGGTCCTCCTGCTGCGCATCGTCGCGGACCTCTCCATCGAACAGACCGCGACAGTCATGGGCCGGACGACCGGAGCGGTCAAGCAGCTCCAGCGCCGCGCGCTGAAGGAACTCCGAACCCACGTGCCCACGAGAGAACTGAGCAGGCCATGACATCAGCACCAGATCGTGACGAGCCGGGCGTCATCGACGAGCTCCTTGCTGGCATGGGATCCGAGGACGCGGAGCCGCTCAGGCCCGTCCTCGAGGACCTGCGTTCCCTCGCCGCAGCGGCACCCGTGCTGCCCAACCGGCGCCTCGCCGCGCTCCTGGTCGACGACACCCCGGTGACCGCTCCCCTCGCCGTTCCGCCGACGGCCCTGCACGGCTCGGCGCACGGCGCCCCGGAGACCGTCGCACTTCCCACGTCCCAGGCCGCGGCTGACCTGCTGGACGGTATCCGCGGACTGAGGGCCGACGGCGGTGGGGAGGCCATGGTCGGGAACCGGGCCGCAGTCGTGGACCTGGCCGCCGCGCGCAGTGAACGTGCCGACAGCGAGCGGACCGCCCCGGGGCAGCGCCGGCGCAGGCGGCGTCCCGTCGCCACGGCCATGGCGATCGCTCTCGCCGCGGGTGCGGCGACCGCAGCCGCCGCCGTGGCCCAGAGCGCACTCTTCCCTGCCCCGGACACCGGCAGGCCGGGGATCGAGCGCCCTGCCACGAGTGAATCAGGCCAAGCACCTTCCCAGGCCCCGGCGCAGCCCGGCTCTGATGTGAGCCCGCGGCTTGCCCCGGCCGAGCATGCCCCGCAGGACCCATCTCCCGCGAGTACGACCGGCCCGACCGTTGCCCCGTCATCGACGCCCCGGACCTCATCACCGCTGTCCGAAGGAGGAGCACCCGCGGTGCCCCTGCCCTCGCTGCCGATCCCGTCCGCGCCCACCGCAGTGCCCACCACCGCGCCGACGGCGCCGGATCTCCTGCCGCTGCCCCACCCATCCATCCTCCCGGGGGGCCAGCTGCCCCTGCCGTGAGCAGAGGTCCGGCAACCGCGCTGCCTCGGGAACCGGGCCGCCTCGGACCCGCTACTTGGCCAGACCGTACAGCCGGTCTCCCGCGTCGCCGAGGCCCGGGACGATGTAGGCCTTCTCGTTGAGGCGCTCGTCGATCGAAGCGAGGACCACCGTGACATTCGCGTCGCCGAGCCCGTCTTCGAGCCGCTTGAGGCCCTCGGGCGCTGCGAGAAGGCAGATGCAGGTGACGTCGCTTGCCCCTCGTCGGAAGAGGAACGTGATGGCCTCGGTCAGCGTGCCGCCGGTGGCGAGCATCGGATCGAGGACGAAGACCTGCCGGCCGGTGAGGTCTTCGGGGAGCCGCTCGGCATAGGTGACGATGTCCAGCGTCTCCTCGTCGCGGGCCATGCCGAGGAATCCCACCTCGGCGGTGGGGACGAGTTTCACCATTCCCTCGAGCATGCCCAGGCCTGCGCGCAGGATCGGCACGACGAGCGGGGTCGGCTTCGTGAAGGCGGTGCCCACGGTCGTCGCGACGGGCGTCTCGATCGTGACCGACTCGGTGCGCACCTCGCGGGTGGCCTCGTACGCCAGCAGCGTCACGAGCTCCTCGGTGAGCTGCCTGAAGACGGGGCTGGGGGTGTTCTTGTCCCGCAGCACCGTGAGCTTGTGCGCCACGAGCGGATGGTCCACAACGAGAGTTCGCATGGCAGAGAACCTACCAGCCTCACCCTGCAGCGGCGTCCCCGCGGGAGGAGGACGACGACGGCGGCCCGGCGGCGGCGTCGTGCGCACCGGCGGCGGCATTGGCCACACGGGCGAGCCGGACGAGGTGGAAGACGCGGTGGGCGACGATCACGAACGTGAGCCAGGCGAGGCCCAGGAACCATGCCGCCACCACGTCGGTGAGCCAGTGGTGGCCGAGGAACACGCGCGAGAGCCCGATGGCGACCGCGTAGAGGGCTGCAGCAGCGATCACGGCCACGCGCGCCCACGTCTGCCTCAGCTTGAGGCAGACGAGATAGGCGACGATCCCGGCGATCACGGTCGCGTTGAGGGTGTGCCCGCTGGGGAACGAGGGGGTGTGCTCATACGGCGGGACGGCGAGGGTCAGGGGCGGCCGCGCCCGGCCCGTGACCTGCTTGCCGAAGACGGTCGCGAGGAGGGATCCGAGGGCCGCGGCCGGGATGAGGACGAGCGGGCGCCAGTGGCGCATCCACAACGTGAGCAGAGCGGTTGCCGCAGCCGCCACGATCGGGGCGATCACGCCGCCGCCCACATTCGTGAAGGCGGTCACCGCGCTGTTCAGGGCTGGAGTGCGCGCCGCGACCGCCCAGTTGAGCACGGGCTGGTCGAGCGAGGCGAGCGCGTCGTGCTGGACCACCGACTCGTACACCTCCCCGCCCGCCCACGAGAACGCCAGGACGAGCGCAGCCCCCACGGCAAGGAGGATCCACATGGATGCGTGGGGTCCGAGCCACCGGGCCATGGTCCTGGCAAGCTTCCGAAGGGCGCTCCGGTCGCCCATGGCCACTCCTCTCCCGGGCCGCGGGTGCCGCCCCCACTGTGCGGGCCAGTCCACGTGCCCGTGGAGCCAATACCCGCACCTGCCGAGCCCGTACCCGCACCTGCCGCCGAACCTATCATTGGACCCATGCCTGCCACGCCCCACGGACCGCGCGACCAGGAGCGTGCCCACAGAGCGTGGATGCGGCTTGCGCTGGACGAGGCCCGCGAGGCGGAGGCCACGGGCGACGTGCCGATCGGGGCGGTGGTGGTCGGGCCGGAGGGGCAGGTGCTCGCCGTCGGCCGCAATGAGCGTGAAGCGCTCGGCGACCCGACGGCCCACGCCGAGGTCCAGGCGATCCGGGCCGCGGCCCGTGCCCTCGCCGACGACGGCGGCGGCGACGGCTGGCGGCTGTCCGACTGCACGCTCGTGGTCACCCTCGAGCCGTGCGCGATGTGCGCTGGCGCGATCGTGCTCGCGAGGATTCCCCGGGTCGTGTTCGGCGCGTGGGACGAGAAGGCGGGCGCGGCCGGGAGCGTCTTCGACATCCTGCGCGAGCGGCGCCTCAACCACTGGGTCGAGGTGTACCCGGGCGTGCTCGAGGACGAGTGCGCGACGCTCCTGCGCGGGTTCTTCGCCCAGCACCGCTGAGGGCCCTTCGCGGATGGTGGAATGATGGGGCTGAACGTCGGGACACGCCGCCGACCTCACATTCCCGGTGCCCGGGGCGTCTACAGAGTGATGGACACGAAACAGCCCTTCGAAATGCTCGTCGAGCTCCACGGAGCCACCGTGCTGCGGGTCTGCCGAGCCGTCGTGGGGCCGCTGGACGCCGACGACGTCTGGCAGGAGACCTTCATCTCGGCGTTGCGCGCCTACACCGACCTCCCGGCCGACGCCAACGTGGAGGCCTGGCTTGTGCGGATCGCCCACAGGAGGTCGCTGGACGCCGTTCGGGCGGCGGGGCGCCGTGCGGTCCCCGTCGAGTCGGTTCCGGAAGGGACCTCCGAGCTCGGGAATCCGGAGGAGCCAGGAGGGATCTGGGGCCATGTCGCCCGGCTCCCGGACAAGCAGCGCCGCGTCATCGCCTACCGCTACCTCGGCGACCTCCCCTTCGGGGAGATTGCCGGCATCGTCGGGGGAACCCCGGCCTCCGCGCGCCGCTCCGCCGCGGACGGCCTGAAGAAGCTCCGCACTCTCATTGCGGCAGACCAGCCGGAAGGAAGCTTGCCATGACCAGCACCGACCAGACCGCGAGCGCGCCAGGCATTGGACCCGTGGACCTCGCGTTCCCACCCCACCTGGCGGTCATCGAGCCGGGAGTCCTCGAGGGCCTCCGGCGTTCCCTCGCCGCGAAGGCCAACCGGGAAGGCCTGCTCGACGTCGCGTACTGCGTGGTCGACTCGCCCGTGGGCCGGCTGCTCATCGCCGCCACCGAGCGCGGCCTCGTCAGGGTCGCCTTCGAGCGGGAGGGACACGAGGCGGTCCTGCAGTCGCTCGCGCAGAAGCTCAGCCCGCGCATTCTCGAGGCCCCCGCCCGTCTGGGCTCGGCGGCCCGCGAGATCGAGGAGTACTTCGGGGGCAAGCGCACCTCGTTCGACCTGCCGCTCGACCTCAGCCTTTCCGCCGGGTTCCGGCGCACAGTCCTCGCCCATCTCGGCCGGATTCCCTTCGGCGGCACTGAGAGCTACACCGAGGTGGCGCGCGCGGTGGGAAACCCGCGAGCCGTGCGCGCCGTGGGGACGGCGTGCGCCACGAATCCGCTTCCCGTGGTGGTGCCGTGCCATCGCGTTCTCCGCTCGGACGGCAGTCTCGGCGGCTACATCGGTGGCCTCGAGGCCAAGAACGCGCTCCTTGTGCTCGAGGGATCGGCATGACGGCCGCCCTGTTCGGGGACGAGCTGGTGGAACGGCCACGGCGCGAAGTGTCACCGGGGGCGGTCCACGTGCCCGGCTGGCTCAGCCTCTCCCAACAGGCCTGGATTGCAGAGCGCTTCCACGAGTGGGCCAGGGGGCCTGTTCCTCTCCGAGCCGCCCGAGTACGCGGACACGAGATGTCCGTCCGGACCGTGTGCCTCGGGTGGCACTGGCAGCCATACCGGTACACCCGGGAGGCCGGGGATGTGAACGGCGCCCCGGTCCTGCCCTTCCCTGACTGGCTCGTCCGCGTGGGCCGCCTCGCCGTCGCGGAGGCCTACGGCCGGCAGGCCGGCGCGGCCGACTACACGCCGGATACGGCGCTCGTGAACTTCTACGATGACGCCGCGAGGATGGGCATGCACCAGGACAAGGACGAGGTCTCCCGGGAGCCGGTCGTGTCGCTGTCCATCGGTGACAGCTGCCTGTTCCGGTTCGGCAACACCGAGACGCGCGCGCGGCCCTATGAGGACCTGGCCCTCGCCTCGGGCGACCTATTCGTCTTCGGCGGCCCCTCGCGCCTCGCGTTCCACGGCGTCATGAAGACCTACCCGGGCACCGCCCCGGAGGGCTGCGGGCTCGCAGCCGGGCGGATCAACCTCACCCTGCGCGTCACCGGACTGGACTGAAAGGCAGACACCCATGAGCGAGGCAGCACTCATCACCGGCGAGGACGGCCTTGCACGCCCGTCCTGGGCCAGCACAGACGCCCTCATGCGCGAGTACTACGACACCGAATGGGGCATGCCGGTGCGGGACGAGCAAGGCCTGTACGAGAGGATCTCCCTCGAGGGGTTCCAGGCCGGGTTGTCCTGGGCCACGATCCTGCGCAAGAGGCCCGCGTTCCGGGCGGCTTTCGCGGACTTCGACCCGGAGGCCGTGGCCGTGTTCGGGGACGACGACGTCGAGCGGCTGATGCTCGATAGCGGCATTGTGCGGAACCGGGCCAAGATCAACGCGGCGATCACCAATGCGAGGGCCACGCTCGCGCTGCGCGACGAGGGCGGTCTCGTGGAGTTCGTCTGGTCGTTCCAGCCTGACGAGACTCCGGCGCCCCGATCGTTCGCTGAGATCCCCTCCTCCTCCCCCGAATCGGTCGCACTCTCGAAGGCGCTGCGGAAGAAGGGCTTCGCCTTCGTCGGCCCGACCACGATGCATGCGCTCATGGAGGCCATCGGCATGATCGACACCCACCTCGTGGGAAGCCACCGGCGCGGAAGCTCGGGCGTGTGGACCTAGACGCCGTGGACGCAGACACGGTGGTCAGGCGCGGCAGCACCGCGTCGAAGCACATCCGCCTCGGCGCGAACGGCGGCCTCGAGGCCGCCGCGATGCTCGCGAGCCTCGCGGCGCACTCGGTCCCCGGCGCCGAGCGCACCGACCTCGCCGCGGGGACGCACGAGCGCCTCATCCACACGGCGCACGGACCGGTTGCGGCATCGATCCGGCTCGACCCCGCCGGGGCGGAGGCGACGTTGCACGGCCCCGCGGCCGGCGGGGACGAGGCCGTGGCGACCCTCCGCCTCTGGCTCGACCTCGACACGGACGTCGCCGAAGTCCGGTCGGCACTGGGCGGCGACCCCGTTCTGGCCCCGCTCCTCGAGGCGCGTCCGGCGCTGCGTGTCATCGGCACCACCGACGCGTTCCAGACGGCCATCACCACCGTGCTGGGCCAACAGGTCTCCCTCGCTGCGGGAAGGACGTTCGCGGGCCGGCTGGTCCAGGCGTACGGCACACCCGGTCCGCTGGGCCTGATGCGGTTCCCCGGCCCGGCGGCCCTTGCCCGGGCGGACCGCGAAGAACTGCGGGCCGCCGTCGGGCTCACGGCCTCCCGGGCGAGGACGGTCCTTGCCGTGGCCAGTGCCTTCGCGGACCGCGCGGGCGCGGCCGACCGCGGACGGCTCGTGCTCACCCGGGACGAGCTCCTGACGCTGCCGGGGGTGGGCCCGTGGACCGCCGACTACCTCGAGGTGCGCACGGGGCACAGGGACGCCTTCGCCCCCGGGGACCTCCTCCTGCGGCGCTCGCTCGGCGGCATCACGGCCAAGGAAGCCGCCGCGCGTGCCGAGGGCTGGAGCCCCTTCCGTGCCTACGCGCTCGTGCACCTGTGGACCGCCTCCGCCTACCTGTGAGGGGCCCAGTTTGGAGCTGGACCTCCGTCCCGGTACAGTTGATGCCTGCTGGTGGTGTGTCCGAGCGGCCGAAGGTGCATCACTCGAAATGATGTTTGGGGCAACCCAACGGGGGTTCAAATCCCTCCACCACCGCCCAGCACGAAGGCCCGGAGTCCTCAGGATTCCGGGCCTTCGCCATGTCCGCCGGGGCTGTGCCGTCAGCCCAGCAGGGTCTCGCCGATGAACCCGCGTTCCCGGCAGCCGGGCGGGACCGCGAACACGGCCGAGCCGACCGGCGTCGTCCACCGGTTCAGGAGGTCGAGCTCGTCGAGCCGCCGCTGGATCGGCACGAACTGGCGGTCGATATCCGCTTGGTACGAGACGAAGATGAGCCCGGAATTCGAGATCTCGCCGCCGGTGGGCTCGTCGTCGTAGTTGTACCCGCGGCGGAAGATCCGCTCTGCCGGGCTTCCGGGGGCCTCTCCTCGCGCTCGCCGCAGGTGGGAGAACTCCGCGATCCGCGGGAACCCGAGCGGGGTGGTCGCGGCGAAGTCGGGCTGATCGTGCTCCTCGGTGCCAGTCAGAGGCGCACCGTTCGAGAGCTTCCGGCCCACCGACGCCTCCTTCGCCACCGCATCGAGCTGGTCCCAGCCCTCGAGGTCCATGTGGATGCGCCGCACCACGAGGCCCGTCCCCCCGGCCAGCCACCCCGCCCCCGACCACACCACCCCGTCGAACTCCTCGCTGCCGGGAACCGGGTTGGACGTGCCGTCGACCTGGCCGAACAGATTCCTCATGGTCGTCCCCGCAGCGGTGGATCCATGGGCCCACCGGAATCCGCGCTGCGTCCAGCGCACTGCCGCAAAGGAGCGGGCGTCCTTGAGGAGCATGCGGGTCGCATGGGCCACGGTGAGCGGATCGTCTGCGGCAACCTGCAGCAGGAGGTCTCCATCGCTGAACTCGGGGCGGAGCCGGTCGACTGCGAAGGCAGGCAGCGGCCTGAGCCACTCGGGGACCCGCCCTCCAGCCCGGGCCACGAACGCGGGGCCGAACCCGAACGTCACGGTCAGCCTCGCGGGAACCGAGGCGAGCTCGGGCTCCGTGTCCGCGAGGGCGGGGCTGCCGGCGGCGAGGCGGGCGGCGTCGTCGCTGAGGAGCCGCATCAGACGGCGGAGGGCGTCCCGGTCCACGCCGTCGCGAAGATCCAGCGCCACGAGCCTCGAGTGGGCCTGGGCGGGGGTCGCGATGCCCGCCTGATGGTCCCCGTAGAACGGGATGGTCTGCGCACCATTCAGGACGGGATCGACCGCGGAGGCAGGCGCCGGAGTCTCGAACGCCCGCGTCGCGCCGAGAGCCGCGGCGGCGCCGGCCCCGGCGGCAGCCCCTCCGATGAGGAACTGACGCCGGGTGTGCCGCGCGCGGTCAAGGTCCTGGCCGGCCCTCGTCATCAGTGGTCCATGCCCATCGAGGAAGCGGAAGCCGTGGCCCCCATGCCGCCGCCGGCGCTCGGGCTGCTGCCGGTGTAGGTCTCGTTCGCCCCTGAGAAGTCCTTGACACGAGCGGTGAATCCCACGGTGGAGTGGTCCGAGAAGGTGAGCGTGAGCGTGACGTCGTCGCCGGCGCGGAGCGGTGCGGAGACGTCCATGAGCATGATGTGGCTCGCCCCGGGCGCTAAGGTGAGCGTCCCTCCGGCGGGGATAGTGAACCCACCCTCTTTGGCGCGCATGGCCTGCTGGCCGCCCGCCGTGGTGATGGTCTCGTGCAGTTCCGTCCGGCCCGCGGCGGCAGCTGTTGCCGACACGAGCGTGATGTCCGCGCTGCCGTTGTTGGCAATCGTGCCGAAGGCCCCCGTCATGCCCTAGTCTGCCGCCTTGGCCCAGGCATCGGAGACGGTCACCGAGGCAGCCGCGTGGGAGGCGGCGGGAACGGCTGGTGCGCCCGCGCCGGCGCAGCCGGTCAGGGCCAGTGCGGCGGACGCGGCAAGAGCCGCGGTGGTGGCACGGAGGAGCGTACGGATGGTCATGGTGATGTTTCCCTTCACAGGTCCCGGCGGCCGCGCGTCGGCGCGCTCCACCGGCGCCGCACACGGGTGCGCGAGCGGCGTCACGGGTCTTTGATGGCTTCCGAGCAGGCCTGAGGGCGCGCGGGACGGTTCCGTTCGGCGCGGTCAGACCGTGAAGGGGCGCGGTGGCCCCCGCCGCTGGAGGGGACAGCGCTGCGGTGCCGGACGGAGCCGCGCCACCGGCCGCGCGGCTGCGGCGATGCGGGGCCGATTGGCCGGAACCATCACGAACAGGATGAGGACCAGCGCCGAGCGGGCCCATTCAGCAATGCGCGTGGCCAAGTCCTGCAGGCCGCCCAGGAGCGCCTCGCCGCGATGGAACGCCGCAATGGTCACCAGAGCGGCGACCGCGTGCCACATCCACATCGAGGGATCGGTGGGCATCATCTCGGGCAGCGCACCGATCCCCGGCATGTCGGCGGCAGACATCACCGGGGCCATGTGCGCGTGGTGGGCTGGCAGGGGCGAGGCCGGCGCCGGCGTCGTGCCCAGGACAAAGAGCGCGTGGAACAGGAGCTGGCTGGTAGCGACTCCAAGCGAGAGGCGCCAGAGCGAGGGCCGCGCGCCGATCGCCGTGCAGACGAAGACAGAAAGGACCCAGGGAACGGCCAGTCCGACCACGCCGGGGACAGGGCCACCGCCGGCGAGGTGGGACACGAACGCCCCGAACGTCGCGAACGAGGCCGCGGCGAGCCCACGGGCTGCGCGGCGGCTTCTCGGCGTGGGGGCCATCCACCTATTATCTCCGAACGGAGACCATCCCGCACCGCCGGTCCGGCGGCGGGGAATATGATGCAGGCCACATGGTGCGTAGCAGCGCCCGCGCTGAGAGGAGCATTCCATGGCTGTGACCTGGCTCGACGAGCCGGAGGAGCACGACTACCCGGCTGCTGCCGCCTACCTCGCACTGCTTGCCGGCCCCGACCAGGTCATGGCGCTCGTCAAGGCGCTGCGCCAGGCCCCCCTCACGCACCAGAAGGCCAAGGACATCCTCCGGGCGTCCCGCCTGGCGCTGCTTGAGGAGACGAATGCCCACGTCCGCTCGGACCTCGTGAAGGTCCACAAGGGCGAGAGGCTCTCACCCATTCTGCTTGTGCGCGGAGACCTCGCCTCCGGGGCCGCGCTCCAGATCGCCGACGGATACCACCGCGTGTGCGCCAGCTATCACACGGACGAGAACACGGACATCCCGGTCAAGATCGCCGACTTCCCCGTCACGGGCGTGTGAGGCCGGCCCCAGGTGTCCTTCGTCGAACTCTCGCTCATCTGCGTCGTCGCGCTCGCGGGGCCGGCGCTGGCCGCACGGAAGTCCTGGCACCTCCCGCTCGTCCTGGGCGAGCTGGTCGCGGGGGTCCTCGTGGGCAAGTCCCTGCTGGGCTGGCTCAACGCCGACAATGAGACGTTCACGTTCCTCGCCGACATCGGGTTCGCCCTGATGATGTTCGTCGCGGGAACGCACGTTCCGATGCGGGACCGCACCATCCGCGGCGCGATCGGCAAGGGCTCGCTCCGTGTCGTGACCGCCGCGGTGGTGGCCACTGCGCTCGGGGTTGCCCTGGCCATGCTGTTCGGCTCCGCGAACGCGCCGCTGTACGTGGTGCTGATGGCTTCGTCGTCGGCAGCGCTGGTCCTGCCCATTGTGGATTCGCTCAAGCTGACCGGCACGAGCGTCCTCGAGCTCACCGCCCAGGTGGCGCTGGCCGACGTCGCCGCAATCGTCGCCCTGCCCCTCGCGATCGACCCCGCCAACGCGGGTCCCAAGGCACTCGGCGCGCTGGCGGTCGCGGCGTGCGCACTCGGGGTCTGGTGGGTGCTGCGCTTCTTCGAGACCAACGGCGGGCGGCAGAGGCTGCATCATGTCTCAGAGGAGCGGAAGTTCGCCCTAGAGCTGCGCATCCAGCTCACGATCCTCTTCGCCCTCGCAGGCCTGGCCGTCTTCACTCACGTCTCGATCATGCTCGCGGGGTTCGCGTTCGGCCTCGCGGTCTCCGCGGTCGGCGAACCGCGGCGCCTCGCCCGGCAGCTGTTCGCCCTCAACGACGGCTTCCTCGGGCCGGTCTTCTTCGTATGGCTCGGGGCATCGATCGACCTGAGACAGCTCGGCGGGCATCCGCAGATGATCGTCCTCGGCCTCCTCCTCGGGATCGGCGCAGTGGGGGCGCACGCCGTCAATCGGGTCGCGGGGCTGCCCCTGCCGTTCGCGATCGGCTCCGCCGCGCAGTTGGGCGTGCCGGTGGCCGCTGCCACGATCGGCCGCAGCTCGGGGGCCCTTCGCCCCGGGGAGGACTCGGCGCTCCTCCTCGGCGCCCTCGTCACCATCGGATGCACGACGGCGGCCGCGGCCTGGGCGGCGCGTCGCGGCGCTGCGGACGCAGCGCCGCCTGCGGCACCCGTGGAGCGGTGACCCCGGGGGGTTCTACGGGCGGTAGAATAAGCCGCCAGTGAGGACCAACCGTGCACGGGGAGGTGGGCATGGGCCGGACCGGCATCAGAGCCCTCCTGCGTTCCCTGCGTGCGACGGCGCTCGGCGGCTCGGTCATCGCGCTCGCCGCAGGCGCACACGCGTGGGCAGGCGCCGATCTCCCGCACCCGCTCATCCTCGCAGCGCTCGTCGCGGTGACCGGACTCGCCTCCACCGTCCTCAGCCGCGTGATGCTGCGCCTCCCGGCGCTCATGGCCGTGCTGGGCGCCGGTCAGCTGGCGCTGCACGAGGCCTTCGCCGCGCTCGCCCCGACGGGCGAGGCCTCGCCGTCGTCCGCGGCCGCCCTCGGAAGGGGATGGCACCAGCACAGCGGGGACGCGCTCTCCGCGCTCACCTCCCTGGACAGCGGCGCAGCCGCTGCGGCCCACAGCCACTCGTCCCCGCTCATGCCCGTGCTGCACGGAGGCGCCACCGTGGCGTGCGCGTTCGCGATCCGCGGCGCCGAGCGCGCGCTCGAGCTGCTCGCCGCGTGGCTGCGGCCGCTGACCCGCCTGCCGGAGCCGGCCGCCGTCGTGCCTCCCGCACCGGTCCTGCCCGCGGCCCCCAGGGCTGCCCACCGCGTTCTGCCGTGGCGCCAGCTCGCCCCGCCGCCCCTTCGCGGGCCACCACCAGCACCAGCCTTCGCCTGACAACGCGCCGCCGGCCATCCGATGGCGCCCTCACCCCTCCTCGGCGCGCCTGTCTGCGCGCCGCGAAAGG
Organism: Sinomonas cellulolyticus; assembly: GCF_014656475.1. GTDB lineage: Bacteria > Actinomycetota > Actinomycetes > Actinomycetales > Micrococcaceae > Sinomonas > Sinomonas cellulolyticus. The sequence goes on from NZ_BNCM01000002.1 coordinate 143,420, forward strand.
CCATGCTGTGAACACCCTGACTACCCATACCCGCCGCGCCTCGCGCATCATCGTCCCCACCGCCCTCGCCGCAGGCCTCCTGCTCGGGGCCGCCGGGGCCGCCTCCGCCCACGTGGGCATCACACCATCCTCCACAGATGCCGGCTCGTCCTCGCTGCTGACCGTCGCGGTCCCGCATGGCTGCGGTGAGAGCCCCACCACGAAGGTGGCCATCTCCCTTCCCGCCGAGCTCGTCGACGCACAGCCAACCGTCAACGCCAACTGGACCGTGGAGAAGGTCGTCCAGAAGCTGGACGCTCCCCAGAAGCTCGCGGACGGCGCGAGCGTGACGCAACGGACCTCGCAGGTGGTCTACACGGCCAAGACCCCGCTGGAATCCCACCTGCGCGACACCTTCGTGCTCAGCGTCAAGCTCCCGGCCGACGCCGCGGGCAAGACGCTCTACTTCCCCACCCTCCAGACGTGTGAGAAGGGCTCCACGGACTGGAACGAGATACCCGCGGCCGGCGCCGCCCACGATTCGGTCAAGTCGCCGGCGCCCTCGGTGACGGTGGCCGGGGCGAAGGCCCCGGCCGGCGAGCATGCCGAGCACGGCGCCGTGGACACCGCCGATCCGGCGTCCACGACAGCCTCCTCCACGGGCGGTGCCGCCGTGGCCGGCTGGGCAGGACTCGCCGCGGGGCTCGCAGGCCTGGCACTGGGAGCTGCCGCACTCGTGCGGACGCGCGGGCGCAAGGCCTGAGACGTCCCTCCATCCGGCCCCGTGTTCCGGGCTTGCGCGGAACACGGGGCAACGCCATCCGCACCCTGCGGGCAGCAAGGCGAAGTCGTCGCGGGATCGTTGCCGGGTCGTGTCTTGACGCCCCGTGGGACTGAAGTGAATGGTGGGACTATGAACCGCTTCCAGCGCGCCCTGGTCCTCGCCTCCCCCCTACTCCTCGCGGGAGCCCTGACCGGGTGCGGCGGCGGGACATCCACACCGGGGTCATCGTCATCGGCTTCGGCTTCGGCTTCGCAGAGCCCCTCGGCAAGCTCGGCTTCGGCCACCCCGTCGGCGAGCGCGACCACGAGCGCCTCCGCCTCTGCGAGCGGGAGCACACCGCCAGCGGGGAGCCAGCCGCCCCCCGCCACGACGCCCGCCGCCGGCGGCCCGGCACGCTGCCTCTCGACGCAGCTCGAGGGGAGCATCCAGCCGGGCGCGGGCGGTGCCGCCGGCACCGTCTACCAGAAGATCGCGCTGAAGAACGTCTCGCCGACGCCGTGCCTGCTCCAGGGCTTCGCTGGCGTGTCCCTCACCAACGGCCCTCAGGGGGAGCCGATCGGTGCCCCGGCCGACCGTGACTCGTCGGTGCCGGTCGTCGCGGTCGTGCTGCAGCCGGGCCAGAGCGGGGCGGCGGACTTCGGCCTGCACCAGGCCGGCAATTACCAGGACTGCGTCAGGGTGCAGGCTGCGGGCTACCGCGTGTACCCTCCGGAGGACTACGGCTCGCTGTTCATTCCGGCGCCGGCCACAGCGTGCAGCAACGCCGATATCCATCTGCTGACACTGCGCGCTTTCCAGCCGTTCTCCTAGGATTCCTTGCCGTGCGCGTTCCGAGGGCCGGCAATGACGCCCAGGAAATCCTGGCGAAAAGAGAGGACGGCCGGAGCGCGGCATGCCCTCCGGCCGTCCGGCCGGCAGCCTCGGACGCGACTCGACGCAGAAGAATGCGGAATCGTCGCTGCCGGCAGGCCCCCTGGTCCCGGGTGTTTGGACAACCCCTGGGCTATCTCAGAGGGCGCCCTTGCGGCGCCGCGGAAGGAATTGCTCCTCCGCCGCCTTCGCCTTCTTCTCGGCACGCTTGGCCTTGATGGACTTTCCCTGCTTGAGGTTCTTGGAATTGCGCGGCGACTTTCCTGACATTTCAGCTCCCCGTGGAATTAATTGAAAACTGGAATACCTGCACTTCCGACCATACCCGAGAAAAAAACAAAAGCCAGCTGGCAGCAGCGGGCGGCGTGGGCGAGGACTGTCGGTGGGGTGGAGGATGATGGTGCCGTGAGTCGGGGACCGGGAGGGCAGGTGCGGGCGGCCGTGATGGACCGCTTCGGCACTGCCACGCGCGAATGGTTCCTCGGCGCCTTCCGCGAGCCCACTCCTGCCCAGGCCGGAGCATGGGAGGCCATCTCCTCGGGGCGGCACGCTCTGGTCGTGGCTCCGACAGGTTCCGGCAAGACCCTCGCGGCGTTCCTCTGGTCGCTCGACCGCCTCCTTGCCCATGGCGGCGCTGCGTCCGCGCCCGCCGCAAGCGCGCACGGCGCGGCCGGATCCCCGCTACCCGGCCTCGAAGCCGCACGCGCTGCCGGCGGCACCACTCAAGGAGGGCCGGCGGCGCCAGGAGGGCGGCGCCGTCGTGCGCCCAAGAACCACACCAAGGTCCTCTATATCTCCCCCCTGAAGGCGCTCGGAGTGGACGTCGAGCGGAACCTGCGCGCGCCGCTCATCGGCATCTCCCAGACGGCACACCGCCTGGGCCTCCCCGCGCCCGAGGTGAGCGTGGGGGTGCGCAGCGGCGACACCTCGGCGTCGGACCGGCGGGCGCTCCTCTCCAACCCGCCGGACATCCTCATCACCACCCCCGAATCGCTCTACCTGATGCTCACCTCGCAGGCCAAGGAGACGCTCACCCAGGTCGAGACCGTCATCGTGGACGAGGTCCACGCCGTAGCGGGCACCAAGCGCGGCGCCCACCTGGCCGTCACGCTCGAGCGGCTCGACGCGATCCTGGCCACGCCCGCGCAGCGCATCGGGCTGTCCGCCACGGTCGAACCGAAGGAGCTCGTGGCACAGTTCCTTGCCGGCCAGGCGCCGTGCGAGATCGTGGCGCCGCCCGCCGCGAAGACCTGGGAGCTCACCGTCACCGTTCCCGTCGAGGACATGAGCGACCTGCAGGGTGCGGCCGCGGCGAATGACACGGGCCCGGCGTCCGGCCTGCAGCCGCAGGCGTCCATCTGGCCGCACGTCGAAGAGAGGATTGTGGACCTGATCCTCGCCAACCGGTCCACGATCGTCTTCTCCAACTCCCGGCGGCTCGCCGAACGGCTCACGGGCCGGCTGAACGAGATCTACGCCGAACGGATGCAGCCGAGCGTCTGGGACGAGCCGGCGTCCGAGGGCCAAGGCCCGGTGGACGACGGCCCGGTGGATGACGGCCCAGGCGACGCAGGTCCCGGCCTCACGACGGCGGCCCGTGCCGTGGGTGCCGCGGCGGCCACCCTGGCGAAGCGCACCCCTGCCGAGATGATGGCGCAGGCCGGCCAGTCCGCTGGAGCGGACCCGGTGCTGGCCCGGGCTCACCACGGCTCGGTGTCGAAGGAGCAGCGCGCCCAGATCGAGGACGACCTCAAGTCGGGCCGGCTGCGCTGCGTCGTTGCAACGAGCAGCCTCGAACTCGGCATCGACATGGGGCTCGTGGACCTCGTCATCCAAGTGGAGTCGCCGCCGTCGGTCGCCTCGGGGCTGCAGCGGGTGGGCCGTGCCGGCCACCAGGTCGGGGAGGTGTCCCAGGGAGTGCTGTTCCCGAAGCACCGCGCGGACCTCGTCCACACCGCGATCACTGTGGAGCGGATGCTTGCGGGGCAGATCGAGGCACTCCGGATTCCGGCGAACCCGCTCGACATCCTCGCGCAGCAGACCGTCGCCGCCACGGCGCTCGGACCGGTTGACGTCGAGGAGTGGTTCGACGTGGTGCGGCGTTCGGCACCCTTCGCGACCCTGCCGCGCTCCGCGTTCGACGCCACGCTCGACCTGCTCTCCGGCAAGTACCCATCGGACGAATTCGCCGAGCTGCGCCCGCGCATCGTCTGGGACCGCACCGAGGGGACCATCACGGGCAGGCCGGGCGCCCAGAGGCTCGCCGTGACCTCCGGCGGGACCATCCCCGACCGGGGGCTGTTCGGCGTGTACATCGTGGGCAGCGAGGCCGAGGGCTCCGCCCGCGAGGCGGCGCGCGGCGGCCGGCGCGTGGGCGAACTCGACGAGGAGATGGTCTACGAGTCCCGCGTCGGCGACGTGTTCGCGCTCGGTGCCACGAGCTGGAAGATCGAGGACATCACCCATGACCGGGTCCTCGTCTCCCCCGCCTTCGGCCAGCCCGGCAAACTGCCCTTCTGGAAGGGCGACGGCTTGGGCCGGCCGGTGGAGCTCGGACGTGCGCTCGGCGCCTTCCAGCGCGAGGTCTCGGGGGCAGACCGGGAGCGCGCGGCGGAGCGGGTCGAGGCCGCGGGGCTGGACGCCTTCGCGGCCGGGAACCTCCTGCAGTACCTGGACGAGCAGAAGCAGGCCACGTCCGTGGTTCCGAGCGACAGGACGCTCGTGGTCGAGCGGTTCCAGGACGAGCTCGGCGACTGGCGGGTCGTGCTGCACTCCCCGTTCGGAATGCCCGTCCACGCCCCGTGGGCGCTGGCCGTGGGCCGCCGGCTCAGCGAGCGCTACGGCCTGGACGGCTCGGCGATGGCCGCCGACGACGGCATCGTGCTGCGCGTGCCCATGATGGAGGACGAGCCGCCCGGCGCAGACCTGTTCGTGTTCGAGCCCGAGGAGCTCGACGGGATCGTGACCGAGGAGGTCGGCGGCTCCGCGCTGTTCGCCGCGCGGTTCCGCGAGTGCGCCGCCCGTGCACTCCTGCTCCCCCGGCCCAATCCCGGCAAGCGGCAGCCCCTCTGGCAGCAGCGCCAGCGCGCCTCCCAGCTGCTCGACGTCGCGAAGAAGTACCCGCAGTTCCCGATCATCCTCGAGGCGGTGCGCGAATGCCTCCAGGACGTCTACGACCTCCCCGGCCTGCGTGACATCGCCTCGGCCGTGCAGCGGCGCGAGCTGCGGCTCGTCGAGACCACCACCCAGCAGCCCTCCCCGTTCGCGCGGTCGCTCCTCTTCGGCTACGTGGCCCAGTTCCTCTACGAAGGCGACTCGCCGCTCGCAGAGCGCCGTGCCGCGGCCCTCTCCCTCGACTCGACCCTCCTCAACGAGCTCCTCGGCCGTGCGGAACTCAGCGAGCTCCTCGACGAGAAGGTCATCGAGCAGACCGAGCGCGAGCTGCAGCGGCTCGCAGAGGACCGGAAGCTCACGGGCCTCGAGGGAGCGGCCGACCTGCTGCGGCTGCTGGGGCCTCTAAGCCTCGACGAGGTTGGCGCTCGCCTCCAGGTCTCCGGGGATGAGGGGGCCGCCGCCCGCTTCGCGGACGCCCACCACGCCCGCGGCCCCCTCATCCCCTCCGACCTTCCGGGTCATCTCGCCGAAGTTCTTGGGTACCTCCAGGAGCTCCTGGCCGCTCGGCGGGCCCTCTTGGTGAATGTTGGGGGTGTGGAGCGGTATGCCGCTGTTGAAGATGCCTCACGGTTGAGGGATGCGCTGGGGGTTCCTCTGCCCATTGGGGTTCCTCTTGCGTTCATCGAGCCCGTCGGCGATCCGCTCGGGGACCTCGTGGGACGCTATGCGCGGACGCACGGGCCTTTTGCCGCAGGGGAGGCCGCGGCGCGGCTCGGGCTCGGCGTCGCCGTCGTGCACACCACGCTCAAGCGGCTCGCGGCCGACGGCCGTGTCATCGAGGGGTCGTTCCGCCCGCGGGCCGGCGACGCCGTTGCCTCCCGGGCGGAGGAGTGGTGTGACGCCGAGGTGCTGCGGAGGATCCGCCGCCGCTCGCTCGCGGCGCTGCGGGCCGACGTCGAGCCCGTGGAGCAGCCGGCGTTCACGCGGTTCCTGGCCGCGTGGCAGCACATCGGCCCCACCACGGCGGCAGGGCGGCGCGGAACCCTCAAGGGGCACGACGGCGTGCTCACGGTGGTCGACCAGCTCGCCGGAGTGCCCATCCCGGCCAGCGCGTGGGAGCCGCTCGTGCTGCGCTCGCGCGTGTCCGACTACGCGCCGCCACTCCTGGACGAGCTCATGTCCAGCGGCGAGATCCTCTGGACGGGCGCCGGGTCGATCCCCGGCAACGACGGCTGGATCAGCCTCCATGTGGCCGACTCGGCTCCACTGACACTGGCACCCGACCCCGAGTTCGCGCCCGACGACGCGCAGCAGCGCATCCTCGACTTCCTTGCGGGCGGCGGCGGGTACTTCTTCCGGCAGCTCTCGGAGGCTGGCGGCGGCATGGACTCGGTCCTCTCCGACGACGCCGCGCTCACCGCGCTCTGGGGCCTCGTGTGGGCCGGGCGCATCACGGGGGACACCTTCGCACCCGTGCGTGCCATGCTCGACGCCGGCCACACCGCCCACCGGCAGCCCTCCCGCACGCCCCGCGTCCGCTCCTACGGCTATGGGCGGCCGATCCGATCGGGGCGCCTCGGCGCCCTCGGTGCGCGCAGCCTCGATCCGCCCGCCGCACCCGTTCCCCCGATGGCCGCAGGACGATGGTCGGCGGTGCGCGGCGCAGAGCTGGACACGACCGTGAAGATGCATGCCCTCGCACAGCTGCTCATGGACCGGTACGGGGTCCTGACGCGCGGCTCGGTCATGAGTGAGAACGTGCCGGGCGGGTTCGGCCTGCTCTACAAGGTGCTCGCGCGTCTGGAGGAGTCCGGGACGTGCCGCCGCGGGTACTTCGTGGACCGCCTCGGAGCGGCCCAGTTCGCCGTCCCCGCAACGGTGGACCGGCTGCGGACGTTCTCCCGCGACGATCCAGCGGGCGCGCACCCCGCCGACGCCGCCGCGAACCCTCCCCGGGACGCCCTCGCCCTCGCGGCGACCGACCCCGCCAACCCCTATGGCGCCGCGCTCGCGTGGCCGGACGTGCCCGGCGCGGCCACGGGTCACCGGCCGGGACGCAAGGCGGGCGCCCTCGTCGTCACGGTCGACGGCGCGCTCGCCCTCTATGTGGAACGCGGCGGCAAGACGCTGCTCGCCTTCACCGACGACGAGGACGTACTGGCCCCGGCCGCGGCGGCACTGGTCGGGGTGGTGCGGGCTGGAGCGGTGGACAGGCTCGCGATGGAGAAGGTCAACGGGCACGACCTCCTCGACACGCCCCTCGCCCGTGCGCTGACGGGTGCCGGCGCGTACTCGACCCCCCGCGGCGTGAGGATCAGGTCGTGAGGCGGTGAGGGTGCGTGCCTGAGGGCGACAACGTCTACCAGGCAGCGCGCAGGATGCAGGCGGCCCTCGGAGGCAAGCGGCTCGCCGCGAGCGACTTCCGCGTGCCGGCCTTCGCGACCCTGGACCTCGCCGGGTGGACCGTGCTCGAGGTCGTCTCCCGCGGCAAGCACCTTCTGCACCGCCTCGCCCCACCGGCGCCCGACGGCGGCCCCTCCCCCAGTCCAGAAGGCCGGCTGAGCATCCACTCCCACCTCTCCATGGAGGGCTCGTGGCAGGTTTACGGCGCTGGAGAGCGGTGGCGGAAGCCGGCCCACACGGCGCGTGCGGCGCTCAGGGCGGAGGACGGCACGAGCGCGGTCGGCTTCTCGCTCGGCGTGCTCGAGGTGATCCCCACCGCCGAGGAGGGCAGCGTCGTCGGCCATCTGGGACCGGACCTGCTCGGACCCGACTGGGACGCGGCCCGTGCCGAGGCGAACCTGCGCGCGGAGCCGGAGCGCGCCGTCGGCCTTGCGCTCCTCGACCAGCGCAACCTTGCCGGGATCGGCAACATCTACCGCTGCGAGGTGTGCTTCCTCGGGCGCGTCCACCCCGCCACTCCCGTGGGCCGTGTGCCGGACCTTCCGGGCATCGTCGCCATGGCCAAGCGCCTGCTCGAGGCGAACAAGGCGCGCCCGCGCAACACGGTGGGCGGGTTCGGGCCGCGCAACTCGACCTGGGTCTACGGGCGCGCCGGCCAGCCCTGCCTGCGCTGCCGCACGCGCATCGAGCACGCCACCCTCGCGGAGCCCACCCCGGGCACGGGGCCGCTCCTCGGGGAGACCCGGGAGCGGGACATCTGGTTCTGCCCGAGCTGCCAGCCCCTCCTCTGACCGGCACCCCCGGAAATGGTGGGTTGAGCAGGGTGCGGGCCGCCCGGACCCTGCAGAACCCAGCATTTGCCGGGACGGGGGCAGGGGCGGCGGGGCAGGGCGGCCCGGCGGACAGAGTGCGGGTCAGCGGCGCCCGGCGGCCACGCCGTGCCCTGGCGGCCGGCGGAACCGAGGCTTGCCCGTGTGCACGAGGAACGGCACGGCACGCCGGTGCACCCGGGCGCGCCCGTGGTGCAGCACGGAAAGCCGCGCCGCACGCCGGGCCTCCGCGCGGGCCGGCGCCTCGCGGGCCGCGCGCGCGTCCTCGGCGCGGTAGTAGAAGTGCTTGGCGGTCTCCACGAGGACGAGGTACAGCAGGACCATCCCGACGAGGGCGAGGAAGAAGTCCGCCGGGAGCGGCCAGAACCCGATGAGCGCCCCGATCGGTGTGTACGGCAGCACCGCGCCGATCGCCACGACGGCCAGCACGCTCAGGGTCAGCGCCGCGGAGGCGCGGGATCGGAGGAAGGGGATCCGGCGCGTGCGGATCACGAACACGATGAGCGTTTGCGTCGCGAGCGACTCGACGAACCAGCCGGCGCGGAACTCCTCTGGCGCGGCCTGGAAGACCCAGAGCATGAGCCCGAACGTCGCGAAGTCGAAGAGCGAGGAGATCGGCCCGAAGGCGATCATGAACCGGCGGATTCCTGCGATGTCCCAGTGCGCGGGCTTGCGGAGCTGCTCGCGGTCCACCTTGTCGGTCGGGATGGCGAGCTGGCTCGAGTCGTAGAGCAGGTTGTTCAGCAGGATCTGCCCGGGGAGCATCGGCAGGAACGTCAGGAACGCGCTCGCGGCCGCGGCGGAGAACATGTTGCCGAAGTTGCTGCTCGTGCCCATGAGCAGGTACTTGATGGTGTTCGCGAAGATCCGCCGGCCGCCCATGACGCCGTCCGCGAGGACCCCGAGGTCCTTCTCGAGGAGCACGACGTCGGCCGCGTCCTTCGCGACGTCGGTCGCCGAGTCGACGGAGATCCCGACGTCGGCGCGGTTGAGCGCGAGTGCGTCGTTGACCCCGTCGCCGAGGAACCCCACCGAGTGCGAGCGGCGCAGGATGCCGACGATCTGGGCCTTCTGCTCGGGGGAGACGCGCGCGAATACCCTCGCACCGGGCACGGCCGCGGCCAGTGCGGCCTCGTCCATCGCCTCGATCTCGGTTCCGGTCAGGACCGCCCCCGGGCGCATCTTCAGCACGGAGACCACGTGCTCCGCCACGAGGGCGTTGTCCCCCGTGGCGATCCTGACGTCCACGCCGAGGCCGTCCAGGCGCGCGAGGGATGCCCTCGCGTCGGCCTTCGGCCTGTCGATGAAGCTCAGGTACCCGGCGAGGGCGAGCGGGCCCGCGGCGTCGTGCGCGCCGGGGAGCTGGTGCGAGCTGGCGACGGCGACCACGCGGGCGCCTCGCCGGAACAGCGCGTCGAGGGCGGCGCGGTCCGCCTCCGTCACCCCGGTGCACGCGTCCAGCACCGCCTCGGGAGCGCCCTTGAGGATGCGCACGGGGCCTCCCCCGGCGGGTCCCGCGGCCACGACGGTCTCCATGGTGCGGGTCTCGTGGTCGAACGGGCGCAGCGAGATGCGGGTCCGCCCCGCGAGCGTGGCCGGAAGGTGAGGGAACGCCTCCCAGAGGGCGGCGTCGACCGGGTTCTGCCCCTCGCCGGAGGCACCGGGCGCGCACGGGTCGACCTCGCAGCAGAGCATCGCGAGCTCGGTGAGCTGCTGCGAGTCAGCCGCGGCACTCGGCACGGCCTCCTCGAACCCGATCCGCCCCTCAGTGAGCGTGCCGGTCTTGTCCGTGACGAGGACATCGAGGTTGCCGAGGTCCTCGATCGCAAGGAGCCGCTTGACGAGCACGCCCCGCTTGGCGAGGAGGCGCGATCCCGCGGCGAGGGAGGTGCTCACGACGGCGGGCAGCAGCTGTGGCGTGATGCCCACCGCGATGGCGAGGGAGAACAGCACCGAGTCGAGGAAGGGCCGCTGCAGGAGCAGGTTGATGATGAGGATCCCGGCGGTGAGGAACACCCCGACCCACAGCAGCATGAGCGAGAACTCCTTGAGCCCGCGCTGGAACGTCGTCTCGGGCAGGCCCTGTGCGAGGCCGGCGGCGATGCGGCCGAACTCGGTGTCGGGACCGGTGGCCGTGACGACCGCACGGGCCGACCCGGCGTGGACCACGGTGCCCATGAGGATGGTGCCTGTCAGTTCGGCGAGCGCCGGGGCGGCCCCGTTCGGCCCCGGGGCGACAGGGGCGGCGGACTTCTCGACGGCCGCGGACTCGCCGGTCAGGACGCCCTCGTCGGTCTCGAGACCCACGGACTCGAGCACGCGCGCGTCGGCAGGGATGATGGCGCCCAGGCCCACCCGGATGATGTCCCCTGGCACGAGCTCGCGGACGGGCACCTGGCGCTCAGCGCCGCCGCGCACCACCACGACGGTGTGCGAGATCCGCTCGTGGAGGTCCGCCGCGGTCTTCTCGGCGCGGAACTCGTTCACGAATCCCAGCAGGGCACTGCCGAGGAGGATCACGACGATGATGGTGGCGTTGAGCTGGTCCCCGGTGGCGAAGGACATGGCCGCGGCGGCCACCAGGAGGCCCTGCAGGGGGCTCGCGAACTGGCGCACGAGCACGTGGAACCAGCTCACGCGGCGTGCTTCGAGGACGTTGGCGCCCTGCGCGAGGCGTCGGGATGCCTCGGCCTCGTCGAGGCCCTGGCTGGAGGTGCCGAGGGCGGCAAGGACTGCCTCACCGGGCATGGACGCGGCCGTCACGGCCGGAAGCTGGGCCCGCTCGGGTACCGTCTCGACGCTCACGGGGTCATGCTACGCGCCGAGGATGGCCGTTCCGCGCGCGGGCCTCGCGGCTACGCGTACAGCGCTGCGAGGTGCTCGCCCCACGCGGCGGCGAGCTCGGCCGACCGTGCCGCGCGGGCGGCGTCGTCCGCGAGGGCGAGCGAGAAGTCATGGAGGGTCAGGCCCACCCGGTCGCCGAAGAGGTTGCGGCCGAACACGCGGACGAGGGCGGCCTCGGACCGCAGCCCCAGGAAGTACGGGGTGGAGTAGTCCACGGTCGCCTCGACGAGGCCGAGGCCGGGCAGGCTGAGGTCGCGCTTCTCGCCGGCGATCACGCCCGTGAGCCCGAAGGCCGCGAGGAACCTCTCGAACGCGTCCGGCGCCGCGGCGCCCTCGGGGCCCCGGACGTCGGCGAAGGCCACCGGGCGGCCGTCGAAGTGCTTGAGGTACTCCCCGAGGGTGTGGAGGTAGAAGAGCGTGTGCTTCGCGGCGCCGCCGTACTGCTGCTCCCAGTTGTCCGTCATGACCCCTGAGTGGACGTAGTGCAGGTGGGTGCCGTCCGGGCCCGGGGTCAGGACGTGCTCAAGCTGGTTGAACCAGCCGTCGGCTCCCTCCATGCGGGTGACGAGATGGGTGGGGAACTCGTTGACGGTCGTCACGGCGGGCCACTGGTCGGTCGGGAACATCCAGGCGGCGGTGTCCTCGGTGACGGCCTTCCAGATCCGGTCCGGCGCCGCCTGGAGCACGACGTCCTGGACGATCTCGAAGGGATGGTTCTCTGTCATGGCTGCACTTCCTTGGGATTCGGGTCTTCCTTGAGGGCCGGGTGGAGGGCGACGACGAGGCGGTGCTTCCGCCCGCCCGCCGCCCCCGGGTCGTGGTACTTGGCGGCGAGCCGGGCCACCTCGGCGCCGAGCTCGGAGGCGAACGCGGCCCGGGACGCCGCGGATGCGAAGGTGACCTCGCCGTCCACGGCGAAGGTGGCGAGCTGCTGCCGGGCGGCGACCGCCCCGGAGAGCAGGCGCCCCACGTCGCGCAGCAAGCGCGCAGCAAGGGCCACGAGCCAGTAGGCGCTGAAGCGGTCGCGCAGGTGCTCCGGGTCCGGCTGGACGAGCGAGATCACCGACGGGGAGATCACGTACGAGGAGGCGGTGGCCTGGAGGACCCGTTCCATGACGTTGCCCTTGCGGCGCTCCTCGACGAGTTCCACGAGTCCGTGCTCCTCGAGCGCGTGGAGGTGGTAGTTCACCTTCTGCCGCGGCAGCCCCACCTTCGCGGCGAGTCCCGCGGCGGACGACGGCGCGGCCAGCTCGCGCAGGAGCCTCGCCCTGAGGGGGTCGAGACTCGCCGCGGCCGCCGCGGCGTCCTCGATCACGACAACCTCTTGCATGTCTCCAGAGTGCTACCGACAAGAAAAGTTGTCAAGGAAATCAGAGGTATCGGTTCTCGCCCCTGCCGTAAGTCCCTAGCCCGGGCCACTCCCGCGGGACAAGAATGGTGCTGGTCACGGCAGACCGCCAGAGAAGAGGACCATCGTGGAGAGAACAGCAGACGCGCAGGCCAGCGGAGCGCACCCCCTGCGGGTCTTCATCCTCGATGACCACGAGCTTGTGCGCCGCGGCCTGAAGGAACTCCTCGAGGACGAGGGCTTCGAGGTCGTGGGAACCTCGGGAACGGCAGCGGAGGCGACCCGCCGGATACCGGCGCTCAAGCCGGACGTCTCGGTCCTGGACGTGCGCCTGCCGGACGGTACGGGCATCGAGGTGTGCCGCGACGTCCACGCCGTGGACCCGAGCCTTCCGTGCGTCATGCTCACGAGCTACGACGACGAGGACTCGCTCCGGGGAGCGATCGTCGCCGGCGCCAACGGCTACGTCCTGAAGGAGATCCGCGGCACCGAGCTCGTCACGGCCCTGCGCCGCGCGGCCGCCGGGGAGTCCCTGTTCGACCCGGCACTCAAGGCGAAGGTCATCGCCGGGCTAGCCCCGCACCACGAGGCGACCGACCCCCGGCTCGAGCTGCTCAGCCCCCAGGAGCGCCGCGTGCTGGGCCTGATCGGCGAGGGCATGACCAACCGGGAGATCGGCGAGCACCTGTTCCTCGCGGAGAAGACCGTCAAGAACTACGTCTCGTCCCTGCTCGCCAAGCTCGGCTATGAGCGCCGCACCCAAGCCGCGCTGTTCATCGCCCGCGCCACGGACAACGGGCACTGACCTCAGCCGGCGTTGAGGGGCACGGCCCACCGCACGCGCGTCCCGGCGCCGTCCTCGGCGGGACCGACCTCGAATGAGCCCCCGAGGGCGACGGCCCGGTCCTGGACGTTCTTCAGCCCGCTGCGGCGGGTGCTCTCGCCGAGGCCCTGGCCGTCGTCGGCCACCACGATCTCGAACTCGCCGTCAGCCACACGCGCGGTGACCCACAGCGAGTCGGCCTGCGCATGACGGGCCACGTTGGAGACACCCTCCGTGAGGACCGCGAGCGCCTGGTCCGCGAGGGCAACGGGCACCGCCGTGTCGAGGGGCCCGAAGAGTTCGACGCGGGGCGTGGTGGGAAGCTCCTCCGTGCCCTCCTGGACCACGCGGACGAGCCGCGCGCTCAGGCTGTCCCCGCTCTTGGCCTCATTGAGGGAGTAGATCGTGGTGCGGAGGGCGGCAATCGTCTCGTCGAGCTCCTCGGTGATCGAATCGATCTTGCCGGCGGCCCTCTCGCCATCCGGGCCCTGCACCGCGAAGCGGCGGAGGCCCTGGAGGCTCAGGCCGGCGGCGAAGAGGCGCTGGATGACCACGTCGTGCAGGTCCCGCGCGATCCTGTCGCGGTCGGTGAAGACCATGAGCTCCTCGCGCTGGCGGTGCTGCCGGGCGACCTGCAGGGCGAGCGAGGTGTAGGCGCAGAACACGGGCGCCATCTCGACGTCCACGGAGGCGTATTCCTCGCCTCCCGCCAGCCGGCCGAAGACCACCGTGCCGCGGTCCTGCCCGGGCTGGCCGCACGGGACCACGAGGACGGGGCCCAGAGGAGTGCCGGGGCCGAACACCTCAGGCCCCGTCAGGACCAGCGTCTCCCCCACGATCGAGACCTTCCCGGCCACGGCGAGGGCTCCCGCGCGCGCGACCTCGCCGAAGGAGTCCGCGGCGCCCCCGGCGACAGCGCGCCATTCGTGGCCCCGGCCGCCCGCCCGCGGCCGCGCGATGGCCACGAAGGCAGACCTGGAGAGGGCCAGCGCCGCCTCGGCGATGCAGGCACTTCCGGTGGAGAGGTCCTCGAGGGCGAGGAGCTTCCCCGCAACCTCCATGCCGGCCATGCGCCACTCCTGCCGACGGGCCGTATCGGCGAAGAGGCGGGCATTCTGGATGGCCACGCCGGCCGCAGCGGCGAGCGCCACGGCAAGTTCCTCATCCTCGGCCGTGAAGTCCGCACCGCCCGCCTTCTCCGTCAGGTAGAGGTTGCCGAACACGGCATCGCGCACCCTGATGGGCACCCCGAGGAAGGTCCTCATCGGCGGGTGTCCGGCGGGGAAGCCATACGAGTCCGGGTGCGCGCTGAGGTCATGGAGGCGGATCGGATGCGGTTCGTCGATGAGCAGGCCGAGCACGCCGTGCCCAGTGGGATAGGGGCCAATCCTGTGCACGGTCTCCTCATCCATCCCCACCGTGAGGAAATGGCTCAGGTCGGTTCCCCGCGGACCCAGGACCCCCAGGGCCGCATACTGCGACCCGACGAGGTCGCGGGCCGCGGTCACCACTCGCTCGAGGACCGCCTCGAGGGTCAGCTCCTCCGCGATGGAGACGATCGCCGCGACGAGTCCCCGCGTCCGCTCCTGGGCCTCGAGCAGCTCGTGCGCACGCGAGACGAACTGCCGCAGCACCTCCTCGGCCCTGCCCGCCTCGGCTGGCCCCATGCTTCCAGACGCCATCAGCCCATGTCCCATCCAGCAGCCACCGCCCCTTCTGCCGTTCCCCAGTATGCCCGCAGGATCCGGACCCTGCATACCCCCGGGCGCATGCGCGTGGGACCAAAGACCCTCCCGCCGCCCCCGGTGGGGGACGACGATGAGGGGAGGATCGGCGTCGACCGCCTCCGACGCCGCCAGAGCAGCAGGAGCGCACATGTCCCACGCCCGCCAGGCCCTCGTTGTCCATCCCGCCGCCCCCGATATGGAGGAGGCAGAGCGCACTGCGCTGAGCGAGTGCATCGACGCCGCGCTCCGATGTGCCCAGGCCTGCACTACCGGCGCGGACAGCTGCCTCGAAGAGCCGGGGGTCGCGCACCTGCGGCACCTCATCCGCGCCCAGCAGAACTGCGCGGCGATGTCCTCGGCGACCGCGCAGATCCTCTCGCGCTTCGGCTCCGACTTCGGCCCCACCCCAGCCTCGGTGCTCCACGCGCTCGATGACCTGAGCGCGTTCTGCGAGGACGTGTGCCGCGTGTACGCGGGGGCCTATCCGCACTGCCGCGTCACCGCCGACGCCTGCCGGAGCCTCCAGACCGCCGTCGCCGCGCTGCTGGCCGCGCGCTGAGCCGATGAGCGCCCCCGCCCGGACCGGAACGGCACTGGTCCTGCCCTTCGACGCCGTCGGGATCGCCGACGTGCCCAGCGTAGGCGGCAAGAACGCCTCCCTCGGCGAGCTGACCCAGCACCTCCGCGCCGCGGGGGTCGCCGTGCCCGAGGGCTTCGCGACCACCGCGGACGCCTACCGCCTCTACCTGGGCGCCAACGGCATCCGCGATTCCCTCGCCCCCCTGCTGGACGCGTTCCGAGACGGCCGCGCGAGCCTGAAGGACACGGGGGCCGCCGCGCGCTCCCTGCTGCTCTCCGGAACCTTCCCCGAAGCGCTCACGACGGCGATCACCTCCGCCTACAGCGACCTCGCCGCCCGCGTGGGCCGGGAGCAGCCGGCCGTCGCCGTGCGCAGCAGCGCGACCGCAGAGGACCTTCCCGAGGCCAGCTTCGCGGGGCAGCAGGAGACCTTCCTCAACGTCTCGGGCGAGGAGGCCCTCCTGGACGCGTGCCGGCGCTGCTTCGCCTCGCTGTTCACGGACCGCGCCATCACCTACCGCGAGCTGCGCGGAATCGACCACCTCGACGTCGCGCTCTCCATCGGCGTGCAGCGCATGGTGCGCTCCGACCTGGCGGGCTCCGGGGTGATGTTCTCCCTCGACACGGAGTCCGGCTTCCCGCGCGTCGTGTCGATCAGCGCCGCATGGGGCCTGGGCGAGACCGTGGTGCAGGGGACGGTCAACCCCGACCACTACGAGGTGTTCTCGCCGCTCCTGGAGGACCATGCCCTCACGCCAGTGATCGGGCGCACGGCGGGCGCCAAGGAGCACAAGCTCGTGTTCGCGCCCGCCGGCTCCGGCACCGTGCTGCTCGAGACGTCGCCCTCCGAGCGGGAAGCGCTCGTGCTCAGCGACGAGGAGATCCTCACGCTCGCCCGCTGGGCCGTGGCCGTGGCCGAGCACTACGGCCGGCCCATGGACATGGAGTGGGCCAAGGATGGGTCCACGGGCGAGCTGTTCATGGTCCAGGCCCGCCCGGAGACGGTCCAGGCGCAGCGGAGCGCCTCCTCCTTCCGGGTCCACCGGCTCACCGGGACGGGCCCCGTCCTGGCCCGGGGCGCCGCGATCGGGGACGCCGTGGCCTCCGGGGAGGCGTGCGTCATCGCCGACACCTCGGACATCGGGCGGTTCCGTGACGGTGCCGTGCTCGTGACCACGATGACGGACCCGGACTGGGTGCCGATCATGAAGCGCGCCTCTGGGATTGTGACGGACCACGGCGGCCCCACAAGCCATGCCGCGATCGTGAGCCGCGAGCTCGGCGTTCCCGCCGTGGTGGGCACCGTGCAGGGCACGACGGCGATCGCGGACGGCGCCCCCATCACCGTCTCCTGCGCGCAGGGCGCCGAGGGCCTCGTCCTGGGCGGCCTCGTCCCCTACGAGGTGGAAGAAGCCGACATCGGGTCCCTGCCCGCCACGCGCACCCACGTCATGGTGAACCTCGCCGACCCCTCAGCGGCGTTCCGGTGGTGGCGCCTGCCCACGGCCGGCGTGGGCCTGGCACGGATGGAGTTCATCATCTCCACCCTGATCCGGATCCACCCGATGGCGCTCGTGCACCCGGAACGGGTCGAGGACGCCGAGGACCGCGCGGAGATCGGCCGTCTCACCCGCGGCTATGCGGACCCGACCGAGTACTTCGTGGACCGTCTGGCCAGGGGCATTGCCAAGATCGCCGCGCCGTTCCACCCGGGACCGGCCATCGTCCGCCTGAGCGACTTCAAGACCAACGAGTATGCGGGCCTGCTCGGCGGCGCGGCGTTCGAGGACGCCGAGGAGAACCCCATGCTCGGCTTCCGCGGCGCGTCCCGGTACTACGACGAGCGCTACCGGGAGGGCTTCGCGCTCGAGTGCCGGGCGCTGAAAAAGGCACGCGAGGAGCTCGGGTTCGCCAACGTCGTCGTGATGGTGCCGTTCTGCCGCACCCCGGACGAGGCGGACGCCGTCCTCGCGGCGATGGCCGAGCACGGCCTTGCCCGCGGCGAGAACGGCCTCAAGGTGTACATGATGTGCGAGATCCCCTCGAACGTGATCCGCGCGGAGGAGTTCGCGGCCCGGTTCGACGGGTTCTCCATCGGCTCCAACGACCTCACCCAGCTCGTGCTCGGGGTGGACCGCGACTCGGCCCTGCTCTCCGCCCGCTTCGACGAGCGCGACCCGGCCGTGACGGCCATGATCGCCGAGGCCATCCGCAAGGCGCACGAGGCCGGCATCCCGATCGGCATCTGCGGCCAGGGTCCGAGCAACCACCCGGACTTCGCCCAGTTCCTCGTGGGCGAGGGCATCGACTCGATCTCCCTGAATCCGGACAGCGTGCTGCGCACCATCCCGGTCATCGCGGCGGCGGAGGAGCGCCGGCCCCCCACCTGAGACCCGGGGTCACGTCCCCGCCACCCGGGGTCACGTCCCTGCTCTGGGACGCGCACGACGGCGGCGACTCGCCCACGCGGGCGCGCCGCCGCCGTCGCACGTCCTGCCAGGCGGCCTCAGCCGCGGGTGACGTTGATCTTGGACTTCGGGGGGGTGGGCGGCGTCTGCGGGACGGGCACTCGGACCTCCAGCACTCCGTCCTTGTAGGTGGCCGTGACGGACTCCGCCGTGGCACCCTCGGGGAGCGGAAGCGTGCGCGAGAACGATCCGTACCTGAACTCGCTGCGGTAGGAGTCCTTCTCCTTCTGCTCCGTCTTCTCCTCCCGGTAGCCCGAGATGTGGAGGCTGCCGTCCGTGATGCTCACGTCGACGTCCTTCTCGGGATCGATGCCCGGCAGCTCGGCACGGACAACCAGTGAATCGCCGTCCCGGACCTCCTCGACCTTGATGGCCGCGCTCGAGGTCGAATCCCCCTCGAAGAACTTCTCCAGCAGCTCGAACGGCCGACGCCGCGGGTCCAGCCAGTGGGCAAGCTCGGACATGACTGATCACCTTTCTTCACCGTACGGGCACCGCTTCCTCGGTCCCTCACGTTCCAGCGTGCCCCGGAGAGGGAGGCATGGGAAGAGCCGGAGGTCCTATCTGGCAGGGTCCGTCAAGGAAGAATCAGCCGGTGTTGCGGAGTCCGGCCGCGATCCCGTTGATCGTCACGAGGAGGGCCCTCTTGAGCTGCTCCCCGACCTCCCCGACCTCCCCGACCTCCCCGCTCGCAGCACCACCGCCGGCCCCAGTCTCACCGCCACCCCCGGAGCGGAGGCGTCGGAGCAGCTCCACCTGGAGGTAGCTGATGGGGTCGAGGTACTGGTCCCGGATCTCCAGGGTCCGCTTGAGGGTGGGAGCGGTGTCGAGGAGCTCGTCCTCGCCGGAGAGGCGCCGCACCTCGGCGACCGTGAGCTCGTACTCGGCGCGGATCGAGGCGAAGATGCCGTGCAGCCCGGGAGGGACGAGGGTCGAGACGTAGTGGGAGGCGATCTCGAGGTCCGTCTTGGCCAGCGTCATCTCCACATTGGAGATCACCGAGGCGAAGATGGGCCACTTCCGGAACATCTCCCGCAGCTCACGGTCCCGACCTGCCTCGCGGGCGGCACGCAGCCCCGAGCCGACCCCGAACCACCCGGGGACGATCTGCCGCGACTGGGTCCAGCCGAACACCCACGTGATGGCCCGCATCCCCTCGAAGCCCGGGATGCCGTCCGGCGCCACGTCCGTGGCCGGCCGGCGTGCGGGACGCGAGCCGATGTTGAGCTGGCCGATGAGCTCCACGGGAGTGGAGGCGGCGAAGTAGGCGGGCAGGTGCGGATCGTCGATGAGGCCGCGGTACCGCGCGTAGGCGGCGTCGGAGACGAGGTCCATGAGGGCGCTGAACCGCTCACGGTCCGCGAGCGCCGTGTGCGGGTCCCGGTGGAGGGCGGTCGCCCGCATCACGGCCGCGAGGGAGAGCTCGAGGTTCTCCCTCGCGAGCCCGGGCAGCGAATACTTGTCGCTGATGACCTCGCCCTGCTCGGTGAACTTGATCTCGCCCTCGAGGACACCGTTGGGCTGGGCCATGATGGCCTCGTGGGTCGGGCCGCCGCCGCGGCCCACGGAGCCGCCGCGGCCGTGGAACAGCCGGAGCCGGACCCCGTGCCGCGCCGCGACGTCGCGCAGGGTGCGCTGGGCCTTGTGGATCTCCCACTGGGACGTGAACACCCCGGACTCCATGTTCGAGTCCGAGTACCCGAGCATGACCTCCTGGATGTCGCCGCGCAGCCGCACGAGCTCCCGATACGCGGGATCGTCCAGGAGGCGGTCCACAATCTCCGCGGCGCGGCGCAGCTCCTCGAGCGTCTCCAGAAGCGGTGCGAAACCGATGTGCGCGTAGGGCTCGTCCCCGTGCAGCCGGACGAGCCCGGCCTCGCGGGCCAGGAGCGCGGCGGCGAGGACGTCGTCCGGGCCCCGGGTGACGGAGACGATGTACGTCTCGATGACATCGGGCCCCAGGAGCCGCCGTGACTGCCGGATCACCCGCATCGTCTCGTACACGCGGCCCGCATGCCCGGGCAGCACCACGGGATGGCCGGTGAGCGGGCGGCGCGAGGCCAGCTCGCGGCTCAGGACGCGCCGCCGCTCCTCGCGGGGAAGGTCTGCGTAGGGTCCCGGCAGCTCCCCCAGCGGATCGAGCAGGAGCCCCACGGCCTCGTGGTGGTAGTCGGCCTGCTCGCGGATATCCAGGGTTGCGAGGTGCAGACCGCACGAGGCGAGGATCCTTCGGGCGGTGCCCAGCGCGCCGTCGGCCGCGAGCGGGGAGTGGACCCGCAGCGAGCGCTCCATGACGTCGAAGTCCGCGGCGAGCTGGGCCGCGTTGACGTAGTCGCGGCCGGGCTCGTGCGGTGCGCCCGCAGCCACCCGGCGGGAGGTGTTGAGCAGCTTGGCCTTGATGCACGTGAGCTTGAGCCGGTACGGCTCGTGGGCGTTGAGCTCCATGACGCGCGGGTCCAGCGCAGGCAGCTTCGCGAGGTCGGCACGGATCGACTCCTCGAGCTCGGGCAGCACCGACGTGAGGTCCGTCGAGTTCGAGAGCGTGCTGATGAGCTCGTCCACGATCCCGACGGCGATCCGCACCGCCGTCTGGTTCTGCAGCCCCAGGATCTCCCGGGTGACCTCCGCGGTCACGTTGGGGTTGCCGTCGCGGTCGCCGCCGATCCACGAGCCGAACCGCAGCGGCGAGCGCCCGGCCGGCAGGGCGACGCCGTGCTCCGCGAGCAGGCCCGCGAGCTCGTCGAGGACGTCCGGCAGGGGCCCGGCGAGGATCGTGCTGAGGTAGTAGACGGCGTTGCGGGCCTCGTCGAGCGGGGCGGGGGCCACGAGCCGCACCTCGTCGGTCTGCCACATCTGGTCGATGATCTCGGCAAGGCGCCGGTCCTGCCGGCGCCGCAGCACCGTTCCCTCCCGGGACGGCACCTCGAGGATCCGGTCGATCGCGCGCAGCTTGTCGAGGACGGACCGGCGGGTCGCCTCGGTCGGGTGGGCTGTGAAGACGGGCCGGACGTCGAGGGAATCGGCGACGTGCTGCAGCGTCTCCGTCCCGGCCTGCGCGGCGATGTCGCGGACCGCGGAGGCCAGCCACCCGACGTCGTCCACGGCGGCGGCGAGCTCGCGCACCCGGTGGAGCTGCTCGGCCGCGTTCGCCAGGTGGAAGTAGAACGCGAAGGCCCGCACGAGCTCCGTGGCCTCCGTGAGCGGCAGGGAGGCGAGGAGCTCGCGGACCTGTTCGGCGACGTCGGCCGCGTTCCACGGCCCGAGCGCCCCCGCGCCGCCGCGCGCGGCCTCCTTGGACTCCTTGGTCAGCAGGCGCACCTCCTCGACGAGGCGCAGCAGCTTGGGCCCCCGCTGGCGCACGAGCGACTCGCCGAGCAGCGTCGAGAGGCGGCGCACGTCGGCCCTCAGCTCCGCCGCGGGACCGGCGGCCGCCGTCCCGGCGGCCGCGCCGGCAGCGCCCTGGGCGGCATCCGGCGCAGTTCCGGGCATCGGGTCGGCGTGCACGCAGGGCCTCCAGCGGGTAGGGGTTCCAGCCCATAACGCTACCCTTGATGGGTGATGAAATCCCCCCTCCCCGTCCGCGACGGCGTGAACGCGACGCGCCTGCGCCTGCCCGCGCAGGGGCCGTGGGAGACCGCGCTGGACTACATGCTCCACCGGTGGGGGCACGTGGATCCGGAGGGCATCCTGGAGAGGTTCGACGGCGGCGAGATCGTCGCCGCGGACGGCTCGCCCCTGTCCCGGGAGACTCCCCTCGAGGAGCACACGTTCATCTGGTACTACCGGACGCTGCCCGCGGAGGAGCGGCTGCCGGTGGAGCTCTCCGTGCTGCACCGGGACGAGCACCTGCTCGTGGTGGACAAGCCGCACTTCCTCCCCACGACCCCGGGCGGAACGTACATCCAGGAGTCGGCGCTCGTGCGCCTGCGCAACGCTCTCGACCTTCCCGACCTCATCCCGATGCACCGGCTGGACCGGATGACCGCCGGCGTGCTGCTGTTCTCGGTCAACCCCGCCACCCGCGGCCGGTACCAGGTGCTCTTCGAGCGGCGCGCGGTGCAGAAGGTGTACGAGTGCGTCTCGGCGCTGGATCCCTCCGGCGGGGACCGGACAGGTGGCGCGCACGACGCCGGGTGGGCGGCACAGCGGTTCGGCTCGCCCGCCGTCGTGCGCAACAGGATGGTGAAGTCGCGCGACTACCTGCTCGCCTCGGTGGTGGACGGGGAGCCGAACGCGGAGACGACCGTGAGCCTGGAGCGCGTGGGCGGGCCGGCCGAGGCGCCGCGGGCACTGTTCCGGCTCAAGCCGCGCACGGGCAAGACGCACCAGCTGCGGGTGCACATGGCCGGCCTCGGGCTCGGGATCATGAACGACCCGTTCTACCCCGTGCTCCTGGACAAGGCGCCCGACGACTACTCGCGTCCCCTCCAGCTCCTCGCCCGCGGCATCAGCTTCCGCGACCCGCTGACGGGCCACGAGGTCGAGTACCGCAGCCGGCTCACGCTCCAGGAGGCGCCGGCCTGAGGCCTGCCCGGCCGCCGGCCAGCCGTGCCGGACCGTGCCGTGCCGTGCCGGAC
The DNA here is from genome assembly GCF_014656475.1 of Sinomonas cellulolyticus. Classification (GTDB taxonomy): domain Bacteria; phylum Actinomycetota; class Actinomycetes; order Actinomycetales; family Micrococcaceae; genus Sinomonas; species Sinomonas cellulolyticus. The sequence continues at coordinate 165,766 of NZ_BNCM01000002.1, forward strand.
CGTGCCGTGCCGGGCGGCACCTGCCGGAGCGGGCACGTGTGGCGCACACTGGACCCATGCGGATCGAGATCGTCGAAGGGGACATCACGGCCCGGCACGTGGACGCCGTCGTCAACGCGGCCAATTCCTCCCTCCTCGGGGGCGGCGGCGTGGACGGGGCCATCCACCGCGCCGCCGGCCCCGAACTGCTCGAGGCGTGCCGCGAACTGCGCCGCACGCGCCTGCCCACCGGGCTGCCCGTCGGCTCCGCAGTAGCGACCCCGGGGTTCCGGCTGCCCGCCCAGTGGGTGATCCACACGGTCGGCCCGAACTGGAACGCCGGCCAGCGGGACCGGGACCTGCTCGCCTCGTGCTTCGCCGAGAGCCTCGCGGTGGCGCGGGACCTGCGGGCGGCCTCGGTCGCGTTCCCCGCCATCTCGGCAGGGATCTACGGCTGGGACCGCGACGTCGTGGCGGCCACCGCCGTCGAGACGGTGCTGGGCGCTCCGGAGGGGAGCGTCGAGACGGTCGAGTTCGTGCTCTTCAGCGACGCGACAGCCGCGGCCTTCGCCGCGGCGCTGCACCGGGCAGGCTGAGTGGACCCCGCGGTCGCCGCCTGGCTGTCCGGGCCGTGGATGCTCGTGTGGCTCGCCGGGCTCATCGCCCTCGACGGGCTCTTCCCCCCGGTCCCGTCCGAGATCGCGCTCCTCACGGCCGGCAGCTACGCCGCGGAGGGGCGGTCCAGCGCCAGCGTGCTCGTCGCCGTGGGCACGCTCGGCTCGTGGCTCGGCGACGTCGGAGTCTACCTGCTGTTCCGGCACCAGCTCACGGGGTTCCTCGACCGGAGCCGCTGGGGCCGGAAGGTCCACGGCACCGTCCACCGCGTGGTCGAGAGGTTCGGCGCGTCCTCGACCTATGGAGCCATCATCGGCGTCCGCTTCCTCACCGGCGGCCGGCTGACCGCGAGCGCCACCTCCGGGATCGGCGAGGTCCCCTTCCGGCGGTTCGCCGTCGCCGCGGCCGCAGGCGGATTCCTCTGGTCCGCGTGGCACGTGGCCCTGGGGTTCATCACGGGACGCGCCACGGGGCTGCCGTTCTGGATGAGCGCCATCATCGGCACGGGAGTGGGGCTGGCGATCGGACTCGTCGTCGCAGGGGCCGTCGCGGCGCGGCATCGCCGGGGGCGGCACCGGGAAGCCAGCGGCCCCGACCTCGAGCCGCCCGCAGAGCCTGAGGAGGGGCCTGATGCAGCCTGACCCGCGCCAGGCGGCCCCCTACACCGGCAGCCACGCGCCGCGCCGGCGACGCAGCACCTGGAGCCGGCCGGTCGTGGCAACACCCTCCACCGCGTCCTGCATCGCGAGGGCGGCCCGGCGCGCGGAGGCGAGCTCGGCGTCGTCATTCTCCGCCTCGACAAGGAAGCGGAGGGTGATCTGCGGCACCCCGCGCACCACGTCGATCTGGTGCGCCTCGACGTGGTGGATCGACCCGAGGGCCTCGCGGGCGGCGTCCATGACCCGCTCGGGCGCGATGCCCGGGCGCAGGCCCGTGATCTGCAGGACGGCTCGGTAGCTCGGCATGGTCCCCACGGTATCGGCTGCGCCGGAGGACCTGGACGGGGTCCCCCACACCGGCGCCCTCGGCCATCCGCGAGCGGCTGGGACACCATGAGCCCCTGGTGGGCCGTAGTCCTCGGCCTGGTGCCGGTCGTCGCGGCCGATGTCTTCTTCCCCATGGTCCCGGCCGAGGTCGCCGTCGCAACCGCCGGAGCCCTCGCCTCGGAGGGCCACGTGGACTTCACCTCGGTCGTGGTGGCCTCCGCCGTCGGCTCGTGGCTGGGGGACGTGGGGCTGTTCCTCCTCGTCCGCCACAGCCTGAGCCAGTTCGTGGACCGGTGGCGGTGGGGACGCAAGCTGCACCTGGGCACACGGGAGGCGCTCGACCAGCTCGGCCGGATCGGCGCGTTCGTCGGGATCGTCGGCTCCCGATTCCTCCCCGGCGGGCGTCTCGCCGTCACGGTCACGGCCGGAATGTCCCAGGTCCCCGCACGCGGCTTCGCGGTCAGCGATGCTGTGGGCGGCCTGCTCTGGTCCCTGTGGATGGCGGGGATCGGCTACGTGGCGCACCAGACCACTGGCCTGCCGTTCTGGGCCGCGGCGCTCGTGAGCGCCGGAGCGAGCACCCTCCTCGGCCTCGCGCTCGCGGCGGTGCTCGCTCGGCGCCGTCGGCACCGCTCCCCCGAGCCCGACGCACCGCCCCGCATCCTCGACAAGTGACCTCCAGGAATCCCTCCTCGGCATCGCGGCGCCGGCGGGGCTCCGATCAGCCGAAGAGGGCCGAGACCTTCATGAGCGTGGTCGCGATCCCGTACACGAGCGGCACCCCCACGAGGATCCAGCCGAGGGCAAGGCGTGCATTCTTCATGTCAGCTCTCCTTCGCTGCACCGGCCGCGACCGGGGCTGTGGGTTCGTGGAACTTCGGGGCGACCGGCCGGATCGCGAGGTTCGCGAGGAACCCGACCACGAGCAGGACCACCATGATGAGCAGTGCCGGCTGGTAGGCGCCGGCGGTGAGCTTGCCCGGGGTGCCCTGGGCATCGAGCACCGCGTTGACGATGAGCGGGCCCACGACGCCGGCCGCGGACCACGCGGTGAGGAGCCGGCCGTGGATGGCCCCCACCTCGAGGGTGCCGAACAGGTCCCGCAGGTAGGCGGGAGCGGTCGAGAAGCCGCCGCCGTAGAAGGAGATGATCACGAACGCGAACAGCACGAACAGCGCTGTGGACGTGTGGCCGGCGAAGGCCAGGAGCAGGTACAGGACGGTGCCGACCCCCAGGTAGCCCATGTACATCCGCTTCCGCCCGATCACGTCCGACGTCGCCGACCAGGCGAAACGGCCGGCCATGTTCCCGACCGAGAGCAGGCCCACGAACCCTCCGGCCACGGACGCGGCGACGAGCGACTTCCCGTCGGGCTGCCGGAAGAAGTCCTGGATCATCGGCGCGGCCTGCTCGAGGATGCCGATCCCGGCGGTCACGTTGCAGAACAGGGCCGTCCAGAGGAGCCAGAACTGGGGGGTCTTGATCGCGTTCGACGCCGTGACGTTGGCGGTGGTGATGAGCTCGTGCGAGCGCACGGTTGCCGGGTCGAAGCCCGCTGGCGCCCACCCCGGCGGCGGCACCTTGATGGTGAAGGCGCCGAAGAGCATGTAGGCGAAGTACAGGACGGCGAGCGTGAGGAACAGCATGCCGACCGCCTGGCCGCTGGCGACCGCGCCGGGGGCTGAGGATGCCGGGTCATAGACCGCCAGCAGCGCCGTCGAGAGGGGGCTCGCGATGAGCGCGCCGCCGCCGAACCCCATGATCGCCATGCCGGTCGCGAGCCCGGGCCTGTCAGGGAACCACTTGATGAGCGTCGAGACCGGCGAGATGTAGCCGATCCCGAGGCCGATCCCGCCGATCACCCCGTAGCCGAGGTACACGAGCCACAGCTGCCGCGAGAAGATGCCCGCAGCCCCGACCAGAAAGCCACCCGCCCAGAACACCGCCGCGACGAACATGGCCTTGCGCGGGCCGTTGCGGTCGACCCACGTCCCCATGACCGCGGCAGAGAGCCCGAGCATCACGATGGCCACCGAGAAGATGACCCCGATCTCGGTCAGGCTCGCCCCGAAGTGCTTCACGAGCGCCGTCTTGTAGACGCTCGTGGCATACGCCTGGCCGATGCACAGGTGCACAGCGAGCGCCGCGGGTGGGATGAGCCATCGGTTGAATCCTGGCTGGGCGACACTGTGCGCCCTGTCGAGCCACGCCATTGGGGGTCCTCCTGTCTCAGCCCGGCCCGGCCGCGGCTGCTGCCGACTAAGCTAGGCCCCCGACTAGTGACTTTCCTCACAATTGCGCCGAGCGGTAGCTCCGGTGCGACGAATGGCGGCCGGGGAGGGCCCGGCGTCGGCCGATATCCTTGACCGGTGACGCTCCAGGAATCCCTCCTCGGCTTCGCGGCCATCGCCGCGCTCATCACTGTCCTGCCGGGGACGGACACGGCCCTCGTGCTGCGGTACACGCTCAGCCAGGGCCGCCGCCACGCGTACACGGCCGCGCTGGGGATGATCAGCGGTGCTTTCGTATGGGGGGCAGCGGCGGCCACCGGGGTCTCCGCGCTCCTGACCGTCTCGGAGGTCGCCTACGACATCCTGCGGATCGCCGGCGCCCTGTACATGCTGTGGCTCGGAGTGGGGCTGTGGCGCGCCTCGTTCACCAAGCACGACGCCGACCTGCCCCCGGGCGCGCTCCCGCACCACAGCCTCGAGCCGCTCAGGCGGACGTGGGCGAAGGGCTTCATCTCGAACATCCTCAACCCCAAGTACGGGATGTTCTGCATCGCCGTGATCCCGCAGTTCCTCGTCCCGGGGGTGCCGTCCGTGTGGATGGGACTCCTGCTCTCCGTCGTGGCGAACATCGAGGCGATCATCTGGTTCATCGCGATCGTCGCGGCGGCGCAGTTCTTCGGCCGGTGGCTCAACGGGGGCACGTTCCGCAAGTGGATCGACCGCGTGACCGGCACGGCGCTCGGGGCGTTCGGCGTCGTGGCGATCCTGGAGACGCGGCACGCCTGAGCCGGGGCGGCCCGCGGACTTCCGGCGCACTGGGAATGCCGCCGCCCTCTGGGGCATTCTTGGTGGCATGACTCAGACTGCCGCCTCCGATTCCCAGCTCGCCCGCTGGCAGCGCTTCCGGGAGAACCGCAATGCCGCCCTCGCCGAGGAGCACGGCTGGCTGACCCTGACCTCGTTCCAGTGGCTCGAGCCCACACCCTCCCCCGTGGAACTGGTTCCGGGGCTGTGGTCCACGTCCGAGGAGACGGGCGTCGAGGCGGCCGTCCTCACGGCGCGCGCCGAGGAGGGACTTGTCTTCGACGAGGAGGGCACGCCCGTGGACGGGACGTTCAGCGCGCATCTGTCGGAGGACGAGTCCCTGAACTGGGTGCGGTACGGGACGATCGTGGTGGAGCTGGCCATGCGCGGCGGCCGGTACGCGATCCGCACGCGTGACTCCGCCTCGCCCACGCGGACCGAGTTCCACGGTGTCCCCACGTTCCCCTACGCCCCTGAATGGGTTGTCGAGGCTCGCTGGGAGCCGTACCCGGAGCCGCGCGCCGTGCCGATCTCCACCGCCAACCCGCTCGTGGACGGCGTGCACCTCTCCGCCGGGGAGGTCGTGTTCAGCCGGCACGGGCACGAGTACCGTCTGCAGGCGGAGCAGGGCAGGCTCGGCGGGCTGACCATCACGTTCCACGACGAGACCAACGGGAAGACCACGGACGACTGGCGCAAGGTCGAGACGCCGCGTCCGCGCCCCGACGGCACCGTGGTGCTGGACTTCAACCGGGCCATCAACTATCCCAGCGCCTTCACCCCCTACGGCACGTGCCCCATGCCCGTGCGCGGCAATTCGCTGGACCTCGCGGTGGAGGCCGGCGAGAGGACGCCCGAGGCGGAGTAGCGCGTCAGGAAGCCGCTCTCACTTGGGCGCCATGCGGATCGCGCCGTCGAGCCGGATGGTCTCGCCGTTGAGCATGGCGTTGTCCACGATGTGCGCCACGAGGTTCGCGTACTCTGCGGGCCGGCCGAGCCGGGCGGGGTGCGGCACCTGATGCCCGAGCGAATCCTGGGCCTCCTGCGACAGGCCGGCCATCATGGGGGTCTCGAAGATCCCCGGGGCGATCGTCACCACCCGGATGAGCGAGCGGGCCAGCTCGCGGGCGATCGGCAGGGTCATCGCGTGCACCGCGCCCTTCGACGCGGAGTAGGCGGGCTGGCCGATCTGGCCGTCGAACGCGGCGACGGACGCCGTGTTGACGATGACTCCCCGCTCCGGGCCGCCGAGGTCGGTCGAGACGGGGTCGGTGGCCGCGATGGCCTCGGCGGCCAGCCGGATCACGTTGAACGTCCCCACGAGGTTGACGCGGATGACGCGCTCGAACTGCTCGAGCGGCAGCACGCCGTCGCGCCCCAGCACCTTGCCCGGCGTCGCGATCCCCGCGCAGTTCACCACCACGCGCAGCGGCGCGAACCCGCCCGCCCGCACGACGGCGGCGCGCACCTGCTGCTCGTCGGTCACGTCCGCGGGGGCGAACGCCGCGCGCTCGCCCAGCTCGGCCGCGAGCGCCTCGCCCGCACTGCCCGGCAGGTCCACGAGCACGACGGCGGCACCCTCCGCGTGCAACCGGCGCGCCGTCGCGGCCCCGAGGCCCGAGGCCCCTCCGGTGATGAGTGCGCTCGCGCCGCGAAGCTCCATGGTTCCTCCCGATCGGTTCGAGTTAATGGTCGCTAACCGGGATCGATCCTAGCGGACGGGGGTGACGCAGGCCACGTGCGGCGCCCCACTACGCTGGTGGCCATGCAGCCAACGACCTGGGCGGAGCGCGCCCAAGCCGCAGCGGACAGCGTCAACGAGGGCTTCGGGCACCGGATCCTCCGCGTCATCCCCGGCACGTGGATCGCCTCGGTCGCGCGGCCGGCGCGGAAGATCGCGCGCCCCTGGGACCCGTGGCACTACTGGTGGCAGGCCCACTACCTGGACTGCCTCGTGGATGCGTCGTGGCGGCAGCTGGGTGACCGCGGGCCGCAGGGAGGTGATCCCGAGTCCGGAGGGGAGGCCCGCGAGCCCCGCGAGCTCGTCCTGGCCCGGCACCTGCTCACCGGCATCCGGATCCGCAACGTCTTCCAGTACCGCAACGCGTTCTACGACGACATGGCCTGGCTGGCCCTCTCCGCGGCCCGCGCCGAGCACCTCTCGGGGCTCGTGGCCCACCGAAGCCTCCCCAACGCCCGCACCATCGCCCGCGTGCTCGGCCGCCAGCTCGTGCTGGCCAGCACGCCGGAGGGCGGAGGGGGGACCTACTGGAACACCCAGCGCCGTTTCAAGAACACCCCGGCCACGTCACCGGCGGCGCTCTTCTTTGCCCGCAGCGGCGACCGCGAGCGCGCCCAGGCGCTCGTCGACTGGCTCGATGCCACCCTGTTCGATCCCTCCCAGGGCCTCTACCTCGACGGCATCAACCTCAACCGCGACGGCACCACCGAGCTCAAGCCGGACATCTGGACCTACAACCAGGGGCCCGTCCTGGGCGCGCTCGTGACCCTCGGGGGCGCGGAGAACCTCGCCCGCGCCGAGACGCTCATCGCGGCTGTGGACGAGCACCTCACAGCGAACTGGGAGACGCACGACGGCGCGCTCCGCCGCACGCTGCGGGGCGACGGGGGCGGGGACGCCGGGCTCTTCATGGGCATCCTCGCGCGCTACCTGACCGTGGCCGCAGTCCACGAGGGCCTCTCCGCGGACGCCAGGGCGACGGCGCGACGGCTTGTGCTGGACACGGCGGAGGCGCTCTGGGCCGGCGCGGAGGAACGGTGCGGCCGGACGGACGGCGAGGGGGACGAGACCTACTGGACATTCCCCCAGAGACCCGGCCAGACGGCGTCGGACGAGTACCCGCCGGGCCGGCGCGTCGAGCTCTCCACCCAGCTGCAGGCCTGGATGGTGCTCGAGTTCGCGCATCAGTTGACCCGGTAGATGCTCTCCTCGAGGTAATCCGCCGGCATTAGCGAAGCTCAAGGTTGCGTAATTGTCGTGATTTGCGTCACATTAAGACAGGAATAGACGGTTTCTTAGGTGTGGCTAACCTACAGTCGATCCTGACGTCGTCACTCCACCACCGTGACCCCACGAAAGGGACGCTTCCATGAAGTTCCGCCCCCGAGCCCTGGCCGGCCTCGCGATGGCCGCCGCGGCCACCCTCTCGATGGCCGCCTGCGGCACGTCCGCGAACTCCGCCGGCGCCTCCGGCGCCGCCACCCCGGGAACGACCATCACCGTGTACAACGCCCAGCACGAGTCGCTCACCAAGGAGTGGATCGACGCGTTCACCGCCGAGACCGGCATCAAGGTGGACTACCGCCAGGGCGATGACACCGAGATGTCCAACCAGATCGTCCAGGAGGGCGCGAACTCGCCCGCGGACGTCTTCCTCACCGAGAACTCCCCCGCGATGACGCAGGTGGAGAACGCGGGCCTCTTCACGGACATCGACCCGGCAACGATCGCGCAGGTCCCAGCCGAGTACCGCCCCTCCACGAACAAGTGGATCGGCATCGCCGCCCGCTCCACCGTCTTCGCATACAACAAGGACAAGCTCTCCCAGGACCAGCTGCCGAAGTCGATCATGGACCTCGAGAAGCCGGAGTGGAAGGGCCGCTGGGCTGCCTCGCCCTCCGGCGCGGACTTCCAGGCGATCATCTCCGCGATGCTCGAGCTCAAGGGCGAGTCCGCCACCGGCGACTGGCTCAAGGCCATGAAGGACAACGCCAAGGCCTACAAGGGCAACTCGACGGCCATGAAGGCCGTCAACGCCGGCGAGGTCGAGGGCGCAGTCATCTACCACTACTACTGGTTCGGCGACCAGGCCAAGACCGGCGAGAACTCCAAGAACGTGGGCCTCGAGTACTTCAAGAACCAGGATCCCGGCGCCTTCGTCTCCGTCTCGGGCGGCGGCGTGCTCAAGTCCTCGAAGAAGCAGGCCGCGGCGCAGGCCTTCCTGAAGTTCGTCACCGGCAAGAAGGGCCAGGAGGTCCTCCAGAAGGGAACGTCCTTCGAGTACGCGGTCGGCTCCGACGTGCCGTCCAATGACAAGCTCGTGCCGCTCAAGGACCTGGACGCGCCCAAGGTCGATCCGGCCAAGCTCAACTCCAAGAAGGTCAACGACCTCATGACCTCGGCAGGACTCCTCTAACCCTTGGACCAGGCCCCAGCCACCGCTCTCCCCGCCGGCGTCCCGCAGGCGGGCGAGGCGACCACGGCGGCGGGCGAGGGCACGCGCCCTCGCCCGCTGCGCCGTCGTCCGCCAGCCCTCATCGTCCTCGTGGCGTGCCTCATCACCGCCGCCTCGCTCGTCCCGCTCGGGTTCGTGGTCACCACCACCATCTCGACGGGGTGGGACACGGCCACGGCACTCATCTTCCGGCCCCGCACGCTCGAGCTCCTGGGCAACACCCTTGAGCTCATGCTCATCACGGTGCCGCTGTGCATCGTGCTCGGGGTCGGCGGGGCGTGGCTCGTGGAGCGGACCTGGCTCAAGGGGAACAAGGTCTGGGCGGTGCTGCTCGCGGCGCCCCTCGCGATTCCCGCGTTCGTGAACTCGTACGCGTGGGTCTCCGCAGTTCCTGGGCTCCAGGGCATCTTCTCGGGCGTCCTCATCGCGACCCTCTCGTACTACCCCCTCGTGTACATCCCCGCCGCGGCGACCCTGTCCCGCATGGACCCCGCGATCGAGCAGTCGGCGGCCTCCCTCGGGCTGGGCGCGTGGCGGGTGTTCTTCCGCGTGGTGCTGCCGCAGCTGCGGATCGCCGTGGCCGGCGGCGCGCTCCTCGTCGCGCTGCACCTCCTCGCGGAGTACGGCGCGTTCGCCATGATCCGCTTCGACACCTTCACCACGGCGATCATGGAGCAGTACCGCTCCACCTTCAACGGGGCCGCGGGCAACATGCTCGCTTCCGTGCTCGTCGCGGTGTGCCTCGTGCTGCTCGTGGTCGAGGCGCGCCTGCGGGGCAACGCTCGGTACGCCCGCATCGGCTCCGGCGCCCAGGCCCTCCCCGCCCGCCTGCCGCTCGGCCGGTGGCAGGCCCCGGCCCAGGCTGGCCTGCTCGCGCTCGCGGTGCTCGCGGTCGGCGTGCCGCTGTGGATGACCCTCACGTGGACCATGCAGGGAGGCGCGCAGATCTGGGAGACCGACGAGCTGGCCGGGGCATTGTGGTCCAGCCTCTGGCTCGGACTCCTCGGGGCTGTCGTGACCACCGCCGTCGCCTTCCCCCTCGCCTTCCTCGCGGACCGGTACTCCGGCTGGCTCTCGCGCGCGCTTGAGCTGGCCAACTACGTCACGAGCTCGATGCCCGGGATCGTGCTGGCCCTCGCGTTCGTCACCGTGGCACTGCGGGCTGTGCCGGGCGTCTACCAGACCACCGGCCTCCTCGTCGCCGCGTACGTCCTGCTCTTCATTCCCCGCGCCCTCGTCAACCTCCGGGCCGGGCTGGCCCAGGCGCCGAAGGAGCTCGAGGAGGCGGCCCGTGCGCTCGGTAAGCCGCCGGCCGTGGCCCTCGTCCGCGTCACGCTGCGCCTGGCCGCGCCGGCCGCTGCCGGCGGCGCGGCACTCGTGTTCCTCGCCGTCCTGAACGAGCTCACGGCCACGCTCCTGCTCTCCCCGCTCGGCACGAAGACCCTCGCCACCGAGTTCTGGGCCCTCTCGAGCGAGATCGACTATGCGGGCGCGGCCCCCTACGCGCTCCTCATGATCGGGCTCTCCGCACCCATGACGTACCTGTTGTTCCAGCAGTCCAAGAAAGCAGCCGGACAGTGACCGAACAGATCCCCACTCCCGTGACGTCGGCCCGCCTGCCGGAGCCCCGCATCTCCCCCGAGATCGCAAGGACCGCGGACCACCACCTTGACATCGAGGGCGTGACGAAGAACTTCGGGCACCAGCAGGTGCTCAAAGGCGTCAACCTCTCAGTGGCACGCGGGGGGACGACAGCGATCGTGGGCCCGAGCGGCTCCGGCAAGACCACAATGCTGCGCCTCATCGCGGGGTTCGAGGCCCCGGACACAGGGCGCATCCTCATGGACGGGCGCGAGGTGGCCGGCGGGACGTGGGTGCCCGCGCACCGGCGCAACATCGGCTACGTGGCGCAGGACGGTGCTCTGTTCCCGCACCTCTCCGTGGGGCAGAACGTCGCGTTCGGCCTGGACCGGGAGAAGTTCCGCGGGCGCAAGGAAGTCGCCGCGCGCGTCGAGGAGCTGCTGGACATGGTGGCCCTCGACGGCTCCTATGCGAAGCGCCGTCCCCACCAGCTCTCCGGCGGCCAGCAGCAGCGCATCGCCCTCGCCCGCGCGATGGCGTGCGAGCCGGAGGTCATGCTGCTGGACGAGCCGTTCTCGGCCCTGGACGCGGGCCTGCGCGTGGCGACCCGCCGCGCGATCGGCAAGGTCCTGCACGACGCCGGGGTCACCACCATCCTCGTCACCCACGACCAGGCCGAGGCGCTCTCCTTCGCGGACCAGGTCGCCGTGATGCGCGGCGGGAAGCTCGCCCAGATCGGCAACCCCTTCGTCGTGTACACGCGCCCGGCGGACCGGGCCACCGCCGAGTTCCTCGGCGACGCCGTGATCCTCGATGCGTGGCTCGAGGGCTCCCTCGCGATGTGCTCCCTGGGTGCCATCCCCGTGAGGCGTCCGCCCGCCCAGGGGCGCGTGCAGATCATGCTCCGTCCCGAGCAGATCCGCATCGCCGCGGACTCCCGCATCCACGGCACGGTGCTCGACTGGGACTACTTCGGCCCCGAGTCGTCGGTACGGATCAAGCTGCCCGAGCGGCCCGCGGATCCGCGCATCCCCGGAGGCGGGGAGGTCATCACGATCCGCCACTGGAACGCCGCCATGGCAAGGGCAGGGATGGACCTCGCGCTCAAGGTCATCGGTGAGGGCGTGGCCTTCCCGGTCGACTGAGTCGGGGACCCACCTCAGGCGCGCCACGTATCAACGCCCGCGGCATTAAGACTTCGTAAGGACCGCACCAGCCCCTGCCTGCAGCGGCGTAGCATCACGTACCAGGTGAGCCGGGAAGTCTGGTCGGCAGCGTGTGCAGCCGTTGTCTGACCGGAGGTGCCCCCCATGTTCCCTGTTGCCTTGCGCCCGATCCTCCCTGCCGTCACGGTCGCCGTCGCCAGCGAGGGCTCGCGGTGAGGCCCGCGACGTCGGCGGCGGACCGCCGTCCGCTGCTCCACTCGCGGCTCGCGCTGCTGCTGGCCTTCGCGTTTGCGGTGATGGCGGACCCGGTGTCCTCGGTCGCCTACGCCATCGAGGCAGCCCTGCGTGCGCTCGACGGCGATGTGGCCCTGCTCGGAGCGACCATGGGCCTCGTGGTGGCGATCATCGCCCTGGTGATCCTGAACTACCGGCAGCTGGTGGGCCGCTACCCCCAGGGCGGGGGCGCCTCGGCGGCCGTCGGGGAGGCGTTCGGGGACGGATGGTCCTTCCTGCCGATCGGGGCACTCGTGGTGGACTTCGTCCTCACGATTGCGATCAGCGTCTCCGCCGGGGCGTCTGCGGTGATCGCCTACTTCCCGGCGCTGGCACCATGGCGGCTGCCGCTGGCGCTGGCCCTGATCGTGGTGGTCGGGTCGCTGACGTGGTTCGGACACCTCGGCCGCCTGGTGTTCGCGGCGATGACCATCGCGTTCGTCGCCGTGGCGGCCCTCGTCCTGGGGTACGGGCTCTTCGCGGAGCCCCACACTGTCGGGACGGTCACGGCGGCGGCCGGGCAGCCGCCCGTGCTCGCCGTCGTGCTGGCCTTCCCCGTGGCCATGGCCCTCGCCACGGGAGTGGAGGCGCCGTCGTCGGCCATCGCTCAGCTCGGCCAGCTCGACGACCCAGACCGTGCCCGCTTCGGCCGGGTCACGCTGTGGCTCACGCTCGGCATCGTCGGTGCCATCACCCTCGGCCTCACCCTCGAGGCAGTGCGCCTCGGCGTCGGCATCCCGCCGGAGGACAGCACTCAGATCGCCGAGCTCGCGCGCATCGCTGCCCCCGCTCCCGTCTTCGCCGCATTCCAGCTCGTCACCGCGCTCCTGCTGCTCTCCGCCGCCAGTTCCTCGTTCCAGGCGGGACCGGGCCTGCTCAAGGCCCTCGCGCTCCACACCACCCGTCGTGGCGAAACCGTGGGGATCCTCCCGGGCGCCCTCGGCCGGACCGATGCCGACCACACCCCCTACTGGGGAGTCGCCCTGTTCATCCTCCTTGCCGGAGCCATTACCGGCGCGGCCGGGGGAAACGACCAGGAGCTCGTCCTCTTCTACGCCGTCTCCGTGTTCCTGAGCTTCCTCGCCGGACTGGTGTCCATGGCCGTCTTCTCCCACCGTGACCGCCGCCCGTGGTCGCTGGCCCTGAACATCGCCGGCGCCCTCGTCGTCTCCTTCACCCTCGCCGCCAACCTCACCCGTGGCCTGCCGATCATCAGCCTGGCTGCCGCCGTCCTCATCGCGGGCATGCTCTACACCGCGTGGACCCGGGCCGGGAGGCCACGAGGGGTCCGCAACGCCGAGTCCGAGAGCGAGCGGGAGGAGGACTCCCTGGCCTGACCATCGCTGGAGCGGGCACCCCTGCGCATGCATTGGTGAATCTATTGCATGCTCGCAATTATCACCCTAAGCTTCCAGTGTCGCCGGGAGGAGTCCGCGGCCCTCCGCGCTGAGGGGGTGCACGTCCTCTCCGGCCGCGCTGCCAGCGGGACCGCGGACAACGGATCGCGGACCACGGAGAGAAGAGGCATGATGCGCATTCGGTCCATGAAGCCCTTGGGCTTTGCCCTCGCTGCCGCCGCTGTCGGCGCGCTGGCGCTGTCCGGCTGCAGCGCAGTCAATCCGCAGGAGACGAAGTCCATCGTCGCCGCCGTGCCCGGCGTCCGCGGGGAGATCGGCTCGCTCCGGGTCGAGGACCTCACGGTGGTCTCGTCAGGAGGGGGAAGCGGATCGGCAAGCCTCAGCCCCGACACGCCCGGCCGGCTCGCCGGCACCGTCTTCAACGGATCGTCCTCTCCCGTGTCCGTCTCCTTCTCGACCCAGGATTCGAGCACCGTCCAGGTCACCGTTCCGAAGAACGGAGAGGTGATGCTCGGCTCGGCACAGGGCCTCGCTCCCCTCAGCCGGGCAGGCGCCATCCCTGGCGGGATGACGACCGTCACGATGGACGCCGGGGGCACTGCCCTGAAGCTGCAGGTCCCCGTGGTGGACGGCACCCTCGCCCAGTACCGGTCCCTCCTCCCGACCCCCTCGTCCACCGGCTCGCCGGCCACCGGCTCGCCGTCCGGCAGCGGCTCGCCGTCCAGCACCGCGTCCGCGACGGGCGGAGCAACCACCGCGACGCCCACCACAACCGCAACGGCCTCGGACACGGGACGGCCGTCCCCGTCGCTGAGCATCACCCCTTCTCGCTAGGGGTCTGCCAGAGGCCGCCGTGCGCCGGGCTACGCTGAAGCCATGGCCGACGACGTGACCCCCTTGCGCGACCAGCCCGCCACGCGGTGGGTCGCGAGCTCTGCCCTGACCCGGTACCGCCTGGCGCCCAACCCCGGGCCGATGAGCCTGGACGGGACGAACTCATACGTCATCGCGGCGCCCGGGGCGGACTCCGTCGTCGTCGTCGACCCCGGCCCGCTCGACGGCGAGCACCTCCGCGAGCTCGCCGAGTCGGGCCGCGTGGGGCTCGTCATCCTCACCCACCACCACCCCGACCACACGGAGGCGGCCGAGGAGTTCCACCGCATGACGGGCGGCCCGGTGCGCGCGCGTGACGCCGCCCTGTGCCTCGACGCGGCCCCGCTCGAAGACGGCGAGCGCCTCGACGCCGCAGGGGTGCGGATCGAGGTCCTCGCCACGCCCGGCCACACGGCCGACTCGATCTGCCTCCACCTCCCCGAGGACGGCGAGCGGGGCTCCGTGCTGACCGGCGACACGATCCTCGGACGCGGCACCACGGTGGTCATGTACCCGGACGGCCGCCTCGGCGACTACCTCGCCACGCTCCGCCGGCTCGAGGCGCTGGGGCCGGCCACGGTGCTGCCGGCCCACGGGCCGGTGCTGCCGGACCTCGGGCAGATCGCCGCGGCCTACCTCGCCCACCGCGAGGAGCGGCTCGACCAGGTGCGGGGAGCGCTCGCCCAGCTCGGCCAGGACGCGTCGATCGCGGCCGTCACGGACGCCGTCTACACGGACATCGACGCGAGCGTGCGCCGCGCCGCGGAGAACTCGGTTGCCGCCCAGCTCGACTACCTGCGCGGCTGGGCCTAGACGGCGCCGGAACCGGCGCCCCCGAGTACAGGCCGTAGCCCCCGGAATGTGCAGGCCGGGGCTCAGTACAGGCTGAACCGGCTGAACTCCCCCGTTGCAGGCCCGATGCCCGCCTCGACCTGGTCCACGCGCCCGGGCGTCCCATCGGACCGGAGCCACGCCAGCAGCCCCTCGACCTCGCCACGCGGCCCTTCCGCGACGACCTTCACCGTCCCGTCGGGGAGGTTGCCCGCAGACCCCACCAGGCCGCGCTTCTCCGCCTCCCCCAGCGTCCAGTAGCGGAATCCCACTCCCTGCACCACCCCGGAGACCCGCGCCTCGAGCCGTGCCTGCCCGCCTGCGGCGCCGGAAGCGCCGGAAGCGCCGGGCGAGCTGTCAGGGCGAGGCGGGGAGTCGGCGTCGTGCGTTCCGTGGCGGCGGAAGAGCGGCATGCCTCAAGTCTCCGCCGAGGACCGGGAGCGCGCCACCTCCGTATCGACAGCCCGGGCCGACTCCCCCGGCTCCGGGAGGCGGAGCGAGTCGATCCACACCACCGTGGCGAGCACGAGGGCGCTGATCGCCCAGGAGGCCAGCACATCGGTGAACCAGTGCATGCCCAGATACAGGTCGCAGGCACCCACGGCGAGCCCCACGAGCGCGGCAGCGAGCGCGGCAGGTCCCGTTCCCCGCGACGCGGAGCGCCGCGAGTGGGCCAGGTACAGCCCGGCGAACAGCAGCGTCAGGACTGCGGAGGCATGGCCGGCCGGGAAGGCCGGCATGCCCGAGCTGCCCATTGCCTCGAACCACACCGGCGGCCGGGCGCGGTCCACCCAGAGGCGGACACCGGCCACGAGGAGCACATCGGCGAGGACCGCGCCGACCAGGAGCAGCGGCCGCATGAGCTCTCGCCGGGACACGCCCCATGCGAGGCCCGCGACCGCCGCGATTCCCAGTGCGATGAGCGGACCCGACCCCGTGCGGAGTGCCACCGCGACGGCGGTCAGCGACCCCGAGCGGTGGGAGGCGAGCCAGTCGAGGATCGGCCAGTCGAGGTCGGCGAGGCCCCAGTCACCCGCCACGGATTCGAGCAGCCACCCGAACACCAGGATGCCCGCCGCTCCGAGGGCGACGGCCGCGGCGCGCCTCGAGGATGGACGGACATGGAGCATCCTTCGAGTCTCGCGCGGAGACGTTGGAGCGTGCCGGGAGGAAGCTCGGCGGCAGCTGGGAATCACGCGGGCGTGGCGTGGCCGCTCGGCTCGGCGGACCGTTCCGGTGCGGCCGCACCGGCGGTAGCGTGGCGGCATGAGCGAGCTCCTGCAGCCGTCCCTGCACCGCCAGCACGTCGCAGTGGCCGCACCCTCCCAGGTGTGGCTGGGGCCCGACGGCCGGCTCACACCCGAACCCGCCGGCCTCACCGGCGTCTTCCATGCCGACACGCGCTTCCTGCACCGCGTGCAGGTGACGGTGGACGGCGCCGAGCCGCAGCCGGTGGGAGTGTCCTCCGCAGGGGGCGTGCTCACCGTGGAGGGCCTCGCCCGCAACATCCCGGGGCCCACGCTGGACCCCGCGGTCCGGGTGGTGCAGACCTGGACCGTCATGCCCGGCGCGGTGCGGCACCGGATCGAGCTCTCCACGGCCCTCCCGGACCTCGACTGCACCCTCGCGGTGCACCTCGGCGCGGACTTCGCGCCCATGGCAGCGGTGAGGGTCGGGGGCACCGCGGTGCCGGTGGAGCCCTCGCACGACGCCGGGCGGCTCGTCTGGGCGGCGGACGGCAAGAGCGCGGTGGTCACCCCGGAGACCCCCGGCGCACGCGTCGCGACGGCGATCGACGTGGAATCGGACGACACGGACGGCTTCCCGTCCGGGCACCCGTCCCTCGTCTGGTCGGCCACGGTGCGCCGCGGAGTGCCGTACGCCGCGGAGTGGAGCGTCGCGCTCGAGGATGCCGGCGCCGTCGTGCGCGCCGCCCCTCCCGCGGACGGCGCCGAGACAGCCGGAACAGGTCCCGCCGCCCGGCTCGAGGCCGCCTCGCTGCGCCAGCTCGCGGGGCTGCGGCTCGCCACGACCCGCGAGCCGGACGCACCGTTCCTGGCCGCGGGTGCGCCATGGTACTTCACGCTGTTCGGACGCGACTCGCTGTGGGCCGCGCGGCTCCTGCTGCCCCGCGATTCCGCGCTCGGGGCCGGCACACTGCGGGCGCTCGCGGCCTACCAGGGGTCAGAGCGGGACGTGGAGTCCGCGGAGGAGCCGGGGAAGATCCCGCACGAGATCCGCGCACGGGAACTTGTGGTCTCGCACGGGCCCGGCGGCGACCAGCTCCGCCTGCCGCCCGTGTACTACGGCACGGTCGACGCAACCGCGCTGTGGCTCTGCCTCCTCGGAGAGCTGTGGGCCACGGGCAGGGCGCCGGAGGCCGTCCGCGCGCTCGTGCCGGCCGCGAGGCGCGCAGCCGACTGGCTGCTCGCCTCGGCCACGGGCCCGGGCGGCTTCCTCGCCTACCGCGACGAGTCCGGTCACGGCCTGAGCAACCAGGGCTGGAAGGACTCGGCAGACGCGATGCAGTTCATGGACGGCCGCCACGCGCAGGGGCCGATCGCACTCGCCGAGGTGCAGGGGTATGCGCACCAGGCCGCGGTCGCTGCCGCGGACCTGTTCGACGAGCTCCCCGGCGGCGGTGGGTCGGGCCTGCGCACCGCGGCGGCGGAGCTGCGGGAGTTCGCCTCGGCGCTCAGGGCCCGCTTCCGGGAGTCCTTCTGGGTGGACGACGCCGTGGGCCCGTTCCCGGCGATGGCGCTCGACGGCGGCGGCACTCCCCTCGATGCCCCCGGCTCGAACATGGGCCATCTCCTCGGCACCGGACTGCTCGACGCGGAGGAGGCACAGCTCGTGGTGGACCGGCTGCTCGAGCCCGAACTGTTCAGCGGGTACGGGATCCGGACCCTCACCACGGCCGCCGCCGGCTACTGGCCGCTGAGCTACCACTGCGGCTCCGTCTGGGCGCACGACACCGCCATCGCGATCCGCGGCATGCGGGCGGAGGGCTTCAACCCCGAGGCGGCGAAGGTGGCGCGCGGCCTGCTGCGTGCCTCGGAGTCGTTCGGCGGGTCACTGCCGGAGCTTTTCTCGGGCGTTGGCACCGACTCGTCCGACCGGGCCCTCGCCTATCCCGCGGCCTGCCATCCGCAGGCATGGAGCGCAGCGTCGGCGGTCGTGGTGGCCCAGGCCCTCGCTCCCTGACCTGC
Organism: Sinomonas cellulolyticus; assembly: GCF_014656475.1. Taxonomy (GTDB): domain Bacteria; phylum Actinomycetota; class Actinomycetes; order Actinomycetales; family Micrococcaceae; genus Sinomonas; species Sinomonas cellulolyticus. The sequence continues at coordinate 183,868 of NZ_BNCM01000002.1, forward strand.
ACCCGGTGCCAGTCCGCGCCCACCGCAGCCGTCAGGGGCGCTTCTTCTGCGGGTAGATCGTCTCGTGCCGGGCAAGCATGGCCACGTACTCGCCGATCTTGCGCGCCCGCGTCTCGGGCCGCTTCACCGAGGTGGTCCGGTAGATGAGCGCGAACCGGTTGGTGGAGGTCAGGACCTCGAACATCGCCTGCGCCTCCGGCACCGCCGCGATGGCGGCGGCGAGGTCCTCGGGCACCTCGGCGGTGGCGGCTCCTCCGTAGGCGCGTTCCCACCGCCCGTCCGCCTTGGCGGCCTCGACGGCGGAGCGCCCGGCGTCCGTCATGCGCCCCTCGGCCTCGAGCCGCGCCACCCGTTCCACGTTCGCCTTGGACCACAGGCTCCCCCGCCTCCGAGGCGTGAAGCGGACCGCCGAGCTCTCCGCATCGCGGGTCCGCAGCTGGCCGTCGATCCAGCCGAAGCACAGTGCCTCGAGCACCGCAGGCTCGTACTGCAGCCCGGTGACGCTGCCGCCCTTCTTGTGGAGCACGAGCCACACGCCCGGGCTCTCGGCATGATGAGCGGTGAGCCACTCGCGCCACGCGGGGGCATCGGGGACCAAGAGCTCGGGCAGTTCCACGGCCATGGCCCCAAGGCTTCCGCGCCGAGGCCGCTCCGCGCAACCATGGAGCCATGCTCCGTGTCCTCCCCACCCGTTTCACGTCCGCGCTGCCCGAGCTCCGGCGGCTCCTGCTCGACCTCGGGCTCGTCCCCGCCGAGGAGGGCCAGGGCTGGGCCGTCCTGGACTCGCGCAGCGGGCGGGTGCGCCTGCGCACGGCGGACCCCGGCTCGGAGCGTGACGGCACCGTGGTGTTCGGCGTGGAGATCCGCGACCCGGCGGAGTTCGCGCGCCGGACCGCGGACGACGGCGGCAGCGCAGCCCTCGTCGAGAGCCCGGCCGGCGCGCGGGTGCTCGTCACGGGCCCGGATGGCTTCTCGTTCTACGCCGAACCCACCGGGCACACGGGCCAGTATGTCGACGCGGACCCTGATCTGGCGGTGCGGCTCGAGTGGCGTACCCCCGATCCCGGTGGCGCCGCGGCAACGCTCGCCGCGATCGGCGCACGACGCCGGGCCGACACCCTGGGGCCGGAGGGCTCGCGTGAGTTCACGGCCAAGAACGGCGGCGTCCTGGCCGCAGTGCCCGCACCCATGGCCTCCGCTGCACTCGCCTTCGAGTACGCGGGTCCGCTCGGGGAACTCGAGGCCCGGCTGGCCCTGGCCGGCTGGACCGTGGAGCACGACGGCGCGGACCACGGCGGCGCAGGAGACGCGGTGCGGGAGGCGGCCGAGGCGCCCGGGCGAGCGGACGGCGTCGTGCACGTCACCGTGCCGCTGCCGGACGGGAGCGACGTCATGGTGCTCGTCTCCAAGGGCCACGTCCCGGCATCGATGCGGTAGAACAGTAGGCATGGCAGTTCGCACCCCCGACCCGTATCCCGGCTGGCTCTCCCCCGAGGACCTCTACGAGGCGCGGAACCGGCTGCCCATGCTGTACGTCGAGGCGCTTCCCGTGCGGCTGGACCCGCTCGGCTACGTCAACGAGGTGGGCCTCCTGCTCCAGGCCGACGATGAGGGCAACATGATGCGCTCCCTGGTCTCCGGCCGGGTGCTGTACAAGGAGACCATCCGCGCCGCCCTCCTGCGCCACCTCGAGAAGGACCTCGGCCCCCTCGCCCTGCCGCAGCTGCCCGTGAGCCCGGTGCCGTTCACGGTGGTCGAGTACTTCCCCTCCCCGTCCCAGACCGGATTCACGGACGAGCGCCAGCACGCCGTCTCCCTCGCGTACGTCATCCCCGTGACCGGCGAGTGCCAGCCGCGCCAGGACGCCCTCGAGCTGACCTGGATGTCCCCGGCCGAGGTGCTCAGCGGCCCGGTGCAGATGGAGTTCGTGGGCGGTCGCGGCGAGCTGGTGAGGCAGGCCCTCGCGTTCGCGGGGATCGCACCCTAGCCCAGCGCGCCTCGGTGTGGCCGTTACCAATTGTTTATAAGGTGGAACCGGACCGACAGCCATCACGGAGGACCCAGATGCAGCACAGCTCGGGGCCGCACGAGCGGCCAGGAACCGCGGAGTTCCACGAGATCGACGCCCACGAGCTAAAGCCCGGCCTGCGGTTGCTCCTGCCTGAGCCCGAGGGCGACGCGGCCGGTGCCAACGGGCCGGCCGCCCGCACAGCCGCCGGCGACGGCACTGGTCCGGAGGACGCTGAGACGGCGGAGATCCTCGAGATCGACACGGTGCTGGACGACTACGGGAACCCGGCGCTGTACTTCGCCGTCATGGACAACCACATCAACCTGAGGGTGGCGCACGGCACCCGCGTGAAGGTCAGCCGGGGCAAGGCCGCGCGGCCCGCGGACCTGCTGTTCTCGGGCCCGGTCCCCTCGCCGGCTGCGGGGGCGGCGGCCCCTGAGCCCGACGCCGGATCCCCCACGGCTGACGCCGCGCCAGCCGAAGCCGATCCAGAGGCGGCACCCTCCGCCGCACGGCCGGGCCTTGAGCCCTCCACGCCGCCTGCGCCGCTCCGAGGCCCTGCGCAGATCACCCTCGACACCGGGGACGTCGTCGTGGTCCCGGGCGCGGCGCCGGCAGGCCCGCTCGGCGCCCGGCCCGATCTGGTGGCCCGCATCCCGGTTCCGTCGGAGGAGCCCGAGGAGCTCATGGCTCGCATCGACTCCGAACACCCTGGGCGCCATGCGGTCAATGAACTCGCCCGGCGGCTCGAACGCGGCATCAACGTCAAGTCCGGCGCATGCCTGAAGGACCTCCGCGACCTCGCCTATGAGCTCTACGTGGGCCAGGCGGATCCCGCCGCAGCGCTCCAGGTGGCGGACCTGCTCACCGTCCTGCCCTACGACGGCAACCCCGCCCGCTGGTCCTCCATCGAGTCCGCCCTGGCCCTGGCCGCCCACTTGGCCCGCGAGAGCGGGGACGAGGACCGGGCAGCCGTGTACAGCCAGCTCCTGCGAGCCCCTGACACGGTTGAAACTGACCCATTCCGCGCCAAGATGGCCGAGCGCGTGCGCGAGCGGGTCCTCAACCAGCCCAATTTGTACGACAAGGAGGTTGCCCGCGCCGCTGGCGCGAAGGACCACGCCGAGGAGCGTGCCTGGCGCATGCTGCGGCTCGGCAGCCTCCTGCACCTGCGGGCCCACGGCGGCTCGAGGGCCTTCCCTGCCGACGAGCTGGACCGCCGCATCGACGTGGAGCTGGACGCCGTCCGCGGCTGACGCCCTCCGCGCCCGGGGTCACCTCCTCGTTCCGGGGTCACCTCCGCGCCCGGGGTCACCTCCTCGTTCCGGGGTCACCTCCGCGCCCGGGGTCACCTCCCTGCAGGGACGTGACCCCGGGACCGCGAGAGGCGGGACTACGCGACCGGGGAGGTCGGCCCCGCGGTGGCCTCGATCTGCTTGACCTTCGGATCGGTCTCGTCTGCCCCGTAGTCAGAGTGCCGGGTGGAGTCGATCCCCTGCGGGACCTTGAGGGCCCGGAACACTAGCGTGAGCACCGCGGCCACCACAAGGTTCAGCACGAAGGCCGAGACCGCGATGTACACGCTGAAGGTGGTCCCGGGGATCGCGGCGACGGACCCGCCGAAATGCGCCCCCGTGGCCGGATTGACCACGTTGTACGCCGAGACGGTGCCGAAGATGATGCCCACAGCCCAGCCGATGAGCAGCGCCCACCGGTCGAACCACCGCGTGTACAGGCCCGCGACGACGGCCGGGAACGTCTGCAGGATCCAGATGCCGCCGAGCAGCTGCATGTTGATCGCCGCCGACTGGTCCATCGCGATGACGAACACGAGTGCACCGACCTTGACCACGAGCGAGACGATCTTGGAGACGTTCGCCTCGGTCTTCGGATCCGCGTTGGGCCGGAAGAAGTCCCGGTAGACATTGCGGGTGAACAGGTTGGCGGCGGCGATGGACATGATCGCGGCGGGGACGAGGGCGCCGATGGCGATGGCCGCGAGGGCGATCCCGGCAAACCACGAGGGGAAGTGGTCGAGGAACAGCTGCGGCACCACGAGCTGCGGGTTGGCCTTCCCATCGAGGTCGATGGGTTTGGTGCCCGCCTTGATCGCCACGAACCCCAGGAGCGCGAGGAACCCGAGCATGAGGGAGTACAGCGGCAGGATCGCGGCGTTGCGGCGGATCGTGTTGCGCGCCTTGGACGCGAGCACGCCGGTGACCGAGTGCGGGTACATGAACAGTGCCATGGCGGAGCCCAGGGCGAGCGACCAGTATGCCGAGTAGCTGCCCTCGGTGGGGATGAAGACGCCCGCCGGCTTGCCCGTGGCCGGGCTCGGGGTGGCCAGCTTGGTCTGTGCGGCACCGAAGATGGTGTCCCAGCCGCCGAACTTGATCGGCAGGTAGATCACGGCCACGATCACCGCGAGGTAGATCAGCAGGTCCTTCACGACGGCGATCATGGCCGGAGCCCGCAGGCCGGACGTGTACGTGTATGCCGCCAGGACCACGAAGGCGATGATGAGCGGCAGGTCGGTGAGGAACGCGTTGTCCGGGCTGCCGAGGCCCAGCACCGTCAGGACGGCCTTGATGCCCACCAGCTGCAGGGCGATGTACGGCATGGTCGCGACGATGCCCGTGATCGCAACGGCGAGGGACAGCCACCGGCTCCCGTAGCGGCCCCCCACGAAGTCGGCGCTCGTGACGTAGCCGTGCCGGTGGGAGACGGACCAGAGCCGGCTCATGATGATGAAGATGATCGGGTAGAGCACGATCGTGTAGGGCACGGCGAAGAAGCCGCTCACCGCGCCGGTGGCCCACATGGCGGCGGGGACGGCCACGAAGGTGTAGGCCGTGTAGAGGTCACCGCCGAGCAGGAACCACGTGATCCATGTGCCGAACCCGCGGCCGCCCAGGCCCCATTCATCGAGGCTGTGAAGGCCGGTCTCCTCTTTCGAGCGGCGCCAGCGCGCGGCCATGAACCCCATGACGGCCACGATGAGGAACAGCAGGATCACGATGATGAGCGCGACCCAGTCGATCGGACGGTTGCTCACCGCGCCTCGCCTCCCTCGGCCTCGCCGGGCGTTTCAGTATCATCGGACGACGCCGCGTGCCGGCCTCCGCCGCCCGGCGCACCCGCGCCCGGGCTGCTGCCAGCACCACCGCCGCCGGCGGGCCGGGCGCCGCGCACGGCCGCGCGCCGTCGTCGGTCCTCACCCGTGACCAGCCAGTACGCGACCCCGCTCAGCGCCGCCGAGATGGGGACCCAGACGAGCTGGTACCAGTAGAAGAACGGCATGCCGCCCCAGCGCGGCTGGTCGAAGGAGTAGAGCTGCGGCATGAGCGGGAGCACGATGGCCACCGCGAGCAGGATGCCGGCCACGACATACGGAAGGGGTTTGGCCGGACCACGCGTGGGTGTGTCGCGGGTCGGCAGGGTGGAATCGGACAACGAGACCTCCTCTGGCCTCGCCCGGCGGGGTCCTCCCGGATACGGGAACGCCGGACGTCGTACATGTCCCCCGGCGTATTTGTACCGCAGGTCATGCCGAACGTGAAGAGGCCGTCAGCCGAAATTCGCGAGGCTCGGCTCGAGCTGCCTGAACAGGATCGCCGGCCCGTTCGGGTTGGGCAGCTGAGTGTTGATGAGGATCGCGATAGTCATCCCCGTCTCGGGGTTGTACATGGTCAGCGACTCGTAGCCGAGCCCGGTGCCGGTGTGACCCCACCAGCCGTCGAGGCTCCCGGCGGCGAGCCCGTACGCGTCGTAGTCCGGGCTGCCGGGGTCATCGGCCTGCGGGTCGGAGGCCCCGGTGAGGCGGGCCTGCTGGAGGGCGGGGCTGACGAGCGAGCCCGAGCCCAGCGCGCGGCCCCACGTGAGGAGGTCCCCAATGTCGCCGAAGAGGCCGCCCGAGGCGCCGTACAGGGAGGGGCTGACCTGTGCGAGGCTCTCGAGGCCGGAGTCGTCGGCCTGGTACGGGGTTGCGACGGGGCCCGCCGGAGGCTGCGCTCCCGAGTATGCGACGGACGTGAGTCCGAGCGGGCCGAGGATCCGGGACTGGACCTCGGCGTCCCAGGCCTGGCCCGTGACGGCCTGGATGACCTTGCCCAGGAGGACCGAGTTCGTGTTGCTGTACTCGTACGCGCTGCCGGGGGCGAAGTCGAGCTGCTGGGTGAACGCGTAGCCGAGGAGCTGATCGTCGGTGAAGGCTCCCGTGTAGTCGGTGTCGAGCTGGGTCGAGAAGTCGGCGGTGCCGGAGAATTCGGGGATGCCGGTACGCATCTCGAGCGCCTCGCGGACGGTGATCTGGTTGCCCATGGCGCCGCCGTCGAACTGCAGGTCGGCGACGCCGGGCACGTACTTCGCGATCGGGTCGTCGAGGCCGAGCTTGCCTTCGCCGACGAGCTGCAGCACCACCGTGCCGACGAAGCTCTTGGTGATGCTGCGGTACGCCGAGCGGGTGTCGGTGGACCACGGCGTGTCCGCGGCCGCCTGCCCCGCGGTGGCGAGGTACCGGTCCTGGGTGGTGCCCCCGTTGCCTGTCGAGACCGCCACGGCGACGCCGGCCGCACCCTGGCTGGCGAGGAAGCCGTTGATGATTCCGGTGATGTCCTGCGGCATGCCCTGCCACGCGGGCTGCGCGGACGACGGCGCCGGGCTGGCCTGCGTGGTCGCGGCGGGAGGGGCTGGGGTCGCCTTCTGGGACGGGGGGACGCCGACCGCGGAGGGCGGCGGAGTGGGGGGCGCCTTCGCGGAGTGCTTGGCCGCGGCCGATGCGCGGTCCGGCTCGGCGAGCCTTCCGACGGTCGCGACCGACCCGCCCACGAGCAGCGCGGCGACGACCGCCGCAGCGCCGAGCCGCCGGCGTCGGGCGCGGGGGGAGCGCCCGAGAAGGCGCCGCAGACGCGCGCCGGGCCCGCCCTCGAGGCGCCGTGCTCCCGCCGTGTGCCTCACGGATGCTCCTGATCTCTTGGGCCTTCGAAGGGCGCTTCTTCCGCCGTGCGCACCACCCTAGGAGCCGATCCTGTGTGGACATTATGCGGCGGCACAGCGGACCTACAGAAGGTGCTGGACACCGAGGCGAGAGGGACCTTCCGCAGAGTGCTACCCGCTGGTAACTTTGGGCTCGTCGTGGGGGCCGTCACATGGCCAGCGCAGCGGCCAGCACTGTACGAAGGAGTACCTGTTGCAGCACCGTTCAACGCCGTGGCCAACGCCGTTGCCCAGAGCGGCCTCGCGAACGTCAAGACGGTTGACCTCGCCTCCGCCTTCACCGGGCGCCGGCTGTGCGAGAACACCGTGGGCCTGCTCGAGGAGAAGGGCCTCACCTCGTGGACGCAGCCCGGCGCCGTGGACTCGACCGAGTGGGTCAACCAGATCCGCACGGCGAGCACCGCGACTTCGGACTACTACATCCAGGAGTCCCTGCACCCGAACTACTGGGGCCAGCTCGCCCTGCGCTCGTGCCTTCGCCAGGCGTACAACGGCGGCGCCCCGAAGGGCGGCACGTGCACGCGCTCGGGCACCGGGCTGGTGGGCGGGGAGCCCGGTGATGTCGCTGAAGTGAGCCCGTCAACGGCCTGATCCGACGCACGACGGCGCGTGCCCAGCTCAGGCGGGCACGCGCCGTCGTGCGTCGTGGGACCGTCAGCCGACGACGTCCGCGAGGGAGACGACCTCGCACATGGGCGAGAGCATCTGGAGCAGAGCCAGCGCCTGATCGTGCGCCTCGTCGGTCGCCCCGGCGCAGGCCTCCCGGACAACTGTCACGTAGCGGCCGGCGTCCACGGCGCCGAGCGCCGTCGAGAGGACGCAGCAGTCGGTGGCAACGCCGGCGAGGACCATCCTCTCCCCGACCGGGATCTCCGCCGCCAGCTCAGGCCCCCACTTGCTGAACGTCGGCGCGTCCATCACGCTGGATCCGCTCGGCGGCTCCTCGACGAAGTCCCACTCCGGCGCCTCGGCCGGGAGGCGCGTTTCCGGCCACCGGTCATAGTAGGCCGACCAGGCGCCCTCCTCTCCGGCCCCGCGGACAAACCGGGTGTAGATGCCGGGGCGCGCCAGGGATTGTTCGAGCGACGCGATGGCCTCGGCGGCTTCGTCGAACCGCGGCACGTTCCAGACAGTCTCGTCACGGAAGATCCGTTGCATGTCGATCACCACGAGTCGGGCGTTCACGAGGGCTCCTTGGTTCACAGGGTCTGCGCCGCCGGGTCGCGATCGAGCTGGTCGCGGCCGGAGAGCCTGCGGAGCCGGTAGGTCGCAAAGTACACGATGACCGCGACGAGGGCGCCGACGTAGTAGGAGAGATCGCCCAGCTGGGGCAGGGCCTTGGCGATGGGGCCGGTGTAGATCGCGGACATCCAGAAGGGTGAGGAGAGGAGCACGCCGGCGGCCCAGGCGACGAATCCCCACTCGAACTTGCGGGTCTTGTCGAAGAGCTCGCGGAGGCCCCGTTCGGTGCGGCGACCGCCGAACAGGTAGTCGCAGACCAGAACGGCCACGTACGGCGCGATGCAGTAGGCCGTGAGGTTCAGGAACGCGGTGAAGCCCTCGTTGAAGCCCTCCTGGCCCCACAGCGCCACGATGTAGGAGGCGACGCAGATGATCACGACGCCAATGTGGCGCTTGACCGGGATGCCCATGGTCTGGATGGAGATCGCGCCGCCGTAGACGTTGAGGAAGTTCTGGGTGAACGAGGACAGTGCCACGATGCCGAGGCCGATCGGGGCCCAGGGGCCCATGATCTCCTTGAGGGCGCCGATGCTGTCCGTGGCGGTCGCGGCTGAGCCGAGGACCGTGCCGAGCACGCCCATCCAGATCATGGTGACGGAGTTGCCGAGCATGGTGGCCCAGCCCGCGCCCCTGCGGTTCCCGGGGGTGTTGGGGAGGTAGCGGGAGTAGTCGGACGCGAACGGCATCCAGGCGACGATGAACGAGAAGAACCAGCCGAAGAAGACGATCCAGCCGCCCACACCGTTGAAGCCCTCGGCGGCGGTGTTGACCTCGTTGACGATGTGGCCGTTGGCTGCGGCCACGACGGTGATGAAGACGAAGCCGATGACGAGGACGAAGGAGAGGATCCGCTGAAGGAAGTGGATCAGGTTGTACCCGATGACGGCGACGGCGAGCTGGATGCCCATGAGGATCAGGGAGGAGACCCAGAACGGGATGTCGGTCAGCAGTGCGATGGCCTTGCCGCCAAGGATCACGGTCACCGCGGCCCAGCCGATGCCTGCGAAGACGTTGACGTACGCGACGGGGAAGAGGTTGCCGATGAACCCTAGCGGGCCGCGGCCCTGCATCTGCTGCGGAACGCCCAGGCGCACGCCCATGGCCGAGAGGTAGCCCATGCCGGCCGAGGAGATGACGCCCGCGAGGAAGATTGCGAGCACGGCGGCCCAGAACGGGAGGCCGAAGTACGTCGCGCTGAAGCCGAGGACGACGATGGGAAAGTTCATGCCAGCCGCGAACCAGAGGAAGAACTGGGACCGGGGCTTTCCGTGTCGCTCGACGTCGGGGATGTGTTCGACGCCGTACGGTTCGATCTTGGTGAGGCTGTCGCGGTAGCCGCGGTCTTCGGCGATGCTGTCTTCGCTGACTGCACGCATGGTCTCAGAGCTCATGTCTGTCCTAGTGTGGTAGGCGCACCTCGGTGCGCTGCTTTCGAGAGAAGCAATTACGGCTGGGGCGGCCTGTTCCCTTGCGACGGTGCCGGCCGCCCCGGCTCTTTAGAGTTCGACGAGCTTGGCGCCGTCGAAGAAGTGGCCGGCCTTGTAGACCATGGGCTCGGCGTCGGCAACCTCGGCGTGGCGTACACGCCCGACGAAGATCGTGTGGGTCTTTGCCTGGAAGCGCTCCTTAATCTCGGCCTCGAGGGAGGCGCCTGATCCGTCGATGAGTGGCGACCCGTTGGGCCCCGCGTGCCACTCGAGGTCCGCGAACTTGTCCGAGGCCTTGGAGGCAAAGGTCCGCACCGTGCCGAGCTGGGTGTTGCTGAGGACGTTGATGCCCAGATGGCTCGATCCGAAAAGCGCCGAATAGGTCGACGACGTCTTCTGCACGCACACCAGCACGAGCGGCGGGTCGAGGGAGATCGAGGCGAACGAGTTCGCTGCGAGACCCCGAGGGGTGCCTGTCTCGTCGATGGTTGTCACAACGGTGACACCGGTGATGAACTGCCGGTTGAAGCCCTTCATGACGTCCAGGGTGGGGCTGCCCGTGAGCTCGTCCACGACGACGTCGGGAATCTCCTCGAACGCGGAGCCGAGGGACGGGACGCCGAGGTGGGCGAGGAGCTCTCCCGCGTCCCAGGTGACGCGTTCGGAGGCGATGCGGCCGTCGCGAAGCGTCAGGGCGTTCGAGCCGTGGGTGACCACGCGGCGGCCGGTCGGCGGCACACCGCGGAGCGGGTTCGAGAACGTGCCCGTGGACGTCCAGAAGACCGCCACGTCGTCGCCACTCGCGATGACCTTGTCGATGCGGGTCTCAAGATCGGGGAACGCTGCACGGACGTCCAGGATCTCCTGCTTGAGCTCAGCCAGGCCCGTGGCCTTACGCGTCCCCGTGCTCTCGCGCCGGTAGTCGTCGGTGACTATCGCGTCGAAGGCATCGACGTCACCCTCGTCCCACGCGGCGGTCCATGCTGCGGTGACGCTGTCATTGATCGTCTGTTGCATGCCAATACCGTACGGTGCACTGTGATACACGTCAACACCCATCAAGCAATATCCCGTATTTACGGGGATATTGCTGCCAGTCTTGACGGCAACCTTGTATGCAACCTAGGTTTGATGCATGCAAGAGATCGCCCAGCTTCGTCCCGAGGACCGAGCCCCCAAAGAAGAGCTGCCACTGTTGGACAAGCTCCGCAAGCTCGTCCTGAGCGGGGAGTACCCGCCCGGGGCCCCGCTGCCGGAGATGTTCCTTGCCCAGCAGTTCGAGGTGAGCAGGACCCCGATCCGGGAGTCGCTCAAGCAGCTCGAGAACGAGGGGCTCGTGGAGATACGGCCCAAGGTCGGCACCTTCGTCCGGATCCCCACGCGCCGCGAGATCGTCGAGCTCTTCCAGCTCAAGGAGAGCCTCGAGGGCCTGGCGGCCAACCTGCTGGCAAAGCGAGGCCCGGTTCCCGAGCTTGCAGAGCTGACGAGGAACATCGAGGCCTCCGAGCGGGCGGAACGGAACGGCGACAGCCGTGCCTACGCAGATCTCGTGCATGACTTCCACTGGACGCTCATGACGGGCTCCGACAACTCGAAGCTAGTGGAGCACTACGGGCGGCTCATGAACCAGCTCGCGTACCACCGGATCGTGCTCAAGACCGTCGAGCGGCCCGCGCGGATGCGCGCGTCCATCGCCGAGCACCGCGCGGTGCTGGACGCCATCCTCGACAAGGACCCGATCGGCGCCGAGCTCGCCATGCGGGGCCACGTCAACGCTTCCAGCCTCGCCGCTGCCCGTGAGGAAGAAGTCCAGGAGCCCACGCAGGGCTGAGGCTCCTCCCCAGATCCACAGAAAGGAGATGCCTCATGGGCACTCTCACCACCCTCACCGGCCGCGGCCCCGCCGCATCGCTGGAAGAGGCCGCCCGCGCCGTGGGCGTCCGCCGGATCGTCGTCCAGCAGGAGGAGATCCTCCGCGACGGCCCCGGCATCGTCCCCACGAGCGTCACCCAAGCCGCAGCCGCGGCCGTCATCCGCAATCCCTGGGCCGGCTCGGACGTTTCCACCGATCTGGCCCCGGAAACGGAACGGATTGCCCCCGTCCTCGCCAAGGTCCTGACGGACCGGCTCAATGCGGTGCTGGGCGGCAGCGACGAGATCGAAGCGTTCGGCAAGTCCGCCGTCGTCGGGCTCTCCGGCGAGACTGAGCACGCAGCCGCCCTCGTCCACACGCCCTTCTTCGGGAACCTGGTCCGCGAATTCCTGGACGGCTCCTCGATCCTCTGCTTCTCGGATGATCGGTCGGAACCTGGAACGTCCATTGCCGTCCCCATGTGGCACAAGACCGCGGCCGCGACGCGAAGCCACTACCAGACCATCACGCTGAACCTGAACGATGCGCCCCACCCCGACGAGATCGTGGTGATCGCCGCGGCATCCACAGGTCCTCGCCCCCATCCCCGCATCGGTGACCGAACCACCGACCGACCCGTGACCGCCGAAATCCTGGAGGGAATCCTGCCATGAACGTCCGTAAGATCGTCACCCTGTCCGAAGAGATCCTGAGCGAGGGCGGCCGCCCGGTCTCCCCCGCGGCGCGCGTTGCCGTTGCCATCGCGGTGGTCGACAACCCGTGGGCCGGTCAGGGCTTCGTCGAGGACCTCACCGAGGGCATCGACGCGACCGCCTCGGACCTCGGCGCGCTCCTCGCACCCAAGGTCATCGAGGCGCTCGGAGCACCGGTCGAGGCCTACGGAAAGGCGGCCATCGTAGGCATCGACGGCGAGATCGAGCACGGTTCCGCCCTCATCCACACGCTCAAATTCGGCGACCACTACCGCCGAGCCGCTCAGGCGACAACCCTCCTCCCTGCCGTCGAGAAGCGCGCCGCCGCGGGGACCGTGTTCGACATTCCGATGAAGCACATCACCGATGCCACCATCCGCTCGCACCACCAGACCGTCGAGGTGAGGGTCGCCGACGCGCCGCACCCGGGCGAGATCCTCATCGCCCTCGCAGCCTCGGCGCAGGGCCGGCCCCAGGAGCGCCTCGCGCCCCTGTCCACCGAACGGTGACCGGCGTGTCCACCATCCCCGTTGTCCTCCTGCACGGCGTGGGCCTCGACTCGTCGATGTGGACGCCGGTGCGGGAGGCCCTCGGCCGCGAGTCGGTGGCGCTGGACCTGCCCGGCCATGGCGGGCAGCCGCCGCTGACGCAGCCGGTGACGCTCGCGGAAATGGCCGACGGCGTGCTGGCGCGGCTCCCCGAGCGCTCTCACCTCGTGGGGTTCTCGCTCGGCGCCCTTGTAGCCCAGCACATCGCGGCATTCCACCCCGAGCGTGTCGAGACGCTCACGTGCGTCAGCTCGGTCTGCAGGCGCACCGAGGCCGAGTCCCGTGCCGTCGAGGACCGGCTCGCCGTGGCGGAAGCCGACTTCGCGGCGAGCACCGAGGCGTCGATCGAGCGCTGGTACGCCGGGACCACGGTGCCCGAGGCCCTCGTCGAGGACACTCGGCGGGTTCTTCAGGCCAACGATCCCGAGTCCTTCCTGCACGCCTACCGCGTGTTCGCGCGTGGAGACGCGGCCATCGCGCCCGAGCTCGGCCACATGGGGGCACCGACACTCGCCCTCACGGGCGAGCTGGACCCGGGGTCCACCCCGGACATGACCAGGCGCCTCGCCGAGGCCATTCCGGGGGCGCGGGCGCTCATCGTCCCGGGCGCCCGGCACATGCTGCCGGTCCAGGACCCTCAAGCCCTGGTTCTGGCGCTCAACGAATTCATCCACGACACCGAAGGAGCAGTCGCATGACGCTTCGCCTCGACCATTTCATCGGGGGCACGTGGTCCGCGCCCGCGGGCGGCGAGTACTTCGCCAGCACCAACCCCGCGACCCTCGAGGTGCTCTACGAGGCCGCACGCGGCACCGAGGAGGACGTCCGCCGCGCGGTCGCATCGGCCCGCAGTGCGTTCGAAGCGCGCCAGTGGCGCGAGACGACGGCGACCAAGCGGGGGCACCTGCTCCGGCGCCTCGGCGACCTGGTCGGCGAGCACGCGGAGGAGCTCGCCGAGCTCGAGACCCTGGACAACGGCAAGCTCCTGCGCGAAATGCGCGGCCAGCTCGCCACGCTGCCCGAGTACCTGTACTACTACGCGGGCCTGGCGGACAAGGTCCAGGGCAGCCAGATCCCCACAAGCTCGGTCACGATGCTGAACTACACGCAGCGCGAGCCGCTCGGCGTCGTCGGCGCCATCACGCCGTGGAACTCGCCGCTGACGCTCACGACGTCGAAGCTCGCTCCGGCGCTGGCGGCGGGCAACACGATCGTCATCAAGCCGAGCGAGTACACTTCGCGGACCATCCTGCGTTTCGCGGAGCTCGCCTCCCAAGCGGGGTTCCCCGACGGCGTCGTGAACGTGGTCACCGGCTTCGGCAACGAGGCCGGTGCGGCGCTCGTGAGCCACCGGGACCTCGCCAAGATCTCCTTCACCGGGTCCACCCAGACCGGCGCCCGCATCGCCTCCGAGACGGCGTCGCGCTTCATCGGCTCCACGCTCGAGCTCGGCGGCAAGAGCCCCAACATCGTGTTCGGCGACGCGGACGTCGCCAACGCCTCGATGGGCGTCGTCGCGGGGATCTTCGCCGCCGCGGGCCAGACCTGCATCGCCGGCAGCCGCGTCTTCGCGCACCGCAGCGTGTACGACGAGCTGGTCGAGCGCGTGTCAGAGCGCGCCGCGTCCATCATCATCGGCGACCCCCTCGTCGACGCCACAGAGCTCGGCCCGCTCGCGTTCGGCGCCCAGCTGGAGAAGGTTAGCTCGTACGTCAGCCTCGGCGTCAGTGAGGGCGCCACCGTCCGCACCGGCGGCGGCAGGCCCGACGTCGACCTCGCCGGCTACTTCTTCGCGCCCACCGTCCTGACCAACGTCGACAACTCGATGCGCGTGGTGCGCGAGGAGATCTTCGGCCCCGTCGCCGCGATCATGCCGTTCGACACCGAGGACGAGGTCGTGGGCCTGGCCAACGACACCGACTACGGGCTCGCCGCCGGTGTGTGGACCCAGAACCTCGCGCGCGCCCACCGCATGGCCCGCAGGCTCGACGCGGGCACTGTGTGGGTCAACACCTACCGCGCGATGTCCCCCATGTCGCCGCGGCAGGGCTTCAAGAGCTCTGGGGTCGGGATCGAGCACGGCCTCGAGTCGATGCACGAGTACACGCGGCTCAAGAGCGTCTGGATCAACACCGACGAGGGCCCTGTCGCCGACCCGTTCGTCATGCGCGGCTGAGAGGCAAACCGTCATGCCACTCATCGACGTGTCCATCGCCCGCGGGCGCGCCCCCGAGGAACTGCGGGCCTTCATCGACGCGCTTCACCAGGCCGCCGAGCGCACCGTGGGGGCACTGCCCGAGAACACCACAGTCATCGTCCGCGAGATCGAGCACGAGCACTGGTCCCGCGCCAACCAGACCATTACCGAACGCAACACTGCTGCGGAGCAGCAGACAACGCAGCAGCTGTAAGAAAAAGGAGTCACAACATGCGCTTCTCCCTCTTCGTCCACATGGAGCGCTGGGACGAGTCCGTCTCGCACCAGGAGTGCTTCGAGAACCTCACGGAGCTCGCTCTCATCGCCGAGGCGGGCGGCTTCAGCACCGTATGGATCGGCGAGCACCACTCGATGGAGTACACCATCTCCCCGAGCCCGCTCCCGCAGCTCGCCTACCTCGCCGCCCGGACGTCGAAGATCCGGCTGGGGGCCGGCACGATCATCGCGCCGTTCTGGAACCCGCTCCGGGCGGCCGGCGAGACCGCGCTGCTGGACGTCATCAGCAACGGCCGCATGGAGGTAGGCCTCGCGCGCGGCGCCTACCAGTTCGAGTTCGACCGGCTCATGGGCGGCATGTCGGCGGTCGACGGCGGCAAGCACCTCCGCGAGCTCGTGCCGGCCGTGCGCGCGCTCTGGCAGGGCGACTACGCCCACGACGGCGAGATCTGGCAGTTCCCTACGTCGACGAGCGTGCCGAAGCCCGTGCAGAAGCCCACTCCCCCAATGTGGATCGCGGCGCGGGACATCTCCTCGCACGAGTTCGCGGTCGAGAACGGCTGCAACGTCATGGTCACCCCGCTCATGAAGGGCGACGAGGAGGTCGAGGACCTCGTGGGCAAGTTCAACAGCGCGATTGCCAAGCACGGGGCAGCGTTCGCCGCCAAGAACCCCGGCGGCGCGGAGCGTCCCGACCTCATGGTCCTGCGCCACACGCACGTCCATTCAGCGGACGACCCCGAGGGCTGGCGCCGCCCGGCCGAAGGCATCCAGAAGTACTACCGGACGTTCGATGCCTGGTTCGGAAACAAGACGACCCCCGTGAACGGCTTCCTCGAGCCCAGCCCGGCTGAGAAGTTCGCGGACCGGCCCGAGTTCCAGCCCGAGTCGCTGCACAAGACGGCGATGATCGGCACCCCGGAGGAGATCATCGAGCGGCTGCGCCACTACGAGGCCCTCGGCGTCACCGAGTTCAGCATCTGGTCGGACAACAGCCTCACCCACGAGGAGAAGAAGCGCTCGCTCGAGCTCTTCATCGAGCAGGTGGCACCCGCGTTCCAGGAGCAGCCGGCGGCCGCCGCGCACTGACCCTTAACGCACGACGGCGCGTGCCCGCTGGCTTTCCTGCCTGCGGCGGGCACGCGCCGTCGCGCGTCTGCTCACCCCCAGCCGGGTGGCAGACTGGACGGGTGCCAGATTCCGTCCCCGTCGCCCGCGAAGCCGCCCACGCGCCGTCGTCCGTTCCAGCGCACCCGCGCCAGTCCGAGTTCTCGTTCGAGGTCGGCACGCGGCTCACCGACCCTGACGGTGCGCCGTCGCTGGGCCGCACCGGGACGATCACGACGCCGCACGGGACGATCCAGACGCCTGCTTTCATCGCCGTCGGCACGAAGGCCACGGTCAAGGCCGTCCTGCCGGAGGCGATCCGCGACCTCGGGGCGCAGGCCGTCCTCGCCAACGCCTACCACCTCTACCTCCAGCCGGGCGCCGACATCCTCGACGAGGCCGGCGGGCTCGGGAGGTTCATGAACTGGGCGGGGCCCACCTTCACGGACTCGGGCGGGTTCCAGGTCATGAGCCTCGGCTCGGGCTTCAAGAAGGTCATCGACATGAAGGGCCCGGACGCCCCGTCAAAGGCCGGCGCCGACGACGCCGTGGCCCCCGGCAAGGAGCGGCTCGCCCACATCGACGACGACGGCGTGTGGTTCAAGAGCCACCTCAACGGGGACAGGCACCGGTTCACCCCAGAGATCTCGATGCAGGTCCAGCACCAGATCGGCGCCGACATCATGTTCGCGTTCGACGAGCTCACCACCCTGCACAACTCCCGCGGCTACCAGGAGGAGGCGCTCGAGCGCACACGGCTGTGGGCGCAGCGCTGCGTCGACGAGCACTTCCGGCTCACGGACGAGCGCGCCGGCAAGCCCTACCAGGCGCTGTTCGGCGTGATCCAGGGGGCGCAGTACGAGGACCTGCGGCGCAAGGCGTGCGGCGATCTGGGGGCGATGCCGTTCGACGGGTTCGGGATCGGTGGCGCACTCGAGAAGGAGAACCTCGGCACGATCGTGGGCTGGTGCTCCGAGGTGCTCCCGGAGGACAAGCCGCGGCACCTGCTCGGCATCTCCGAGCCAGACGACATCTTCGTGGCCATCGAGGCCGGCGCCGACACGTTCGACTGCGTCTCCCCCACCCGGGTGGCCCGCAATTCCGCGTTCTACACGGCCGAGGGCCGGCTGAACCTCTCCGGCGCGAAGTACAAGCGGGACTGGGGCCCGCTCCAGGACGGCTGCGACTGCTACACGTGCGCCAACTACTCGCGGGCCTACATCCGGCACCTCTACAAGGCCTCCGAGATGCTCTCGCACACGCTCATCTCGATCCACAACGAGCGCTTCGTGGTCCGGATGGTCGACGACGCCCGCCACGCCATCGAGAATGGCACGTTCCACGGGTTCAAGGCAGAGACCTTGGGCCTGTACTACGGCTGACCTCCCGCCACCCCGGTTGAGGGGTCACATCCCGGTCCAGAGGTTGCATCCCTCGGCCGGCCGAGTCATGTCCTGCCCAGACCCGCATCTCCTTGCGGTATTTACGCAGGAGATGCGGGCATCGGCAGGACATGCGAGATGCGGGGGGAGGCAGTGACCCCCAGAACGTGACCCCCAGACGCGGCGGGCGCACGACGGCGGGCGCGCACCCGTCGTCGTGCGCCCACCGGAGACGGCTCCCGCCTCAGCGGTGGTGGCGCACAGCCATCCGCACGGCCACTCCCGTGCCCACGAGGAACGCGACCACGGAGACGACCACGACGGCGAGCGGCGGGTCCCACGATCCGGTCCCGGCATGGATCCAGCCGAGGAGGGTGGGCGCCGCAGCCGCGAGCGCATAGCCAACGCCCTGCACGATCGCGGACATGCGCCCGGCGGAGACCTGGTCCCGCGCGATCACATTGATCTCCGTGAAGATGAGCGTGATGCCGCCGCCCTGCGCGGCTCCGCCGAGGGAGGACCACAGCGGCCACAGCTCCGGTGCCACGAGGAGTCCCACGGGGACCGAGATCCACAGGACGCCGAGGACGATGACGGCGGCCATGGTCCCGGCGTACCGGGCGAGGATCGGCGTGCCGAGGGCACCGAGGATCGCGATGATCTGGAAGAGGGACGCTCCAGCCCCGGCCGCGGACGGGGAGAGGCCGAGCTCGTCGCTGAGCAGGCTCGGCAGCCAGGCCGTGACGCCGTAGTAGGAGAACGCCTGCCCGCCGAACCCGATGAGGAGGGCGACCGTCACAGCGGCGAGGCTCCGGCGCGGAGGCGAGCCGGCGCCGTCGTGCGTCGGCGCCTCCGGCGTGACCGGCTCTGGCCTGAGCGCGCGCACCCCCGCGGCGGCCGCCCAGAACGCGGCCGCGACCGCCGCGAACACGGCACTGCCCGCGAGCGCGACGCGCCAGCCGGTCGCCTCGGCCAGCGGCGCCGTCGCGACCGACGTGACAAACGAGCCGACGTTGAGCGCGGCCGTGTAGACGCCCATCGCCATGCCCTGGCGCCCCTTGGTGAAGTCCCGGCGGATGATGAGCGGTACGGCGATGTTGACGATGGTGATCGCGACGCCGAGCAGCACCGTTCCGAGCATCACCACCGCGGTGCCGTCCACCGAGCGGATCACGACGCCGGCCAGCACGCCGAGCAGCGTGATCGTCACCGCCATCTCCGCGCCGAGCCGCCGCGCGGTCAGGGACGCGAGCGGCGAGGCCAGCGCGAAGCACAGCACCGGGATGCCCGTCAGCAGGCCGAGCTCGCCGGGCGTGAGGGCGAGGTCCACGGAGAGCGGCTTCGCGAGGGGCGCCACGGCCACGAACGGGCCGCGCATGTTCACGGCGATGAGCGCGATCGCGACGAGGAGCAGCCAGGCGGGTCGGGCGCGGGCGGTCCCGGCAGCGTGCGGTGTCATGCCCTCGTTCGTATCACGCTGCGACGGACTCTCCTGCCTCCGCGGCCGCATAGGTCGGCTCAGCGCGCTTGATCGCCCGGATCACGAGGGACGTCACGGGGACCAGGACGTACTCGACGCCGGTCTTGTAGACGAAGCCCACCACCGCGTAGTTCAGGTACGAGCCGAAGTCCGTGATGCCGATGACCGGCGACGCGATCGCGCAGAAGATGAGCGTGTCCACGAGCTCCCCCACACCGGAGGACCCCATCAGCCGGGCCCACAGGGACTTCTCGCCCGAGCGGGCCTTCATGCGGACCATGATCCAGGAGTTGATGGTCTGGCCGGCCAGGAACGCGAGCAGCGAGCCGAGCACGATCAGCGGAACCGGGCCGAGCGCCTCCTCGATCGCGGCCTGCTTGGCGACGCCGTAGTCGTCGGTGAAGCCCGGGAGGACGATGATCACCCAGTAGCACGCCGAGGCGAAGACAGAGAGCGCGAAGGTCGTGAAGATCGCGCGCCGGGCGGCCTTGAAGCCGTACACCTCGCTCACCACGTCCCCCATCACGTAGGCGAGCGGGAAGAGGAAGAACCCGCCGTCGGTGATGATGGGGCCGAACTGGACGCCCTTGGACGCGCCGATATTGCTCAGGATCACCACCACGGCCATGAGGGCCAGGAGGATGCCGTAGACGGGGCTGCCGATGGATGCGTAGCGCGCGCGGGGATTCACGGCCAGCATTCTCCCACGGCGAGCTGCCCCCCGGCCGACTCTGGGAGTCAGCTCCTGAAGGTCAGCTCCTGAAGGTCACGTCCCGGGGGTCACGTCCAGTGGGTTGTCCGGATGGGGACCCACGGGATGTGACTCTCAGGAGATGACCCCCAGAAGGTGACCCCCAGAAGGTGACCCCCGGAAGGTGACCCCCAGAATCGGCGCCGCCGGCCGCCGCCCCGCTGCGGCGACCGGCGGCGAAGGCTCAGCCGACCCGGGAAGGCTCGCGGCCGTCGTCGTCCGCTTCGGAGTCCCGGACCGACGCAACCCCGGCACCCACGCCGGCACCCACCGCGACGGGCAGCTCGCCGTAGGCGGCGCCGAACTCGTGGTCGAGCGGGGTGTGCTTCTTGTTCGGCAGGAAGAAGATGTACACGATCAGCGAGAGGACGATCGTGATCGTCACGTACGTGAACAGCCAGTCCTTGTGCCCGGCGCTGGAGAGCCACTCGCCGATGAACGGCACCGTGCCGCCGAACAGCGAGTTCGCCACGGCGTACCCGAGGCCAACGCCGAGGGCCCGCACCGAGGAGGGGAACAGCTCGGCCTTCACGAGGGCGCTGATGGACGTGTAGTTCACCACGATGACCAGTCCGGCGAGCATGAGCCAGAACGCGGCGCCCGGATCCTTGACGCCGGCGAGGGTGGACATGATCGGCCAGGTGAAGATCGCGCCGAGGACGCCGAACGTGACGAGCAGCGGCTTGCGGCCGACCTTGTCGGACAGGAGGCCGAACACCGGCTGGAGGAGCATGAAGATCAGCAGCGCCCAGAAGTTGATCACCGAGGTCTGCGTCTTCGGGATGCCCGAGACGTTGTTCATGAAGCTGAGGATGTAGGTCGTGTACAGATAGAAAGCGCACGTTCCGCCCATGGTCAGGAACACGACGATCACGAACGGCTTCCAGTGCTTGGTAAACAGGAGCCGGAGGGAACCGGGCTCCCCGCCGCCCGCGGCGACGGCGCCGTGGGTCTTCGCCGCGGCGACCTGCTCCTTGGAAATGCTCTCGTCCATGGTGCGGCGCAGCCACAGGACCAGGAGAGCGGCCGCGGCGCCGATGAAGAACGGGATGCGCCAGCCCCACGACTTCAGGGCCGCCTCACCGAGGGTGGACTGCAGGACCACGAGGGTCGCCAGTGCGAGCACCTGCCCGCCCACGAGCGTGACGTACTGGAAGCTCGAGAAGAAGCCGCGCCGCTTGGCCGTGGCGACCTCCGACATGTAGGTAGCCGAGGTGCCGTACTCGCCGCCCACCGAGAAGCCCTGGAGCAGGCGCGAGATGTACATGAGGACGGTGGACCACACGCCGATCTGCGCCACGCCGGGCAGGACCGCGACCATGAGCGAACCCACGCCCATGAGGCTCACGCTCAGCGTCAGCGCCGCTCGCCGGCCGTGGCGGTCCGCGTACCGGCCGAAGAACCACGAGCCCACCGGCCGCATGAGGAACGTCAGCGCGAACGTCAGGTACGCGTCGATCTGCGCCTGGACGGGGTCCTTGGCGTTGAAGAAGTACGTGGCGAAGTATGCCGAGAACGCCGCGTAGACGTAGAGGTCGTACCATTCGATGAGGTTGCCGGCCGATCCCTTGAGAGTGTTCGCGATGGCACGCCGCGTCGCTGCGGCGCCCCCGGGCGAGGTGGTTTGCATGGTGGTCATGCCTTCGACGCTACGGGTGACGCCGGACACAGCCCAAGCCGCCCGGGTGATTCCTAACACTTCCTTAAGTCTTCGGCGCCACGCGGTACTCTCGGCGGTGGAGAACGGCGGTGGACGCCGGGAGGAGACTGCCATGCGGGTGCTCATCGTCGAGGACGACGACGCGATGGCCTCCGCGCTCATCGCCGCCGTCGGCTCGGCCGGGCTCGAGGCGACGCGGGTCAGCCGGGGTGCCGACGCGCTGCTGAAGCACCGGGAGCACGACGCGATCCTCCTCGACCTCGGCCTGCCGGACATGGACGGCCTCGAGGTTCTCCGCAAGCTCCGCCAGGTCACACTCGCCCCGATCCTCATCCTCACGGCGCGCGACGACGAACGCAGCGTGGTGCTCGGCCTGCGCTCCGGCGCGGACGACTACCTCGTCAAGCCCGTGAAGCTCGTGGAGCTCCTGGCCCGCATCGAGGCGGTGGCACGCCGGACCATCCGCGCCGGCGCCACCCGCGGCGCGGAACAGCGCAGCAGGCTCCACGTCGGGGAGGTGAGCATCGACCTCGACAGGCGCGTTGCCGCCGTCGGCGATCGCGAGCTCAACCTCACCGCGACCGAGTACGACCTGCTCGCACTCCTCGCGGCCCATGCCGGCTCGGTGGTGACCAGGGAGCAGATCCTCGACGCGCTCTGGGGGGACGCGTTCGTGGCGAGCTCGCGCTCCCTCGACGTGCACCTGACAGGGCTGCGGTCCAAGCTCAAGCTGCCGGGGTTCATCATCAACGTCCGCGGCGTGGGGTACCGCGTCGAGGCAGGGGCGCGGCCCGAGCCCCACGGCGGGCAGCAGCCGTGAGGCTGCGCGTGCTGGGCATCCTGAGCCTGTTCTCGCTGTTCATCGTGGTGGCCCTGTCCGCGTCGATCCTCGCCTCCGTGAGCCGCGAGCTCACCCAGGAGCTGCAGATCAACCGCGTCGCCGCGCTCAACCGGTTCGCGCAGGTCGCCAACGACGCGACGTCTACCGGCGACACCGTCCCGCTCCAGCGCGACATGGACCGGTACTCGGCCCTCTACGGGGAGGGCATCGTGGTCCGGACGCCGCAGTCGGTGCTGACCTCCGGCGGCCTCAGCCCCGATCAGCCCGACGTGCGGGACGCCCTCGCCCAGGCGCGCCTCGGCCTGACCACCACGTCCCTCGCGGCCGTGCAGCCGTTCGGCGCCCGGACCCAGGTGATCGCACGCTCGTTCGGGACGGCGAACCAGGTCCTCGGGGAGGCGGCGCTCGACGTCGATCTGGGCGCCGCCCAGCAGAAGCTGCGGGAGCGCTGGCTCCTGGTGGTCCTCGGCGCCGTGGCCGTGGCCGCCCTGCTCGTGGCCGGCGCGGAGCGGCTCACGGTGTGGGTGCTGCGGCCCGTGCACCGGCTCACCGACGCGGTGGCCGCGTTCGAGGAGTCGGGCCGCGCCACGCCCCTGCGCGAGGACGGTCCGCCCGAGCTGCAGCGGCTCTCGAGGGCCTTCTCGACCATGGCGGAGCACGTGGGCGAGAGCATGGAGGCCCAACGCCAGCTCATCGCCGACGCCTCCCATCAGCTCCGGAACCCGATCGGGGCGCTTCGCCTGCGGACGGACCTCCTCGCCATCGCCCTCGAGACGGCCCCCCAGAAGGAGGCGGCGGCGGGCATGACCCGGGAGCTCGAGCACGTCGAGGAGATCCTCGACGGGCTCCTCCGCCTCGCCTCCGCGGAGCACCGCGTGCAGGAGGGCCTGGCGCCCGGCGGCAGCGCGGCCGGCCACGGCGAGCGGACCGGTCTCCTCGACGCGTGGACGGTCCTTGCGGACGCCGTCGCGCGTGTTGCGCCCGCCGCGGAGCGGGCCGGTGCCCGGATCGACCTCTGCGAGCCCCCTGCGCGGCCGCTCAGGTTCCGCGCGAACCGCTCGGACCTGACGGACATCGTCTCGGAGCTGCTCGAGAACGCGGTCAAGTACGGCGCGGCCGACGGCGAGCCCGCCCACGTGCACTGCAGCGTCTCCCTCCGAGCGGGCAGGGTCGTGATCGAGATCGCCGACGAGGGCCCCGGCCTGACCGCCGACGAGCGCGCCGCCTCGACGACCCGCTTCTGGCGCTCCCCGAAGTCGGCCGGGACCCGGGGAACCGGGCTCGGCCTGTCCATCGTCGAGCAACTCGCGAACGCGAATGGCGGCTGGCTCGTCCTCGCCCCCGGGGAGCCGCAGGGCCTCGTGGCGCGGGTGGAGTTCCCGGCGGCGCAGGCTGCCGCGCACGACGCCGGTCTCCCGGACAGCGGCGAGAACGTCACCGGCGGTGGGGAGGGACTCCGTGGCTGAGGGCCGCGGGATCACTCGCCGCAGCCTGCTGCGCGCCGGCCTCGCCGCCACCGCGGCTGGTCTCGTCCTCCCTGCCGCTGCCTGCGCCCCGGGACCGGTGGCCGACGCGATCACGGTGGCTGGCGGCGAGCAGGGAGGCTTCTACCTCGAGTTCGCCACGCTGCTCGCGCAGTCGCTCGAACGCCACGGCGTGACCCGTCATGGGTCCACGATCGAGACCGGGGGCAGCGTGGACAACATGGCCAGGATCTCCTCCGGGGCTGCCACGCTCGGCATCTCCCTCGCCGACGCCGCGGCCAACGCGCTCACCGCCCCGTCGTCAGCCGGGCTCCCAATGCCAGCCGGTCCGGCGCCGTCGTCCGCAGCCACCCCCAAGCTCGTCGCCCTCGCGAGGGTGTACGAGAACTACGTGCACTGCCTCGTGCGGAAGGACGGCGGGATCGCTGCCGTCGCGGACCTCGCCGGCCGCGCGGTAGCGATGGGGGCGCCGGGGGCCGGCACGAGCTTCACGGCCCGCCGCCTGCTCGAGACAGCGGGCGTCGCGGTCAGGGAGGAGGCCCTCGGCCTGAACCAGGGCCTGGCCGCCCTGCGTGCGGGCAGCGTCGAGGCCCTGTTCTGGTCCGGAGGCGTTCCTACGGCCGCCGTCGCCGCTGCGGCGAACCAGACGGGCCTGCGCCTGATCGACCTCTCGCCGCTCATCGTGCCCACGCGCACCCGCTTCGGGGAGTACTACGAGCGCGTCCTCGTCCCCGCAGGCGCGTACGAGGGCATCCCGTCAACGTGGACCGTCGGCGCGGCGAACCTGCTGCTGTGCCGCGACGACCTCTCCCCCGACGCCGTCCGTGCGACCGTGGACCTCCTGCTCACCCGCGGAAGCGAGCTCGTGCCGAGCACGAGCCTCGGGGTCCAGTTCCTGAGCCCAGAGACCCTCATCAACACCGCCGGCATCCCACTGCACCCCGCGGCCACTGCGGCGTACCGGGACTTCCACGGCTAGCTCGGCTCACCCTGCCGGTGCGTCTCCAGCCGGTCCCGCCGCCTCCGTGCCTTGGCGCGTCCCGAGCATCTCGTGGAGCAGTACCGGCCCCGGCCGTCTCGGCTACCGTCCAGGAAGGGGAGCCCGCACCACGGCTCGGAGCAGTGCCGGAGGCCGGATCGGCGACCGGTTGCAGCAAACCCCATCGCGGACATCACGAGCTCCCGAGCGAGCTGTGGCAGGAAACCCTCCTGCCGGGACACGGTGATGGGCTGGCACAGGGCATCGAGGCCCGGATGGAGCTCCCACTCGATGCTCAGCTCCGTGAGGAGCTTGGCGCACATGGCGTCCGAATCCGCGCGCAGCGCTGCCGCGAGCCGATCGCGCAGGCGGGCAGCCGGCCGCACGTCGTCGAGCGTGGGCCCGGGACAGCCGTAGGGGCCGGCATCCGACGCGGCGTTCTCCCCGGGGCCTTCCCCCGCCTCACCCTCGCCCTCGCCGGGGCTCTCACCCTCGCCCTCGCCGGACTCCCAGCCCAGCCGTCGCCGCGTCTGCGCGATGACCTGCTCGAGGCTGAACTCCGCCTCCATGCTGAGCCCGGCGGCCTCGCCGATGGCCCTCAGTTGGGACGGATAGTGGAGGCCTTCGGGCAGCCCCGGCACGGGAGCAGTGCGGAGGAGTAGAAGCAGCGCCCGGGACCCTTCGGGCTCGCCGGGCCGGTTCGAGGCCACGGCCCATACCCTTCCTCCTGAGAAGTAACCGGTCAAATCACTGAGGATGGGTTACTTCTGGAAGGAGAATGGTGTGGCCGCCGAGCGATGCCCAGATACCTTCGGCCAGAACGTTCGGCCAGACACGTTCGGCACGAGAAGTAACCGGTCAGATCGCTTTGGACGGGGTACGTCGCGACGGAAAGGGCCTCCTGCCCGTGGCGCTCCCCCGCGCGGGGCTATTCGGCGTATGGTGAGGGTGCGAGCTGGATTACCACGGATTCGCGCAGAATCCACCCCTGAGGAGGACGTCATGGGCCTTTTCAAGAAGCACGAGAAGCCTTCCACGCAGGAAGAGGGCACGGCCAGGGACGTGAAGCCCGAGCGCCGGCCGAAGCGTGAGGCCCATGCCTTCAACCAGGTCCCCCCGTGGGAGATGAACGAGGAGCTCGCCGAGCGCATCGCGATGCGCGCCTACGGCGACAAGGACCACGACGGCAAGCCGGACATCCCGGCCGCGCCCTTCCCCGGATTCTGACCGTCTGACCGCTGGATCCCTCAGGCCCCGGAGTGGGCCTCGAGGAACGAGTAGACCTCGGTCTCGTCCACGCCCGGGAACGCTCCCGGCGGCATCGCGGCGAGCAGGTGCGAGTGCGCGCGCGCCGAGGGCCACGCGTTGCCTGCCCAGTGGTCGCTGAGCTCCGCCGGCGGCCGGCGGCAGCAGTCCGGATCCGGGCAGCGCGAGGTGGCGCGCGCCGTCGTCTCACGCCCACGGAACCACTTCACGTGGTGGTACGGGACGCCGATGCTCAGGGAGAACTCGCCGCTCGCGCTGCGCTCGGTGCGGGCGGTACACCAGAAGGTGCCCGTCACCGTGTCCGTGTACTGGCAGTACGGGCTGAACTTGTCCGGCACGTCGAAGACGGCCCGGCTCGTCCACGCCTTGCACGATGGCTGCCCCTCGATGGCCCCGGTGTGGTCCATGGGGAAGTTCACGCCGTCGTTCTCGTAGGCCTTGTAGATGATGCCCGACTGGTGCGTCTTCTGGAAGTGGGTCGTGAGGCCGAGGTGCTGGGTGGCGAGGTTCGTGAACCGGTGTGCGGCGGTCTCGTAGCTCACCGAGAACGTGTCGCGCAGGTCCTCGACGGAGATCTCCTTGGCCGCCTTCGCGCGGGAGAGGAACTCCACGGTCGCGTGCTCGGGCAGCAGGAGCGCCGCTGCGAAGTAGTTCGTCGCGACGCGCTGGGCGAGGAAATCGCCATAGGACTTGGGGGTCTCGTGGCCCAGCACGTAGTGGCCGAGCGCCTGGAGCAGCACCGAGCGGGGGTCGTGGTCCGAGCGTGCGTTCTGCGTGAGGTAAATCCGGCGGTTCTTCAAGTCGGTCACGCTACGCGTGGAATGGGGCAGATCGCCCACGTGGTGGAGGGTGAATCCGAGATGCGTGGCGATGTCCGAGATGGTGTGCTGGCTCAGCGGCCCTGACGTGTACCCGACCTGCTTGAGGACCTTCTGCGCCTCGGCCTCGTACTCCGGGAAGTAGTTGCCACGCTCGCGCATCATCCTGCGCAGCTCACCATTGGCGCGCCGGGCCTCCTCGGGGGTGGCGATCTGCTCGTTCATCTTCCGCTCGAGCTCGTGGAGGAGCCCGAGCTGGGATTCGAGCACGTCGAGCGGCAGGCGCGAGGAGACGCGGATCTTCGGCAGGTTCAGGCTCTCGTACAGGGGGCTGCGCTGGTACCGCTCGAGCTCGATCTCGAGCGCGGCGCGGCGGCTCGGGGGCTCTGCGCCGAGCAGTGAATCAACCCCCACTCCCAAGGCGTCGGCGAGCTGCTGGAGCAGGCCCAGCTTGGGCTCGCGCTTGCCGTTCTCGATGAGGCTGAGCTGGCTGGCGGCGGCCCCGACGGCGGTGCCGAGCTCGTCCAGTGTGAGGCCAGCGGCCTTGCGCAGGTGGCGGACGCGGCGGCCCAGGCTGATGACGTCGGCGGCACTCCCCTTCGCCGGCGCGGCGGGGGCGGCGGGGGCCGCAGGGCGGGCCCAGGAGGCTTGACGAGGCATTTCTTGAGAATACGTGAAGATCCGCATTTCTTTCCAGCATTTTTTCTCTCTGAGGGGGTTGCAGAGATGGAAAAGTTGTTCTCACGAAGAAGCCACCGGCGGCCGAGCGAAGCCCGACCCCCGCCGCACCGAGTCGAAGGAGACCCGCCATGACCGCACAGCCGGAGCCCCAGAACCAGACCCTCGAGCAGCAGGCCGAGGCCCTCACGCTCGAGTGGAACGCCGACCCCCGCTGGGAGGGCGTCACCCGCGACTACACGGCGGAGGACGTCGTGAAGCTGCGCGGCCGGGTGCCCGAGGAGCACACCCTCGCCCGCCGCGGCGCCGAGAAGCTCTGGAAGGCCGTGACCGAGGGCCGCGCGGACGGCGAGGGCTACATCAATGCCCTCGGCGCGCTCACCGGCAACCAGGCCGTGCAGCAGGTCAAGGCCGGCCTCAAGGCCATCTACCTCTCCGGCTGGCAGGTCGCCGCGGACGCCAACCTCTCCGGCAACACCTACCCGGACCAGTCGCTCTACCCCGCGAACTCGGTGCCCGCCGTCGTGCGCCGCATCAACAACGCCCTGCAGCGTGCGGACCAGATCGAGTTCTCCGAGGGCAAGCAGACGGTCGAGGACTGGCTGGTCCCGATTGTTGCCGACGCCGAGGCCGGCTTCGGCGGCCCGCTCAACGCCTACGAGCTCATGAAGTCCATGATCCAGGCCGGCGCCGCCGGCGTGCACTGGGAGGACCAGCTCGCGAGCGAGAAGAAGTGCGGCCACCTCG
The DNA here is from genome assembly GCF_014656475.1 of Sinomonas cellulolyticus. Lineage (GTDB taxonomy): Bacteria > Actinomycetota > Actinomycetes > Actinomycetales > Micrococcaceae > Sinomonas > Sinomonas cellulolyticus. Next base: position 212,283 of record NZ_BNCM01000002.1, read on the forward strand.
GCGGCAAGGTCCTCATCCCGACCCAGCAGCACATCCGCACCCTGAACGCCGCGCGCCTCGCCGCGGACGTCTCGGGAGTGCCGAGCGTCATCATCGCCCGCACCGACGCCGAGGCCGCGACCCTCATCACCACCGATGTGGACGAGCGGGACCGGGAGTTCATCACGGGAGAGCGCACGGCAGAGGGCTTCTACCGGGTGCAGAACGGCGTCGAGCCCTGCATCGCCCGCGCCAAGGCCTACGCCCCGTACTCCGACCTCATCTGGATGGAGACCGGCACCCCGGACCTCGCGCTGGCCCGCAAGTTCGCCGAGGCCGTCAAGGCCGAGTTCCCGGACCAGATGCTCGCGTACAACTGCTCGCCGTCGTTCAACTGGAAGAAGCACCTCGACGACGACACGATCGCCAAGTTCCAGCGCGAGCTCGGCGCGATGGGCTTCAAGTTCCAGTTCATCACCCTCGCGGGCTTCCACGCCCTCAACTACTCGATGTTCGACCTCGCCCACGGCTACGCCCGCAACGGCATGAGCGCGTACGTCGACCTCCAGGAGCGCGAGTTCGCCTCCGAAGAACGCGGCTACACCGCAACCAAGCACCAGCGCGAAGTGGGCACCGGCTACTTCGATCTGGTCTCCACGGCGCTGAACCCGAACGCCAGCACCCTCGCCCTCGTGGGATCCACCGAAGAGGGCCAGTTCCACTAAGACAGATTCGGCTCAGCCGCACGACGGCGGTGGGCCGGCACCGCAGCCGGCCCACCGCCGTCGTACACCACCAGGAGACCGCCATGAACACCTTCAGCACTGACACCACGATCAACGGCGTGACCATCACCGCTCAGCCCATCGCGCGGCAGCGCGAGATCCTCACCCCGGACGCCCTCGCCTTCATTGCACGCCTGCACCGCGCCACCGCCGCGCGCCGGCAGGAGCTCCTCGAGGCCCGGCACGCCCGCCGCGCGGAGATCGCCCGCGGCCGCGACCCGCGCTTCCCCCGGGAGACCGAGGGGATCCGCCGGGACGCCGCATGGCGGGTCGCCCCGCCGGCGCCGGGCCTGACGGACCGCCGGGTCGAGATCACGGGCCCGGTGGACCGCAAGTCGGCCGTGCACGCGCTGAACTCGGGGGCCAACGTCTGGCTCGCCGACATGGAGGACTCCCTCACCCCGTCCTGGCGGAACCTCATCCAGGGCCAGATCAACCTGTTCGACGCGCTGCGCGACCAGATCGACTTCGTCGCACCCGCAGGGGGCACAGGCGGCAAGGAGTACCGGGTCAAGCCCTTCGCCGAGCGGCCCACCACGGTGCTGCGCCCCCGTGCGCTGCACCTGCCGGAGAAGAACATGCTCGTGGACGGCAAGCCCGTGGCTGGCGCCGTCATGGACTTCGGGCTGTACTTCTTCCACAACGCTGCACGGCTCATTGCCCTCGGCCACGGCCCGTACTTCTACCTGCCCAAGATCGAGAACCGCTTCGAGGCGCGCCTGTGGAACGAGCTGTTCGTGCTCGCCCAGGATCTGCTCGGCATCCCGCAGGGCACCATCCGGGCCACCGTGCTCATCGAGACCATCACGGCCGCCTTCGAGATGGAGGAGATCCTCTACGAGCTGCGTGACCACGCCGCCGGCCTCAACGCGGGCCGCTGGGACTACATCTTCTCGATCATCAAGAACTTCCGCACCCGCGGGCCGCGCTTCGTGCTCCCGGACCGCGAGCAGGTCACGATGACGCAGCCGTTCATGAAGGCGTACACCGACCAGCTCGTGCGGGCATGCCACCGGCGCGGCGCCATGGCGATCGCGGCGCCGGCCGCGTTCGTCCCGAGCCGCCGCGACCCCGCCGCCAACGCCGAGGCGCTCCTGAAGACCCGCGAGGACAAGCTGCGCGAGGCCCAGGAGGGGTTCGACGGCGCGTGGGTGGCCCACCCGGAGTTCGTCTCCGTGGTGCGCGATGCCTTCGACTCGGTGCTCGGCGACCGCCCCAACCAGCTCGACCGGCTGCGGGACGACGTGGTGCCGGACGACCGCGCGCTCATCGACCTGAGCACGTGCCGGGGGACGATCACCGAGGAGGGCATCCGCAACAACATCGAGGTGGGCATCCGCTACATCGAGACGTGGCTGCGGGGCAATGGCGCCGTGACGATCCACAGCCTCATGGAGGACGCTGCGACGGCCGAGATCTCCCGCTCGCAGATCTGGCAGTGGATCTACGCCCGGGCCATCACCGACCAGGGTGAGATCGTGACCCGCGAGTGGGTCGAGGAGCTGCTCGACGAGGAGTTCCACAAGCTCGAGCGCTTCGACGGCGACCGCTTCCGCGACGCCCGGGAGCTGTTCGGCGAGGTGGCCCTCGGCACCGAGTTCCCGACCTTCCTCACCATGCCGGCCTACGCACGGTACCTGTGCGAGACCGCCGGCAAGGAGGACGAGTACGAGGCCGGACTGCCCGAGCGCCAGTTCGCCGCCGTCTGAGTCCATACACTTCCCGGACCCTGCACGCTTCCATCGCAACAAAGCACCCCGAAGGCCGGGGGCAGGTGCACCGGGGAACCCGTTGAGGGGCCGCCTCGCGTAGTGGTGCTGCGCGGGGACGGCCCCTCAACCCCTGTCCGGCGTGCGCCCGGCGGCTAATGCGGGAAGGCGAACTCGCCGATCATGAAGTAGAGGGCGAAGATCGCCGGGAGCACCGTCAGCAGCACGATGAGGGAACGCTCGCCGCGCCGGAACCACCCGACCATCGCCGCGATCCCACCGCCCACCATTGCGGCGAAGCCTGCGATGAAGAACGCCGAGAGCGAGAGCACCGGCCCCTCCGTCTCCGGCCGCATGCCCATGACGATGGCCGGAACCGCGCCGGTCAGGAGGAAGCCGGCGATCGTCAGCCCCAGGGCCCACCATCCGGCAGCGGTCGTGGGCCGGGCCGAGGGCCGGGCGTGCGCGGTGCGGAGCCGAGCGACCGCGGCAAGCAGCACAGCAGCTGCGGCCACGAGGAAGGCGACCGTGAACAGCCACGCCGCCACGGGGCCGTTCGGGAGGAAGAACACCGGCACCAGCAGGACGACGGCGGCCAGTCCCCCTATCGCCGCCACTCTCCCGAGCCTGGACTTCTGGAGGACTGCCATGACCCTCACCTTCCTGATGCTCCCGGATTCCCGGGCAAGGCCATTGTCCCCATCTGCTACGCCGCGTAGAAGAGTCGGAATACCCTACGCGCGCGAGTACTTGAACCTTGTATGAACGTTGACATCTGGTCTGACATCGCCTGCCCCTGGTGCTTCATCGGAAAGCGCCGCTTCGAAGCCGCCCTCGAGCAGTTCCCGCATAAGGACCAGGTCACGGTGACGTGGCACAGCTACCAGCTCGACCCCACGCTTCCCGAGCACTATGACGGCACCGAGCTCGAGTACCTGGCCGAGCGCAAGGGCATGCCGGCCGACCGTGTGGCCCAGATGTTCGACCACGTCACCCGGGTGGCGGCGGGCGAGGGCCTCGCCTACGACTTCGGCCGCATCGTGGTCGCCAACTCCTTCCCCGCCCACGAGCTGCTGCATCTGGCGAAGTCGGTGGACGCGGCGACAGGCGGCAGGAAGGCCGACGCCGTCAAGGAAGCCCTGCTCTCGGCCCACTTCGAGCACGGCGAGGACATCGGAGCACGCGAGGTCCTCGTGCGGATCGGCACGGAGGCGGGGCTCGACGCGGCCGAGATCGCCGAGGCGCTCGATGCCGGCACCTACCGCGACGCGGTCCACGCGGACATCGCCCAGGCACGGGCGCTCGGCATCCAGGGCGTGCCCTTCTTCGTTCTCGACCAGAAGTACGGGGTCTCGGGCGCCCAGCCGTCCGAGCTGTTCGCCCAAGCGCTCGAGACCGCGTGGCGGGAGGCCAATCCCCTCGTCATGGTCGGCCAGCCGGCCGCTGGTGACGGTGCGGATCAGGACGGGCTCAACGGGGAGGTCTGCGGCCCCGACGGCTGCGCCTGAGCGCCGCCGGCGCCGACAGCCCTGTTCGCCGACAGCCCTACTCGCCGACGATCATGCGGCCCACGATGAGCCGCATGATCTCGTTGGATCCCTCGAGGATCTGGTGGACCCTGAGGTCGCGGGCGATCTTCTCGATCCCGTACTCGTGGAGGTAGCCGTACCCGCCGTGCAGCTGGATGGCCTCGTTCGCCACCTCGAAGCCGGCATCGGTGGCCACCCGCTTGGCGATCGCGCACAGCCGGACGGCGTCGCGGTCGCCCCTGTCCAGGGCTTCGGCGGCGCGCCTGAGCAGGGTGCGGGCGGCCTCGAGCTTCATGTCCATGTCCGCGAGGTCGAACATGAGGGACTGCTTGTCCGCTAGCCGCCCTCCGAACGCCGTGCGCTCCTTGAGGTACGCGACCGTCTTCTCGAGCGCGGCCTGTCCTCCCCCGAGGGAGCACGCGGCGATGTTGAGGCGCCCGCCGTTGAGCCCCTTCATGGCGATGCCGAACCCGTCGCCCTCCTCGCCGAGCCTGTTCGAGGCGGGGATGCGCACGTGGTCGAGGACCACCTGCCGAGTGGGCTGGGCATTCCAGCCCATCTTCTTCTCGTTGGCGCCGAAGGACAGGCCCTGCGCCCCGTCGGGGACGAGGAACGCTGTGATCCCGCGGTGCCCGGTGTCGGCCGTGCGCGCCATGACGATGTACAGCGCGGAGTAGCCGGCACCGGAGATGAACTGCTTGACTCCGGTGAGCACGTAGTCGTCCCCATCGCGCACGGCCTTCGTGGTCAGGGCCGCCGCATCCGAACCCACGCCGGGCTCGGTCAGGCAGTAGCTGCCGAGCGCCTCCATGGTGACGAGCTGGGGCACCCACTCCTTCCGCTGGACGTCGGTGCCGAACGCGTCCACCATCCACACCACCATGTTGTGGATGGAGATGTAGGCGGCGACGCTGGGATCGGCCTTGGCGAGTTCCTCGAAGATGAGGGCCGCGTCGAAGCGCGTCAGCCCAGAGCCGCCGTGCTCCTCACTCGCGTAGACGCCACCGAGCCCGAGCTCGCCCGCTTCCCGGAGCACATCCACCGGGAAGTGCTTCTCCGCGTCCCACTCGAGTGCCTTGGGCGCCAGCCTGTCGGTGGCGAAGTCCCGGACCGTGGCGACGAGGTCGCGCTGGTCCTCCGTGAGCTCGGACATCTCAGGTTCCGGGCGCCTTCTCGACCGAGAAGTCGCCCCCCGGGAACACGATCGACTCGTGCCCGTCGTCGAATCGGACGCGGTACGGCGGCTGGCCATCGGCGCCCTTGACCTCGATGATCTCCCCGTGCCGGTCCGAGGTCTCCACGGTCCGGCCCCTGATGACGATCCGGTCGCCCTGCTGCAGTGCACTCATGGCGGATCACCTCCATTCACGAGCGTACGGAAGCCGCCCACCGCGGGGAAGGGCCTGCGACGCGAGGCGGCCACCCGGCGTCGTGCGCGGTCTTGCGCGCCGGCCGCCGCGCCGGATAGACCGGAGGAATGGACATCCACGACAAGCCGGGACCGAGCGAATTCTGGGACGGGTTCTACCGTGAGCGCCAGCGCGTCTGGAGCGGCAAGCCGAACGCGGCGCTGGTCCGCGAGGTGAGCATGATCGCCCCGGGCCGCGCGATCGACCTCGGCTGCGGCGAGGGCGCGGACGCAATCTGGCTGGCCGAGCGCGGCTGGACCGTCACCGGGGTGGACGTCTCCGCGGTCGCCCTGGGCCGAGCGGCGGAGCACGCCCGGGACGCCGGGGTAGAGGACCGTACCACCTGGCTGGCCCGGGACCTCGCCCAGTGGGAACCCGAGGAGACCTACGATCTCGTCACGGCCTCCTTCCTCCACTCCCCCATCGACATCCCGCGGGAGACGATCCTGCTCGCCGCCACTCGGGCCGTGGCGCCCGGCGGAACGCTCTTCGTGGTGGGGCACACCGCGTTCCCGCCGTGGGGGCGGCACGATCACGACGACGTGCACATGCCTTCCGCGGACGAGCTCGCCTCGGCGCTGGGGCTGCGCACGGGCGAGTGGGAGATCGAGACCAGCGCGTCCGAGGACCGCGAGGCGACCGGGCCCGAGGGCCAGAAGGCCGTGCTCACCGATGCGGTGCTGAAGGCGCGGCGGCTGGGGTCCTGAGGGACGCCAACCGGCGATTAATAAACACCGAGAATACTGGATTATCCTCGAAGGGAGCGATTCTTTCTTCCGAGGTGATGTTGCGTGGCTGTGTCGACGGCTGTTCTCGTGGCGGCGGCGTTCGTGTGGCTGGGGATGGTGCTGGCCATCTCCTTCATCGAGGCCCCGCTGAAGTTCCAGGCACCCGGGATCACGATCGAGCTGGGCGTGGGGATCGGGCGTCTCGTGTTCAAGGCTCTCAACATCGTCGAGTGCGTGCTCGCCGCCGCGGTCCTCGCGGTACTGGCGCTCGGCGCCCATCCGGGGGCCCTCGCGTGGAGCCTGGCCGTGGTGCTGGCCGTGATCGTGGTGCTCGACGTCGCTGTGCTGCGGCCGCGCATGGACCGCCGCGTCACCGGCGGGAACCTCAGCGACGCCATGCCCCGGCACACCCTGCACTTCACCTATGTGGGCCTGGAGGTCCTCAAGGTCGTGGGCCTCGTGTGGCTCGGGATCGTGGCGCTCGCAGCGTAGGGCACGCGCGCGGCGGCCCGCTGGCCCTCCGCGGCACAGAATCGCAGCAGCTCTGGCCCTCCCCTGCGTGCGCCCCAAGGGGCAGACTGGAGCCCATGACCTACTCCGTCCAGCTCTACTCCGTGCGCGACGCGGCCGACGCCGACCTTCCGGGCACCATCGCCCGGCTCGCCGAGATCGGGTACACCCAGGTGGAGCCCTACGACTTTGTGGCCCGCGCCGGCGAGCTCGGCGACGCGCTGGCCGAGCACGGCATGACGGCGCCGACGGCGCACGCGCCGCTGCTCTCCGCAGACCAGGACGAGATCTTCGCGGCGGCCGCACGCCTGGGCATCGGCACGGTGATCGAGCCCCACGTCCCTGCCGAGCGCTGGCAGGATGCCGAGGCCATCGAAAACACTGCGGCCCGGCTCAACGCGGCGGCCAAGAAGGGTGCCGAGCACGGCATCAGGGTCGGCTACCACAACCACGACTGGGAGGTCTCCTCCACGATCGGGGACGCGACCGTCCTCGAGTACTTCGCGGGCCTGCTCGACCCCGGGGTGATCCTCGAGGTGGACGTCTACTGGGCCGCTGTGGGCGGCGAGGACCCCGTGGCCCTGCTGAACCGGCTCGGCGACCGCGTTGCTGCCATCCACCTCAAGGATGGGCCCGTGAGCCAGGACCGCAAGGCGCAGCTGTCCGCGGGCCAGGGTGAGATCGGCGTCTGGAGGATCCTGGCCGCTGCAAAGGACCTCGACGTCTGCGTGGTCGAGTTCGACGACTACGACGGGGACATCTTCGACGCCCTGAGCGCCTCGCTGCACTACCTCGAGACGGGAGCCCCCTCTGCCTCCCCGGAGGAGCCGGCCTCCGGCGGGGAGAGCACCCCGTGAGCCGCGGACCGGTCGGCGTCGCGCTCATCGGCGCCGGGGTCATCTCGAAGCAGTACCTGGACAACCTCGTCGCCTTCCCGGACGTGCAGGTCCACGCGATCGCGGATCTCTTCCCCGAGGCGGCCCGCGCCCGCGCAGAGGAGTACGGGATCAAGGAGTCCGGGCCCCCCGAGCTCGCGCTGGACCATCCGGACGTGGAGATCATCGTCAACCTCACGGTCCCCGCCGCCCACGTCGATGTGGCCGCAGCCGCGATCCGGGCGGGCAAGCACGTGTGGACGGAGAAGCCGTTCTCCCTCGACCGCCCGAGCGGACTCGCGCTGCTCGAGCAGGCAGACGACGCCGGGCTGCGGCTCGGGTGCGCGCCGGACACCTTCCTCGGCGCCGGGCTGCAGACGGCGCGGCGGGTGATCGAACGGGGAGACGTCGGCGTCCCGCTCACGGCGCACACCGTGTTCCAGACCCCGGGCCCGGAGTCATGGCACCCCAACCCGGCCTTCCTCTTCCAGCCCGGTGCCGGGCCGCTGTTCGACATGGGCCCGTACTACCTCACTGCCCTCGTGCAGACGTTCGGGAGCATCCGCCGCGTTGCAGCGCTCGGGTCGCGGGCGAAGGCCACCCGCGTGATCGGCTCGGGCCCCAAGGCGGGCGAGGAGTTCCCGGTCGAGGTGCCCACCCACGTGAGCGCCCTGGCCCAGTTCGAATCGGGGGCGTCCTCGCACAGCATCTTCAGCTTCGAATCTCCCCGCCCGCGGATGGGGTTCGTGGAGATCACGGGCACAGAGGCGACCCTGTCCCTGCCCGACCCGAACTACTTCGACGGGGACCTGCGGATCTGCCGCATCGGCGAGACCGACTGGACCGCCATTCCCACCACCGGCCCTGCCAACGGGCGGGGCATGGGAGTCCTCGACATGGCACGGTCCCTCCGCGCCGGCGAGCCCCACCGTGCCACGGGCCAGCTCGCGTACCACGTCGTGGACGCGATGGTCTCGATGTCCGAGTCGATCGAGCTCGGCGAGTTCGTCGCGCTGGGCAGCAGCGCGCCGTCGTCCGCTGCCCTGCCCGAGGACTGGGCGCCCACCGCCGCCACGCTGGACGGAGTGCAGGCGTGAGCCCGGACGTCCTGGGAACGGGCCGGACCGGTCCGCTGCGGGTGGCGATGATCGGCTACGCGTTCATGGGCAAGGCGCACTCGCACGCGTGGCGCACTGTCGGGGCGTTCTTCGACGTGCCCGCCATCGAGCAGAGGGTGCTCGTGGGGCGCCATGCCGGGCAGGCGGCCGCCGCGGCGGCCCGGTATGGGTGGGCTGAGGCCGCAACGGACTGGCGCGAGGTGGTCGCCCGCGATGATATCGACATCGTGGACATCTGCGTCCCGGGGTGGCTGCACGCGGACATCGCGGTGGCGGCGCTCCGAGCGGGCAAGCACGTGCTGGTCGAGAAGCCGCTGGCGAACACGGTCGAGGAGGCGGAGCGGATGGCCGCGGCCGCGCGGGAGGCGCGCGCTCAAGGCGTCGTCTCCATGGTCGGCTTCACCTACCGGAGGGTCCCCGCGCTGGCCTACGCGCAGCGCCTCATCGCCGAGGGGCGGCTCGGCGCCGTCCGCGAGGTCCGCGCCTCCTACCTCCAGGACTGGCTCGCCGACGCCCAGACGCCGATGACGTGGCGCCTTCGCAAGGAGTCCGCCGGATCGGGGGCGCTCGGGGACATCGCCTCGCACGCCATCGACCAGGTGCAGTTCCTCACCGGCGACGCCGTCGTGGAGGTCTCGGGGCGGCTGCACACCTTCGTGGAACGGCGCCCGGGCCCCGACGGGCCGGAGGACGTGACGGTCGACGACGCCGCGTGGGCCACGCTGTCCCTCGGCTCCGGGGCCATCGCCTCGGTCGAGGTCTCGCGCGTGGCGACGGGGCGGAAGAACTCGCTGCGGATCGAGGCCTACGGCACGGGCGGCGCCCTCGCGTTCGACCTCGAGCGTCCATCCGAGCTCGACTTCCACGACGGTTCCGTCCCGGCCGAGGAGGCCGGCTTCCGCCGGATCGTCGTGACGGAACCGGGCCATCCCTACATGGACGCGTGGTGGCCCCCGGGCCACGTGATCGGGTGGGAGCACGCCTTCACCCATGAGGTGCGTGACTTCCTTGCCGCGATCCGCGACGGAGGGGACCCCTCGCCGTCGTTCGAGGAGGGCCTGCAGGTGCAGCGGGTCCTCGCCGCCGTCGAGGAGTCGGCCGCCGCCCGTTCCGCGATCGTGCCGCTCTGACCCGCCTGCCAAGGAGGAGACCCATGCCGCGCCCGTTCACCCTGTTCACCGGCCAGTGGGCGGACCTGACCCTCGAGGAGGTCGCCGGCCTCGCCGCGGGCTGGGGCTATGACGGCCTCGAGATCGCGGTCTCCGGCGAGCACCTCGACGCCTCCCGGTGGAACGACCAGGCGTACATCGACGACCGGCTCGGCATCCTCGACCGGCACGGCCTGGCGGTGTTCGCGATCTCGAACCACCTCAAAGGACAGGCGGTGTGCGACGACCCCATCGACTTCCGCCACCGGGACATCGTGGGCTCCCGGGTGTGGGGCGACGGCGACCCCGAGGGGGTCAGGCAGCGCGCCGCGGAGGACCTGAAGGACACCGCCCGGCTCGCCAGGGCCCTCGGAGTGAAGACCGTGGTGGGCTTCACCGGCTCCTCGATCTGGAAGTACGTCGCGATGTTCCCGCCCGTGCCCGCGACCGTGATCGACGCCGGATACGAAGACTTCGCCGACCGGTGGAACCCCATCCTGGACGTCTTCGACGAGTGCGGGGTGCGGTTCGCCCACGAGGTCCACCCCTCCGAGATCGCCTACGACTACGTCACCACACAGCGCGCCCTCGAGGCCATCGGCCACCGCGAGGCCTTCGGCCTGAACTGGGACCCGTCCCACATGATGTGGCAGGGCCTGGACCCCGTCGCGTTCATCACGGACTTCGCCGAGAGGATCTACCACGTGGACTGCAAGGACACCAGGATGCGCATGGGCAACGGCCGCTCCGGGATCCTCTCCTCCCACCTGCCGTGGGGCGACCCGCGCCGGGGATGGGACTTCGTCTCCGCCGGCCGCGGCGACGTCCCCTGGGAGGACTGCTTCCGCGCCCTCACCGCGATCGGCTACGACGGGCCCATCTCCGTGGAGTGGGAGGACGCGGGAATGGACCGCCTCCAGGGCGCGCCGGAGGCCCTCGCGGCGCTGAAGAAGTTCGACTTCGGCCCCTCCACCGCTTCCTTCGACGCCGCCTTCAGCAACCAGGGCTGAGTCGGGCCCGAACCCAGGACCTGCGCAGGAGGCGGGCGCACGACGGCCGCCGGGTGCCCGCCGTCGTGCGCCCGCCTGAACTGGGAGTGCTACCGCACAGGGTGCGCGCGGCGGGCGAGCCCGATCTGCACGTCGTCGGTGCGCTGGAACATCCGGCGCCCCTCGACGCCGCCGAACTGGACCCAGAGGGTCGAGCCGTCGCGGCTGAGCCCGTCCACCGTGCCCTCCCCGAGATACCGCCCGTCTGCCTTGATCCGCACGAGGACCCCGCGGCGCAGCCCCAGCCACGGGCGCACGGCGACGGCCTGCACGCTCACCGCCCCTTCCCGGTGAAGGCGAACTCGGGCAGGTCGAGGTTGTTGAACGTGAAGAGGTGGATGCCTGTCAGGCCCCTGCGCGGCGCCGAGAGGTCCCGCACGAGCGCCTCGGACGAGTACGCGTCGGCGCGGAGGATCCGGCGAGCGAGCGGGCCCTTGCGCGTGATGAACTTCAGCGACGGGCCCACGCCGATCCGGGTGGCGAGGGAGATGAGGCGCGCCCGGCCCACCGGTCCGGTCACGCCGGCCCACACGGGCAGCTCGACTCCCTCGGTCCGCAGGAGCGAGACGTAGTCCCCGATGGCCGAGGCCGAGAAGCACATCTGCGTCACGAGGCTCGAGGCGAGGTGCTGCTTCTCCAGGAGGGCGTCGAGGACCTCGACGGGACCCAGCGACGGGTGCCCCTCGGGGTAGCCCGCGACGCCGATCGCGATCCTGCCGCCCGTGAGCTCGGCAACGTCTTCCATGAGTGCGAGGGCGTTGGCGTAGGGCCCCGCGGGCTGGGGAGCGTCGCCGCCGATCGCGAACACCTCGGTGATCCCGGCCGTCTCGAAAGCGCGAAGGGCGCGGGCGAGCCGGGCCCGGTCCGCGATCCCGCGGGCGGCGAGGTGCGGGACCACGCGGTAGCCGAGGCCGGCGAGCCGCAGCGAGGCCTCGGTGGTCGCGTGGACGCCGTGGCGCGGCAGGCAGGTCACGCTCAGGGCTGTCCCCTCGGGCACTCTCGTGGCGACGGCAGGGAGGATGTCCTCGGTCGGGACGATCTCGAGCCGGACGGGGAGGCGGGTGCCGAGGCGGGCCTCGCCCGCGTCGGCGGCGTGCTGGATGGACTGGACGGACATGATTGACTCCAGGGTCTGGCCGGGCGGTGCCCAAGGCCGTATCGAAGGCATGATGAGGGAGCCGGCGGACGACGCCGGGTGGTGCCTCAGGGGGCTAGGTCGCCGCCGCTCTCACTGGGCGCGATCGGCGGTGCGGGCGGACTCCTTGCGGGCCGCCTCCTCGAGGGCGGCCTCCTCCGCGAGGTCGCGGCGGAAGGCCTCGTAGCGTGCCACGTGGGCGGGGCGGCGGCGCATGACCGCCCAGGCGATGCCGAGGACGATGAACCACACGGGCGTGACGGCCAGAGCGAGGAACGTGTCCGGCTGGGTGGTCAGGGTCCACAGGACGAACACGAAGAAGGCGAACACGACCCAGACCATGGGCACCCCGCCGGGCATCTTGAACACCGACTCCTCGTGGGCGCGCTGGCGGCGGCGCCGGAACACGAGGTAGCTGACGAGGATGATGGACCAGACGAAGATGAAGCACACGGCCGAGACGGTCGTGACCATGTCGAACGCCTTGCCGATGTCCTGCCCCGCATAGAGGAGCACGATGCCGGAGAGGAGCAGGACGCACGAGAGGAACAGGGCGTTCTGGGGGACCCTGCGCCGGGACAGGCGGGAGAAGACCGCCGGTGCGTCGCCCTCCTGGGCCAGGCCGTAGACCATGCGGGACGTCGAGTAGATGCCCGAGTTGGCGCTCGACATCGCGGAGGTGAGGACCACGAGGTTGACGATCGTCGCGGCCGCGCCGAGTCCGGCGAGGGAGAACATCGCGATGAACGGGCTGTGGCCGGCGGCGAACTGCGTCCACGGGATGACGGACATGAGGATCACGAGGGCGCCCACGTAGAAGAGGAGGACGCGGATCGGAATCGAGTTGATGGCCTTGGGGAGGTTCTTCTCGGGGTCCTTCGCCTCGGCGGCGGTGGTGCCGACGAGCTCGATGCCCACGAACGCGAACACGGCGATCTGGAAGCCGGCCACGAAGCCCATGAACTCGTGCGGGAAGAAGCCGCCGTGGGACCAGAGGTTCGTGAAGGCAGCCGGTCCCGAGTCGGAGGAGAAGCCCGTGAAGATCATGACCAGGCCGGTGATGATGAGGGCCACGATCGCGACGATCTTGATGAGGGCGAACCAGAACTCGGTCTCGCCGAAGGCCCGGACAGCGGTGAGGTTCAGCAGCAGGAGGATCGCGATGGTGATCAGGCCGGGGACCCACACCGGAATCCCGGGGATGAGCTCCTGCGCGTACCCGGCGATCGCCACGACGTCCGCAATGCCGGTGACCACCCAGCAGAACCAGTACGTCCAGCCGGTGAAAAAGCCCGCCCACGGCCCGAGGAGATCCGCCGCGAAGTCGCCGAAGGACTTGTAGTGGAGGTTGGACAGGAGCAGCTCCCCCATGGCGCGCATGACGAAGAACAGCATGAAGCCGATGATCATGTACACGAAGATCACGGAGGGGCCGGCCGCGGAGATGGTCTTGCCCGACCCCATGAAGAGGCCTGTGCCGATCGCGCCGCCGATGGCGATGAGCTGGATATGCCGGTTGCTGAGCTGCCTGTCGAGGTGGGGCTGCGCCTCGTTGAGCGCGGTCCCCGGGGGGTTTGTCGTCATGGGGGTCTCCACCGTCCTGCGGCACGTCGGTGTGCCGCGATGATTGGGATCCTCCCCGCTCTGTCATGGACCTGAGAGATTCCGCTTCCCGCTGTGGCGGGTCGCTTGCACCGTCGGTGAGCCCGTGGTCCGGGCTGCTTTCCAGAGTTGCCTGTCCGCGGCGGTACGTGGGCCTGAGAGATTCCTGGGGAGGAGTTGCTCCTACGGCACCTGCGGCAGTGGCAGGGTTCTCCCGCAGCGGATGGTCAGCGTGTTCACTTGTACGCCGCGAACCCGGCCGCGACTGGTTCAGTGTGGGACAGATCACCGGGGGGTGTCAATGTGAGAGTCATGTTCGGACACGCTGCTCCAGCCTGTTTGGTGACACATCGACCTAAAATGGGCATATGCCCCGCATCCAGGCCGAGACGAACGCAGCGCAGCGCGCACTGACCCAGCGCCGCATCCTCGACGCCTTCGGGCAGCTGCTCTTCACGCAGGGCCTCCCGGGCCTGACGATGACCGACGTGGCCCGGCAGGCCGGCGTGGGGCGCACGGCCGTGTACAACTATTACGCGGACATGGAAGAGCTCCTCATCGGCTACGCCTTGGACGAGACGGGCCGCTTCCTCACGGAGCTCAAGTCGCGGCTCGCGGACCTCGCAAACCCGATCGACCGCCTCGCTGTCTACATCCGGGCACAGGTCGAGGACCTCTCGCGCCGCCACCTCCCCCCGGGGCCCGCCATGCGGGCAGTGCTCTCCGCGCAGTCCTTCGCGAAGCTCGGCGACCACGTGGGCGAGCTGAACGCGCTGCTGACGGCGATCCTGCGGGACGCGATGGATCAGGGCTACCTCCCGCAGGCGAATGTGGATGAGCTGGTCGGGCTCGTGCACGGCTCGCTCACGGCCAGCGCGGACCGCGGGCGCGGCGAGGATGCGGCCTCGGCGCACGACGCCGACACGGCCCGCCGCACGGACGCCACCGTGCGCTTCATCCAGCTCGGCGTCGGTGCGCGCTTCGACGACGAGGGCCGGCCCGTCCGGCGCTAGGCGATCGCCGGGGCCATGCGGTCCCAGGGGCTGGGGAACCATCCACGGGACGAATGGCCGTGCATTCCCGCTCAGCGGGCGGGGGCCGCCGTCGCGCTGGGGAGGGCGCAGGCGATCTGCCCGGGCGTCTGGTCGACGAGGGCGGGGTCGGTGAGCGCCTGGAACGTGGGGCCGAGGACCAGGTCCACGGTCGCATCCGAGCGGCCGTCCTGGACGTAGATGCTGCCCGGCACGTTCCGCTGGAGCGTGAAGGCCGCCGCCTCCCCGGCGAGGCCTCCTCGGATGACCGCGGCGGCGTCGACGGAGGTCCGCTCGTTGCCCACGGTCTTCACGGCGAACTTGCGGGCCCCGAGCTGCTGCGCGATCTGCGCGGCGAGGCCCTCCTTCCCCGCCGCGTTGAGCACATTGACGGTCACGCTCGGGTTGGGGAGGTAGTCGAAGGTGCCCGTGGGGCAGCTCGCCGCGAGCTCCTGCTTGCCGCCGGGCTGGGGGACCGTGACGCGGCCCGTGAGGACCGCCCATGCCATGCCGATGCCTCCGAAGAGGAGCAGGCCGAGGAGGCAGATCGCCAGAGCGTGCCTGATCCTGCGCGCCCGGCGACGGCGGAGGTCCCGCTCGTCGGGCTCCTCCTCGAACTGCGTTCGGAGCTCGATGCCGTTGACCACATGGTGCCCGTGGTACGTGGTCAGGTCCTGGGGCTTGCGGGCCATCGCTGCCTCACGCGTCGAGGTCGAGGACGCGGGCGTGGATGGCCGTGCGCTGGTGGAGTGCCGTGCGCACTGCCCGGTGGAGCCCGTCCTCGAGGTACAGCACGCCCTTGTACTGCACCACGTGGGGGAAGAGGTCGCCGAAGAAGGTCGAGTCCTCGGCGAGGAGCGCCTCGAGGTCGAGGGTCCGCTTGGTCGTGACGAGCTCGTCGAGCCGGACCGGCCGCGGCGGCAGCGAGGCCCAGTCCTTCGGCGTGGTATAGCCATGATCCGGGTAGGGGCGCCCGTCGCCCACCGCTTTGAAAATCACGCCTCAAGCCTAGGCTCGAGCTGCACTCGGCGGGGGGCCGTGCAGCCCGCGAGGGCCCATTGTGGCCAAACGGTTACGCGTGCAGATGCCCAGAGGCCCGATGGAAGAATGGGCGCATGGAGACCGCCCCGCCCTTCGCCCTGCTGCTCGACGTCGACGGCCCCATCGCGAGCCCCGTGACCCGGACGGTGAAGGCCGAGATCATCGCCCTGCTCAACCGCCTCGGCGGCGCGGGCATCCCGATCATCTTCAACACCGGCCGCTCCGACGCGTTCATCCGCGAGCAGGTCATGGAACCGATGGTCGCCGCGGGCATGCCGCAGGAGCTCATGGTCCACGCCGTGTGCGAGAAGGGCGCCACATGGTTCTCGTTCACCGCCGGGGGCGCCGGAGTGGTGCACGTGGACCACGATCTCGCCGTGCCCGCCGCCTTCGCCGATGACGTCCGGCGGCTCGTGGCGGCGGAGTACTCGGACCACATGTTCTTCGACGAGACGAAGAAGGCCATGGTCTCGGTGGAGCAGCGCGTGGACGTCCCGAACGCGGAGTACCGCGCGGAGCAGGAGCGCTTCGACTCCGACGTCCTTGCGCTCATGGCCCGGCACGATCTGGGCGCCACGCGGCTGGACCACCACGTGCCGGACAGCGACGACGCGGTGGACTACCGCGTCGATCCCACGATCATCTCCACCGATATCGAGTCGGTGCGCCTCGGCAAGGACCTCGGCGCGGCGCGGGCCTGCGAACGGCTCCGACGCGACGGCATCGTGCCGGAGGCCTGGTACACGGTGGGCGACTCGCGCACGGACTATGCGATGGCGGACTGGCTCCACCACAACGGCCACACCGTCACCCACATCGACGTGCGCCCGGCAGACGGGGTGCCCGAGAAGCCGTATGAGATCCAGACTGCGGCGTTCCTGGGCCTGGGCGACGACGTGATCCACGACGACGCGGGCCTCGCCTTCCTCGGGAGCTGGGAGAGCTCGCTCGACCTCACGCGCTGACCCGACGACAGGAAGCAGCCGGTGCCGGCCCGCGACGGCGAGCACGCGCCGTCGTACGTCAGGCCGCCCGCGAGGCGCGGAGCCGCTGCCGTGCCGTAGTGAGCCCGGCGGTGACCGGGACGTGCCCGACCGCCCGTGCGAGACCGAAGCGCGGCATGCCGCTGTAGACGGCCTCGATGCCGGAAGCGGGCACCTGATACGTCTCGTGCCAGACCCCGACCTCGCCCGATCCGGCCAGGGTGCGCATGAAGTCGCGCCAGGGGGCCAGGTGCGGCGCGTCGCGGTCGGCCGCGAAGCGCTGGAGGTGCTCAGGACTCTTCCAATAGCTCACGAGGATGGTGGTTCGGCCCGCCCACTGGTGGTAGCCGAGCATCCCGGCCTCGGGGGTTCGGGAGAGGTAGGCCAGCATCCGGCCCATCGCGGACCCGACCCTGACCACCGTGGGGATCTTCCACCACCGGTTGGCACGCATGCCGATGAGGAACACGGTCGCGCTCTCGCCGGGAGTCGCTGTGTATCGGCCGGGGAAGACGTCCTGTGCCATATCTTGCTCCTAGACCATGCGTAACGATGTTATGAAACGATGTTATGACTATGCTTGTGACCATGGCAAGACCCGTCCTCCACGATTCGGTGCTGCGCGGGCGGCTCCTGACCGTCACGGCCGAGCTCGTGGACCGGGACGGGCCCGCGCGCTTCTCGCTGCGGCAGGTTGCGGCCGCCGCCGGGACATCCACGACGGCGGTCTACTCGCTCTTCGGAGGGAAAGCGGAGCTGCTCTCGGCCGTGCTCGACAGCGCATTCGAGTCCTTCGGCGAGTCGCAGCGGGCCGCGGCGGGTGGGGGTCTCGCGTCTCTCGGGGTTGCGTACCGCGAGTGGGCCCTCGCACACCCGGCGATGTACCGGCTCATGTTCGGCGGGGCCCTCGCGGCCGTGGCAGGCTGCACCCCTGACCCGGGAGTGGCGGAAGACGCGATGGCTCCCCTGCGCGACGCCGTGGCCGCGGGGCAGTCCGCAGGCTCGCTCCGCGCAGCTCCTGTGGAGGTCGTTGCCGTGGCGATCTGGGGGCAGGTGCATGGGCTCGTGAGCCTTGAGCTCGCCGGGATGAGCCCGGACGATGCGGACTGGGGAACCGCCTACCGCGCCGCGCTCGAAGCGGTCGGGCGGGCCTGGGCACCCTGACCCGGTCGTACTCCGACTGAGGAGTCAGCTCCTGGAGGTCACGTCCTGCACATCGGCCCAGCGCCTCAGCCCGAGTACGTCAGCAGTGCGTGGTCGTGGTGGTTGTGGAGGTTGCCGTAGGAGTCGGTGTGGGCGAGGCGGTCGGTGCCGGCGCGCACGTGGCGGTTGAGGTCGTCGCCGTCCCCGTCGTCGACGTCGTAGCCGTCCCGGTCGCCGATGTCGTCGCCGAAGTCGCCGACTGGGTCGTGGTGCTGGGCGCCGACTGGGTCGTGGCCGTCGGGTCCGCGGTTGGGCTAGCGGTCGGCGTGGGGGTCGGGCTCGAGGTGGTGGGCGCCGGGCTCGAGGTGTCTGTCGGCGTCGGGCTCGACGTAGCCGTGGGGCTCGGGCTCGAGGTGGTCGGCGAGGTCGTGGCACTCGGGGTGGGCGACGCCGCGGGCGACGTGGACTCCGCCGGCGCCGGCCCCGCCGTCGTGCTCGACGGCGACGGGCTCGGCGAACCGGTGATGGTGGGGGCGGCCGCGGGGGGCCCGGCGGGCGTCGGGTCGACGAGCGGCGGAGGCGTCGGCGCGGACGGTGCAGGGGTAATCGTCTCGCCCTGCGTGGGCTCCTGCGCCAGGGCGGGGATGGCCCAGTCCTGCCGGGTGTTGGTCGCGTTGCCGTCCTTCGGCGTGTAGTCCGTGACCTGGACGGTCCCGAGCGAGTCCTTCTGGGAGATGGGGATGAAGGAGAACGTCATCGGGTCCACGTACTTGCCGTCGCGGATGGTCTCGAAGTGCAGGTGGCATCCCGTCGAGGAGCCGGTGGACCCGACGAGGCCGACCACCTGGCCGACCTCGACCGGTTCGCCGGTCTTCACCGCGGCGCCGAGCATGTGGTTGTAGGTCGTGACGAGCCCGTTGCCGTGGTCGATCTCGACACGGTTGCCGCCGCCCCAGGGGTGCCAGCCCGCCGCCCGCACCACACCGGAGTCGGCCGCATAGACAGGGGTGCCGCAGGCGGCGGCGAAGTCCTGGCCCCAGTGGAACTCGCCGATCTGCCCGGTGAGGGGGCTCGTGCGGTAGCCGAAGCCGGAGGTGGGGACGAGCGTGGTGAGGGGCGCGTACAGCTTGCCCGTCTGGGGGCGGACGAGGTCCGCCTGCGCCACGTACACCGGGGAGACGTGTCCTGCAGCCCGGGAGCCCACGTCGGTGCGGTAGAACGAGACGACCGCATGGGGGTCGGCGGTGATGCTGCCCGGGCTCACGTCTCCCGCGAGCGCAGGAGCGGCGCAGAAGACCACCAGTGCGGCGGCGACGGTGAGGGCTCCCGTCAGGCGCGCGCGCAGTCTGGACACGGTGGTGGCGAGAGCACGGCCCATGTCAGACTCCCCAATCAGTCCTGCCGCCGTAGATGGCGAACCATCCAATTGTGTGGTCTTCGTCATTTTTCCGCCAGTGGCGAAATGATGTTTCAACGGAAGACTTTGGGGTTCCAGCGCCTTCTTGCTCTCGGAACGGACGATGCCCCGGTCAGTATGACCGGGGCATCGTCAGCGCGGAGGATGGGGGATTTGAACCCCCGAGGGCGTGAACCCAACACGCGTTCCAGGCGTGCGCCATAGGCCGCTAGGCGAATCCTCCAGGTGCGCTCGTGAAGAGCAGGTACCAGAATACCCGACCGGGGCGTGTGCGCCGAATCGGGGCGGACGACGACGCCCGCTCACCCCGTGCGGGCGGCCGTCACCGGGCGTCGTCGTGCGCTCAGGCGGGAGGCACGCGCAGGGAGAAGAGGGCGCCGCCCTCGGGCGCGCGGCCCGCGCTCAGCGCTGCACCGAGGCGCCCCGCCAGCCGCGCCGCGATCGAGAGCCCGAGCCCGGTCCCGACCTTCCGCTCCCCCGCGTACCGGCGCTGGAGGGCGCCCCGCTCGAAGGCATGGTCGAGGTCGTCGTCCGTCAGCCCCGGCCCCCCGTCCCGAACCTCGAGCACGATCGCGTCATCCCCCCGCCGCCCGGACAGGACCACGGGCGCGCCCCGCGGGACCGCTCGGAGGGCGTTCTCGACGAGCCCGTCGAGGAGCTGCCGGAGCCGGCGGGCATCCGTGACCACGGGGAGCGGCCCGGGAACCTCCGCCCGCATCGCGACCCCGGCCGGTTCCCAGACGCCACGCCAGGCGTCCACCATGGCGTGCAGCAGATCGGCGGCGTCGAACGGGGCGGAGTCGATGCGGAAGTCGTCGGCCTCGAGACGCGCCAGCTCGAGGAGGTCCCGCACGAAGTGGTCGAGCCGCTCCGTCTCCGAGCTGAGGGTCCGGCCCACGCGGGTCACGTCCTCGGCGGGGATGACCCCGTCCGCGAGGGCCTCGGCGTAGCCCTGCAGCGCCGTCAGGGGCGTGCGCACCTCGTGCGAGACGGAGAGGAGGAACTCCCGCTGGCGGGACTCACTGGCTGTCAGGGACGCGTCGAGGCCCGCGAGCGCGTGGGAGACATCCGCCACCTCGGCCGGCCCCGCGCCGTCGACCGCCACACCCCGCTCCCCCGCGGCGAGCCGGCGCGCCGCCCCGGCCAGACGCACGAGCGGGCGCGCGACCCAGCGGGCGACGACAGCTCCGCCGAGCACCGCAGCGGCGAACCCGATCAGCAGCGCCCACAGGAGGCGTGCCACGAGCGGCCCGGCAGCCTGGGCTACCGCGGAGACGGGCTCGGCGAGCACGAGGCCGCCGCCCGCCGCGAGGGGCCGCGCCTCCACGACGACAGGGATGCCGAGCACGATCTCGGTCTGCGAGACAGGCTGCCCCGCGAGGACCTTCTTCACCGCCCCGGCGCTCACGAGCCGGCGCCCGGCCCCGGTCACGGTGCCGTCCGGTGCGACGAGCGCGATGCGGCCGGCCTCGCCGAACGCGAGCTCGCGCAGGGACGTCAGGTCGGTGACGCTTCCGGAGGCGCTCAGTGCGGTGGCCTCCCTCGCGAGCCCGGCGCGGGCCTGGTCAACGGCGGCGGAGCGGATGAGCTGCGCCCCGACGAGGCCCGCCACGAGGGTCGCGACGGCGGCGACGGCCGCCATCACGAGCGTGACGCGTGCGTGCAGAGAGCGGAGCCAGCGCCTCATCGTGGCTCCGGGGCTGGGCCAGCCGCCTCGGAGGAGGCGCTGTACCCGATGCCGCGCGTGGTGCGGATGGGGCTCGCGGCGCCCAGCTTGGCGCGCAGCTGGGCCACGTGCACGTCCACTGTGCGTCCCCCGCCGTAGTCCGCCTGGCCCCACACCGTGGCGAGGAGCTGCTCGCGGCTGAACACGCGCCCCGGCTGGGACATGAGGTGGGCCAGGAGGTCGAACTCCATGGCCGTCAGCGAGACCGGGCGGCCGTCCGCCTCCGCGGAGCGCCGCCCCAGGTCCAGCCGTACGCGGCCCACGCTCAGGGCAGCGGGAGCCGCTGGGCCCGCGGCCCGGCGCAGGAGCGCGCGGACGCGGGCCACGAGCTCGCGCGGGGAGAACGGCTTGGTCAGGTAGTCGTCGGCGCCGAGCTCGAGGCCCAGCACGCGGTCCACCTCGTCGTCCCGGGCGGTCACGAAGATCACGGGCGTCCAGTCGCCGTCCTCGCGCAGCCGGCGGCAGACCTCGATCCCGTCCAGGCCGGGCAGGCCCACGTCGAGGACGATCGCCACAGGCCTCAGCTGCCGGATCCGGGCCAGTGCCTGGGCGCCGTCGTGCTCGACGTGCACCCCGTATCCGGCGCGGGCGAGGTACAGGCGCTCGAGGTCCGCAATGGGAACCTCGTCCTCGACCACGAGCACAAGCCCGCGCGCCTCGCCGGTGCTGCGCTCTTCCACCCCCTCATTGAAGCGCACGACGCCGGGCCGGGGCCGGGTGCCGCGGCGCGCCTTACATTCTCCGAACATTGGCCGAACGGTGTGCTTGCGCGGCGGCGGCACCATGGGTGCCATGACGACGAAAGGCACTCCCATGGATCCGCAGCAGTCCACCACTCCCGTCCCCACCCGCCGGCGCCGTTGGGCGATCGGTGCCGCTTGCGCGGCGGCCGCCGCACTTCTCGTGGGCGGCGGGGCAGCCGCCACGGCGGCATCCTCCCCCGCCTCTGCGGAGCCGGCGGCCGTGGTGGCTCCGGCGGCGGCAGGCACCCCCTCCCCCTCGGCGACGCCCGGCTCCTCCTCCGCGGCGAAGGGCTCGGCGAACCACAGCGTGCGGGTCGCACTCAGGCGGGCCCTCGCCGTCGTGATCCGGCAGGACGGCACCCCCGACTACGGCCAGCACGCGCAGGCCGCGGCGCGCGCCGTGGTGAACCGCTACCCGGCCGCGTTCCGGCACCTGCCCGAGAAGCTGCGCCGGGACCTCTGGACGCTCGCGGGCGCCGCCGCGAGTGACGAGGCCAAGGACGCCCAGGCGATCAAGGCCCACGCGCTCGACGGCACGTACGGAGCCGCAGTCCAGAAGGCTGCCCAGGCAATCCAGAAGGCGCCGGCCACGTCCGGCGGCACGGGGAAGTCGGCGACACCGAAGGCGACGACACCGCCGTCGACCGCCCCGGCGCCCACCCCGAGCCCCTCCAGCGGGAGCTGAGCAGCCCGGTTCGAGGCACGCGCCGATCTCCGCTACGATGGAACCCGGCCCCTCATGTGGCGTCATCCTGCTGAACTCCCCCAGGACCGGAAGGTAGCAAGGGTAAGTGGGCTCTGGCGGGTGCATGAGGGGCCTTTAGTACCTGTGGATAACCCGGGCCCCTCCGGCCCCGATTGGTAGGGTTTCTTTCCGTGACTGCTCCCGCTGCCCTCTACCGCAGGTACCGTCCGGACACGTTCCAGGACGTGATCGGCCAGGAGCACGTCACCGAGCCGCTCATGACCGCGCTGCGCAAGAACCGCGTCAACCACGCCTACCTCTTCTCGGGCCCGCGCGGCTGCGGCAAGACCACCTCGGCGCGGATCCTCGCCCGCTGCCTCAACTGCGAGCAGGGCCCCACCCCTGAGCCGTGCGGTGTATGCCCGAGCTGCGTGGAGCTCGCCCGCGGCGGCGCCGGATCGCTGGACGTGATCGAGATCGACGCCGCGAGCCACGGCGGGGTCGACGACGCGCGCGACCTCCGCGAGCGTGCGACGTTCGCACCCGTCCGCGACAGGTACAAGATCTTCATCATCGACGAGGCCCACATGGTCACCTCGGCGGGCTTCAATGCGCTCCTGAAGATCGTCGAGGAGCCGCCGGAGCACATCAAGTTCATCTTCGCGACCACAGAGCCGGACAAGGTGATCGGCACCATCCGGTCCCGCACGCACCACTACCCTTTCCGGCTCGTGCCCCCGGAGCCCCTCATGGCCTACCTCGAGCAGCTGTGCGCGTCGGAGCACGTGCCGGTGGCACCCGGCGTGCTCTCCCTCGTGGTCCGCGCCGGCGGAGGTTCCGTGCGCGACTCGCTGTCCGTGCTGGACCAGCTCATGGCGGGCGCCGGGTCGGAGGGCCTCGACTACGAGCTCGCGGTGGCCCTCCTCGGGTACACGCACGCTGCACTGCTCGACGACGTGGTGGACGCGATGGCGGCCGGCGATTCCGGGACCGTGTTCCGCGCCGTCGACCGGGTGATCCAGACCGGCCACGACCCGCGCCGTTTCGTCGAGGACCTCCTCGAACGGTTCCGGGACCTCATCATCGTGCAGGCCGTGCCCGACGCCGCCGAGGCGATCCTGCGGGGCGTCCCCGCGGACCAGCTCTCCCGGATGCGCGTCCAGGCGCAGAATCTCGGCGCGGCGGAGCTGTCCCGCGCCGCGGACGTCACGAATGAGGCGTTCAACGAGATGACCGGCGCGACGTCGCCCCGCCTGCACCTCGAGCTGCTCTGTGCGCGGCTCATGCTCCCGGCGGCCGACGCGGGCGAACGCGGGTGGGCCGCCCGGGTGGACCGCCTCGAGCGGCGTCTCGCCTTCGCGCACGACGGCGCCGGCGCGCCTGCCGCCGCGGGCGCGCCTGGCGCCGCGGGCGCGCTTGGCGCTGACGGCACGGCACCGCAGGCGGCGGAGCGGAGCGCGCCGTCTCCTGCGGCCGAGCGGGATGCGGCGCCCACCGCACCGGAGCGGACTGCTCCGTCGCCTGCCGCCGGACGGAAGACGCCACCTCCGGCCATGGAGCGCAGCTCTGGCTCGGGCCCGGCTGAGGGGGATGCTGCCTCGTCGGCAGCGGAGGGGACTGCTCCGTCGCCGGCCGTCGAGCGGAGTACGCCAGCCCCGGCGGTCGAACGGACTGCGGCGTCGCCGATAGCGGGGCGGAACGCACCGTCGCCCGGCCCGGAGCGCCGGCCCTCAGCACCGACATCGGCGCCTGACCCGACGTCCGGGTCCGGGCGCGAACCCGCGCGCGCGGCCTCGCCCGCCCAGGCCCCGGCGCAGACCGGCGGCGCCGGAAGCGTGGAGATGTTCCGCCGCGCCTGGCCGGAGATTTTGGACACTCTCGCGAAGGTCAAGCGCAGCACGTGGGCTCTGGTGGGCCCCAATGCGTCGGTGTCGGGCTTCGATGGCCGGACCCTCGCACTTGCGTTCGGCACCTCCGGCCTGGCCGCCGCGTTCACGCGAGGCGACCACGCGCAGAACCTGCACAAGGCCATCCAGACAGTGCTCGGCGTGGACTGCCAGATCGATGCCGTCACGGGCGGCAACGGCCCAGGCGTCGCACCCACGGCTGTAGCGCCGATGGCGGGGGGCGACCAGCGCCCAAAAGCACCGGCTGAGCCGCACCCGGGTACCCCCGTGCCCGCTGCCGCCCCGCCGGCCGGAAACCGCACGGCGGTTCCCGAGAATCGCGAGGCATCGGCTCTGCCTCCGTCTCAGCCCCTGTCTCCCTCATCCAGCCGGGCTGCCGCGCCTGCACCGGAGGCACGCCAGGCCCCGTCCGCCGCGGACGTGGCGTGGGGCCTCGCGCCCGCAGCAACGGCGTCTCCTGCCGCAGCAGCCCCAGCGCCCGCAGCAACCCCCGCGCCCGCAGCAACCTCCGTGCCCGCAGCGCCGCCCGCGCACGAGGCGGAGGCGCCTCAGCGGGAGGAGCGCGAGCCAAGGCCGGCAGCGCAATCGCCCGCGAGCACGACTCAGGCCAGCACGCCTGAGGCTGGCCCGGAGGATCGGCGGCCATCGGCTCACGCGGAGAACACAGCCTCGGCTGCGACGCTCGGAGCTCCAGCCCCCTCGCCGTACGACGGGATCCCCTATGCGGACGAGGAGCCGCCCGGCGAGTGGGACGAGCCCTACCCGGAGGACGCCAGTTACTCGCGCGGCGCGCCGGATCGGCGAGAGGCCTCGTCGCCTCAGACGCCTTCAGCCCGGGAACCGAAGGCGCCCGAATCCGACGTGCGAGACCGCGCCGGGGCGCGAGACCGCTCCGATGTGTCCGACCGCCCCGGCGTGCGAGACCGCGCCGGGACCACCGCTTCTGGGGCGCACCCGGGGACGGCGTCCGCAGACGACCCGTGGTCATACGCCCGGGAGAGCACGCCCGGCGTGTGGAGCATCGGCACGGAGACCAACGTCCGCACGGCTGGCGGCAGTGTCCCGTCGGGGGCCCGCATGCAGCCCGGCGTCGGGGAGGCAGAGGAGCGGGAGCCGGCGGCAGCACCGCCGTCGTACGAGCCGGCCGCCGCCCAGCACCCGGCTCCCGCGCCATCGGACCGCACCTCCGCCATCCCCTCCGGACCGCAGCGGCCGCAGGATCCGGGACGGAAGCTGAGCATGTACGAGCGGCTGAGCCAGAAGGCGGCCGCTGAGCGGTCCCAGGCGCAGCATCCCTCCAGCCAGGGCGGCCGGGACCGCGCGCCGGAGTCCTACGTCGAGGACGTCCCGAGCGCCGACGACGAGACGATTGAGAACTCGGCACTGTTCGGGCGCGCGGCGGTGGAGCGCATCCTCGGCGGCAGGCTCGTCGAGGAGCGCGGCCTGGACGGAACTGTCATACCGCCGCGATAGCGTAGTGGGGTGTATGAAGGCGCAGTCCAGGATCTGATCGACGAGCTCGGCCGGCTGCCCGGCATCGGCCCCAAGTCCGCGCAGCGGCTCGCCTTCCACATCCTCGAGGCGGACGCGGAGGACATGAAGCGGCTCGCCGCGACGATCGTGGGGGTCAAGGAGCGCGTCAAGTTCTGCCAGATCTGCGGGAACGTCTCGGAGCAGGACACGTGCGCCATCTGCCGCGACACGCGGCGGGATCCGAGCGTGATCTGCGTGGTCGAGGAATCCAAGGACGTCCTCGCCATCGAGCGGACGCGCGCCTACCGAGGCAGGTATCACGTGCTCGGAGGCGCGATCAACCCGATCGCGGGCATCGGGCCGGACCAGCTGCGCATCCGCGAGCTCCTCACCCGGCTCAACGACGAGACGGTCACGGAGGTCATCCTCGCCACCAACCCCAACCTCGAGGGCGAGGCGACGAGCACCTATCTGGCGCGGATGCTCAAGACGATCGGCGTGAAGGTCACCCGCCTGGCCTCCGGGCTGCCGGTCGGCGGCGACCTCGAATACGCCGACGAGGTCACGCTCGGCCGGGCGTTCGAGGGACGCCGCAGCGCGATCGGCTGACCTGGAAGCGGAATGATAGGGCTGCACGCCCTCTGTGACAGATTGTTAAGCGTCCGTCGTCGGCTGGCGCATGCTGGATTCATGAGCACTGCACGCACCTCCATCCCGGTCCTCGACCTCTCGGCGGCGAGGGGCGCGGACGGCACCTTCACCCCCGAGTTCCTCGATGCGCTGCGCGACGCGACCCACAACGTGGGCTTCTTCCAGATCGTGGGCTACGGCGGCCGCCCGGGCCAGGACCAGCAGCTGCTCGACACGGTCGCCGAGTTCTTCCGCCTGCCGCTCGAGGACCGCCTCGCCCTCGACAACCGGAATTCGGCCCAGTTCCGCGGCTACACGAGGCTCGGCACCGAGGTGACCCGCGGCAGGGCAGATGCCCGGGAGCAGATCGACTACGGCCCCGAGCGCCCCGCGCTCGACGACGTCCCGGCCGACCAGCCGTACCTGAAGCTCCAGGGCCCCAACCAGTGGCCCGCGGCGTTCCCCGCCCTCGAGAAGGCCGCCATGGAGTGGGCCGAGCTCATGTCCGGCGTGGGCGCCGAGCTGCTCGCCGCGATCTCGGTCTCGCTCGGCCTTCCCGAGGACCACTTCGCCGAGCCGTTCCACGGCACTCCGGCGTGGATGGGCAAGCTCGTGCACTACGTGGGAACCGGCGTGGTGCCCGAGGCCGGGAAGCAGGGCGTGGGCCTGCACGCCGACTACGGCTTCGTCACCCTCCTCCTCCAGGACCAGGTGGGAGGCCTCGAGGTCCAGCCCTACGGCCAGGAGGAATGGATCGACGTCCCGCCGACCCCCGGCGCGCTCGTGGTCAACCTCGGAGAGATGCTCGAGGTCGCGACCGACGGCTACCTCATGGCCACGATCCACCGCGTCACCGCCCCGCCGGCCGGCGTGGACCGCTACTCCGTGCCGTTCTTCTGGTCGCCCCGACTGGACGCGGTCATCGACAAGGTCGAGCTCCCCGCCGACCTCGCGGCCGAGGCGCGCGGAGTCTCCGATGACCCCGACAACCCCATGCTCGCCTCCTACGGGCAGAACGTCCTCAAGGGCTGGCTGCGGGCCCACCCCGCGACGGCGCGGCTGCACTACCCCGAACTGGTGGGCTGACGGGCAGACTCCCCTGGCGTCCGCGGTGCGGTCACAATTCCTCCGCCTGTGACGGCGCGGCGTAAACTGTCGGGGACCATCCCCGTAGTCTCTAGCCCCCTGTGAGTGTGCCCGCATGTCGTTGCCCCTCGAAGTGCCCGCCCGGCAGCTGATCGTCCAGAAGTTCGGCGGCTCGTCCGTCGCGGACGCCGCCGGCATCAAGCGGGTGGCGCAGCGCGTGGTGGACACGCAGCGCGCGGGCAACGAGGTCGTCGTCGTGGTCTCCGCCATGGGCGACACGACGGACGAGCTCCTCGACCTATCAGCCCAGATCACCGACGAGGCACCCGCGCGCGAGATGGACATGCTCCTCTCCGCCGGCGAGCGCATCTCGATGGCGCTCCTCGCGATGGCGATCAACAAGCTCGGCGCGAAGGCCCGGTCCTTCACCGGCTCCCAGGCCGGCATGATCACGGACGGCATCCACGGCAAGGCGCGCATCATCGACGTGGACCCGCACCGCGTGCGGACCGCGCTGGACAAGGGCGCGATCGCGATCGTGGCGGGCTTCCAGGGCGTGAGCCGCGAGTCGCACGACATCACGACGCTCGGGCGAGGCGGCTCCGACACGACAGCGGTGGCACTGGCTGCCGCGCTGGACGCGGACGTGTGCGAGATCTACACGGACGTGGACGGCGTCTTCACCGCCGACCCCCGAGTGGTCCCGGCGGCCAAGAAGATCGACCGCATCTCGAGCGAGGAGATGCTCGAGCTCGCCGCCTCCGGCGCCAAGATCCTCCACCTGCGCTGCGTCGAGTACGCGCGCCGCTTCGGGGTGCCGCTGCACGTGCGCTCCTCGTTCAGCCAGCACGAGGGGACCTGGGTGATGCCCAGCCCCGACGACAAGATCACGATCAGCGAGGGAGTCGCCTTGGAACAGCCCATCATCTCCGGCGTCGCGCACGACCGCTCCGAGGCCAAGGTCACCGTGGTGGGCGTCCCGGACATCCCCGGCAAGGCCGCCGCCATCTTCCAGGTCATCGCGAAGGCGCACGCCAACGTGGACATGATCGTGCAGAACATCTCGACGTTCGGCCGTGGGAAGACGGACATCTCCTTCACGCTGCCCATCGTCGAGGGCGCCGAGGCCCTCACCGCGCTCAAGGCCGCGCAGGACGAGATCGGCTTCGAGGACATCGAGTACAACGCCGAGATCGGCAAGCTCTCCCTCATCGGCGCCGGCATGCGCTCCAACCCGGGTGTCTCGGCGACGTTCTTCCAGGCCCTCTCGGACGCCGGGATCAACATCAACATGATCTCGACCTCTGAGATC
Source organism: Sinomonas cellulolyticus (assembly GCF_014656475.1). Lineage (GTDB taxonomy): Bacteria > Actinomycetota > Actinomycetes > Actinomycetales > Micrococcaceae > Sinomonas > Sinomonas cellulolyticus. Next base: position 241,036 of record NZ_BNCM01000002.1, read on the forward strand.
CGCATCTCCGTCGTCACGCGCGCAGACCTCCTCGACGCCGCCGTCCGCGCCATCCACTCGGCCTTCAACCTCGACGCCGACTCCGAGGCCACCGTCTACGGCGGCACGGGCCGCTGACACCATAGCGACGGCCGGCCACCTTCCGCGGAGGGTGACCAGCCGTCGTCGTGCCTGAAGGGCGGATGGGGCCGCCGAGGCTAGTGGTGCGTCATCGGGGGCTTCTCGTCGCGGCGGAACGCGTAGTGGTGTCCTTCGGAATCGGTCTCGACCTCGAAGGTCTTCAGCTCGGCCTCCGAGGCTTCCTCGTATGCGTCGTGCTTGTGCACCACGGGCGCGGTGGGATCACTGTGCGAGGCAGGGCCCCAGACCGCCCCGGCGCGCTCGGCGACATGCATGAAGGTGTCGAGAACCTTGTGCGTATGGGGCATCTCATATCACCCCCTTCCGGTACCGGCCATTGTACGCCCGGTGTGACGCGGATCTCAGGGGTGGCGGGTCTACCGCAGGGACTGGTCGCCGGGATTCTTGGGCACCACGTAGGTGCTGCCGTCCGGTCGGGTGATCGTCTCGAACTGCTGGGCCTCGGCCTCACGCTGCACCAGGAGCCGCTTGTTCTCCTCGGTCATCTCATGAGTGGCCGAGCTGCGGTTCGCCGGACCGTAGAAGAAGCGCAGCTTCCCCGTCACGCGCATGAGCATCTGGGCGAAGTTCTCCCCGGACATGGCATCTTCCCTTTCCTGCAAGGTGCTTGTAGAAGATAGTACCCTGACTATTAGTGCACTAAGAAACGAAGGATGCGTGATGGACAGCACCGACGACGACCTCCTCCTCGAGCGACAGCTCTGCTTCGCGCTGGCGCTCGCGAGCCGGAGCGTCATCGCGTCCTACCGCCCGGTTCTGGACCGGCTCGGGATCACCCATCCCCAGTACCTCGTGATGCTTGCCCTGTGGGAGCGTTCCCCCCGCACCGTCAAGGACATCAGCGAGGCGCTCCTTCTCGAACCGGCCACCGTGACCCCTTTGCTCAAGCGGCTCGAGGAAGCAGGGCTGGTGACCCGCGCCCGCCAGCCGGGCAACGAGCGCGCGCTCGACGTCGCGCTCACACCACGCGGAGTCGCCCTCCGGGAACAGGCCCTGTCCGTGCCGACGACCATGATGGCCCGGCTCGACATCAGCCGCGAGGAGGCAGCCGACCTTCATGGGTCGATGATGCGCCTCATCGCGGCGGCACAGGCCAGCAGGGCGGCGGACGCCGCGGCGCCCCGGGGGCAACGCTGAGACCGTCCGCGGGCGGCATGACCGTCGGCGGGCGGCATGACCGTCCGCGGGCGGCATGGCCGTCGGTCACTGGCAACGGTTGTGCCGGTATGGGACGGTTGAGCTGTGCAGCCTCTGACCAGTGCGGTAGTGCTGAGGCGACGCCTGTCCCTCGTCTGGAGGCTGGTCGCTGGCACCGGCCTCGTCGCACTCCTTGCCGCGTGCGCGGTCGGAGCCGGAGGGTCGGGCGCCCGATCCTCGAACGGCCCCTCTCTTCCTGGGTCACCGAGTGGCACCCCCGGTGCGCCGACGGCGGACCTCGAGGTCGTCGTCGTGCGCGCCCCGGGCGAGCCGGGGCAGCGGTGGACCCTGCGCTGTGCGGGCGGGGATCCGCTTCCCGGGAGCACGCACCCTGCCGCGGCGTCTGCCTGCGCGCTTGTCGCCGCGCACCCCGGGCTCCTGGGCCCGCCACCCAAGGACCGCGTGTGCACCCAGCTGTACGGCGGCCCGGACGTGGCGACGGTGAGCGGAACGGTCGACGGCGCCCCCGTCAGTCGGCAGTTCACGCGCACCGATGGCTGTGGCGTCGCGGACTGGGCCGCGGCGCAGGCCCTGCTCGGCCCTCCCGGGGACGCCCTCTGACCCCGGGTCACCTCCCTGCCACACGGGTCACCTCCCTGCGCGCCCTCAGGGATAATCGATAGGTGCCCCTCCCCCTCCATCCGAGTCGCGACTCGGCCCGCCGAGTCCTCGCCGAGGACGAGTGGCTCCCCCGCGCCCGGGCCCACGCGGAGCGGGTCGCCCGGTTCGCCGAGCCATTCGTGGCACGCCGCAACGCCGGGAAGAAGCACCCGATCGAGGACTTCCTGTTCACCTACTACACCCACAAGCCCGGGCAGCTGGGCCGCTGGCATCCCGGCGCCGGGACAGCGCTCACCGGAAACGCAGCCGAGGAGCGGCTCGGCTGGAAGCACTATCGCGCCCTGACCGACGCCGAGCGGGAGGCGGCCGGGATCGAGGCCGATGCGACCGCCGTCGTGCTCGACCTGCCGGCATACGCCGCCGAGCGCGAGGAAACCATCAGATTCTGCGCACTCATCCTGCGTGGCACGATGTCGCGCCCGGCGAACTTCGGCTGCTTCGGGCTGCACGAGTGGGCGATGGCATACCGCTCGGCGAAGTTCGGCGTCCGGCACGAGTACCTCCCCCTGCGCCTCGGCGCCGACGGCACGGACCGCGTGCTCGAGGAGCACCGGATCCGCTGCACGCACTTCGACGCGTTCCGCTTCTACACGCCAGACGCCGCGCCGCTCAACGAGCTCCAGCCCACCCGTGCCACCCAGCGCGACCTCGAGCAGCCCGGGTGTCTGCACGCGAACATGGACCTTTACAAGTGGGCGTACAAGCTCGGGGCGGCCGTTGCCGGTGAACTGCTCATGGACTGCTTCGAGCTCGCGTGGAGGATCCGCGCCATGGACATGCAGGCCTCGCCCTACGACCTCACCGCCTGGGGGTTCGAGCCGATCGCCATTGAGACGCCGGCGGGCAAGGCCGCCTATGTCGAGGCGCAGCGCGGGTTCGCCGCCGAGGCCGCCGTGCTGCGGGAGCGGCTCACGACGGCGCTCGCTCCCCTGGAGGCGGCGCTCGCCTGAGACCTGCTCGCGCCTCAATGATGTGCCCGTGCACGAGGATCTCTTCGGGCAGCGGTGACGGTGGACGGGACCCCACAACCGGCCGGACGGGACCCCGCAACGCGCCGGACGGGACCCCGCAACGCGCCGGACGGGACCCCACAACGCGGCTGCCCCGCCTCCGCCGTCCGTGAAGGACGACGTCAACGGGGCAGCCGTGGGTGCGTGATGCGGGTGAATGGCCCGGCTGATTACCGCCCGGGCACGGAGTCCACAGACGCCATCGACGGAGCGCCTGCCGGCGCGGCGGTGGCCGCACCGGAGCCGACAGTCAGGTCGACCCAGCTGCGGATGCCGTTGGCACCGAATGAGAGTCGGCCCATGTAGGCACCTTGCGAGAGTCCGTTCCAGGACAGGGTCTCCGTGGCCTGGGTGCCGTTAGCGGCCATGATCGGGTTGGGTGCCACGGTGGCGTTGCCCGCGTCGCCCGCCCACGCCGCTGCCTGGATGACTGCATCCGTGGCGGTGCTGCCCGGCGAAGCGAACAGATTCGCGATGACGTAGTACGTGCCCGCGATCGGGTTCGGGACCACGAGCGACTCGCTCGCGGATCCCGTGGCGGCAGTGAACTGCTTGAGGCCGCCGGAGCCGTTCGGGCCGAGGACGTACAGGTCCCAGTCGCTCTGGTCATTGGCAGCGTTGAGCACGAACCGCGCCGCCTTCTGACCGGCCGGAATCGTCACGGCGACGACGCCGTTGGAGGCGTCGTTGGCCCAGGCGAGGGAGCCCGGGACCTTGGTGACGGCCTTCTGGGAGACGGGCGCGAGGCCCTCGATTCCCACGGGGATCGGGCTGTCCGAGCCGGAGGTCAGGGTGAACGTGCCGGAGCCGTCGCCGGTGGCCGAGGAGAAGCTGTACGACGGGGACACCTTGGCCTCGACCGGACGGATCGCGATCGGCGACGTGACAGTGCGCGGGCCGACCCACGAGAGCGAGCCCGTGGTGAACTTCCCGTTCTGTGCGGAGATGTTCTTGATCGTGATCGTCACCTCGCGGGTCTGGCCCGCCTTGGAGAAGTTGAGCGCCTGGGGTTCCACGTGGAAGTCGATCCCGGGCAGGTTCACCGTGGGGCGGTAGAGGCCCGGGACGAGCGCGGTGATCTGGCGCTTGACCTGCACCTCCCCCACGAGCGAGCCGAGGGCGATCGAGGGCAGGTTCACATCCTTCGCCTCGGTCTGGCCGCTGATGAACGCGTTCCAGTCCTTCGCGCCGGCGTTGTAGACGAGGCCGGGGTCGGTCACCCTTGTCGTGTCGACGTGGCCGGCACCCCCGTCGAACGGGTTCCTGTTGGGCGCACCGTCCGCAGTGACGAGCGGGTACGCCGTCGTCATCATCGCGGACTTGACCATCGCGGGAGTCCACGTCGGGTTCTTGCCGAGCACGAGCGCTCCCACGCCCGCGATGTGCGGGGACGCCATCGAGGTGCCGGACATGAAGCCGAACTGCTCGCCGCCGCTCGCAATCGGCGAGACGCCCGCGAGGACGTTCACGCCCGGTGCCGAGATGTCCGGCTTGAGCAGGTCACCGCCGGAGGCGAGCGACGGGCCGCGGGAGGAGAACCCAGCGATCTGCGGGGCCGGCGCAGCCGGCTTGCCCGTCAGGTCACCCTTGACGAGGCTGAGCGTGAGAGTCGGGTCGGCAGCGACCTTGCCCTTGAGCTCGGGGCCCTCGGGGGCGTTGACGTGGATGGTCGGAACCGAGTGGAGGTCGGAATCCTCCGAGCTCGGCGTGAGGTTGACGAGCACCATGCCCACGCCCCCGGCCCGCTTGACCTCGGCGGACTTCTCGACGCGGGCATTGACGCCGCGGTCGCAGATGACAATCTTCCCGGAGACCTTCGCCGGGTCGAGCGTCTCGGGCAGGCAGAGGTTCGCGTCGGCGGCACCGGGCAGAGCGGCGTCGGCGGCGATGACGGGCTGCTTGTTCGTGACCTCGCCGCTCATCACCGTGGCACCGCGGTACTTCGAGCCGTCCGAGAGGAGCACGGTGCCCACCAGATCGCCCGGGAAGGTGCTCGCGGCGACCGACGTGACCCACGGTGCGGCGTGGTTGACCGTGGACGGCGTCGGGCCGGAGTTGCCGGCCGAGTTCGCCACGAAGATGCCCGCGGAGGCCGCGTTCAGGAAAGCGAGCGCCACCGGGTCGGTGGTCGAGTTCGTGTTCCCGGAGATGGAGTAGTTCAGGACGTCCACGCCGTCGAGGATGGCAGCCTCGATCGCCTGGACGGAGGCAGAGGAGTAGCAGCCGCCCGTGTTCGGGTCGGTGTCCTCCCAGCACACCTTGTACACGGCGACCTTGGCCGCCGGCGCGACCCCGGAGCTGACCCCGAAGTCGGTTCCCGCGATGCTCATCTTCACGTCCGCGTTCCCGGCGGCCGTCGATGCGGTGTGGGTGCCGTGCGAGCCGACGTCCACCGGGGAGATGAGCTCCTCGGGCGACCGCTTCTCGGGAGGGACGCTCTTGAGGAACGCGTCGGCGAAGTAGCGGGCGGAGAGGACCTTGGAGTCGCAGGCGCTGCCGTCGAAGGAGGCCCCGGTGCCGGTGCCCTTCTGGCACTCGCCCTTGAACGTCTGGCCGTCGCCCTTGAGCATGGCGATGGTTCCGTCCCCGTCCAGGTAGGGGACGCCGATCTCCGGCTTGGCGCCCTTCGCGAGGGGCCCGACCTGCTCGCCGGCGAGGAACGGGTTGTCGGGGGTGTAGCCCGTGTCGATGACCCCGACGACGGTGCCCTTGCCAGCGCCCTCCTTGCCGCCGAACTGGGTAGCCCACGCGCCCTGCTGCCCGGTGAGCTTCATGAAGTCGTTGCTCGTGTAGTCGGGGGCGTGCTGCTCATCCTGGGCCACGGTGAGGACGGCGGCGTCCTTCGCGAGCCGGGCGGCCTGCTCACCGGTGAGGTCTGCGGTGAAGCCATTGAGAGCCGTGGTGTACTGCTGGCCGACGCTGATCCCGTGCTTGCCGGCGAGGTCCCTCTGGGCCTTGCGCAGGTGGGCGTCGTACGCCTTGACGCTCGGCGAGCCCGCGTCCACCTTGCGGCCCGTCTCGGGCTTCGTCGCCGCATAGCCGGGAGTGCCGCCGTCGTACGCCGCGACGGCCTCCTCGGCGAGGACCACGATGTACCGGCCGTCGGGGTAGACCTTGCCGGAGTCGGCGGCGGCGGGGGAGGCGGCCGGAGCACTGGGGGTGATGTCCGGAGCGGCATGGGCGGGGAGTGCGAGCGCGCTGAACGCAAGCGGGAGGCCGACGGCGAGCGCCGCCAGGCGCTGCCGGCGTGGCCCTGCGCCGGCGAGTGGTTGTCTCTTCACGCGGGAGACCTTTCATGGGGCGAGGATGTGATCTCCGCCACTGGCGGAGTCCGGCCCAAGCTACCCGAAACGTGTGCTTCATACCAGTCAATTGGCAGGAAATTCCCTGCTGGATAACAGGCTGGCTCCAGCCTCCGCCAAATGATCACCGCGGACGCTCGAGACGACCGCCCCGAGATGCTTGGGGAGGACGGTCGTTCTGAATAACGGCACAAAACAATGTGCCATTGACACGGTTCTTTCGCCTCTAGCGAGGAGTAAATTTCCGGGTACGCGATCGAGGACCGCAAGGAGCTGGGGACATGTCCGGGAAGCCCAAGAGCGGATTGCCCGTCATCATGGCCTTTGCTGTCACCGTGGGACTGACGCGTCTGGTTCTCCAGAAAGTCAAGGATGACAAGGAGGCAGGCAAAGCGCAGGAGATGGACACCGGGACACCGCCGCAGGGCTGAGAGGCCTCGAGCCCCACGCGGTCCGGACACCCAGAGGCCCGAATCCGTAGAAACTCATCACAGAAAGCCACACGCGATGAGGGGCGCGCCGCAGACGGCGCGCCCCTCTTTCCCTGCCGGCCGCCGAGACGGAAGCCCGCTCGCCTAGTCGACGTCGCCGTCGAGGTAGAACCAGCGTCCGCCCTCGCGCACAAACCTCGAGTGCTCGCGCAGCACGCCGCGCCGACCGCTGGGACCGCCCTCCCGCCAGTGGGCAGCGAAGTCCACGGTGCCTTCCGTGTCGAACGGGCCGCCCGCCGTCGTACGCACGACGTCGAGGCGGCGCCATTGCGTCTCGTCGTCGAGTTCCAGCGCCGCGGGGCGGGTGGACGGATGCCAGGTGGCGAGCAGGTAGTCGGCCATGGCAGTGCCGCCCACCGCGAACGCTGTGTAGCGCGAGCGCATGAGCGCTTCCGCCGTCGGGGCTCCGGCCCCGTCCCCCATCCGGGCCGCCTCGTGGTAGCGGGCGCAGCAGGCGGCGTACGTGTCGCCGGCGCCGCACGGGCAGCGCGATTCGGGGTCGAGGGTCACGTGGCCAGCTTAGCCAGCCCTTGAGGGGTCACATCCCCGGTGAGGGGTCACATCCCACGGGTGCCATGTGACCCCTCACCGGGGAAATGACCCCTCAACGTGGGGTGGGTGGGCTACGGGGTGACCGTCACCGGCACCTTGGCGTTGAGGTGGCCCTGGGCCGCCGTGAACTCGGCACGGGCCGTCGCCGTTCCGGGAGCAGCACCCGTCGGAGCAGCGACGTGAACCGTCACCGTGGCCGACTCACCCGCCGGGAGGGCCGGGACCTCTGCAGGGTCCGAGGTCCAGCCAGCCGGGAGCGACAGGGAGACCGTGCTGCGAGAGAACGCGTGGTCGTCGCTGTTGGTGACCGTGAACGTGACGTCCGCAGACCCGCCCGGGGCAACCCGCGCGCCGTCGGATGTCAGGGAGCCGCACAGCGGGCCGAGCCACTGCTCGTCGAAGGACGCGAAGGTGATCGTGTTGGCCGCGCCCTCATACAGCACGCCGTACCGGCCGTTCCCGAGGGGGGTCACGGTCGAGTAGCTGGTAGGCAGGCCGGGCGCGAACGCCCGCGAGGTGCTCCAGCTGGTGCCGTTGTCGCACGAATACCGGATGGTGCCGTTGATGCGGGCGAACGGCGGGTTGTCCGCATTCGAGAACAGCAGCTTCGCAGCGTCCGCGGACCCCTCCGGCGCGTCCGGGAACATCCGTGTGATCGATGCGTTGTTTCGCGGGTCGGTGAGCGTCGAGTCGTAGGTGACGGAACCATACGTCTCGCCGCCATCGTGGGAGATGGCGACCTTCCGGCCGCCGCCGCCCCTGCTGTCGCGGGAGTTGAGCATCACGTCGCCGTTGGAGAGCTCCACGACCTTGTTCTCGTCCATGCCCGTGCCCACCGGACGGCCCATCCTCCAGCTCTTGCCGTGGTCGTCGGAGTAGACGCTGTAGGCCTGGATCTGCTTCGAGCCGTCTGGCTGGATGATGGTGCCTGCGAACTGCTGGATGAGTCGCCCCTTGTGCGGACCGTACTGCAGCTGAATGCCCTCGCCTGATGAGGCGAACTGGCCCACGACGCCGCCGACGTTCGCCACGCCGTTCACGGTGGTGCCCACGGGCTTGACGACGTCCGTGATGAGCGGGCCCGCGAACCCCGAGTACGCGGATCCCGCCGGGTACGACGACGGCGTAGGCAGCGCGGGCTGGTTTGCGGGGTCCGTGGACCAGGTCAATCCACCGTCGGTGGAGACGGAGACCTCGGAACTGATGACCATACGGTCCGCATCGTCGTCGCCCAGGCGGCTCGCGGCGAACCCGGCGTCCTTCGAGTAGACGTGGAAGTTGAAGACGGTTCCCGTCTCGCGGTCCACCACGTAGCTCGGGTCCGAGAAGCCGTAGCGGAGGACTCCGGGGGCTGCGAGCTGCCCCCGCGCGATGAAGGTCGGCGAGCCCCAGGTCCTGCCGCCGTCGGTGCTGCGGCGCTGGATGATCGAATTCGGCGAGGGCGAGTCGCCGCCGTCCGGGCGACCGTCGTAGGAGGCGAGGACCACGCCATTGCCGAGGCTCGCGATGCCGGCGATCCGGTAGTACTTGCCGAGGACGGGGTCGATCGCGTTGTCGCCGTTGGACGCGAGGACTTGGCTGCTGAAGTGCCCGGCAGCATCATCGTTGCCCGTTCCGGGGATGGCCTGCGCCGGAAGCGCGCCCCCGGTGAGGATCCCAGAGGCGAGCACGACGGCGCCGAGCGCGGCGAGCGTGCCGCGCGGCCGCCTTCGGACGCTGGTTGCAGTGGAGATGTCCATCTCTTCCCTTCATAGATTCGATGTTGGACATCCCACAAACTACCTATGATCCACATCACTGTCGATACCCGTGCACTCGGTTTCCGCTTCCGGTCACCGTCGCCTTGAGCCGCTCCGGTAGAATCGGGGTGCAATCCCCCCTACGCACAGGAGCCCTTTTCGATGCCGCGGATCGTTGTCGACGTCATGCCCAAGCCAGAGATTCTCGACCCGCAGGGGAAGGCCATCGTCGGGGCACTGCCGCGCCTCGGCTTCACCGCGTTCAGCGGCGTGCGCCAGGGCAAGCGCTTCGAGCTGACCGTGGAGGGCCCCATCACCGAGGAGATCCTCGAGCAGGCGCGCAACGCCGCATCGACGATGCTCTCCAACCCGGTCATCGAGGACGTGGTCAACGTCGAGGTCCTCGACGAGGCCAGCACGCAGGACGCCGAGGCCAACTGACATGGGCGAGACTCCACTCATCGCTGACCTGAGCGGGCCTGAGCCGGCCCCGCTGACGGGCGCCAAGATCGGCGTCGTGACCTTCCCCGGCACCCTCGACGACCGCGACGCCGCGCGCGCAGTCCGCCTCGCGGGCGCCACCGCCGTGCCGCTCTGGCACGCCGACGAGAGCCTGGACGACGTCGACGCCGTCGTGCTTCCCGGGGGCTTCTCCTACGGTGACTACCTCCGTGCCGGGGCGATCGCGCGTTTCGCGCCGCTCATGGGCAAGATCGTCAAGGCGGCATCCGGCACGGCGTCCTCGAACCCCTTGCCCGTCCTGGGCATCTGCAACGGCTTCCAGGTGCTCACCGAGTCCCACCTGCTCCCCGGCTCGATGGTCAAGAACGACCACCTCAAGTTCATCTGCCGCGACCAGGTGCTGCGCGTCGAGAACAACCACACGGCCTGGACCAACCAGTACGAGGCCGGCCAGGAGATCACCATCGTCCTGAAGAACCAGGACGGCCAGTACGTCGCAGACGAGAAGACCCTCGACGAGCTCGAGGGCGAGGGCCGCGTCGCGTTCCGCTACGTGGGCTGGAACCCCAACGGCTCGCGCCGCAACATCGCCGGCATCACGAACGCCGCGGGCAACGTGGTGGGCCTCATGCCGCACCCCGAGCACGCTGTCGAGCCCGGCTTCGGGCCGCTGGATCCTGACACCGCCGGCTACTCGACCGACGGGCTCGGGTTCTTCACGTCCGTCCTGACGACCCTCGTGGGAGGTTCCAAGTGACCGAGACTGCCCGGAAGTTCAACATCGACACGGTCGAGCACGCCGCCGAGACCCCGGACACGGAGCTCCCCTGGGCCGAGCTCGGCCTGAAGCAGAACGAGTTCGAGGAGATCGTCAAGCTCCTCGGCCGCCGCCCGACCGCCGCTGAGCTCGCGATGTACTCCGTGATGTGGAGCGAGCACTGCTCCTACAAGTCCTCCAAGGTGCACCTGCGCCAGTTCGGCGAGAAGCTCACCGACGAGATGAAGAAGGACATGATGGTGGGCATCGGCGAGAACGCCGGTGTGACCGACCTCGGCGACGGCTGGGCCGTGACGTTCAAGGTCGAGTCCCACAACCACCCCTCCTTCGTGGAGCCGTACCAGGGCGCCGCGACCGGCATCGGCGGAATCGTCCGCGACATCATCTCGATGGGCGCCCGTCCCGTGGCCGTCATGGACCCCCTGCGCTTCGGCGCCATCGACCACCCGGACACCGCGCGCCTCGTGCACGGGATCGTCTCGGGCATCGGCGGCTACGGCAATTCCCTCGGCCTGCCCAACATCGGCGGCGAGGTCGTCTTCGACTCGGTCTATCAGGCCAACCCCCTCGTGAACGCCCTCGCCGTCGGCGTGCTGCGGCACGAAGACCTGCGCCTCGCCAACGCCTCGGGCGAGGGCAACAAGGTCGTGCTGTTCGGCGCCCGCACGGGCGGCGACGGGATCGGCGGCGCCTCGGTGCTGGCCTCGGAGTCCTTCGACGACTCGAAGCCGAGCAAGCGCCCCGCCGTCCAGGTCGGCGACCCGTTCGCAGAGAAGGTGCTCATCGAGTGCTGCCTCGAGCTCTTCAAGCACTCCCTCGTGGAGGGCATCCAGGACCTCGGCGCCGCCGGCATCTCCTGCGCCACCTCCGAGCTGGCATCCAACGGCGACGGCGGCATGCGGGTCGAGCTGACCAGCGTCCTCCTCCGCGACCCCACCCTGACCCCCGGCGAGATCCTCATGTCGGAGTCTCAGGAGCGCATGATGGCGATCGTGACCCCGGAGAACGTCGAGGCGTTCGAGAAGGTCATGGAGAAGTGGGACGTCGAGTACTCGTGGCTCGGCGAGGTCACCGAGGACGGCCGGCTCATCATCACCTGGGACGGCGAGACCATCGTGGACGTGGACCCGCGCACGGTTGCCCACGAGGGCCCCGTGTACCACCGGCCGTACAACCGGCCCGAGTGGCTCGACGGCGTCCAGAAGGACACGTTCCGCGCGTCGGAGGCGGCCAAGGCGCTCCCCTCGACGGGCGAGGACCTCAAGGCCGCCGTGCTCGAGCTCATGGCGAGCCCGAACATGTGCGACAAGTCCTGGGTCACCAGCCAGTACGACCGCTACGTGGGCGGCAACACGGCCCTCGCCTCCCCGGACGACGCCGGCGTGGTCCGCGTCGACGAGGAGACCGGGCTCGGCGTGGCGATCTCCACCGACGCGAACGGCCGCTACGCCTACCTCGACCCGTACACGGGCGCCCAGCTGGCCCTCGCGGAGTCCTACCGCAACGTCGCCACGTCCGGCGCCGTGCCGATGGCCGTGACCGACTGCCTCAACTTCGGCTCCCCCGAGGACCCGGAGGTCATGTGGCAGTTCGCGGAGGCCGTGCGCGGCCTCGCCGACGCGTGCCAGGTGCTCGGTATACCGGTCACCGGCGGCAACGTCTCGCTCTACAACCAGACGGGCACGACGCCGATCCACCCCACCCCCGTGGTGGGCGTCCTGGGCAAGTTCGACGACGTTGCGCGGCGCACGCCCTCGGGCTGGCAGAAGAACGCTGACGGCCAGGCCATCTACCTGCTCGGCACCACCCGCGACGAGCTGGACGGCTCCGAGTTCGCGAACCTCCGCGGCCACCTCGGCGGCCTCCCGCCGACGGTGGACCTCGAGGCCGAGAAGACGCTCGGCGCGATCCTCATCAACGCCTCGCGTGACGGCATGGTCGACGCCGCCCACGACCTCTCCGAGGGCGGCCTCGCCGCCGCGCTGGCCGAGATGGCGCTCCGCTTCAACGTCGGGGCCCGCGTGGCCCTCGACGAGCTGTGCGAGCGGGACGGCGTGGACGCCTTCACTGCGCTCTTCTCCGAATCCCAGGGCCGCGCGCTCGTGGCCGTGCCCCGATCGGAGGAGGTCCGGTTCAACGACATGGCGGCAGCCCGCAGCTACCCGGTGGCGCGCCTCGGCGTCGTGGACGTCCTCGCAACAGACCTCGAGGTGCAGGGCCTGTTCAGCCTGCCGCTCGCGGAGCTGCGCGAGGCCCACGAGGCAACGCTCCCGAAGTACTTCGGCTGAACCGACGCTGACAAGGCGGGAACAATGGCCCCGGCACAGGACCGACTGCGTATGAACGCGGCGTCCCCGCCGGGGCCACCGCCGTCTGGGCCACCGCCGTCCGGGCCAGGGCCGTCTGGCGTCGCAGCCGCCGAGCTGGGCCTGGACGACTCCGCCGTGGCGTCCAGGACCTCCGCGGGGCTCGTCAACACCCTCGAGCAGCGCACGTCCCGCTCGGTCTGGGACATCGCCCGCAGCCACCTCCTGACGGTCTTCAACCTCATCCTCGGCACGTGCGGCCTCATTCTGGTGGCGCTGGGCCGATGGCTGGACCTCGTGTTCCTCGCAGCGGCGGTGGCGAACGTGGTCATCGGCTTCCAGCAGGAGCTCCGGGCCAAGCGCAGGCTGGACCGGCTCGCGGTGCTCAAGCGCAGCCCGGTCCGCGTGCTCCGGGGCGGCGCGGAGCGTGAGGTGCCGCCCGAGACGGTGGTGATGGACGACGTCGTGCTCCTGCGGCGCGGCGATCAGGTCCCGGTGGACGGGACCGTCCTGACCGCGGCGGAGCTCGGCCTGGACGAGGCGATGCTCACGGGCGAGTCCGAGCCGGTGGCGAAGCGGGCGGGAGATGCTGTCCTCTCCGGCTCCTCGGTCGTCTCGGGACACGGCACCTTCCGCGCCACGGCCGTTGGGCCGGGGGCGCACGCGGCGCGGCTGACCGCCGAAGCGCGGCGCTTCACCGAGGTCAGCTCCGAGCTGCGCTCGGCCCTCGACCGGGTGGTCCGCTGGATCACCGTGGCCCTCGGGCCCATGATCGCGGTGGTCCTCAACGGCCAGATGCAGGCTGCGGGGGGCTGGCAGGCGGCGGTGGCCTCCGGGGCATGGCGGGACGCAGTCGTGGCCGCGATCGCCTCGGTGACCATCATGATCCCGCAGGGCCTCGCGCTCCTGACCACCATCTCCTTCGCTGTCGCGACCCTCCGGCTCTCCCGCGGCGAGGTGCTCGTGGAGGAGCTTGCCGCCGTCGAAGTCCTCGCGCGCGTGGACGTCCTGTGCTTCGACAAGACCGGGACGCTCACCGAGGGCGGGGTCCGCTTCGACTCGGCCGTCCCTGTGGACGCCGACGCGCCGGCTGGATGGGACCATGCCCTGGCCTGGATCGGCGCTGACGAGGACGCGAACCCGACCGCCGCCGCCCTGGCCGACCGCTTCTCCGACATGCCGGACCGCGCGCCCGCGGGCGTCGTGCCCTTCGCCTCGGCCCGCCGATGGAGCGCCGTGGCCTTCGAAGGCGGGAACGCCGACGGCGCGTGGCTGCTGGGCGCCCCGGAGGCCCTCCTGGACGGCTCGGCCGCAGCGGCCAGGGCACGGGTCCTCTGCACTGAGGCCGCCGACCGCGGGCTGCGGGCCATGGTTCTGTGCCGGGCGGACCGGCTCCCCCAGGGCTCAGAGCCGCCCACCCAACCGCAGGCGCTGCAGCCCGCCGTCGTGCTCACGTTCCGTGAGCGCCTGCGCACGGATGCCACCGAGACGCTCGACTACTTCCGCCGCGAGGGCGTGGCGCTCAAGGTCGTCTCGGGAGACAGCCCACGGACGGTCGCCGCGGCCGCGCGGGCAGCGGGCCTGGACGACGCCGAACCGGTGGACGCGCGGACCCTGCCCATCGACCCCGTGGCGCTTGCCGACGCCGTCGAGCGCCACAGTGTGTTCGGGCGCGTGGGGCCGGAGCAGAAGAAGGCGATGGTCGAGGCCCTGCAGTCCCGCGGGCACGTCGTGGCCATGACCGGCGACGGCGTGAACGACGCCCTCGCGCTCAAGGCCGCGGACCTCGGGATCGCGATGGGCAACGCCGCACCCGCCACCAAGGCCGTGGCCCGGCTCGTGCTCCTCGACGGGCGCTTCTCGCGGCTGCCGGCCGTGGTCGCGGAAGGGCGGAGGATCATCGCGAACATCGAGCGGGTCTCCCAGCTGTTCCTCACCAAGACGGTCTACGCCTTCCTCCTGGGCCTCGGGTTCGGCGCGCTCGCGTGGGCCTTCCCCTTCCTTCCGCGGCAGCTCTCCACCTCGGACTTCCTGATGATCGGCTTCCCCGCCGCAGTGCTGGCCCTCATGCCGAACACCCGCCGGTACCGCCCGGGCTTCCTGCGGCGGGCAATCGTCACCGCGCTGCCTTACGGGCTCGCGATGGCAGCCGCGATCCTGGGCCTGTACGCGTACGGGCACTGGGGGACCGACGCGAACCAGGAGCAGATCGAGGCGGCCGCATTCCTGACCCTCACCGCCGCTGGCCTCTGGGTCCTGGGGCTCGCGGCGCGGCCCTTCAACCGGTGGACCGCCCTGCTCCTCGCCGCGATGTACGCGGGGATGGCCGCCGTGCTCACGGTCCCCGCGTCGCTCGCGTACCACCAGCTGACCCTGCCCGGACCGTCCCTGACCGTCGCGGCCCTGCTGTTCGCCGCCGGGGCCTGCGCGCTCATCGAGGCGGCCCACCAGGTGATCAGGCGGCGCCTCCGGGACTGACCTCGAGCACCGCAGCCCCGGTGATCCTGTCCCCCGCGAGGTCCGCGAGCGCGAGGCCGGCGTCCTCGAAGCGGTACGGGGCGGTCGTCGTGCGCACGGGGATCTCGGCGGCGAGACGGAAGAACTCCTCGCCGTCAACGCGCGTGTTGGCGGTGACGCTGCGGAGCTGGCGCTCCTGGAAGAGGTGCTCCTGGTAGTCCAGGCGGGGAATGTCGGAGAGGTGGATGCCCGCCACCGCGAGGGTCCCTCCGCGGTCCAGGGCCGCGAGCGCTGGCGGCACGAGCGTGCCCACGGGGGCGAAGAGGATGGCCGAGTCGAGCTTCTCGGGCGGCTCCTCGTCCGCTCCCCCCGCCCACGCGGCACCGAGGTCGAGCGCGAGCTCACGGGCCTCGGGCGACCGCGTCATGACGTACACCGCGGCACCCCGGTGCAGGGCCAGCTGTGCGGTGATGTGCGCGCTGCCGCCGAATCCGTAGATCCCCAGCCGGCCGCCGTCGGGCATCGCCGCCCGCATGAGCGCGCGGTACCCGATGATCCCCGAGCACAGCAGCGGCGCGGCCTCGCGGTCGCTGAACCCCTCGGGAATGCGGTACGCGAAGTCCTCGCGCACGACGGCGAGCTCCGCATACCCGCCGTCGTCGTCCCACCCTGTGAACCGAGGTGCTTCACAGAGGTTCTCGCGGCCCGAGGTGCAGAAGCGGCACGTGCCGCACGTGCCCCGCAGCCATGCGATGCCGACCCTCTCCCCCGGCTCGAACCGCGTGGCGCCCGGGCCGAGCGCCTCGACGCGGCCCACGGCCTCGTGGCCCGGGATGACCCCGTGGCGGCGCGGGGCGAGGTCGCCCTCCGCGAGGTGCAGATCGGTGCGGCACACGCCGCACACCCGGACCCGCACGAGGACCTCGCCCGGCCCGGGGATGGGGTCGGGCCGCTCGCCGGACACAAGCGGCCCCGGGCTCGCGCCCGCCGGACCGGGAACGTCTACCCACCATGCGCGCATGGCGCCATTCTGCCGCGTCGGTGCGGGGCGGGACAGGGCCCGGCGACCCCACGGGCCCGTTGAGGGGTCACATCCCCGACCCCACACCGCAGGGAAGTGACCCCTCAACGAGTAGGTGGCGGCGCGGGCTCAGCCCGAGACGATGGTGACGAGGTGGGTCGTGTGGTCGTACCGGAAGGCAATCGGGCCGCCCGCGTGGTCGAACCCGATATTCGGCCCGCTCTGCGCACCGTTCGTGCCGTAGTTGACGTCCCAGGACCCGTTGAGGGCCACCTTGAACGAGTAGGAGCCAGCGGGAAGCGAGGCGAGCCGCAGGATCCAGCCCTGCGACCGCTCGTCCCACGCGGCGGACGTCGCGGGACAGGCCGGATCCCAGTCGCCCACGCAGCCGGCGAGATGCTGGTACGTCCCCGGGAAGTTGACGGACGACGGCTGCGTCACGGGCCAGCCGGCCGTGACGAGGTGCGTCGAGTCGTTGTAGCTGAACACGACCGTCCCGCCCGGGTGGTCGAGCCCGATGTTCGGCCCGTTCACGGCCCCGCCGACCCCGTAGTTCACGTCCCAGGACGTGTTGAGCGCGGCCTTGTACGAGTAGCTGCCCTGCGGGAGGGTGTAGGTCCCGCGCCAGACTCCTTGCGCGGCGTCGAACGTCAGCTGGGCCTGGGGGCAGGCAGGATCCCAATTGCCGGCACACCCCATCGCGGTGTTGAGCGTTCCCGGGACCGAGACCGCGGACGGCTGGGCGGCGTGCTCGGAGACGGTGGTCAGGTGCGTGTCCTGCCGGTAGGTGAATGTGAGCTTCCCGCCCGGGTGGTTCAGCGAGATGTTCCCGCCGTCAGGGGCGCCGCCCTGGCCGTAGTTCTCCTTCCAGGAGCCGTTGAGCGCCGCCTTGAACTGGTAGGTCCCGGCGGGCAGGTCCAGGGTGAGCCGCCATTCGGAGGCGATGGGGTCGTACTGCGCCATCGTCGCCTGGCACGCGGGGTCCCAGTCGCCGCCGCAGCCCGCGAGGTGCTGGTAGTCGCCGGCGATCGTCACCGAGAGCGGCTGCGGCGCCGGGCCCTTGGGGGCATCCGGGTCCACCGGGTTAGGCACGACGCCGGAGACGGTCGCCGAGGTGGCCGTGTGGCCCGCGTTGTCGAGGGAGACGGCCCGGTATTCGAGTGGGGTTCCCGGCGTCATGCCCTTCGTCGCGTGGAACACCTGGTACGGGTAGGTGTCGTCGGTGCCGATGTTCTGCCACTGGCCCTCGGGCCCGGCCGCGCCGGGAACGCGGGCCTGGAAGGTGACCTCGTAGAACGAGTCGTGCGGAAGGTCCGCCGTCACGTTGACGCGCGTGTTGTCCCCGCCCGTTGCGGTGGGCGTTCCGATGGCGGGCACCGGGGCGGCCGCCGAGTCCGGGATGCGCCCCGCCGACTCGTACACGACAGCCGAGAAGGCCGGAACGGTGACGGCCAGGTTCTTGTCGGCGCGGGTCTTGAGCCGATCGGCCACCGTGGCGTCGCCGAAGACCTTCGCGAACGGCCGCTGCGCGATGTACGTCGGCACGGCCGCCGTGCGGGCGGCGTCGGTGTTGTTCAGGGCCACGACATACTCGCGCTGGGCCGTCGCATCGATCCGCGAGAACGCGTAGACCCCGGCGGTGGACTCGGCATACCGGTCCTGGTGGGCGCCCGAGCGGAGCGCCGGGTTGTCCTTGACCACCTTCGCGAGGTCAGCGATCGAGGTGTAGAGCGGATGCGTGGTGACGTAGTTGTCCTGGGCATGGGTCGCCGTCGTGCCCAGCAGCGGGTCCGCGAGGTACTCCGGTGTCTTGGACGCGAACATGTCCTGCCGCGCGAGCTGGTCGCCGCCCGTGCCGGTGAAGCCCTGCTCGTCGCCGTAGTAGACGATCGGGTTGCCGCGCGAGAAGTACATGAGCTCGGTCGCGAGGCGGTCGCGGGCCACCTTTTCGGCGTCGCTGGCCCCCGGGTTGTCAGTGTTGATAAAAGAGCCGATCCGGCCCATGTCGTGGTTCCCGAGGAACGTTGGCAGCTGGTACACGTTGGAGTTCGCGGTCGTGTACCAGTCGTCGCCCTGGAAGAGCTTCTGCAGTGTGGTCGCCGGCGAGGACGCCGAGGCGTAGGAGCGCGCCGCCTGCTGGAAGGGGAAGTCGAGGACGGCCTGGACGCCGTCCGACGTCGTGAACTTCGAGGTGAAGTCGCGCGACGTGTCGTAGACCTCGCCGAACATGAAGAAGTCCTTCTTCCCGACCGAGTGCGCGTACTGCAGGATCGCTGGCGAGAACTTCTGCCAGAACTGGTCGTTGACGTGCTTCATCGTGTCGATCCGGAAGCCGTCGATCCCGAAGTCGCCGATCCACTTCTCATACACGTCGATGAACCCGTTGAGGACCTTGGGGTTCTCGGTGAACAGGTCGTCGAGGCCCGAGAAGTCACCGTAGCCGGCACTCTCCCCCGCGAACGTCGAGTCGCCGCGGTTGTGGTACAGGCTCAGGTCGTTGAGCCAGGCGGGAACCTTGAGGTTCTCGTCCCCGGCCGAGACGTACGGGTGGTAGGGGAACGAGGTCGCCGGGTCCATGGCGGGGAAGCTCGGCTGGTCGGCGACAGCCGCGTCGTCGAACGCAGTGCCCGCGGCGTCCTTGTAGGGCGAGACGGTCTTGCTCACGTAGGGCATCCGGTCGCCCTCGGTGTACTTGATGACGTCCGCGGTGTGGTTGGTGATGATGTCGAAGTAGACCTTCATGCCGCGCGCGTGCGCCTGGGTGATGAGGTCCCCGAGCTCGGCGTTCGTGCCGAGGTGCGGGTCGATCTGGGTGAAGTCCGTGATCCAGTAGCCGTGGTAGCCGGCGCTGTGGTCCTCCAGCTGGACGGCCTTGTTCTTGAAGCTCGGGGTGAGCCAGATCGCCGTCGTGCCGAGCCCCTGGATGTAGTCGAGCTTGCCGGTGAGGCCCTTGAGGTCGCCGCCGTGGTAGAAGCCCTTGTTGGTCGGGTCGAAGCCGGAGACCATCGGGTCGGAGCCGAGCCCGCCCTGGTCGTTCGCCGCGCTGCCGTTCGCGAACCTGTCCGTCATGACGAAGTAGTAGTTCTCCTTGCCTGCGGCGGTGCGGTAGGAGTGGGTCGCCCCGCTCGCGGGGTCCGGGGGCGACGGCGGCGGGGCGGCGAGCGCTGTCGCCGTGCCTCCCGCGAGGAGGCCGGCCACGAGCACGACGGCGGCCGCGGCGGCCCCGGCACGGTGCCGGCGGCCGGCAGGTCGGAGCGGGGCAAGGCGGAGCTGCATGGAGACCTCCCAGAGTGCGGTGACGCGGCCAACTATGTCCTACGTCACAGGATATGACAAGAGGGTCACACGAAAGTCACTCGACAGCATGGCCCCCTCCTGCCACGATCAGGGACATGACCACGGGATCCTTCCACGACCCGCGACTGCGCGACCTTGCCCTGCTGCGCAGGGTCCGGGACAGGATCGACCGCGAGTACGCGCAGCCCCTCAATGTCGAGGCCCTCGCCCTGGGCGTGCACATGTCCGCGGGCCACCTGAGCAGGCAGTTCCGGGCGGCGTACGGCGAGTCCGTCTACCAGTACCTCATGACGCGGCGGATCGAGCGCGCCATGGCGCTGCTGCGGGTCGGCGAGCTGAGCGTCACGGAGGTCTGCTTCGAGGTGGGCTTCTCGTCGCTGGGCACGTTCAGCACCCGCTTCGCGGAGCTCGTGGGGGTGCCGCCCAGCGTGTACCGGGACCGGGGAGCGTACGTCACCGAGGGCATGCTGCCGTGCCTCGCCAGGCAGGTCACGAGACCGGTCAGGAATCGAGAAGCGTGGCCGGCGCGCAGTCCGTAGCGTGGACGCCATGGAACTCACCATTCACGCCAGCGCACTTCCCCACGTCGACCCCGAGGAGTCCCTCGCCTTCTACCGCGACGTGCTCGGCTTCGAGGTCCGCCAGGACGTCGGCCAGGGCACCATGCGGTGGATCACCGTCGGTCCCAAGGGCCAGCCGGACACCTCGATCCTCCTGGCCCCGCCCGCCGTCGACCCCGGCATCACCGACAGCGAGCGCCAGACCATCTCCGAGATGATGGCCAAGGGCACCTATGGCTGGATCCTGCTGGCCACGCCGGACATCGACGAGGTCTTCGACAGGGTCCAGGCCGCCGAGGCCGAAGTGATCCAGGAGCCCACCCTGCAGCCCTACGGCCTCAAGGACTGCGCCTTCCGCGACCCGGCCGGCAACCAGATCCGGATCCAAGAGATCCGCTGATGTGCCACCCCGCGTGGGGACCGGCGCGCGCGCCTGCCCCCTACCCGCGCGAGCTCGTGCGGGTGCGGCGGCTGCGGGACCTCGTCGACCGGGAGGCGCACGACGGCGGCGCGTCGCCGTCCGCCGAGGTCGCCGCCCTGGTCTCCCGCACTGGGGTGACGGCGGAGGGCCTGGCCGTCGAGGTCGCGCTCGCCTACGGGATCTCCCTGCCCGACTACATCGCGTCACGCGGGCTGCTCACCGCAGGACGACGAGCTGCGCCTTCCCATCCGTGAAGAACTCGTCGCCGCTGCCGTTGCGACCCATCTGCGGGTGGGTGATCGGCACGAGCTGTTCGGGATAGCCGAGGGAGCCGATGATGAAGGCGCGCTCGGCGTCGATGTTCGGGTCGATGTGGTGGGTGGGGACCTTCGCGGCGCCCGCGAACTCGATGCCGTCGTCGAAGCTCGCGGTCGCCTCCCAGACCGGGCGCCCGTCGGGTGCCGTGAAGCCCGTGCGCCAGATGCGCGTGTGGTGCCGCTGCCGCAGGGAGTTCGAGGCGGTCGCCTTCTGGAACGCGATGGCCTCAGGCTCGCCGGCCATGAACGCCGGCGTCACGGGGGCAGTCGGATACTGGCCCCCCTGGAACCCGACCGCGAACGCCCGCAGCGTGTTGGCGAACGTAGACGGGTCGGCGCGGTCCCACCCGTGGCCCTCGAAGGCGCCCACGAGCTGCTCCTGGGTGCCGACGAAGACGAAGTTCGCCGGCTCCATGTGCTCGCCCGTGAGGGTCTCGCTGTACAGGGGCAGCCGGGCCAGCGACGCGGCGTCGAGCGCGGGCAGCGGCTGGGTGGCCTGCTGGGCAGGGTGCTCGTGCGGCTGGATCAGGAACGGTGCCGTCGCCACTGCGAACACGATCCCCACCGCGGGCACGACGGCGAACACGCGCCCCACGCCGCGGTCTCGCCGCGCGTGACGGACCACAGGGAAGCGGGCCGCGATCTCGAGGAAGCCGATGAGCGCGGCAAGCAGGGCGGCACCGAACAGCATCCCGCCCCACACGTCGCCCACGAAGTGCACGCCGAGGTAGACGCGGCTCATCCCGACGAGCAGGACCACCACGAGGTAGGCCGCGACCGTGAGGGCGCGCGCCGTGACCGAGCGGTACGCCCGCACAAGCAGGTACGCGAAGAGCCCGTAGACCACGGTGGCCCGGATGGCGTGTCCGCTCGGGAAGCTGAGGCTGGTCTCATGGATGAGCGCGAGCGCGGCGTCGGGACGGTGCCTGCCGAACACGAGCTTGGCCAGTGTCTCCAGCAGCGCCTGCCCCAGCACGGCACCGACCACGACGGCGGCCAGGAAGCGCCGCCGCTGCCACCACAGCAGCCCCGCCGCGGCGACGGTCAGCAGCGTGAGCGTCTGCCAGTTCACGAGCATGGTCGCCGCGGCGAAGAAGGCAGTCTCGCCGGGCGTGCGCACCGCGGGCATGAGGTTGGCGATGCGCTCGTCGATCTGCGCGATGGTCCCGCCCGTGGCCACGCCGTAGGCCACTCCGAGGAAGCTCGCGAACGGCCACGCGGCAACCACCACGGTGGCGGTGAGCCATATCCCGGTGGGCGTGCGACGCCGGAGCCGCGCCCGCACCCATCTCATCGGCCATGCGCTGCTCGTCCTGGCCCGCACCACGTAGGCATTCGCTTCGAGACCTACCCATGCGGAGGCGCCGAGCGAGCGCAGCACCTCGCCCGGGAGGGTCAGCGCCCGGACCACGGCGAACACGAGCACCGTGAGGAACACCGCTTCGAGGAACACCGCCGCGAGGAACAGCATCGGCGAGACGAACAGTGTCAGCGTCCGGACCGCATACAGGCCGGCGAGCGCGAGGACCAGCGCGATCAGGGCCACCAGGAGGTGCGCTCCCGCGCCCCTCCGCCGTCCGGGAGCGGTTTCGGGCAGTTCACGTCCGGTGTCCAAGGCCATAGGGCAGATTCTGCCCGCTTACCTGAACAGTTCCTGAGCATCCGTCGCTTCAGGGTCAGCTCAGGGTGAACCCGGAGGACGCCGGAAGGGGTCCCGGGCGATAATCGAACGGTGAGCAATCCCGGCCCTGCCCCACGGCGGAACCCGTACCGGGACCCGAGTGCCTACTGGCCTGAGGGTGTCCCGCCCCTCGGCGTGTCTGCCGCAACCGGCCAGCGCGGCGAAGCGCGCCCCGGCCATGGCGAGTTGGTCCGCCATGGCGAGCGTGCGGCGTCGCCCGTCAGCCCTCCCGGCTCGAGCCCGGGCTCCGGCCAGCGCCGCTCCCGGCAGCCGCGCGAGGCCAAGCCCGTCTCGCGCCTGGCGACGCTGCTCGGCGGACTCTCGCTCGGTCTCGGGCTCCTTGCGTTCACGCTCGGATTCGCGCCGTGGATCGGCGCGGTGCTCGCCGCACCCCCGCTGGTCGGATCGGTCGTCAGCGCCTGGGGATCCTTTGCGCGCTCCAAGTTCCGGGCCGCGCGCATCTCGGCGATGGCGGTCGCCGGCGTGGCACTGAGCGCGCTGCACGTCGTCATGCTCTTCGTGCGCTGAGTCCCCGTGCCCTCGCGGGTCGGGCCTCGCTTGTCAGTCCTCGCTTGTCAGTCCTCGCCGGTTAGTCCTCGCTGCTCGCTTCGCGGCGCCGCACGCTGAGCAGCTCCACCTCGGGCCGCGCGGCCACGAGACGCTCCACGGCCTCCATGACCTCGACCGTGTGGGCACGGTCTGCGGCCACGATCGCGGCACCCACGCGGGCCCGGCGGTGGAGGTCCAGATCGCCGACCTCGGCCGCCGCGACCTCGAACCGGCGCCGCAGCTCGGCGACGATCGGCCGCACCACGGAGCGCTTCTCCTTGAGGGAGTGGACGTCCCCCAGCAGCAGGTCGAACTCGATCCATGCGATCCACATGCGCCCATTCTCCGCCCTCAGGGCCGCCCGGCTCAGAGGAGCCGCCTGGCTCAGAGGAGCCCGAGCCTCGCCAGACGCCGTCGGGCGGCCGCCTCGCTCGGTCCGATCGGCCCGAGGGCCCGCCCGATCACGGCCAAGGTCCCCCTCGCCGCGGCGGCCATCGGCAGGGGCACCGGGCCCAGATGCGGGCGCGTGAGCCCGAGCAGGTCAAGATGCCGCTGCGGCATGGTCTCGAGCACCGCGCCGAACAGCACCGCGTAGCCGGGCCGCAGAAGGGGGTCGAGCGGCGGGTGCCGCAGGAAGGCCACCACCTCGTCCACCCGCGGGCCGCCGCTGAGCTGCCCCGCGGCGTCGTACTCCTCGATCCGGGCCCGCAGCGCCGCCTCGGTCCGGGGCGGATCTGCCACCCCCATGAGCTCCCCCGCGATCGCCCACTCGGACACGTAGGAATCCGCACCGCCCGGTACGGGACCCTCGAACGCCTCGTATGCGCGCAGGAAGGCGTCCGTGAACGCGATGTGCACCCATTCGGCGAGGGCCGGGTCGTTGGCGGAATAGGGCAGGAACTCTCCCCTGCTGGACACGTACGTTCCCGCCACCGCGGAATGCACATGCCGTACCCGCTCGCAGGCGCGCCGCGCCGCCGCCGTGTCCCCGTAGGTGACCGTGAAGATCCAACGGATCGTGCCGGCGAGGCGGCCCAGCGGGTCCGAGCGGTAGTTCGAGTGGTCCACCACGCCCGCCAGGACCCCCGGGTGGAGCGCCTGGGTCAGGAGGGCCCGGATGCCGCTGGCCACCGGAGCCATCGAGCTGTGGACCGCCCAGACCGCGGAGTCGGGCGCGAAGTAGCCGGCGTCGTCGCCCTCCTCAAGGGCGGTCTCCCACGCCGGGATGCCCTCGGACTGGCCGGAGAAGGTCAGCCGGAGGCGCGTGCGGAGGGGACCCAACACGTCAATGGACACAGGCCCAGCCTACGGCGGGGTGCCCGCCGTGAAACAGGGTCAGCCGCTGGGGCCCCCTCCGGTGCATCGGAGCCGGGGCCCCAGCAGGTGGGGTCTACTTTGCCCAGTACACGTGGTTCGTCAGGGGGCGGAAGTCGTCCTGGCCCGAGATGCTGACCACCTCGCCGATCAGGATGACGTGGTCCCCCGCGTCCACCCGCTGCCAGAGGCGGCACTCCACCCGGGGGGCGTCGTCGGCCACGATCGGCGAACCCAGGACTCCGGGCTCCCAGTCGAGGCCGGCGAACTTGTCCGTCCCCTTCGCCGCGAACCGTGCCACGAGGTCCCGGTGGGACTCGGACAGGATGTGCACGGCGTAGTTGTCGGTGGTCACCCAGGTCTCGTAGGAGCTGGACTTCTTGTCCACCGCCCACGAGACGAGCGGCGGGTCGAGGCTGATCGACGTGAAGGAGTTGCTCACGAGGCCTGCGAGGGAGCCGCCATCCGAGGTGGTGATGACCGCGATCCCCGTGGCCCAGCACCCCATGGCGCGGCGCAGGTCGGCACCGGTCACGAGGTCGAGCGGGGTAGCAGTCATGAGTCCCTCCAGCAGTGGCAGGACGCCCACGGCACGGGCGCCGTACTTGCCGCGGATGGCCACCGCGGCCGGATCCTCATCTGGGGCACCCCACTACGGGAGAGGGTTGCCGCCCGGCCAGCCAGAGCTTCACGCCGGGACTCTTGATCCTGGCTTCCACGGTACGGAAGCCGCGGAAGCGCCGTCCAGCCTCAGGCCGATGAGCCGACACACTCCGACACATTGGCCTTTGTTACGCGGGGCGTCGCGCCCGTGTTGCGCCGAGGGGTCCCGTGCGGCACAGTGAAGCGACCATCCCGAGCGGCCGAGAGATCTGGCTCAGTGACGCCGCAGCAACCATGGACTACCGTCCACAGGTGCTTCCGCCAGAACCGATGGAGCTGCACATGTCTTCTGCTCTGGCCGAGCCCGCACTCGCCTCCTCCGCACCCACCGCCGCCGCGCTCGAGTTCCGCGGCGTTGCGCAGGCGTTCGCCGCCCGAAGCGGGACGGCCCGCGGGACGCACGACGGCGCCACGCAGGTCCTACGTGACATCCACCTTGAGCTCGCGCCGGGGGAGATCCTTGCGCTGCTCGGCCCCAGCGGCTCCGGCAAGTCCACGCTCCTGCGCATCGCCGCCGGCCTGGACTCCCCGAGCGCCGGTGAGCTGCTCGTGGGCGGGGCCCCGAGCACGGGCATCTCGCCCCTGTGCGCCGTCGGATTCCAGGAGCCGCGCCTCCTCCCGTGGCTCAGCGTGCACGACAATGTCGCGCTCGGGCTGCCCAAGGGCACGGACAAGCGCGAGGGGCGCGCCGCCGTCGTACGTCTGCTCGCCCTCGTAGGCCTCGAGCACTGCGCGGACTACCGCCCCGCAGAGATCTCGGGCGGCATGGCGCAGCGCGCCTCCCTGGCCCGGGCGCTTGCGCGGCGTCCCGGCGTGCTGCTGCTCGACGAGCCGTTCGGCGCCCTCGATGCCCTCACCCGCCTCAAGATGCAGGACCTCCTCCTGCGGGTCCATGAGGCCGAGCCGACCACCGTGCTGCTCGTGACGCATGACGTCGACGAGGCCTTGGCCCTGGCTGACCGGATCGTGGTCCTCGGCTCGGAGCCCAGCATCCCTGGCGCGACGATCCAGCACGTCCTCGAGGTCCCCGGCGACCGCCCGCGCGACCGGGCCGACGTCGAGCTCGCGACGCTGCGCGGCACGCTCCTGGCCACGCTCGGCGTGGACCCGCATCGCCGCTGACGCGTTCGCGACCCGCGCCTGTACCACCCGCACACTGTCCCACCCTGTAGAAGAGGTCCCCCATGCCCGCCGCGCCCACATCCCGCCGCTCCTTCCTCGCCCTCGGCCTCGGCGCCGCCGCCCTGAGCCTGAGCGCCTGCGCCGGGGAGGGCGCCGGCGGTACCGCCGCTGCGGCCGCCGCTGGCGGCGGCAAATCCGGCACCCTGAACATCGACTGGGCCACCTACAACCCGCTTTCAGTGGTCATCAAGGAGAAGGGCTGGCTCGAGGAAGCCCTCAAGCCGAAGAACGTGGCCGTCACTTGGGTCCAGTCGGCCGGATCGAACAAGGCCAACGAGGCGCTGCGCGCCGGCGCCATCGACGTCGGCTCCACGGCCGGCTCGGCGGCCCTCCTCGCCCGTGCCAACGGCTCCCCCATCAAGACGATCAGCCTCTACTCGCAGCCTGAGTGGGCGGCCCTCGTGGTCGGCAAGGACTCGAAGATCTCCTCGGTGGCAGAGCTCAAGGGCAGGCAGATCGCCGCCACGAAGGGCACCGACCCGTACTTCTTCCTCCTCCAGGCTCTCGAGGCGAACGGCCTCAAGCAGAACGACGTGACCGTGCAGAACCTCCAGCACGCAGATGGCCGAACGGCCCTCGAGAACGGCTCGGTGGACGCCTGGAGTGGCCTCGATCCCATCATGGCGGCGGCCGAGCAGAATGGCGCGCGCCTCATCTACCGCAACATCGACTTCAACACGTACGGCTTCCTCAACGCGACAGAGTCGTTCATCAAGGAGCGCCCCGAGCAGGCGCAGACGGTGGTCGACGTGTACGAGAAGGCCCGTGGGTGGGCGGCGAACAACCTCGAGGAGACCACCGCCCTGCTCGCTAAGGCCGCGAACATCTCCGACGCCGTGGCCGGCAAGGTCATCAAGGAGCGCACCCGCCTGGCGATCAACCCCATTCCCGGCGACGCGCAGCTGGCCGTCCTGAAGAAGGTCGGACCGATCTTCGTCGCCTCCGGCGACGTGTCCGGGCAGGACAAGATCGACGCCGCCCTCTCCTCCCTCCTCGATCCCACGTTCGCCTCCAAGGCGGCCACGGCATGAGCACCGCCCAGCCCGAGAGGGAGGTGACGCACGACGCCGCGGAGGCACCCGCCGTCGTGCGCGGCGGGACGCGCGGTGGTCGCCGCGGCGGGGACGCTGGGAACGCCGTCAAGCGAGGGGCGATCGGCGCCGTCGTGCCCCTCGTGCTGCTGGCACTGTGGCAGTGGTCCACGTCCGCGGGCCTGTTCAGCGCTGTGCAGCTGCCGGCGCCCGGCGCCGTGCTGGCGGCGGGCGTGGAGCTCGCGGGCAGGGGCGAGCTGTGGACGCACGTGGGCATCTCGACGCAGCGGGTGCTCCTCGGGTTCCTGATCGGCGGGGCGCTCGGACTCGCGTTCGGGTCGCTCGTGGGCCTCTCGCAGTGGGCCGACCGGCTCCTCTCCCCCACGATCGGGGCCCTGCGCGCCGTGCCGTCGCTCGCATGGGTGCCGCTGCTGATCCTCTGGCTCAAGATCGGGGAGAACTCCAAGCTCACCCTCATAGCCATCGGCGCTTTCTTTCCCGTGTTCACGACGGTGTACCTCGCGCTGCGGCACGTGGACCGCAAGCTCGTCGAGGCCGGGCGGGCGTTCGGGCTCACCGGGCTGAAGCTCCTGACCACCATCCAGCTGCCCGCCGTGGTGCCGGCCATCTTCTCGGGTCTGCGGCTCGCCCTGGCCCAGGCGTGGCTGTTCCTCGTGGCGGCTGAGCTCATCGCCTCCTCCATGGGCCTCGGGTTCCTCTTGACGGACTCGCAGAACAACGGGCGTACGGACCGGCTGCTGCTGGCCATCGTGCTGCTGGCGGTGATCGGTAAGGCCACGGACGCCCTGCTGGGCCTCGCCGAGCGGTGGGCCGTGCGGCGCTGGGCGTAGGGGGCGCGGCGGGGGCGGCACCGGCGGGAGAGCCGGACGCCGGCAACGGCAGGGCATCGGGAGTTCCCCAGCATTGACTCCTCCCGGCTGTCTCGTGGGAGAGGGGAACCGCATGGTTCCGCACTCTGGCGGATCGCGCCGGGGTCCTCCCGCCCTGAAAGCTGGGGAGTTGCCTACGCCGCCCTCATCCCGGCCCTCATCCTCGCCCTCGGCAGGCATTTGTTACGCCACCGGCCTCCAGCTTTTGCGCCGGAGCCGCGGATTGCGTGAAGGTTGAAGAAACCCATCCCGAGCGGCCGAGAGATCTGGCTCCCTGACGCCGCAGCAACCCTGGCCCGCCCGCGGGCCACCGGTGCTACCGCCAGAACCGATGGAGATGAGCATGACCTCGCTGACCGACGCCCCTGCCCGGGCCCACGCCGCTGCGCAGACCGACGCCTCTGTCCCGGCCGAGCCCGGCTCGCTGCAGACCGACCCCGAGCGCCTCGCGTTCTGGGAGGACGCCGCCCGTCGGCTCACATGGGAGCGCGAGTGGGACACGGCGCACACGTGGATCCCCGCGGACGTCGAGGCGAACGAGCCGCCGGTGATCCGCTGGTTCGAGGGCGGGCGCCTCAATGCTGCCGTCAACTGCGCCGACCGGCACGTCGCCGCGGGACACGGGGACAAGGTCGCGCTGCACTTCGAGGGCGAGCCCGGCGACCGGGTCACCGTCACGTACGCGGATCTGCAGCGCCGCGTGTCCCAGGCCGCGAACGCGCTGCTCGCGCTCGGGATCGGCAGGGGCGACCGCGTGGTGATCTACCTGCCCGTGCTCGTGGAGACGATCGTCATCACGCTCGCGTGCGCGCGGATCGGGGCCGTGCACTCGCTCGTGTTCGGAGGCTTCTCGGCCGAGGCGCTGCGCTTCCGGGTCGAGGACACCGGGGCGAAGCTGCTCGTCACCACGGACGGCCAGTACCGCCGCGGCAAGGCCGTTCCCGTCAAGGCCAACGCCGACGCCGCGGCGCGCGGCGGAGCGGCAGCCGGGGACAACGCCGTCGAGCATGTCCTGGTGATCAAGCGGACTGGCTCCGAGATCGCCTGGACGCCGGGGCGCGACGTGTGGTGGCACGAGATCGTCGACACGCAGCCCGAGGTGCACGAGGCCGAGGCGTTCGATGCCGAGACCCCGCTGTTCATCATGTACACGTCGGGCACGACGGGGAAGCCGAAGGGCCTGGTCCACACGACCGGCGGGTACCTCACGCAGGCCTCGTGGAGTCACGAGTACCTGTTTTCCCATCCGGACCCGGCGCTGCGGGACAACGATGTGCACTGGTGCACCGCGGACCTCGCGTGGGTCACGGCGCACACGTACGAGATCTACGGGCCGCTCTCCAACGGCGTCACGCAGGTGATCTTCGAGGGCACGCCCAACACCCCGCATCCGGGGCGGCACTTCGAGATCATCCAGCGCTACGGCGTCACGAGCTACTACACTGCACCCACGCTCGTCCGCTCGCTCATGGGCTGGTTCCCGGACGGCGTCCCCGCCGAGTACGACTTCTCCTCGGTCCGCGTGTGCGGCACCGTCGGCGAGGCCGTGAACCCGGAGGCGTGGCGGTGGCTTCGCTCGACCGTGGGCCGCGGTGAGGTGCCGATGGTGGACACGTGGTGGCAGTCCGAGACCGGCGCGACCGTGCTCTCGCCGCGCCAGGCGGACACGGCGTTCAAGCCCGGGTGCGCCACAAGGGCGCTGCCGGGCCTCGCCACGGCGATCGTGGACGACGACGGCGCCCCGGTCGCGCCGGGCGTGCAGGGGAACATCGTGGTCACCGCGACCGGCCCCGCGATGGCGCGGACGGTCTGGGGCAACCCGCAGCGGTACCTCGACTCGTACTGGCGGAAGTACGCCGAGCGGGGCTGGTTCCTCGCCGGCGACGGCGCGCGGTACGACGCCGACGGCGACACGTGGATCCTCGGCCGCACCGACGACGTGCTCAACGTCTCGGGCCACCGGCTCTCGACGATCGAGATCGAGTCCGCGCTCGTGTCGCACCCGGCCGTGGTCGAGGCGGGCGTTTGCCCGGTGACGGATGCGGTGACCGGGCACGCGGTGGCGGCGTTCGTCGTCGTGAATCCGGCGGCCGTGGCGGCGCTCCCCGGCACCCTGGACGAGGCCTTGCGGGCCCACGTCGCGAAGGAGATCGGGCCGATTGCGAAGCCGCGCGACATCGTCGTGGTCCCGGACGTGCCCAAGACCCGCTCGGGCAAGATCATGCGCCGCCTGCTCACACAGCTGTTCGAGGGCACTGCCCTCGGCGACACGACGAGCCTGCAGAACGAGCCGTGCATCGCGGAGATCGAAAAGGTCCTCGCGGACCGCTGACCAAGGACCCCGCAATAAGCCGCCAGGGACCCCGCAACGAGAAGGACCTGACCCCTCAGCGTGAGGGGTCAGGTCCCTTTCGTTGCGGGGTCCCTGCCGGACCGTTGCGGGGTCCCTGCCGGACCGCTGCGGGGTCTCAGACCGCGGCGGCCTCGAGCTCGAACTCGCCCGCACGGACCTTCGCGAAGGCGACGGTCCAGGCCACGAGCTGGTCCAGCATCGGGTCGACCGATGCGGCCTGCATGTCGGTGGGCTTGAAGGTCGAGAAGTTCTCGAAGTCCCCGAACAGCGAGAACATGCCGGTCTTCTGCACGTGGGCCACCTGCAGCTCGGACAGGATGCCGCGCAGGTGCTCGACCGCGCGGGCGCCCATCGCCGAGCCGTAGCCCACGATCCCCGCGGCCTTGTTCGCGAACTCCGCGTTAAGGAAGCTCAGCGCGTTGGCCAGGGCCGGCGTCGTCGAGTGGTTGTACTCGGGGGTGACGAACACGAAGCCGTCGAACCCGGCGATCGTCGCCGCCCACGCCTTGGTGTGCTCGCCCTGGTAGTTGGCGTACGCGGCCGGGTAGGCCTCGTCGAGCAGGGGCAGGTTGAACGAGTCGATGTCCACGAGCTCGAACTGCGCATCGCCGCGCTGGTTCGCGCGGGCCACGAGCCACTCCGCGACCTGGAGGTTGTTGCGGCCCGGGCGGGTGCTTCCGGTCACCACGGCAATGCGCGGCGCGCCTTCACGCACGACGGCGGCGCTCGCCTCGGCGGGGGCCGCCGCCGGGGCGGCGGGAGCCTCAGGCTTCGCCGGGACCTCCGCGCGGTGGGCGGCGGACGAGTCGGACTTGCCGAAGAGCTTCTTGAGCCAGGACATGATGCCTCACAAGGGAAGTAGTTGATGTTTCAACCACAACTCTACAGGACAACTAGTTGATGCATCAACTTCCACCGCGTCTGCGCTCCGGAGGGACCAGGCCGGCCACGCAAGAGCAGCGGGGTGACGGCATGTCAGCCGAGCCGCAGGGGGTTCGCCCCGGCCCGTGCCATCGCCACCGAATCCTCCTCCCGCCGCCCGGCAACCCGGGCATCGATCTCCGCGGCCGCCCGTACCTCGCGGATGATCCACGCCCACGCGTGGCGCAGTGCACGGCGGAGCCCCGAGAGGTCGGGCAGCCCGAGGAGGTCGCCCGAATGGTCGGGCACCACGGTCGGCGGCACCGTCCGTAGGGCGGCGGGGGCGTGACCTGAGCGCAGCGGGACGCGAACCGACGACGCCGCCCGCCCGGCCGCCGTCGTGCGCTCCCCGAGCCCCCCGGTGGGTGAATGCGGTGCACGCGCGGGACGGCGCCGAACCGGGCGGAGGGGGTGGAGGAGCCGGTCGTCGGCAGGTGACGGCGCGCGGCCGGCACTGCGGGCCTCGACGGCATGGGGGTCGGGGGCGATCGGGTGGGTAGCAGAGGCGTCGGTGCGGGTGGTGTTCGTTGCCATGCCCAGCAGTCTGCGCCGCCCCACGAGGAGTCAAAACGATTCGGTTCTGCCCGAATCCTCGCCCTGCGGCGGCCCTGAAACCTACCCTGAGTCCATGTTCATCACGCTCACGAGCGAGGACCTCACGAAGGTCCACTTCGAGGCGTCGCCGCTGTGGGAGACGGTGACCAGCCTGCGGGCGCTGCAGGCCGGAACGCCGCTGCACCGGCCGTGGATCGCGGAGGCGCGGCAGCGCATCACGGCAGACCAGGACCCGCTCGGGCGCGAGCACCTCCGGATCCTCACCACGCTCGTGCAGCCCAAGGGCTACATCGCCGATTCGCTCACCCCCACCCCAGACCGCGCGGACACGTTCGCGGACGCGCTCGACGCCGTCCGCGACGTCCCCGCCGAGCTGTGGCTGCGCGACCTCGACTGCCTCGAGAAGCTCGCGCCGACCGGCTACGTGCGAGCGACCCTCGACGAGCTCCGGGCCGACATCGCCGGTGCCGTGCCCCGCATCGTGGCGGCGCTGCGCTGGTACTGGTCCACCGCCGTCGAGCCCTACTGGCCCAAGCTGCGCTCAGTGCTGCTCGCGGACATCGACTCCCGCCTCGATGAGCTCTCCCGCTACGGCATCCAGGAGGTCTTCAAGACCCTCCACCCGAGCGTCCGTCCGACCCCCACCGGCCTCGAGATCACCCGCGGCTGCGAAGCGACGGACCTGCCGAAGCCCGGCAGCGGGCTGATCCTCGTGCCGAACGCGTTCGTGTGGCCCAACACCCTCGTGCTGAACATCGCCCCGTTCGTGCCCACGATCACGTACGCGCCGCGCGGGGTCGGCCGGCTGTGGGAGACGACGCGGGAGACGCGCGAGTCGCCGGTCTCACGGCTGCTCGGCCGCACCCGCGCGCAGATCCTCGCGCAGCTGGACGTGCCGATGACGACGACGCAGCTCGCCTGCGCGCTCGACCTCGCCGCGGGGACGGTCAACTCGCACCTGAAGGTCCTGGCCGATTCCGGCCTGGCCGAGGCCCTGCGGGCCGGCCGCGAAGTGTTCTACCAGCGCGGCCGGGTGGGCGAGGAGCTGCTGGCGCGGGGATGATCCCTGCAGGGACCCCGGGCTGCCAGGGACCCCGCAACCGCCCGCGAGAGACCCCGCAACCGCCCGCCAGGGACCCCACAACCGCCCGCCAGGGACCCCGCAACCGCCCGCCAGGGACCCCGCAAGCGCGGGGCGGGCTACGCCGTCGTCGCCGTCGCCTCCCCGATGCTGTGCAGCGCCACCGGGGACACGCGGTTGACGAACCAGTCCCCCAGGCCTCGCGCCTTGAACGCGACCGGATTGTGCGTCGCCACCGTCCGGGCGTTGCGCCAGTGCCGGTCGAGGGCCTTCCCCCGCGATACGGCGGAGGCGCCGGCTGTGTCGAAGAGCTGCTGCGCGGCGTCGATCACGAGCGGCGGCACGGCAACCTGGGCGAGGTCGACGGCGACCGCGCCCCGCGCGTAGCGGTCCTCGGCGGAGGCGTCCGGACCGAGGGCGAGCGCGGCGTCGAGTTCCCGCGCCGCGGCGAGCACTGAGGACTCCGCCGCGAACGACTTCGCCGCGAGCTGGCCGACGAGGTTCAGGATGAGCGGATCCTCCCGGAACAGCTGCCCTGACCCGGTGGAGAACGTGCGCGTCCTCTTCGCCACGAGCGCCGACGCATCCCGCACCACCGCCTGGCCGATACCCGCGAGCACGGACAGGAGCATGAGCTGCAGGAACGCGGGCTCGTGCGTCGTGGACTCGGTCCGCGGCACCGCGTCCTCGGCCGGGATGGGAACCTCGCGGAACACCGCAGTCCCGGTCCCGGTCATCTGCTGCCCGAACCCGTCCCAGTCGTCGCGGATCTCGACGCCGGCATGGCGGGTCGGCGCGATGGCGTACAGCCGGGACTGCTTGCCTTCCGGGGAGGCCATGACCGCCACGTAGTCGGCGAAGATGGTGCCGGTCGTGTAGTACTTCTCGCCTGTGAGGAGCCACCCGCCGTCCGCGGGGACGAGCCGGGTCGCGACGGTGCCGAGGGCGTTCCCGGACCGCTCGGTCGCGGCGTTGCCGAAGATCACGCCGTCCACCACACGGCCGAACCACCGCGCCCGGAACGCCTCGTCCTGGAGCGAGATGGTCTCCACGAAGGCGAAGTGCGAGCGGAGCAAATGCCCCACGGACGAGTCCGCGGCGGAGAGGCCGACGAGCAGCCGCACGAGTGTCTCGACCGATGCGCCGAAGCCCCCGTACTCCGCCGGCACACGGATCCGCCCGAATCCTGCCTCCTTGAGCCAGCCGACCTGCTCGAAGGGCAGGGTCCGGCCGAGCTCGCGCTCGAGCGCCCCCTCCGCAATCCGGGCGAAGACCGGCGCGAACCGTTCGGCGAGTTCTGTGTACGAGCCGCCGCTCGGCGTCGTGCTTCCCATGGTTCCCCTCCTTCAGGTGCGCCGCGGCAGAGGCGCACGTCTCGAACCTAGACGCCTCCCGGCGGCGTCGCCGCGGTTGCGTTGCCTCCGGTTACGAAGCACGACGGCGATCGGTCGCCCGCGTGCGGCGTCGAACCATATTCGGCGATCGAGGCGAATGTCGGAGTGTGACGGAACAATTTGCATCGTTACGCCCTGTTTGGCGACAATCGGAAGGACCATCCCGAGCGGCTGAGAGATCTGGATCTGTGACGCCGCAGCAACCATGGCCCGGTCGGGACCCTGACCGGAAGCCACAGGTGCTACAGCCAGAAGCGATGGTGAGTGCTCCGACGCTGCGGCCCGGGCCCCACGTCGCGCCCGCGCGTAAGGAGAGCACTATGTCCGGCCACGTGATCGACCTTGAAACCCCGCTGAAGTTCGCCTATTGGGTGCCCAACGTCTCGGGCGGCCTCGTCGTCTCGACCATCGAGCAGCGCACCAACTGGGAGTTCGAGTACAACAAGAAGCTCGCCCGCATCGCGGAGAACTCGGGCTTCGAGTACGCCCTCACCCAGACCCGCTACGCCGCGAGCTACGGCGCGGACAAGCAGCACGAGGCCACCTCGTTCAGCCTCGCCCTGCTCATGGCCACGGAGCGGCTCAAGGTCATCTCGGCCGTGCACCCCGGCATGTGGCACCCGGGCGTCCTCGCGAAGTTCATCATCACGGCGGACCACCTCTCCGGGGGCCGTGCGGCGGTCAACATCGTCTCGGGGTGGCTCAAGGACGAGTTCGTGAACTTCGGCCTCGAGTGGCTCGAGCACGACGAGCGCTACGTGCGCACCGAGGAGTTCATCAACGCCCTCCGCGGGCTCTGGACCCAGCAGGGGTACTCGCAGTCCGGCAAGTACTACAACATCAGCGACTTCACGCTGAACCCGGCGCCGCTGGACGTCCCGGGCCGGGCACACCCCGAGATCTTCTTCGGCGGCAACTCGACCGCCGCGCAGGCCGCCGCGGGGCGCACCGCCGACTGGTACTTCTCGAACGGCCGCGACCTGGAGCCGTTCAAGGACAACATCCGCGGCGTCCTGGCCGCCGCCCAGGACGGCCGCACGGCCCCGCAGGCGCCGCGGTTCGGCCTCAACGGCTTCGTGATCGCCCGCGAGACGGAGAAGGAGGCCCAGGACACCCTCCGCGAGATCATCGCCAAGGCCCACAGGCCCGCCGTCGAGGGCTTCGCCGCCGCCGTCAAGGAGGCCGGCCAGTCGACCAAGGACGGCAAGGGCATGTGGGAGGACTCCACGTTCGAGGACCTCGTCCAGTACAACGACGGCTTCCGCACCAAGCTCATCGGCACCCCCGAGCAGATCGCCGAGCGGATCGTGGAGTACAAGAAGATCGGTGTGAACCTGTTCCTCACGGGCTACCTGCACTTCCAGGAGGAGGTCGAGGCGTTCGGCCGCGACGTGCTGCCGATCGTGCGCGAGCTCGAGGCGGACCTCGCCCGCAAGAACGGCACCGAGCTGCGCACAGATCTCCTTCCGGTCACGAGCTTCGCGGAGGTGAACGCCTGATGGCGGAGCGCCAGTTCGGCTTCCGTACGCGCGCGCTGCACGCCGGTGGAACGCCCGACGCCGAGCACGGCGCCCGGGCTGTCCCGATCTACCAGTCGACCTCGTTCGTCTTCAAGGACTCGGACGACGCCGCGAACCTCTTCGCGCTGCAGAAGTACGGCAACATCTACTCCCGCATCGGCAATCCGACCGTGGCGGCGTTCGAGGAGCGCATTGCCTCCCTCGAGGGCGGCATCGGGGCGGTCGCGACGTCGTCGGGCATGGCCGCGGAGTTCATCACGTTCGCCGCACTGACCCAGGCCGGCGACCACATCGTGGCGTCGAGCAAGCTGTACGGGGGCACGATCACCCAGCTCGACGTGACGCTGCGCCGCTTCGGGGTCGAGACGACGTTCGTCGACACCATCGACCCTGCGGACTTCAAGGCCGCCCTGCGTGAGAACACCAAGGCGATCTACACCGAGGTGGTGGCCAACCCGTCCGGCGACATCGCCGACCTGGCCGGCCTCGCCGCCGTCGCCCATGAGCACGGCATCCCGCTCGTCGTCGACTCGACGCTGACGCCGCCGTACATCCTGCGGCCGATCGAGCACGGCGCCGACATCGTGATCCATTCGGCGACGAAGTTCCTCGGCGGCCATGGCACGACCCTCGGCGGCGTGGTCGTGGAGTCGGGCACGTTCAACTGGGGCAACGGCAAGTTCCCGTCCATGACCGAGCCCGTGCCCAGCTACGGCAACGTCTCCTGGTGGGGCAACTTCGGCGAGTACGGATTCCTCACCAAGCTGCGTTCCGAGCAGCTGCGCGACATCGGGCCGTCCCTCTCGGCGCAGTCCGCGTTCCAGCTCCTGCAGGGCGTCGAGACGCTCCCGCAGCGCATGGACGCGCATCTGGCCAACGCGAAGCGCGTGGCCGAGTGGCTCGAGGCCGACCCGCGGGTCACGTACGTGAACTACGCGGGCCTGCCCTCCCACCCGCAGCACGAGTACGCCAAGGAGCTCCTGCCGCTCGGCGTGGGGTCGGTGTTCAGCTTCGGCGTGAAGGGCGGCCGTGAGGCAGGCGCCCGGTTCATCGAGGCGCTGCAGATCGCCTCGCACCTGGCCAACATCGGCGATGCGCGCACACTCGTGCTGCACCCTGGCTCGACCACGCACCAGCAGCTCTCGGCGGAACAGCTGGTCGCGGCCGGCGTCCCGGCCGACCTCATCCGCCTCTCCGTGGGACTCGAGGACGTCGAGGACATCATCTGGGACCTCGACCAGGCCTTGGCTGCCTCGCAGGAGATCCAGGACCTGGAGCAGGAGTTCGCTGCACCGACGTACGACGGCGAGGCGTGCGCGCTCCCGCCCGTCGCCTCTGCTTCCACTGCACACAAGGAGGCCAGCAAGTGAGCGCCGGAACGAGAGAGGCAGTGCGCACCTGGGTGGGCCCGACCGCCCCGGAACGCCTGAAGATCCTGCGCGAGACCAAGGTCATCGCCATCGTCGGCGCCTCCGACAAGCCGAGCCGGGCGAGCTACTTCGTCGCGACGTACCTGCTCTCCTCGACGCGGTACAAGGTGTACTTCGTGAACCCGGTCGTGAAGACGATCCTCGGCCAACCGGTCTACGCCTCCCTCGCGGACCTGCCGGAGACGCCGGACCTCGTCGAGGTCTTCCGCAAGCACGACGACCTCCCTGGTGTCCTCGACGAGGCCAAGGCCGTGGGCGCGAAGACCATCTGGCTGCAGCTCGGCTCGTGGCACGAGGGTGTCGCAGCGGACGCAGAGGCGGCCGGGATGAAGGTGGTCATGGACCGCTGCGTGAAGATCGAGCATGCCCGCTTCCACGGCGGCCTGCACCTCGCGGGCTTCAACACCGGGGTCATCTCGAGCAAGCGCCAGACGCTCGCCTGACCGCCTCCCCCTCCCACCCGTTGCGGGGTCCCGTCCCACCCGTTGCGGGGTCCCTCGGGACCCCGCATGCAACCGGACGGGACCCCGCAACGGGAGGCACAGTGGTGACCACCCGGCGTCGTGCTTAAGCACAGTGATGTGCGCCACGAAACGCGGCAAGATGGTGCCATGACTAGCACCGCGAGCACTTCAGCCGAGCCCGGATACCGCGTCCTGAACCCCGCCACGGGCGAGGTCGTCGAGACGTTCCCGACCGCCACAGACGCCGAGATCGAGAGCGCGATCGCCTCCGCGACCGAGGCCTACGCCTCGTGGCGCGAGACCCCGATCGAGGACCGCGCCAAGGTCGTTTCCCGCATCGCCGAGCTGTTCACCGAGCGCGCCGACGAGCTGGCGGCGATCATCACCACCGAGATGGGCAAGCCGCTCTCCCAGTCCAAGGGCGAGGCAGAGTTCTGCACCGACATCTTCAAGTACTTCGCCGAGGAGGGTCCCGCCCTCGCCGCGGACCAGGAGATCAGGACGTTCTCCGGCGGCCGTGCCGTGGTGCAGAAGCTGCCCATCGGACCGCTGCTGGGCATCATGCCGTGGAACTACCCCTATTACCAGGTGGCCCGATTCGCAGCGCCGAACCTCATGCTCGGCAACACGATCATCCTCAAGCACGCCGAGTCGTGCCCGCGCTCGGCGCTCGCGATCCAGCAGATCATGGACGACGCCGGCGTGCCCCGTGGCGCATACGTCAACGTGTTCGCCTCCCACCAGCAGATCGCAGACATCATCGCGGATCCGCGCGTCCAGGGCGTCTCCCTGACCG
Source organism: Sinomonas cellulolyticus (assembly GCF_014656475.1). Classification (GTDB taxonomy): domain Bacteria; phylum Actinomycetota; class Actinomycetes; order Actinomycetales; family Micrococcaceae; genus Sinomonas; species Sinomonas cellulolyticus. The sequence continues at coordinate 279,532 of NZ_BNCM01000002.1, forward strand.
GGTCGGAGCGCGCCGGCGCCATCATCGGGGAGCTGGCCGGCAAGAACCTCAAGAAGGCCGTGCTCGAGCTCGGAGGATCGGACCCGTTCGTGGTCCTCGATGCAGCTGACCCGAAGGCCCTCGCGGACACCGCGTGGGACACCCGCATGGAGAACACGGGCCAGGCCTGCAACTCCAACAAGCGCATGATCGTGGCGGAGGACGTCTTCGACGACTTCGTCGCCCAGCTCACGGCCCGCGCCCAGAGCCTCAAGCCCGGCAACCCCGCCGAGGACGCAGACGGCACGTTCGCTCCGCTCTCTTCCCGCGCCGCCGCCGAGGGCCTCGCCGCGCAGGTGCAGGACGCCCTCGACAAGGGCGCCACCCTCCACGCCGGCGGCGTCCTCTCCGAAGGCGACGGCGCGTACTACTCCCCCGCAGTCCTCACGGGCGTCACCGCCGAGATGCGTGCGTACAAGGAGGAGCTGTTCGGCCCGGTCGCCGTGGTGTACAAGGTCAGCAGCGACGAGGAGGCCCTGCGCCTGGCCAATGACACCCCGTACGGGCTCGGCGGCGCTGTCTTCTCGGAGGACACCGCGCGCGCCGAGAAGGTCGCGCAGCGCCTCGAGGTGGGCATGGCGAACGTGAACACGCCCGCCGCCGAGGGTGCTGAGGTGCCGTTCGGCGGGGTCAAGCGCTCCGGGTTCGGCCGTGAGCTCGGCCCGCTCGGCATGGACGAGTTCGTCAACAAGCGGATGTACTTCGTGGCCGACTGATCGGGCCCGCGTCAGCCGCCCGCGGCGCGGCAGGCCTCGACGCCCTCACGGGCCCATTCCTCCTGGGCGGGCGTGCCCACGCGGGCGGCCCACTGCTCGGCGAGCTGGAATTCGACGAGCGCCTGGGCGGGCTCGCCGGCGTCCAGGAACAGCCAACCGAGGTTCCCGTGCAGCGAGACGCACCACCGCTGCGCGCGGGCGCTGTGGGCGCCTCGCGCGTACTCGATGCCGGCGCGGGCCCAGGACACGGCGTGGTCGGCGTCGGCGATCGAGAGCATGTGGAAGGCGTCCGCCGCGAGGAACTCGTCACCGAGGTGCTCGCCCAGCTCGGCTGCCTGCTCGAACAGCGGCACGGCCATGGCCGGGTGCCCTGAGGAGTTGAGCAGGCGGCCGCGTTCGAGGAGCACGCGCACGCCGATGGTGGGGTCGGGCTCGGTGTCGATGCCGTCGAGGAGGGCGTCGGCTTCCTCGAACCGCCCCTGCAGGCCGATCGCTCGGCCTAGCTGGGTGGCGAGCTCGCGCCGCTCGGCCTCGTCGAAGGCGCGTCCTTCGAAGGCACCGGCCTCGAGCGCGGAGCGGAAGCGCTGCTCAGAGGCGGCAGGATCGGCGAAGTCCCAGAGCGTGTCGAGCGTGGTCTGATCCAGCACGCTCCCACCCTAACCCGCTCACCGCGCGAGCCGGCTCCAGCCGAGCGCCTCGCGGTGCGCCCTCGGGAGGCCGGCCACGACGAGGTCGTAGGAATCCTCCACGAGGTCCCGCACATCGCCGTCGGAGAGCGCTCCGTCCAGGCGCACATCACTCCAGTGCGTCTTGTTCATGTGCCATGCCCCGGTGATCTCCGGGTGCGCGGCCCGCAGCTGCACGGCCAGAGCAGGGTCGCACTTGAGTGCAACCCGCAGCGGCGAGAGGTCCAGGCTGGACAGGGCGAACATCTTGCCCGGCCGCTCCCCGGCGCCGGAGGGCGCGCGCACCTTGAACACCGAGGCCTCAGGGCCGAAGGGGAAGTCCTCGTACGCACCCGGGAACGCGAGGCACAGCTCGCGGAGCGCGGCGCCGTCCATCACGCACCGCTCACGCCGATGGCGCCCATCAGGCGGGCCTGCCCTTCCGCCAGCGCCAGATCTCCTGTTCGGGGCACCGGTTCATGACGACGTCGAGCCCGGCCTCGAGCGCGCGCTCCGCCGCGGCGTCGTCCACCACTCCGAGCTGCAGCCAGACGGCCTTCGCGCCGACGGCGATCGCCTGGTCCACGATGTCGCCCACCTTCTCGGAGTTGACGAAGCAGTCGACGACGTCGATCGGCCTCAGCTCCTCGGGGATGTCGGCGAGTGTCGCGTAGCCGGGTTCACCATGCACGCTTTCGGCCCGGAGATTCACCGGGATGATCCGGTTCCCCATCGTGTCGCGGACGGTCAGCGCCACGGAGTGGGCGGCCCTCCATTCGTTCCGGGTGAGGCCGACGATCGCCCACGTCCCCGGGGTCTCCATGAGGCGTTGAATGACAGCAGGATCGTTCACATGCCGCATGGGCCCATGCTATCCCCCTCCGCATCGGAGGTGGCGAGCCCCTACCGGTTGGAACCCTGGCTGTTGCCGCCCTGCGTATTGCCGCCCTGCGTGTTCCCGTTTTGACCGTTTCCGCTGGAGCCGTTCTTCTGGCCTCCTCCGCCCCCCGGGCGCGGGCGTGAGGAATCGCTGCGGTCTCCGGTGGCGGAACTCTGGCTGTCCACGGCCGGCGCATTCGCGTCGTGGCCCTGCTGGGTCTGGCTGGCGCCCTCTCCGGTCTGCGCCTGGCTTCCCGAGACTGCAGTGGCGTCGGCCGGGCCCTTCCCGCCGTGGGCATCTCCGGCGGAAGAATCGGGGTGCGCGACAGGCGTCTCGGTCACGGTGCTCTGGGGCGAGCCGCCCTCCACGGGCCCGACCGCGGTGCCGCTGCCCCAACTCCAGGGATGTCCGCCGACAGCGGCCGCCACGCTTGCGCCGCTGAGTCCCAGCCCCACGGCGACGATCGCACCGAGCAGCGCGCCGCGGTGCCTCTTGATGGTCCGCGGGGGCCGCGCGGGCGCCTCCGCCTTGAGCGCCGCAGCGCGGGTCAGCGGGACGACCGACGCGACGGTGATCGGTGCCGTCTGCAGTTCGGTGGGTGGGGCATCGCGCACGACGGCGAGCGGCTCGGTCACGGGGTCGCTCACCCAGGCGGTCATCGCCGCCGGCACGGCACGGAGGGACGCGGCATCCTCAGCCGCGGCGCCCGCAGGAGCGGTCCGCCCCAGCGCGCCCGGCGCCCCGTCGGCGCCGGCGAAGATCCGGGCGAGCTCGGGGGACAGGGGCGGCGCCTCACGCGGGCAGAGCGCGAGGAGCGGCTCCAGGGCGGCCGCGAGCGCGGCGTCGTGCCCGAATCCCTCGTCGTCGAGCACCGCCTCCAGCTGCGTCCTCTTCGCACTCATCGGACCCACTCTTCCTCGGAGACGTGCTCCCTCAGGGCCAGGAGGGCCCTGCGCTGGAGCTGCTTGACTGCCCCCGGCGTCTTGCCGAGCACGGAGGCCACTTCTTCAATGCTCAGCTCTGCGACGATGCGGAGGGTGAGCACCTCCTTCTGATCTCCCTTGAGCTTTCCGATCAGGAGTTCGGCATCGGTCTGCCCCGTGGCCACCAGCGCTTCATGCTCGGCCGAGCTGGCCAGCCGGGTGTCCAGGACCGGGTCGTAGTCGACCACTGCCGGGCGCCGCTCATGGCGCCGGTAGTGGTCCACCACCCTGGCGTGGGCCACCGAGAAGACGAAGGTCTTCAGGCCGGCCACGCCGCCGTCGATCCCCCCGAGCCTCGGCAGCACGCTGATGAAGACGTCCTGCGCGAGCGCTTCAGGGTCTTCGAGGCCCCGCGCCGCGGCGTACGCGACTACGGCTGGTGCCAAGGAGCGGTACACGAGCGTGAACAGCTCGTGCTCGGTCCTGGCGCCCGGCACAAGGTCGGCGTCGCTGATTGCTTCGGGCACAGCTTCCTCTGGTGATGCGGTCGGAGTCCGCCCCAGTCTAGCCGTCGGCCAGCTGCGCTGACGGCTCGTGGGGCGGCCCCGGACAGAGAAGAAGCCGGGCTGGAACATGATGGGGGACAGATTCCAGCCCGGCTTACACTCACGTAATCGTTCGGGGTGCGTGAAAGGTTACGCGGAGCCCCAAACATTTTTTCTGGGCCGTCCCCCGCGCCAGGACTCAGTCGATGAGGTCGCGGACCACGATGGTCTGGTCGCGGTCGGGGCCCACGCCGATCGCGGAGAACCGCGTGCCGGAGAGCTTCTCGAGCGCGAGGACATAGTCGCGGGCGTTCGTGGGAAGCTCGTCGAGGGTCGTCGCGCCGCTGATGTCCTCGGTCCAGCCGTCGAAGTACTCGTAGATCGGGACCGCGTGGTGGAACTCGGTCTGGGTCATCGGCATCTCGTCGTGCCGCACACCATCCACGTCGTACGCCACGCACACTGGGATCCTCTCGATGCCGGTGAGCACGTCGAGCTTGGTGAGGAAGTAGTCGGTGAAGCCGTTGACACGGGAGGCGTGGCGGGCGAGGACCGAGTCGTACCAGCCGCACCGGCGCGGGCGGCCCGTGTTGACGCCGAACTCGCCGCCGGTCTTCTGCAGGTACTCCCCCATCTCGTCGAACAGCTCGGTGGGGAACGGACCGGCGCCCACGCGGGTGGTGTACGCCTTGATGATGCCGATCGCACGGGAGATCCGGGTCGGGCCGATGCCGGAGCCCACGGAGGCGCCGCCGGCCGTCGGGTTCGAGGACGTCACGAACGGATAGGTGCCGTGGTCCACGTCGAGGAAGGTGGCCTGGCCGCCTTCCATGAGGACCACCTTGCCGTCGTCGAGCGCCCGGTTGAGCTCGTAGGTCGAGTCGACGACCAGGGGGCGCAGGCGCTCGGCGAAGCCGAGGAAGTACTGGACGGTCTCCTCCACGCTCACGGCGCGGCGGTTGTAGACCTTCACGAGCAGCTCGTTCTTCTGGCGCAGCGAGCCCTCGACCTTCTGCCGGAGGATCGACTCGTCGAACACGTCCTGAACGCGGATGCCCAGGCGTGCAACCTTGTCCTGGTAGGCGGGGCCGATGCCGCGGCCGGTGGTGCCGATGGCCCGCTTGCCGAGGAAGCGCTCGGTGACCTTGTCGAGGGTCTGGTGGTAGGGGGCCACGAGGTGCGCGTTCGCCGAGACGCGCAGCCGGGACGCGTCGCCGCCGCGGGCCTCGAGCCCGTCGATCTCCTCGAACAGCGCCTCGAGGTTCACCACGCAGCCGTTGCCGATGATCGGGATCGCGTTCGGGCTCAGGATGCCGGCGGGGAGAAGCTTGAGCTCGTACTTCTGGCCACCGACGACGACGGTGTGCCCGGCGTTGTTGCCGCCGTTCGGCTTGACCACATAGTCGACCCGTCCGCCCAGCAGATCGGTGGCCTTGCCTTTGCCCTCGTCGCCCCATTGGGCTCCGACGATCACGATTGCTGGCATGGATTCCTCCCCGGGACACCGCCCACGGCCCGGCTGGCCGCTGGCCTACATGCAAAGAGCCCGTCTCTCGCGCGTCGTGGCAAGACTTCCGGGGCTCTTGCCACCCAAGTCTACCGAAGCGGGGCAAGAGACACTGAAGATAAGGGAACGCACTCGTACCAGGAGGTCATCAGTGGACCATCGGCCACACAGGAGCAGCGGCGCGGCCAACTCGGCCAAAGGTGCCGCGAAGGACGCCGCCCACCATGCCGAGCGGGCCGCGGGCTCGCCAGCGGCCCAGGGCGTTGCCCGTGCAGGCTTCGTCTTCGTGGGACTCGTGCACGTGCTCATCGCGTGGCTTGCCCTCCAAGCGGCGGTCGGGGGCAGGAGCGGCACGGCCGACCAGTCGAGCGCGGTGCAGCAGATCGCGTCGGCGCCGGGCGGCCCCATCCTCCTGTGGGCTGGCGTGCTCTGCTGTGCGGCGCTGGCGATCTGGATGCTCCTGAACGCCGTCGGCAGATGGCGCCGGTACAGCAAGGCCACCAAGGCGCTGGGGCCGGCCGGAACCTCCTTGGCGTACTTCGGCCTCACGTGGCTCTTCATCAGCTTCGCCATCGGCAACCAGAGGAATTCGAGCCAGCAGTCCCAGCAGACCACGGCCAGCGTGCTCTCGATCCCGTTCGGCGGAGTGGTGCTCTTCCTCATCGGGCTCGTGGTCCTGGGCATCGGCGTCTACTTCGGCTTCCGGGGCGTGACCCGCGGCTTCCTGGGGAAGGATGCCCAGCCCACCAAGGGGGCGCCCGACTGGGTGAAGGTCGTGGGCAGCGTCGGGTACGTCGCCAAGGGCATCGCGGTGCTGGTGGTGGGGGTGCTCGTCCTCGTTGCCGCTGTGAACCACGATCCGAAGCAGCAGTCGGGCCTCGACGGGGCACTCAAGTCGCTCGCGTCGGAGCCGTTCGGCGGCTGGATCCTGGGCGCCGTCGCGCTCGGCCTCGCCTGCTACGGCGTCTACAGCGCGGCGCGGGCCAAGTACGCCCATTTCGAGTAGCCCGCGCCGCTGCCGCCTATCCCGCGTACTGCTTCCGCAGCTCCGCCTTGCGGATCTTGCCGCTCGCGGTGCGCGGCATCTCCTCGACGAACACCACGGACTTGGGGATCTTGTACCGGGCGAGGCGACCGTCGAGGTGCTTCGCGACCTGGTCCTGCGTGAGGGTGGCGCCCTCGCGCAGCGTCACGATGGCCTTGGGCACCTCGCCCCACTTGTCGTCGGGCACTCCGATCACCGCCACGGACGCAACCTCGTCCAGCTCGACGATGAGCGCCTCCACCTCGGCCGGGTAGATGTTCTCGCCGCCGGAGATGATCATGTCCTTGAGCCGATCCGAGACGAAGAGGAAGCCCTCCTCGTCGCGGTAGCCCATGTCCCCGGACTTGAACCAGATCCCGTCCGCGTACGACTCGCGGGTCGCGTCGGAGCGGTTCCAGTACTCCCTGATGACGTTCGGACCGGCGATCTGGATCTCCCCGACCTCTCCCGGGCCGAGGACCTGCCCGATCGGGTCCACGATGCGGATGTCGGTGAAGAACTGCGGCAGCCCGGAGGAGCCCGCCTTCTCCCGGGACCGCCACACGGGGAGCGTGGTCGCTCCGGGCGCCGTCTCTGTCATGCCGTAGCCGTTGGAGAACCCGAGGCCCCGCTCCTCATAGGCCTCCAGGACCCGCATCGGGACCGCGGACCCGCCGCACGTGAGCTTGTCGAGTGAGCTGATGTCAGTCGTCGCCCAGTCGGGGTGCTCGGCCAGGAGCTGGTAGGTGGTCGGCACCCCGCTGAGGGCCGTGATCCGGTGCTTCTCGATCGCCGCGAGCACCCGCGCCGGGTCGAACTTCTGCTCGAGGACCACGGTCGCACCCTTGAGCAGCATGGGCAGCAGGCCCATGTCGAGCGAGGCGACGTGGAACAGCGGGGAGATCATGAGCGCGATGTCGTTCCGATTGACATCCATGTCCGTGATCACGTTGATGCAGTTCCACGTGATGTTCCCGTGGGTCAGCAGGGCGCCCTTGGGGCGCCCCGTGGTCCCGGACGTGTAGAGGATCATGGCGCCGTCGTCGTGCGTCACGGCCTCGTCGATCACCTCGGCCGGCGCGCTCGCGAGCGCCTCCTCGTAGGCTTCCACGCCGCGTCCGACGACGGGCGGCGAGCCCGGCGCGGAAGCCGCCGGGGCGGCGTCGTGCGCCACTGCGGGGGACCCACCCACAACGAGGCGGTTCAGGACTCCGGTGCCCTCAGCGGCCGCCGCGGCCAGCTCCTCGAGGGCCGCACCGTTGACCAGGAGCCTCGCACCCGAATCCTGCAGCTGGAACTGCAGCTCGGGGGCGGCCAGACGGGTGTTGAGCGGGATGAAGATCGCGCCGAGGATCCCGGCGGCGAAGAACGTCTCGACGAACGCCGGGTCGTTCTCGCCCAGGTAGGCGACCCTGTCGCCGCGGGCCACCCCGCGGCGGCGCAGCGCGTTGGCGAGCCGGTCCGCTCGCTCGGAGAGCTCGTCGTAGCTGTAGGTGCGCTCCCCGGCAATCAGCGCCGCCTTGGGCCCGGACTTGGGCCGACGGCGGTGGAGCCAGGAGCCGACGCCGTTGTTGTACATGGGGTTCCTCCCTAGCCGACCGTGGTGAGGTCGTTGTCCTTGGACTCCCGCGTGAGCAGGATGAAGATCGCCGAGACCACCGCCATGGCGGCCAGGAAGCCCACCACGGCCCCGATGCTCTGGCCCGAGTCCTTGTAGAGCGAGGCGACGATCCCGGGAGTGAAGCCCGCACCGATGAGCGTGGCGAGCTGGTAGCCCAGCGCGGCGCCCGTGTAGCGGGAGGTGGTGCCGAACTGTTCGGAGACGAACGCGGCCAGGGGCCCGTAGAGCGTCGAGTGGAACACGAGCGCAAGCGTGAACGCGGCGAACACGAGCCACACGTTGCCCGAGCCCAGCAACGCGAACATCGGGAACAGGTAGGCGACGAACAGCAGGAGGCCGGCGATCATGACCGGCCGCCTGCCGAACCGGTCCGAGAGGCGCCCGCCGAACAGCACGAAGACGATCGAGATCGCGGAGGCCGCCGCGAAGGCATAGAGCACGCCCTGCTGGGGTGCGCCCTTGGAGACCGCGTAGGTCACCGCGAAGGTGGGCAGCACCACCTGGAGGCCGAACCCGGCGGCACCGGCGAGCATGATGAAGATCAGCGCCTTGGGCCGGCGCAGCACCTCGAGCAGGGGGACCTTGGGCTTGGCGTCCGTGGCCGCGCTCTCCTCTGCAGCGATGGCCGCGGCGAAGATCGGGCTCTCGGCGACGCGCATCCGGACGAACAGTCCGACGGCCAGAAGCGCGAACGAGAGCAGGAAAGGGACCCGCCAGCCCCAGGCGAGGAAGGCCGGGCCGGGCAGCGCCGACACGACGCCCATCATGAGCGTGCCGAGCACCGCTCCGGTGGGAGCGCCCGCGTTCACGAACGACGCCGCGAAGCCCCGCCTCTTCGGGTCGGAGTGCTCGAGGGCCATGAGGGCCGCACCGCCCCACTCGCCGCCCACCGCGATCCCCTGGAGCACGCGCAGCAGCACGAGGATCACGGCACCCCACGGGCCGATGAGGCTGGCCCCCGGGATGAGGCCGATCGCCGCGGAGGAGAGGCCCATGACCGTCATCGACACGATGAGCATGCCCTTGCGGCCCAGCCGGTCGCCGAAGTGGCCGAAGACCGCGCCGCCGAGGGGGCGGGCAACGTACCCGGCGGCGAAGGTCGCGTACGCCGCCACGACGCCGACCCATGGATCGGCCCCGGCAAAGAAGACCTGGGGGAAGGCGACAGCCGCGGCGGTCGCGTAGAGGAGGAAGTCGTAGAACTCGATGGTGCTGCCCAGGTAGCTGGACAGGATGACCGTGCGCGCTTCCTTGCGCTGCGCGGCGGTGCTCATCGTGGACAACTGCGGGGTTGCCAGCATGGCGGTTCCTTCGGGCCGGATGGGATGACAGGGGGGACGAGGCGGGACGGGCCTACTTGTAGAAGCGCGCGAGGAACTCGGCGACGACCGCCGGGCGTTCCTGGCCCTCGATCTCGATGGTCGCGTTGACCTTGATCTGTGCGCCGCCCTTGACCTCGGTCACCTCGGCGATGGTCGCCGCCATGCGCACCTTCGAGCCGACCTTGACCGGCGACGTGAAGCGGACCTTGTCGAGGCCGTAGTTGACCTTCGTGGTGACGCCCTCGACGTCGAAGAGCTCGCCCCAGAACGGGATGACGAGGGAGAGGGTGAGGAAGCCGTGGGCGATCGGGGCGCCGAACGGGCCCTCCTTGGCGCGCTCGGGATCGGTGTGGATCCACTGGTGGTCGTCGGTCGCGTCGGCGAAGAGGTTGACGCGGTCCTGGGTGATCTCCATCCAGTCCGTGGTGCCGAGGTCGGCGCCGGCCATGGTGAGGAGCTTGTCGAAGTCGACGGTGAGCCGCGGCTCGGTAACACGGGTGGTCATGGGGTTCTCCTTGAGTTGTCTCTGGGGTCTCTACTTGGTGAAGGCGCCGTGGCCCGTGAGGGCCCGGCCGATGATGAGGGCGTTGATCTCGTGGGTGCCCTCGTAGGAGTAGACGGCCTCGGCGTCGGCGTGGAACCGGGCCACATCGGTGTCGAGGGTGATGCCGTTGCCGCCCACCACCTCGCGGGCGAGCGCGACCGTCTCGCGCATGAGCAGGGAGGTCTGCATCTTGGCCAGGGCCGAGTCCTGGTCCCGGTAGATGCCCTTCTCCTGCTGCTCGGTGAGCCGGACCACGAGCGACAGGCTGGCGGTGAGGTTGCCGAGCATGCGCGCGAGCTTCTCCTGGACGAGCTGGAACGAGCCGAGCTGCCGCCCGAACTGCTCGCGCTCCCTGACGTAGCGCAGGGCGGCCTCGAAGGCGCCCGCCTGGATGCCCGTGGCGATCCAGGCGACGTCGGAGCGCATGGCGCGCAGCATCGCGGCAACGTCCTTGAACGAGTTCACGTTGTGGAGGCGGTCCGCCTCGGTGACCCGCACGCCGTCGAGCGTGATGTGCGCGTTCTGCATCATCCGCAGGGCGGTCTTGCGGTGGATCTTCTCCAGCGTGACGCCGGGGGCCTCGCGGGGGACGAGGAACCCCTTGACCTGGCCGTCCTCGACGTCGCGGGCGAACACCGCCAGGACGTCCGCGGTGAACGCACCGCCGATCCAGCGCTTCTCGCCGTCGAGGACCCACGTGTCCGTGCCCGGCTCACGCCGGGCCGTCGTGGCGAGGCCGCCCGCGATGTCGGAGCCGTGCTCCGGCTCCGTGAGGGAGAAGACGCCCCTGAGGGAGAAGTCGATGACCTTGGGCATCCACTCCTTCTTCTGCTCCTCCGAGGCGCCGACCCGGATCGCGGTCCGGAACAGGCCCGCCTGGGCGGTGTAGAAGGTGGCGAGGGACGCGTCCGTGCGGGCAAGCTCGAAGATGCGGAAGCCCTGGTAGATCCCGCGGGCAGGCCCCTCCTGCGTCAGCTCGGCGGGCTCCATGATGTCGAGGTCGATGAGCGGCTGGGCGATCTCGTAGGGGAACTCGCCGCGCTCCCAGTAGTCGCCCACGAGCGGCTTCGCGGTGGTCTCGAGGAACTCGCGGAGCCGGCCGAGCACGAGGCGCTCGTCGTGGGTGAGGAGGGACTCGGCGTCGTACCAGTCCGCGATGCCGTACAGGCGGTCCATCAGAGTCCACCCCCCTGGCCGCCGAGGCCCAGCAGCTTCACGGCGTTGCCCTTGAGGATCTTGGACCGGACCTCGTCCTTGAGCGGGAGGTCCGCAAAGGCGCCGAGCCACTTGGCGGGGGTGATGAGCGGGAAGTCCGTCCCGAACAGCACCTTGTCCTGCAGCACCGAGTTCGAGGCCTTCACGAGGGACTCCGGGAAGTACTTCGGCGACCAGCCGGAGAGATCGATGTACACGTTGGACTTGTGGGTGGCGATCGAGTTTGCCTCGTCCTGCCACGGCACCGACGGGTGGGCCATGATGATGGTCAGCTCCGGGAAGTCGGCGGCGACGTCGTCGAGCAGGAGCGGGTTCGAATAGCGAAGCTTGATGCCGCGGCCGCCGGGCATCCCCGCGCCCATGCCGTTCTGCCCGGTGTGGAAGACGGCCGGGAGCCCAAGCTCCCCGAGCGCCTCCCACAAGGGGTAGAACTCCTCGCTGGAGGGGTCGAAGCCCTGCAGCGAGGGGTGGAACTTGAATCCGCGGGCGCCGAGCTCGAGGGCCTGGTGCTTGGCGCGGGCGATGGCCTCCTCGCCCGTGCGCGGGTCCACCGAGCCAAAGGGGATGAGGACGTCGTTGTGCTCCGCGGCGCCTGCGATGAGGTCCTCGATGGAGTTGGGCTCGTGCTTGAGGGCCGTGCGGGCGTCGACGGTGAACACGACGGCGGCCATGTTCAGGTCGCGGTAGGTCTCCGCGATCTTCTCGAGCGTCGGGTGGCGGTCCTCGGCCTTGAAGTATGCCGAGGAGGCCTCGTTGAGGTCGTCCGGGAGGGAGCAGTGCCCGTGGCCGTCGATCTCGATGTGCACGTGCATGTCGATCGCGTCGACCGCGTCGACGTCGATGCCGAGCTCGTAGCGGGCCACGTCAGGCACCCGCCTTCTCGGGCTGGAGCTCCTCGGGCAGCGGGAGGAACTCCTCGCCCACGCTCTGCAGGTGGGCGCCGATGAGCTCGGCGCCCTGCTCCTGGAGCGCCTCATAGGTCCAGCCGCCTTCGCGGTAGTCGGTCGTGGCCGGCTCGGGGTGGGTCCAGACCTGGAGGCGGTCGCCGCCGGCGCCGATCGCCTGGCCCGTGATGCCTGATGCCTCGTCCGAGGCGAGGTACGCCACGAGGCCCGCGACGTCGTCGGCCGTGCCGAAGCCCAGATCGTGGCGGAAGAAGGCGGGCATCGCCTCGCCGCGCTCGTCCGCCTCGACGGCCTTGGCGAAGTACGGGACCGTCTTGGTCATGGCCGTCGCGGCCACGGGGATGACGGCGTTGACCGTGACACCGGCCTTCTTCATCTCGAGCGCCCACGTGCGGACCATGCCGACGATCCCGGCCTTCGCGGCCGCGTAGTTGGTCTGGCCGAAGTTGCCGCGCTGGCCGGTGGGGGAGCCGATCGTGATGATCCGGCCGGCGATCCCGTTCTCCTTGAAGTACGCGTACGCCTCGCGGACGCACGTGAAGGTGCCCTTGAGGTGGACGTTGATGACGAGGTCGAAGTCATCGTCCGTCATCTTCAGCAGGCTCTTGTCCCGCAGGATTCCGGCGTTGGTGACGAGGATGTCGAGGCGCCCGAACGCCTCCACCGCCCCCTGGACGAGGGCCTTCGCCGCCTCCGTCGAGCCGACGGGCACGACGACGGCGCTCGCCTTGCCGCCGTCGGCCTCGATCTGCGCCACGGCGGCGGCCGCCGTCTCCTCGTTGACGTCGTTGACCACGACGGCGGCACCCTGACGCGCGAGTTCCCGGGCGTAGGCCAGCCCGAGGCCCTGTCCGCTGCCGGTGACGATTGCTACCTTGCCTGCCAGGCTCATGCCGTGCTCCTTGAGACTCTCGCTGCGGCCTCGTCCGTGAGACCCTTGTCACAGTCCATGAAAACGTGGATCATTGAAAATGTCAACGATTGTTTTTGACCACGTTTGAAGGAGTGTGCGCGTGAGCGTTCAGGATGAGACGGAGACCGCCGTGCCGCGGCTGGCGGCGGCCCCGATCGCGGACGACATCGGCCTGCTCCTCGCGAAGCTGCACGCGGTCGGCTCACCCCTGAACAACCGCACGCTCGCCGAGTTCGGCCTCCGGGAGCGCTCGTACTCCGTCCTGAGGCTCGCCTGCAGCGGCATGGAGCCGACCCAGCGGGAGCTTGCCGACTTCCTCAGCCTCGATCCCAGCCAGATCGTGGCGCTCGTGGACGAGCTCGAGACCCGCGGGCTCGTGGAACGCGAGCAGGGCCGCACCGACCGCAGGCAGAAGATCGTGCTCGCGACCCGCGACGGCGAGCGCCTGCACACCAGGGCCGAGGCCGCGGTCAAGGTGAGCGAGGCCAGCCTGCTCTCCTCCCTCACCGCTGAGGAGGCGCGGACCCTCCGGCGGCTCCTGCGGAAGGCGCTCTGGGGCTGAGCGGTCAGTTCTCGTCCACCGGAGGCAGCACGCCGCCTGCGTAGACCGTGCTGCTGCGCTTGAAGATCTCCGCGTAGAGCGAGAAGCGGACGCTCGCCACGCCGTCAATGGCACTGAGGGTCGCGACCAGCTCTCCGAGCTCTGGCAGCCCTGCCACCGCGGACTGCACGAGGACACCCTCGCACCGCGCCGCGGACCAGCGCGTGGTGGACAGCGCCGCGACCGCGGCCCCCACGGCGTCGCGGCTCTCGGGGGCGCAGGCGAGGTCCAGGAGGGCCTCCACGGGGTAGCCGAGGGTCGCGGGATCGAGGACAGCGCGGATGAACAGGGCACCTGAACTGATCAGGGCATCGAGACGCCGCGCCACTGTGGCCTTCGAGGCCCCCACGCCCGCGGACAGTTCCTCGAGGGTCGCCCGCCCGCGGCCGCGCAGGACCTCCACGAGTGCGCTGTTCGACTCGTCCAGCACCGCCCTGTCAGGGCGCCGGCGCTGGCTGGCGAGCGCCGCGTCCTCGTCGACGCCGAGCGCCTGGTACTGGGCAGAGTCGAGGACGTCCGGGCGCCACCCGGACACGGTCCGGTAGTAGCGCAGCAGCGGCTCGAGGGCCAAGCCGTCCACGCCCTCTACCGCCGCGAGGTCCCGGTAGAGGAGCGTCCCGATCTTCTCCACCGGGACGAAGACCTCCGCGACGCATTCGCTCGCACCGGCGAGGGCGCTGGCCCACAGCACGTCCTCGCGCTTCGCGAGCCACTCGGCCACGCCGCGCACCGCCGCGGGGCTCGCGGAGACACGGAGCAGGAACGCATCGGCCTCCCCCACCACGGACGGATTCGCGAGGGCATGAATGCGCACCTCGCCGCTTGCGAGCAGCCGGTTCCCGCGCCGGGCAACGGTTCGCTCCTGCTGCCCGAGCACCTCCGCGATCTGCCGCCACGAGGCACGTCCGTTGCGGATGAGGGCGGCGGTGATCTGCCTGTCGAGGTCGTCGAGCATGGTCACCATCCTTCCACCCGGCGGTCGGCGAGGACCCACGACGACGGTCCCACACCCTGGTTTCCACGCCGCCGGGCGGGGGAACTCACTGCCATGCGGATCACGGACACGTCCGATCTATGGTGGAAGACCGGGATCGTCTACTGCCTGGATGTCGAGACCTTCTATGACTCGAACGGTGACGGCTGCGGGGATCTCGCGGGCCTGGCTGAGCGCGTCGACTACCTCCGGGAGCTGGGGGTCACGTGCGTGTGGCTCATGCCCTTCTACCCGACCCCCCACCGGGACGACGGATACGACATCACGGACTTCTTCGGCGTCGACAGCCGCCTCGGGCACCACGGGGACCTGGTGGAGTTCCTCCGCATGGCCCAGGACCGCGGCCTGCGCGTGGTGATCGACCTCGTGGTCAACCACACCTCGGACCAGCATCCGTGGTTCAAGGCCGCCCGGTCCTCAAAGGACAGCCCCTTCAGGGACTTCTATGTGTGGCGTTCGGACCCTCCGCCGGACACCTCGAAGGAGGTGGCGTTCCCGGGCCAGGAATCCTCGATCTGGGCCTTCGACGAGGCCAGCGGCGAGTGGTACCTGCACCGCTTCTACAAGGAGCAGCCGGATCTGAACGTTGCGAATCCGAAAGTGCGGGACGAGATCGCGAAGGCGATCGGCTTCTGGCTGCACCTGGGGATCAGCGGGTTCCGCGTCGATGCGGTGCCGTACTTCCTCAGCCTCGAAGGCGTGCCGAAGGACGAGCTCAAGGGAATCCACAGCGGGCACGACTACTTGAAGGCGCTGCGCAGGTTCACGGGCCGCCGCGAGGGGGATGCGGTGCTGCTGGGCGAGGTGAACCTGCCGTACAAGGAACAGCTCGACTACTTCGGGGGCTCGGCCGGCGACGAGCTGACCATGATGTTCGACTTCGAGCTCATGCAGAACGTCTACCTCGCCATGGCCCGGCAAGACGCGCGCCCCATCATCCGGGCACTACGATCCCGGCCCTCGCTCCCACCCGACTGCCAGTGGGCCACCTTCCTGCGGAACCACGATGAGCTGACGCTGGACAAGCTCAGCGAGGATGAGCGCGGAGAGGTCTTCGCGGCCTTCGGCCCCGAACCCGAGATGCAGATCTATGGCCGCGGGCTCAAGCGGCGGATCCCGCCCATGCTCGGCGGGGACCAGCGCCGCATCCGCCTCATCTACTCGCTCCTGTTCACCTTGCCGGGCACGCCTATCCTGTTCTACGGGGAGGAGATCGGCATGGGCGAGGACCTCTCAGCTGAAGGCAGGATGGCCGTCCGCACGCCCATGCAGTGGACGTCCGGGCCCAACGCGGGGTTCTCGACCGCCCCACCCGGGAGGCTCGTGAGCCGGATCCCTGAGGGCGAGTTCGGGCCGGAGAAGGTCAACGTGGCGGACGCGCGGCGTGACGCGGATTCGCTCCTCAACTTCGTCCGCTTCCTCGCCCAGCGCTATCGCGAGTGCCCCGAGCTCGGGTGGGGCGAGTGCGAGATCATCGACACGCCGGTCCACTCGGTCCTGGCCTATCGGCACACGTGGGAGGACGCGAGCATGGTCGCAGTGCACAACCTCTCATCTGAGGACGCCACTGTCACGCTCTCCCTCGGTTCGCCGCCGTCTGGCCCGGCCGGAGCAGCCGACGGCTGGCACGGTGCTCTCATGCTCGACCTCCTGTCGTCCGATACGTCTCCCGACGGGGGTCTGCGCATTTCCGACGACGGCCAGGCAGAGATCCGTGTGGAGGGCTACGGGCACGCGTGGCTGCGCGTCCAGCTCCCCGGGCAGCGACGGCTGCTCTAGCTAGAGTGGATCCCATGAGCGAAGGAATCGTGGTCGGCAGCACGGACGAGATCGACGAGGGCAGCGCCAAGGTCGTGGAACCGGAGGAGTCCGGCTTCAGCGAGGCCATCGCGGTGTTCCACGCCGAGACGGGCTGCTTCTTCGCGCTCAATGACATGTGCACCCACGAGGAGGCCTCCCTCGCGGAGGGGTGGATCGAGGGCGAGCAGGTCGAGTGCCCCCTGCATTCGTCGAGCTTCAGCCTCCGCACGGGGAAGGTCCTGTGCCTGCCCGCGACCGTGGACACCCGCACCCACAAGGTCGAGGTCCGGGACGGGCAGATCGTGCTGTACCCGGGGACGGACGCCGATCCCGACGCCTGCGCCCAGTAGCGTGGCCGTCTCGAGTGCCCCGCAGATCACGGGCGCGGGGATCGTCGTCGTCGGCGGTGGCGTGGCCGGATTCAGTGCCGTCCAGGAGCTCCGCAGCCGCGGCTACGAGGGCCCGCTGAGCGTGGTCTCCCCCGAGGGCCTCCCCTACGACCGTCCTCCCCTGAGCAAGGGATACCTGCTCGGGACCGAGGACGCGGAGAAGATCCAGCTCGCGCCCGCCTCGTGGTACCCGGAGCACGACGTCGCCGTGGTCGCCTCGCGCGCCGCGGCCCTCGAGCTGGACGGCGCCCGGCCTGCGCTGACGCTCGACGACGGAACTCGCCTCGCCGCGGACAGGCTCCTCCTCGCGACCGGCGGACTCCCCAGGCCGCTGGCCGTCCCCGGCGGGGAGACGGCACTCACCCTGCGCTCCCGCGCCGACTCCGACGCTCTGCGGGCCTTGCTCGAACCGGGGACGCGGCTCACCATCGTGGGCGCCGGGCTCATCGGCGCCGAGGTCGCCTCGGCGGCCGCCTCGCTCGGCGCCGAGGTCACCCTCGTCGATCCTGTGGAGACTCCGCTCGCGCCGGCTGTCGGCGAGGACCTCGCCCGCCGGCTGCATTCCATGCACGCCGAGCGCGGTATCCGGACGGTGGTCGGGCTGCCGGAGCGGATCTCGGACGCGCCGCAGCACGCGCCCGACGCCGCCCGCTACCTCGTGCACCTCGCAGACGGTTCCGCGGTGCCCGCAGACGTCGTGCTGGCGGCCATCGGCATCGCCCCGGACACCGCCCTGGCGGAGGCGGCCGGGCTCGAGGTCGAGGACGGCGTCCTGGTCGGGCCCGACGGGGCGACCTCTCACCCGGCCGTGTTCGCGGCCGGCGACGCTGTGCGCGTGCGGCAACCGGGCGGCGTCGTGGGCGTGCCCCTGCGCCGAGCGGAGCACTGGGAGGCCGCCGTTCGCTCGGGTCAGGCCGCCGCCGCCGGAATGCTGGGCGAGGCGCCGCCGGAGTTCGGGGCGCCGTGGTTCTGGTCGGACCGACACGGGGTGCACGTCGAGGCGGCCGGCACGATGGACCCGCGCCGGGCGCCCGGGGCCAGGACAGTGCTGCGCGTGGCGGACGGCGTTGCGGCGGCGGCGTTCCTCCTGGCCGAGGACGGGCACCTGCTCGGATGCGCGGCGGTCGACCAGCCGCTCGTGGTCCGGGCGGCGAGGCGCATCATCGACCGGGGAATCATCCCCGACCCGCAGCGCCTCGCCGACCCGTCGGTGGATCCGCGCAAGCTCACCCGCTAGGACAGCCGGGAGCCCTACGAGCCGAGGGCCTCGATGCTGGCCTTCGCGGTGGGGTCGGAGCCCTGGAGGAACTCGTTGATCCGCTCGGGCTCGCCGGCCTCGCCGATCGCGGCGGCCGCACGGCCGAGCGCGTAGAGGGCGCGGAGGAAGCCGCGGTTCGGCTCGTGCTCCCACGGGACGGGGCCGGCGCCGCGCCAGCCGCTCTTGCGCAGCGCGTCGAGCCCGCGATGGTAGCCGACCCGGGCGTAGGCGTAGGACTCGACCGTGCGGCCCTGCGCCCACGCCTCGTCGGCGAGGATCGCCCAGAGCAGCGAGGACTGCGGGTAGTCGGCCACGAGTTCCTCGGCCGACTCGCCGAGGGCGAGGCCGCGGTAGACCTCGTCCTCGGCGGGGAGCAGCGTGGGCTCGGGCCCGAGCAGGTTGGTGCGGAGCGGGTCGCTCACTTGATGGACTTGCCTGCGGAGCCAAGCTGCTGGGCACCCTCGACCACGCGGGCGGCCATGTTCGCCTCGGCGAGGGCGCCCCACACGCGCGGGTCGTAGGTCTTCTTGTTGCCCACCTCGCCGTCGACCTTGAGCACGCCGTCGTAGTTGGTGAACATGTGCCCGGCCACGGGACGCGTGAACGCGTACTGGGTGTCCGTGTCGATGTTCATCTTGATCACGCCGTAGGAGACGGCGTCGGCGATCTCCTGCTCGCTCGAGCCGGAGCCGCCGTGGAAGACCAGATCGAACGGGTTGTCCTTGCCGATCCTGGCGCCGACCTCGGCCTGGATGTCCTTGAGGATCTCCGGGCGCAGCTTGACCCCACCCGGCTTGTAGACGCCGTGTACGTTGCCGAACGTCAGGGCCGTGATGTACCGGCCGTTCTCCCCGGAGCCGAGGGCGTTGATCGTCGCGAGCGCGTCGTCCACGGTCGTGTAGAGCTTCTCGTTGATGGCGTTCTCGACGCCGTCCTCCTCGCCGCCCACCGTGCCGATCTCGACCTCGAGGATCATCTTGGCCGCCGCAGTGCGGGGCAGGAGCTCCTTGGCGATGCGCAGGTTCTCCTCGAGGGTCTCGGCGGAGCCGTCCCACATGTGCGAGTTGAACAGCGGGTCGCGGCCGGCCTGGACCTCGGCCTCGGACGCGGCCAGCAGCGGCAGGACGAAGCCGTCCAGCTTGTCCTTCGGGCAGTGGTCCGTGTGGAGCGCGATGTTGACGTCATAGCCCTTGGCCACCTCGCGGGCGAACGCGGCGAAGCCGAGCGAACCGACCACCATGTCCTTCACCGAGGCTCCTGACCAGTACGCCGCCCCGCCCGTGGAGACCTGGACGATGCCGTCGGAGCCGGCCTCGGCGAAGCCGCGGATCGCGGCGTTCAGCGTCTGCGACGAGGTCACGTTCACCGCAGGGAACGCGTAGCCGCCCTTCTTGGCGGAGTCGATCATCTCTGCGTACTTCTCAGGGGTGGCGATAGGCATGGACTGCTCCTCGACATGGCTCGACGGTGGTCACGCGGTCGCGTGGTGGGGGCCACTGCCCATCCTAGCGAGCGCCGCCGCGGCGCGGCCCTGCGGGGGACCGTAGATGACGAGGAAGCATCGCGCCCTGCGCGCCGAGCGTCACGATCACCCGCTTGAATCCGAGTGCGGCGAAAGCGGCTCCAAGCCGCAGCCAGTCGCGCTCCGCCGTGCTCGGCTCGGCCTCGCCGATGAGCTGGCCGACCATCTGGCGGGCCTCGTGCGCATTGACGAGGAGCGCGTCCACGCACTCGGCCAGCTCAGCCGGAACTGCGGCGTACGGAGAAGGGTCCAGGATCACGGTGGCCTGCGCTGCGCGTCCAGCCCTCGCCGCCGCGAGCACCGTTGCCTGAGGCACTTCGAAGCAGAGGCAGACAGCCGCGGCGCGGTCAGACACCCCGTCGAGTGGGCTCCCCGCCACGGCAATCTCATGCGCCGACAGCGCTGCGGCGCCGGAGAGCGCCCCGGCACAGGCGAGGCGCACGACGCCGGTCCCACCCGCCGTCGTGCGCCTCGCCTTGGTGGCGGCGCGGATCAGTGCTGTGCCGCGACCTGCTGCGCGAACTTCTCGGTCATGCTCCCGACTCCGGTGGTGTCGTCGTAGCCCCTCGTTGCCGTGAGCGACGTGTCGAGTCCGAGCGTGGCCATCCACGTCAGTCCGGTGGACGGGTAGGCGCGGACCAGGTTGATCGGCGTTGCCGGGGCGGTGACGTCGCGCATGGCGGCACCGGACGCGGCCGCCGCCTGGTAGATGGCCGGGTTGGCGAAGCCGACGCGCGTGCCGGTGGCCGCCTGGGCGCTCGCCATCAGGCCGGCCGTGAGCGGGCAGGACAGAGACGTTCCACCGATCCGCTCCTCCGAGTATGCGCCGGTGTTGAGCGAGTGGTCGTTGGTGATCGGACTGAAGCCGATCCTGAATCCCGTCCATACGTCTGCGAGCGCGGAGACGTCCGGCGAGACGCGCTTCCCCTGCGCGAGAGTCCCCGGGACGAGGTTTGCCTGGTAAGCGGGCTGGTCGAAGACGGCGCTCGTGCCGCCGCCCGCACCGTACTGGAAGACGCCTGGCAGCGGCCCACCATAGGCAAGGGAGCCGTCAGACTGCGCAACGATCTTCTGGCGGGTGGTCCCCCACGGGGTCTCCCAGAGGTAGTGGTTGGACTTGTCCAGCGCGAGGCTCGTGCCGCCCACGGACGTGACGTACGGGGAGCTTGCCGGGAAGTCGGGCGAGGTGTACTTGAGTGCCGCCTTCTCGTCACCGCTGTCGCCGCTTGAGAAGTACAGCCCGATGCCCTCGGCCGCGGCCTGGAGATGCAGACGCACCTCGCCGTTGCGCTGGTCGGGGGACACGGCCTCGCCAACGTTTCCGTAGCTGTTGCTCACGATGGTGGCCAGCTGGCCGTCGAGGACCTTGGACATCGCTATGTCGAGGCCTCCGCCGCAGTTCCACCCACCGGCATACAGGATCGATGCGCCCGGCGCGGTCGAGTGGACGGCCTCGACGTCGAGGGCTTCCTCGCCCTGCCATCCGCTTGGTTGGCCGCAGAGCGGCTGGTCGTAGTAGACGCTCGGGAGGACCTCGCGGTAATTCCCCGAGGTCAGGGCCGGGAGCCCGTGCAGGGAGGAGTACTGGTTGCCATCGGCGAGCATGCTGGGCGCGGCGTACGCATCGATGATCGCGACCGTCTGGCCGGCACCGGCGGTGGCGTTCATCGCGACGCCGTCACCGAGCCCGTACGCCGCCTGGATCTGGCCCGGCGTGTAGCCGCACAGGACGGTCGGGGCGGTCGTCGCGCCGGTCTGCGTCGCCGGGACGGTGACCTCGTGCTCGTCCCAGTAGTGCGAGCAGGGCGTAGCGACCGGAACCGGGGCGACCTTGCCGTTCGGCGAGGCATCAGCGCCGTCCGCAACGTTGTCCGGCCTGGTGAGCAGGCGGCCCTGGTCGATGCTGACGGCGGACACCACGCTGGCAAGTTCGGCCGGAACGGTGGGTGCCCTGTCCGGCCCGATGAGGTCCGTGCCCTGGAAGGCGTACGTCTGCTCGGTCACCGCGAACGCTGCGTTGACCTGGGCTACCGTGCCGCGGAACACGACGTACATGCCGCTGGCCGGCACCCCCGTGACCACCATGCCCTGGGCCTTGAGCCAGGAAACCACCTTGTCCGTGTCCGCTGGGGCGGGCGCAAACTGGTCCTTCCACTGGATGGAGCTCAGGTACTGGCCATACTGGGCGTCGCCGGGCGTCGAGACGGCGGTGGCGAACGACTTGGCCCCGGCCTCATCCCGCAAGGACAGGTAGATCTCGCCCTCGACCGTGGTGTTGCTCAGCGGGATTCCTGTCTTGGCCCGCGAGCCTGCCCACGGCGGGACCGAGCCGGGGAACGACTTGGAGCTCGAGGGCGGGGGATTCGGAGGCGCTGCGGTTGCACTCGATGCTCCGACAGCAGCAAGTCCGAGGGCGCATCCCACGGCCGCGGTGGCGGCCAGGGCGCGCAGGGAAAGCCAATGAGAACCGTGATGGGGTGCCATGCCTCTTCTCCCGTTCCAGCCGTGCACGACGGTGCGCGCGGTTGCGAGTGAGACTAGTTCTGAAACAGACCTTGCAGGAAGTGCAGCGAAGCTGGGAGTTCGCCATGAATTTTGCGACTCATCCCCCTCCCGGTACGCTGGTCCGTACGCAGGGGAGTATCCCAAGCGTTGCACACGTCAGCACGTCGGGCGCCGGAGCCCGGCCGGGTGCAGCGGCCATCCAGATGGTTCAGGGTGGTGGAGAGACTTGTGGCGATAACGCCTACCTGCGAAAGGGACCTCAATGTCCGTCTCCCCCCTCGTCTGGGGCATCACCATCGTGGTGATCCTGGCCCTCTTGGCCTTCGACTACTTCTTCCACATCCGCAAGGCGCACGTGCCGTCGCTCAAGGAAGCGGCCGTGTGGTCCTCCATTTACGTGGGCGCGGCAATCCTGTTCGGCATCATCCTGCTCGTCTTCGGCGGACCGTCCATGGGAAGCGAGTACTTCGCTGGCTTCATCACCGAGAAGGCGCTCTCGGTGGACAACCTGTTCGTGTTCCTCGTGATCATGGCGAGCTTCCGCGTTCCGCGCGAGGACCAGCAGAAGGTCCTGCTGTTCGGCATCGTGTTCGCGCTGATCGCGCGCTCCGCGTTCATCTTCGCCGGCGTTGCCCTGATCAACGCCTTCTCGTGGGTCTTCTACATCTTCGGCATCATCCTGCTGATCACGGCCGGCAACCTGCTCAAGAGCGAGGATTCGGGCGAGGACGAGGCGGACAACTTCGTCATCCGGCTGGCGCGCAAGTTCTTCCACACGTCCGAGCACTATGACGGCGACAAGCTCTTCACCCATGAGAACGGCAAGCGCGTCCTGACGCCGATGCTGCTCGTGATGGTCGCGATCGGCGGCACCGACCTGCTGTTCGCCCTCGACTCCATCCCGGCGATCTTCGGCCTGACCCAGAACCCGTACGTCGTGTTCACGGCCACCGCGTTCTCGCTCATGGGCCTGCGCCAGCTGTACTTCCTCCTCGACGGGCTCCTGGACCGCCTCATCTACCTCTCCTATGGCCTGGCGGCGATCCTCGCGTTCATCGGGGTCAAGCTCGTCCTGCACGCGCTGCACGAGAACACCCTGCCGTTCATCAACGGCGGCCAGCACGTGGAGGTCTTCGAGATCACCACCGGCCTCTCGCTCACGGTGATCGTCAGCGTCCTGCTCGTCACGATCGTCGCCTCGCTCTACAGCAAGGCCGGCAAGGCGCACGCCGCCGTCAACAATGCCCGGCGCCACGCCGAGAGCTACCTCGACCTCGAGTACACCGCGGACCCCGCGGAGCGCGAGCGCGTGTACCGGGAGCTCCTCGACGAGGAGCAGGACATCCTCGAGATGGACAGGAAGTACCGGGACAGGGTCAAGGACATCGAGGCCATCCGCGCCAAGGTCGCCGAGGCCCACTCCCGGCACGCGGAGTTCACCGCGCGCTGACCCCAGCCGACGCACGACGCCGGCTCGGTCGCCTGAGGTGACCGGGCCGACGTCGTGCGCGATCAGGACCAGAGGCCGCTGGGCCGCTCGAACTGCCGCGCCATCGCCGAACGGATACTCCGGAGGTGCGCGCGCATCGCCTCGGCGGCCGCGGCGCCATCGCCCGCGGCAACAGCCGCATAGACCGCCTCGTGCTCGGCCAGCTCCTCGTCGGCCGCGAGATGGCCGTGGAGCCCCGGGAGCACGTGGTAGGCGCGGGACGTCTCGTCGAAGCACCGGGCCAGCACCTCCGACAGGCGGCGGTTCCGGGCGCCGGCAGCGAGCGCGCGGTGGAAGTCGGCGGCGTACTCCATGCTCATCAGGGGCTCGGCGGCCGCGTGCTCGCGCTGGCGGTCGAGGAGGTCACGGAGGGTGCGGACCAGCGCCGGGTCCGCAAAGGCGGCTGCGCTCGAGCACGAGTGGGGCTCGAGCAGCATCCGCAGGTCGAGCACCTCGGCGACGTCCTGAGAGCTCATGGTCGCGACCAGATAGCCCTTCTTGGGCAGCACCGCCAGCAGGCCCTCAGTGGTGAGAAGCCGCAGGGCCTCGCGCACGGGCGTCTTGGACACGCCGAACTGCTCGGCGAGCTTGGGCTCGACCACGAGGGAGCCCGGGGCGAGCTCCCCCTCGAGGATCATGCGGCGCAGGTCGGTGGCGAGCCTGGCGGTCATGGACTCGGCCATGCCCCTCCTCCCGTCGAGAACTTGTGAAGTATATCACCCAGTGATAGAAATATATTTCAAGCATCCCTCGCTACCCTGCCCTCTGGAGGACCCATGACCAGCAACACCGCCGTTGCCTCCGGTCGCCCGACCCTCACCCCCGGCGCCCGGCGCGCCCTGTTCGCCGCGACGGTCGGCACGCTCATCGAGTGGTACGACTACGCGCTGTACGGCGCTGCGGCAGGACTCGTGATCGGGCCCCTCTTCTTCGCCGGCACGAGCACAGGCGCCTCCCTCGCGGCCTTCGCGACATTCGCTGTCGGATTCATCGCGCGGCCCTTGGGCGGACTCGTGATCGGGCACATCGGTGACAGGCGCGGACGCCGCCCCGCCATGATCCTCACCATCGTCCTCATGGGTGCGGCCACCGTGGCGATCGGGCTGCTTCCCACCACCGCCGCGATCGGCGCGGCAGCGCCCCTCCTTCTCGTGGTCTTCCGCGTCCTCCAGGGATTCGGCGCCGGGGCCGAGCTTGCCGGCGCCATGACCCTCGTGGCGGAGTTCGCTCCCGCCAAGCGGCGCGGGTACTTCACCTCAATCGTCCTCGCCACCCCTCCCGCCGGGATCGCGCTCGCCACCGTCGCCTTCCTCTGGGCGTCCTCGGCGGGCGACGCCGCGCTGCTGGGCTGGGCGTGGCGCGTCCCGTTCATCGCCTCGGCCGTGCTGTTCTTCGTGGCGCTGTTCATCCGCGCCAGGCTCGAGGAGACGCCCGAGTACCGGATCGCGACCGAGCACGCGGATGCCGCGCGGAAGCGCCGGCTCCCCCTCGGGGAACTGCTGCGCAGGAGCCCCGCGGAGGTCGCGATCGGGTTCTTCTCGATCACCGGCCACAATGCGCTGAACTACATCATGGCCGTGTTCGCCTTGGGCTTCATGGCCTCTCCGGCCATCGGCATGAGCCGGACCGACGCCCTGCTCGCGGTGACCGTGGGCTCCCTCGCGGGGATCGTCGGCACGCCGTTCGGCGGGTGGGCGGCGGACCGCTTCGGCGCAGGCCGGGTCCTGGCCATCGGCTCCGCGGCGGGGGCCCTGTTCGCCTACCCGCTCTTTGCCGCGCTGTCGAGCCGTTCCATGGCCCTCGCGACCCTCGCGATCGCGATCGGGTACGGCATCGTGATCGCGATGACGAGCGGCGCCCAAGGGGCATTCCTGACCAACCTCTTCCCGCCGGCCCACCGGTTCTCCGGCGTGGGCCTCGCCCGGGAGCTCAACGGCGCGATCGTCGCGGGCCTCAGCCCCCTCATCGCCGCCGCACTCATCGAGGCGGCGCACGGGGGGACGTGGCTCGCCGCCCTGTTCCTGCTGCTGTGCTGCGCTTCGTCGATGATCGCAGTCCTGCTCGCGCGCGGCCGCGGCACCACCGCTGCCTGATCCCCTCCCCCTGCTCCCACCACCCCTGGAGGCCCCCATGAAGCGCCGTTTCCCGAGCGTGAGCGAACTGCGCCCGCTCATGCAGTTCGAGCTGCCCACCCTCGACCGCCGCGCCGCGCGGCTCGCCCGCGCGGCGGACGTCTGGGACCTGCGGGCCATCGCGAAACGGCGCACGCCGAGGCCCGCCTTCGACTATGTGGACGGCGCTGCCCAGCGCGAGCTCACGGTGCGCCGGACGCGGGAGGCGTTCGACGCCGTCGAACTCCTCCCCCGCATCCTGCACGGGACCGAGAAGGTGGATCTCTCCACGATGATCGCGGGCGGGAGCTCGTCGCTGCCGTTCGGGATCGCGCCGACCGGGTTCACCCGCTTCATGCACGCCGAGGGCGAGGACGGCGGTGCGGCCGCGGCGGCGGCTGCAGGCATCCCGTTCTCGCTGTCCACGATGGGCACCCGCTCGATCGAGCAGGTCGCCGTGGTCTCGGGTGGGGTTGCCGACGGCGCGCGCCGCTGGTTCCAGCTGTACCTGTGGAAGGACCGGCAGAAGTCGCTCGACCTGCTCGAGCGTGCGGCGGCAAGCGGCTACGACACCCTTCTCGTCACCGTGGACACGCCCGTGGCGGGGCAGCGGCTGCGCGATGTCCGCAACGGCATGGTGATCCCGCCCAAGCTCACACTCAAGACCGTGCTCGACGCGTCCTACCGGCCCGAGTGGTGGTTCAACTTCCTCACCACCGACCCCCTCACCTTCGCGTCGCTGACGAACACGAGCCAGGACCTCCCCACGCTCATCAACTCGATGTTCGACCCGACCCTCTCGATCGCGGACCTCGAGTGGATCCGGTCGGTGTGGGGCGGGAAGCTGTTCGTCAAGGGCATCCTCACCGCCGAGGACACCCGCCGTGCCCTCGACGCCGGTGCGGACGGCCTCATTGTGTCCAATCACGGCGGCCGGCAGCTGGACCGCGCACCCGTCTCCCTCCAGGCTCTGCCCGAGGTCCGCGCCGAGGCCGGGGACGAGGTCGAGATCATCCTCGACTCGGGCATCATGTCCGGAGCAGACGTCGTCGCCGCCCTCTGCTCGGGCGCCGACTTCACGCTCATCGGCCGCGCCTACCTGTACGGGCTCATGGCCGGCGGACGCGAGGGCGTGGCCCGGGTCATCGAGCTGCTCGCCAAGGAGATCGAGGTGACCATGCAGCTCATCGGCGCCGCGACTGTCGCGGATCTAGGGCCGCACCTGCTGAGGTCGCGCCAGGCCTAGACTCGCCCTGTGAGCGAGTCCTCCGGCCGCAGCGTGCAATCGCGGATCTACCGCAATGGCGTGTTCGGGCACCGTCCCGCGGTGCCCACGAATCCCACCGAGCTCGAGCGCCGCGCCCTCGCCTCGATGTCCCGCGAGGCCCGAGGCTACGTGGCCACCGGGGCAGGGATGGGCTCGACGATGGTCGCGAACCGCACCTCATTCCAGAGGTGGCGGCTCGTTCCCCGGCTCGGCCGGGACGTCTCCCGGCGGGACTCGTCCATCGAGCTGTTCGGCCGCCGCCACCCCTCCCCCTTCCTCGCGGCCCCGGTCGGCGTCCTCGAGCTCGCGCACCCGGCCGGGGACCTCGCCGTCGCCCGCGCCGCACGCGCGACCGGCGTGCCGATGATCATCTCGTCCCAGGCCTCGCACCCGATGGAGGCCATCGCGTCGGAGCTCGGCGACGCCGAGCGTTGGTTCCAGCTGTACTGGAGCAGCGAGGATGCGGTAGTCGAGTCGTTCGTGCGGCGCGCCGAACGCATAGGATGCGGCGCCGTCGTCGTCACCCTCGACACGATGGTGCTCTCGTGGCGCACGCTCGACCTCGACAACGCGTACCTGCCGTTCGCGCGCGGCATGGGGATCGCGCAGTACACGTCCGACCCCGCGTTCCGCGAACTCGTCGAGGCCCGGCTCGCCGCGGGCGGCGGTTCCGCCGCGGGCGGCGGTTCCGCCGCGGGCGCCGGTTCCGCTGCGGGGTCTGGGGAGCGCACGACGCCGCGCCCCACCCCCGCGGCGGTACGTTCGCTCGTGCGGCTGGCACGGGAGCACCCCGGCGGGTTCCGGGAGAACCTCGCCTCCCCCGTGCCGCGGGCGAGCGTCGAGACGTTCCTCGACGTGTTCTCGCGGACCACGCTGACCTGGTCTGACCTCGCGTGGCTGCGCGAGCGGACCCGGCTGCCGATCCTGGTCAAGGGCCTCCAGCACGCTGACGACGCGCGGGCGGCCCTCGAGCACGGCGCCGACGGGATCATCGTCTCCAACCACGGCGGGCGGCAGCTGGACGGTGCGGTCGGGTCGCTGGACGCGCTGCCAGGGATCGTCGAGGCCGTCGGCGGGCGGGTGCCCGTGCTGTTCGACTCCGGCGTGCGGTGCGCGGCGGACGCGTTCAAGGCGCTCGCTCTCGGTGCCGACGCCGTCTGCATCGGGCGGCCATACATGTACGGGCTCGCGCTCGCCGGCGAGGACGGCGTTCGCGAGGTGTTCGAGGCTTTCCGCGCCGAGTTCGACCTCACGATGGCCGTGGCCGGAGTGACGCGGGTGGACGAGATCGGGCGGGAGGCGGTCGTTCCATGGAGCTGATCTTCGATGGTGACGTCATCGAGTGGCGCGGCCCCGCGCCGTTCGTGTTCGTCCGAGTGCCCCCGGAAGAGTCCTCCGAGATCCAAGCCGTCTCGAGGGAGCTCACGTACGGCTGGGGCTGCATCCCAGTGTCCGTACGCCTCGGCGGCTCGGAGTGGACCACCGCGCTCATGCCCAAGGATGGCGCGTACCTCGTCCCGCTGCGCAAAGCCTTCCGCGAGGCCGAGCGAGTGGACGTGGGCGACGTCGTGCCTGTCGCCCTGACGCTCGGTGGTTGAATGGCCGCGTGGAACTCTGGCAGAAGCTTCAGATCAGGCCCGGGATGACGGTCGCGGTCATCAACGCGCCGTCGGACGCCCCCGCCGTGGCGGGCCCGTTCGAGGTGACGGACGACGCCGGTGCTGCCGCCGCCGTCGTCCTCTACGTCGCCGACCGCGACGAGCTCGCCGCGCGGGGAGCCGCCGCGGTGAGGGCCGCGCACGAGGACCGCCTCGCGTGGGTCGCCTACCCGAAGGCGAAGAAGCTTGGCACCGACCTCAACCGCGACATCCTCGCGCGGGACATGATCGCGCTCGGCGCCGATCCCGTGCGTCAGGTCTCGATCGACGAGACGTGGTCCGCGCTGCGGTTCCGGCCCGCGTTCCGCTGAGGCGGGGCGTCCCAGCGGTGGACCGCGACGGTGCCGGTGGCCCCATCGGGTGGGCTCTGCCGCTCACCCGACCCGCTGCCCGAACTCCCACCTGCGCACCCACGCGTGCATCGCAATGGCCGCAGCGGATGCGGCGTTGATGGACCGCGTGGACCCGAACTGCTCGATCGAGAGCGTCGCCTCCGCGGCGGTATGCACCTCGGGGGTCAGGCCCGGCCCCTCCTGCCCGAACACGAGCACGCACCGCCGCGGCAGCTCATAGGTCTCGAGCGGGACCGAGTCGGGGAAGATGTCGACGCCGAGGATCGGCAGATCCTCGCTACGCGCCCACTCGACGAACTCCTCGACGCTCGCGTGGTGCCTGACGTGCTGGTAGCGGTCGGTGACCATCGCCCCGCGACGGTTCCAGCGCCGTCGTCCGATGATGTGCACCTCCCGGGCCAGGAAGGCGTTCGCGGTGCGCACCACCGTGCCGATGTTGAGGTCGTGCTGCCAGTTCTCGATCGCCACGTGGAAGTCGTGGCGCCGGGTGTCCAGCTCCGCGACGATCGCCTCGTGCGTCCAGTACCGGTACTTGTCCAGCACGTTGCGCCGGTCCCCGTGCGCGAGCAGCTCGGGGTCCCAGTGGTCTCCCTCGGGCCACATGCCCTTCCAGGGGCCCACGCCCACGGTGTGCTCGCGCTCTTCACTCACCGCACCAGCGTAGTCGCCAGCCATCGGCGGGCGGCCGGGCGCGGCTCAGGAGCACTTGCCCGGGTTGGCGCTGCACCACTGCTCGTACTGGGCCACATTGGCCTGGTGCTCGGCGTAGGTCTTCGCGAACTTCGTCTCGCCGGTGTCGAGGTTGACGGTGACCCAGTACAGGTAGTCGTTGGCCGTGGGGTGCGCGGCCGCGGCGACCGCCTGCGGGCCGGGCGAGCCGATGGGGCCGGGCGGGAGGCCGGGGTGCACGTAGGTGTTGTACGGGTTGTTCGCGTCCTGCTTCTGGGAGTCAGTCAGCTGGACCGTCCTGGTGCCGAGGCCGTAGGTGACGGTGGCGTCCGACTGGAGCAGGCCGCCGGTCTGGTCGTTCGGCTTGAGCCGGTTCTCGATGGCCCCCGCGACGTTCCCGTAGTCGGCGCGGCCGCCTTCCGCCTGGACGATGCTCGCCACGGTGAGCACGCGGTACTGCTGGGCCGGGTCGGTGATGCCGTCCTGCTTGAGCTGGTCCACGGTGGTTGCCACGAGCTTGGCCAGGATGTCCTTGGCCGGCGTTCCCAGAGGGAACTTGTGCTCGCCGGGGGCGAGATAGCCCTCGAGCGTCTTGGCCTGGGCGGGAAGCCCGAAGTCGCCCGGCTTGCTGTTGAGGGCGTCGAGGTCACGGCGGTCCGTGGACGACGCCTTCGCGATGGCGTCCAGCGATTCACTGACCCGCATGCCGGCGCTGAGCGCGAAGTAGATGACCTTGTCGTTGGAAGCGCTCACGAGGACCTGCGCTGCGTCGGACGCCTTCATCTCCTTCTTGAAGGTGAAGTCGCCGGGCGTGACTGTTCCGCCCGCTTGGGCGAGGGCGCGGATGAAGGTATCGGCATCGGCAACGACGCCGTCCTTCTGGAGTTCCTGGGCCAGCGATACGGCCGCAGTCCCCTTCTGCACGCTGACGTGCACCTCCCCCGTGCCCGGGCCCGGGTAGTCGGTGACGCGGTCCATCTTCAGCGCGGACCGCAGCACGAGCGCGACCAGCACCGATGCGGCCACCGCGAGGACGACGACGACGCCGAGGGCGACTCCCGCTGTGCGCAGCGGGCGATGGCGCCCGAGGAGGCGGCGTCGGGCGGAGGCGGGAGGCTTCTGCACAGTGCTCGCGCCGGACAGGATGCCGTCGAGGCCCTCCTCCACGGGAGTCCCAGCGGCAGCTGGCCTGTCATGCGGCCCGACGATCACCCTGTCAACGCTCCTGTGGTTCATGTACCGCGGCACACATGACCGCGGTCCGGCCACACGTAACGAGAGCACTACCCCGATTCTGCCCGCGTGAAACCGGACGTGGCTGGCGTCACGCCGTGTAGACGCTTACCGCGGCGGCCTTGGCCACGAGCACGACGGCGCGCCCGGGCACGAGATCGAGCTCGGCGGCGGCCGCCGGGGTGAGGTCCGCGACGAGGAGGTGGCCGCTGGCGTCGCAGTGGAGGCGCACTTGGGCGCCCCTCGGCTCGAGCTCGCGCACGACGGCGCGCCACGCGTTCCGCGGGGAGCCGTGCGGGACGTCGGCGGCGGGGAACACGGACAGGTCGGCGGGCCGGAACACGGCGATGCCGTCCTCCCCAGCAGCCGGGACCGCGACAGGGGGAACCCGGTCCGCTCGGACCTCGTCCACGGGAACCGCACCGGCCTCGGGAAGTGTCCCCGAGACCTCGCCGAGGCCGTCGACGGCGAGGCGCCCCGGCGCCGTCGTGCGTCCGCGCAGGAAGTTGAGCCCGGCCAACCCGGCTGCGAAGCGGCTGCGCGGCCGCTCGAGCAGCTGCACCGTGGGGCCAGCCTCGGCGACCCGGCCGCCCTCGAGGACCACGACGCGGTCGGCGAGCAGGTGCGCATCGAGGGGCTCGTGCGTGACGACCATGGCCGTCCGGCCTTCGAGGACGCGCCGCAGCAGGCGGCGGAGTGCCGGGGCCGCGGCGACGTCGAGCGCGGCGAACGGCTCGTCCAGCAGCAGAACCTGCGGCTCGGCCGCGAGCGCCCGGGCGATCGCCACACGCTGCGCCTGGCCGCCCGAGAGCTGGGCGGGGCGGCGTCCGGCGAGCTCGTCGGCGCCGACCTCGGCCAGCCACCGCTCCGCCGCGGTTCGCGCTGCCGCCCGGGAGGCACCCGCCGCTCGGGGCGCGAAGGCCACATTCTCGAGGACGGACAGGTGCGGGAACAGGAGCGGCTCCTGCGCGAGCAGCGCGACGCCTCGCCGGTGGGGCGGGACCCATGTGCCACGCGAGTCCGCGAGGACGCGCGCCCCGAGCGTGACCCTTCCGGAGTCTGGCCGCAGGAGGCCGGCGCACAGCCCGAACAGCGTGGACTTGCCAGCGCCGTTGGGTCCCATGACGGCGACCGTCTCGCCCTCCGCAACCTCGAGGGCGAGGCGGACGCGGCGGGCGGCCACGCCGGCGTCCAGCGCCAGGGCCGCCCCGCGGGTTCCGTCAGGCACCGGACCCACCGATGACGCGCCGCCCGTAGGCGAGCCCGACGACGGCCGCCGCGACAGCGACGAGGACCAGCGCCAGGGCCACGGCGGCGTCGGGGTCGGTCTCCCGCTGGAGGTACACCTCGAGGGGAAGGGTGCGCGTGACGCCCTGGAGGCTGCCGGCAAAGGTAAGCGTCGCGCCGAACTCGCCGAGCGAGCGGGCGAACGAGAGCACGAGGCCCGACGCGAGGCCGGGCAGCACGAGTGGAAGGGTCACCCGGCGGAACGCGTGGCTCGGGGACGCCCCCAGAGTCGCGGCGACGGCTTCGTAGCGTCCGCCTCCCGTGCGCAGCGCTCCCTCGAGCGAGACCACGAGGAACGGCAGTGACACGAAGGCCTGCGCCAGGACCACGGCGGTGGTGGTGAACGCGATCTGGATCCCGGCGAGGTCCAGCCAGCGCCCCACAAGCCCGAGCCGTCCGAACGTGTACAGCAGCGCGAGGCCGCCCACCACCGGCGGCAGTACGAGCGGCAGCAGCACGAGCGCGCGCAGCCAGCGGAGGCCGGGGACGTTCCCGCGGGCGAGGGCCATTGCCATGGGGACGCCGAGGAGGAGCACGACGGCGGTGCTCGCCGCCGCGGTCATCAGGCTCAGCCGGAGGGCGGCGAGGGACGAGGGGGAGGTGATCAGCGCGGGGAAGTGCGCCCAGTCGACCCTGACGAGGATGCCGACCAGAGGGACCGCGACGAACAGGCCCCCCACCCCCGCAGGCGCCCAGATCCAGGCGGGAAGGCCGGTGAACCCTCGGGATCTGACCTTCAGGAGGCGACCCCCAGACGTTGAGGGGTCACTTCCCCCCGACGTTGAGGAGTCATGTCCCTGCGCGGGCGCAGCGGGGTCACGGGGCGCCGAAGCCGGCATCGGCCAGGACCTTCCGGCCAGCAGCACTATTGACGAACTCGACGAACGCGCGGGCAGTCTCCTTGTCCTTCGAGTCGCGCATCACCGCGATCGGATACCGGTTCACGGCAGCCGACGACTCCGGGAACGGCACCGAGTCCGCCTTCCCGCCGGCACCCTTGACGTCCGTGACGTACACGAGGCCGGCGTCAGCCTCACCGGAGATCACCTTGCCGAGCACGTCGGTCACGTTGGACTCCTCGGAGACCGGCTTCAGGGCCACGCCGGCGCCGTTGTCCGCCGCCTTCGCGGCGGCATGCGCGGCCGACCCGCACGGAACCTGTGCCGCACATTCCACGAGCTTCAGTCCGGGCCTCGTCAGGTCCGCGAGGCCGGTGATCCCGGACGGGTTCCCTGGCCGCACGGCGATCGTGAGGACGTTGGTCGCGAAGTCCTTAGCCGCGCCGT
The DNA here is from genome assembly GCF_014656475.1 of Sinomonas cellulolyticus. Classification (GTDB taxonomy): domain Bacteria; phylum Actinomycetota; class Actinomycetes; order Actinomycetales; family Micrococcaceae; genus Sinomonas; species Sinomonas cellulolyticus. The sequence goes on from NZ_BNCM01000002.1 coordinate 312,773, forward strand.
CGGCGAGGCCGGGGCCGGTGACCTTGTCCATGTTCTTGGTGTCCGCGGAGGCGAACACGTCCGCCGGGGCGCCGTTGTCGACCTGCGCCGCGAGATCCGAGGACCCGCCGAAGCTGAACGCCACGGCAGTCCCGGGATGCGCCGCCTTGAACTGCTGCCCGAGCTCGGTGAAGGTCTGCTTGAGGGACGCGGCGGCGAAGACGGTGATGGCGTGCTGTCCGGACGCGGACGACGCCGAGCCGGCAGCCCCCGTCGTCGTCGCGCCGCACGCGCTGAGCAGGACGGCCACGAGGATCCCGACGACGGCCGCAGCCACCCGCCTCACAGGGCACGCCCCGACGGCGTCTCGACGATCACGGTGGTCGCCTTGACCACGGCGGTCGCCACGGAGCCGGGCTCGAGGCCCAACTCCCGCACCGCCTCGGAACTCATCAGCGAGACGACGCGATGGGGGCCGCACTGCAGCTCCACCTGGGCCATGACCTTGTCCACCGTCACGGCCGTGACGAGTCCCACGAACTGGTTCCTCGCGGACCGGCCCACCCCCGACGGGTCGGGCGGGGCGGCGGCCGTGGCCCGCGCGTGCGCGGCGAGTTCGGCGCCGTCCACGACCGCCCGGCCGGATTCGTCCTTGCGTGCCGTGAGCGCGCCCGAATCGACCCAGCGGCGCACTGTGTCGTCGGAGACACCGGTCAGGCCGGCTGCGTCGGCGATGCGGAGGAGTCCCATCCCGCCACTCTACTTCCGCAGATGCGTCTCAATCCATGAAAAACGTCCGCAGATGCGTATTCGCCTCCCGCGACGCGCGGCGAGATGGAAGACTGGGGGAGCGTCCGCCGTCGTGCGCGCCACCTGTACCCCACACAGCGAGGAGCGACCCGTGAGCGAACCCGAGCCGAACAATCCCGCAGGACCCGTCGTGTACCGCAGCGGCCAGGAGATCGAGTGCTGGCTGACCGACATGGACGGCGTACTGGTGCACGAGAACCACGCGATCCCCGGCGCCCCGGAGCTCATCCAGCGCTGGGTCGACACGTCCCGCCGCTTCCTCGTATTGACGAACAACTCGATCTACACTCCCCGCGACCTCGCCGCCCGGCTCCAGACGTCCGGCCTCAGCGTCCCGGAGGAGAACATCTGGACCTCCGCGCTCGCCACCGCGGGGTTCCTCAAGGACCAGATGCCGAGGGCGCGCGCGTACGTCATCGGCGAAGCGGGGCTCACGACGGCGCTCCACGAGTCCGGGATGATCCTCACCGATCAGGATCCCGACTACGTGGTCCTCGGCGAGACCCGCACCTACTCCTTCGAGGCCATCACGACCGCGATCCGGCTCATCCTGGATGGCGCGCGGTTCATCGCGACCAACCCCGATGCCACGGGCCCCTCACGCGACGGCGTGCTGCCTGCCACCGGGGCGATCGCCGCACTCATCACCAAGGCCACCGGCCGGGAGCCGTACACGATCGGCAAGCCGAACCCCATGATGTTCCGCTCGGCCATGAACCAGATCGACGCCCACTCAGAGACCACGGCGATGATCGGGGACCGGATGGACACCGACATCATCGCCGGGATGGAGGCCGGCCTCCACACCGTCCTCGTGCTCTCCGGCATCACCCAGCGCGAGGACATCTCGGCTTTCCCCTTCCGGCCCAACCAAGTGCTGCCGTCCGTGAGGGAGCTGCTGCAGCAGCTCTGAGTCTCCTGGGTCGCCACGGGCTGTCTGCAACGAGACACCGCCTCTCGAAATACTGAGAGTTCGCGTCAGTCAGTACGCACGACGCCGGCCGGTCGCCTCCCGCGGGAGAGGACCGGCCGGCGTCGAGCTACCCTGCTCCTCCCCCGGCCGCGCCGAGCCGACGCGGCAGGGGCAGCAGTTGCGGCAGGAGCTGGTTGAGCAGCCGGTTGTACACGATCCCGCTCCACTGGGGACTGGCGTGGGCGGGGAAGGCGCCGATGGTCTGGAGGTCGGAGCTGGCCATGTTCGCGGCGAAGAGCCGGTCCCAACGGTTCCGGGCGGAGGCGTAGTCGACCGTCTGGTCGCCCGGGTTTCCGAAGAAGGCCATCTGGGCGGTGCCGAGGGCGCCGGTGAACCGTGTTGCGTTCCAGTCGTAGATGTACTGCGACTCGGTCTGGATCAGCACGGTCGACGGCGCGAGGGGCGAGAGCTGCTCGAGCGTCTGGTCCACGATCTCGGACCAGGTCCGCTCGTTCTTGTGGACCACCCGCTCGCCGAACTCGTACCCGCCGCGGACAACCGACGGGATCTTCAGCCCCAGATCGGACAGCACGACGACGGAATCGAACCAGCCCTGGTCGAGGACGTCGTACTTCGAGGCCGGCGTGGAGTCGAGCAGGATCACCTCCACCTGCATCCCGTCCTCGGCGAGGAGGCGGGACGCCACCTCCACTGCGACCATCCCGCCGAACGAGTGCCCGTAGAAGTAGAGGGTCCGCAGCCGCCGCTGCCTGACGTACACGCGGAGGGCATCGAGGATCTCGTCGACGCTCAGGCCCAGATTGGAGTAGCCAATGGCCGCGAGCTGGCCCCGCTCCGCGAGCGAGGACCGCAGCGACGCCAGGATGATCCGTGCCTCCTCCCAGCTCGTCTTGTAGCCGGGGAACAGGATCCAGGACGCATCGGGGAAGCGCTGCCGCGCGGCGTCGTCCGCCACCTCCAGCACCACGGTCTGCCGGCGCTGGCGCTGGACCTCCCCGGTGACGAAGGCGTCCGCCGCGAGCAGCGCGGAGGCCACCGCGCCCCCGAGGAACGCGCGGCGGGAGAATCTCCGCAGGCGCCGCGCGGACTGCAGCGCGGCGGTGTCCACGGCCGGCTTCGGCATGTCTACGCCCCGGCAGCGCCGGTCAGTCGAGGCCGAGCTCGTCCTTGCCGAAGGCGTAGAGGTACGGCACGCCGGCCTCGGCCTCGATGCGCTCCTTCGCGCCGGTGGCGCGGTCCACGATGACGGCGACGGCGGTCACCTCGCCGCCGGCGTTGCGCACGCCCTCGACAGCGGCGAGCGCCGAACCGCCGGTCGTGGAGGTGTCCTCGAGCACCACGGCCTTGCGGCCCTCGACGCCCGGGCCCTCGACCTGGCGGCCCATACCGTAGGACTTCTGAGCCTTGCGCACCACGAACGCGTCGACGGCTCGGCCGGCCTCGCGCGCCGCGTGCATGAGGGCGGTCCCGACAGGGTCCGCACCCATGGTCAGGCCGCCGGCCGTCTCCATCTGGACACCGGCCGAGTCGATGAGGTCCAGCATGACCTGCCCCACCAGCTGGCTCGCCTCGTGGTGGAGCGTGATGCGGCGCAGGTCCACGTAGTAGTCGGCCTCCTTGCCGCTGGAGAGGACCACCTTGCCGCGGACCACGGCGAGCTCCTTGATGAGCTCAAGCAGGCGGGCGCGGGCAGCGGTGACGTCCAGGGCGGCGGCAGCAGTCATGGCTCCGATTCTACTGGCGCCCTGGCGCGCCCGGCTCCGCCCGGAGAGCCGGGCGGCGGCGCGTACGCCTATCATGTGCCGTGAGCTCCCGGATTTCCCCCACCCCTGCGAAGGAGGCCAGTGAACGCGTCTGTGACCCCTGATGAGGTCTACCATGCCACCCCGGGCGCCGAGGAGCCGCTGCCTCCTCCCCTTGAGATCGCCTCCGCGGCGGCGGGGCGGAGGCTTTCGGACCGGGACGACGTGATCCGGCGCAAGAAGCGCGGCTACGCCGTCGTCAACAGGACACAGACTCCGCACGAGGCCATGGTCGAGGACCTCCTCTTCGTCCGGGACGTCCTCGAGGGTGCGAAGATCCCCTACCTGCTGGTCCGCGGCAACGACGCAAGGCCCGTGATTGCGGTGGACTGGACGCACCGCAAGGAACTCCGCCGGGCACTCGTCGAGGCGTGCCGGGACGAGCCCTTCTACTCGCTGACTGTCGATGCCCGCAAGGACCGCGCGCTGCTCGTCGCCGACGGCCGCCTCGCCGAGTCGGGTCAGGCGCGCATGTTCCGCCTCTACCGGCCCCGGCTCGAGCCCGACGGCGGCCTGCGCTACGGCCAGGAGACCGGCGTCCAGGTGGAGCTGTGGAAGTGGGAGGGAGACCTGCTCCAGCTGCCCATCGAGAACTCCCTCACCCGGCGCACCCTTCCGCGGAACGAGGCGGTCCGCGGCACGGTGGAGCGCTTCGGGCGGACCTGGCCCACCATCGAGAACATGTTCGCGGACCACGCCACGGACATCGACTTCACCATCGACATCGTCTTCTCCTGGGTAGACGGCTCCGACCCGGACTTCCGGCGCTACCGCAACTCCTTCCTGCCCGGCGTGGTCCTCGGCGAAGGCGACGCCGCCGAGGCGCGGGTCCGGCAGATCAACGAGCTCAAGTACGCCCTTCGCAGCGTGCACATGTTCGCCCCGTGGATCGGACAGATCTTCATCTGCACGGATTCGAAGGTGCCGGAGTGGCTCGACGAGACCCACGACCGGATCACCATCGTCCGGGCGGAGGAACACTTCAAGGACCCGTCCGTGCTGCCGGTCTTCAACTCCCAGGCCATCGAGTCCCAGCTCCAGCACATCAAGGGCCTCTCGGAGTACTTCCTCTACTCGAACGACGACATGTTCTTCGGCCGGCCCCTCGGCCCGGACATGTTCTTCTCCCCCGGCGGTATCACGAAGTTCATCGAAGCCTCCACGCGGATCGGGCTCGGTGACAACCACCTGGACCGCTCAGGCCACGAGAACGCCGCACGCGTGAACCGGCGGCTCCTCCACGAACGGTTCGGCCGCATCACCACCCGCCACCTCGAGCACACCGCAGCCCCGCTGAGGAAATCCGTGCTGCTCGAACTCGAGGCGGAGTTCCCCGAGGAGTTCGCCCGCACCGCGGCGGCCCGGTTCCGCTCGTGGGACAGCATCTCCGTCACGAACTCCTTCTACCACTACTACGCCCTGCTGACGGGGCGTGCCGTGACGCAGGTCGGGGCGAAGGTGCAGTACATCGACACCACGATCCGCTCCGGCCTGGATTCGCTGCCGAAGCTCCTCAAGAAGCGCAATCAGGACTTCTTCTGCCTCAACGACGGCTCGTTCCCCGAGGTCTCGGCCGAGGAGCGCCAGGAACGGGTGACCGACTTCCTCGAGAAGTACTTCCCGATCCCGGCGCCCTGGGAGCGCTGAGGGCAGCTGCGGGGGCAGGCGGAGGGCCGGTCCCGACGCGGCTCAGGTGATGGGCAGCATGCCCGTTGTCGGGTGGGCTCGGCGGCCCCGGCCGCCGTCGTCCTCGGGGAACGTGACCCCCGCCTTCGCGAGGACCTCGGCGACCTCGGCAGCGGGGACCTCCCGGCCCACCGTGCCGCCTCCGGTCGCCGGCACCACCGAGTGGACCACGGTGTCGGCGTAGACGTGGACCAGGTTGTACGCCTGTGCGGCATCTCGGCCGCGGGTGCCGCGGAAGCCGCTCGAGGCATCCACTGCACAGGCGAGATCCTGCGTGTAGCACGTGGCCGAAGCGACCGAGACGGGAATCCCTGCGAAGGTCCCCGACGTCGAGTAGTGCAGGTGGCCCGCGAGGATGGCACGGACGTCCGTTCCCCGCACCACGTCGGCGAGGGCCGCCTGGCCGCGCAGCTCCACGAGCACCGCGAGCTCCTGCACGCACGGCAGGGGCGGATGGTGCATGGCAAGGAGCGTCCCGTCCGGCGCCGGGAAGCTCAGTTCCTCGGCCAGCCAGTCCAGCTGCGGCTGGGAGAGCTCGCCGTGGTGGACTCCCGGAACTGTGGTGTCCAGCACGATCACGCGCAGGCCGTTGACCCAGTGCACCCGGTCGAAGGGCTCGCCCGATGCTTCCTCGCCGAGGAGATGCTCCCGCAGGGCCGGGCGCGAGTCGTGGTTGCCCATGGCCCAGATGAGCCGCGCCCCGAGCGCCTCCGCCGTGGGCTCCGCGATCGCCTTCAGCCGGGCATACGCCTCAGGCTCACCGCGGTCCGCCAGATCGCCGGTGACGACGATCGCCTCGGGCGACCCATCGGCGTCGCGCATCTGCCCGAACATCCGCCGGAGGTGCGCCTCGGGATCCAGCGCGCCGGAGAGCTGGCCGTCGCCGAGCACGTGAGTGTCGCTGACATGGAGGAGGAAGTGGCGTGGCCGGGGATGTTCGGCCTGGATCGTGCCCATCGGAACCCTTCTGGTGTCACCTGATCAGTTTCCCCAGTCCACACATCAAAAACGGCGAGCGGGTGAATGTCCAGTGAACGCGCCGGAAATCGGCCGACCTGCTCCGGTCCAGCACGAGCGCTGACGCTGTCCCGCACGCTGGGGCCTCAGGCGGCGCCCGGGGCCACAGTGGCTCAGCGGCGCAGCCACTCCGCAGCCTCGCGTGCGATCTGCTCCGGGCGCTCGGCGATGTCGAAGGCGACGCCGCGCTCGTCCGGCTCGAGTTCCTCGAGGGTCTCCAACTGGGAATCGAGGAGCGAGAGCGGCATGAAGTGGCCGGGGCGAGCTGCCATTCGCTCGGCGAGCAACTCGCGGCTCCCGTGCATGTGCACGAAGACGGCGTCCGGCGCGGCGTCTCGGATGATGTCCCGGTAGGAGCGCTTGAGGGCGCTGCAGCCGATGACCATGGTGCCCGGCGCCGCCGCCAGCCGGGCGCCGATCTCGCGCAGCCACGGCTCCCGGTCGTCGTCGTCGAGCGGGATGCCCGCAGCCATCTTCTCGACATTGGCCCGCGGGTGGAGGTCATCGCCGTCGAGGAATTCCCCGCCCAGCTCGCGGGCCAGGAGCGCGCCGACGGTGCTCTTGCCGGAGCCGGAGACGCCCATGGCGATCACGTGGAAGGTACGGGCGCCGCCCTCAGCCGCGTCGCCCTCGGCCGGCCCGCTCACCAGTCGTGCACCGTGCCGTCGATGAGGCGGTTGTACGGCAGGTACGCCTGCTGGTACGGGAAGGAGTTCGCGGCCTCCTCGTTGAACTCGACGCCGAGTCCGGGCTGGTCGCCCGGGTGGAGATAGTCGGGCGTGTCCTCCTCGTGGGGGAGCGTCGCATCACCGATGCCCACAATCCCCTCGTCGGTGGTGACCTTGAGGGTCATGAAGTTGCGGACCGGGCTCGTCACGAAGACTTCAGCCGAGACGATCTTCATCGTCGCTTCCTTTCATGCAAGACGCCGCCGTCCGAGCCGAGCGCCGGAGGATAGGAGCTGTGTTCCACACTAGTAGGGCCGCGTCACTCCCCGGCGAGCGCCCCCCGGGGGGAGGGGCGGCACCTCGTCCTTCTGCGGATCCTGGAGGTCCTTCCCGGGATCAGGACGGGCACCCCGCGGCCGCTAGCGTACGCCACGGACTCGCTCACGCCAGGTGTCACGATGAACGTGGCTCCGGCAGCCACCACCGCGTCGACGTCCCCGAGTGTGGGGCTGTCGAGAATGCTCATCGCTGCCTGCGCACCGGGCAGCCGCTCACCATTCTGCGAAGGACCCGTCGTCGTGACGCCAGATGGGTCCGCGCCAGGCGTGTCCCCGGCGGTCTGCGTCCCGGACCGCAGCCTCATCCACCTCGATTCCGAGGCCCGGGCCGGTGAGCCGTTCGATGGATCCGTCGACGAAGGCGAGGGGCCGGGTGTCCACCACATAGTCCAGCACGTCGGCGCCCCGGTTGTAGTGGATGCCGATGCTCTGCTCCTGGATCAAGTGATTCGGGGTCGCGAAGCCCACCTGGAGGCATGCTGCGAGGGCGATCGGCCCGAGGGGACAATGCGGTGCGAGCTGGACGTCGAACGTCTCGGCGAGCGCGGCGATCTTCCGGACTTCGGTGATGCCCCCGGCATGGCTGAGGTCCGGCTGGGCCACGGCGATGCCGGCCTGCAGGACCGGGAGGAACTCCTGTCGGGAGTAGAGCCGCTCGCCGGTGGCGATGGGTATCGCCGTCGACTCGGCGATGCGCCCGATCAGGTGCGAGTTCTCGGGCACTACCGGCTCTTCGAGGAAGAACGGGTGCAGGTCAGCCAGCAGCGAGGCGGCACGCCGGGCCGTCGCGAGGGTGAACCGGCCGTGGAAGTCCACCGCGACGTCGCGCTCGGGTCCCAGGACCTCGCGGGCCGCCGCGACCCGCCGCACCACGCCGTCGAGCTCGGCAGCACTGCCGTTGGCGGACATCCGGCCCGAGGCATTCATCTTCACGGCGGTGAGGCCTGCCTCGACCTGGGCGGCGATCGCCTCGGCCACCTCGTCCGGCTCGTCCCCGCCCACCCAGCCGTAGACCCGGATGCGCTCGCGCACCGGGCCGCCGAGCAGCTGGTGGACCGGGGCACCGAAGTGCCTGCCGGCGATGTCCCACAGCGCCTGGTCGAGCCCTGCCACGGCGCTGCCGAGGATCGGGCCGCCACGGTAGAACGAGCCCTTGGTCATCACCTGCCAGTGGTCCTCGATCCGCAGCGGGTCCTGGCCGATGAGGAGTTCGGCGAGCTGGTCCACGGCCGTGCGGACAGTCTCGGAGCGGCCCTCGCAGGTGGCCTCGCCCCAGCCGACGACTCCCGCGTCCGTCTCGACACGCACGAAGAGCCAGCGCGGCGGCACGAGGAAGGTCTCGATGCGTGCGATCTTCATGGCCAGTACGCTATCCCCATGCGCGAACTCCAGGCGAAGATCATCGAGGAGATGGGCGTCAAGCCCGAGATCGACCCGGCGGCTGAGGTTGAGGCCCGCGTCGGCTTCCTCAAGGACTATCTGCGCGCAACCGGATCCAAGGGGTTCGTCCTGGGCATCAGCGGTGGCCTCGACTCCTCGCTGGCAGGGCGCCTGGCCCAGCTCGCCGTCGAAGACCTGGAACAGGAAGGCATCGAAGCGGACTTCATCGCCGTCCGGCTTCCCCACGGCGTCCAGCACGACGAGGAGGACGCCCAGGCCGCCCTGAACTTCATCCAGCCGAAGTCGCAGCGAACGTTCAACATCAAGGCCGCTGTGGACGGCTTCGAGTCGGAATACGAGCACTCGTCCGACGACGAGCTCAGCGACTTCGTCCGCGGCAACACCAAGGCCCGGGCTCGCATGGCGGCCCAGTACATGATCGCCGGCGAGCGCAACCTGCTCGTGATCGGCACGGACCACGGCGCCGAGTCCGTGACCGGCTTCTTCACGAAGTACGGCGACGGCGGCGCGGACATCCTCCCGCTCTTCGGGCTCGACAAGCGCCAGAACCGGGCACTGCTGCAGCATCTCGGCGCCCCCGAGAAAGTGTGGCAGAAGATCCCGACCGCCGATCTCCTCGATCTCCAGCCGGGCCGCACCGACGAGCATGAGCTCGGCATCACCTACAACGACATCGACGACTACCTCGAGGGCCGGGATGTCTCGGACGAGGTCGCAGAGTCGATCGAGCGCCGGTACCTCATGACGCGCCACAAGCGCGCCACTCCCGTGACGATGTTCGACACCTGGTGGCGCGAACAGGCCACGAGCTGGTCCAAGTAGCGGACGCTGCCCCTCCGGATGGCGGCGAGTCGGTACCCCCACGGTGCCGACTCGCGGCGCGGTTGGTAGCGTGGACGCCGTGAAGCTTGCTACCTGGAACGTGAACTCCCTCCGTGCCCGCGCCGACCGCGTGGAGAGCTGGCTCCTGCGCAGTGACGTGGACGTGCTGGCGATCCAGGAGACCAAGTGCAGGGACGAGAACTTCCCCTGGGAGCTCTTCGAGCGCAACGGATACGAGGTGGCACACTTCGGCGTGAGCCAGTGGAACGGCGTGGCGATCGCTTCCCGGGTGGGGCTCGAGGACGTCGAGCGGACCTTCCCCGACCAGCCCTCATTCGGCAAGAACGGCGAAAACACGGCGCAGGAGGCCCGCGCGATCGGCGCAACGTGCGCGGGCGTGCGTGTGTGGAGCCTCTACGTCCCGAACGGTCGGGCACTCAATGACGAGCACATGCCGTACAAACTCGAATGGCTCAAGGTCCTCTCCGGCCATGCAGCTGAGTGGGTCCGCGAGGACCCCAGTGCCCAGATCGCGCTCGTCGGCGACTGGAACATCGCACCGCGCGACGAGGATGTCTGGGACATCGACTACTTCCGCAACGGGGGGCTGACGCACGTGAGCGAGCCGGAACGGGCAGCGTTCCGCGCGTTCGAAGACGCCGGCTTCGCTGATGTGGCGCGTCCCTTCACACCGGGCCCCGGCGTCTACACCTACTGGGACTACACACAGCTCCGCTTCCCCCGCAAGGAGGGCATGCGGATCGACTTCGTGCTCGGCTCCCCCGCGCTCGCCGCGAGGGTGACCGGGGCGATGATCGACCGCGAGGAGCGCAAGGGCAAGGGTGCCTCCGACCACGCGCCGGTGGTCGTCGACCTCGCGGACACGCCGTGACGGCGCCCTTCCGCACAGCGGCCGCGGTCAGCGGAAGCGGCACGGGATGAGCACGCGGCACGGCCGCGCGGGACGCCCCCTCGCCTCGCAGCTGCGGGTCTACGAGCCGCTCTCGGCCTTCACGGCTGAAGAGCGGGAGCGGGTCAAACGGGGAACGTCAGCCCAGGGGCGGCAGATCCTCGACGATGCCGAGGCCGAGGATGCCCTCCGGCGCATCATCCGCTCGTCCGCGGACCCGTTCCCCGACGGCCGTGCCGAATTCACCCGCTCCCTCAGCGTGGAGGGCCACACCCTCTACTGCCCCTCGCAGCTCGTACTGCGCGCTGGGCTCGCCGCAGAGTCGGTGCTCACGACGGCGCCCGCTCCCCTCGCGGCGGTCCTGTTGCCCGAGAGCGCGCGCGCCAAGCACCAGGAACGCGTGGACCGCCTCGCCGAGGAGTCGGGAACCCCCCGGATCAACACCCGGGAATCACTCTGGGGCATCCCCTTCAGCTGGTTCGTCCTGTTCCATGAGGGCGACCCGACGGAGGTCGTCGAAGAGGACGACCACATCGTAACGGTGCGGATGACCGCGAGCTGGGCCAAGGCAATCAGCAGGGCGAGGTTCGCCGTGGCGAACCTCGCCCTGGCCGCTCCCGAGATGAACCTCCTCGACGAGCTCACCACCCTCACTGAGTGGCTTGAGGAGTTCCACCCCGACGCGATGGTCGAGCTTGACTATGGCGGCGTTGCCGACCGGGTCTTCCCCGACGACTCGCCGAGCGATGTCCTGCTGGGCGTCGAGTGCCTCGCGGAGGGTGATATGACCGGTGCCGCTGCGGCCTACCGCCGCCTCGCATCCCGGTGGATTCCGATCCGCCAGTTGGCCCGCGCTTCTTGAGGCCTGCCGTCCTGGCACCGCCGGTCAGGACCCCTGCACGCGCTGCTGGGCTTCCTGCGCTCTGTCCTGGACGTTCGAGCTCTGGGCCTGTGCCTCGTCCTTGACGTTGGACGCGCTCTCGGCGGCCGTGTCCTTGACGGACTGGAGTGCGTCCTGGGCAGGCTCCTTCAGGTGCTGGGCAACCTCGGAGCCAGCGTCGGCGAGCTGCTGCGTGAGTGGCTGCGCCTTCTCCTTGACGTTCTGGGCCAGCTCCTGCTCCTTCTCCGAGGCGGGAATGAGCGAGGCGACCAGCAGCCCGGCGCCGAAGGCCATCAGGCCGGCGGCCAAGGGGTTGCCGCGGGTCTTGCGCTTCACGGTGTCGCCCGCGTTGCCCACCGCGTCCCCGGCGCCTGCGAGGGCGTCGCGGGTGCCGCTCGCGGCGTCGTCCGCTGTGCCCATGACGGCGTCCTTGGCATTGGACAGCGCGCCCTTGACCTTCTCGGTCTGGCGATGCGCGATCTGCGAGGGCGTCACCTTGTCTGCGACGGCGTCCACGTCGGTGCCCAGCCGAGCACGGGTGCGCTCGATGTCGGCCCGGATCTCATCAGGGTTCTGGCTCATCGTGTCTCCTCATGTGGCTTGAGCGTGGGGGGTATCTCGCGGAGCGTTTCCGCCGTCTGCGGCATGCCCCTCATCGACTCGATCTGCTTCTTGGCCTGGACGGCAAGGATGGCACCGATGATCGCCCAGATGACGGCGAGGATCACGGCAGACCATCCGAGGCCGACGAGATAGGTGCCGAGTGCCCACCATAGGGCGAGCGAGAGGAACAGCAGCACGAAATGTCCCGCAATTCCGGCTCCGGCGTACATCCCGGCGCCCTTGCCCACGCGCTTGCCCGACTCCCGGACCTCAGCCTTGGCGAGCTCGACTTCCTTGCGCATGAGGGCCGAGAGATCGGCCATCACATCCCCGACGAGGTCGCCGAGGGACTGCGTGGCGGCCTTCTCCTCAGCGATCTGTTCGCTCCCGAGCGGCCTGGGGACCTCGCCGGGCAGCGTAGCCCCGTTCGGGGCCTGTTCGTATCCCGCTGAATGGCTCATCGTGATTCATCCCTCCCTCCGGGGCGACGGTCCGGCAGGTCGGGGGCATCTTCGGGGTCCAGCGACTCGGTGCCCGGACCATACGACCCGGTGTCAGCGAGGTTCCCCCCGGCGCCCGTCCCGTACTGGCCAGTCTCGGCATACTCGCCGGTGCCAGCGACGTGCTCTCCCGTGCCCGTACCGTACTGGCCAGCCCCGGCGGCATACTCGTCGGCACCTGTCCCATACTGGCCCGTGCCTGCGACGTGCTCTCCAGCGCCGGTCCCGTACTGGCCAGCCCCGGCGGCATACTCACCGGTGCCGGACCCGTACTCGCCCGTCCCGGCGGCGTACTCGGCGGGTGCCTGCGGGTAGTCACTGCCGTAGGCAGCGCCGTCCCTGTAGGCGCGGCCCTCACCATCCACCGGCGCGGGCGCCAAGCCCTGCTCCGTGTATGGTTCCCCGGTGCCGGTGTAGGCCGGCTCCTGAGCCGTGTAGCCAGTGCCGGGGCCCGGGTAGGCGGTGCCGGTCCCGAGGCCGGGCTCCTGGGTGACAGCGCCCGAGGAATCAGTGGAAGCGAGCGGCCTTCCGGACCCGGACGACTGAGCGGAGTCCCGCGCCTCGTCGGCGAGCGACCTGGTCAGGCGGCCGACGAGGAGGCCCGCCCCCGCCGCGATGGCGAGGAAGGCGCCCGGGCGGCGTCGGGCGTAGGACTTGACCTCGTTCAGGACCGAGCCCGGGTCACGCCGGTCAAGCCAGTCAGCGAAGCCGCCGGCCTTCTCAGCGGCCTGACGGACCAGGTCCGTCCCCATGCCCTGCTGGTCAGTGTTGGACGCCATCGAGCTGAGCTGGCGGTGGATGGAGCGGAGACCGTCCGCGGCGCGCGCCTGCTGCTGCGACGCCTGGTCCATGAGCTCCTGGCGCCCTTGGCGCATCAGGTCCTTCGCCTGGTAGGTGGCTTCCTGAGCCACGTTGGAGGCCTCCTGCTTGGCGACCCCGCCGACGGCTCCAGCGGAGGAGGCGGTCTGATCGGCCACCCCGCGGGCCTCGTGTTTGGCTGTGTCGGCCGTGGACTGCGACTGGTCAGGCCAGCCTTGGCCGGTGGACATCGGTTCAGTCATGGTGCTTCCTCCCGCAATCCGTCGCTGCCGTTCGGCATTGACAGACAGGGCCTTACCCCACGGATGGCGGCTTCACACACCACATGCTGCCCACGGGCCCTACCGCCGGCGGGACCCCCTGCACCTCAGAAGGAACGCTCAGAAGGCTGGGGGCGCAGCGGTAGTCTCCCGCACGATCAGCCGCTGTTCCGCCATTTCGGAGTGGACGGCCCCTGCCTCGCCAGCCAGCTCTGCGAGGAGCATGCGCGTGCCGCGCCGCGCCTGCGCCGTCGGGTCCTGCCACACGGTGGTCAGTCCGGCTGAAGCTCCGATTTCGTGACCGTCGATCCCCACCACGGAGAAGTCCTCGGGCACCCGGAGGCCCTGCCGCCGCGCCTCGAAGAGCACGCCCAGCGCCATCTCGTCCGAGGCGCACACCATTGCCGTGGGGCGCGGCTCGGGGAGCGCCATGAATCGGCGCATGGCCTCGACGCCGCTCGCTACGGTGAAATTTCCGAAGAACACGGCGTCCGGGCCAAGCTCGAGACCAGCTTCATGGACGGCGTCGTGGAACCCCTCGACCCGGATCTTGGGGACGGAGAAGTTCAGTTCCAGATCGTCGCTGCCGTGGAGGAGTGCGATGTGGCGGTGCCCGAGGTGGATGAGGTGCTCGGTGATGGTCTTCGCGGCCCTGTAGTCGTCGATACCCACGGTCGCAATGCCCTCGACCGGGCCACCGACGACCACGAGCGGCATATCGATCGCGTGGAGGTCTTCGATCTCCTCAGGGTGCAGGTACATGCACAGGAGCAGGAGGGCGTCGATCTGCTTGTGCACCATGGCCCGGCTGAACAGCCGCTCTCTGGGCGCGGAGCGGCCGCCCAGATTGAAGAGCGAGAGGTTGTAGCCGCGCCCATGCAGTTCATGGTCGACGCCGGCAATCGCCTTCCCGAAGAACCACCGGTCCACGTAGGGGGCGAGGACGCCTACGGTGCGCGTCTTGCCTGAGGCAAGCCGCGACGCCGCGGACGAGGGCACGTACCCCAGTTCGTTCGCGGTGGCGAGGATCTTGCTGCGCGTGGCCGGGGAGACGCGGGGAAGTCCCCGGAGGGCTCTCGACACCGTGGCGGTCGAGACGCCGGCGGCTGCCGCAACGTCGTCGATCCCAACCATGGTCCTCCCCGATCAGTCGCCGCCCTGCCCCGAGGGCTCAGCCCTTGAACTCGTTCTTCTCCCCACGCAGGACCTTCCGGCGCAGCGCCCAGAGGCCCGCCATCGCGAGGGCCACGGCCAGCAGGCCGAGCGCCCAGCCGAGCGCGAACTGCCCAGTGACCTCGAGCCACACCGTGACGGCGAGCAGCACGAGTCCCCAGAACGCCAGGAAGCCCATGAAGATCTCGAACTGCTCGATCACTGCCCGCCGATGCGGGGAGGAGCGGCGGTAGGCCGCCCCTCCCACGGACATCGGGTCCTTCGGATCGATCACTTGACCGCACCGGCGGTCAGGCCGGCCACGATCTTGCGCTGGAACACGAGCACAAGGATCACCAGCGGGACAGTGACGATCGTGCCCGCCGCCATGACGGCGGTGTAGGGCTCCTGGTGGGGCTGGGCTCCCGCAAAGTACGCGATCGCCACGGTGACGGGCCGCGTTGCATCCGAGGACAGCTGGCTCGCGATGAGGAACTCGTTCCATGCCCCGATGAAGGCGAGGATCGCCGTCGTGAACGTGGCGGGAGCTGCGAGCGGGAGGATGACCTTGCGGAATGCCTGGCCCTGGGTGCATCCGTCAATGCGCGCTGACTCCTCGAGCTCCCATGGCATCTCGCGGAAGAAGGAGGTCAGCGTGTAGACCGTGAGCGGCAGCGTGAAGGAGATGTCCGGGATGATCATCGCCTGGTACGTCCCCATCCAGCCGATATTGGTGAACAGCTGGAACAGCGGGGTCACGATGGCCACGCCGGGGAACATGGACGCCCCGAGGATGAACCCCATGACCGCGAACTTGAACCGGAAGTTCAGGCGCGCGAGGGCGTAGGCGGCGAACACGCCGACCACGAGGGCGACCAGCGTCGTCACGCCGGCCACGATCACGCTGTTGATCAGGTTACGGCCGAAGTGGTTGCCAAGGCTCTCGTCGAACACCGTCGCGAAGTTGTCCCACGTGACGTGGGTGGGAAGGATCGACGTGTCGAAGGTGAACCCCGTGTCGCGGAAGGCCGTGACGATCATCCAGTAGGCCGGCGCGAGGCACCAGACGAGGATGATGACGGCCGAGACGTAGGTCCGGACCTGCCCCCAGTCGAACTTCTTGCGGCGGGCGGGAGCCGACGCGGTGCGCGGGAGTGTTGCGGTGGCTGCCATGTCACTTCTTTCCCGAGGAGGTGGCCGCGCCCACGGCGTTGGCGCCGAGGAAGCGGACGAAGATGAACGCCACGAGGAAGATCACGAGGAACGTGATGGTGGACAGTGCGGCAGCGCTGTTGAACCCCTGCCGGATCTGGTCCACCACGAGGATCGAGAGCGTCGAGGTGTTGTTGGCGCCCTGGGTCATGATGAACGGGAGGTCGAACATACGCAGGGCATCAAGGGCGCGGAAGAGGATCGCGACCATGAGCGCGGGCCGGACGAGTGGGAGCGTGATCTGGGTGAAGCGCTGCCAGGTGCTCGCTCCATCGACCTTGGCCGCCTCGTAGACCTCGTCCGGAATCAGCTGGAGCCCAGCGAGGATGAGGAGCGCCATGAACGGCGTGGTCTTCCAGACGTCCGCGATGATGATCGCCCACTTGGCCGGCCACTCGGATCCGGTCCAGAGGATCTGCGTGCCGAAGAGCTTGTTGGCGATTCCGTCGAAGGCGAAGATGAAGAACCACAGCTTGGCCGTGACGGCGGTCGGGATGGCCCAGGGGACGAGGACGGCGGCGCGGACGGCGCTGCGCCCCTTGAAGGCGCGGGCCATGATGACGGCCATCCAGAAGCCGATGACCGTTTCGAGAGCCACTGTCACGACAGCGAAGAAGAAGGTGGTGCCCATCGAGGACCAGAACTGCGATCCCAGCGTTCCGGGAGGGCAGGGCTGGCCGCTGCACTGCTGGAACAGCCAGTCAGTGTAGTTGCTGAACCCAGCCGGGCCACCGGCTTCGAAGAGGCCAGTCGTGGGGTTGAGGCTCTGATCCTTCTGGAACGAGATGACGATCGCGTTGATCACCGGGTAGACGATGACGATCGCCAGGAGAATAAGGGTGGGCAGCAGGAGCACCGAGGCCCAACGCCCTTGGGTGACCTGCTTCCGGTCAGCGCTCTCGCGCTTCGGCATCTGGTGCGTCGCGGTGGACGCGGTCTTCTCTGTGGACCGTGGAGGTACCTCAGTGGACATGATGTCTCCTGTCGGGAAGGGGACGGCCCGGCGCCCGGATGACGCCGGGCCGTCCATCCTCGAGGGCTACTTGGCGCCTGCCGCCACGAGCGCGTTCTGCATGTCGCTCAGGGCCTGGTCAACCGACTTCTCGCCCTTCAATGCCGAGTAGGCGTTGTCCTGGATGGCCTTGGTGACACCCGGGTAGTACGGGGTCACAGGGCGTGGGACGGCGTTCTGGATCGACGTCAGCAGCGTCGGCAGATACGGCAGCTTGGCCGTCAGGTCCTTGTCCGTGTAGAGGTTGGAGAGCACGGGGGCCAGCGAACCGCGGATCGCGAAGTTCTTCTGCTGCTCGGCGCTCGTCATGTACTTCAGGAAGTCCAGCGCGGTGGCCTTGTTCTTGGAGTAGACGCTGATCGCTGCGTTGTGGCCGCCGAGCGACGAGGCACCCGGGCCGTCCTTGCCCGGCAGCGGCGCGACGCCGAACTTGTCGGCGACCTTGGACGAGCCGTCCGTCTTGGACGCAATGTTGTACACGTACGGCCAGTTGCGCAGGAAGAGGAGCTTTCCGTCCTGGAACGCGGTGCGGCTCTCCTCCTCCTTGTAGGTGATCGCCTCAGCAGGGATGTTGCCGTTCTTGAAGGCGTCCACGAGCTTGCTCAGACCGGTCTTGGACTCCGGCGAGTTCACGACCGCCTTGCCCGAGTCGTCGACGATCTTGCCGCCCCACGTGTTGATGGCCTCGGCGGCGTTGACCGTGAGTCCCTCGTACTTCTGGAACTGGCCCGCATAGCAGCCCATGTTGTTCTGCTTCGCGATCGAGCACATGTTCATCATCTCGTCCCACGTCTTCGGCGGGTTGGGCACGAGATCCTTGCGGTAGTACAGCAGGCCGCCATCGGAGGACTGGGGCGCGGCGTAGATCGTGCCGCCGTACGTGGCCGTCTTGACGGTGGAGGGGAGCATCCCGGTCGTGTCGATGGCCAGCTTGTCCTTGAGCGGCTGGAGCCAGCCCTTGGCAGCGAACTCGGCGGTCCACACGACGTCGACATCGACCACGTCGTAGCTTGCGTCCTTCGCCTGGAAGTGCTGGACCAGATCGTCATGCTGCTGGTCTGCGGAGTCCGACTGCTCCTTGAAGGTGACCTTCTGGTCGGGATGGGCGGCATTCCACTCATCGATCATCGGCCGGACCACATTCGAGTTGTCCTTGCCCTGGACGTAGGTGATCGGCCCGCGGCCGTCCTGATTGTTGGCGGCATCTCCTCCGCCGCTCGCGTTCCCCCCGCCACCCCCGCTCGATCCGCTGCAGCCCGAGAGTGCCAAGACCAGGACGCTCGCCGCTGCGAACGGAGATGCATACCTGGAGAACTTGCGGTTTCTCATGCTCCGACTCCTGTGTTGGGCGAGGCAGCGCGCGCACCAGAACGCATCGCCACCTCAATGATGTGTGGTGGACCTCACACTAGGGGGACGATACCCCCTGTGCAAGCGCTTACGCAGATCGTGTCCTCCCCGTGATCTTGGGCGCTCCTCCACCCGGGAACAGGTCAGGCCGCTCCCGAGGGGAGCGGCCTGAGACGTCGGAACCGGAGGTGCGCTAGTCCTTGTCCCCCGTGAAGATTCCGGCGATCTTTGATCCGAGGCCCTTGACGTTCTGGGCCACATCCTCGGCCAAGTCCTTCGCGTGCTGGCCGACGTCACCGGAGAAGAAATCCTTGACGTTCTCGGTAGCGTCGGCAGCGAACCCCTTGGCGCTCTCGACAGCGTCACCGGCGAAGTCCTTGACGTTCTCGGCAGCCTCTCCCGCGAGTTCGCGGCCCTTCTCCAGCGCAGCGTCGAAGCCTTCCTTGGCGCCTCCGGCGCCGTTGCCCTCGCTCATCGATGCACCTCTCCCTTTCATGGCCGGGGTGCCGGCCGTTTCATGGCCGGGGTGCCGGCCGCTCGGCGTGGGCGAAACGCGCCCCACACCCGACGCTAGGGGCACCGGGTGGACCGTACAAGGCGATCCGGCCCGGGGCGATAGCCGAGCCCGGAGCTCAGCCGGTCGGAAGCCGGCCCGCCAGGCGCCGTGCCGCGTCAGCGGACCCGCTCGGCCCGGCTGAAGCGGGACCGGGCCCCCGACGTGATGTGGACGAGGACCGGAACAGAGATGCCCACGACGCTCTCGAGTCGGGTGACGAGCCAGCCGGCGTCCGCTGCCAAGGCGGCAGGATCCGCGCCCTGCCGGGCAACAAGTCTGAGCCGGAGGGCGGTGCGGCCCTCGAAGTCGACGGCGGCAACACTGCTTCCCAGCACATCCTTGCGCGGGGCGAGTGCCGCACGCATCGCCTGCTCCACGGCGGCGGCGGAGATGCTGACCCTGCCCGGCACTTCGCCGGGGAGGAACTCGCCACCCGGCCCGGCACCCCCATCGGGCCCGGTTGACGCGACCAGGTCGCGGCGCCCCTTCCCCTGCTGCGCGATCCACCAGATCATCAGGAGCACGACGACGACCGCAGCCACCGTGAGCATGAGCCACAGCCATGACACCCGCGTGCCCGGCACTCGGGAGCCCTCGAACACGACGCCCACGGCCTCGGCTGCCGAGGGTGCCCACGTGTGCCACCACGCACCGACGGCGGGGATGGTGGCAAGCAGCACGATGATCGCTCCGACCGCGAGGACCGCGGCGCCGAAGAGGAAGACCAGGACCCGGTTGAGGGTGCGTGGGGTGCCGTTCATGCGCCGACCACCCCCGTGCCCTCGACCCGGACCCGCAGTTGCGGGTAGGGGTCAGGCCGGAGCCGGGCGAGCTCGTCCTCGGTGGCAGCGAGCACGTCCTCGGCGCGGACCGGCATGCCGGAGGTGGGGCGGACGTTGACCACCGCTTCGCGATCGCTCAGCACTACGTTGACCTGTTCGGGGCGCACCAGGGCCGCGGCGCGGGCCCGCCGCGCGAGCGCAGAGGCGAGCACCTCGTCGTCGACCACAACGGCGACCCGGCCGCCCGGCAGCGAACGCCGGCCGCGTCGGCCCTGCCGCACGGCGACGACCACGAGCATGATCCCGACCATCACGAGGACCGCCCCGATCAGGCCCAGGAGGCCTCGGTTGGTATCCCCCGGCAGCCCGGCCACAGCGTGCGCAGCCGATTCTGGATCGATGAGCCACGCGGGCTGCCCGAAGGCCTGGAGCGTGGACTCGAGCAGCAGGTACGCGCACCCCAAGGCGACCACGACGGCCACACCGGCGGCGACGTACGCCCGCGAGGAGCTGGTCTCGCGGCGCACGGCGGAGTCGAGCCCGTGGGGAGAGCCGGACGCGGCTTGCCGGCGCGGGGATGGTCGCTCAGGCATGAGCCGCCTCCCGCCAGGGGGCGAGCGGGCGCACGGGGCGCCCGACTCGCATCCCGGAGATCCGCAGGTCGACGCGGGAGAGCGTTGCGCCGCTGAGCCGTGTGACCGACTCGAGGATGACGCCCTTGGCCCTGGCGCAGCGCTCCCAGACGCTGCCGCCCCACGCGTCGAGCCCGGCGCCCTCCGTGCCAAGGTCCGGGATCGCGACCGGAGCGACGATCCGCAGGGCGAGCAGGCCGGCGTCGTCCGACCAGTCGACGCGCACGTCGGAGGGCCGCACGCCGAGCTCAGCCGCGGCGGCGGCCTGCGCGAGGCTCGTCAGCGCCTGCGTGCTCACGCGATTGAGTCCGGCGAGTGTCTGCCCCGGTGCGCGAGCCGGAGGCGCTGGCACGAAGCCAGGATTGCCGGGGGCGTGGCCCGTCACGAGGACGATCGCCGCCCGAGCAGCGCCTCCCAGACGCGCCGCAGGTCGATCTGGCCTTGAACCGCGCGCCCGAGGACGGCGCCCACAGCCATGAAGATGAGGGAGCCGAGGAAGCCCCACACGCCGAATTGGAAGGACATGAACGCGAGGAAGGCCCCCACGGCGATGCCCACGACCACGGGATTCACTGCACCTCGATTCCTGAGGGCTTGGCCCCCTGCCGTGCCTCGCCGATGAACACATCGGCGATCTCGACGTTGACCTCGATGACGTCCAGGCCGGTGAGCTCCTCGACCGCCCGGTACACGGCTGCCCGGACCCGCTCGGCGAGCGCCTGGAGCGGAACCCCGTACGAGGCGACGAGCGTGACGTCCACGGCGGCCTGTTCCTGGCCCACCTCGGCGCGCACACCCGCCGCATGGTCTGCGGGATTCTGGGCGACCGCGTCCCGGATCGCCCCGAGCGCCCGTGAGGGGCCGGTCCCGAGGGAGTGGACGCCTGCAACCCGACGGGCCGCCGCGGCAGCGACCTTCGCGACGGCGGCCTCGTGCACCACCGTCCGTCCCGTGGCCGCGGAGGCACCCTCGTACGCGCCTGGCTCCTGGGTCACCATGCCGCCCCTCCTCGGGTTTCGCCTACGCGCCCTACCTTAGTACGGGCCACCGACACTGGAACGGACTGCGCGCGTCCGACACTGGAACGGCACACACGCCTGTGACAGCATGGCGCTACCAATTCTTCTGCGTTGGCCTGGCTGGGGAGCCTCGCACCGCATGAAGGAGGCCCGCCGAGGTGGTCCATCCAGAAGTGCCCCTCGTGCAGGCATCTGCCCACGGCGGGTGGCAGGTCCGCATCGCACAGCCCGAGCCGATCCCGCCCGAAGTCCTCGACCTCTTCGCGGCCGGCTCCTTCACGCTCCTCGAGCAGTATGCCCTCACGGCCCCTCCCGACGGCGGCCCCGGCACGGTTGCGCTCTCGCTCCCGCATCTCGGTGCCGCGCGCCGCGCCGTCCTCGTCGTCCTCCGCGAGAGCCAGTGCCCCGACGTGGTGTACGCGAGCGGGACGGCGGCCGGCGGCCTCGCCTTCCGCATCGTCGCCGGGAAGCACGACGACGACGCCCGCCTCCTGCTCCTGGCCGTCCGCTCCGAGAGCGCCGGCCCCGACCCCGCAGTCCGGAAGGAATCACCATGACCAGCCCCACGACCGCCGCGAGCCGGGGATCAGGCCTCAGCGCCGACGAGCTCGCCGCCCTCAAGCCGCACGTGGTCGACCTCCACCGCGGAATGCTGGCGACTGGACCGGACGGCGAGGGTGAGTACTTCACGACGGCGCAGGACGTGCAGGACATCTTCGGCACGCACCTGCCCGCATTCCTCGAGGGCCGGTCGGGTCCCACGCCCCTGATGGTGAATGCGCATGGCGGGCTCGTCACCGAGGCCTCGGGGCTGCGCGCCGCGGAGCAGCGCATTCCGTGGTGGAAGGACAACGGCATCTACCCGATCTTCTTCGTCTGGGAGACGGGGCTCGTTCCCTCCCTCGCGGACGCCCTAGCGGGATGGCTCAGCGGCAGCCGGGGGCCGGGCGACTTCAAGGACCGCATCGTGGAGCTCGCGGCGAGGTTCGGCCAGGGGGAACGCGTGTGGGGCGAGATGAAGCGCTACGCCGAGCTGGCCTCGTCCGAGGCCGGCGGCGCGAGGTTCTTCGCGGACCAGCTCGGCTCGTTCGTGCGGGCCCACCCGGACGCCCTGTCGATCCATGCGGTGGGCCACAGCGCCGGGTCGATCTTCCACTCGCATTTCCTGCCGGTGCTCCTCGACAACCGCGGCGTGGACCGCATCGAGAGCGTGAGCCTGCTCGCGCCCGCGGTGCGCACAGACACCTTCAAGGACAAGCTCGTCCCGCTGCTCGACTCCGGGATCGGCAAGATGGCCATGTTCACCATGACGGACGATCTGGAGCGCGCGGACAACTGCGTGCGGGTCTACGGCAAGAGCCTCCTGTACCTCGTGCGTGCCTCCTTCGAGCCCCGCGTGGGCGACCCGATCCTGGGCCTGCAGGCATCGGTCGAGGCGGACCCCGTGCTGGCCGAATTCTTCGGCGACCCGGATTCCGGTTCCTCGGCAGAGGTCGTGTGGTCCACCGCGGATACGGGGCCGAGCTCGAGCAGCGACGCGCGCAGCCACGGCGCGTTCGACGACGATCCGGCCACGATGGAGAGCGTCATGCGGCGCATCCTCGGCGGCAGGAAGGACATCCGCCCGATGCCTGCGACCCGCGGGGCAGAGTCGCTCTGGCCGGCCCAGCCCCGCGATGTCCCGGTCCCTACGTGGCCGAACGCCGCCACCCGCAAGGCTCTCTGTGTGGGCATCAACCTCTACGAGCAGCCCCAGGACCAGCTGAACGGCTGCGTGGCCGATGCCGGGGCGTGGGCCACCGAGCTCGAGAAGGCCGGCTTCCAGGTCCACTCGCTCACCGACGGGGCGGCCACGCGCGAGGGCATCCTCCTGAAGATGCTCGAACTCGTGGCGACCAGCTCCCCCGGGGACACACTCGTGGTCCAGTACGCCGGCCACGGCACCACCGCGCCGGACCTCGACGGCGACGAGGCCGCCCCCGGGCAGGGGAAGAACCAGGAGGACGAGGCGCTGTGCCCCGTCGACTTCCGCTCGGGAGAGCTCATCATCGACGACGACCTCGGCGCGATCTGGGACCAGCTTCCCGAGGGGGTGGCGCTCACCCTCTTCTTCGACTCGTGCCACTCCGGCGACGGCCAGCGGGAGGTCCTCTCGCCCGCCGAGCTCGCCGAAGCGACCATGGAGCGGCGGCTCCCCCGGCGGGTCGTGCTCTCGGACGAGGAGCGCAAGGCGTTTATGACGCGGCGCGGCTATACAGGCTCCGGCGCCGCCTTGGGACGCGGCGCCGCGCCGTCCGGACCCGACGCCGGCCCTGCGGCCCAGCCCCAGGCGAGCAACGCCGTCGACCGCTACAAGGCCGCGCGCGAAGTGCTGTTCAGCGCCTGCCAGCCGGACGAGCTCGCCTACGAGACCGCCGGGCACGGCGACTTCACGGCGAAGGCGGCACCGCTGCTCGCCGCCGCGATCGGCACGATGACCAACCAGGCGTTCCTCGACAAGGTCGCCGCGGACTTCGGGGGGCGCCAGCACCCCAAGGCGAACGGGCAGGCGGCGCGCCTCGGGCTGACATTCCTCGGGCCGGAATCGCACGACGGCGCGGGCTCGGGCGGCGCTGGGAAGGGCGCGGCCGGGAAGGGCGCGGCCGCGATGTCCGCACCCCCGGCATCGGCGGCCACGCAGCAGGCCGGTCAGCGTGCGGACGACGCCGAGGTGGCCGCGCTCGAGTCGACGCTTGCGCAGGCGCAGGGGGCGGCAGGCCATCGTGCAGCGAAGGTGGCACGGCTCCTGCGGGCGATCGCGGACGTCATCGAGGAATAGGGCAGGCAGGGATAGCGGTGCGCGGGCGGGGCGGATACAGGGTCGAGCGGCTGACCCGGGCCAGGCGTGCCCTCGCGGCCGGCCAAGAGGTGGCGCGCAAGAGGCATCTCATGTACGGGCTCGTCGAGGCTGATCTGACCGTGCCGCGCTCAGCCCTGCGCGAGAACTATGAGCGCACGGGCGAGCGGCTCTCGTTCACCGCGTACGTGGTCACGTGCGTGGCCCGCGCCCTCGCCGAGTTCCCGCGCTTCAACGCCCTGCGGCACGGGCGCACCGTCGTGTTCCTGGACGAGGTCATCGTGGAGGTGCTCGTGGAGCGCAGCGTGGGCGGCCAGTCCGCCGTGAGCTACCTGCCGATCAGGGCCGCGGACACCAAGTCCTTGCGCGAGATCCATGAGGAGATCCGCGCCGCGCAGCAGGGGCCTCCCGACGTGATCCCGGGCCAGCGGTGGCTCGACGCGGTCCCGCTGTTCGCCGTGCCGCGGCTCATGCGGTGGATGGGCCAGAGCGTCCCGTGGGCGCTTCGCCTCGGGGTCGCAGGCGTGAACAACGTGGGCATGGGCACCGGCGCCGCCGGCTGGGCGCTGAGCCCGGGCGCCGGGACCCTCGCGGTGACGATCGGCGGCATCAGCACCGAGCCGAGGCTCGAGGACGGGTTGGTGGTGGAGCGGGAGATCTGCCGGCTGACTCTCACCGTTGACCACGACGTGATCGACGGCGCTCCCGCGGCCCGCTTCACCGCTCGCCTGCTCGAGCTGCTCGCCTCCGGCGAGTCGGTCCGCGCGGCCGTCACGCAGTGAGCCCACCGGTTACGCGGTGAGCCCACCGGTCACGCGGTGAGCCCTGCGAGGCTGCGGTCCCTGGCGGCGCGGAGCCCGAGGTCGCGCGGGTCGTCCTTGGACTCGCCCGTCGCCGCGAGACAGTGCCCAAGGGCACCGCCTGCGCCTACCGGCGCGGCAGCTCAGCCTCGGCCGGGGCCACGATCCCGTCTGCGACGACCCTGAGCATCGAGGCGAGGTCCTCCTCTGAGAGCTCGCTCGCATCCGCGACCGAGGCCACGGCGCCGACCAGCCGCGAGACCTCCATCGCGCTCACGCCAGGCCGCAGCGCGGGGCCAAGCTCGTCGATGACGCGCTGGTTGGCATCGAGATAGCGGGTGCATTTGGCCGCGAACGGCGAACCCGGGTCGCCGAGCGCGAGGGTAATCCGGGCGGCGGCGCCCTTGTGCCCGTTGAGGAGTTCCACGTAGTCGGTGAACCAGCTCATGAGCCGGTCCCGGGCGGGGGCGTCGAGTCCGAGTGCGCGGTCCACGGCGGCCCTGACCTTCTCCGTCCAGGCCTCGAGGACGGCGTCGTAGAGCGCCTCCTTGGTCGGGAAGTGCCTGTAGAGCGTGCCGGCGCCGACCCCGGCGGCCTTGGCCACCTCGTCCATCGAGACGTCGTTGAAACCCTTGGCCTTGAAGAGGGCGCGGGCCGTCTCCACGATCCGATCTCGGTTGCGGCGGGCATCAGCACGCACGGTCAACACACCTTCCGAAAAGAGCGCACAAAAAAGAGTTGCAAACCGGAGAGTGTCTCCGTATAGTTCTAAGCGGAGCCTCTCTCCTCTTAGTGTACGTCAGCCCACCGGCCAGAACAGGACACTTCCCCATGTCTCTTTCAACGGCACCCCGCGTGTCTTCGATACCGAACACCACAGCCGGCAACACCGGACTGTGGCTCGTGATGCTCGCCCAGCTCATGCTCGTCCTCGACGGAACCGTGGTGAACGTGGCGCTCCCCCACATCGCCGCCGATCTCGGCTTCGCGCCCGCGGACCTCAGCTGGGTCCTCAACGGCTACGCGCTCGCCTTCGGCGGCGTGCTGCTCCTCGGCGGACGGGTCGGGGACGTCCTCGGCCGCCGCCGCACGTTCCTCGTGGGCGTCGCGGCCTTCACCGTGTTCTCGCTCCTCGGCGGGATCGCGTCCTCGCCGCTCCTGCTCGTCATCGCGCGGGCCCTCCAGGGCCTCGGGGCAGCCTTCGGCGCACCGAACGTCCTCGCGCTCATCACTACGAATGCTAAGGACGACGGCGCCCGGAACCGCGCGCTCGCCCTCTTCTCCGCGATCGCCTCCATGGGAGGCGCACTCGGGCTCATCCTCGGCGGCGTCCTCACCGACGCGGCGAACTGGCGCTGGACGCTGTTCATCAACGTGCCGATCGGCGTCGCGATCCTCATCGCAGTCCCCCGGTTCGTCCAGGAGACCCCTCGGCGGTCCGGCCGGTTCGACGTGCTCGGCGCGGTGACGGCCACGGGCGGCGCCGTCGCCATCGTGTGGGCCCTCCTGCAGGCGGCCGACTACGGCTGGGCCGACGTCCGCACGATCGGCGGCCTCACCCTCGGCGCCGTACTCCTGGTGGTCCTCGGATTCACCGAGGTCCGCGTGGCCCACCCGCTCCTGCGCCCGCACCTGCTGCGCAGCCCGAGCCGGCTCAGCGCCCTCGCCGCGATGGCCGCGACCTACGGCGGGATGCTCGCGATGTTCTTCCTCATGGTCCAGTACCTCGAGGACGTCCTGCACCTCTCCCCGCTCGTGACCGGCCTCGTCTTCCTCCCGATGCCGCTGAGCATCTTCGTGATGTCGCGGGTCATCCCGCGGCTCGTGGAGCGCCTCGGCGCCGCGCGGCTCGTGATCGGGGGCGCCGTTCTCCGGGTCGTCGGGTTCCTCCCGCTCACCCAGCTGGAGGCATCGACGCCCTTCGGGATCGTGGTGGGCGCCCTCCTGCTCACGGGCATCTCGGCCGGCCTGACGTTCATGCCGCTCACCTCGCTGGCCCTGCGGGACGTCGAGCCCGAGCACGCCGGTTCCGCCTCCGGGCTGTTCCAGACCATGCAGCAGCTCGGCGGTGCAGTGGGCCTTGCGATCGTCGCCTCGACCTACGCGGCCTTCGCGGTCCCCGGGGACTTCCTGGTGGGCGGGCGCGCAGGGTTCGTCTCCGCCGCAGTCCTCTCGGCGCTCGCGCTCGCGGCTGCCGTGGGGCTCGCCGTCAGGCCACGGAGGGTGTCTGCGTAGCCTCGCAAGAGGGCGGCACCCGACGCGCGTCCCCGCCCCCCGTGGGCGGGGGCGCCGGGTGCCGCGCATTGCCGAGCAGAGCGAGCAGCACGCTGCACTCGACCCGCGCGGTCAGCAGCACCGCCCGCTCATCGATCTCAAACCGCGGATGATGGTGCGGGGCGCTCGCTCCGGTACCGCACCCCACGCCGAGGAAGACGCTCGGCACGCGGATGGAGAACTCGGCGAAGTCGTCACTCGCCGCCAGTGGCGGGGCATGCACGACGGCGGCGAGGCCGGCCGCGGCGATCGCACCTTCCGCGATGGCCGCCAGAGCGGGATCGTTCGCCAAGACGGGGGCATGACCGGTCCACTCGAGCCTCGCTGAGCAGCCCAAAGCCCCGGCGACCCCGGCTGCCACCTCGACCACGCGGCGTCGTGCGTACTCCCCAACCGCCGAGGCGAACCAGCGGATGTTCCCGAGCAGGATCACGTCCTCGGGAGCGGCGTTCGCCGCCGTCCCTGCATGCACAGACCCGATGCCCACCACGAGGTCCTCGCCGATCGGCGTCTCGCGCGCGGCAAGCGGCTGGAGCGCCGTCATGACGTGTGCCGCGGCAAGGATCGCGTCCGCGAACTGCCCAGGGGTGCCCGCGTGCCCGGCCCCGCCGCTCACCACGAGCCGAAAGAAGTCGGCTCCGGCGAGTACCGTACCGGGATTCGTGGATACGGTCCCGTAGGGAACGCCCGAGAGGACATGCGCGCCGAGGGCCATGTCGACGCGGTCGAGCACCCCGGCCTCGACCATGGGCGCCGCGCCCGCGAGGAGCTCCTCAGCGGGCTGGAGGCAGAAACGCACCGAGCCCCGCAGCGCCTCGCGCCGCGCGGCCAGAACGGCCGCGACGCCGGCGAGCGCTGCGAGGTGCGCGTCATGGCCGCACAGGTGCCCGAGCGGTCCGTCGGCCGCGAAGCTCAGGCCCGTGGCTTCGCGCACCGGGAGAGCGTCGAGCTCGGCCCGGACGAGGACGCGCGGGCCCGGGAGCGCGCCGTCCAGATCCACGACCACCCCCGTGCCCGCGATCCCCGTGTGCACCGCGAGCCCGAGTCCGCCGAACCCCGTGACCATGAGTGCTGCGGTCGCGTGCTCCTCGAAGCCCGGTTCGGGATGAGCATGGACCTCGCGGCGCCACCGGATGAGCTCAGGCTCGAGCGTGACGAGCGCCCGGTCGGCTTCCGCCGCGAGAAGGGCTGCGCCTCCGCCGCGCACCGCGCCCGCGCTCATGGCGCGGCCGCCTCCGGGGCCGGGATGAACCCGAGCTGCACGAGCATCGCGAGCTGGTCGACCACGTGCCAGTGCTCGGCGAGCCGGCCGTCCTCGACCCGGTAGATGTCGATCCCCGCGATCTCGAACGGCTTGCCCGTGGCCGGCAGCCCGAGGAACGGTTCGACCTGGGTTCCCCGATGGCGCCAGCGCACCGCGACACGGTCGCCCTCAGCGATGACGTCCTCGACCGTGAAGCGTGGGTCCAGCGCGGTGACGAGCATGGACACGCGGTTGCGCAGGCCGTCTCGGCCTTCGCCTTGGCCCGGCAGCGGATCGTGCTCCGTGTACTCCTCGGCCGCGATCTCGTCGATCACGTCCAGCCGGCGCCCGTTGAGGACCTCGTCGTAGAACTGGCCCACGAGCCCGCGAGAAGTTTCAGCAGACATGGCGTCCTCCCTTTCCTTGTGGTGTGCCTCCAGTGTTCGCCCGGGCACTGGCGCAGAACACGTCGACAACCCACCGGCTGGCCCACCGACTCGGGATGGCGGACCGCGGGCCTACCCTTGAGGAAAGGGAAGGCGGCGCCATGGCGGACACCGGCCTCGGGCCCGAACTCCGGCGCCTGCGCGCGGCGGCAGGCTTCACCCAGGAGGTGCTGGCCGAGCGCGCAAGCGTGAGCATCCGTGCGGTGAGCGACGCCGAGCGCGGCCTCCGGACCCGCCTCTACCCGGACACGACGGCGCGGCTCGCCGATGCCCTCGGCCTCGCCGGGGCGGACCGGGAGCGGTTCGCGGCAGTGGCCCGCGGGCGAGCCCCAGCCGGGCTGGGGCCACTGCCGGCGCCCCGCACGGCGCTCGTAGGACGCACCGACGAGCTGCGCGCACTCGCTGCGCTGCTGACCGAGCCCGGACTCGTGACCGTCACCGGCACCGGCGGAGTGGGGAAGACGCGCCTCGCCCTGGCCGCGGCCGGTGAGGCCGCGGCGTCGTTCGCGGACGGCGTCGCGTTCGTCCAGCTCGCGAGCTGCCACGACGCTGACTCGGCCGGCCTGGCTATTGCCACGGCGCTCGGGGCCAACGCCGCCCACGGCTCGGTCACCGAGGTGGTGTGCGCGGCGATCGGCTCGCGCCGTCTGCTCCTCGTCTGCGACACCTTCGAGGTCGTGCCCCACGCCGCGCCACTCATTGCTGCTGCGCTCGCGCGCTGCGCCAACCTCACGGTCCTCGCGGCCAGCAGGTCACCTCTCCGGCTCGGCGCCGAACAGCTCTTTCCCCTCGACCCCTTGGACGAGGTCTCGGCCGCGCGGCTCTTCGCCGAGAGGGCCGCGTCCGCGCGACGCGGGGCTGACCTCACCGGCTCGGGCGCGCTCATTGCGGACATCTGCGAGCGCGTCCAGCGGGTCCCGCTCGCGCTCGAGCTCGCGGCGGCCCGCGTGGCCCATCTCGGCCTCGCCGATCTCCGCGACCGGCTCAGCAGCCAGCTCGCGGTGCTCACCGGCGGTTCCGTAGACGACGATGCCAGGCACCGCACCCTCGAATCCACGATCGCATGGAGCCATGGGCTCCTCGACGGCCCCTCCCGGTCGGCTCTGGCCCGTCTGGCGGTGTTCGACGGGTGGACGCTCGCCGCCGCGCGGGCGCTCACGGGCCGGGACCCGCTGCCCGAGGTCAGCACCCTCGTCGACCAGAGCCTCGTCGCCGCCCCCGGGCCGGCCGACCCGCACGGCCGGTACACGATGCTCGACTCGGTGCGGGAGTTCGGGCTTGCGCGGCTCGTCGACGAGGGCGCCGAGCGCGCGGTCCGGGACCTCCACGCGGCCTGGTTCCTCGCCGCCGCAGAATCATCGGCGGGGGCCATGCGCAGGTCCGGGCAGCACGAGGCGCACGGCAATCTCGCCGCCGACCTCGGCAACCTCCGGGTCGCGTTCCGGTGGTTCGGAGCCTCCGGACACGGTGAGGACGCGCTCCGGCTCGCGTCCGCACTGTGGATGTTCTGGCTCTGGCACGGTGGTTTCGCCGAAGGTCGGACGTGGATCCGCACCGCACTTGCCGCCGCGCACGACGCCGATCCCTCCTTGCGTGCGCGGGCGCACTGGGGAGCGGGCTGGCTCGGCTATTTCCAAGGCGACTACCCCGAGGCGAGGATCCACGCCTCGTCGCTCGCCCGGCTCGCGAACGCCAGCGACAGTGCTCTCGAGCAGCGGAACGCGCTCACGCTGCGGGGCATGGTCGCGCTCGCAGACCGTCGCTTCGATGACGCGGCCGGGCTCCTCGGCGAGGCCCTCGCAGTGGCACACAGGCTGGGACCGGACAATCCGGCTGGTGCCGACCAGTCAGCGTGGCTTCTCGCCATCTCGACCCTGAATGACGGCGTTGGCCTCACCCACACCGGAAGGATCGACGAGGCATCGCAACGCTTCGCCGAGGCACGGGAACGGTTCGCCGAGCTCGGAGACGAGACGTATCGCGCGCGGGCGCTCCGTCACCTCGCCGCCATACGGGTCCTGGCGGGAGAGGCCGGCACCGCGCGGAGCCTGTTGGAGGAGAGCCTGCGGGCCGTCCACGACGCCGACGACCGCTTCGGCCTGGCCGAGACGCTCTCCGGGCTCGCACAGCTTGCCGGGAGTGGCCACGACGCGAGGAGCGCGGGCGCGTTCGAGGCGAGGGCCGCCGTCGTGCGCCAGACCCTGGGGGTGGTGCAGCACCCGTTCGACGCGATCCTGGCCGAGCGGCACCTCGGACCGCTGCGGGATTCGCTGGAGTTCCGCGCGGGCTGGGCAGAAGGGGCCGCGCTCGGCGACTGACCCGGGTCCGAGCCAGGAACGCGAAAGGCCCCCGCGATTGCGGGGGCCTTTCCTGTGGTGGCTCCGACCGGCGTCGATCCGGTGACCTTTCGATTTTCAGTCGAACGCTCTACCAACTGAGCTACAGAGCCTCGATGATCTCTCATCGAAAAGCAACCTGACCGTGGTCATGTCGCCGAAGCGACCCTGACGGGACTTGAACCCGCGACCTCCGCCGTGACAGGGCGGCGCGCTAACCAACTGCGCTACAGGGCCTTGTTTTTCGCGGGTTCGAGCCCCGCTCACAAGACTTAGATCCTAGCAGACCTTCAACAGCCTTCCAAAATCCTCATCCTCGTACCCCCAACGGGATTCGAACCCGTGTCGCCGCCGTGAAAGGGCGGTGTCCTAGGCCACTAGACGATGGGGGCCAACCAGACCATCAAACTATAGGGTGCCCGGCTCTGGCCAGACAAATTCCTCCGAGGTGCCGCCAGAGGAGCCCATCGGGCCACAGCACCACCCTCACTACAGTTGAGGGCATGGATGCGGCCTGGATGAGCGAGGACGAGTTCGAGGAGGCGGTCGACGCCGCCCTCGAGGCGATTCCCCGGCGCATCGCCAAGCACATGGACAACGTCGCCGTGTTCATCGAGGACCGCTATGTTCCGCGCCCCGGAGACGCCCCGGGCATCGAGCTCCTGGGCCTGTACGAGGGCATTCCATTGACCGAGCGAGGCGAATGGTACGCCGCCGGCTCCCTCCCCGACAGGATCACCATCTTCCGGGAGCCGATCCTGCAGATGTGCAGCTCCCGCGACGAGGTGGTCGAGGAGATCACCGTGACCGTGGTCCACGAGTTCGCGCACCACTTCGGGATCGACGACTCCCGGCTCCACGAGCTGGGCTGGGGCTGAGCCGACTCGCCCCGCGCGTCTCGGCCGCCGGCCCGGACGCCTCAGCTCTCGAGCATCGGACCGAAGGACGGCCTGTCGGCAAGACGGTCGTCAGCGTGGTCCGGGACCACCATGACCGGGCCCTTCGCGTGGTGCAGCACGCCGTCCGACGTCGAGCCCAGGAGCATCCCGGCGAAGCCGCCGCGGCCGCGCGTGCCGAGCACGAGCAGCTGCACCGTGCGGGAGGCCTCGACGAGGACATCCACGGGTGCGCCGTCCACGAGGCTCGTCTGCACCTCGAGGTCCGGAAAGTGGCTCTGGAGCCAGGCGGTGCCGGCCTTCAGCTGGGCGCGGATGTCGGAGAAGAGCTGCTCGCGGTCCACGGGCGCGGGGACCCACGCGAGGCTCCCGCTGAACTGCGGCACCGCGCAGACGATCCGCAGCGGGACCCCCATCATCATGGCCTCCTCGGCAGCGACGAGGACGGCCACCCGGGCCTGGTCCGAGCCGTCGACGCCCACGGCCACGACGTCCTCGACCTCCGCCGGGCCCTCCTTGGCCTGCTCCTCGCGGAAATGCCGGTCCTCCACGTGCTCGCCTATCCGCTCGGCGAACTGCAGGGGCACGGTAACGGTGGCACAGTGCGCGTGCGCGGGCAGGGCACTCGAGACGGAGCCCAGGAGCCGCCCGACGAATCCGCCGCGGCCCCGGGAGCCGAACACGAGCAACTCGGCGGCCTTGGAGAATTCGAGGAGCACGCCCGAGGCGTCGCCGGATTCGACGGAGGAGGTGACCTCGACGCCGTCGACCTCGCCGAGCCCGGCAAGGGCCTCCTTGAGGACCGCCTCTGCTCCGTCGCGGATCACGGTATCGTCGAAGGTCGCATAGCCGCCGTCCAGTCCGGAGGCTGCGAAGAGGGGCACGCTGTAGGCGGTCACGACATGGAGCGGGCGGCGACGGCGGCTGGCCTCGCCCGCGGCCCAGGCGAGCGCGCACCGGCCATGGTCCGAGCCGTCGACTCCGACGACGATTCCGGTGGGAAGCTCGGTCTCCTCGGGCTCCTCGCGGGCCGCGTCATCCTGCGGGTGGAGCTGCTCTGGCATGGCTACCTCCTCGACTCGCTGCGAGCCTAACATGACCCATCCATGGCCAATGTCCGCCCGATTCCGGGGCCGGTCAAGGTGCCGAAAGACCCCGCCGAGGAGGCGCGCGAGCGCCGAGGAAACGTCTACCCAAAGCAGTCGCTATTCTGTAGTGTCGGAGGGGCCGCCCAGTTCTGGAAGAAGCCTTTCGGGTCTGGACGGTGTTCTGCGAGCCGTCTGAGGGGAACGCAAGCAGCAAACCAACCGCGAACTCCACAGGAGGATGACTCGTGTCAACGCCGTCGCGCTATCAGGGGGTCCCAGACCCCGACGCCGTCGCGGCGGAGTCGACGAGCGCGGTGGTCATCGGGACCGGGCTGTCCGGGCTCGCGGTTGCCGCCGAGCTTAACCGCCTGGGCGTTGACGCCGTCACTCTGGACGGCCTCGAGAGCCCCTCACCCTCCACGGCGACCGCCGCCCTCCGCATCGCCGACCTCTCCAGCGCGGAATCCGCCGAATACCTCGAGGTCCTGCGGCATCTGCGCAAGTACGCGGCGTGCCACAGCCTCGACGTCCGCCATCACGTCATGGCCCGCCACCTCGCCCTCGCCGAGGGGCGCGAGGACGGCGAGCCGGCCCGCTGGGCGGTGCGCACGGAACGCGGGCTCGTCTTCGCCGACGCCGTCGTCCTCACCCGCTGCGCGCACAACCAGCTGCGCCGCTTCCTCGCCGACCTGGGCTACTCCCTCGGAGAGCACCTCCTCGAAGCGCTCGCGCAGATCGGCCTCTACCTCGTAGGCGTCACCGAGCTCGCCGCGCCCAGCACGCGCGAGATGCTGCGGCAGGCCAAGCACGTCGGCGTCGAGGTGGCTGCCCGCACCGGAGCCGGCCTCCAGCCCGCCTGACGCCGCAACCGTCAGACGCGGTCCGTACCCTCGCCATCGCCACGGCTGAGCCGCCGCCGTGCTCCCACGCCGAGCGCAGCGAGCAGGCCGACCGCCACGACGGCGAAGACCACGATCATCCACGGGAAGTCCGACGCAGGAGCAGGGGCAGCGGCGGGGGTCTGCGCCGTCCCGGGCTGGGACGGCACGATTCCCGGCACCTCGCTCGCGCCCGGGGCAGCGGAGGCGCCTCCGGGAGCAGCCGAAGTAGCCGTGAAGGCGAACGTGCCCTCGATGGGGTGCGAGTCGGAGGACACCACGCGCCACACCACGGTGTAGGCGCCGGCCGGGGCGCCGGCGCGCAGCTTCTGGTGGACGCTGCGGTCAACCACCTCGGGCGACCCATCGGACCAGTTCGTGCCGGAGGGGTCGGTGACCCGGATTTCCGCCCCGACCCCGAGCGGGGTCTCAGAGAAGTCGAGGCGGACCTCGGCGGGGACGCTCGCCACGGTGGCGCCCGACGTCGGCGCGGATCCTTCCAGCGCATCGTGGGCGAACGCTGGGGCCGGGGCCAGGAGAATGAGGCCGAAGACGGCGAGCGCCGCGAGGGCGCGTCGGAGGATCTGCATCACACCAGCCTAGGTTTCGACCGAATGTAGAACAACTGACGAGTAGGATTGACCGCGGCCATCGCGGCCGGCACCCCGGCCCGAGACCCTCATCCTTCTACACCGTCACCCTGCGGACAGGAGCGCCCATGGCATCGGCAGTCGACCGGTACTTCAAGATCACCGAGCGCGGCTCGACCGTCTCCCGCGAGGTCCGCGGCGGCCTCGCCACGTTCTTCGCCCTGAGCTACATCGTGGTCCTGAACCCGCTCATCCTCTCGGGCGCCGACGCTGCCGGGAACCACCTCGGCATTCCCCGGGTCGCGGCGATGACGGCACTCGTGGCCGGCGTCCTGACCATCCTCATGGGCGTGTGGGCCAAGCACCCGTTCGCCCTCGCGACGGGCCTCGGCGTGAATGCGTTCGTGGCCGTGACGGTTGCGACCCACCCGGACGTGACGTGGCCGGACATGATGGGCCTGGTGCTCATAGCCGGCGTGGTGATGTTCGTCCTCGTGCTCACTGGCTTCCGGACCGCGGTGTTCAGGGCCGTCCCCGAGGGCCTCAAGACGGCGATCGTGGTGGGCATCGGCGTCTTCATCGCGCTCATCGGACTGGTCAACGCCGGGTTCGTGCGGCGCATCCCGGACGCGGCTGGCACCACGGTCCCGCTCGGCCTCGGCGATGCGGGGCGTCTCATCGGCTGGCCCACGCTCGTCTTCGTCGTCGGTCTCGTGCTCACGATCGGGCTCATGGTCCGGAAGGTCCGCGGTGCCCTCCTCATCGGCATCATCGCCGCGACCATCCTCGCGAACATCGTGGAGCTCGCGTTCCACGTGGGCCCGTCCGTCGCCCCCGGGCAGCAGCCCAACCCCGCCGGCTGGTCCCTCGTGGTGCCCGGCCTGGGCACGGTAGCCCCGGTGGACCTGAGCCTGTTCGGCCAGGCGGACCCCTTCGGCGCGCTCACGCACCTCGGCGTGCTCGGAGCACTGCTCCTGGCCTTCGTGATCCTGCTGAGCATCTTCTTCGATGCGATGGGCACCATGGTGGGCCTGGCCCGTGAGGCCGGCTCGATGACCCCGGACGGCCAGATCCCCAACGTGGACCGCGTACTCCTGGTCGACGCGTTCGGCGCGATCGCCGGCGGCGGCACCTCGATCTCCTCGAACCAGATCTTCGTCGAATCGGGCGCCGGCATCGGCGAGGGCGCCCGTACGGGCCTCGCCTCGGTGGTGACGGGCCTGATGCTCATCGCAGCCATGTTCCTCACGCCGCTGATCAACCTCGTCCCGTTCGAGGCGGTGGCCCCGGCTCTCGTGATCGTCGGCTTCCTCATGTTCCAGCAGGTCGCGAAGATCGACTGGCACGACCTGGGCATTGCGATCCCGGCGTTCCTCACGATCGGCCTCATGCCGTTCACGTACTCGATCGCCAACGGCCTCGGCGCGGGCTTCATCTCCTACGTGCTGGTCCGCCTCTTCCAGGGCCGCCCGCGGGAGATCCACCCGCTCATGTGGGCGGTGGCGGCGGCGTTCCTGATCTTCTTCGGGATCGGGCCCGTGGAGAAGATGCTCGGCCTCTAGCCGACCGCGCGGGCGGGATGCGCCCAGCGAGGGTATCTAGCGCGGGCTCCAGCGGAAGAGCTTCGTAGCGAGGACTGTGGCGCCCAGGAGCCAGGCGCCCATCACGGCGATCCCCACCCCGTTGACGGACATCCCTGAAGGATCGAGGGCGGCGGAGAGGCCATTCGCCAGATGCTTGAGCGGGAAGAAGGATCCGACCGTGCTCATCCAGTCCGGGAGGGCCCCGAACACGAAGATGTCGGAGAAGAAGGACAGCGGCAGGGCGAGGCCGAGCCCTACCGCGAGCGTGGCCTTGCTGTTCGGCAGGACCGCGACGAGCAAGAGCCCGCAGGCAGCGAGGGAGGCCGTCCCCAGCACCAGCAGTCCAAGGGCCAGCGGCACACCGCTCCACGAGAGGTCAAGGCCGAACCAGGCGAGTCCCGCGGCCACAATGAGGATTCCGGTGACGAGCGCGAGGAGCAGCCCAGAGACGAACCGCCCCGCGAAGTAGAATCCGATCTGCAGCGGCGCCCCGCGCAGCCGTTTGAGTATCCCCCGGTCGCGGGCCCGGGCGACGTCATCGGGCAGATTCACCATGACGTTGACGGCGGCCCCCCAGGCCGTCAGCCCGGCCGCGTTCTGCAGCACAAGTGGCGGTCTGAAGGTGGAACTGTCGAGGGCTTCCCCCATCATCGCAACGTTGAGCATGTACAGCCCCACCGGCATGGCGATGGCGAAGAACACCCAGCCGGGGTCCCTGAGCGCAGACCGGGTGGCCCAACCCGTTTGCGCCTTCAGGAGGCTCAACCAACTGGGGCGTCCGGGTACCGCGGCTCTCAGCCCCGCCTGTCGGCGCCTAGCTGCAGGTCCGACCCCTTCGACCCGATGCTCATCGGATGGGACGTGCCGGCTCCGGCGCACGCGTTGTCCGCGAGCGGGCTCCCAACGGAAGGCGAGGGCCGCAACGCCGCCTGCACCTACCGCCCACGCGGCCATGAGCCCCAGGGCGGGCAGGTCCCAGCCGTCCGCTGTGGAGAAGGGATCGAACTGTTCAGCAACGGCGTCACTGAACGGTTTGAGGGGGAATACCGCGGCAATGCGATCAGCCCAATCGGGCATATCGCCGTACCCCATCACGCCGGAGACAAAGGACAGCGCGACCGCCGTCGCAATCGAGACCGCCTGCGCCACCATCGCCGAGCGCGCGAGGCCCGCCACGGCCACGCCGAGTGCGGCAAAGGAGATCACGGCCACGAGAACCGTGACGACTGTGGCTGGCATCGTATGCCACTGGATGTGGACGCCGTAGGCAAGGACCCCCACAGCCAGCATGAGCGCGAGGGACCCGACTGCCATGAGTGCGGCTGCCCCGATCCGCCCCGCGAGGTAGATCCACCCGGGAAGCGGCGTCCCGCGAAGGCGCTTGAGGACACCCTTCTCCCGGGCATCGGCCAACGAGGAGGCAACAGTCGGATAGGCCCCGTAGAGGGCGCCCATCACTCCGGCGGACGGGGTGACGAACTGCATGATCCGCACGTCGGAACCGGGGGCGACCTGCGCGTTGCCGGTCATGGCGCCCACTGCCAGCAGGATGGTCAGCGGGAACAGGAACGTGAAAATGAAGGCGATCCGCGTGCGCCACAGGTCCCGCACCGCATACACGAGCTGGTCGGCGAGCAGGCGAGCCCTGCCCGGGCGCGGAGGGGACATGGCCTTCCGTCCAGGATGCGCGGTGGGCGTTGCCATCAGGGAGCCCCCACCCGCTCCGGCTGGCTGGCCCCGGCCCCGGCCCGCTCGATCAGCTCGAGATAGACGTCCTCGAGGGAAGGCCGCTCCACCGTCAGCCCCGCGAGGTGCACCGTGCGCGACTTCGCCCAGCCGATAAGCTGCGCGAGTGCCCCCACAGGATCCATGGTGCGCAGCTGCCAGTCCTCGCCCTCCGCTCGCAGCGTGGCACCGAGGTCTGGGACCTCGGAGGCGGTCACGCCGGAGGGGAGCCGGAAGGTGATGGTCGACGACGAGCGGGCCTCACCGCCGATCTCGCTCGGAGTGCCCAGTGCGGCGAGTCGGCCGGCCACGACAACGCCCACCCTGTCCGCAAGGTGTTCCGCCTCGTCCATGTAGTGGGTCGTCAGCAGCACCGTCTTGCCCAGCCCACGGAGGTTCTCCACCAGTTCCCACGCCTTGCGCCGGGCCGACGGGTCGAACCCCGTGGTCGGTTCGTCGAGGAAGAGCAGTTCCGGGTCGCCGATCAGCCCCAGGGCAAGGTCGAGCCGCCTCCGCTGGCCCCCGGAGAGCGTCTTGGCCTTCGCGTCGGCCTTGTCGGTCAGCCCAACCAGCTCGATCACCTCGTCGACAGAGAGCTGGCGAGGGTACATCCCCCGGTAGAGCCGGAGGAGTTCGCGGGGCGAGAACTCCTCCTCGACGCCGGCTTCCTGGAGCACAATTCCTATGCGCTCCCGGTAGTCCCGTCCGCCCACGGCAGGGTCGAAGCCGAGGACCTCGACCCTCCCCGAGCTGCGCCGGCGGTGGCCTTCAAGGATCTCCACCGTGGTCGTCTTCCCCGCCCCGTTGGGACCGACGAGGGCGAAGACCTCCCCCAAAGCCACCGAGAAGGACAGGCCGTCGACTGCACGCTCGGAGCCGTAGTGCTTATGCAGGTCCTCTACTTCGATGGCATGCATGAGCTTCCCTCCATCGCCTCGATTCTGCATCCACTCTCCAGTGGAGATGCCACTGAGCGGCCCACATAGAGACCAACGTCCCGGCACGTCCCGTGAAGCCTTCCGGCGCAGGCGCCCGGCGCAATACGCTGGCGACGGCGCCGCGCCGGCGACCGTTGACGGCTGCCGGCGCGGGCACAGCCCAGCAACGGAAGGGAACGACATGCCCTACACGGTCGGCTATTTCATCGGAAGCCTGTCCCAGAACTCGATCAACCGCACGCTCTCGAAGGCGCTCATCCGCCTCGCGCCCGAGTCCCTCACGTTCGAGGAGATCCCCATCAAGGACCTCCCGCTCTACAACCGGGACTTCGACGCGGACTACCCAGCCGAGGGCCGGGCCCTCAAGGAGGCCATCGAGCGCCACGACGCGGTCCTGTTCGTCACCCCGGAGTTCAACCGGGACATCCCGGGCGCGTTGAAGAACGCGATCGACTGGGCGTCGCGGCCGTGGGGCACCAACTCGCTGAACCAGAAGCCCTCCGCGATCATCGGCGCCTCGCCGGGCAAGATCGGCACGGCGGTCGCCCAGCAGAACCTGCGGGGCATCCTCGCGTTCTGCAACTCGCCGCAGATGAGCGCGCCGGAGGCCTACATCCAGTTCACGCCGGGGCTCATCACCGAGGACGGCGAGGTCAACGACCCGAGCACCGAGGAATTCCTGCGCCACTTCATGGAGGAGTTCGCCCAGTTCGTGCAGCGGGTCCTCACGGTGCTGCCGAAGGGCTGATGCGTCCTCGGCGCACGCCGATGAACGCGAGCACTCCGAACGCGATCCCGAGCGGCAGGGCGACGGTTGCGGCGCTGAGCCACGCGCCGACGCCCTGGCCGCCCTGGACGGCTGCGACCGCCGCCTGCAGTCCGGTCCCCGCGGAGGCGAGCAGGAACGCGGCGGCTGCGAGCGACGGCGCGAGGCCGGCCGGAAGCGGAATCTCGCGGGGCAGGATCCTCCACAGGGCGAGCAGCACGAGGCCGACCGCGCCGACCAGCAGGCGGTACTCGACCACCTCGCCCCAGTGGTGCGCGGCAGCAGCCTGCGCGCAGTCGAGGCCCGGGTACGGAGACTGCAGGACGGCGCAGCGGGCGGCGGTGTAGGCGACGCCGGGGAGGTCGCCCGAGACGAAGCCCGCCCCCCACAGCTGGCCGAATACCTCCGAGAGGATCCCGCTGAGCCCGACGGCGATCGCTCCCAGCGCCGCGAGGCCGACTGCGGGCCGCACGAAGGCCTTCAGCGGCAGGCGCCCTACCGCGCGCAGCGGTGGTCGGAGGGCCGGGGTGATGGTGGAGACCGGCCCGAACCGGCGCACGGCCTCCCGCTCTGCCTCCTCCGCGCCGAGGCCCTGCGCAGCGAGCCGGGCGGCAGAATCGCGCAGATGCGCCTCCGCCTCGGCGAGGAGCCGGCGGGCGCCGGCAGGATCGGCGTCGCGGACGGCGGCGAAGAGCTGGTCAAGGTAGGCGTCGACGGCGCCCGGGCCGCCGGGGCCCACACCAGCGCGGCCCATCCCGTCCTCGTGGGCGTTCACTGCGCCGCCCCCAACACCCCGTGCACGGCGGAGGCGAAGCCGTGCCATTCGCGGCGCCGTCTCTCCAGCTCGGTGCGTCCGCCGGGGGTGAGGGAGTAGACGCGACGGCGCCCGGCGTCGTCGTCCGCCCAACGGCTCGTGGCCCAGCCGGCGGCCTCGAGCTTGTGCAGTGCGGGGTACACCGATCCCTCCTGGAGCTCGAGGCGGGCGCCGCTGCGCTCGTGGACGCGCGCGATGAGCGCGTATCCATGGGCCTCGCCGGCGCCGAGCGAGGCCAGGAGGAGGAGGTCAAGCTGTCCGTTCACCGCACTGCGTCCCATACCTAGGCAATCTAGGTACAGGCCAGCGGTCCGCGCAAGGGGTCAACGCGTCACGGGATCGTGCCGGAGGTACTCGCGCCGGAAAGTGCCGGTGCCGGCTGTGAGCCCGCGGAGCTCGACGGCGTAGCGCAGCAGCTCCGCATCCGGGACCTCCGCGGAGATGTCCGTCAGATCGCCGCCGGACGTGGTGCCGGTGACCCGTCCGCGCCGCGAGGAGAGGTCGCTCATGACCGTGCCCACGTGCTCGTCCGGGACGCTGACGGTCACCGACGAGACGGGCTCGAGCAGCTGGATCCTGCCCGCGGCGGCGGCCTCGCGCAGCGCGAGCGCCCCGGCCGCTTGGAACGCCGCGTCCGAGGAGTCCACGCTGTGCGTCTTGCCGCCCACGAGGGTGACCCTGATGTCCACCACGGGGAATCCCTCCGCGACACCCTTGGCCATCTGGGCGCGCACTCCCTTCTCGACGGATTCGATGAAGGTCCGCGGGATCACCCCGCCCACCACGCGGTCCACGAATTCGAATCCGGCGCCGCGCTCGAGGGGTTCCACTTCGATGTCGCAGATGGCGTACTGGCCGTGGCCGCCGGACTGCTTCACGTGCCGGCCGTGGCCCGCCGCGGCGGCGGCGAACGTCTCGCGCAGGGGCGTGACGACGTCGACCGTCTGGAGCTTGACCCCCTGCTCCCTCAGCCGGTCCAGGACCACGTCCGCGTGCGCCTCCCCCATGCACCACAGCACAAGCTGGTGCGTCTCCGCATTCCGCTCGACGCGCAGGGTCGGATCCCCGGCGGCGACCTTCGCGAGGCTCTTGGCGAGCGCGTCCTCGTCTCCGTGCGAGGCCGCCTCGACGGCCACGGGCATGAGCGGCTCGGGCATGTCCCACGGCGCCACGAGCATGGGCGCGTCCCGCGCCGAGAGCGTGTCCCCGGTCTCGGCGCTCAGGCGGGCGACGGCGCACAGGTCCCCCGCCACGGCGTACGGCGCCGCCTGGAGGGTGGAGCCGAACGGGGTGTAGAGGTGCCCGAGGCGCTCGTCCGCGTCGTGGTCGGGGTGGCCGCGCTCGGCGAGCCCGTGCCCGGCAACGTGGACGGGCGTCTCTTCGCGCAGCGTCCCGGAGAACACCCGGACGAGGCAGACCCGGCCCAGGAACGGGTCTACCGTGGTCCGCACGACCTCGCCCACGAGCGGGCCCTCGGGGTCGCAGCGCAGCCCCTTGACCGGCGTGCCCTCGAGATCGGTCACCGCCGGGAGCCCGCGCTCGGCCGGGGACGGGAAGCCCCGCCGCAGCACTTCGAGGACCTCGGCCGTGCCGACGCCGCTACTGCCGCTGCCGGTGCTGCCGGTGCTGCCACTGCCGGCGAGTGCCGACGTCGGCACCACCGGGAAGAACGAGCCCCGCGCGACCGCCTTCTCGAGGTCGCCGATGATCGTCTCGAGCCCGATGTCCTCACCGCCCAGATAGCGGTCCATGAGGGTCTCGTCCTCGCTCTCGGCGATGATGCCCTCGATGAGCGCACCGCGGACCTCGTCCCACCCGGCGAGTTCCTCCTCGCGCGCGGACCGCATCTCGGGCTGGCCGCCGGGCCCAGTCTCGTCCGAGTAGTCCGAGACCGTCCGGGTGAGCAGGCCGAGCAGGCCGACCAGCGCGCCGTCGTGCGTCACGGGCACGTACAGCGGCAGGACCGACTCGCCGAACGCATCCTGGCAGCGGGCGAGTGCCGCCTGGTAGTCCGCCCGGGGGTGGTCCAGCTTGGAGAGCACGACGGCGCGCGGCATCCCCACGCGCTCGCACTCGTTCCACAGGGCCACCGTCGCCGCATCGATGTCCTCGGCGGCCGAGACGACGAACAGCGCCCCGTCCGCCGCGCGCAGGCCCGCACGCAGCTCGCCCACGAAGTCGGCGTAGCCGGGGGTGTCGAGGAGGTTGACCTTGACCTCCCCGGACATGACCGGAGCGAGGGAGAGGGCCACGGAGCGCTGCTGGTGCACGGCGGCAGGGTCGGAATCGCTCACGGTGGTGCCATCCGCGATCGTACCCATTCGGGTGATGGCTCCCGTGGAGGCGAGGATCGCCTCGAGCAGGATGGTCTTCCCGGCGCCGGAGTGGCCCACGAGGGCCACGTTGCGGATCAGCTCTGACCGCCTCACCGCGTCCGGGCCCGACCCCTTCGCCGTACCATTGGTCCCTTTGCCTGACATGGGTTCCTCCTGGCGTCTTCTGCCCCGAACCGGCGCTGCGTTGCCCCTATCCTGCCCCTCGGGCCGCGCCAAGGGGAGGGGGCGGGGGAAACTCCTGACGGGCCCGTCCGGAGTGCCGGACACAGGCCGGTGTGGCCTCTGGCGCCACGCCGGGCGGATGCGGTGTGCTGGGGGGATGAGCGAAGCGGCACCCCTGACTGTCGACATTCCGTGCGGCCTCTGGTCGGGCCGCAACGACGGGGACTCCCCGGAACACCGCCGCTGGTGGCAGGCGGTGCGGCCGCACTCGGCGGAGGAGCTCGCCGCGTCGGTTCGGGCTGCGCACGACGGCGCGCGCCCGGCGCCCGCGGTGCTGCTCGGCTTCCGCTCCGAGGAGGGGGTGCGGCGCAACCGGGGGCGCCTCGGCGCGGCCGAGGGGCCCGCTGCCATCCGGGCCGCGCTCGGCCCGCTCGCGTTCCACGTGGACCGCGACGTGTTCGATGCGGGCGACGTCACGGTGGCGACAGGCGGCGACGACAGCCCCGGAGACCTCGAGGGCGGGCAGGAACGCTTCGGCGCAGCCCTGGCCGTCGCCCTCGATGCCGGCGCCCTCACCGTGGGCCTGGGCGGGGGCCACGAGACCGCGTTCGCGGGCTACTTGGGCGTGGCCGGGTCCGAACGCTCGGGCGGGGCGCGGATCGGCGTCCTGAACCTCGACGCGCACTTCGACCTGCGCGACGGGGACCGGGCCACGTCCGGCACCCCATTCCTGCAGATGGCCCGGGCGGAGGCCGCCGAGGGACGCACGCTCGAGTACGCCGTGCTCGGGATCTCGCGGCCCAACAACACGCGCGTGCTCTTTGACCGCGCGGACGAGCTCGGCGTGCGGTACCTCCTCGACGAGTACACGACACGCGAGACGGCCGAGGCGTTCGTCGAGGACTTCCTCGCCGACCTGGACGCGGTCTACCTGACCATTGACCTGGACGTCCTCCCCGCGGCCACCGCGCCCGGGGTGTCCGCGCCTGCGGCGGTGGGCGTGCCGCTGCCGGTGATCAT
The DNA here is from genome assembly GCF_014656475.1 of Sinomonas cellulolyticus. Lineage (GTDB taxonomy): Bacteria > Actinomycetota > Actinomycetes > Actinomycetales > Micrococcaceae > Sinomonas > Sinomonas cellulolyticus. The sequence continues at coordinate 356,648 of NZ_BNCM01000002.1, forward strand.
CGCCGTCGTGCGCCGGGTCGCCGCGAGCGGGAAGCTGCTCCACGCGGACATCGCCGAGCTCAACCCGACGTTCGACGTGGACGGGCGCACGGCACGGGTGGCCGCGCGCCTCGTGGACACAATCCTGGGGTAGCCGGCCCCCGGCCGCTCAGTCCCAGAAGGCGGCGAGCTCCTTCCCGAGGGCTCGGCCGTGCTCGAAGCCCGCGCGTGCCGCCGGCTTCCGTGCGGCGAGGTTCATCATGTTGCCCCCGAACGCGTCGAGGGCGGCGCGATCAGGGACGACGGTCTGGACGGCGCTGCCGCCCGCGCGCAGCTCCTCGACCTGCGCCGCGAGCTGCATGCCCCATTCGAGCGGGTGCCGGGTCCTGCCGCCGAACGGCGAGAGCACCAGTACACGCACGTAGCCTGCTGCCAGGTCCGCGTTCTCGTTGCGGCGGTAGCCGCCGTCGATGTAGAGCCGCCCGCCGAGCCGGTAGGGCAGGCCGCTCGAGGTGCTCGCCGCGACCGCATCGACGAGGTCCACGCCGCTGTGCCGGTCGAACACCGCCCCCTCCCCGGTGCCCGCGTCCACGGCCGTGATGCGCACGAGCTGCTGGGGCCAGCGGTCGTGGGGCAGCCGGCTCGCGGTCGTGGCGCGCCACGTGGTGGACCAGGAGCCGTCCGAGGCGGCGTCCAGCTCGATCGCGGCCGCACCCATGCGGCGCCGCATGTCCGCCGCACTGTGGGCGGCGGCGATGATGCGGCCGGTCCGCTCCATGTGGTCGGCAGGGCCGCCTGGGCCTCGGGGGGAACCGGCCGGACGCGCGGCCGCCGGGGTGCCGCCCCGCGGCGGGGGAACGGCAGCGAGGATATCGGCGTAGAGCGCGGCAGGGCTCGCGCCGGTGGTCTGGGCGGCGACGGTCGCCCCGGCGGAGGTTCCGACGATGAGGTCGGCGTGGGTCACGTCGAGGCCCGCATCGAAGAGGCCGGCGAGGACGCCGATCTCCCAGGCGTTGCCTGCGGAGCCGCCGCCGCCGAGGACGAGGGCGCGGGCGTTCGGGCCTGCGGTGCGGCGCGCATCGAGGGGTGTGTTCTGGTGGGAATCCATGGGAGTCGCCTTTCGCGAGGTGCCTTCTTGGCGCTCCCGGTGCGACTGCGTCAGTCGCGCTGATCGTGGACGGTGGGAGCACCCATTGCGGTTGCTGCGTTCATGGGTCTCACCTCCTGGAGTCGATCACGCCGGCATGGATCACGATCGCCGGAAGGCTAGCACGCGGGAGCCCTTCCACTCCATCCCCCAGAGGAACGCGGCCGCGGCGGCGGCCCAGAGTGCGGCCAGCCACAGCGGGTCCGGGATCGCGGCGAGCGGGCCGGTCTGGTCCGCGGCGAAGGCATACCGGCTGTCGTCCAGGACAAGCTCGTCGGTGAGGCCCGAGGACGGAATGGGCGGGAGTCCACGGACCACGTCGGCCGCGAGCGCGATGTAGATGCGGCGGGGGTCGAGGAGGAGGCCCGAGACCAGCGCCAGCGCCACGAAGACCAGGAGCGGCGCCGCGAGCCACGCGACCTTGGGATACCGGCATGCCCGGCACGCGAGGTCCAGCAGGCGCAGCTGCGAGAGCGCAAAGCCGATCATGGTCCCGGTCGCCGAGAGTGTGAGGAGGGTGGTGAGCCAGTCGCCCATCTCGGTGGCCCGGAACACGGCGAACACGGGGTGGGACGTCTGCTCGGCCAGGCGGTCGAGGGCGAAGGCGGCGATCCCCACCACGAACCCGCACACGAGGCCGCGCCCCGCGTAGTCCCCGGCCATGGCCAGCGATGCCCCGATCCTCGGGCGGCCGCTCACAAGCACGATCGCGAGCCACGCCGTGACGACCCCCGGCGTGGAGGCGAGCAGGAGGCTCAGTCCCGCGAGGGTCGCGTACTGGCTGACCACCACGCCCGCGGCGTGGTACCCGAGGAGCCCGTTGACGAGCATCGCCGCGAGCGCGAGCAGCGCGAGCGACCCCACGAGGCCGCGCCGTCGGCCCGAGCCGTGGCGGTGCGCGGGTTCCGGGGCGTCGCGGAGGCCCTGCCGCCAGCGCACGACGCCGGCCCACGCCTCCCGCTGCCACGTCGCCGAGGCACGCACGACGACGCCGGGCACCGTGGCGTCCGAGAGCCCCGGAACGCAGCCGGCAAGCACATCGCGCCGGGTCCGCACGGCGGCGCAGGCGACCACGAGCGCGGCGGCGGCCAGGACCGCGAGCGGGGTGCCGGCCCAGGATGTCGGGCCAGCCGACCTGGCCGCCACGGACACCCCCAGGAGGGCCGCCGAGGCCGCCGCGGCAGCAGTCCCGAGCCAGGCGAGGCGCCGCGGGAGGAGGCGCGCGGCGTCGTGCGCGCGGGCCCACGCCCATACCGCGAGCGCGGCGCAGAGAACCGCGCCGAGCCACGCCGCGGCGGCCGCTCCCGGACCGGGCTCATCGGGCAGGATGATCGTCACGGGGCCAGCATACCGATCGACACATAAGTGCCTTATGTCATAATCCCCTTATGCAATCTCCAGGCGCGTCCGATCCCGAGCTCGTCGGGCGCTTCTCCGTCCTGCTCGAGCAGCTCGTCCGGCGCCTGCGCACGGTCTACGCCGCCGGCCAGATCTCGCAGTCGGCGGCGAGCACCCTCGCCCGCCTCCGGGACGAGGGGCCGCTGCGGATCACCGACCTCGCCCACGCCGAGGGCGTCTCGCAGCCGGCCATGACCCAGCTCGTCGCGCGGCTCGAGGGCGAGGGGCTCCTCGCCCGCAGAGTCCCCGAGGGCGACCGCCGCAGCGTGCTGGTCGACGTGAGCGCCGCGGGGCGGGACGTCCTCGAGGCGCGGCGGGCGCAGCGGGTCGAGTTCCTCCAGGACCTCCTCGCCGGCCTGGACCGATCCGATTGGGCCGCGATCGCCGCCGCACTCCCCGCCCTCGAGCGCCTCGTCGCCTCAGAACCGAACAGCTCCCGCCAGAGCGCCCACCGGAAGGAACCATGAGCACCCACGGCAAGCCTGTCAGCCCCTTCAAGCAGCCCAAGGCGGTGTGGGCAGTCGCCTTCGCCTGCGTCATCTCGTTCATGGGCATCGGTCTCGTCGACCCGATCCTGCCCGCCCTGGCCACGGGCCTGCATGCGAGCCCGAGCGACGTCTCGCTCCTGTTCACGAGCTACCTCGTGGTGACGGCCGTGGCGATGCTCGGCGTGGGCTGGGTCTCGAGCCGGATCGGCTCGAAGTGGACGCTCATCCTCGGCCTCGTGCTCATCGTCGTCTTCTCCGCCCTCGCCGGCGCCTCGGACACCATCGGCGGGATCATCGGCTTCCGCGCAGGCTGGGGCCTGGGGAACGCACTGTTCATCGCGACGAGCCTCGCGGTGATCGTGGCTTCGGCCAAGGGCGGCTTCGGCGGCGCGATCATCCTCTACGAGACGGCGCTCGGGATCGGCATCGCCGTCGGCCCGCTGCTGGGCGGCGAGCTGGGCAGCATCTCGTGGCGCGGCCCCTTCTACGGCGTCGCGGCGCTCATGGCGATCGCGCTCATCGCGACGCTCCTTTTCGTGCCGCAGCAGCCCAAGCCCGCGGTCAGGACCAAGCTCAGCGCCCCGCTCACGGCGCTGAAGCACCGCGGGCTGCTGATCATGGGCCTCGTGGCGCTCCTGTACAACTGGGGCTTCTTCACCATGCTCGGCTACGCGCCGTACCCCATGGAGCTCGGCCCGCACGAGCTCGGGCTCGTCTTCTTCGGCTGGGGCGTGCTCGTGGCCCTCTTCGCCGTGTTCTTCGCGCCCCGGCTGCAGCGCCGCTTCGGCACCGTCGCCGTGCTGTACGCCAATATGGTGGGGCTGGCCGTCGTCATGGCCGTCATCGCGGTCGGCGTCCACGAGCCGGCCGTCGTGATCACCGCAGTCATCGTCAGCGGGGCCTTCATCGGCATCAACAACACGCTCACCACGCAGGCCGTCATGCTCGTGGCGCCCGTGGAGCGGCCCGTCGCGTCCTCGGCGTACGGGTTCGTGCGGTTCATCGGCGGCGGCCTCGCGCCGTTTGTAGCGGGCAAGATCGCCGAGGCGACGAACCAGAGCGTCGCGTTCTGGGTCGGTGCAGCGGCGTTCCTGCTGGCCGTTCCCGTCCTCGCCTCCGGCGCGAAGCTCGTGACGAGGGCCGAGCGCACGGAGGAGGCCGACGTCGTGCTCCCGACGCTCGAGCCGCTCGGCCGGGCAGCCGCCGGCCGCCCCGTCGTCGTGGCCGTGCGGCCCAACCCCGAGGCCGCGTCGATGGTGGACCGTGCCGCCGAGCTCGCAGCCCGCGAGGGCGCGCCGCTCGAGATCGTCCACGTCCGCGAGACGGACATCGTCGAGGAGCTCGCGATCAGCCCGGAGACCGAGGAGGAGGCGCGTGCCGCGGTGTCCGGCCACGTGGACCGGCTCGCGGCGCACGGGACGGACGTGCGCGGCCTCGTACTGCACAGCGTTGGCGACCACGCGGCGACCGCCAGCGCCCTCGCGCGGCACGCCGCCGAGGCCGGCGCCCTCGCCCTCGTAGTGCGCAAGACGCCGCACGGGCCGGTGGGCCGGCATCTTGCCGCGAGCCTCGAAGCGGCCGCGGACTCAGCGCACGACGGCGCGCGGCCGGAGCTCGTGGTGGTGGACCTCGAGGCCGAGGCGTCCGAGGCCTGAGGAGGCCTAGCAGGCCTCCTCACTGTGGGCCCCCGCCCCGGCGCTCCGATCCCGGAGCGGGCTCAGGCGCCTCGGCTGTCCGATCCGTTCCTGGGGGCGTTTGGCCCGACGCGGGCCTCGTCCGTGTGGGACCGGGCCCCGGTGCGTGCCGCCGCTGAGGGCCGGATGCGATGAGCCAGACGCCCGCAACTGCCACGGCACCGGCAGCGAGGAATCCGGCGAAGGCCAGAGGCGGCGCCGTGTCGGCCTCTCCGAGGACGGTGATGCCGAGGATGACCGCCACCATCGGGTCCACCACGGTCAGTCCGGCGACGACGAGCTCATCGCTGCCGGTGGCGTGCGCCTTCTGCACGAGCCCCGCCCCGAGGACGAGCGCCACGGCGACGCCGGCGAGCCCGGCCAGGGACAGCCAGGCGAAGTCGCCCTGGGCGATGCGGCCGATCACGGCCTTCGCCAGAGTCGCCACGAAGCCATAGAGGATTCCGGCGCCAACGGTGGCGAGGACGGCGCTCGGGCGGCGTCGGGTGCGCACCGTGAGCGCGAGCGCGGCGGCGACGGCGAACGCCAGCACGATCAGGATGGTGCGCAGGTGCCTGTCGCTGATCTGCACATCCTGGGCGGCAAGCGCCGCCACGGTGACGAAGGCCCCGATCCCGGCCACGCACAGCAGGATGGCCACGGTCTTCCTCGGGCCAGGGGGGCGGAGGGAGGCTCTGATCTGGGCAAGGACGGTGACGACCAAGGCGAACGCACCGAGGGGCTGCACCACCACCAGCGGGGAGAACCTCAAGGCCGTGAGCTGCAGCACCACGGCCGCGCCGAGCATCAGGGTCCCCAGGAGCCATGCGGGGCGGCGCGCGAGCGCGCCGAGGCTTGTCTCGCGACGGCCGCCGGCGGTGACGCCGCGGCCCTGGTAGACGGTGCCCAAGGCGAGGAAGACTGCACCGAGCAGTGCCACCGGGATCCCCATCCAGTGCGTCGAGGAGAACACCCTCGCATCGCCCACTGCAGTCATGACCGTCAGCATCGGCGCCCTCCTTCCCGTTCCGGCCCGTTTCGGAGGCTGGTGAAGTCGCTACCCCTCCCCCGCCAGCGGGAAACGGATTGGCTCCCTGACCCTCGCTTCAGGGGAAACCCGGAGGTTGCGCCCCGTCGCTCCGGGGAAACGGACCACGTGACGGTTGACCCAATCCACGGGAGGACAGCAGTGGCAGGCGGAAACGGCAGCGGCGAGGACCTCGACATCAAGGCGGCGCCGCAGGAGGCTGTGCAGGAAGGCCGCCTCCGTCGATACCTGCGCCAGCTCGGCCCGGGCCTGGTCACGGGGCAGCCGACGATGATCCTTCCGGAGTCGCGACCTATGCACAGGCAGGAGCGAGCTTCGGCAACGGCATGCTGTGGGCGGCGCCGGTGACCCTGCCGATGATGATCGCAGTGCAGGAGATCTCCGACAGGACGGCCCTGGCCACCGGGGAGAGCCTGGGCGGACTCATCCGCCGCAAGTTCTCCCGCAAGCCACGGATCGTCATCGGGATCCTGGTGGTGGCCCTGCTGGTAGCCAACACACTGAACATCGCCGCGGACCTCATGGCCATCGGGCAGGGGATGGAACTCCTCGGCGCCGGGCCCGACCACCTCTGGGCAGCCGTGGCCGGCGCAGTCATCGGCCTGACCCTCGTGACGGGTTCCTTCCAAGCCATCGCGAGGGTCTTCAAGTGGCTCTGCCTGGCCCTGCTGGCCTACGTCGGGGTCCTGTTCGTCGCCGACGTGGACTGGCCAGACCTCCTCGCGGGCCTCATGGGCCTGCAGTTCCAGTGGAGCTGGGACTACCTCGGCCTCCTCGTCGCCGTCCTGGGCACAACCATCTCGCCCTACCTCTTCTTCTGGCAGTCAGCCCACAGGGTCGAGGAGATGCGCGCCGAGGAGATCGGCGGCCCCCGGCCCGTCGCTCTTCCGGACAGGAACGACAGCCTGGCGCGCCAGAAGCTCCGGGCGGCGCGCACGGACGTCTTCACCGGCATGGCCTTCTCGGTGCTCGTGATGTTCGCCATCATGGCCGCCAGCGCGGCCACCCTCGGCCAGAACGGCGCCCAGATCACGAGCGCGGCGGATGCGGCCAAGGCCCTCGAGCCCGTCGCCGGCCCCGCCGCGAAGGCCCTGTTCTCCATCGGGTTCATTGCCACTGGCTTCCTGGCCATCCCCGTCCTGGCCGGCTCCGCCTCCGTGGGGCTGGCAGGCCTGCTCGGCACCCGATGGGGCTTCGACCGCAGCCCCCGCAACGCGAGGGTCTTCTACAGTCTTCTCGCCGCCGGAATCGTGGGCGGCGTCCTCCTCGCCCTCGCGCTGGACGACCCCGTCGGCCTCCTGGTGTTCGTCGCCATCATCAACGGCATTGCCGCGGCGCCGTTCCTGATCGTGACGATGCTCGTCTCGGGTGACCGCAAGCTCATGGGCGCGTACGCCAACGGGAAGGTGGCGGCCACCATCGGCTGGGGCACGGCGGCGATCATGGCCGCGGCCGGGGCCGTCGGTCTCTGGACCACGTTCACGGGGCAGGGCTCCTGACCCTCTCCAGACTTGGAACGCCAGGAGGCCCGCACCGGCGGGTGCGGGCCTCCTGCGTTGCGAGCCTCTCCCGAGGCAGCCGCTGCGGCGAGCGGTGGCTCAGCCGCGGCGGACGATCACCCCATCCGACTTGAGGCACAGCTGGCGGTCATGCGCTCCGGCCACGAGCCACAGGACGTTGCCGCTGAGCGACACCTCCTCGACAGTCCCGCGGGCCACGACCTGGGCGTGCCTCACCACTTCGACGACTTCGCCCACGGCGAGCTGCGTCCAGTTCTCCACCGGTGCCTGGTATGCGCCCCGTCGAGTCAGTACCGCTCCGCGTGCCTTCATTGCTCTCCACTCCTTTGTGTAGACCGTTGTCATGGTGTCGTATGGGTTGTCGGCGACCAGCGCCCGATGCCCTCAGTGTCGGCCCTGTGAGGCCGGACACCCCTTTCTATCGGCTTCCACGGCGCGCCGCTATGTAGGGTCTGACCACCCTTGGCCACAACCGTTGTGCAGTCCGACAGGACGCGCACCGGGACGGTGCAAGGGTCAGCGGAGACCGCCGACGGCGGCACTCACCGCCGCGACCAACTCGCCCTCCGCGAGGACGCGGTCGGCGGCCTCGAGCTCCGGGGACATGAAGCGGTCCGTGCCCGGCCCCGGGACCGCCCGGCGGAGCACCTCGATGGCCGCCGCGCCGCCCGGACCCGGGACCAGCGCGCCGTCGGACGCCTCAGTGCGGATGTCGATCGCGCGGGCCGCCGTGACGAGCTCGATCGCGAGGACACGCCGGAGGTTCTCCACGGCCTTGCGGAGCTTGCGCGCCGCGTGCCAGCCCATGGACACGTGGTCCTCCTGCATCGCGGAGCTCGGGATCGAGTCCACCGAGGCCGGGACGGCCAGGCGCTTGCAGTCCGAGACGAGCCCGGCCTGCGTGTACTGGGCGATCATCAGCCCGGAGTCCACGCCCGGATCGTGGGCGAGGAACGCCGGGAGGCCGTGCGAGCGGGCCGGGTCCAGCATGCGGTCCGTGCGCCGCTCGGCCATCGAGGCGAGGTCCGCCACGGCGATCGCGAGGAAGTCCAGCACGTACGCGACGGGGGCGCCGTGGAAGTTGCCGTTCGAGGATACCCTGCCGTCCGGCAGGACCACCGGGTTGTCGATCGCGGCGTCCAGCTCACGGGACGCGACCGTCTCGGCGTGGGCGATCGTGTCGCGGACGGCACCTGCCACCTGCGGGGCACAGCGCAGCGAGTAGGCGTCCTGGACCCGGTTGTCGCCGACCTTGTGGGACTCGACGATCTTCGAGCCGGCAAGCACGGCGAGCATGTTCGCCGCGGAATCCGCCTGCCCCGGGTGCGGCCGCAGCGGGGCGTGCAGCTCGGGCAGGAACACTTGGTCGGTGCCCATGAGGCCGTCCACGGACAGGGCTGCGGTGACGTCTGCCGTCGTGACCAGCTGGCGCAGGTCCGCGAGGGCCATGAGCAGCATGCCGAGCATGCCCTCGGTGCCGTTGACGAGGGCCAGTCCCTCCTTCTCCGCCAAGACGATCGGCTCGATCCCGTGCTCGGCGAGCAGCTCCGCGACGGGACGCTCGCCCGCGCCGCCGAACCGCTCGCCGTCGGGCCCGAACGCCTCCCCCTCGCCCATGAGCACGAGGGCCACGTGGGAGAGCGGCGCGAGGTCCCCGGAGCAGCCCAGGGAGCCGAACTCGCGGATCACGGGGGTGATGCCCGTGTTGAGGAACGCGACGAACGTCTCGAGGACCACCGGGCGCACGCCCGTGCGGCCCGAGGCGAGGGTCTTGGCCCGCAGGAGCATGAGGGCGCGGGCCACCTCGGTCTCGACCGCCGGGCCCATCCCCGCGGCGTGCGATCGGATGAGCGACTTCTGCAGCTGCGTGCGCTTCTCCTGCGGGATGTGCAGGTTCGCGAGGGCCCCGAAGCCGGTCGAGATGCCGTAGGCCGGGGTCTCAGAGGCGGCGAGCGCCTCGACGTGGGCGCGGACGCGCGCCACCTCGGCGAGGGCCTCGGGAGCGATCGCGACCTTGGCGCCGTGGCGGGCTACGGCCACGACGTCCTCGGCGGTGAGGCCGTGCGTGGAGAGGGTGACCTCGGTGGGGAGGTGGGTCTCGGTTGCGGCGAGGGTCATCGTCGTCGTCCTTACTTCACGTTCTGCATGGGGATCTTCACGCCGCGTTCGGCGGCAACCTCGACGGCGCGCTCGTAGCCGGCGTCGACATGGCGGATCACGCCCATGCCCGGGTCATTGGTGAGGAGGGCGGTCAGCTTCGCGGCGGCCAGCTCGGTGCCGTCCGCCACGGAGACCTGGCCGGCGTGGATGGAGCGGCCGATTCCGACACCGCCGCCGTGGTGGATCGAGACCCAGGTGGCACCCGAGGACGCCGCGGTGAGGGCGTTCAGGAGCGGCCAGTCGGCGATCGCGTCCGAGCCGTCCTTCATGGCCTCGGTCTCGCGGTACGGGGAGGCCACGGAGCCGGAGTCGAGGTGGTCGCGGCCGATCACGATCGGCGCCTTGACCCTGCCCTCGGCCACGAGCCTGTTGAACAGCAGGCCGGCCTTGTGGCGTTCGCCGTAGCCGAGCCAGCAGATGCGGGCCGGAAGTCCCTCGAACTCCACGCGTTCCTCGGCGGCGTCGAGCCACTTGTGCAGGTGCTTGTTCTCCGGGAAGAGCTCCTTGATGGCCTCGTCGGTGACCCTGATGTCCTCCGGGTGCCCGGACAGGGCCACCCAGCGGAACGGGCCGAGGCCCTCGCAGAACAGCGGGCGGATGTAGGCGGGGACGAAGCCGGGGAAGGCGAACGCGCGCTCGTAGCCGCCCTTGCGGGCCTCGTCGCGGATCGAGTTGCCGTAGTCGAAGACCTCGGCGCCGGCGTCCTGGAACTCGACCATCGCCTGGACGTGGCGGGCCATCGCGTTCTGGGACTTCTTGGTGAAGCCCTCAGGATCGGCCTCGGCCTCGGGCTTCCACTGCTCCACGGTGTACTCGGGGGGCAGGTAGCTCAGCGGGTCATGCGCGGAGGTCTGGTCTGTCACGACGTCCACCGTGAGCTCACCGGCCTTGTGGCGGCGCAGGATCTCGGGGAAGACCTCGGCCGCGTTGCCCACGTAGCCCACGGACCACCCGCGGCGCTCCTCCTTCGCGGCCAGAACCTTGGCGATGGCGGCGTCGAGGTCCGTCTCGACCTCGTCGAGGTAGCGCTTGCCGACCCGGCGGCGCAGGCGGCTCTCGTCGACGTCCACAATGAGGCACGCGCCGTCGTTGAGGGTGACGGCGAGGGGCTGGGCGCCGCCCATTCCGCCGCAGCCTCCGGTGAGGGTGAGGGTGCCCGCGAGGGGGCCCTCCGCCGCGGAGCCCTCCGCGGGCGGGGCCGGGTGGCGGCCTTCGGCGAGGAGCTTGCGGCCGACCGCCGCAAACGTCTCGTACGTGCCCTGCAGAATGCCCTGGGTGCCGATGTAGATCCACGAGCCGGCGGTCATCTGGCCGTACATCGTCAGGCCCTCGGCCTCGAGGCGGCGGAACTCGGGCCAGGTGGCCCAGTCGCCCACGAGGTTCGAGTTGGCGATGAGCACGCGCGGCGCCCACCTGTTCGTGCGGAAGACGCCGACCGGCTTGCCGGACTGCACGAGGAGGGTCTCGTCGTCGTCCATGTCCTTGAGGGTGGCGACGATTGCGTCGAACGCCTTCCACGACCGGGCCGCGCGGCCCGTGCCGCCGTAGACCACGAGCTCGTCCGGACGCTCGGCGACCTCCGGGTCGAGGTTGTTCATGAGCATGCGCAGGGGCGCCTCGGTCTGCCACGACTTGGCCGAGATCTCGGTGCCGCGGGGGGCGCGGACCGGGCGGGCGCCGGTAGTGAAGTCGGCCTTGGGTGCCGGGGCCGGCCGGCTGTGTTCGGTGGTGGTCATCGTGACTCCTGCGTCGTGATGGTGTGGGCGTCTGGTGGATGGTGTGGCGGCATCTGGCCGGCCTGCTGTATCTATGACACCGCGGCGATGACCCCGAAGACAGGGCCCCAGAGAGGGTGGTGTCCGGGATTCCAGACGCGCCGAGGACGCGGACAACGGTCCCCCTGCGCAGACGGCGCCGCTACTTGACACACGGGACGGCGCCGCCCTGAAGGGCCCCTTCCCAAGTGGTGTAGGTCGGGGCCGGGCTCGGCGTGGGCGTTGCGGGCTGCGGGGTGCCGTCCGCCGTGGCGGCCGCTCCGCCGGTGCCCTGGGACGAGTCCTCGGACGACGTCGGGGCGGCGGTCGGTGAGACGGGGGCCGGCGAGGCGCCCGCGAGAGTCGGGGACGGCGCCGTCGTGGGTGCCGGAGCGGGGGCGAGGAGGTCGCGGACCATCCCCTGGATCTGGGCGAGGTCGACGAGGTTGATCGAGGCACCCTCCGGAGAGGTGCCGAATCCGAGGATGGGCAGAGTGGTGAAGGAGATGTTCCCGCCCGTGAGCGAGTTGGCCTGCTGGGCGAGCTGCAGGAGGTCCAGTCCGCGGTCCACGGCCATGTTCTTGCTGACCGCGTCCAGCACCGCCTCCATCTTCGGCAGGTTGGTGAAGGTCCCGGCCTGCTTGAGCTGGTGCAGGACTGAGACGATGAACGCCTGCTGGCGGCGGGAGCGGTCCAGATCCGTGAAGTCATAGGTCGGGTCCGAGGTGTCGCGGCGCTGGCGGACGAACGCCATGGCCTGCTGCGCATCGATCTGCTGCACACCGGCCTTGAAGTCGGCACCCGAGAAGGTGTCCTGCGTGTCCCTCAGGACGCACACCGTGATCGGCTGGATCGCGAGCGCCACCTCGTAGAACGCCACCATCGTGACCTCGACGAAGTGGTCGATCTGCACACCTCCGAGGAATCGGGAGACGGTGGCGATCTCGGCGGCGCGACCGGCGTCCCGGGCGCTCTGGTAGGTCGCGTCGTCGTTGGGCTTGCCCTGATCGAGGAGCGTCTGCTGCTCGACGGCGAACCCGTAGCTGTAGGCCTCCTTGACCTTGGCCATGAACCCGGCGCCCGGGAAGCCGGCCGTCTCGACGTAGTCGTCGCGGGGGATCGAGATCGCCGTGGACTTCGAGCCGTCCGCCGGGATGTGCACGAGCATGAGCACGTTCGCGTTGTAGAAGCCGACCGAGTCGTCTCCGGCATGCAGGGCGTTCTGGATGTCCTGGGGAAGCGGCTGGCCGTTCTCGTCGAGGCGGGAGTCGAGGCCCATGATGAGGATGTTGGTGTCCTTGGCCAGCTTCGGGACCACGGCCGACGGCGAGGGGCTCGCCGCCTGCTCCGTGGCCGCGCGGGCGAGGGCATCAGAACGGTGGACGTTGGAGTTGAACCTCGCGGCCAGCTGGGTCACGTAGACGGCCCCGCCGACGACCACGAGGACCAGCACGATGCACACGGCAAGGAGCGCCCGGCGCCACGTGAGGCGGCGCGGGCGCTCGGCACCGCCTCCGCTGGTCGGCATGCGCGCCCTTCCGGATGCTCCGCGGGGCAACCGGTGCGGCAGGCGGGCATCACTGTGATCCACACCATACGCCGGCAGCCGTGCGGCCGCACCAGCCGGTGCACGACGGCGTTCCGCGGCGTCCCGCTACGCCCGCCCGTAGATGCGGGTGGCGAGCTCCGCCGCCGTCTTCGCGACGCGCTTCGAGAGCTCCTCGCGCCGCTGCTCCGGCACGCGGCCGCCCTCGAAGGTCACCGCCACCGCGGCGGCCGGCCACCCCGCGTGGTCCAGCACCGCGGCGGCCACGGAGGCGAGGCCGCCGGTGACCTCGCCGTCCTCGGTCGCGTAGCCGCGCTGCCGCACTTGGTCCAGCTCGGACTGCAGCGCCGAATAGGAGCGGATCTGCTCGCCCTCCTCGGTACGCGCGGTGAACGCGGCGGCGTTCGGGTACAGCGCCCGGACCTGCGACTTGGGCAGCGCGGCGAGGATGGCCCGGCCGCTCGCGGTGAGGTGGCTCGGCAGGCGGACTCCCACATCCGTCACGAGCGAGGGCCTGTTCTTGGCGCGCTCCTCGACGATGTAGTAGACGTCCCGCCCGTGCAGCACGGCGAGGTGGGCACTCTCGCCGATGGCGTCGACGAGGGCGGCCAGCACCGGGCGGCCGAGCCGGGAGAGCGGCTCCTGCCGGGAGTACGCGCTCGAGAGCTCGAAGGCCGCGATCCCGAGGCCGAACCGCTGCTCCTCCGCCAAGTGCATCACGAACCCGTTCTCCTCCATCACGGCCAGGAGGTGGTACACGGTGGAGCGCGGCAGCCCAAGCTGTGCCGCGATCGCGGACGCAGGCTGTGGGCCGCGCCGCGAGGCGAGCAGCCGCAGGATGCGCAGCGTGCTCTCCGCGGCGGGCACCTTGGACTTCTCGCGCACGGCAGCGGGTGCGGCGGACATCGGGGTTCCTTCCGTTTCTCGCGCCTTCCAGCGCGGCCGGCGTCTGCAATACCGGACCACCCCAGTGTGGCGCGTACGGCGCCGCGTGCGCACCCGTTGTCCTGCGCACGGCGTCCGGGATACCAGACACGGCGCGGTCTGGATGAGTGCCCGGAAGATCCCCGTTCAGAACTGCACAAGCCAGCGCCGGTCCAGACCCCCTTGGGGCCGGAACCAGCGCTGGCTTGTGCAGTTTGATACCCGTCGGGCGGCCTACCGGGCGGACCAGCCGCCGTCGATCGTGTAGCTCGCGCCGGTGACCATGCCGGCATCGTCCGAGGCGAGCCAGCAGGCGAGTGAGGCGACCTCGGCGGGCTCGACGAGCCGCTTGATGGCCATCTCGGTGAGCATCACCTTGTCGAGGACCTCGGACTCGGGGATGCCGTGCGTGGCGGCCTGGTCCTTGATCTGCTTCTGCACGAGGGCCGTGCGGACGTACCCGGGGTTGATGCAGTTGGAGGTGACGCCGTGCTCGGCACCCTCGAGGGCCGTGACCTTCGAGAGGCCCTCGAGCGCGTGCTTGGCCGTGACGTAGGCGCTCTTGAAGGCCGAGGCCCGGATACCGTGCACGGAGCTCAGGTTGATCACGCGCCCCCAGCCCTTCTCGTACATGTGCGGGAGGGCCGATCGGATCAGGAGGAACGGGGCCTCGACCATGAGCCGCTGGATGCGGCGGAACGCCTCGGGGTGGTAGTCCTGGATCGGCGCGACCTTCTGGATCCCGGCATTGTTGACGAGGATGTCGCAGTCGAGGCGCAGGTCCTCGAGTGCCGCGGTGTCGAGGAGGTCCACGGCCCACGCGCTGCCGCCGAGTTCGCCGGCGAGCTTCTCGGCGGCGTCGCCGTCGAGGTCCGCAACCACCACGTGCGCTCCCCGGTCTGCGAGGCCGCGCGCCACGGCGGCGCCGATGCCCGCAGCGCCGCCGGTGACGACCGCCTTGCGCCCTTCGATGCTCATGCCCGGACCTCCGACTCAGAGGCACCAAGGTACTTCGCCGCGTCGGCGGCATCAAGCGCGTGGAGGGAGGTGCCCTTGGTCTCCCGCAGGGCGAGGACCGCGATGAGCGTGATCACGCCGGCCGCGGCGAGGTACACCGCAGTGGGCCACCAGGAGCCGGTTGCCTTGAGCCACTCGGTCGCGAAGACCGGAGCCAGCGACCCGGCCACGATGGAGGTGACCTGGTAGGAGATGGAGACGCCCGAGTAGCGCATGCGGGTCGGGAACATCTCCGCCATGATCGCCGGCTGGCCGGCGTACATGAGCGAGTGGAAGGCAAGGCCCACGATGATGGTCAGCAGGATCACGAAGGTGTTCTTGGTGCCGAAGGCCGGGAAGGCCCAGAAGCCCCAGGTCCCGCCGAGGATTGCTCCGGCAAGGTAGACCGGCCGGCGGCCGATGCGGTCAGCGAAGCGGCCCACGACCGGGATTATGGCGAAGTGGCAGAGGTGGGCGATCGCGATGACGCCGAGGATCGAGGCCGTGTTCATCTTCAGGCCCGTGCCGAGGTAGACGATCGAGAACGTCACGACGAGGTAGTACAGGATGTTCTCCGCGAAGCGCAGTCCCATGCCCACGAGCACGCCCTTGGGGTAGCGCTTGAGCACCTCGAGGACGCCGTACCCGGCGGCCTTCTCCGATTCGAGGTCGGCCTTGGCCGCCTGGAAGATGGGCGCCTCGTCGATCTTGGTGCGGATGTAGTAGCCCACGAGGACCACGATCGCGGAGAGCCAGAACGCCACGCGCCAGCCCCATGCGAGGAAGGCGTCGTTGGAGAGGGTCGTGGTCATGATCCACAGCACCGCCGTGGCGAGGAGGTTGCCCACCGGCACCGCGGCCTGCGGCCATGACGCCCAGAAGGCGCGCTCCCTGTCCGGGGCGTGCTCGGCCACGAGCAGGACGGCCCCGCCCCACTCCCCGCCGAGGGCGAGGCCCTGGACGAAGCGGAGCACGACGAGCAGGATTGGCGCCCAGACGCCGATCTGCCCGTACGTGGGCAGGCAGCCCATGAGGACGGTCGCCACGCCGATGAGCACGATCGTGATCTGGAGCGTCCGCTTGCGGCCGATCCTGTCGCCCATCTGACCGAACACGATGCCGCCGAGTGGCCGGGCCACGAAGCCGACCGCGTAGGTGAGGAACGCGGCGATGATCGCGTCGTACTCGTTGCCCATCTTGGGCAGGAGGATCTTGTTGAACACGATCGTGGACGCGGTCGCGTAGAGGAAGAAGTCGTACCACTCGACCACCGTGCCGGCCATCGAGGCCGAGACGATCTTCTTGAGCAGTGGTTGATCGGTGCTGCCGGCGGAGCGCTGACTAACGCTCATAGGGGTGCCTCCTGGGTGTCGTCACTGACACGGCTCACATTCGAAGCCTCGCGGGCGTCTTCACTGTATGGCGCCCATCACATGTCCCGACGAGTATTCCTTGCGCAGGACTGCGCCTTCAATGATCAATCCGGCACTGATCCTGTGCAGATTTGCAGATAGACCCGTAGAGTGTTCCCATGATGTCGGCCCAGCCCTCCCCCGATCTCCTCCTCGTGCTCCTGGAGGTGTCCCGCTCAGGGAAGTTCACGACGGCGGGCGAGAGCCTGGGCCTGAACCACACCACGGTGGCGCGCAAAATCGCGGCCCTCGAGAAGTCCCTCGGCGGCCGCGTGCTGGCCCGCGCCGCGGGCGGCTGGGAGCTCACCCCGCTCGGCGAACGGGCCGTGGGCATCGCGGCCCAGGTCGCCGACGCAGTGGGACGCTTAGGTCCCGGCGGGGAGGACCCCATCACCGGGGTGGTGCGCATGACGGCGACGGACGGCTTCAGCGCCTACATCGCCTCTCCCGCGGTGGCCCGGCTGCGGGCCGAGCACCCAGGCCTCATCGTCGAACTCGTCACCGTGACCCGGCGTGCCCTCCAGCAGCGTTCCGGCGTGGACCTCGAGGTCGTCGTGGAAGGCGAGCCTCAGGTCCACCGCGCCCACGCGGTCCGGCTCGGCGAATACACGCTTGGGATGTACGCCTCCCGCGCCTACCTTGCCCGGCACGGAACTCCGCAGACGCCCGAGGAGCTCGCCCGCCACGGCCTCGTGTACTTCGTCGACTCGATGCTCCAGATCGACGACCTCGACGCGCCGCGCCGCCTCGCGCCCGAGATGCGGGACGGCCTGACGTCGACCAACGTGTTCGTGCACGTCGAGGCGACCCGGGCCGGGGCGGGGATCGGCTTCCTGCCCTGCTTCATGGCGGACCGGCACGAGGACCTCGTGCGGCTCCTGCCCGACTACTTCCGGGAACAGCTCCCCTACTGGATGGTGCTGCGCCCGGACTCCTACCGGCAGCCAGCCGTAGCGGCCGTGGCCGGGGCGCTCCAGGAGCAGATGGAGATCGCGCGGCCCATGCTGCTCGGGATGGCGCCGACGGCCGCCTGAGCAGTTAGCGGGCGGGATCGGGGAAGGCCTCTCAGGGAAGGGGGTCAGGATCTTCGGCATCGACATCCGCCGCCGGGTCCCTTCGCGGCCGTGAGGCACCTATCCACGCCCGCACCTGCTCGTCGTCCCAGAACTGGGCCGGGAGTCCTCCGCCGAGCAGGCGGCGACGCAGGGCAGGCGAGGCGAGGACCGGCGTCGTGCTTCCCGCGATGACGAAGTTGCCGTAGCGGCGTCCCTTGAGCATGGCGGGGTCCGCAACGATCGCGGTGTGCGGGAAGACTTCGGCGATGGCTGCGGCCTCGATCCGCGCAGTGACATGGTCCGGCGCGCTGCCGATATTCGCCACGAACAGCCCTCCCGCGCCCAGCAGGCGGCCGGACGCGGTGATGAACTCTGTGGTGGTAAGCGGATCGGGCGTGCTGGCGCCCGCGAAGACGTCACGGATCACGACGTCGCGGGTGCCGGCCGTGAGGGACTCCGTCACGGCGCGGGCCTCGCCGACGCGGATGCGCACGAGCGGCGCCTTGGGGAGGTCGAACCACTCGCGCACGTAGTCGGCGAGCTTCGCGTCGAGCTCGACGACGACCTGCCGCGCGCCTGGATACCGTGCCGCGAGGTAGCGCGGCATCGAGCAGCCCCCGCCGCCCTGGTGCAGGACGCGCAGGCGGTCGGTGGACGACGGATCGAACCGGTCCTCGATGAGGGCGACGATCCAGCGCATGTACTCGAAGTCGAGCCGAAGGGGGTCGCTGAGCACCACGTGGGAGCTCTGCACGCCGTTGATCTTCAGGAGCCAGCCGTCGGAGGAGTCGCCGTCCGGAACGAGCTCGGCGGTTCCGGTGCTGATCGGGTACATCCCCGCGCGGGGCGCCGAGGGGCCCTTGGCCGGTGGGCGCGCCATCAGTCCCCCGACCCGACGATCACCCGGATCGCCCGGCGCGCGTCCGCATTGCCGTACGTCTCGTAGGCGTCCAGGATCCGGTCGAAGGGGAACCGGTGGGTGACGAGCTTGGCGGGGTCGATCTCGCGGTCGGCGATGCGCTCGAGGAGGTCGGGCTCCTCGGTCTCGCTGTCCAGCCCTGTCATTGCGGTGATGTTGCGGACCCAGTCGCGGTCCGGCGGGAACGAGACCGGCTTGCCGTGGACGCCCGCGTTGGCCACGCGGCCGCCCGGGCGGATCGACGCGAGCGCCTCGGCGTAGGTCCGCGGAAGGCCCACCGTCTCGATGGCTACGTCCACCCCGAGGCCATCGCGGCTGCGCGCCTTGACCTCCGCCCCGATGTCCACGCCGTCAGCAACCGTCACGGCGTCGGTTGCGCCGCATGTGCGCGCCTTCTCGAGGCGGTACTCGTTGCGGTCGACGGCGATGATGTGCTGCGCGCCGAGCGTCGCCGCCGTCATGATCGAGGCCAGGCCCGCCGGACCGGCGCCGATGACGGCGACCTCGTCCCCCTCGCCGATCCCGCCGTAGAGGACCCCGATCTCGTACCCGGTGGGCAGGATGTCGCTGAGCACGGCGCCCTGCTCGGCGGTCATGCCCTCGGGCAGGGGGACCAGCGCGTTGTCGGCAAACGGCACCCGAACGTACTCGGCCTGCGTCCCGTCGAGGAGGTGCCCGAACACCCAGCCGATTCCCCCGAGGGTCTCGCAGTAGGAGGTGAGGCCGGAGAGGCACGAGTCGCAGCCCATGCACTTGGTGATCGAGGAGACGATGACGCGGTCCCCGACCCGCACCCGCCGGCACTCCGGCCCGGCCTCCGTGACCACGCCGACGCCCTCGTGCCCAAGGATCCGGCCCTCGGCGACGGACTGCGCATCCCCTGTGAGGATGTGCAGGTCTGTGCCGGAGACCGTGGTTGCCTCGATGCGCACGATCACGTCCGTGGGCGCCTGCAGCACCGGGTCAGGGACGTCCTCCCACGACTTCCGATGGGGGCCGTGGTACACGAGGGCCTTCATGCTCTCCTTCTTACACCTTCTCCGGCGGCATCTGCCGGGCCAGTCGGATCTCCGACAGCCGCCGGCCGCCGATCTCGTCGAGCTTGCCTGCGCCGTCGGGGGCGAAGCCGAGCTTGGCGTAGAACGCCCGGGCACGTGGGTTGTCCTCGAACACCCAGAGGATTGCGGGGCCGCGCCCGAGGACGCGGTCGACGACGGCGCGGGCCGCACCCGTGCCGTACATCTCCGTGAGGACGTAGGCCGTGTACAGCTCGCGCAGATCGTCTACCCTAGGCGGATCGTCCTCGGCCCGGGCCGGACCCGCGCCGGCGAAGCCGACCACCCTGCCTCGGCGACGCACCAGCGCGAAGCGCCCGGCGGCGTCGTGCGCGAGAAGCTGGCGCCAGCGCTCGGTGCGCTGCGGGTCGCCGCCGAGGCCGTGGGCGAGGAACTCCGGTGGGAGGAGGTGCGCGTACGCCTCGCGCCAGCAGGCGTCCTTGACGGCGAGGATGGCCTCCGCGTCCGCCGGGACGGCGTCGGCGATCTCGAAGTCCTGCACCGGCCGCTACCTCACGATGGCCAGCGCGAAGCCATCCCAGCCCTTGGAGCCGGCTGTCTGCACCACGGTCGCGTCGAAGAGCGGACCGCCGAGGAGTTCGAGGGACTCGACGATCGAGGGCGCGTTGGCGGGGTCGCGCTCGGGCTCGAGAAGCGCCCCCTCCCACACGGCGTTGTCGAGCACGACGACGGTGCCAGGCCGCCCGAGTCTGACGGCCCACTGGAGGTAATGGGAGTTGTTCTGCTTGTCCGCGTCGATGAAGACGAGGTCGTACGGGCCGGTGAGGGTCGCGAGCGTGTCGAGGGCCGGCCCGACGTGGACGGTGACCCTGTCCTGCAGACCGGCCTCGGCCAGGTTCTCCCGGGCAATGGCTGCGTGCTCGGGCAGGTACTCGCAGGTGTCGAGGTGGCCCCCCTCCGGGAGGGCCTGCCCCATCCAGATGCTGCTGAACCCGGCGAGCGTGCCGATCTCGAGGACACGGCGTGCGCCGGAGATCTTCACGAGGAGGCTCAGGAGCTTGCCCGAGGTGGGCTGGACCTCGATGGGCGGCATGCCCCGCTCTTGAGCCGTGGTGAGGGCCCGCTCATGCTCTGGGCCCGGCTTGACCACCGTCTCGGTGAGCCACCGTTCGACATCGATCCACTCGGGGTGCGCGACGTGCTCGATCATGGCGCCAGTCTGGCACCCGGCCGGCGGCGCGGCTACTGGGCCGAGTTCTCGCCTCCGGCCTGACGGTCGATGGCGGCCTCGAGCCGCTCGACCTTGCCCGTGAGCTCGCCGGTGTGGCCCGGGCGGATGTCGGCCTTGAGTACAAGGGACACGCGGGTCCCATAGCGGCCCACGGCCTCGGTGGCGCGCTTGACCACGTCCATCACCTCATCCCATTCCCCCTCGATCTCGGTGAACATCGAGCTCGTGTGGTTCGGCAGGCCCGATTCGCGCACCACCCGCACCGCCGCGGCCACGGCCTCATGCACCGAATCGCTGGACGAGGAACCTGAGGGGGACACGGAGAAGGCGACGATCATGCGCCCAGTCTGCCACCCGCCGTCGTGCGGCGTCTGCGAGAGCAGAGCGTCACATAGGCGACACCGGAACTCTCAGTCGTACTGTGGAAACATGCAGCAGGAACGAGCGTGGCGCAAGCCTATGCGTGCCGACGCGGCGCGCAACATCGAGAAGATCATCACGGCGGCGCTCGACTGCTTCCGCGAGGAGGGGCCGAACGTGTCCCTCAAAACCGTGGCCGACAAGGCCGGGGTCGGCCCAGCGACCCTGTTCCGGAACTTCGCGGACAAGGACGAACTGGTCCTCGCCGCGGTCGAGCGGCAGATCAAGGTCAAGGTCGACCCCGTGGCCGAGATGGCCCTCGAGAATCCCGACGCCGCCGCCGGGCTCGTGGAGGTACTCAACGCCGTGATGCAGGTGGCCAACGACGAGCACAATCTGCTCTCCGCGGTGGCAGGGCGGCGCGGCCTGCTCGTAGGACTCGCCGGAAAGCTCATCGAGTCCATGGGGGTGCTCCTGCAGCGCGGGCAGAAGGAGGGCACCCTGCGGGAGGAACTGCAGCTGATCGACATGGTGCGCCTCGTCGCGATGCTCATCGGCGCCGGGGACACGGTCGAGCCCGGGTCCTTCGCCTGGCAGCGCTACGTGGCCCTCGTCGAGGACGCGATCCGCACCCACCGCGAGAACCGGCCGCTGCCCCCGCTCGAGCCGATTCCCGGGGTCGAACTGCCGCTCTGAGCGATCCTGTCCACAGGGACCACGGGCCCATGGCGGCGAGGGCCGAATCCCGCTAGCGTCGAAGCATGACCTCGCTCTCTGTCGTCGCGTCGACGGCCTACGGGACCTCCCCCGGAGCTGCCGCGGGACTCGGAATCATGTTCGGCCTGATCGGCACCGTCGTCGGCTTCGCAATCATGGGCCTCCTCTGGATGGGCATCTTCACGAAGGCAGGCAGGCCCGCGTGGGAGGCCTTCGTCCCCGTCTACAACTACTGGATCCTTCTCACCCAGATCATCGGCCGGCCCGCATGGTGGTTCTGGGTCATGATCGTGTGCAGCTGGATTCCCGTGGTGAACATCGTCTCGCTCGTGCTCGGGATCATCGCCATGAACGATCTTGCGAAGTCGTTCGGCAAGGACTCGGCCTACACGGTAGGACTCGTGCTCCTCTCGGTCGTGTTCCTCCCGATCCTCGGCTATGGCCAGGCCCGCTACCTCGGCCAGGGTGCCCTCATGGGCCCGGGCGGCTACCGTCAGCAGCAGTACTGGGGCCAGCCACAGCCGCCGCAGCAGTACGGGCAGCAGGGGTACGGGCAGCAGACGTATGGCCAGACGCCGCAGGCCCCATACGGCCAGCAGCCACCCGCGTACGGCGCACCGCAGAGCCCGTACGGGGAGCAGAGCCGGCAGCCGGGCCAGTCGGACACGTACGGCCAGTCGGACCCGTACGGCCAGTCGGACCCGTACGGCCAGTCGGACCGCTCTGGCCAGTCCAACCCGTCTGGCCAGCCCAACCCCTACGGCCAGCCCAACCCGTATGGCGAGCAGGGGCCTGACGCGCCCGGGCGGCAGTAGGGAAGGACGGGACCCGAGGCTCTCCCCTCAGGACCAGCCGACGAGGCGCAGGAGAGCAGCAGCCGCGGCCCCGGCGATCACGACGACGAGGAACGGCGCACGCAGGACCAGCGCGAGGGCCGCTGCACCGAGTGCGCCCAACCGGGCATCCAGCACGAGCGACTGGCCGCTCGCGAACGCGTTGACCGCGGTGAGCGAGGCCAGCAGGCCGATCGTGACGGTGCCCGCGATGCGCAGCATCCGTTCGTTGTCCATCCACGTGCGCGGCAACAGATAGCCGAGCAGCTTGAGCGCGTACGCCGCGGCGCACGCAATGATGATCCACCACCACAGGGTCATGGCCGATCCTCCCCTTCGTGCCGGTGGCCCCCGCGCTCGTAGGGGTCGAGATCCGGGCCGAGGCCCTCGACGCCGGCCCCCGCCGCACGCCTGCCAGCCTCCGCCCGGGCGTGGCTCACCCACCCGAGGACGGCAGCCACGAGGGCGGCCACGAGGATCGGAACGCCGGGCGGGACGAGCGGCACCGCGAGGACGGTCGCGAGCGCGCACACGACCGCGATGGCCCACGGCTCGCGCCCCTTGAGCCGCGGCCAGAGCAGGCCGAGGAACGCCGCGACGGCCGCACCGTCAAGACCCCACTGCTTGGGATCCCCGAGCGCATTGCCCGCGAGCGCCCCGACAGCCGTGAAGAGGTTCCACAGCACGAAGACGCCGACGCCAGCCACCCAAAAGCCGCGGCGGCGCTCCACGAGGGAGTCCTGGCCCACTGCGGTGGCCGTGGACTCGTCGATGGTGAACTGGGGCGCCACGAAACGGCGCCAGCCCCGTGGGCGGAACATGGCGTTGAGCTGCATGCCGTACACGGCGTTGCGGACGCCGAGCAGGGTGGCCGCGGCGGTCGCCGCCGCACCCGAGCCCCCGCCGGCGATCACGCCGATGAAGGCGAACTGCGATCCGCCGGTGAACATGAGCAGGCTCAGGGCGATCGTCTGGAGCACATCGAGCCCGGAGGCCACTCCGAGGGCACCGAAGGAGACACCGTAGAGCCCCGTGGCCACGGCGATCGAGGCGCCGATCCGTGCCCCCGGCGAGCGCCGCAGCGGGACCGAAGCGCCGGCGTCGTGCGCTGCACCGCTGCCACCAGCCTTGCGCCCGGCGGCCGCCCCTCCCGCGTCCCCGTCCGTCGGCGGGGCCGGTTCCACGTCAGCCACGCGCCGCACCCAGCTGCGCAAGCACCTCCGCGGGCCGGTTCGTCGTGATCTCCTGGATGCCCACTGAGAGGCAGTGCTCTACGTCCTCGGGCGAGTCGACGGTCCAGACGCGGAACGTGAGGCCCGCTTCAAGCCACGACCGCACGCGCTTCGGGTGGTCCCGCACGTACGCGATGCCGGGGCCTGCGAGTCCCACGCGCGACTCGTCGAGGATGGCCTCGGCGTCGAGCTGCGCCGCCCGGAGCACGTTCGCCACGGCGCCCCCGGTGAGTGCGCCGAGAGCCGTGGACTCCCTGACCTCCTCGACCGAGATGTCGTCCACGAGCATGCACACGTGCCGCGGGGGCACGGTCTTGAGGAGGTATTCGACCGCCTCGGCATCGAAGCTCATGAAGCTCACGCGGACGTTGCCCGCGCGCGATGCCTCGGGCTCCCAGCCGCGCTCCCGGAGTACCTCGAGGACGCGGTCCTCGAGGGCGAGACGGTAGGGGCTCGGGTGCTTGAGCTCGATCGCGAGCCCGATCTCCCTCCCGGCTCCCGCCAGGAGGTTGAGGAGTTCCGGCAGGGTGAGCAGCTGCTGGCTCAGCGCGCCACCCTCTTCCGGGATGCGGGCGCCCTTCCACGAGGAGAAGTCCAGCTCACGCAGCTCGGCGAGCGTCCTCTCGGCCACCGGGCCGGTGCCGTTGGACGTGCGGTCCAGATTCGAGTCGTGGAGCAGCACGAGCTGCTGGTCCCGGGTCAGGTGCACATCGCACTCGACGCCGTCCGCGCCGTCCAGCAGGGCCTGGACGTAGGCCGCGCGGGTGTGCTCGGCGAACCGCGCGCTCGCGCCGCGATGGGCATAGACAAGGGGGCGGGTGGTCATGGCGCAAGGCTATCGGACCCTGACGAGACCATGGCGCCGTGCGCGAACAGCGCCGGGGCCTGTCAGGGGGCGCCGGTAGGGTTGAGGCATGGTGACGCTGAATCGCCCCGTGTCCGCGTCTCAGGGACTCGGCCCCACCGACGAGGAGCGCGCGGCGGCGCTGCGCCGGATGAAGACGCTCGCCCTCTCGCTCCTGGTAGTCATGGCCGTGGTCTTCTGCGTCTCCTTCGCCCTCCAGGGGCAGTACCCGTGGCTCCAGTACGTCCGGGCGGCCTCCGAGGGCGGCATGGTTGGCGCCCTCGCCGACTGGTTCGCCGTGACCGCCCTGTTCCGGCACCCGCTGGGGCTGCCGATCCCCCACACCGCGATCATCCCGACGCGGAAGGACGCAATCGGGGCCTCCCTCTCGGGGTTCGTGCGGGACAACTTCCTCTCCTCCGCAGTGGTGCGGACCAAGCTCGAGACGGTCGATGTGGCCCGCAAGGCCGGGACGTGGCTCGCAAGCCCAGCGGGCGCCGAGCGGGTCGCGAAAGAGGGCGCCGCCGTCGTGCACGGTGCGTTCACCGTCCTGAACGACGACGACGTCCAAGTCGTCATCGAGGGGATGGTCCGCAAGCACCTCCTGGCTCCGCCGTGGGGGCCGCCGCTCGGGCGGGTCGCCGAGCAGGTCTTCGCCGCCGGCCACCACCACCAGCTCGTGGACGTGCTCGTGGACCGGGCGGCGGACTGGGTGTCCGCGAACTACGACACCGTGAGCCGGGTCGTCACGGATCGATCGCCCTCCTGGGTCCCGAGCTTCGCCAATGAGCTTGTGGGAGACAAGGTCTACATCGAGGTCTCCAAGTTCATCGCGGCCGTCCAGTCGGATCCGAACCACCAGGTGCGGCAGTCCATCGACGCGTATCTCAAGGACCTCGCCCAGGACCTCCAGCACGAGCCGACCATGATCGCCCGCGTCGAGGGCATGAAGGCGGAGCTGCTCGGCGACCCGCAGGTGCGCAACCTCGCCGGCCGCACTTGGGCCACGATCAAGCGCGTGCTCCTCGAAGCGGTCTCCGACCCGCGCAGCGAGCTGCACCAGCGGTTCACGGGCGCGGTGCGGGACTTCGGCGCCCGGCTCGTGGAGGACGAGGAGCTCGCCGGGAAGGTCAACGCGTGGGTGGCCGATGCGGCGTCCTACGTGGTGGGCACGTACAAGGACGACATCGCGGGCGTCATCGAGGACACGGTCGCCCGGTGGGACGCCGAGGAGACCTCAGAGAAGATCGAGCTCCAAGTCGGCAAGGACCTGCAGTTCATCCGGATCAACGGCACCGTGGTGGGCGCCCTCGCCGGCGTGCTCATCTTCGCCGTGGCGCACGCCGTCTTCGGCGGGTAGCCAGCCGGCCGGTCAGAGCCCTGGACCGCCCTCGCGGAGCCGCACGCGCCGCTCCTCGATCTCGCGCTCGACGGCCTGCTCCGGCGTCTCGCGCTGCCCATTCGGCGCGTTGCGGTCCCCCCGGCTCAGGGCGGAGCGCGCACCCGACGGCGTGACCAGCGCGAGCAGCCCCCGCCGCGGCCCCCCGGTCTCAGGGGCGGCCATGAGCTGGCCGGGCACCACGTCCGGCACGGGGCCGAAGGCCTCATGGGTGGCCTTGATGACGGCGCGCCCCATGGCGAGGTTGCCGGCTCCGCCCACCACCGCGCCGACGCCGAACGGAAGCGCACGCCCCACGAGCGCCCCGCCCTGCTTCCTGATGAGCCAGCGGAGGAATCGCTTCTGCACCGTGCCCCTGATCGCCCTGACCGCCGAGGAGGATGCCGAGCGGTTGAGCGCAGTCCCCCACGTCTGGGAGGGGTGGGCGCCCTTCCCCAGGGCCTGGCCGCTCAGGGCCGAGAGGAGGGCAGTGCCCTCCTCTCCCAGCATGAGTGCCATGACGGTTGTCCGGGCGCGCTCGGGGTCTTCGAGGTGGACCCCGTGGAGCTCGGCGATGGAGGCCGCGTACAGTGCCGTGGCCTCGAGGAAGCCGACGGTCGCCGCGGCGGACAGGCCGAGCGATGTCAGCGTTCCGACGCCGGGCACGGCCGCCGTGCCGCCGACTGCCGCTCCGGTTCCGCCCACTGCCCTGAGGTAGTCACGCTCGAGGAGGCGGGCGAGCTGAGCTGGGGTCTCATACGGGTGGGCGCGCTGAAGGCGCCGGAGGTTGGCCAGCACGAGGGGGCGCTGGACGTCGACGGCGTGCAGGAGCGCCCGGTGGAGCCGCGGGGTCGCGCGGCCTTGGGAATCGAACATCGCCTGGTGGGCGGTGTCCCGAGCGATCCGAAGGGCAACGTTCTTCTTCTTCGCCATGGGCCTACAGTACGGCCGGGGTCGGACAGCCGTCGCCACCCCTTCGCCCTCGGCGTACCTCTCGGCCAGCCGGGTGCCATGGCGTGGTCCGCCCCTCGCCCAGGACGCAGAGGACGGCGGCGAGGTCGCCGCCGGCGTGGATTCCCGCGTTGACCCTGTTTCACGCATGCGCCGCGGGGAACCAATCAGTCAGGTCCGCACCCCGCGGGCCGCACACGCTGCGCCCAGCACCCGCAGCGACGGAAGGAGCTCATCATGGGCATCGGTGCGTCAATCTTCCTGATCGCGGTCGGCGCGATCCTCGCCTTCGCCATCACCCCGGGGATCATCCCCAACGTGGACCAGTCCCTCGTCGGATACATCCTCATGGGCGTCGGCGTCCTCGGCCTCATCATCTCCATCGTCATGATGAGCACGGGGCCACGGCGGCGCGTGAGCGAGTCGCGGCGCATGGTGGACCCGGAGTCCGGCGAGGCAGTCACGAGGCGGGACAGCCGTGAGTTGTAGCGTGCCGCGCCGCTCCCCGCCCAGCGGGTGGGGATAATCGCAGGCAAGGCGCGCGGAACCGCGGGCCACAAAGCTGCGGTGCAGCGGCACCGCAGGAAAGGAGAGCTTGCCATGAGCATCGGCGCTTCGATCTTCCTCATTGCCCTCGGAGCCATTCTGGCGTTTGCCGTGTCCCCGGGCCTCATCCCCTTCATCGACCAGACGCTCGTGGGGTACATCCTCATGGGGGTCGGAGTGCTCGGCCTGGTGGTCTCCCTCGTGATGATGGGTTCCCGGCCGCGGCGGCGCGTGAGCGAGTCGCGGCAGGTCATCGACCCGGACACGGGCGAGAAGGTGACGCGCCGGGACACCCGCGACATGTAGGAGCCGACTGACACCACAGATCGGCCCGTCGGAGCAACCGCTCCGACGGGCCGATCTTTGTTTGTGTGGGATCTATTGACATCCCCACAGAAACAAAGATACAGTCAATCAATCCCACTTCGATGTGAGGTGGACCACAGCACGGAAGGAGGCGTCGGAGGGCATGTCGATGTTCGCCGAAGAGCGCCAGCGGCTGGTCGCGGACCGGGTCGCCGAGGCGGGCCGCGTGAGCGTCACCGAGCTCGCAGAGCGCTTCTCGGTCACGACCGAGACCGTCCGCCGCGACCTCGCAGCACTCGAGACGGCAGGCGTGCTGAGGCGCGTGCACGGCGGCGCGGTCCCCGCCGGGCGGGGCGCGACCACCGAGGAGAGCCTCCTCGAGCGGCAGGTGCAGAACCTCCTCGAGAAGCGCGCCATCGCCGACGCTGCGGCGGCCATCGTCCGGTCCTCCCGTGCCGGCAGCGTGCTGCTGGACGCAGGCAGCTCCACCGAGGCCCTCGCCGAGCGGCTCATGGGTCGGTCCGACGGGCAGGGCCTCGTTGTCGTCACCAACGCCCTGCCCATCGCAGACAAGCTTGCCGCGGACCCGAACCTGAACGTGCAGCTCCTCGGCGGCCGGATCCGCCCGCTCACCCGGGCGGCGGTCGGCCAGGCCACGGTCGACGCCGTCGAGCGCCTGCGTCCGGACCTCGCCTTCGTCGGTGCGAACGGCATCCACGCCGAATTCGGCCTGAGCACGCCGGACACCGAGGAGGCCGCGGTCAAGGCCGCGTTCGTGCGCAGCGCCCGGCGCGTCGTGGCCCTCCTCGACCACAGCAAGTTCGGCGTGGAGACCCTCGTGCGGTTCGCGCGCTTGGACCAGCTGGACGCCGTAGTGACGGATGAAATGCCCTCGGGCGAGGTGGCCGATGCCCTCGCGGAGGCCGGAGTGGACGTTGTGGAGGCAGGCAGACCATGATCGTGACCCTGACAGCGAATCCGAGCCTTGACCGGACGGTCGAGCTGCGCGGCCCCCTTGCCCGGGGCGAGGTGCAGCGCGCAGTGTCCGTCCGGCAGGAGTCCGGCGGCAAGGGCGTCAACGTCTCGCGCGCCCTGAAGACCTCGGGCCTCGAGACCCTCGCCGTGCTTCCCGGCGACCCCGGCGACCCGGTGCTCGCAGGCATGGCCGCGACCGGTGTCCCCTTCGCCGCGCTGCCCATCGGCGCCGCGCTGCGCTCCAATCTGGCCCTGACGGAGCCGGACGGCATCACCACCAAGGTCAACGAGCCCGGGCCGGAGCTCTCGTTCGACCTCCAGGAGGATCTCCTCGACCTGCTCGTCGAGCGGTCCAGGGGCGCGTCCTGGGTGGTGCTCGCGGGTTCCCTGCCCCCGGGGGTCCCGGACGACTTCTACGCCACGGCGGCGAAGCGACTGCGCGCTGCCGCCGATGGCGCCGCGCCCCGCATCGCCGTGGACTCCTCCGGAGCACCACTGGCCGCCTCCCTGAAGGGCAGCCCGGAGCTGCTCAAGCCGAACGCGGACGAGCTCGCCGAGCTCGCGGCGATGGTCGGGATGCGCGACGCCGGCTCCCCGGCTGAGCTAGAAGCCTCACCGGCACGGGCGGCCGCCGCGGCCCGTGCCCTCGTGGACTCGGGAGTGGGAGCTGTCCTCGCGACGCTCGGCTCCCAGGGCGCGGTCCTCGTGACCGCGCACGGTGCGTGGCACGCCACGCACTCTCCCATCAAGGCCGTCAGCACGGTGGGTGCCGGCGACTCCTCGCTGGCCGGGTTCCTCCTGGCCGATTCGACCGGGGCGGACGACGAGGGCCGCCTGCGCCAGGCCGTGGCCCACGGAGCCGCGGCCGCGTCCCTACCGGGTTCCACCGTCCCGGCAGTGAACCAGACAACTCCCTCCGCCGTGACCGTCACGGCCCTGTAGAGAAAGAACCGCCATGACCGAACTCATCGCCCCCGAGCTCGTGGAGCTCGATGCGTCGCTGGGCACCGCGCCCGCGGACGTGATCCGGCACCTGGCCGGCCTGGTGGCCGGCGCCGGCCGCGCCACCGAGGTGGAGGGACTGTTCGCGGACGCCTATGCCCGCGAGCAGAAGACCGCCACCGGCGTGCCCGGGGGAATCGCCATCCCCCACTGCCGCTCTGCCGCAGTGACGGTGCCCTCGCTCGCGATGGCACGTCTCGCCCAGCCCGTGGACTTCGGAGCCAAGGACGGCCCTGCGGACCTCGTCTTCTTCATCGCGGCCCCGGAGGGCGCCGACCAGGAGCACCTCAAGCTCCTCGCCAAGCTCGCCCGGAGCCTCATCAAGAAGGACTTCACGGCAGCCCTCCGGGCAGCCCAGTCCCGCGAGGACATCGTGGCCCTCGTCAACGAGGCCTTGGGCCTCTCGGTCCCCTCCCCAACGGCGGCTGGCCCGGCGCACGCGGCGGCCGCGGCCACGGCTGGCGGAGCCAGCCTCCACACGGCGGCTTCGGGCACACGCACGGCGGGCGCGGATGACAGCGCTGCCGCCGGGCGTCCCACCAAGCGGATCGTCGCCGTCACGGCATGCCCCACCGGCATCGCGCACACCTACATGGCAGCCGACTCCCTCGTCGCCGCCGGCAAGGAGAAGGGGATCGACGTGCAGGTCGAGACCCAGGGATCGGCGGGCTCGACGCCGCTGCCCACCTCCGTGATCGATGCGGCGGACGCTGTGGTCTTCGCGGTCGACGTGGACGTCCGGGGCAAGGAGCGCTTCGCAGGGAAGCCGTACGTGCAGTCGCCCGTGAAGCGTGGGATCGACGAGCCCGGCGTGATGCTCGATGAGGCCCTCGCCGTGGCGGCTGACCCCAACGGCCGGAGGATCACGGCGGGAGCCAGCGGGGCGGCGTCGTCCGCGTCCGGCTCCGAACTGGGCGAATCCGGGGGCGCCAAGCTCAAGCGGGCCCTCCTGACGGGCGTGAGCTACATGATCCCCTTCGTGGCCGGCGGCGGTCTGCTGATCGCCCTTGGCTTCCTGCTGGGCGGCTTCGACATCACGAAGTACGCGGACAACATCGTGGTCCACAACAGCCTCCTGAACCTGCCCACCGAGTACGGCCCGCAGGCGCTCGGCTCGCTGGGCGCATACCTCGGAGCGGTGCTGTTCAAGATCGGCGGCCTCTCGATGGGCTTCCTGGTCCCAGCCTTGGCGGGCTACATCGGGTATGCGATCGCTGACCGTCCCGGCATCGCACCGGGTTTCGTGGCCGGTGCCGTGGCAGGCTTCATGGGCGCGGGATTCCTGGGCGGCATCGTCGGCGGCCTCCTGGCCGGCTACACGGCGCACTGGCTCGCGTCGCTTCCCGCTCCGCGCTGGCTGCGCGGCCTGATGCCGGTGGCGATCATCCCGCTCGTCGCCTCCATCATCGCCTCGGGCCTGATGTTCCTGGTCCTGGGCGGCCCCATCGCGTGGGTGACGAAGGTCCTGAACGACTGGCTGACCGGCATGAGCGGTGCAACGGCCGTGGTGCTCGGCGTCATCCTCGGCCTCATGATGTGCTTCGACCTCGGCGGACCGGTCAACAAGGTCGCCTACGCCTTCGCCGTGGCCGGCCTGAGCGCTGCGAGCGAGACCAACGCGGCCCCGTACCACATCATGGCTGCCGTGATGGCGGCCGGCATGGTGCCACCGCTCGCCATGGCGCTGGCCACCGTGCTCGACCACAAGAACTTCAACGCGACAGAGCATGAGAACGGCAAGGCGGCCTGGCTGCTGGGCGCCTCGTTCATCTCCGAAGGTGCCATCCCGTTCGCGGCGGCCGATCCCTTCCGTGTGATCCCGGCGTCCATGCTCGGCGGCGCGATCACGGGTGCCCTGTCCATGGCGTTCAACGTCTCCTCGAAGGCGCCCCACGGCGGAATCTTCGTCTTCTTCGCGATCGACAACTTCCTCCTGTGGGTCATCTCCATCGCCGTGGGCGTGGTGGTTTCGGCTCTGGCCGTGATTGCCCTCAAGCGCTACGTTGGCAGGAAGGCGCCCGAGGCCGAGGAAGCCGTCCCCGTCACTGTCTGAGAAGGCACGGTCCGGTGAGGACCGAGAGAGTTCGAGGTCGAGAGTCATGGAGCAGTTTCACGGTGTTGGTGTCACTCCGGGACGTGTGGTGGGGCGGGTGCGGCAGATGCCGGCGCCGGTCGCCGAGCCGCCCGCCGGAGTGGGGCCGGCGGCGGGCACCACAGCGGAGGGTGAGGCGGAGCGGATCAGGACGGCGTCCAAGGCCGTCCAGGCGGCCCTGAAGGAGCGCGCCGCCGGGGCATCCGGCGATGCGAAGGGCGTCCTGGAGGCCACGGCCCTGATGGCTGCAGACCCGATGCTGGTCAAGGGCGCCGTGAAACTGCTCGATGCGTCCGCCGAGGGCGGCGCGCGGTCGGCGGAGCGCGCCGTGTGGGAATCCGGGGCCGCGGTCGCCGAGAAGCTGGCGTCCCTGGGGGGATACATGGCGGAACGTGCCACGGACGTGCTCGACGTGCGGTCGCGGATCGTGGCGCAGCTGCGGGGCCTCCCGGCGCCGGGCATCCCCGAATCCGACTCGCCGTTCGTGCTCGCAGCGGAGGACCTGGCCCCGGCCGACACCGCGACTCTTGACCCCGCCAAGGTCCTGGCGCTCATCACGTCAGGGGGCGGCCCCCAGTCCCACACGGCGATCCTGGCCAGGGCCCTGGGCCTGCCCGCCGTGGTCGCGGCCGAAGGCGTGGACCGCATCGCGGACGGCACCGAGGTCTACGTGGACGGCGCGGCCGGGACGGTGGCCACCGATCCCGGGCAGGCCGAAGCAGACGCCGCAGCGGCCTGGACCCAGCAGGCCGCCGCCCTGGCCGGCGGGTTCGACGGCGACAACCGGCTCGCGGACGGCCACGTGCTGCCGCTGCTGGCGAACGTCGCCACTGGCAAGGACGCCTCCAAGGCTGCCGAGTCCGGAGCCGAGGGAGTGGGCCTGCTGCGGACCGAGTTCTGCTTCCTGGACCGGGATACCGAGCCCACGCACGAGGAGCAGGTCGCAGCCTATGGGGCGGTGTTCGAGCACTTCTCCGGGAAGAAGGTGGTGATCCGCACCCTCGACGCCGGGGCGGACAAGCCCCTGCCGTTCCTGACGAACACCGACGAGCCGAATCCCGCTCTGGGCGTTCGCGGGTACCGCACCGACTGGACGTCCCCGGGAGTACTGGCACGCCAGCTCGCCGCGATCGCCGCGGCCGCCGCCGAGCACGAGGCGGAGGTGTGGGTCATGGCCCCGATGATCGCCACGGCCGACGAGGCCGAGCACTTCGTGGCCCTGGCCACCGAGGCGGGACTTCAGACGGCGGGTGTCATGGTCGAGGTCCCCTCGGCCGCCCTGACCTCCGCCCACATCCTCCAGCGCGCGGCCTTCGCCTCCCTCGGCACGAACGACCTCACCCAGTATGCGATGGCCGCGGACCGCATGCTCGGCCCGCTCGCGGCCCTGAACAACCCCTGGCAACCGGCCGTGCTGCAGCTGATCAAGGCCACCTGCGACGGCGCCGCCCAGGCCGCGGCCGCCACCGGCGAGCCCAAGCCCGTGGGCGTGTGCGGCGAGAGTGCCTCCGACCCGGCACTCGCCGTAGTGCTGGCCGGCCTGGGAGTCACGAGCTTGTCCATGACAGCCCGGTCCCTCGCCGCGGTCAACGCCGTTCTGAAGACCGTCACCCTCGACGAGGCCCAATCGCTCGCCCAGCTAGCCCTGGCCGCCGCCAGCGCCGACGAGGCCCGCGAGAAGGTCCGCGCGGCGCTGCCCGTCCTCGACAAGCTCGGCCTCTAGCATCGACCCCACGACCCAACACCAGAAGGAGCATCCCATGGCAGAACGCACCGCGACGATCGGCTCCCGAGTCGGCCTGCACGCACGCCCCGCGGCGATCTT
>NZ_BNCM01000003.1 GCF_014656475.1 Sinomonas cellulolyticus
CTCTTGTACACGGCAGCCCAGACAGCATGCTGAACACCGCCACCACGCCCAAAGTGGAAGACCCGTCAAGGAACGGGGCGATGGCCTCGTCGAGCTGGCTGACCGTTGCCTCGGTGTCCGCGAGGACGTTGAGGAGCTGCCACTGCCGGCGGCTGAGCCGATGCTGCTCGAGGGCCTCGTTGAAGCGGTCTTCGAGCAGGCCATCGAGCGTCTTGAGCAGGAATCCGAGGGGCTGCTGGGTCTTTTCCACGGCGTCACTCCTGGGCAGAGGGCATTGGTCTGTACCAACTCTGCCCGGAGCGAGCTGTGGCTGCTAGGGACCTCAGTCCGTCTTCTGGGCCTGGGTGCGGATCTCTCTCCCGGCGGACTTGACCGTCTGCGCCAGGCTCGCGGCGGCGGTTCCCTCCCCGTCCAGCACGGCGGAGGTCAGGTCCTCGACGAGGTCGATGTACTCGGTGAGCTTCACGGCGCCAGTCTAGAAAGGGAGCCCGGCCCGCAGAGCGAACGGCGAGTGAAGCCCCGGCGAAGATCACCAGACGCTGTCGGCGGGAACGACGGCAGTCAAACGCAGAAGAGGCCCGGGCGACCGGGCCTCTTCTGAGTGGGTGGAGGTTCTGCGCGACCACTCCAACCCTCACCGCCACTCTTTGGCGAAGTGGAGGAAGATGGCGGCGCCACCGCGACAACCGGGGTCCCCGAGGAACCGCACACATCGCTCCCCTGCCACTATCAAGTTGAGCGAGCGACTAAGCGGCGATGTCATCGCAGAGCTCCTAAAAAGCTACCAAGCCGGCGCGTCGTCCAGACAGCTCGCCGTCGAGTTTGGAATCAACAAGACGAGCGTGGTTACGCTGCTCCGACAGCATGACGTGCCGGTCCGCAATGCTCGCATGACGCCCAACGACATCATGAGGCTGTGCGGCTGTATGCTATCGGCCATTCAGTTGCCACGATCGGCAAGAAACTAAACTACAGCCCTAAAACGATATGGAATCGACTTACGAGGGCTGGCGTGAATATGCGGGATACGCACGGGAGATAGATCCGGCACTCAGTCCGAACCAAAGAATGAAGGATTTACATATTCATGTCGGAATGAGATTATTGGCATGTAGGCCACCCCCAACTGAATGGGGTGAGCAACATGAAACGTTGCCTGACAACGCTCATCATTGGTGCCGCGATACTTGCACTTGGAACGCTGATCCTATCTGACCGGTGGTTTGCGCTGCCCCTACTGGCGATTGGATAGGTGTTGATTGTTATTGCGCTAATGCAAACCGTCTACATCGAAAAGCAATAAGCTATGTCCGAACGGGTGGCCTACACTACCCCACAAATTCATTCGCCCGCTGTCGCTTCAAGTCTCGCCTCTTGACCAGAACCGCAAGCACAATCGCAATGAAGTTCGTAACTGTCATCGATACAGCCGTCAGTAGGTCGGGTATCTCGATGCTGGCTCTGGGAATCGAAAATACTACCCCTGAGCAAGTCCAAAAAGCGCACATAACCATAATAAAGGCAACGATCGGTGTCTTGTAGCCTTGGGCTACAAAAGGTGAAAGAAGCGCGATTGCGATTAGGGCTCCCGAGAATGGGCTCGTCAAGGTCCCCCCTGAGGGCAAGGTGCTCCAGGCAAGAAGAACGATCGATAGAACGACTAGAACGTAGAGAATCGTCCTCCGTCCCCAGCCGTACCAAACAGGAACGGCGCTCTCGCTTTGACGCCACCCGTCGACAAAAGGGTCGACCATCGCCCTTAGCAGCTTTCTGTTCAGTATTCCGATGAACATTAGAACAATCCCTACTGCACATAGCAGAATGAACCAAGGCGTGCCCGGCAAGGGTCCCGGCTTGTAGTCGCGGAAGATAAGCGGTGCGAAGATCAAGGCATATACGAGCGACACAGAGGTTGCGACACCAACTTGCAGTATCTGGGCTTCGGTTGTTGACGCATGATGATCCGTCACGCCACTACTCACCTGCCGACTCCCCTCGCTGGACAAGTACGACCCACTAGGACCCGATTTCGAGCGCAGCGGCCCCATTGTTATGCCACGTACCGCGAAGATAAGCCACGCATTGACGCACATAATCAACTATCGTCGCAAAGCCCAGAAGCACGACCAGCGCCGCGATAGGTAGCCAAAGATCTCTTGTAACAATCAATAAACCGCCCCATACGGCGATACTAAGCGTAAATGCCCGATGCCACTTGGCTCCGGCTGCAATTACCCGCTTTCTATAAAGGACCCAAGCACCCACCGCGGCCTGGCATATGTCTCGGCCGATGATAATCAACCAGATCACGAGGCCACCTCGAGTTCCCATGCATACAAATCCGGCAATCACGTGTATCGAAACTTTATCTATGAACCCGTCTAGCCCCCTCCGCAAGCCGGTCTCAAGATTGAATTGCCGAGCGACTACCCCATCGTAAATATCCACAACGACAAAGATCGCAAGCAAAACGACAGCTAGAAAAGCCTCGCTGTCTCTGATCGCAGTCAGCATGAATGCACTCAACAGCAGCCGACCTACAGTGAGCCCATACGCCAAAACAAACGTTATAACGCGAGCATAAAAGCCCAGGTACCGGCCGGCCGTGCGGCCTCCACCGCCAAGCGGGACAATCCGTAGCGTTAACTGAGACAAGCCGTAACCTTTCGGAGCGATGATCCCTAACACGACGGGACTCCAGTGACCGTTAGCGGCTCGAAGTGGAATCGTCCGTAGCGCTTTACCGTGAAGACTAGCAGCCCCTCTGGCACAGGCAGCAAGCACTCTTGTCAGCCACGCAACCTACGCCAACCAGGACATGAGCAGGCCAACCGTCGCGGCCATCGTCGGACGTCCGTCTAGCTCGCGCCTCCTCGGGCGGGCACGCAGAGTTTGCAGACATCAACGGGACTAGACGGCGATACGCTTCAGCAGGGGCAACGGCTGGCAGGAGGTTCTGCGTCACCATTCCAGCCTCCACCGCCACTCTCTGGCCAAGTGGAAGAAGATAGTGGCAGCGCCTCCCAGACCGCCTGCGTCCATAGGTCCCATACGACAGCGCTCCCTCAGCACAACAAAGTTGAGCGAGCGTTTGAGCACCGAGAACGTTGCTCGCCTGACCGAGCGCTATCGAGCCGGCGAATCGTCCAGACAACTAGCCACCGAGTTCGGACTCAACAAGACGAGTGTCGTCTCCCTGCTACGGCGCCACAACGCACCTGTACGCAACGCCCGCATGACTCCAGAACATATCGAAGAGGCGCGGCGACTCTACACAAACGGCCAGTCGCTGGTGGACGCGGTCGTCCGTTCGGGCCGTGCTGCCTCGGAGGCCGCGGCCGGGCACGGGGTGTTGTGGTGGCTGGTGCAGAAGGCCCTGGACGCCGCCGCGGCGACCCTGCCCGATGTGGACACCCTCGCGCCCAAGAGGCTCGGGATCGGCGAGCACCGCTACCGCTCCGTGCGTTTCTTCCGTGCCGACGGGAACTCGCCCTGGCAGCGGGTGGAGCCGTGGATGACCACGATCGTGGACCTGGACACCGGCCGGGTACTGGGCATCGTCGACGGACGCGACAGCGCCGGCGTGGGCGAGTGGCTGTTCGCCCGGCCGCTGGCGCGGCGGCTCGGGGTCGAGGTGGTGGCGATCGACCCGCCCGCGGCGTTCCGCAAGGCCCTGCGGATGTGGCTGCCCCGCACCGCGGTCTCCGTCGACGCGTTCCACCTCGTCCAGCTCGCCAACAATGCCGTGACCGAGGCCAGACAGCGGCTGAGCCAGGAGGTCCGGGGCCGCCGCGGCCGCGCGGTCGATCCGGGGTGGGCGAACCGGCGCCTGCTCCTGCGCGGAGCCGAGACCTTCTCCACCCGAGGCCACAAGCGGCTGCGGGACGTGTTCGCCACCGACGACCCCACCGGGCAGCTG
This sequence comes from Sinomonas cellulolyticus, assembly GCF_014656475.1. Lineage (GTDB taxonomy): Bacteria > Actinomycetota > Actinomycetes > Actinomycetales > Micrococcaceae > Sinomonas > Sinomonas cellulolyticus. The sequence continues at coordinate 3,920 of NZ_BNCM01000003.1, forward strand.
CAGGCCGTCTGGGAGGCCAAGGAGCAGCTGCGCACCCTGCTCGCCTTCGGCTCGCTCGAGGAGGCCGGGGACCACCTCAGGATCCTCGAGGGCCTCGTCGAGGCGGCCCCCACCGTGGAGACGAAGGGCTCCTGCGGACCGTGACGCGCTGGTGGAACGAGATCGAGGTCCTCATCACCACCGGGGCGACCACGGCCAAGGTCGAGGCGAACAACACCGCGATCAAGAACATCAAGCGCACCGGCCGCGGATTCCGCAACCCGGACAACTACCGATCACGTATCCTGCTCAGGAGCGCCGCTCAGACAGCAGCGTGACACTCACCCAGCAGGACAATTCCCGCGGAAACGCGAAGAGCCTCGATGGTCGCCTCGTGAACACGGTCGGACTCGATGCGACCCGCGCTCCCTTAATCCTCAAGGCCTGGGAGCTATACGCAACGGGTGACTACACCCTTGACCGTCTCGAAGATGCGATGGCCGGGATGGGATTGACCTCTAAGGCAACCGCTAGGACAGCAGAGCGACCGGTCACAGCCAGCAAGTTCCAGCAAATCCTCCGTGATCCGTACTACGCCGGCTACGTCGTCTACAAGGGCGACGTCTACCCCGGGAGACACGAGCCAATCGTAGGACACGAGTTCTTCGAACACGTTCAAGAGGTTGCGGACATGCGTAGCAAGAAGGGCCAGCGTGACCGAGTTCATCATCATTACCTCAAAGGCCAGCTGTACTGCCAACGCTGCCACGAGAACGGGCGCATCAGTCGTCTGGTCTATACCGAGGCAACCGGCAACGGAGGGACGTACCAGTACTTCGTCTGCCTCAGCAGGAAGCAGCAAGGATGCGACCTGCCCTACCTCCCTGTCGAGCGCGTTGAAGACGCACTCGTTGACCATTACAAGGGGCTCCACCTACCGAGCGCCTTTCTAGACGACTTGCGGACCCGGATTGATACGGCGCTCGCCGACGAACAAGGAAGCATCAGAGAGATCCATGCACGCGTCAGTCGCCAGCTCAAAGAACTGTATGCTCGGGAGGAACGACTCGTTGATCTTGCATCCGACGGACTGCTCCCCCACCAGAAGATTCGCGCCAAACTGTACGAGACTCAGTTCCAGAAGGCCAAGGCGCGTGACAGCCTCGCGACAACCTCGGCGGAGCTGGCCGTAGGCGGCAACGTTCTCCGCACCGCCCTGGAGCTCATCCACGACCCGAGCGGTATATATGAGCGACTCGCCGATAGTGTCCGCAGGCTGATGAACCAAGCTCTCTTCGAGCGGATTTACGTCGACGAGCATTCGACGGTCTCAACTCGGATGTCGCCGCCCTTCGCGGACATCTACGCGGCCAGGACCCTCTGGGAGGCCCCAGAGGCGCCCCGGGGCGCCGGCACTCCCTCCGGGGGTACAGAAAGGCGCCCCCGCAATGCGGGGGCGCCAGACCTGATTTCCTTACCCGGTGTCTATTCGACCAGTGGTTCGAATAAGACACCTATGGTGGGACTGCTGCACTCGTGTGTCGAAAACGTGCAGCAGCGGAAGAGGATCCTCAAGCTGAGGAAGCTCCGCGACAGGCTGGCTCATGCCGAGCCTAGGGAGACCGCACCGGGGCCAGCGCGTGAGGTCAAGACACAGGCGCGAGAAGCCATCGAGCTGTATCAATCCGGGATCTCGACGACACAGATCGCGCGCAGGCTCAACGTGTCGCGCACAACGGTGGCCGGATGGATCAAGGCAGCCGGCATCCCGATGCGCCACTCCCCAATCACCGACGAACAATTTGCTGAGGTGCGGCGTCTCCGCGATCAGGGGCTCTCATACGAACGCATCGGACGGCAGATCGGATACACCGCAAGCGGGGTTCGGCGGAGATTGCTCGAGGACGACTCTTGATCGACCACATCGGCGAGCACCAACTACTCCCCCGACGCACTCCAGATACTAGGGTAAGAGCGTGGTGACCTACGCCGAGCTCCAGGCACGACCCCTCAGAGAGATCTGGCAGGAGCTTCGCTCCCTCCGATCACGAGGAGTTGGAAATGCAGCCAAAGGCGCGCGCCGTGCAACTTTCGACGCCGCGCTAGAGCAGGCGGAGCAGCTATTCACCGCCGCGACAATAGTGGGCACAGCCACCCAGCCGATTCTTCTGTTCTACGGCCTGTGCCAGCTCGGGCGCGGCCTCGCAGCTGCGTCCACTCGGCTAACAAACTCCGAGTACCGGCTATCCGGTCATGGCCTTACTGACAAGGCTCTCCAAGACGCCGCCACCCACGGTCTGAGCCAGGTCACCGTCCAAGCCTTGAATTCGGGGGCCTTCCCCACCGTGGCCCGGGCCTTGGGCTGCTCTCCAATGAACGACGCCATCCCGCTCGGCGACCTCTGGGACCTGCTTCCCTACAGTGATCGGTTTCCCCTTCGAAGTCGAGGCCGACTACAACGCCTGATTCTCGATTCAGAGTCTACGCATCTTCTCCGCGGACAGGATGAGGCGCGTGTACGGCTCTATCCATTGCCACTCGAGCTTCATTCGACCGTCACCAACGCAGCGGCAGGCTCGGATGTTGTTGACGATGCCAGCATTGCCGAGGAGTACGAACTCCTGCAACAATTCCTGCAGAGTTATCCGACGCTATCTGGCTGGAGTTCCACCAACACGCACGGCCAGCCGATCCCATATCAGCAAGGCTTCTACGAGGAAGAGCGCTACCTGCAGGTCCCCTTGCGGCTGCCGAAGGAACCCGGTCAATCCGAGGGCCGCGCTCTCGAGGCCCGAAGCGTGGACTATCACGGAGTCCACTACGTCTATCCCCGGCTCGACTCGACGGACCTTCCAGCACACCCATTCATGCTCTGGTGGGCGTTGTTGTTTGTTCTCTCTCGCCTCGCAAGGTATCAGCCGAATGAATGGCTTACCCTCACATCGGTGTCTCAATCGGAAGATGCTGTTCCAATCGAGTACATCCTCGGCGAAGCCATGAGAGCAGTGCCGGAGCTTGCGCTGCAAGCCGTCATACGCGACACCGAGACGACCTAATAGACACTTGATCGACCGCAATGGGACGATTCCGAGGCGGCCAGTCTAGGGTGATCAGTGCGATGACTCGGCGGCACACCGTGGAGGTGGACTCTTGACGTCTACGAGGAGCGAGTCGCTCAGCGAGCAGCAAGTCGAAGTTCTCACCTGGGTTCGCGACGGTTGTTCTGATGGTATCTACCCCGACTGGTCCCATCGGATTGTGGCGCGTGGCCTGCACAACAGAGGCCTCATCGCCGTAAAGGGCCGTGGTGTGAGTTGGACGGCCTCGCTTACGGAATATGGGGCGAGCTACTTCGAGCAGAGAGCGCCGACCAGCGAGCGATCAGGCACTCTAGCCGGTGCTCCCGTAGTACCGGAGCCTGAGCTTCAAGGGTCCACGCCGAAGGCCCGCGCAACCAAGTTGTCTAACTCCACCGCGGGGAAGGCTCATGGCCCCATGGACGAACTCATGGCGCAGCTGAAGGACACAGCGAGTCACACGCTCAGGGTGCCCAGATCCGAAGAGACGAAGTACAAGCAGCTGATCGCCTCGGCCCGGCGACACGGTCGGGTACCGGAAGGAATGCAACTCACCACGAGCTACCACCGGGACGCGGGCCGGGATGAGATACAGATCTCGCTGGAACCGCTTCCGGCCTGGCGCACAAAGAGACTCGCACCAATCGCCGTACCCACGAGCATCGACAGCCTCACTGACGTCGTCAGCAAGCACAAGGACAGCAGCACATTCCCGGTCGTCGGCACTCCCCGAGAACGCGCTCTCCGCCTCCTTGACGGGCTTGTCCATGCGGCACGGGATGACGGGATGAAGGTCAAAGCACACACAGGCCAGCCAGTTTTTCTCAACAGCTATGGCCCGAACTCGCCTCGTCAAGATGAAACAGGGTTCAAGATCGGTCAGGATGAGTTCCGCCTCTGGTTCACCCAGGCCTCACTGAAACAGCCTCACGAGCCAACGCCCCGTGAACTCGCTCGGGCCCGGCGGGGATACGTATTCCCCGACTTCGATACCATCCCCGACGATCGCCTGGGCATCGCAATCCGAGGCGACGGTGGCACATTCTGGGCAAGCGATTGGAAGGACACCGATGAGGATCGGCTCGAGGAGCACCTCGCCCAGATCCTTGAGGAGTTCCGGCTCCGTCACGCACACCTTGACGAAGAGCGCACCAGGCGGGCCGCCCAGGAACATCGGCGCCAACTCGAACGAGACCAGGACCGCGCACAGGCCCGGGACCGCTTCATGGAAACGGGGATCTTCAAGGCGATGGAAAACCAGGCATCTCAGTGGGTGAAAGCTGATGACCTCCGACGATACGCCGAAGCGCTCCGACAGCATTCAGCGCTGCTCGACATCGAAGATGCCGCGAAAGCCCGAGAATGGGCCAACCAGATTGCCGCGCGCGCTCGGTCAATCGATCCCCTGTCCGGTACGCCTTGGAAGCCAAGGATCCCCGAGCCCACGGACAGCGACCTCAAACCCTTCACGAAATATCGCGAACCATTCTAACGATAGGCTCAGTACCCCCAACGACGTGGAGCCCGTTCGTACCGAATAGGGATCTCGGACGGTTTCAAAGGCCGATCGACGATAGGCCGGACGTTGTACGGAGTGATCCTCTCGTCCTCATGCGTTTGAGCGATGATCTCGGCCGCCCGAGCATGGCCGTGCTCTTTAAGCTCATCAATCAACCGCACCACAAGGGCATCGAGCCTGTGGACTTCCGCCTCGGCGGCCGCGAGACGCTCCTGCGCCGAGACCGCGCGTTGCCCGCACCAAGCGCGAAGGAGCTCATGAACTGGCCTACCGCGTTCCAGATACCATTGGTACTCCCATTCCGGGGACGTGATGGTTGGATGTCCGGTGACGTCGGTCCAATCCCTGCCGTGCTTCGCGCGTTCGCGATACTCCTTCTCGTCGCTCGTCACCCACTCCAGAACTGGCCCAGGCGTGACACGGCAGGCGCATTCGGAGATCATCAACGTGCCTGCCGGAGAGACGACGAGTTCGCCGTCGTGCAGGAAGGAGTCAGTCTGGGAAACCAGATCTGCGATCGGCAGCCCAATGATTCGCTCCAAAGCCCCCTGATCGTGCACCGTCGTCGTCCACCGCACGGGTGACCATTCCCACTCGGCAACCGGCTCCGGGATGAGGAGTGCGAATGCCTTCCCGACCGCGGTCTCCTCAGGATCGGTCAGGCGGTATGCCTCGAAGCGTTCCCAGTTGGCCATGACCTCATCGAACGCGCGGACCCCGGCCCACGGGCCGTGAAGGCGACTGCCGGGCACGTTCTCTCGCCTCCCGACCGTCTCACCGTCGAGGAACTCCACCTCGTATCGGGGATTCTTCTTTCCGGGGATCACCGCGACCACGCGCACCCTCTCCGACGCCGCGTAGTCACGAACGCGATAGATCAGCTCATCCCCAACATCCACGAGAGCCTCCTCACACAGCTCAGACCACCAACGTTTGGGAGCCGTCAGAACTGTCGGACCCACGACCTATCCTCATGCATGCACACACTAGGCAGGAGGACCCGCGATGAAGGACATCGTCAAAGAGCTCGCCAAGCACCAGTACATTTGCGTCCCCTGGGTGCAGGCCAAGCCAATCTTCGAGGTGGGCGCGCCGCTCGCCCTCGCTCTACGGGAGCACCACGGGACAGAGCTGACCGCCGTCTGCCCGCTGAAGAAAGATGCGCCCGACATCCTTGCCAAGTTCCCCATCGTCACACATCGGTCAGGATCAGTCGCCGACGGCGGCATCATCCTCGCATACTGCCCAACCCACAAGGGTGATGCAAAAACCGCCTCGAGCACAGCGTCATCGTGCGCGTCGAGTGGCCAACCGAGTTATTTCACGGCTGCGCTCGACTGAACGGCGCACACAACCTCGCTACCCAGGCCACCATGGCATCCGGACTAACTGCCGAGGGAAGGAAACTTTCGGCGACTCAGGACCCAGCAAGCGGCACCTCCTTGTCGCCCTCGGCACGACGGCGGTCGAGAAGGGCTTCAGCGTCGAGTACGCGCTCGAGCGACTTCCAGGATGCCCTGTCCACGACGGCTGATCCATTCCGTGGTTGCGACGTGAACGAGATCCGCGACGTCTACCTCGCCCCCCGGCGGAGAAGTCACGATCAACGCCGGATCCGAACTGCAGCCGGGACGAGAGTGGCGGACACGAGCGAATAGACGTCGAGGTCGACTTCTCCGAGGTCCACGCTAACGACTACCGAGTACGGCAAGGCTTTGTCCCAGCCTTCGCGACCATCTTCCCACCAACCGAGAACCGGGTACACGGCGAGCAGTCGCGGACCCGCGAGATGGGACGCCGGGACCGTCGCGTAATCGTGCTGGAGAGTCCCTCGCGAGCGGGCGTCGGCCGGAATTACCCACGGGTACGAGCCGGAGCCGGGAGTGACACCTTGCTCGTGCACGACCCTGTTGATCCGCGCCCTGAAGCCATTATTCCCCCGTCGGCAGCACCCATCACACCTGCCGACACGGTGTCGAACCGCTTCGTGAATAGGTGGCTATTTCCTCACGCGATAATTGCTGACACCCCCGTAGTATAGGGGGTTAGTTGTGCAGTCTCCTTGAAGGGTATCCTTTTGACTTGACCCTTCCAGCCTATATGTAAGGATATACATTTGGTTGTTCGTGGTGCCGCACCAGTTGGTGCCACTATTCGGACCGGAATAGTATGAGTAATTAGTTCCGCCCGCAAGAAACGACACGCTATTATTGGCGGGATCTATGGGTAGCGTTGACATATACGGCTTGAGCTGAGCTGCCAAGTTCGCCCAGCTACTGTCAGCAGAGGTGCTCCAGCCAGCATTTATCTGAGTCGAGCCGCTGCTCGTTGGATACTTTCCGTTGTCAAGATAGTACAGCTCAAGAGACTTCGTAATTGCATCCACAGCCTGAAGTCGGCTGCTATCCCTTGCCCGTTGCTGAATACCGTTATACGCCACGATCACTATCGCCGCCAGAATAGCAATCACCACGATCACAATCAGTAGTTCTACGATCGTGAAGCCGCGCTGCTTTTTCAAAAAGGTGTAAGTTTTATGATGCCCAGCCATGTTTCAGATACCACTATAGGGCATTGGCGCAAATTAAAGCAATAGCATTTCGAAATACTATAGACGTTGGAGAATTAGCGCGAACAGCGCACCCAGCTTCTTAAGCAACGTGTCGCACCTCGGCCACGAGGATCCACAGACCCCCCTGCGCGTCTACGCGCGGGTTGCCGCCAACTCGGGCGATGACCTTCCCGATACGCTCGGCTGAAACGCACCATCAACAACAAAGGGGACCACACAATGAATCGAACCATCACCCTCGCAGCCATCGCCACGCTCGCGCTTGCCGGATGCTCTGCCAGCCCGGCTGCGAACGAGACGCGGACAACCGTACCTGCCGCACCATCCGCCGCGCCGTCGTCCATCGAGGCAGTGCCGGAATCGTCCGGTCCGGGCGAGTACCAGGTGACACTCGGCGCGGCGCATGTCGTCGTGACAGTGCCGTCCGAGCCTGACCCTGCCGCCATCGCGCTCGGCATCCCGGCCGGGTCGTGGGTCAAGGTCGACATCGACAACCGCAACGGGGCGAAGGGGACCCGCGTGTACACGGTGGCGCTCACGGACGCGGCGGGGAAGCGGACCGTGTACACGAGCCCCGACAAGCTCCTGGAGGGCATGGACAAATCGAAGCTGCCCGCGGCCGACTACAACAAGATGATCCGCTGGGCGAACGAGGCGGACTCGTGGACGGAGCCGGGGGAGCGGCGCACAGCATGGCTCGCCGCTGTCGGCCCCGTGCCCGAGTTCGTGCGCGTGGACGTGGCCGACTCCGGGATGAACGACCCGGTGAAGGCGATCAAGCAGTAGCCCGGGCACGACGAAAGGCCCCCCACGCCCTTCTCAGGGTGTGGGGGGCTCTCACGTTGTGGGGCGGCGCGTCGCGGACCGGCTTATGCCGCGTTGAGTGCCGCCGTCCTGTAGAGGCCGGCGCGGCGGATCTTGTATGTGCCGCCGCCCCAGATGAACAGCTCCCAGACAACAACCGTGGTGCCCGCGACGATCGTCACGTCATGTGTTCGGATGACGCCGGCCCGGTCGGCATTGGGCGAGTTGTAGTCGGACATTGCGCTGTCGGTGTTCGTGTAGCTCGAGCCGTTCCACTGCCTCACCGAGAGGTAGAAGGCCTGCGCTCCGGCCGCGGCGGCCTGGTCGAGCCCGCTCATGTCGAACTCGAGGTATGCCCGCACGGTGTCGCCGACGGCGAGGCCGTTGGCGCCGACGTTGGCGTTCTGTTGCAGGCTCATGTTCCCGGCGCCGTTGGCAACGGTGAGCACCTTCCATGGCATCGGCTGGTCCTTGGCCGGTGCCGTGTTCCATGTCGCGGACGCGGCTGCCGAGCCTGAGACCGTGGTCCCCTGGGGCGCGGCCGTCGCGCTGGTGCCGTTGAGGTGTGGGTAGGGCAGCAGGTTGATTCCGTTGGCCGAGACCGACGGGTGGAAGCGCTGCGCCGGGGCGCTCGTGCCGTGGGCGAGGATCGCGTCTGCGAGAGCGCGGCCGCACGCGTATCCACCACGGGCGGATAGATGCACGCCGTCGCTTGTGCTGTTCCCACCGTACAGGGGGTCGGCGTAGTTCCCACCTGCCTCGGCGAGGGCGGTGAAGTAGTCCGCGAGGATGACGTTCGGGCGGGTGCGTGCGGTCTGCACGATCCACCGGTTCAGCTCCATCGTGTCAGCCTTCATGGTGCCGGTGTAGCTGGGCGTGATCCGGGGTGGGATTGTGCCGAGGATCGTCATGACGCCGGCCGCGTTTAGGCTGTCGAGCATGGCCGTGATGTCAGCCTTGGCGGTCGCCACGCCGCCAGCGGTGCCCATGTTGTTCGTGCCGCAGAGCAGGTGAACCCACCCTGGTTTGAGGTCGAGGGCGTCCGTCTGGAGGCGGGAACGGATCTGGGTTGTGGTCTGCCCGCCGATGCCAGAGTTCTTCAGGATCTCGAATCGCTGGCCGAGGAGGACGTTCGCCCACGTCCAAGCGGAAACCGGCTTGAGCTGGGGGGCGGCGGCGATCATGCCGCCCTGCTCGGTCAGGGAGTCGCCGATGACGACCATGGTCTGGGGTGGGTGATGGGCGTGCCGTTTCATGGCTTCGGCACGGGCCATGCCGAGAGTGACGATGTCCATCAGGCGGCTCCTGTCACATTGCCGTTGGAGTAGGTGAACGTCCGGGTGACTCCGGCCCGGGTTGCAGTGGCAACGGTCCCGTCGGCGTTGTACGTGTAGCTCGTGGTCACGCCGTCCTCCACGGTCGAGGCGACGGTTCCGTCCGGGTTGTAGTTGACGGTGAGGGCCGGGTTGGCGGGGGCATAAGCGGCGTTCAGTGCAGTCCGCGACGCGGACGCCCCGTCGCTGATCTTCGCGGCCACGTCCGCGTCCAGGGAGGCCTTATCCTGCTTAACCGTGAGCCCGGGCACCGTAGGTGAATCGGAGGTGCCCCCGAGGTCGCCAGCGAGCTGGACCGCGCCCTTTGTGGTTGCCGTCGCATCGGCGGTCGCAGGCACCTGAGCTGAAGACAGCTTGCCGGTCGTGTCGAGCGTTGCAATCCCGCCTGGCTGGCCGAGTGCGGCTAGTTTGGTGCCCGTGACGGCTCCGTCTTGCAACTTGGACGTCGTGATGCTGCCGTCCTGAATGGCTGACGCGCTGACAGCACCAGGCGCTAATGCAGCAGTCGTTACCGAATTCTGCTGCAATTGTGGGGCACCGACAACCTGAGTCCTCAGCGTGCCGTCGCTAGCGTGCGATTGGGACAAATAGTCATTGAGGATGTTTCCCCAATTTCCTTCGTCGCCGCCTACAGTTGGTAACCGTGTCATCACCCGCCTTTCCTATTCATATCGATTACTGAATTTCTGCCGCAGATTATAAAGTATAAGCGGTAACAAAACAAGAAATATGTGATCACAGTCCATAATCCGCTGCAACACGACCTACAATCCCCTTCTGGTTCGCCTGTGGCGCCTCAGCGCGAAGACCAGGATCAGACAACCTGCAAGAATCGCTGTCGATGCAATGGTGAACAGAACAGGGTTCCACTGTGTGAACGCTCCAGATTTGGGTGCAGTAATGGCCGCCTCCCGCTTAGCAGTCTTCTCCTGAACGGGTTCCGAGGAGCTGCCTTTAATGCCCTCCCCGGCCGTCGGAGTACCGGCTTGCGAACTCGGTGCCGCTGGGCTGCCCGGTGAATCCCCTGGCCCTGGAGCCGGACCGGGCAACGCTTTTCCAGAATCTGAAGGCGATGCTGGGACAGTCTGGTAGGCCTGCGTTCCGTACGCCCCTCCACCATAGACTGCCGAGGCCGATTCAGCTCCTAATATACCAAGCGTACCGGCGAGCATGGTCACAACAACCATACCCGGCCGAATGTACCGCGCCGAAAGCCAGTGTTCGATAAATGGCCTCATACACCCCCCACTTCTTGTCTTTATTGAATTGATGAAGTATATTCATAATATATCAACGAGATAAATGAGAAAAGGGTAGATATATGGGATTAGGGAAGATTGAAGGATTGCTCATTCTCGCAGCGATCATCTTGCTGTTGTTCGGAGCAAAGAACTTACCAAAATTGGCGCGCAGCGTCGGAGAATCAGTCAAAGAACTCAAGCGCGGATTCCGCGACAGCCCAGACGACGCGCCTTCGACCGATGGCACCAAGGTGGCTGCCGATGACTCGTCAAAACGCGCATAGAGCCCGTCACACACAACAACCGGAAGACTGGGAGCTCTCCGACCATCTACGCGAGATCCGACGTCGCCTGGCATGGCCATTCGTGGCGCTCGTCCTGGCGTCGGTCGGGTGTTTCTTCATCTACGGCAGTGTCTTTGCCCTTCTCCAGGCGCCGCTCCATGCGCCGCTTTACTTCACGTCACCCCAAGGCGGTTTTAACATCACGATGAGCATTTGCTTGGTTGCCGGCCTGATTGCCGCCATCCCTTTGCTCGTGTACCACATCCTCATGTTCCTCGGCCCCGCTTTCCCTCTGGTGATCAAAAGGACTCGCTGCGCCCTTCTATCGCTCGTCTCGTTCGTGCTGGCCTGCACGGGTGCAGCGTTCGCCCTATTCGTTGTTATTCCACTCGTCCTTCGGTTCTTCACGGGCTTCCAGACGGCGGGACTATCTGCCCTCATCACGGCAAGCAGCTACTTCGACCTCGTGGCGAAGCTCCTGGCCAGTTTTGCGCTCATCTTCCAGCTCCCCCTCATCTTGTGGGGCATCAACCGGATCAAGCCACTCTCGCCACGGCGCCTCTTTGGGTTCGAGAAGTACGTCATTGCCGGCAGCGTTGGCGTGGGCGTCTTAGTACCATTTGCTTTCGATCTCACGACCCAGGCCCTCATCGCGCTGCCAATCGTCGTGCTCTACAACCTCTCCATCCTGGTCGTCGTTATCGACAGCAGCTCATCGCGCAGGAAGCAACGAAAAGCCCATCAGCCTTTCCCAGCAGAGGATCCTCGCGCCACTAGAGCGCGCTCAATCGTCCCTCTCCCACCAGACTTGGCAGTCCCGACGCAAAGCGCACAAACAACTGTGAAGCGCGACCAGACTCGTCGCCCACCAGTACTTCAGGACTCGCGTCGGCCCATACGCGCCGATGCGCGGCCGGCGATTCGACTATCCCCGCGTGAGCCGCATCGGCAGGCCAGCCGCGCGCCCGAAGCTGGGAGGAGTACTCCCCCACGTGGTGGGCTAATCTCAGATTTCGTCAATTAGACGTATTGCCATAACCGGCAAGATTTGCTTAAATGAGGATGCCACTAAATGAGACAAAATCGACATGCAAACAAAGATCGCAAGCATCATGAGTCAAAAGATGGACCGCACCAAATTCCTGCAATATGCCGGAGGCGTAGCGTTGACAGTAATAGGCCTCCGGGGTCTCATAGCTTCATTGTCTGAAAACAACAACGCCGCGCACCGAACGAGGGGCTACGGCACCACGCGGTACGGAAGCTGAGCGACTGCGCTGAGCCCCATCAGTGGATTCCAGAAGCTCGAATCGTTCCTTCGTCGCGCTGCCCCACTCTTGTGACAATGTGCGGATACCGCAGTCTGAGAGATCTGGGGGGAACAGTCCGCGCAGCTAGGGCGGAGCATGACCGATGTGGCGGGCTCGGCACCTCAGGAAATCTACCGACACACTACGAACGAGAGTTCTGCGTTGGGTTACACCCTGCTTCCAAAGCAGGGTGTGGTGTTTACGGCTGACAACTAGCTGTTGCGGGTCATGAGGTTGCTGACGCTCGGGCGCGGGTCGGGGTGAAGGGGACGGGCCTTCCCCGGCAGGATGAGTAATCGCCAAAGAACTCGCCCGACCGAAGGAAGACCCGTCTATGACCCACGGTAATGCCCCGCTGTCCCTGGAAGGCCGCCGGCGCCTGGTGAAGCGCTGCCAGGACCGCCCCATCGCCCACGTCGCCGCCGAGATGGGCATCTCCCGGGCCTGCGCGTCCACGTGGGTCAACCGCTACCGCAGGCACGGCGAGCTGGGCCTGCAGGACAGGCCCTCGGTGCCCAGGCGCCAGCCCACCGCCACCCCGGCCGAAGTCGTGGTCCGGATCGAGGCCATGCGCCGGGAGAGGAAGTGGTCTGCGGCCCGCATCGCCCACGAGCTCGGCAACGAGGGCATCCGCATCAGCACCCGCACCGTGTCCCGGCACCTGGCCCATCTGGGACTGAACCGGCGCCGCTTCATCGACCCCAACGGCGAGTCCAACCGGGAACCGAAGCGGATCCACGCCCGCTGGCCCGGGCACATGGTCCACGTGGACGTGAAGAAGGTCGGCCGCATCCCCGACGGCGGCGGCCACCGCGTCCACGGCCGCGGCAGCGCCCAGGCCAAGGCCGCCGAGCGGGCCAAGGCCAAGGGAGCCCGGGCCGGGTACGTCTACCTCCACTCCGCCGTGGACGGCCACACCCGACTGGCCTACACCGAGGCCCTGCCGGACGAGAGGGCCGCCACCGCGATCGGGTTCGTCACCCGGGCCAAGGCCTTCTTCGCCGCGCACGGGATCACCTGGATCCACCGCATCGTCACCGACAACGGCTCCTGCTACCGCGCCCACGACTTCGCCCACGTCCTCCAAGGCGCCCGGCACCAGCGCATCACCCCGTACACCCCACGGCACAACGGAAAGGTCGAGCGCTACAACCGGATCCTGGCCGAGGAGTTCCTCTACGCCCGCGAATGGACCTCAGAACACCAGCGCGCACAGGCCCTCTCGGTCTGGAACGTCCACTACAACTACCATCGACCACACACTGCCGTGGGAAACCGGCCACCAGCCACCAAGGCCCGCACCCGCGTCACCAACGTCATGGCCTCATACAACTAGCCGGCAGACGCCAACGCTACCTGCTGGCAATCACATTCCAGTCAGCCTGCGTAATCCATTCAACGAGACCCTTCGAGTCAAGCGGGCGAGCCGCGGCAACCTGTCCGAAGAACGATGATGGCGTGCGACTCATCGGACGTCCAGCATTTGTAGGTACTGAGGCTGCTCGACTCAGGATGACTCCGTGACGCGCGCGCGACATCATGACCGAGAGCACCCGTGCCTCCTCGGTTTTCTCCTCGGCGGTTGTCGCCCTGAAATCAGGAAGCACTCCGTCTTCGAGCCCAACGACGATTACCCAATCGAATTGCTGCCCCTTGCCTACATGTCCAGTGAGTAGATGAATCCCGGGGGCGGAGACCAGCGTTGTAGCATCCCCGACCCGAACCCGCCCGCGAACTTCTTGCGGAGTCACTCCATCGCGGAGCAAGTCGTAACACCAGGTGAGAGCGTCACGAAGGCTCTCGCGTCCGCTGGGATCAATAATGGAATCAAACCCCGACGCATCGTATAGGAAAGTCATCTTGTCGGGTGCCGCGAGATACCGTTTCAGATCAAAACTCGTTAGCATCGACTTGATGGTTCGCGCTGTGTCCGTGTCAAGGATCCCGTCGTCCCACCGAAAGAAGTGGATGTCTTCCGCCTCAAGCGCACCCTCTACGAAGCGACGACGCCCGACCGTTCGCGCGATGATGCCAACTCGATGACCTGGCGCGCGAGCCACCAATGCCCGCGCAACCTTCATGATCCACTCGCCCTCTGCTTCTGCAGTCCGGTGATGCGCGATGGCTGCCAAGCCTCCATTGGGCCATGATTCCGGATCCGCGCTAGTGAGAGCATTCCCGCCGGTGAGCCCTCCCAGGGCATTGACCATGGCAAGTACGGCAGGCGAAGACCGGTGCGACTCCGAGAACTCAACGACCTCGGTGCACTCAGCGCGTATCGCCGCATATACCTCATTGGGTTTGGCTCCTGCGAACCCGTAGATGCCCTGCGCCAGGTCACCCGCGTACGTAGTCCTCTTGTAGCCAATACGATTGACGATCCGTAGCTGCTGCGGTGTAAGGTCCTGGAACTCGTCGACGATTACAGCCCCGAAGTGCGCCCGATAGAGATCGGCAACTACATCGTGGGCAAGGATCAGCTCGGCAAGTCTGGGAAGGTCGTCGTAGGTGAGGCGTCCCTGTTCAACGCGCAAACGTTCAAAGGCTAGTGCTTTCTCGCACCCCGGCTTCTGCAGGAGTGCGTCTACCTCAGCATCAGTGCGCGGCTCCTGCTTCGACAATCTCAGCATCTTCTGGAGCGCTGCCGTAGTATTGAAATCAAGACCTTTGTCTCGGGCTTGGGCGCCGACCCAATCGCCATCAGGCAAAATCAGGTCAGGATCAAGTCCGATAACATTAGCGTGCGCTCGGAATAGTCTAGCGGCCAGCCCGTGAAAATTTGTAATCGCGATACGTTCCCGCATCTCCGAGATCGGGAGGTATTCGTTGAGTCGATCACGAATGTTGTCCCGCGCCCTGTTCGAAAAGGTTGTTATGAGGATCTTCTGGGGGCTCGTGACATCTCCGCGGTGGAGCAGCCCCTGGATGCGGAGGGCAAGCGCCTCGGTCTTACCGCAGCCCGCGGGCGCGACCACCAGGAGATCGCGAGCCGCAGCGTCCCGGATCTTAAGCTGCGATGTCGTCGGACGGATCATCTAAGCCACGATCTCTTCGAGGAGGCTGTTGATGCTTGAAATCTTTGAGGCGTTCGCCGACGTAAGGATCGGTAAGACCGACAATGACGCGCGAATCTTATACTTGCCCCTGCGACAGAACGCAGCCACATCGGCTTCGGTGTACGTACCACCAATACCCGTCGGCGTACAATTCGAGAGTTCATTTGTCGAGAACTGACCGCTGTTCTTTAGCGCGTTATACACCTCGGCAGCGCCGAGTGCCTTGACGTACTCGTCCTCAAGGTCGACATCGGAGACCCACACCGAGCTGGTCGGAAAGTCGGAAACTGCGATACCCGTTGCGGACTCGGTAGTGCCCTGGGCGTCATAGTCGATGAGCCGCGAGATCCGGAGATCGAACCCACTAGGCCCGAAGAGCTTCGCAATGGCACTGATCTCCGCGGACCCGTTGGTCTCGATGACGGAGACGCCGAGCCGGTCGAGGTTGCGGTCAGTGAGTTCGGCCACTCGTTCGAGAACGACCCGGTCAGAAAGCCCCTCGACGGTAATAATACGACGTGCCGTAAGCGGCTCAAGTTTGTCTCGGACCCACCACTGCACGAACGTCCGCTCGTTTGGTGCGAGGAATCCCGCAGAAGGCTGGACGAGCTCGCCTCCCGGGCGAACAACCACGATTGAGTCGGCCTCGAACGCGCCCACGATGTCAGTGGAGTGAGTTGCCAGAACCTTCTGGTTGCTACTGGCCTTGAGCAGTCTCGCCATGCTTCGCTGGCTCGTGGGATGCAGATGTATCTCCGGCTCGTCGATACCGACGACGTTGGCCCCTGCACTCATCATGTCGTAAAGCGCGATCGCGTAGAGCGCGCGGGTACCGTCTGATTGCTGAGATAGCTCGTGCTCGACACCACCCTTGCTCACTCGAAGTCGGACGTCACTTAACACTTCATCGTCGGCCGAAGCACCGCTCACGAACGATAGATCGTTGGTGAGCACCTTGTTCGGGAGCGCCTTCGAGAGCTGACCGGCGAGATCAGTACGGAGCTGCCTGAGAATATTCGAGTTGCTGAGCTCCTGCTGGAACTGCTCAGCCACCTTGTCGAAATCGGCCTTTTCGGACCCTAGATCCACACTGCGAAGGAGATCGTCGAGAGCTGACCGGCGGTCCTCCCTCAGGTCGCGCGTCTGCGCGGTCGCGCTGAGAAATTTCCAACCGAGCCCCGCAACTTGGTCCCTTGAAAGTTGACGTCCTGTTCCCGCATGGGGCGCAGTTCGGGTGATTGCGATCGTCTCGCTGGGATCGACAGTCGCGCTCAGCCTGATAGTAAGCCACGCCTTTTCAAGCAACGGCTCATACCGAATCTCGTCAGGGAAGAGCGCCTTCTCGTCGGCAGAGAATTCCTCGAGGTCAACCTCAAAAAGTAGTGGTACGTCAGACGAACGGAAGTCATCAATCGTGATGTTTGCGTACAACTGAGCCGCGCTAGCCCCGAGCACAAGGTCAAGGGCCCGCAGTAACGACGACTTTCCAACGTCGTTTGCTCCGACAAGGACCAGGTGATCCCGAACCGAGATCTCCGTATCAACTAGCCGTCGATAGTTTTCAAACTTGATCCTGGTGATCTTCAAGACGCCTCCCCCTTGGCGAACAACTCCGCCTGCTCTAGTACTAACTCGATTGCCTTCGCTTCTGCGTCCGGTGGATAGTCATATCTCGCGAGCAGCCGCCGCACCTTCGATCGCATCGCTGCGCGGACCGAGTCCTTGAAGTTCCAGTCGATCGTGGCAGACTCGCGCACGGCCTTGACGAGCTTCTGTGCGATCTCCTTTAGTACATCATCACCGAGCTCGAGAACGGCCGCGTCGTTCTGGGCAATGGCGTCATAGAAGGCGACCTCGTCCTCGCGGAGACCGAGCTCATCGTGGCGCAGCTTATCGTCACGCATCTGCTTGGCGAGCTTCACCAACTCCGCAATGATCTCCGCCGTGGTCAGCGATCGATTGGTGTATCTATTGATCGCCTCGTCCAGCAGCTCTGAGAACTTCCGTGCTTGAACCAGGTTAGTTCTCTGTACTGTACGGATCTGGTCATTAAGGAGGCGTCGCAGCAAACCCATTTGCAGATTCGGCTTCTCCTTCTCCGCCAGGGCGTCGAGGAACTCATCCGAGAGAATGGACAGCTCCGGTGTCTCCACCCCCGCGAGCTTGTAGATATCAACAACTTGGTCGGCCGCGACCGCTTCGTTCAGGAGCTGGCCAAGTGCCGTGTCGATTTCCACCGCACCCGAACCACCTCGTCCCGAATCGGGATTCTGGATCTTCAGGATCGCTGCGCGCACGTCGATGAAGAGCCGGACATCGTTGCGGATTACAGTGGCCTCGTCACGCGCGCCGGCCAGCGCGAAGGCCTTAGCAAGCGCGAGCACCTGGTCGTTAAACCGGCTCGTACGGTCCGGGTCCGCCATGACAAAATCAAGCACCTTCGCATACTCCGCCAGCCGCTGCGGGGCGGTCAGGGCCGTCGAGGAGTCGTACTGAACGCCGTGGAGCAGGCCGCGCACGATGTCGTGCTTCTCGAGCATCACCGACACCATCTCCTCGATCGGCACGCCAGCCTGATCGCGGTCGGACGGCGAGTACTCCATGAGCGCTGCCTGGAGGTGCGCAAAGACGCCGATGTAGTCGACGATTAGGCCGCCCGGCTTATCGCGGAAGGTGCGATTCACGCGGGCGATAGCCTGCATGAGGCCCGCGCCCTGCATTGTCTTGTCTACATACATCGTGTGCATTGAGGGAGCATCGAAGCCGGTAAGCCACATGTCCCGCACGATCACAAGCTCTAGCTCATCGTCCGGGTTCTTGGCTCGGAGCTTGAGATCCTTGCGAACGTCCTTAGAGTAGATATGCGCCTGGAAGTCGGCAGGATCGGCAGCGGAGCCGGTCATGACGACCTTGATCTTGCCCTTCGCCGGGTCGTCTGAATGCCAATCTGGCCGGAGGGCAACGATCTTCTCGTAGAGCTTCACTGCGATCCTGCGGCTCATAACCACGATCATGCCTTTACCGAACAGAGACTCGCGGCGCTTCTCCCAGTGGTCGACAACGTCACGAGCGATCAAATCAAGGCGGGAATTTGCGCCGACGATTGCTTCGAGGCGTGACCATCGCGACTTGGCCGCGGTCGCGGCTTCTTCTTCCACAGTCTCGGTAATCTCGTCTGCAAGCTCATCCAGTGCTGCGAGGTCCTTGTCGGAGAGGTCGATCTTCGCGAGCCGGGATTCGTAGAAGATTTTCACTGTCGCGCCGTCCTCGACGGCCCGAGTCAGATCGTAGACATCGACATAGTCGCCGAACACGGAACGGGTGCTCTTGTCGTTTGACTCAATTGGCGTTCCCGTGAATCCGAGGTAGGTTGCACCGGGCAGGGCGTCACGCATGTGCTTGGCGAGGCCCGCCTTGAGGCGTCCGTGCCGGTCGAGCTTCTCCGAGAAGCCATACTGCGAGCGGTGCGCTTCGTCGGCTACGACGACCATGTTGCGGCGATCGGTCAGCATCGGATCGGCGTCGCCGTCCTCGCCGGGCACGAACTTCTGAAGGGTGGTGAAGATAATCCCGCCCGAAGCACGCTTCAACTTCACGCGCAGGTCGGTGCGGGTCTCCGCCTGCACCGGTGTCTCAGGAAGGATCCGAGCCGGGGCGAAGGTCTCGCCGAAGAGCTGGTCGTCGAGGTCGTTTCGGTCGGTAATGAACACCAGTGTGGGGTTTGCCATGCGAGGGTCCCGCATGATCTTCGCGGCGTAGAACACCATCTCGAAGCTTTTGCCCGAGCCTTGTGTGTGCCAAACCACGCCTCCGCGGCGATCGCCATCCGGGCGCGATGCTTGCACAGTCGACTCGACGGCCGCGTTCACCGCCCAGTACTGGTGGTACTTGGCAACGCGCTTCACCAGGACGCGAGTCGGCTGGCCGGTGGCCTTGTCAGTCGCGGTCTCGTCGCTAAACACCACGAAGTTCTGCAACAGATCCAGGAACCGCTTCGGCTCGAACACCCCCTTGATAAGCACCTCGAGGGCAGGGACATGGCTAACCACCTCACGCCCCCCGATCGTCTTCCACGGGGCATAATGCTCGAAACCGCCGGTGTACGAGCTCATCGCCGCCGAGGTCCCATCCGAGACGACAGTCACGGCATTTGGGACGAACACTGAAGGGATGTCCTGCCTGTAGGTCTGCACCTGATTCCACGCCGACTTCAATGTCGCATGCTCCGCCGCCGGGTTCTTCAGCTCCAGCAATGCCAGCGGCATGCCGTTGACCATCACAAGCACATCGGGACGTCGATTCTTACCGTTCTCGATGATCGTGAACTGGTTGATCGCCAGCCAGTCGTTGTTCCGTGGATGGTCGAAATCGAGCAGCCAGACCCGTGACGTGCGAAGCGTCCCGTTCGCTTCGCGGTGCTCGACCGGCACCCCTTCGGTGATGAGCTTGTGCAGCCGGTAGTTCTCGTCGATCGGACTCTGAGACTCGGCACGCTGCACCCGCTTGATCGCCTCATCCGCGAGGGCAGGACCCAGGCCGGGGTTGATCCGCCGGATGGCGTCGCGCAGGCGACCCCTGAGGAAGACGTCCTCATATGACTCACGCTCAGCACCAGACTCGCCGGGTGCGATGTCGGGGCCTTGAAGCGTTTGGAAGCCGATCTCGCGGAAGTACTCCAGCGCAGCCAACTCAACCGTATTTTCGTTGAATGCGCTCACAAGCCTTGCTCCTCAGCCAATGGCTCATCTTCAACCACGGCAGCAGTAAGTGGGAGATCCTCCGCCGCGTCAAACGAGGCCGACTGTTCTTCCACGGTCATGTCGTCACTAAGTTGGACCCAGACAGCACCGTGGGGCGATCTAATCATCTTGAAGTCGTTCGACATCCATCCGAACGTCACAAGCTCATCATCATCGTCGATGAACCCGATCTTCCGGCCTGCCTCCTGCAGCTCCGCCAATGAATAGCAGTGTCTCTGCCCAAGCAACGTGTTGCAGGTTGCGTGCCCCCATGCCACCGAAGTCGGGCGATGGTTTAGTGTCTCGTAGACCAGCGGTTCGAGATGGAAGAGATTTACCTTCGTCGACCGAGTTGCACCCTCAACTTGAAGAGCCGCGTTCAGCAGCCCATCAACCTGATTGAATTCGATTGGCCTATGAAGCTCCTCGTAATCAATCACCCGAAGACATAGAGGGCAGATGGACAGCCCGTTCCTAGTTACCCCTGCACGCTCGAGCCGATCCCCGAGCAACCCGCTATATTCAAGAATGCGCTTGAGATGGAAAGCCTGCGATGTCGTGTAGGGACTCGACCGCGCATGAACGATTAGCCACGCAAGCATTGCCTGACACTCGAAATTCGTCTGAGCAGGGGCATACTCGGGCGCGAAGATCCCTTGCGGCGGTCCTTCATGGCGCGCCGGCCGCGACGATCCGACATTTGAGAGGCGTAGAACGTAGTCGCCTGAGTCTTTAACGCGCTCGCCTCGACGGGGGACAGCGCGGCCGTCTCGCGACAACCAGCGCACCTCCCAGTCAGGTGGAGGCGGGAACTCCTCCAGCGATGCATGGCTGCGATAGAGAACGAATGCGTCTCGCCCCACTACTGGTGCGTTCGGTTCAGCGAAACGCGATCGCACGATGCCTGGCGCCTCAAAGTACTGGTCGGGGAACAGACGAACGACATAGCCGTCGACGTACTTCACCAGATCGACTTGCTCTAGGTGCTCGAAAGGAACAATCACCCTATTGTTGCGGTATACATGGTTCTGGTAGGCGCCTTTATCGCCACCTCGGGGCGTCGCATAGCCCGCCTTGTTGATCTTCCTGATGTCTGCCGGTCCAAAGAAATGCCACGCTTCGGATGGACGAGGGTCATGCCCGCCACCGTGCCCATTCATCCTAAGGCACCCGCCTACTGTGCAAAGTTGAGGATCGTTCATTCACTCCGCCTAACCGCGTAGTGCGACCCCCGCATCGAGAGCCTGCCCAAGACATCGTTGAGCTCGAGGTTGTGCTCGATCAGCCCGTCAATACGGCTCAGCGTCTCGGCGATGCGCCTTTGCTCCGCGAGAGGTGGTACGGCGAAAACGAGGTTCGCAATACTGCCGCCGCTAATTTCGCGGAAGGTACTGCCGTTAGCATGCGCGTCCAGCGTCGCAGTGGACTGTCGCAGGAGATAATACCAAAACACAGGGTCTTGCGTATCGTCGAAGACCAATGATCGAATCCCCTGGTTGGTCGCCAGCGGTTGAGCTGCGATAGCCACGAGCCCAATTGGTGCGCGGCTGGAAACAAGGACGGCATCTTTCGGCAGCAGCTTCGCACTGGACACCGCGAGACCACCTTCAGAGAGCGACCTTGCACCCTCCCGGATGTAGCGGCCCTGGTGCACAGTCAAATCCTTTGGTGTTATCCAGGGGATACCACCACCGAAGTTGGCATCGTCGCGCGAAGGAGGCGTCCCGCCGCCAACGACTCTAGCAACATCGCCAACGCGAACTTCCTCCCAGTCTTCGATCTCTAAAGGTTCCGAAAGCAAGTTAAGTGCTGCCTCCGCTTCGAGGCGAGCGGCATCAAATTTTCGCAGAAGCCCCTGCGCTTCCAATGCCAGACCAGCTCGTGCAGCGATCGACTCGGGCGCGTTCGGGTCGACACCCAAGTGGCTCGACCCGACGTATCGACTCGGGGTAAGGACGTAGCCATTCGCCGCAATCTCTTCAATTGTCGCAACGCGCGCGAAGCCTTCAACGTCAGCGTATGATTCTTCCGGATCTACCGAACGCCAAGCATGGTAGGTCCTAGCAATCCTAGATATATCCTCATCGCTCAGAGCACGGAGGCGACGGGTCTCCATGTGCCCCAGGGACCGCGCATCGATGAATAGCACTTCGCCGGACCGCGCTCGATACCCATTGCCGTGACGTCCCTTCGATACGAACCAGAGCGAAACCGGGATCGCGGTATTAAAGAAGAGACGATCAGGTAGCGAGACGATGCAGTCAACGAGATCTTCCTTAACGAGGCGCTCTCGTACGTCGGCCTCAGCAGTGGCACGCGACGACAGCGCACCATTGGCAAGGACGAAGCCCGCCGTACCCTTAGGACTCAGGTGGTAGATAAAGTGCTGGACCCAGGCAAAGTTTGCATTGCTCTGCGGCGGAATCCCAAACTTCCAACGTGGATCGTCTGCAAGTTTCGGATCCCACCAATCAGAAACATTAAACGGAGGATTCGCTATGACGAAGTCTGCCCGCAGATCGGGGTGCAGATCTTCGCCGAACGAGTCGGCGGAGTGGGTGCCGAGGTCGGCCTCGATGCCTCGCAGGGCGAGGTTCATCTTCGCGAGCTTCCAGGTCGTGTCCGTGTACTCCTGTCCGTAAACGGAGATGTCGGTGCGCTTGCCGCCGTGCGCTTTCACAAACTCGGCAGACTGGACAAACATCCCACCTGAGCCAGCCGCAGGATCATAAACCCGACCCTTGTACGGCTCGAGCATCTCTACAAGAAGCTTGACTACCCAACGTGGCGTATAGAAGGCGCCAGCGTCCTTGCCGGTCTCTTTGCCGGCGAACTGACCAAGGAAGTACTCGTAGACGCGCCCCAGCACGTCGTCGGCCCCGTGGTCGTCACTTGAAGTGAATCCAATCGATCCGATCAGGTCAACCAGCTCGCCGAGACGCCGTTTGTCAAGACCATCGCGACCGTAGTTACGGGGCAGAACACCGCGGATCGAAGGGTTCTCCTTCTCGATCAAGTCCATAGCCTGATCGATCTGCTGACCCACATTCGGCAACTTGGCAACGGATTGGACGTATCCCCAACGGGCAAGCTCAGGCACCCAGAAGACGTTGTGGCTGGTGTACTCATCTCGATCCTCGAGGAACGAGGCGAGGCGCTCCGCCTTGATACCATCGGAGGTCAGCTCGGCTTCGAGCATCTGGCGTCGCTCCTCGAACCGGTCTGAAATGTACTTGAGGAACACCAAGCCGAGCACGACGTGCTTGTACTCGCTCGGTTCTTGGTTACCGCGCAGCTTGTCTGCAGCTTCCCAGAGGGTCTGCTCCAGCGACTTCGTCGGTTTCGGCTTGGTAGCCGGTCGGGCCATGTTGGTGTCTCCTCCGCGCCTCGGCGCGCTTACGATTGTCACTCTGGGCTTGCCCTCTCAACCTAGCAGCGCACACCGACAAGTCTCGGCAGGCATGCTCGTCCCGGCCCACGGCCGGGAGCAGGGCTCGCACCGGCTTACGTAGCATCTGCCCTGATTTTAACCTGATTTGTCATTTTCGTAAATCATCTAATTCGCAGTCTAATAAATTACCATCCCGGCAGACGTTGTAATTGATGTACTTTCATTGCAGCAACTGTTGATTTTCCTCATCACTTAGCGCATAACCATGGGTAGGCCTCACCAGCGCGATACCTCACCGGGATTCTGCGGTCGACGTCGCAGCCCACTCAGGGCTCATCGATCGCACTTTCCCGAGGAGGCTCGCCATGAGCGAGGCAACAAACGGAGGCGCCATGAAGACGTTTCCGGTCCGTCTGTCGGAGGAACTGCGCGCCCAGCTGGACGTCATTGGCCAGCTCACGGGTCGCAGTGCCACTGAAGAGATTCGGCTCGCGATTGAGCACTGGATCGACAGGGTCAAGTCTGACCCCGAGGTGCTCAAGAAGGCCGATGCCGTCCGCGCCGACATCGAACGTGACGCCCAGACGCGCCGCAATGCGATCGACGCAATCTTCAGCGGCCCCCAGTCGACCAAGCCCCGCGGCGCGGCCACCAAGCCCGCACCTGGCAAGGCGGAACCCGCATAGCGGGAACGGAGTTGACGGGAGTCACCACGACTCTCGCCAACTCCCCATCACTTTCGCGGCTGCAACTCTCCAGCTCGACCGGGCTGGAGAACGCACCCGAGAAAGGAGGCGTGGCCATGGTCACGACCTTGCTTATCCCAGCCGACATCGATCGCCCGATCGAGATCGCCGACATGTCGTCGCTCACCGACTACCAGAAGGCGGTTGGCGGCTACATTGAAGCGATCGGCGCCCGTCCACCCGCCGTGACGTTCGTCGTCAATGAGGAAGGCAAGCTACGCGAGTTGCCGGTCAATACACGCGCCACCGTGCTCTGGTGGTACATCGATGAGCGGTTCGTCAGCACGGACTCCCTTCGTGGTGACGTCGTCCTCACAGGCCCGCCCGACCGCAATGGCAAGTCCCAGCGCGTGCCGCAAGACCTGGCTGTGAGCCTCGTTCGAGCCAACTACCGCGTTGAGCTCCAGGCAGCCGGCGAGGAGCGATGGCATCCGGTAGCGCTGGCGTTCCCCGACATGTTCGGCGCTATGGCGTTCGTCGTCGACATTCGACTGAAGCTACCCAGCTTCGCTACCCGCATCGTCCCTCGGGACTGACTCTGCCCCTCGACCGTCCTTTGCGGTCGAGGGGCATTACAAATTGGTCTTGATTTTCTCCGGTCGTAAGCGCATAACAAGAATACACGCGGCTCCTGCTTCGCGGTTGTCGATCTCCAGCTCACCCGAACTGGAGATAGCACCCGAGAAGGGACAACGATCATGCCAACTGCGCTCCTCTTACCATCCAAACCACAGAAGCCCGCACGTTGGGCGAAAATGGATTACCTCACGGACGTCGAGAATTATCTTTTCGTCGAAGACAAACCCTCCGACGCAATCCAGCTCCCACTCAACGGCATGGTTCTGGTGTATGCAAATCGCCCACTCGAGCGGCTCAACGAGCGGGCCGCAGCGGTGATGATGCTCGAAGCGGGCACAACAAGGCCTGCGCACCCTCGTGGTCGCGCCGTCTTGGTGGGATCAATCACCGAAAAAGGAACGCTGGTCAACATCGCAAATCCGACGAAGCGAGCGCTGCGGAGCACCCGTCTCGTCATCAGGATGAGACACACCACGAGGCCAAGCTGGCTGGAGTATCCGTTTCCGTTTACGGACTACTTCGCGGCGGTATCGTGCGCGGTTCTCCTGCAGCAAGCGTACGATCTGACGGAACTTCGCATCATCCCTCGGGACTAACCTCAAACCCCCGGCTTACCCTCGGGCAACCGGGGGTAAGCCATGACTTGGTGTCCACAGGTCACCCAATCTCTCATTATGTCATCGGTTGCTGCCCTGAGTCACTATGCGGTGAGCCGCATCTTTTGCTCGGAAACTACGACAACTGTCGATATGCGAGGTCGCGCAGGATGCCCGATCATTACCCCAACGGGACGACAACTCCCGCTAGAGGGTTACACCACCCTCACCGCCGATCACGACCATGGCGGAGGAACCCATGCTGACGAAGAAGGCACTCAATCCGAACCCACCCTATAGGGACCGCTTTGTAGGGCTCGTCCTCAAGTATCTGGGCGAGCAGAACCCCGATGGTGGATGGGGCAAGCATCCACACAGTCCGTCTACCATTCGCCACACCGCTCAAGCGATGTGGCTTCTTCGTATCGGCCTCCGTGACTTTCGCCTCCGGCGGGGTACGCGCCGTCAAGTCGACAGCGCACTCTCTTATGGTGTGCATTACCTCGATGAGCATCTCTGGCGTCAGTTCGCCCCCCTTAGCGAAGGCGGCCAGGGCGCACTCACTCGGACGCTCATCTGGGCTATCCTCGGCTTCGCCGCCCACCCCAAGCTCGCGGAATCGCAGGCGGCGATCGCGCGCTGCGTGAAGTCGCTTCGCGCTTCCGTCACTCGCGACGGCCTGCCCGTACGCGCCGCAGACACAGAGTCCGCCCTCTACGAGACGGCACTCGCGGTGCGGGTCCTAGCAGCGGCCGCGCTTGCACTTTCAGAAACGCACGATGTCTCGCGTAACACGATTCGGCCGGCAACGATCGACGATAGCGTCCGTCTGCTTGAGCACTGCATCAATGGCCTTTTTGTTTCGCGTCTGGGCGGTGAATCGGTTTGGAGCAAGTCCATCGACTCGTCGGCACCAAGCCCCGGAATGTCGGCCGTGTGCCTCATCTCCCTGGAGGAGGCCCGGCATACCCTCGACGCCATGGCCCCCGACCACCCATTGCTGTTGCGCTTGCCCGACGGCATCGCCAGCGGCGTCCGCTGGCTTCGCGCGCTTGCGCAGGAGCAAAGCCCGCTTCTTGAGGCGGACTTCGAGAACAGCATCGGCCCGAACAGTGTCCGAGGGCTCCTCCACACCATCGCCGTCGTGCCGAATGCACTCCTGATTCGTATCAGTGATGACGATAGCGTGCCCCCGGATCCGAACTCGGCCACCATCCACCCCTTGTGGGAACGTCTCGAATCCAGATGGATGGTCGGCGCATCTCGGAAGCAGGGGGCTTGGTGCCGCGTTGAAGGGGGCGAAAAGGAGTTCCACGCGTCATGGACCTTTCACACTGCCCTGACGTACGTGCGCGGCTTCAGGAACCTCCACGACCGAGCGGACATCCCGGATCTCGAACCAACCACGGTTCCGACCGCTCCTGAGGTAACCGCCTTCGAGCTCGCGAACGCGGCGCGCACCCTGAGTATTCGATTCTCGAACCACCGGAATCACACGGTCCACCGGCTTTCTGAGCAGGTCCTCCATGTGCTTGAAGCACTCGCCCGCGGTCCCCGCCACGGGCTCAAACGCCACGAACTCGCCGAGCGAACCGGCATTGCATGGGCCAACATTCCCCGGGCTATTTCACGCGTCAGGGAAGTCTTGGCGCGTTGGGGTGGCGCGACTGCCCGCGCACTGATCCGGCACACCGGTGAACGCGAATCGCTCACCTACATGCTCGCGCTGTCCGCGTCGTGCACGGTCATCGTTGACGGAATGACCATCGGATAGCTGCAGTTCAGAACATACGCAACCAAACCCCCTAGCGATGACCGGTCATCCCGTTGGCGATGACCGGTCATCGACTTTTGTACCCTCGCACACCCGCATGCTCGAGACATCCGCACTTCGCGGACCCCATCGAACATCGGAGCCAACCGTGATCAAGCTCTTGAGGCGTGGCGCACTCGCACTTTCCCTCCTCTCGCTTGCTGCCTGCACCAACGCAGTCCCGCAGGACCTCCAAGGAATCCAGCACGCCAGTCAGGCATGCGCAGATCCATCGCCGGATGCCCAGATTGCAATCGATCTCACCGCGAGCGTTCGCACACCATCACTCCCGACCCGCTACGAACAAGCCGTTCGAGACATCGCAACGCGAGTCGCCGCCTGTGACGGCCGACTGCGGGTATTCGCCTTCACAACGTCGGACGCGGCCACTGTGACGCTTCTCGATCGTTCGTTCCACGTCCCCTCGGGAACCGAGAATGGGCACCTCCGTCAGGTCGTTCGAACAGCCGATGACGCCGTCTCGGACGTTCGGGCGGGGTACGCAAAGGTTGGCACGACACTGAGCGACGATGCCACGGACGTCGTCGCTCAGTTCGGGCAGGCCGCGGACTGGGCTCATCAACAGGGCCAGACGAAGGTTGAACTCGTCGTGCTCACGGACGGCTTTCAGACCGTCGGCCCTCAGCCGATCACGCTGACCGCCGCTTCCGCGACCTCGGGTGCCTTTGGCCGCGTCCCTGACCTTTCAGGATGGAACGTAATGGTTGCCGGCCTCGGTCGGAGCAACGGCAATGATGCGGCGTCGGATGTCACGGCTCAGCTTCGAGCCTTCTATGGCGCGCTCTGTGACCAGATGCATGCCGCCAAATGCGCCGCTCTCACCGACTACGCGCCGAGGTGGAGCTGACATGTCGGCAACAAGCAAAGTCGTGCACAGCCCGGCAGCGGAACTGCAGCGTGAGGCAGGGGGAATTGGCATTCAGCGTGTCGATGAAGCCGCAGCGATTGCATCACCGCAGACGCTTTCAACAACCTGGCTCGAACAGGGCATCGGCCACTTGGCCGAAGAGCAGCCACTCATCTGGGACGCCGACGCCGAGCAAGCCTCGCGCACGGAACGGAGCCGGAGCGCATCGCTTTCGCTCGGACGTCAGGCTATTGGCGCTATGAGTGCCCAGCTCGAACGGGTGCACGAGACTGCTCTCGATGAGTACCTACGGGCGCTCCAGACATTGGGGCCATGGATCAAGCGCGAACCGAAGGCCAAATTCCGATATCTGGTCACCTGGGCGGCGCTTGCCCTCGGGGACACCTGCGGTGTTGCCGGCGCCGCGCTCCTCCTCGGCGAAGAACCTTGGATCGCGATCGGCCAAGCGATCGCCACCGGCCTCGCGGCGGTCACATCCGGCGCAATCGGCGGCGACGTCAAGGACATCCGTTTGAAGGTGGAGCGATCGCGGGACCCCGAATCGCTCACCAACGACGAGCGGCGCTACACAAGGGTCTTCTCCGGCGTGAAAGCAACCCTGCCGTTCATCAAGACCACGGCGATTGTATGCACGACCATCGTTCTGCTCGTGACCGTCGGCATTCTCGCGCTTCGCAGCACGGTCGAGGGCACCCTCGCCGGGCTCGTCTTCGGAGCCCTCGCGGCAGCCACCGCTCTCGCATCATTCGTCAACAGCTACTCCTATGCTGACGAGGCGGCCGACATCGTTGACAACGCCTGGCTGGAAGCGGAACGGCCAAGGAAACTCTGGCTGCGTTTGTCGGGTGACGCCGTCGTCCGAAACCATGACGGCGACGTCGCAACCAGCCGCTCGATCGACGCCGAGCACAAGCTCAGGGGCGAGGCGGCGCGAACCCACCTACACGCCGTGAAGTACCAAACGCTCAGCAACAACCCTGGCGTCGTCGGGCATGGACCGGCTTCCGGTTCGGCGCTGCCCCCGAATTCGACCCCACGCCGGATACGGGCCGAGCTCGATGAACAGATCGGCGCGCGATGAAGACCGCCGCCTGCCTGGCATCCGCGCTCAGAGGGGACTCCACGCCGATGCACGCGGAAGCTGGGGTGGAAACCCGACTCGGCTTTCCAGGGCTGTGCCCCGAGCATTCGGTCCTGACTGCCTTCCTGATCGACGATTCGGGCAGTGTCATCGGGCCGGCCGGCAACGATCCTCTCAGTAACCGTTACGCGGAAATCCGCCGGGCAATTACAGCTATCCGACGGTGGTGCCTCTGCGGGAACGAGCACGTCTCGATCATCCATTTCGACACGCCGACCTCAGGGTGCCTTGCCCCACGTACTCTCCGCCGAACGTCGACATCCGTGCTGGCCAGAAGCCTGCGCACACCGCCCGATGCCGCAGGGCAGAGCGTCGCGCTCGGTGCACTATCGGCGCTGGCCACCCACCACACAGCAGTCCCGGACAGCGAGCTGGTCACGGTCATCCTGACTGACTGGGAGCTGTTCGACGATCCCAAGGAGCTCGAAGGCGCATTAGCTGGCCTTCCGGGCCAGATCGTCAGCGTTGGGCTCGGCATCGTCAAGCGACCGGCCGTTCTCCCTCCCGGGGCCCAGTTCATCCCCGTCACTCCGCAGTCGACTCCAGGCACTGTCGCGCAGGCGGTGTTCGATGCGCTCAAAGTTCACCGCATGCCGCTCATCTCAAATCCGTGGGAATAAATTTCACAACAGCCAGCTAGCCGTCCATGATTCAGCATTGTGAAGATGGCCCGGCGCTCGTGTCCCCCGACGCGTCGCACGACGGGCGCGTCGTACAAATACCGCCGATCTGCCATTAATCAACTGCAGGACAGCCTGAATCATCGTGCAGTCCAGAAAGGAGATACCCATGACCACACCATCTCGCCAATATGTCGGACCGAAGTTCGCCACCATTCTTGCCGATCCGCCTTGGGACGTTCAGCAGAAGGGCGCGCGCGGCGCAATCCAGAATTACAGCTTGTTGCCGCTCCAGCGGATCAAGGACATGCCAGTTGCTGATATCGCCGCCGACGATGCCCATCTGTGGCTGTGGGTCACCAACGCCATGCTGCGGGACGGCTATGACGTCGCTGAAGCATGGGGCTTCACCCCCCGCTCACTCCTGACCTGGGTCAAGCCTCGGTTCACCCTCGGGGTCTACCTCCGGAACGCAACAGAACACGTCATCTTCGCCACGCGCGGCAAGGCGCCTGTCCTCTACCGCAGCCAGGCCACCTGGGTCTTCGCGCCGCTTCAGGATCACTCACACAAGCCAGAGGAGCAGTTCGCCATCATCGAGCGCGTCTCCCCCGGGCCGTACCTTGAGCTTTTCGCGCGACGTCGACCACCGACCAGGGCACCGTGGAGCGTCTGGGGTAACGAGGTCGAGTCCGACATCGTCATTCCCGGCTATCGCGTGCCATCAGACCGACGTCATATGGAGGCGAGCTGACATGGGTGACACGCCACCGCGAAAGAACCCGATCGAGTGGCTGTGGAACGCGAGCCTCCTCATTATCGGGTCGGTGATCCTACTGACGCTGGCCTGGCAATGGGTCCAACCAATTCTGCCAATTATCGTGGGCGTCGCCATCATCGGGATCATCATCTGGCTTGTCGTTTCCATCCGACGCGTCCGTCGTGATCACTGGTAATCAGGTGAAACTTGTTGTATTTTCAACAATTCATCTTGACGTGATGAGCAAAATCATCAATAACTATCCTTGCGATTTGATGATTTCATGCATCAGTCGGAATTTGTAGAAAGGAGGCCAATATGGGCACCCGAAATCGGACACCGCGCCGCAGTGCAGGAAGACCAGAACTGCACGTTGTGGCCACCGCTGTGCTGCGCGAGCAGCCAGACATCCCGCGCCTCATACGCCTCCTCCTCGAGTTCGCCCGACAGCACGAGCTTGACCGGAAGTCCCCTAAGCAGCGGGAGGCGACAGATGAGCAAAGCTAGCCTCGAGTTCCACTCCCTCTACTTGGCCCGTCCGTTTGACTTCAGCGCCGTCCTGGACACGATTCGGGTCATCGCAACGAGCAGTGAGGTCAAGCCGATCGCGTTCGAGTTCTATGTCGACCGGAACGGTACCCGGTATCACCTCGGGTGCCGTCCCAGCGATCTTCCTCGCCTCCGGCGGGCACTTGAGGATCACCTACCCGGCAGCGTCGTTCATGCGCTGTCCGCGCCTCGGCTCTCGCCCGATCGGGCTCGCCGTGTCGACATCCGCCCGGCTTCATTGATGCTCTCAACTGATCGCACGGAAGCCTTCACCCTCGCCCTCCTGTCCAGCGCGAACCGCCGTTTCGGAGACGGCGAGTCGGTCGTGCTACAGGTCGTGCTTGGGGCCAGGCGCCCTGCCCGCATCCTCCCGGCACAGCTCGCGAGCACGCAGTCGTCAATCCTGGACGCCCTTGTCGGCACACCGAGCAAGGTCACCGCATCAGAACGACGCAGCCGTGAGGCAAAGGCGGGTGAGCCCGGCTTCGTCGCGTCGATCAGAATTGGAGTCTCCTCACCGGTCGCGCCTCGCCGTCAACAGCTCGGTAATGACGTGCTGTCGGCCCTGCGCCAGCTCGAGCAACCTGGACACCGCATCTCGCTTGGGCCGGCCTCGGCACGTGACGTCTTCGCGGGGCGGATGCCGCGTACGGCCCTCGTGCCTCTCAGTAGCAGCGAGGTGGCCGCACTCCTCGCTTGGCCTGCCGGAGAGCCCGACTTCCCGGCTGTGGCTCCGCTCCATCCGCGCCTCTGCCGAGCCAGTCCCGCCCTCGGGGCAGAGCGGGCCTTCGCAGTGTCGGCTGTCCCAGGCGACACTCGTCGGATCGGAATTCGGGCCCAGGACGCATTGCTCCACTCGATCTTCTATGGCCCGACCGGAAGCGGCAAAAGCACCGCCCTCGAGGCACTCATCGCCTCGGATCTCAAGGCTGGTCGGCCGGTCGTTGTACTCGACCCCAAAGCCCAACTCGCCCTCGGCAGGATCACCCGTCTGATCCCTAAAGCCCGGCTCGATGATGTCGTCATCCTCGACGCCGCCGACGCACGTCCGGTTGGCTTCAACCCGCTTGCGCCCAGCCCAGGCCGGGATCCCGACGTCATTGTCGACGGTATCCTGGCGGTCTTCAAGGCGATCTTCGCCGAAGGCTGGGGCCCACGCACCGAGGACATCTACTCTGCAACCTTGCGCACCCTGGCCCGAACCAGCACCGCCGACGATCCTGCAACGCTCATCGACATCACGCGGCTGCTGACCGATCCGACCTACCGACGAGTTCGCACGGCAAAGGTCGTCAACGATCCCGGCCTCGCTGGCTTTTGGGCGTGGTACGAAGAACTCTCCCCGGGAGGGCAGTCGGCGGCCATCGCTCCGCCGATGAACAAGCTGCGGCAGTTGCTCCTGCGACCCGCACTCGTGCGGATGCTGGGGCAACCGCATCCTGCCTTCCATCTCCGGGACGTCTTCCGTCAGAACAAGATCGTGCTCGTGCCCCTCAATGAAGGCCTGATCGGCGAAGGCACCGCATCACTGCTCGGAAGCCTCGTGGTAGCCGAGCTCTGGCAGGCCACCCAAGAACGCGCCCGCGAGCGCCAGCCAATGGATCGCCCCGGCATGGTGTTCGTCGATGAAGCCCACCGCTTCCTCCATCTGCCCGTATCCCTTGCCGATGCGCTCAATCAGAGCAGGTCGCTCGGTGTCGGCTGGCATCTCGCTACGCAGTATCCAAGCCAGTTCCCGACCGAGATCCGCGATGCCGTGGCGACGAACGCCCGCAACAAGATCGTCTACAAGCAGGAGCGAAAAGACGCGAAGTACTTTGCCGACCTTGCGGGGTCGCTGACCGTCGAGGACTTCACGGCTCTCGAGCGCCACCAGGTGTACGCAAACCTCGCGTCGAACGGCGCGCCGACGGGCTGGGCCTCTCTCGCCACCCTCGGCCCTCAGACGGAGATCTCGACCAGCCAAGCGGTCATCAGCCGGAGCCGCGAGCTGTACGCCGCCACTCAGCGAGAACGCGCTCCGCAGGACGAGGAGCGCATCGAGGCTGCCGTGCCGCCTGCGGCACCAATCGGACGCAAACGGAGGGTCCAACCATGAGTGCCGCAACTCCCCGACGGCGTCGTCTCACCCATCCTGTCGCCCATCGTGCCGAAGTGCCCACAGCACCCAAAGGTGGCCGCGTTCCCGGGCAGCCTGACCCCATGGCGGAAGAGACTGATGCCCCTTTGGGCCATCTTCTCCCTATCATGCCCGTGCAGGGGGTCCAGCCATGAATGCCCGTGAGCTGCGCCAGCTCCAAAGTCGTCTAGCGGAACGAGATCGGGCCATCCTCGCGGCCCTCTACGAATACCGCATCCTCTCGACCGATCAGATTCGACGCCTCTTCTTCGCGACCGGCCACACCACAGCGACAGCAGCACTGAGGGCTACCACCCGGGTTATGTCTCGGCTCGAAAGCCTCCGGCTGATTATCAAGGTGAAGGGCCGCGTGGGCGGCGTGCAACGTGGATCGGCCGGCCTTATCTACTACCTCGCGAGCGGCGGGGAGACCCTCGTCCGTACCGAGCGGGGCCTCACCAAACGTCGTCGCTTCGTGGAACCGACGCTGACCTTTGCCGCCCACACCCTGGCCGTCGCGGAGTTGGCCGTCCAGCTGCACGAAGCACAGGAAGAACAGCACACTGAGGTCATCGCGCTCGAAACCGAGCCGACCTGCTGGCGCACGTTCGCAGGCCCCCACGGCGCGACCGTGCACCTCCGACCAGACCTCTTCCTCAGGACAGTCTCCGGCGACTTCGAGGACAGTTGGTTCGTCGAGGCCGACCGCGCAACTGAAAGCCTCAAAGCCATTCTCCGCAAGGCCAGCATCTACCAGCGATATGCGGCCTCGGGAACGCATCAGGCCGAGCACGGAGTCTTCCCGGCGATCGTCTGGGTGACATCAAGCATCGAACGCCGCGACGCCATCGCGCGCGTCGTGGCAGCGGACTCCAGGCTCTCGCCCGAGCTGTTCCGCACGACCACTAGCGAGGACTTCATGGCCCTCATCCTGGCGGGCGGTGCACCACCGTAAGGGTGCTTAGCCCGCTGCGCTCATCAGAAAACGAAAGGAGGTCTCATGATTCAGTACATCGAAACAACTATCAGCGCGTCCCCGCGCAATGCCCTGCGGATCCGGCGGCTCGACACGCGCGTCCGACTCGCCAAACTCACCGGAAAGCAAGTGTCCACATCGGTCGCCCGGGTCCTTGCCGCCGCGCTTCACTCAGGAATCGACTCACAGCTCTGCCGCTTCGCCGCAACCGGCAAGCTGCGGCCCACACTCGCAGTCACTGAACTCCAGCACGGCTATGTACCCGTCGAGCTGCGCGACTGGCGCGATCTCTTGGACCAGTACCTACAAGCACGGATCGCCCGCGAGGAGCTGGCCTCCGCAGAAAGGAGGGGTGTCAGATGAACCACGAACTAGGCAATGAAAACGTACCGGGAGACATCCAACCCGAAACGGACGCTGACCAACGACCGGGGTTGTCTGACATCCAGCACGACGAAGACGGCTTCTCAGCCACCTTCGTCCGCGATCCGCGCCAAGGTCTGTACCTCAAGGTCCAAGCCGAGACACCTGCGGAAGAAATCCAGACGGCGTTGGCCCGCGCAAGCGACCTGTTCCAGAAGCATGGCAGGCCCTTCGCCGCGTTCATGAAACTGCCGGACATCCTGGCAACCGACCCAAACCTTGAAGAGGTGTTCCTCGAGTCCTACGCCGGTGAATTCGACAGCTGGGACGAGATCGTCGACCGGTGGCTCGTGGTGCACGACTGGGAGGCAGCCCTTCGCGGCTTCGCCGCACAATACGGGATGGAAGAGTTCGTAAGGATCGACCGCGACCTGCTCAAATCCCGGATCAGGGAAGTCTGGGACATCGTGCCCGACGGAGCGCTCCTCTATGCTTTCAACAAATAACCTCCCCGCTTCCATGTCCCTGTTTGGTAGCGAAACCCCCGTTGCGAATAAAAATAGGTTGCGGAATTGTCAACAATTGATGCTTTTCACGCTCGAACACGGTAAAATGTGGACACGAACGGAGAAGCAAAATGGACGATCTACATCAAATAGAACTAGCCGAATACCTCGCCCGACGGCGAAAGTACCTGAAACTGAGTGTCCGAGGATTGGCTCGCAAGGCCGGGATGGATATGGCGACGTTCAGCCGCCTCGAGAACTGCCAGCTGCGCAACCCGAGGGTCGAGACATTGCGCTCCCTCGCAACAGCGCTGGAGGTGCCGTTCTTCGACCTGCTGACAGTGGCAGGTTTCCAGACGCCATTCGACCTCGACGCCGCCACCCGACCGATCTGGGCGAAGCTCTCGGCCCTCCCGGTCGAAGCCAGCGCGGACGCCGATGCATACCTACAAAGGCTCATCGACCAGCATCGGATCGATCTCGACGGGCCGACTATCGATCCGCAGGACTTGGACCTGCGCTAAGAGCCGCAGCGGAGGAGAAGGGAGCGATGGAATGCCACTAGCCAACACAGGAACCACAGCCGCCCCACTCGCTTCTTCCCACACACTCGAGGCGCTCCGCGCCATCCAACCTAAACGGCGCGGCCACCATGCACTTCTCATGGCCGCGCGACAGCAAGCGGCTCTCCTTCGAAAGTGGCAGCCGCAGGACGCCGAGCGCTTCGACCTGGCCGCGCTCTCAGCCATATCGAGTCTCAACTTCCGCCACGAGACCGACATGCCGGTTCCCGCCACTGGCTACCGGACGATCGAGCACTCGGTGCAAGGCGAGAGCTGGCACATCGCGATCAACACCGACATCGAGGAGCCAGTTCAACGCTTCATGACCCTGCACATCCTCAAGCACATCATCGACGACCCTGTTGCCGATTCCCTCTACGAGGGAACGCGGGCAACCACCGCGGCTGTTCGTGATGCAATGGCAGACCGCTTTGCCGACGAGGTCCTCGCGCCTGAGGAGCTCATAGAGTCTGCCGAATGCATGGCACTTTCGCCCGGTGAGCTTGCGGCCCGATTCAAGGCACCACTCGACACGATCCAGCGCCAACTGGCTGCTGCTCGCCTGGACACGAGCGAACCGGTGACGGACCCGACGCCTGGCGGTCTCCTCACGGTCACTGAGGTGTGCTCGCGCCTCCGGATCAGCCGGTGGACGGTCTACGAGCTGATCAAGAGCAAGGCGCTTCGGCCCATTCACATCCGGACCCGGACCCTGTTCGCCGCGGAAGAGCTCGAGCGCTACCTCTCGACCCTGCAAGACGCTGGAGGCCACCATGGCTAAGCGCGCGGCCAATGGTGACGGTTCGATCTACCAGCGTAAGGACGGGCGCTGGGAAGCATCGAGCTTCCAGAAGACGACATCCGGCAAGGTAAAGCGCTACCGCGTTGTCCACCGCGAACGTGATACCGCCAGGCGTCTGCTCACCGAAAGGATCGCCGACGACCTGAAAGGCCGGCCGCTTGCCGAGAAGCGCTGGCAGACCGGCGCGTTCCTCGACCACTGGCTCGTGGAGCGTGTCAGCCGTCGCAACCGGCCCCGTACGGTCGAGCTCTATGAGGGCATCATCCGGCTCCACCTCAAACCCTTCCTCGCTACCACTGCCCTGACCGACCTCAGGCGAGCCCAGGTCCAAGCAATGTTCGACGATATGCACGACACTGGCCGCTCAGCACGCGTCATCCAGCAGAGCCGCCAGGTACTCCGCGCAGCCCTCAACGACGCCATCCGGCAGGGTCTGATCCACGACAACCCCGCCACAGCCGTCGACCTCCCCCGATGGGAACGAAAGACCATCACGCCATGGGACGCCGACCAGACCAAGGCATTTCTAGAGACAGCTGAGCGGTCGCCGTGGTACGGCGCCTACCTGCTCATGGCCATGTATGGCCTGAGGCGCGGCGAGGCGCTTGGCCTTCAATGGGGCGACTTCGACTTCGCCGAGAACTCCATCCATGTCGAACGCCAACTGCAGCGCGTCAACGGTGTGCTCGAGCTTGGACCGCTCAAGACGAGCGCCGGGCGGCGCCAGCTGCCGCTCACCGGGCCTGCACAGGCCTACTTCGCCAATAGGGCGCTCACGGCCGGAATCGTGCCCGACGCGGCCCACAAGCGGCCTCAGACGCCCCGCGACGCCCGGCTCGTGTTCACCGCCGAGACGGGCGGCCCGGTCGATCCCAAGACTTTCTATATCAAGTTCAAAAGACTCGCCGCTATGGCGGCGCTGCCCGATAACACGCTTCACCACCTGCGGCACGGCGCAGCGACGTTCATGAAGAACCAGGGCTTGCCCGCGCGTGACGTCCAACTGATCCTGGGCCACGCCCACATCACGACAACACAGCAGATCTACCAGCACGCCGACGAGGCCGGCCAAACGACCGCGCTCGACAGCATCGGGCAGTCGCTGGTGGAGGCTGACGGTAGCCGTTGCCGTCAAAACTATCCGTCAAACGATAGCCAAGACATCGAATCTGAAGACTTGCAAACCACGCAAAACCGCCGATCAACGGGGGTCGAATCGGCGGATTTGCGTGGAGGGCCAGGAGGGGCTCGAACCCTCGACACCCTGCTTAAGAGGCTGATGATTTCACGCATCACCGGCGCCGCGACCCCCGTTTATTTGGCAGCACGACGCAGCCTGATTAGCTACGAGTTAGCAGCGGTTGCCGTCAAAACTATCCGTCAAGATCGCCTGCAGTGGCGGATCTACTGCGCGCGCTGGTGCGTCCCCGAGGTCGGCCACGTCAACTGGTGCCGGTTCTGGTGGCCAGACGACACGACGCGGCTCAGACGTCAATTCAACGCAGCCTTCCGTCCAGAGCCTGCTGGCTGGCGCCCACCGCGTGAGTATACCCATCGCACACGCAATGTCAGATCAAGCTCGCGAATTCACATCGGCACACAGCGGTCGCTCCGACCGTCACACCAAAGCCGACAACACGACAAGGAGATAGGAGGCATCGATGGATAGGCCTACGCAGCCAGCGATGGCCCGTCAATGGGGTAGCTCACCCCGAGCTTGGGGCTTGCCACCTCGATCCACGCCTCGTGACGGTCAAGCTTCGCTGCCCCAGCTGTGCGCTCGAGGCGCTCATC
This sequence comes from Sinomonas cellulolyticus, assembly GCF_014656475.1. Classification (GTDB taxonomy): domain Bacteria; phylum Actinomycetota; class Actinomycetes; order Actinomycetales; family Micrococcaceae; genus Sinomonas; species Sinomonas cellulolyticus. The sequence continues at coordinate 42,042 of NZ_BNCM01000003.1, forward strand.
CTCAAGGAACTCACGAATGCCGTCGAGGTGCTCGAGAAACACATCTGTATCGACTTTGCGTTCAAGCGCCATCTTTAGCCCTGAGACATCATCTTTTAGTTCGTTTATCTGACGCTGCTGGCCCTCAAAGCCTTTTGAGACCTGCTGCGCTAGTGTTGCAAGTTGCCCTGCAACACTTCCGATCTGCTGTTCTAATCTATCGAATCGTTCTTCCATATATCCCTAGTATAAACAATTCTCACAGAACTATAAAGCACGAAAAGGAGGCATCATGTCACTAGACCTCGATCTCTTATCACCGCCCGAGACAGTGCCCGAACAAAAACGCGCGGTCCTCTACCTCCGTGTCTCCTCGGCGGGCCAGGTCAACACCGACTACGACCCGGAAGGCATCTCGATTCCGGCCCAGCGCGTGGCCTGCCAGCGCAAGGCCGAGCAGCTCGGACTGACGATAGTTGGCGAGTACGTCGAGGCTGGCAAATCTGCCACGACGATGGTCGGCCGGGTGGAATTCCAGCAGATGCTCCAGCGAATCCGCAACGACAAGGACATCGAGTACGTCATCGTCTACAAGCTCTCCCGCATGGCAAGGAACCGCTACGACGATGCCATCGTAATGGCTGACCTGCGCAAGCGCGGCGTCACGCTCATATCCGCCACAGAGTCCATCGACGACACGCCCGTGGGTCAGCTCATGCATGGCATCCTGGCAGCCTTCAACGAGTACCGCTCCCGCGAGGACGGCGCAGACATTGCCTACAAGATGGGCCAGAAGGCAAGAAAGGGCGGCACGGTCAACATGGCGCCGCTCGGCTACCTCAACACGATCGACCGGGTCGACGGCCGCGAGGTTCGGGCAGTCACGATCGATGAGGAACGCGCCGACCTGGTCCGACTTGCCTTCGAGCTATACGCAAGCGGCGAGTACACCATCGAAGAACTCGCTGACGAGATGGAAGCCCGCGGTCTGCGGAGCCGACGGACACCCAGACGCGCGTCCCAGCCGATCAGTGTCACCAAGTTCCATCGCATGCTCAAGGACCCCTATTATCTCGGCTACGTGACGTTCCATGGCGAGCACTACGAGGGACGGCATCCGGCCCTGATCGATCGCGAGACGTTTGATGCGGTGCAGCGCGTGATCGCCTCCCGTTCAGGCAACGGCGTCCGCAAGCGCAAGCACCACCACTACCTCAAGGGCAGCATCTTCTGCGGCCAGTGCGCTCGACGAGGCGAAACCAACCGCATGGTGCTCCAGCTGTGCACCGCCAAGTCCGGCCAGACCTACGGGTACTTCTTCTGCACCGGCACCAAGCGCCATGTCTGCCGGATGCGGCACCTACCGACACACCGGGTCGAGGATGCCGTCGAGCGCCACTACAGCGCCGTCGGGCTCAGTGAGGCGTTCGTCACCCAGGTCAAGGCCCAGATCCGGAGTGTGGTCGACGACGCGAATGGGGCGACCAGACTACTGAACGACCAGCTCTCAGAACAGCTCGAGACGCTGGCCCGACAGGAATCCAACCTGATCGACCTCGCAGCCGATGGTGTCCTTGGAAAGGATCAGATCCGAGCGAAGCTGATGGACATCGCCGACCAGCGCGCGAAAGTCCGCTCCCGCCTCGAGACGACCACCGACGACCTCAGTGCTGGCGCCGAGCTCGTCGAAGCCTGCCTCGACCTCCTCCGCGATCCCTACTGGCTCTACCGACGATGCAGTGACGACCAACGCAGAGAACTCAACCTCGCGCTCTTCACCCACATCTACCTCGACGAGGACAACGTCTCTGGCCACCTGCTCGAGGAGCCATTCCAACTACTGCTCGACCTCCATCGTCACCAGGAGCTGATCGCCAGCGGACTTCGCGATCCTGACAAACCAGTGCCAAAAGCGACGACAACCACAGACACGAAGAGAGCCGCCCCGCAGGACGGCTCTCTTCGCTATTCCGGGCTATCCGATGTCGAAGACTGCTTCGACTTTTCGAATAAGCCCTATTGGGTGGAGGTAAGGGGATTCGAACCCCTGACCTTCTGCATGCCATGCAGACGCGCTACCAACTGCGCCATACCCCCGTGGAGCTGAGGGGACTCGAACCCCTGACCCCCTGCATGCCATGCAGGTGCGCTACCAGCTGCGCCACAGCCCCGGAAGTCGTTTCCGCACGCTGTGGAGAGGACCCGAAGATCCCTTCACCCCGTCCGGAGCAACTCGACCATCTTAGAGCCTCGCAACGCGTCCGCACAAATCGCGCGGACCGCTGCGCAGGAGGCCGTTCGTCACCCCTCGACGACTGCCACGGGGGCGGGCAGCGTGCCCGCGTTGTGCTCGCCGAGCCGCCAGCGCAGCGTGCCATCGGCGGCCGGCCGGCGCTCCTCGAGGATGGACCACGAGCAGTTCGACAGCCCCGAGAGGGCGCCCCACAGCGTGTGCGGGAGGCCGAGGAGGTGTGCGAGGCCCACACGGATCGCGCCGCCGTGGCTCACGACGACGAGGGTGCCGTCCGCAGGGACCGCACCGAGGGCGCGGTCCACCCCGCGGTGGAAGCGTGCCGCGACGTCCAGGCGCGTCTCAGCCCCGCCCGCGGCTGTGTGCACGTCCCCCTCCTCCCACAAGTGGAGGCCGTGGGGGTCCATGGTGCGGATCGCATCGAACGTGTGCCCCTGCCACTGCCCCGCATTGGTCTCACGGAGATCGGGGTCGATGGCCACGGGCAAGCCCGTGACTGAGGCGAGCGCCTCCGCCGTCGAGCGCGTCCGCGCGAGGTCTGAGGAGACGATGGCGCTGGGCCCGAGCGAGGCGAGCCTTCGGGCGGCCTGCACTGCCTGGCGGTGACCCTCCTTGTTCAGGGGGATGTCGGTCTGCCCTTGGAACCTGCCGGCGGCATTCCAGTCGGTGCGGCCGTGGCGCCAGAAGACGATGCGACGGCGGGAGCCGGCCTCCACGGGCCTCAGCCCGCGGCGGAGGCCGCGGCCCCCGCGCCGTCGAGGCCGAGATCCACGGCAGGGCAGTCCTTCCAGAGCCGCTCGAGCGCGTAGAAGGCGCGGTCCTCGCTGTGCATGACGTGCACCACGACGTCCCCGAAGTCCAGGAGCACCCAGCGGCCCTCGGAGCGGCCCTCGCGGCGCACGGGTCGGCGGTCCAGCTGCATGATGAGCTCGTCCTCGATGTTGTCGACCACGGCATTGACCTGGCGTTCGGTGTCCGCGGATGCGATGACGAAGATGTCGGTGATGGCCAGGCGTTCACTGACGTCCACAGCCACGATGTTCTCAGCCAGCTTGTCCGCGGCGGCCTTCGCCGCCGTCCGGGCCAGCTCGATGGCTGTCTCTGTTGCGCTCACTCTTCTCCTTGGGAGGCTTGGGGTTGCCGGTCTGTGCCGTGCACCGGGCGGGGCGCCCGGCCTCGGCGCTGCCGGTCGGCTATCTGCCGGACAGCACGATCATGATGATGGCCACGATGAGGGCCACGACGCCCACGGCTCCGACGCCGAGCAGGATCATGCGCTCCCGCTCCGCGCGCCCGGCGCCTGTCTGGGACGCGTTCAGCGGCTCGAGGCCGTGGGCGGTGCGTGCGGAGACCGGGGCTGCTTCCTGCGGCTCCGACCGGGTGCTGCGGGGCGCCTGCCGCACCGTCTTGCCGGTCACGACGGGAACGTGGGTCGTGGTGGGCGGCTTCATCACCGGGTGGGGAACGCCCGGGAGGTGCACGAACTCGAGCGGGGTGACCATGGCGAGGTTGTCCGTTGCGGCCGGTGCGGGCGCCTTGCGCGCCGGAGCGGCGGCCTCCCTCCGGGACTCCTCGGCGAGCTTCTGCTTCGCCTGCGCGCGCCGGTTGAGGATCGCCGCCCGCTCCGCCATCGCGACCTGCTCCGCGAGCACGGCAGGATCGACATCCGTGCCGTTGCCCCCGCGCTGCGAATCGATCATGGCTGCCTGGTTCTTGGCCTGCTCCTTGAGCAGCTCGCGGGCCGCGGCGATCTGCTCGTGGCTGAGCCGGCGGAAGGAGCCTGTCTCGGGACCCAGTGCGGGCGTGACCGTGAGACCGGTCGGGATGATGCCCTGCATCGCAGTGGGAGGTGCCGGGTCAATGCCGGGGATCGGGTGCGGCCCGGGCCGCGGGCCGGCGTCCCGCGGGGAACGCGACGGAGCGCCGCTTGCAGGGACGGCCCGCGGAGCAGCACCGCCTTCGGTCCCCCCGGTGCCGGGAGGCGGGGTGTCCACCGCGGGGATCTTGCCGGTCTCGCGCTCCCGGATGGAGCGACGCGTGGGGAACGCCTGCTGCGCGCTCTGCGCGGCCTGCTCCTTCTCGGCCAGTTCGCGCAGCACGCGCTGGGCCGCCCTGTCCCGTGCCCGTGCCTGGGAGCTGCGCTCCCCGGGTGACTGGTCGGGCTCAGCGGCCTGCTGGGCGCGGCGGGAACGGAGCGGCGCAGACGCGCTCGCGGCCGCAGCCGCAGAGGACGACGACGATCCCGCCCTGCGCGCTGCCTCCTCGGCCGCACCGCGGTCCGCGACACGCGCCGCGGCGCGTTCCCGGTCGGCGGCAGCCTCCGCCGCGGCGCGTTCCCGCTCGGCGGCAGCCTCCGCCTCGGCGCGTCCGCGCGCCTCCGCTGCAGCCTGCTCCGGCGTCAGCCGCACCTGGTCGGCGGAGCCGAGTGCAGCTTGCGCGAGGCGACGCTCGCGCCGGCTCGTGATCGGCTTCTCCTCGTTGCTCATCCTTGGCTCATCGCACAGCTTCCGCTGCGCTCCCTGCCTCTCCGTGCTCGTCCTTGTGCCTGCTGCCGTCCTCGGCTCCATCCTGCGTGCCGCCCCCGCGGTAGAGGCCGTACTTCGCGATGTACTGCACCACGCCGTCCGGGACGAGGTACCAGACGGGCTCGGACACAGCGACCCGCGCCCTGCAGTCGGTCGAGGAGATCGCCATGGCCGGCACCTCGAGCAGGCTCACGTCCTTGCGCCCGAGGTTGTGCAGCTCGTGGCCGGGCCGCGTCACCCCGACGAAGTGGGCGAGCTCCCAGAGCTCGTCAACATCCTTCCACGAGACGATCTGCGCCATCGCGTCGGCGCCCGTGATGAAGTAGAGGTCGGCCTCCGGCCGCAGGCGCCTCAGGTCCCGCAGGGTGTCGATCGTGTACGTGGGCCCGGGCCGCTCGATGTCCACCCTGCTCACGGTGAAGCGTGGGTTCGATGCCGTCGCGATGACGGTCATGAGATATCGATGCTCGGGAGCGCTGACCTTGCGCTTCGACTTCTGCCACGGCTCCCCGGTGGGCACGAAGACGACCTCGTCGAGGTTGAACTTCGAGGCCACCTCGCTCGCGGCGACGAGGTGGCCGTGGTGGATCGGATCGAAGGTCCCGCCCATGACGCCGAGGCGGACTCGCTGTCCGCTCTCGCGCTGCTGTGCCGGGCCCACGGCGAAAGGACTCAGTGGCCCTGGCCGCGGTCGTGCTTGTTCGGGTGCTGCCGGTGCGGGTCGGCGTGCTCGTCCACGGCCTCGTGACGGCGCCCGAGGTTCGTGTACGAGACCGTCACGAACATGAGCACGAGGAAGATCGCGAAGATCGTGCCGCCGATCACGAACGGCGGGGCGATGAGCGGCGCAGGCTCCTCGTGGCCAGCGACCTCCCCGGCGATGTTGACTGCGGTGCTGATCAGCGTTGCCAGCATGGTCTCCCCTTCAAGTCGTAGCTCACGTCGTAGCTAAATGGCGCGCTGCGGATGCAGCGCCGCGGCTGGATCTCATCCTACCCCGGCGGATCAGGGCCGGACCTGTCCCTCGCCCTGCACGATCCACTTCGTGGTGGTCAGCTCCGCGAGGCCCATGGGACCGCGCGCGTGCAGCTTCTGGGTGGAGATCCCGACCTCGGCACCGAGCCCGAGCTCGCCGCCGTCGGTGAAGCGCGTGGAGGCGTTGACCATCACGGCTGCGGAGTCGACCTCGGCGATGAAGCGCTCGGCATTGGCGAGGTCGTTGGTGATGATCGCCTCCGTGTGGCCGGTGGACCAGCGACGGATGTGTGCCATGGCCTCGTCAAGCCCCTCGACGGTCGCCACGGCGAGCTCGAGGTCCATGTACTCGGTGGCCCAGTCGGCGTCTGTGGCCTCCTCGGCGCGCACCCCCTCGGGCAGCGCAGCCATGGTGCGGCCGTCCACGTGGAGTCGCACGCCGCGCTCGGCGAGGGCCCGCGCGACGGCGGGAAGCACCGTGGAGTCACGGTGCACGAGGACGGTCTCGACGGTGTTGCAGACGCTCGGGCGCTGGGTCTTGGCGTTGACGAGGATGTCGACGGCCATCTCCTCGTCCGCGCTCGCGTCGACGAAGATGTGCACATTGCCCTCACCGGTCTCGATGACGGGCACGGTCGACTCGAGCACGACGCTCTGGATGAGCTCGCGGCCGCCGCGCGGAATCAGGACGTCGACGCGGCCGCGGGCCTTCATGAGGACTGCGCCTCCCTCGCGACCGTACGCGTCGACGCTCTGCACCGCGTCGGCAGGCAGGCCGACGGAGTCCAGCGTGTCCCGGAGGATGTCGACGAGTGCTGCGTTCGTGTGCGCCGCGGCGCTCCCGCCCCGGAGGATCACCGCGTTGCCGCTCTTGAGCGCGAGCCCGGCAATGTCCACCGTGACGTTCGGACGCGCCTCGTAGATGGCAGCCACGACGCCCATGGGGACGCGGACCTGGCGCACGCGGAGCCCGTTGGGGAGCGTCTGGCCGCGGACCACGCTGCCAACGGGGTCGGGCAGACCGGCGAGCGTCTCGAGAGCAGCGACGAGGCCGTCGATGCGTGCCGGAGTGAGGGCAAGCCGGTCCAGGAGCGCCGCGGAGGTCCCGTTGGCGCGACCGGCCTCGAGGTCCTTTGCGTTCGCGGCGAGGATCTGGGACTCCTTGGCCTTCAGGGCGTCCCCGATGGCCCGCAGGGCGCGGTCCTTCCACGCCCGGTTGGCGCGGGCCATGACCCGGGAGGCCGCACGGGCCCGGTCGCCGATCGCGTGGACCGCCGCCTCGACCTCCACCGGTGCGAGCGGCGGCTGCGCGGAGGCCCCAGGGGCCTGCTCGGCGGCAGCGGAGTGCTCGGCGGTTTCGGTGTCAGGCGCAGCGGCGCGCGCGGTCTCAGTCATGCCTCAAGTCTACCGAGGTCGGCGCGATCGGCCGCCGCGCCCGGTCACACGAGGACGAGATCGTCCACGTGCACGACGACGCGCTCGTACTCCGGCCCGAGCTCCTTGCCCAGGTCCTTCGTGGACCGGCCGAGCATCGCCGGCAGCTCGTCCGCCGAGAAGTTCACGATGCCGCGGGCGAGCACCCGCCCGGCCTGGTCGGCGATCTCCACCGGGTCGCCCGCCTCGAAGTCGCCCGAGACGGCGGTGATCCCCGCCGGGAGCAGCGAACGGTGCCGCTGCCCCACCGCCCGCACCGCGCCGTCGTCGAGCGTCAGGGTGCCGCGCACGGCGGCGAGGTGCTCGAGCCACAGGAGGCGGACGGGCTTGCGGCGCCCGCTCACGCTGAACCACGTCCCGACGTCCTCGCCCGCGAGGGCCCGGGCAGCGGCCCCGGTCGAGGTCACGAGGGCCGGAATGCCCGAGCTCGCGGCGATGCTCGCGGCCTCGACCTTCGTGGCCATGCCGCCCGTGCCCACGCCGGCCTTGCCGGTGCTGCCGATCTGCACGCCATCGAGGTCGGCCGCGCCGCGCACGTGCTCGATCCGCACGCCGCCCTCCGCGGGGGGCCCGGTGTAGACGGAGTCGACGTCGGAGAGCAGGACGAGCGCGTCTGCGTGCACGAGGTGCGCCACGAGGGCGGCGAGCCGGTCATTGTCGCCGAACCGGATTTCGTGGGTAGCGACCGTGTCGTTCTCGTTGACCACGGGGACCACACCGAGATGGAGGAGCTTCTCCAGCGCCCTGTGGGCGTTCTTGTACTGCGTGCGCCGCACGAGGTCGTCAGCGGTGAGCAGGACCTGGCTGACGGTGACGCCGTGCGCGCCGAAGGCCTGGGTGTACCTGGCCATGAGCAGCCCCTGCCCCACGCTCGCCGCAGCCTGCTGCGTGGCGAGGTCCCGCGGCCGGCGGGCCAGGCCCAGCGGGGCGAGGCCCGCCGCGATCGCCCCCGAGGAGACGAGGACGATCTCTGTGCCACCGCTGGCCCTGTCGGCGAGGGAATCGACGAGGGCCGCGAGGGCCTTCTCCGAGATCCCGCCCCGGATCGTGGTGAGCGAGGAGGAGCCGACCTTGACCACGATGCGACGCGCCTCGGGCAGCCATTCCCGCCCCTTGGCACGCACCTCAGAGGTCATCGTCATCGGCCCAGTCCCCCTCGGCGGCCTGCTCCCCCGCCAGCGCGTCATGGTCGGATCCCTGGCCGCGCCGCTGCCGTGAGGACTCCGTCCAGATCCCGGCCCGGCGCTCGGCCTCGAGCTCCTCGCGGGCGGCCGCCCGGGCGGCCTTGCGGTCCTCGTAGTCCTCGCGCTTCTGGGCGCGGGTGGGCCGCTCCCAGTCGGCGAGGCGCAGGTCCGTGCCTCGCGGGCCGGTGAGGACCTCGGCGCCGGTCATCATCGTCGGCTCCCAGTCAAACACCACGGCGTCGTCCTCCCCGATCACCACCGTGTCGCCCGGCTTCGCACCGACCTTGAAGAGCTCGTCCTCGACCCCGAGCCGGTTGAGCCGGTCCGCAAGGTAGCCGATCGCCTCCTCGTTGGCGAAGTCCGTCTGCTTGACCCACTTCTCGGGCTTGTCGCCCAGCACGCGGAACAGCGGCTCGAGGTTGCGCTCCTCGCGCCGGATCTTGAATCCGGCCTCGTTGACGGCCCGCGGACGCAGCACGGCGGGGGCGACCTTGGGAGGAGCGGCCTCGACGGCGTTGCGAGCCGCCTGGACGATCTCCGCCATCGCGAAGCCGAGCGCCTTGAGGCCCGCATGGCTCGTCGCCGAGACCTCGAAGACCCGGTATCCGCGGCGCTCGAGTTCGGGGCGCACCATCTCGGCCATCTCCCTGCCGTCCGGGAGATCGGTCTTGTTCAGGGCCACGAGCTTGGGCCGCTCGTTGAGCGGCACCGCCTCGCCGTCCGCACCACCGTAGCTCATGTCCACGGCGTACTTCGTCAGCTCCGCTTCGATCACGTCGAGGTCGTCGATCGGGTTGCGGTCCGCTTCGAGGGTTCCGCAGTCGAGGACGTGGACGATCGCCGCGCAGCGCTCCACGTGGCGCAGGAAGTCGTGGCCGAGGCCGCGACCCTCGCTGGCCCCCTCGATGAGTCCGGGGACATCGGCGATCGTGAACCGGACGTCGCCGGCCTGGACCACGCCCAGATTCGGGACGAGGGTCGTGAACGGGTAGTCGGCGATCTTGGGGCGCGCGGCGGACATCGCGGCGATCAGGCTCGACTTGCCAGCCGACGGGTAGCCGACCAGGGCAATGTCCGCGATCGACTTGAGCTCGAGGACCACGTCCCGCTCGTCGCCCGGGATCCCGAGGAGTGCGAAGCCGGGGGCCTTGCGCTTGGCCGACGAGAGCGCGGCGTTGCCCAGCCCGCCCTGGCCGCCGGCCGCAGCAACGAACTCGGCGCCCTCCCCGACGAGGTCTGCGAGCACCTTGCCCTCGCGGCTCTTCACGACCGTCCCGTCCGGCACAGGGAGCACGAGGGTCTCTCCCGTGTGGCCCGCCCGCCAGTCGCCCATCCCCGGGCCGCCGTTCTGGGCGTGCCGGTGCGGCGAGTGGTGGTAGTCGAGCAGGGTGGTGGTCTGGTGCGAGACGCGGAGGACGACGTCGCCCCCGTTGCCGCCGTTGCCGCCGTCGGGGCCGCCGAGGGGCTTGAACTTCTCCCGCTTGACGGAGATGCAGCCGTGGCCGCCATTCCCGCCCGAGACGTGCAGGACGACACGGTCGACGAAGCTCGCCACTTCATTCTCCTTAGGTCTGCGGGTATGACCCCGATTCTAGACAGCAAAGGGTGGAGCGGACCTTCCGGTCCACTCCACCCTGATGCTCAGTGCGTCCGTTGCGGGACGCCAGTTCTGTGCTGACGCGCCTGTGCTCAGGCGGCGACGATGTCGACGACGCGACGGCCCCGGCGGGAGCCGAACTGCACGGCACCGGCGGTGAGGGCGAACAGGGTGTCGTCCTTGCCGCGGCCCACGCCGTTGCCCGGGTGGAAGTGCGTGCCGCGCTGGCGGACGATGATCTCGCCGGCGTTGACGGTCTGGCCGCCGAAGCGCTTGACGCCGAGGCGCTGCGCGTTGGAGTCGCGGCCGTTGCGGGTGGAGCTTGCGCCCTTCTTATGTGCCATGAGCTATGCCTCCCTGAGGAATTCTTGAGACTGACGTTGACCGGCGCGACTCAGGCGTCGATGCCGGTGATCTTGACCTTGGTCAGCTCCTGGCGGTGGCCCTGGCGCTTCTTGTACCCGGTCTTGTTCTTGTACTTCTGGATGACGATCTTCGGGCCGCGGAGGTCCTCGAGGACCTCGGCCGTGACCTTCACCTTGGCCAGCTCGTCAGCGGCCGACGTCACCTTCTCGCCATCCACCAGGAGGAGGGCAGGCAGCTCGATGGTGCTGCCGGCCTCACCGGCCACGCGGTTGAGGGTGACGAAGTCTCCGACGGAAACCTTCTCCTGACGGCCGCCGGCGCGGACAATCGCGTACACCACTGGGGAACTCACTTCTCTCGACGATATTTCTACAAGCTCTTTGCGCGCGGCGCCCGCGTCCGTGCCCTGCACGGCTCGTTGGGCGTCAACTGTGCTTTCTGCCGTGAGTCCGCGAGGGGAATCCCTGGGAGTGAACACCGAAGTGACGGCGCAAGCACCGAGGATCAAGAATACGCTAGTCCTCTGCCCGGCCGCAAATGGACCGGAGCACAGGCGGATATCCTGCCACACCCGGCAAGCACGCCCAGCCAGTCTAGCCCACCCGGACCGCGCCACGGGTCAGGCGTGCCGACGCGGCGCGTCGAAGAACTCCCGTTCGTACACCGACGACGCCATGAACGCCTCCCGCATAGCCTCCTGCTCCCCCGCGGAAGCGCGGCGTCCTGCCGCGTCCGTGAAGGCGATCGCCCTGCGCGTGGCCTCGGCGAACCGCTCGTCGGCATAGGTGCCGATCCACGCCCCGTACGGGTGGTCGGCCGCATCACTGCGGGCGGCGTGGCGGGAGTGGAGCGCGGCTCCGACCTCTGCGTAGATCCAGTAGCAGGGCAGGGCCGCGGCGGCGAGCACCGCATAGCTGCCGGACGCGGAAGCCGCCAGGAGGTGGTCCACGTACGCCTTGGTGACGGGTCCCTGTGCGGCCGTCACCGCACGGCCTCCCGTCGGGGCTGCCTCGGCAGGCGAGCCCGCGGCGTCGGGCGCCACTGTGGGGTGCCGGGAGAGCCACGTGCGGTGCAGTTCCGCCTCGACCTCGAGGCACGCGTGTGCGCCCTCGGCCCAGAACAGCTGCTCCTCCTCGGTGGGTGCCAGGGCACTGACCCGTGCGAGCACGCGGGAGTACCCGTTGAGGTAGAGCGCGTCCTGCGTGAGGTAGTAGGCGAAGTGGGCCTCGGGCAGCGTTCCCGCCTCCAGCTCGGCCACGAACGGCAGCGCGTCGATCTCGGCCCGGACCTTCGCGATGTCTGCCCAGAGCGACTCGGCGAACTCGCCGGGCGCCAGCGGCACGGCTGCCTCCGCATGGTGGAAGTGGTGGACGGGGCCGTGCCCGCGGCCCACCTCGAGCCGGTCCGACGCCGTGAGGGCGCCCTCCAGCCACTCCTTGGTGACTGCGAGCGAACGGGCCCAGTCACCGGTGCGGGCCTGCACGGTGGCGAGCGCCGAGGACAGCGAGCAGCCCGTGCCGTGGGTGTTCTGCGTGGCGACCCGCCGGCCGCCGATCTCGGCGAGGACGGGTCCGTCCTCGTGGCGGGCGTCGACGAGGGCGTCTGGGCAGTCGGCGCCGTCCAGGTGGCCTCCCTTGACGAGCACGGCGGAGCCGGTCCGCTCGGACAGGCGGAGCCCGGCCGCGAGGGCTTCCTCCCAGGTGGCCGGTACGGGCTCCTTGAGCAGCGCGGCGAGTTCCGGCAGGTTCGGCGTGAGCAGGTGGGCCTGCGGGAGCAGCGCCGCGAGCGCCTCCTCCGCGTCGTCCGCCAGCAGACGGTCGCCGCTCGTCGCGATCATGACGGGATCGAGCACGACGACGGGCGGCCGGGTCCGCTCGAGCCATGCACGGACCGTGCGGATCGCCTCGGCGGTGCCCAGCATGCCGATCTTCACGGCGTCGACCTCTATATCGCTGCTGACCGCCTCGAGCTGCGCGGCGAGGAACTCCGCGGGCGGCGTGTGCACGGCCGTGACGCCGCGCGTGTTCTGCGCGGTCAAGGCTGCGATCGCGGCCATGCCGTAGCCGCCCATCGCCGCGATGCTCTTGAGATCGGCCTGGATGCCGGCTCCGCCCGAGGGGTCGGAGCCGGCGATGCTCAGCACACGCGGGATGGCGCCGGCGCGGGCCACGCCTACAGCTCCGAGGCCGGGACGCCGACGCCCAGGATGAGCGGGCCCCCGTCATCCGGCGGCGTCTGCCTGTCCCGCTGGGGCGCTGGGGTGCTGACAGAGCGGGTCTGGCCGCCGACGGCGCCGCCCGACGCGTCCACGCGCGTCACCTCAGCCGAACCTTGGCCGCTGCGCGCACCGCGGCCGCGGCGCCGGCGGCCTGGGCGCGCCTCCGCTTCGCCGGGCGTATGGCGCTCGCCCGTGAGCTCGTCGAAGGCATGACTGAGTGCGTCGAGGCTCAGGACCGGCTCGGGTGCCGGCGCCTCATGGGGAGCATCCCCCTGGGGGATCTCGATGCGCTCGCCGCCGATGGTCAGGATGGCCGGCGCCGCGCCGTCCCGCTGCTCGGATCCTGCCATGGGAGCGTGGGCGGCCTCGGCCTGGGCTGCCGGGGAGGCGGCGGCAACGGCCGCCGCAACGGAGGCTCCCTCGGAGGACCCACCCTCGTGCTGGGGGCGCCGCTCGGTCGCGGTGGTGGGGGCGGGGACCGAGACGGCACCGGCCGATCCGGCGAGAGCCTCCCCCGGTACCGCGGGCGCCTTGGCGGCGGGAGCCTCGCCGTCGTGTGCGTGGGCCGCGTGTGCGGCGGCCGCGACTGCGGCGAGCGCTGCGCGCGTCGCCTGGGCCTTCGCCTGCCGGTCCGGGTCCTCGGGCGCAGGGGCGGGAGCCGCGGGCGCCGACGCCTCTGCAGGCTGGCCGTTGCCCCGACGGCGGCGCTTGCGGCCGCCACTCGCGGCGCTGTCCGTGCGGGGCTGCTGTTCCACGGCCGGTGCCGCCGGGCCGCGGGTCCCGCCGCGCTCCACGGGTTCGTCGTGGGTGATGACGCCGCGGCCGGCGCACACCTCGCAGGTCTCGCTGAAGACCTCGAGCAGGCCGGTTCCCATGCGCTTGCGGGTCATCTGGACGAGTCCCAGAGAGGTCACCTCGGCGACCTGGTGCTTGGTGCGGTCGCGGCCGAGGCACTCCACGAGCCGGCGGAGCACGAGGTCCCGATTGGACTCGAGCACCATGTCGATGAAGTCGATGACGATGATGCCGCCCACGTCCCGCAGGCGCAGCTGCCGGACGATTTCCTCGGCAGCCTCGAGGTTGTTCTTGGTGACCGTCTCCTCGAGGTTTCCGCCCGAGCCGGTGAATTTGCCGGTGTTCACGTCGATGACCGTCATCGCCTCGGTCCGGTCGATCACGAGGGATCCGCCGGAGGGCAGGAAGACCTTGCGGTCGAGCGCCTTGTGGATCTGCTCGTCGATGCGCCACTGGGCGAAGATGTCGTCGTGGCCCTGGTACTTCTCAAGGCGGCCGAGGAGGTCCGGCGCCACGTACGTCACGTAGGCCTCGATCGTGTCCCACGCCTCGTCGCCCGAGATGATGAGCTTCGAGAAGTCCTCGTTGAAGACGTCGCGGACCACCTTGATGGTCAGGTCCGGCTCGCCGTACAGGAGCTCCGGCGCGAGGACCTTGGTCGAGGAGGCCTGGCTCTGGATGGACTCCCACTGGGCACGCAGCCGGTTGATGTCGTGCGTGAGCTCTTCCTCGCTCGCACCCTCCGCGGCGGTGCGCACGATGACGCCCGCGTCCTCCGGCAGGTGGTCCTTGAGGATCTTCTTCAGCCGCGCGCGCTCCACGTCAGGGAGCTTGCGCGAGATGCCGGTCATCGACCCGCCCGGGACATAGACGAGGTAGCGGCCCGGCAGGGAGATCTGGCTCGTGAGGCGCGCGCCCTTGTGGCCCACCGGGTCCTTCGTCACCTGGACGAGGACCGAGTCGCCGGACTTGAGGGCGTTCTCGATGCGCCGGGGCGCCCCCTCGAGGCGCGCGGCCTCCCAGTTGACCTCGCCGGCGTACAGCACCGCGTTGCGCCCGCGGCCGATGTCCACGAACGCCGCCTCCATGGACGGCAGCACGTTCTGGACCCGTCCCAGGTAGACGTTCCCGATCAGCGAGTCCTGCTGGGTCTTGGACACGAAGTGCTCGGCGAGCACGCCGTCCTCGAGCACGGCGATCTGGATGCGGTCCTCCTTCTGGCGGACCACCATCTGCCGCTCCACGGACTCGCGCCGGGCCAGGAACTCGGCCTCCGTGATGACGTGCCGCCGGCGGCCCGACTCGCGGGACTCCCGCCGGCGCTGCTTCTTCGCCTCGAGGCGCGTGGAGCCCTTGAGGCTCTGCACCCGGCTGCTCGTCGACTCCGAAGGGGTGCGCGGGGCGCGGACCCGGGTGACCGTCCCGGGCGGGTCGTCGTCGAGGCCCCCGTCGAGCTCGAGGTCCACCTCGCCGCGGCGGCGGCGACGGCGGCGCCGTGAGGTCACGCCCTCGCCCTCCCCAGCCTGCTCGTCTGCAGCCTCCGGGGCGTCCCCGTCCTCGGACTGGTCCTCCGCGGACTCGCCGCCCCGCGCGCTGCGGCTGCGCCGTCCGCGGCCGCGCCGCCGACGACGGCCGGTGAGCTCGACGTCGTCGTCCTCGTCGTGCTCGTCCTCCTCGGCCTCCTCGGGCGCGGGGGCAGGACGCACGATCGCGCTGAGGTCCGGCGCTTTGAAGATCATCGAGGTGGGCGAGAGGGCATCGCTGAAGAGCGCTGCGAACGGGCTCTGGGACTGCTCGGCTTCCTCGTCCTGCGCCGTCTGGCCGGCCGGGGGCAGTGGCTCGGACACGGGTGCCTCCGGCGTCGCGGGCGCCTCCGGCGCCGGGCGCGAGGCGGCCCGTGCCTGTCGACGCCCCTTGGGCGCCTCAGCCTCGGGTGCTTCGCCCTTGGCCGGCGCCTGCGTCCGCACGGGCGCTACGGGCGCCTCGTCCGTACCGGCCTTGACCGAGGCGCGGCGGCGGGCACGCACCGAACTCTTGGCCCGGGACGCGGGAGTCTCCGCGGCCTGCGTGCTGCCTTCAGAGGGAGCGTCGCCCTGATGCTGCTCCTCCTCCTGGCCCTGAGGTTCCGGCAGCCGGGTCTCGGCCTTCACCGCGGCCGCCCGGGCGGATGCGCGCTGGCGCGACCGCTTGGCGGGCTGCTTCTCCCCCGTCTCGGCCGCGAGGGCTGGGAGGTCGGCGCTGGCCGCGGCCTCGGTCAGGCTGGCCTCCGCGGTCGTGGCGACCGAGCCGTTGCCGGCCTCGGGGCTGGACGCCGGCATGGTCTCAACGGCCTCCGCCTGCGCTGCGTCCTTCGCAGGCTTGCGGCGGGAGCGCGAGGCCTTCACGGGCTTGGCCGCGGCGGTGTCCGAGGCGGTGGCTGCGTCGGGGAGGGACGAGGGGGCCGCCGGTGCCTCGGGGGCCGTCACGGCGCTCGCGGAGGTCGGCGCACCGGCCGGAGACGTAGCGCTCCTGCGGCGGGCAGTGCGGCGTGGGGCCTTCTGCTGGGCGTCCGGCTCCTGGGCGGCGTCGCCGTGCTCCGCTGCACCGTGGGCCGCCGCATCGCGTTCCGCCTCGCCGGCAGTGCCTGGGGCCTGCTGTTCCATATCCATCTGTGCGTACTCCAAAAGCCGCTTGAGCCGCCCCCACATCCGGCGGCCGCCGCGGCGCCACGTGTCGGGACCCGCAGGCGCCGACAAAAAGTCAGTTCTGTACCCGCGCGGCCACGCCGCACTGGCCGGTGTCGCGTACAACCCGCCGCCGGTCGAAGCCGGGCAGGTGCCGCTCTGGCCCGAGCGTCTGTCAGGGATCGGTGGATCCGGACGGAGCCTTGGCCGGCGGTCTTCTCGCTGAGCACCGGACCGGGCACTGCATGTGGGTCAGCGTCCGGCCACTGGCATTCTCTCACACGGGCTGCGCGCACGGCCTCTCGGCACGTTCGCCGCGTCGTCCCGGCTGGCCTCTCATTCGGGCCCTTCGCCGATGCTCTCCAGTGAAGGAGAACGGAGCCGGCGGCCAGCGGACGCCCAGTCGTGCGGCCTAGAATCGGAGGCATCCGGCCAAGGAAGGACCTCCATGACTCACCAGACCAGCGCGAGTCGGCGCGCCGAAGCCTCCCCGGAGACCACTCCGGAGGCGCAGCCGCACCATCCCATGTCGCGGACCCGGCCCTACGCCTGGCTTCTGCTCGTCACGAGTGTGGTCGGCTGGTTCGCCTCGGGCGAACTCGTCCTCGAGAAGCTCGAGAAGCTCATCAACCCGGCCCACACCACGATCTGCGACTTCAACCCGTGGGTCTCGTGCGGCGAGGTCATGAGCACGTGGCAGAGCTCGCTGTTCGGGTTCCCGAACATGTTCATCGGCATCGTCGCGTTCGCCGTCACCACGACCGTCGCGATGGCACTGTTCGCCGGTGCTGCCTTCTCGAGGTGGTTCTGGCTCGGGCTCCAGGCCAGCGTCACGCTCGGGTTCGTCTTCGTGGTCTGGCTCTGGAGCCAGGCCCTCTACGCCATCGGAATCCTGTGCCCGCTCTGCATGGTGGTGTGGGCCATGATGATCCCGATGTTCGTGTGGACCACCATCCGCAACCTCCAGCACGGAGTCATTCCCGCGCCGGCCGGGCTCTCGCGCAGCCTTGCGGACTGGGGCTGGGCCATTGTGGCGGTCCTGTACATCGGGGTCATCGCCTCGATCTTCTTCCGCTTCCTGCCGATGTTCGTCCCCTCGACGATGTAGCACCCGTCCGGTGCCGGGAGGCAGCGAGCGGCAATCGCTGCGCCTACGACGACGGCCGGTGGCTTCCGCGCGGAAGCCACCGGCCGTCGTCGTACTAGGCGCAGCGCGCGGATCAGGCGGGGAACCAGATCCCGATCTCGCGCTCCGCCGACTCCACCGAGTCGGAGCCGTGGACGAGGTTCTGCTGGACCTTGAGGCCCCAGTCGCGGCCGAAGTCACCGCGGATGGTGCCCGGAGCGGCCGCGGTGGGATCCGTGGCGCCGGCGAGCGAGCGGAAGCCCTCGATGACGCGTTCGCCCTCGAAGACCGCCGCGACCACGGGCCCGCTCTCCATGAACTCGAGAAGGGGCTCGTAGAAGGGCTTCCCCTCGTGCTCGGCGTAGTGCTTGGCGAGCAGGTCACGGCTGGGCGTGAGCTGGGCCAACGCGGCGATGCGGTAGCCCTTGGCCTCTACGCGGGCGAGGATCGCCCCGGTGAGGCCGCGGGAGACGCCGTCCGGCTTGACGAGGACAAGGGTGCGTTCTGTGGTCACAGGTACTCCTGGATGGTGGTGGCTGGTCTGGGGTCCAGTCTACTGATCACGCGTCGTCGGGATGCGTCCGATCCCACTCGGCCTGCTCGCGCTCGCGGTGGACGTTCTCCCGGTCAAGCCGCGCGCCGGTGCGGACGGCGAAGAACCACGTGATGAGCAGCGCACCGCCGACCACGAACATCATCGGCTCGAAGAACCCGAGCGCGACGAGCACAAGCTGGAGCGCCCACGCGAGCCACATTCCCCATGGCCGTGAGACCACCGCACACGCGAGGACGAAGACGGCCATGAGGCCCAGTCCCCCACCGAGCACCGGGCCCGCGCCGAGCTCCCGGGCCCGGAGCCCGAACAGCACGAGGGTCGCGAAGAACACCACGAACGCCTCGGTGAGCAGCAGGATCGAGGCGAACATGACCCGCACGGAGCGGCGCTTCTTCGGCATGTCCGGCCGCCATTCGCGCTGGGCCCTGGTGAGCCGGGCCATCACGCGGCGTCCTTCCCGAGCAGGGTCCGGGCCTCGCCGACCACGGTGATCGAGCCCGTGATGAGCACGCCGCCGCTGAAGTCGCCGGTCGAGTCGGCGCGCTCCACGGCATACTCGATGGCTGAGTCCAGCTTCTCCTCGACGTGGACCGCCTCCTCGGGGAAGCCGAGGTCGAGTGCGAGTTCGGCGAGCTCGTCCGCGGGGATGGCCCGCGGGGAGGCGGACTGGGTGAAGCAGTACTCGACAGGGAGCTCGTCGAACTCCTCCTGGAGTGTGCGCAGGATCTCCTCGGCATCCTTCTCCCGCAGCACGCCGAGCACCACCGTCAGCCCGGAGAAGCTGAAGGCCTCCTTGAGCGCGCGTGCACTCACCCGGATGCCGTCTGGGTTGTGCGCCGCGTCCACGACGATGGTCGGCGACGTGCGGACCACCTCGAGGCGGCCGGGCGACGAGACCTCGGCGAAGCCTTCCCGCAGGAGCTCGACGTTCAATTCCCGCTCTCCGCCGCCGAGGAACGCCTCGAGCGCGGCGACGGCGACCGCGGCGTTCTCGGCCTGGTGGGCGCCGTGCAGCGGGACCGCGAGGTCTTCGTAGCGGCCGGCGAGGCCCTGGACCGTCACGAGCTGGCCGCCGACTGCGAGCGAGCGCGACTCGACGCCGAACTCGATCCCTTCGAAGCGGTACGGCACGCCGACCTCGCGGGCCCGGTCCAGGAGCACCTGAGCGGCGCCCGCGGGCTGCGCGGCGCTGACGAGGAAGCCCCCCGGCTTGATGATCCCGGCCTTCTCCTGCGCGATCTCCTCGACGGTGTCTCCGAGGAGGTCAGTGTGGTCGAGGGAGATCGGCGTGACGACGGAGACGGTTCCGTCGCCCACGTTCGTGGCATCCGTGACGCCGCCGAGCCCGACCTCGATGACGGCCACGTCCACGGGCTCGTCCGCGAAGACCGCGAAGCCGAGGATCGTGACGCACTCGAAGTACGTCAGGCGCGGCTGCCCAGCGGCCTCGAGCTCCGCGTCCACGATGGCGAGGTACGGGGCGATCTCGTTCCAGATCCGCACGAACGTCGCGTCCGGCACCGGGGCGCCGTCGATGCTGATGCGCTCCGTGACCCGGCTGAGGTGGGGGCTCGTGTAGCGGCCCGTCCTCAGCCCGTGGGCGCGGAGCCCCGCCTCGATCATCCGGGCCGTGGAGGTCTTGCCGTTGGTGCCGGTGATGTGCACGATCGGGAAGGCCCTGTTCGGCTCGCCCAAGACGTCCATGGCCCGGAACAGCGGCGCGAGGCGCGGCTCCATCTTGTTCTCGGGGGCGCGGCCGAGGAGGATCCCGTAGACCTCCTCGACCGTGGTCGGCTCAGCACTCATCGGCTCTGCCCCGCCGCGTCGTTTTCATGCACGTCCTCCACGCGGTCCACGACCGCCGTCGCATCGACGTCCGCCACGAGCAGTTCGAGCTCGAGGGTGAGGGTCTCCCCCTTGATGAGGTCCGCGTGCGCCTCGGCGGCGTCGATCACATGTCTGCGGGCGGTCACGCTCGTGCGGATGCGGTCGCTCACGTCCAGATCGGCATCCTTGCGGGCCTGCTGCACCGTGCGGACCAGGTCACGCGCCAGGCCCTCGGCCTCGAGCTCCGGGGTCACCTCGGTGTCCAGGACCACGAACCCGCCGCCAGGAAGCATCGCGACGGCGGCGTGCTCGCCGGCCCGGGCCGGGTCGACAGCCGTCTCGAGCGAGTATTCGCCCTCCTCGAGCTCGAGCCCGCCAGCCGTGACCGTGCCGTCGTCCGCAACCGACCAGTCGCCGGATTTGGAGCCCTTGATGGCCTGCTGCACGCCCTTGCCGAGCCGGGGTCCCGCCGCACGCGCATTCACCACGAGCCGGCGCTCGATCCCGAACTCCTCCTCGCTCGCCTCTGCCGCGTCGAGCAGGCGGACGGCCTTGAGGTTGAGCTCGTCGGCAATGACGGCCTCCGTGCCCGCCAGCGCTGCGGCACCGGGCACGACGACGGTGAGCGCCTTGAGCGGCAGCCGCACCCTCAGCTTCGCGGCCTTCCGCAGGGACGAACCGGCCGAGCACACGGCCTGGGTGCGGTCCATCTGGGCCACGAGCGCAGCGTCGTCCGCGAACAGCGAGGCGTCCGGCCAATCGGTCAGGTGGACCGAGCGGCCGCCCGTGAGTCCGCGCCAGATCTCCTCGGCGACGAGGGGCAGGAGCGGTGCGGCAGCGCGGCATACGGCCTCGAGCGCCGTGTACAGGGCATCGAAGGCGTCGTGGTCCTCGTCGAAGAACCGCTGGCGCGAACGGCGCACGTACCAGTTGGTGAGCATGTCGAGATACTCGCGGAGCGCATCGCACGCGCTCGAGATGTCGTACGCGTCGAGGTGCTCCTGCATGCGGGCCACGAGGCGGCCCGTCTCGGCCATGAGGTAGCGGTCGAGCGGGTCGGTGTAGCCATCGTAGCGCAGCGTCGCCTCGTAGCCGGCGGCAGCCCCGCCGTCGTGCGCGGCGTTCTCCGCGACGGTGCCCTGCGCGCCCCGAGCCGCGTTCGCGTACATCGTGAAGAAGCTGTAGACGTTCCACAGCGGCAGGATGACCTGGCGCACGCCGTCGCGGATGCCCTGCTCGGTGACGATGAGGTTGCCGCCGCGCAGGATCGGGCTGGCCATGAGGAACCAGCGCATCGCGTCGGAGCCGTCGCGGTCGAGGACCTCGGAGACGTCCGGGTAGTTGCGCAGGCTCTTGGACATCTTCTGCCCGTCCGAGCCCAGCACGATCCCGTGGCTGATGACATTCCGGAACGCCGGCCGGTCGAACAGCGCCGTGGCCAGGATGTGCAGGGTGTAGAACCAGCCGCGGGTCTGGCCGATGTACTCGACGATGAAGTCGCCGGGGTTGTGGGTCTCGAACCATTCCTGGTTCTCGTGCCGATAGTGGACCTGGGCGTACGGCATCGACCCGGAGTCGAACCACACGTCGAGGACGTCGGGGACCCGGCGCATCGTCGACTGGCCGGTGGGGTCGTCGGGGTTCGGGCGCGTGAGCTCGTCGATGAAGGGCCGGTGCAGGTCCGGCCTGCCCTCGTGGTTCAGCGGCAGCCGGCCGAAGTCCGCCTCGAGCTCGGCGAGGGAGCCGTAGACGTCCGTGCGCGGGTACTCGGGGTTGTCCGAGACCCACACGGGGATCGGCGAGCCCCAGTAGCGGTTGCGGCTGATCGACCAGTCACGCGCGTTCTCGAGCCACTTGCCGAACTGGCCGTGCTTGACGTTGCCCGGGATCCAGTTGATCTGCTCGTTGAGCTCGAGCATCCGGTCCTTGATCTTGGTGACCTCCACGAACCAGCTCGAGACGGCACGGTAGATCAGGGGGTTGCGGCAGCGCCAGCAGTGCGGGTAGCTGTGCACGTAGCTGGCCTGCTTGGCGAGGCGGCCCTGCTCGCGCAGCACGCGGGTGATCGGCTTGTTGGCCTCGAACACCTGCAGGCCCACGATCTCGGCCAGGGGCGCGTCCTCACCGCTGCCGAAGAGCGGCAGGAAGCGCGCGCCGTCGTCCACGGAGAGGATCACCGGGATGCCGGCGGCCTCGCAGACCCGCTGGTCGTCCTCGCCGTAGGCGGGCGCCTGGTGGACAATGCCGGTGCCGTCCGTGGTGGTGACGTAGTCGTCGACGAGGATCTGCCAGGCCTTGCCCGTCCCGTAGGTCTCGGCGTTCGTGAAGTAGTCCCAGAGGGGCTCGTAGCGGATGCCCTCGAGCTCCGTGCCCGCGTAGGTGCGCTCCACCGCCTCGGCGGCGGCAGCAGCGTCGTCGTACCCGAGGTCCTTCGCGTAGGAGCCGAGGAGGTCCTCGGCGAGCAGGAACTTCGCGTCGCCGGGGATTTCGGAGGCCTTCACCCCGTGGGGCCCGGCAGGCACGACGGCGTAGCGCACCTCGGGCCCGACGGCGAGCGCCTCGTTGGTCGGCAGCGTCCAGGGGGTGGTCGTCCACGCGAGGGCGAGGACGCCGGCGAGTCCGCGGGAGACCTCGGACTCGCCGGGGAGGAGCGGGAACGTGACGGTGACGGTCTGGTCCTGGCGGTCCTTGTACACGTCGTCGTCCATGCGCAGCTCATGGTTGGACAGCGGCGTCTCGTCGTTCCAGCAGTACGGCAGCACCCGGTACCCGCTGTAGGTGAGGCCCTTCTCATGGAGGGTCTTGAAGGCCCAGATGACCGACTCCATGTACTCGACGTTGAGCGTCTTGTAGTCGTTCTCGAAGTCCACCCAGCGTGCCTGGCGCTTGACGTACGCCTCCCACTCGTGGGTGTACTTCAGCACGGAGGCGCGGCATGCGTCGTTGAACTTGTCGATGCCCATCTCGTCGATCTCGGACTTCTGGGCCATGCCGAGCTGCTTCATGGCCTCGAGCTCGGCGGGGAGCCCGTGGGTGTCCCAGCCGAACCGGCGCTCGACGCGCTTGCCGCGCTGGGTCTGGTAGCGGGCCACGAGGTCCTTGGCGTACCCGGTGAGGAGGTGCCCATAGTGGGGCAGCCCGTTGGCGAAGGGCGGGCCGTCGTAGAAGACGAACTCGTTCACGCCGTTGCTGCCCGCATCCCGGTTGTCGATGGAGGCCTGGAAGGTGCCGTCCTGCTCCCAGTACGCGAGGATGCGCTCCTCGAGCTCGGGGAAGCGCACCGCGTTCGCGGCAGGCGTGCCCGGCTGATCGGGGGACATCCCGTCCCGTGCGGGTTCTGAAGTGGCCTTGGGGTACACGCTCACTCGGATCCTGGCTCGCTGTGGCTGGATGCGAGGACGGCGTTCGCCCGGATCTGCCGGGCGGCACCGCGGTACCACCTCACTTGCCCAGCCGGTCCCCGTGGGCCCGGCACAGGCCTCTCGTTGACGGCTGTAACGGGCCTGCCCGTCCGGTTCTACTGGGCGCGCCCCCACGGCCGTGGCCGAGGTGCACGCTGTTCTTCCGGAAGCTCGCCGGTGATGGCCGGGTCGACGCTTTGCAGCCAAGTCTACGCACGGCGGCTCGTCCCTGTCGAAGCAGGGGGCTGCTTACTCGCGGATGAGCTTGTGCGCCGCGGCCTGGGCTACCGGACGGATCACGATCTCGTCGAGGTTGATGTGGTGCGGCACGGTCACGGCGTAGCGCACGACGTCGGCCACGTCCTCGGCGGTGAGAGGTTCCCTGACGCCCTCGTAAACCTTCTGGGCCGCCTCCGCGTCGCCACCGAGGCGCATGAGCGTGAACTCCTCGGTCTTGACCAGGCCCGGGAGCACCTCGATGACCCGGACGTTGTGCTCTGCCTCCTCAAGCCTGAGGGCCCGCGTCATGCCGCGCTCGGCGAACTTGGCCGCGTTGTAACCGCCGCCGCCCTCGTAGGAGACCAGGGCCGCGACCGACGTGAGGTTGAGCACGGTCCCGTGGCCGCACTCACGCAGCATCGGCAGGAAGGCCCGCGTCATCTTCATCGTGCCGAGCACGTTCGCGCGGAACATCCATTCCCAGTCCTCGTTCTTGGCGTCCGCGATCCAGTCCGTCCCGCGGGCACCCCCGGCGATGTTCACGAGCGTGTCGATGCCGCCTCCCTCGGTGACGGCCGCGACGAGGCGGGCAACGTCGTCGTCCTCAGCGATGTCCGCAGGGACCGCGACAGCCCCCGTCTCCGCGGAGAGCGCCTCCAGCCGCTCCGCGCGCCGGGCGACGGCGTAGACGCGCCAGCCCTCTGCCGTCAGGGCGCGTACGGTGGCCTCGCCGATTCCTGTGCTCGCGCCTGTCACCACCGCGGAGCGGGTGCGGTCGTCGGCAGTGAGATCGGGTGTTGTCGCAGCAGACGTCATGGGCCCAACCTACCGCTTCCCCTCGAGGAGCGACGCGAGGACCACCGCCTGGTTGTGCTCGGTGTCATGCGCGGAATAGACGAGCTCCACCGGATCGTGGTCGCGCACCGCCGCGGTGAGCTCCGCATACGCCTCGGAGTCCTTGAGCTCGGCGCGGTACTTCTCGGCGAACTCGTCGAAGCGCTCGGGCTCGTGCCCGAACCACTTCCGCAGCTCCGTCGAGGGGCCGGCCTCCTTGAGCCACAGGTCTACCGCCGCCTTCTCCTTGCTCAGCCCGCGGGGCCAGATCCGGTCCACCAGGATCCGGAAGGTGCCTTCCGGGGAAGGCTCGTACACGCGTCGGATCGCCACAGTGCCCATGACGCCATGCTAGGACGGGGTCACGGTCCGGGCTACGGGCGGCCCGGCCAGCACGGCCCGCCGCGCAAAAGCATGGAACAATCAATGCCATGCCTGAAGCAGCCATCACGGGTACAGACACGCCCGAGCGCACCCCGACCAACGTTCCCGACAAGCCCGCCCTCGAGGGCCTCGAGGCCAAGCTCACGGAGCGATGGGCCTCCGAGGGGACCTACCGGTTCAACCCGGACACCACCCGCGGCGACGTCTACTCGATCGACACTCCCCCGCCGACTGCCTCCGGATCCCTCCACGTCGGCCACATGTTCTCGTACACGCAGGCGGACCTGCTCGCCCGCTATCAGCGCATGACGGGCAAGAACGTCTTCTACCCCATGGGCTGGGACGACAACGGACTGCCCACTGAGCGCCGCGTCCAGAACTACTACGGGGTCCGCTGCGACCCGGCCATCCCGTACGACGCCGGCTACCGGCCGCCCGCGCAGCCCGCCAAGAACCAGCGCGACTTCGACGTCATCTCGCGGCGGAACTTCATCCAACTCTGCGAGGAGCTCGCCGTCGAGGACGAGAAGGTCTTCGAGAACCTCTTCAAGACCCTCGGCCTCTCAGTCGACTGGGACATGACGTACCGCACGATCGACGACGCTTCCCGCGGCGTCGCCCAGCGGGCCTTCCTGAAGAACTTCGCCGCCGGCGACGCGTACCTCGCCGAGGCGCCCACACTGTGGGACGTGACATTCCGCACCGCGGTGGCCCAGGCCGAACTCGAGGACCGGGAGGTCCCCGGCGCGTACTACCGCTACGCCTTCACGACGCACGACGGCGAGCCCGTGCACATCGAGACGACCCGCCCCGAGCTGCTGGCGGCCTGCGCCGCGCTCGTGGCGCACCCGGACGACGAGCGCTACCAGCACCTGTTCGGCACCACGGTGACGTCGCCGCTGTTCGGCGTCGAGGTCGAGGTCAGGGCCCATCCGCTCGCCAAGCCCGACAAGGGCTCCGGCATCGCGATGGTGTGCACGTTCGGCGACCTCACCGACGTCACGTGGTGGCGCGAGCTCCAGCTGCCCACCCGGGCGATCATCGGCCGCGACGGCCGCCTCGCCCAGGAGACCCCCGAGTGGATCACGAGCGAGGACGGCCGGGCCGCCTACGCGCGGATCGCCGGCAAGACCGCGTTCTCGGCCAAGGAGGGCGTGGTGGAGATGCTCGCCGAGCGCGGGCTCCTCGACGGCGAACCCAAGAAGATCCTGCACCCGGTGAACTTCTACGAGAAGGGCGACAAGCCCCTCGAGGTGGTCACCTCCCGCCAGTGGTACATCCGCAACGGCGGACGCGACGAGGACCGCCGCGCGACCTTCCTCGCCCGGGGACGCGAGCTCGAGTGGCACCCCGCCTTCATGCGCTCGCGCTACGAGAACTGGGTCGAGGGTCTCAACGGCGACTGGCTCGTCTCCCGGCAGCGCTTCTTCGGCGTGCCGATCCCCGTCTGGTACCGCCTCGATGCCGAAGGCAACCCGGACTATGAGAACCCGATCGTCCCCGACGAGGCCTCGCTCCCGGTCGATCCGGCCGCCGAGCCGGCTCCGGGCTTCGACGAATCGCAGCGCGGAGTGGCGGGCGGCTTCACGGGTGATCCCGACGTGCTCGACACGTGGGCCACGTCCTCGCTCACGCCCCAGATTGTGGGGCGGTGGAGCCGGGACGACGCGTTCTTCGCCAACGTCTTCCCGTTCGATCTGCGCCCGCAGGCCCACGAGATCATCCGCACCTGGCTGTTCTCCACGGTGGTCCGGGGCGAGGAGCTCCATGGCACCGTGCCGTGGAAGCACGCAGCGATCTCCGGATGGGTGCTCGACCCGGACCGGAAGAAGATGTCGAAGTCCAAGGGCAACGTCGTGGTCCCGACGGACATCCTCGACGAGTACGGCGCGGATGCCGTCCGCTACTGGGCAGCCTCTGCGAAGCTCGGCGCCGATACGGCGTTCGAGGTCGCCCAGATGAAGATCGGCCGCCGGCTCGCGATCAAGATCCTCAACGCGTCCAAGTTCGTCCTCGGCCTCGGCGCGACGGCGGACACCGTCCTCGCGTCGCCCGACGACGCGGTGCTGGTCAACCCGCTGGACCGCGCCCTCCTGGCGCAGCTGGCAGACGTCGTCCAGCAGGCGGGGGCCGCCTTCGCGGCCTACGATCCTGCCCGCGCGCTGCAGCTGACGGAGTCGTTCTTCTGGCAGTTCACTGACGACTACGTCGAGCTGGTCAAGGACCGCGCCTACGGAGCTCAGGGAGACGCCCAGAAGGCATCCGTGCTCGCGGCCCTGGCCACGACGCTCGACGCGATCCTCCGCCTGTTCGCCCCGTTCCTCCCCTTCGCCACGGACGAGGTGTGGAGCTGGTGGCGCTCGGGGTCGGTCCACCGTGCGGCGTGGCCCGTCCCGCTGGCTGTGGACGGCGATCGCGGCATGCTGCCGACCGTCGGTCAGGCGCTGTCGGGCCTCCGTAAGGCCAAGTCCGAGGCGAAGGTGAAGCAGCGCACCGAGGTGATGACCGCCGTCGTGTCCGCCCCGGCGGATCTGCTGGCCCAGCTCGAGGCCGGTCTCGGCGACCTCAAGGCGGCCGCGAACGCTCGGTCGATCGAGCTCCGTGACGGTGCCGGGGAGGTCACTGTGAGCGACGTGGAGCTCGCCGCGGTCGACGCCCAATAGCAGGAGCAGCCCTGGGCTGGCGGCCGGTCCGGGCAAAGGGGAAGCCCCATCAGCGTGTTCCGCGTTGGTGGGGCTTCGACTCTTCGGCTGCTCGGTGGCGTTCTCGCAGTCTGGTGGACTCCTCGGCATCCAGGTCTTGCCGCTCGCCACTGGCGGCCAGTCGCCGGCTTTGCCGAAGGCTGCGCCGGAATGCGACTGTCACTGGATCTTCGGTTTCCACGTCCTCATCCTTGCGGATGCGGTAAAACCATTGTGATCTCGGGCACATCCGCCTGCAAGGGGGGTGGGCGAACTACAGACGCGTAGTTCGCGGATTGGTTCCTCAGACCGCGGAGGGCTGCTCCGTGCGGCTTCGCTTCAGCTCGAAGAAGTGCGGGAACGACGCAAGTCCCACCGCAGAGTCCCACAGCATCCCGGCCTCTTCCCCACGGGGAACCCGAGTGATGACGGGGCCGAAGAAGGCCGTTCCGTTGATGGCGACGACGGGCGTGCCGACATCCTGGCCCACCAGGTCGATCCCGGCCCGGTGGCTCGCCCTCAGCTGCTTGTCGTACTCGTCCGAATCGGCGTACTGGGCAAGGTCTGCTGGAAGCCCGACCTGCTCGAGCGCGCGCCGGATCACCTCGGGCCGGTCGCTGACCTTCTCCTGGTGGATCAGCGTGCCCATCGCGTCATAGAGGGGCTTGATGTTCTCGGCACCGTGGAGCTCGGACGCGGCAATGATGACCCGGACCGGACCCCAGTTCTCGTCCATCGCCCGCTGGTAGTCATGGTCGAGCTCCCTGGCCTCGTTGAGGACGGACAGGCTCATCACATGCCACTCGGTCTCGAGGTCGCGGACCTTCTCCACTTCCCCGATCCAACGCGAGGTTACCCAGGCGAAGGGGCAGGCGGGATCGAACCAGAAATCGGCTTTCTGCTTCTGCATGCGGGGATGGCTCCCTTTCTCGTAGAGCGTCAGGCTGACTTGTTGCGGCGCTTGGCCATCACGCTGTGGGGAATCAGCGTTGGCTCCTCGCCGCCCACCACCACGCCGCGCGTGATGACCACGCTCGCGATGTCCTCGCGGCTCGGAAGGTCGAACATGACCGGCAGGAGGACCTCCTCCATGATGGCCCTCAGCCCGCGGGCGCCCGTCCCGCGCTCGAGGGCGAGGTCCGCGATTGCCTCGAGGGCGCCCTCCTCGAAGTGGAGCTCGACGCCGTCGAGCTGGAACATCTTCTCGTACTGCTTCACGAGGGCGTTCTTCGGGACGGTCAGGATCTGCATGAGCGCCGGGCGGTCTAGGTTCTCGACCGTCGTGATGACGGGGAGCCGTCCGATGAACTCAGGGATGAGGCCGAACTTGAGCAGATCCTCGGGCATGACGTCCGCGTAGCTCGCCTCCTTGCTCGTGAGCGCGCTCAGCGGTGCCCCGAACCCGATCCCCTTCTTGCCCGCACGCTGGCCGATGATCTCCTCGAGACCCGCGAACGCGCCGGCGACGATGAACAGCACGTTCGTCGTGTCGATCTGGATGAACTCCTGGTGCGGATGCTTGCGGCCGCCCTGTGGCGGGACCGAAGCGACCGTGCCCTCGAGGATCTTCAGGAGCGCCTGCTGGACGCCCTCGCCCGAGACATCCCGGGTGATGGAGGGGTTCTCGCTCTTGCGGGAGATCTTGTCGATCTCATCGATGTAGATGATGCCCTGTTCGGCCTTCTTGACGTCGTAGTCAGCGGCTTGGATGAGCTTGAGGAGGATATTCTCGACGTCTTCCCCGACATACCCCGCCTCGGTGAGTGCCGTGGCGTCCGCCACCGCGAAGGGCACGTTGAGGCGCCGCGCAAGCGTCTGGGCCAGGTAGGTCTTGCCGCATCCCGTGGGCCCGATGAGCAGGATGTTCGACTTGGCGATCTCGACGTCGTCCTGGGCCTCTGCGAGCGAGCCGCCCTTCGTGGCATGGCCGGACTGGATGCGCTTGTAGTGGTTGTACACCGCGACGGCGAGTGCGCGCTTGGCGGGCTCCTGCCCGATGACGTACTCCTGGAGGAAGTCGAAGATCTCGCGCGGCTTCGGCAGCTCGAAGGAGCCAAGGTCCGAGACCTCGGCGAGTTCCTCCTCGATGATCTCGTTGCACAGCTCGATGCACTCGTCGCAGATGTACACGCCGGGCCCGGCAATGAGCTTGCGGACCTGCTTCTGGCTCTTGCCACAGAAGGAGCACTTCAGCAGGTCTGCACTCTCGCCAATGCGCGCCATTCGTCGTTTTCCCTTCCTGAAGAAGCTTTGACCATCCCACTGTAGGCCAACGGAGTGACAACCGCCGCAGGCGCGCCACGCAGAGACGGCGCCGGCGCCCGGGAATCCCGGGCGCCGGCGCCGTCTGACGGGTGGACGTCAGCGAGTGATTGCGCTGGGGCGGATCTTGCGCGACTCGAGGACCTCGTCGACGAGGCCGTACTCCTTGGCCTCATGCGCGGTGAGGAACTTGTCGCGCTCGATGTCCATGCTGATCTCCTCGGGCGTCTTGTTCGTGTGCTTGGCCCACGTGTGCTCAAGCCACTCCCTCATCCGCAGGACCTCGCGGGCCTGGATCTCGAGGTCCGAGGCCTGGCCGCCGGAACCGCCGGACAGCGCCGGCTGATGGATCATCACGGTCGAGTTCGGCAGCGCGAG
The DNA here is from genome assembly GCF_014656475.1 of Sinomonas cellulolyticus. Lineage (GTDB taxonomy): Bacteria > Actinomycetota > Actinomycetes > Actinomycetales > Micrococcaceae > Sinomonas > Sinomonas cellulolyticus. The sequence continues at coordinate 71,697 of NZ_BNCM01000003.1, forward strand.
CCGCTTGCCCGGAGTGCCAGCGGCGAGGATGACCGCCGCAGCCGAGGCCGCCATGCCGAGGCAGACGGTCTGGATCTCGGGGCGGATGAACTGCATCGTGTCGTAGATCGCAGTCATCGCCGTGAATGATCCGCCAGGCGAGTTGATGTACATCGTGATGTCGCGGTCAGGGTCGTTCGCCTCGAGGACGAGCAGCTGCGCCATGATGTCGTCAGCCGACGCGTCGTCGACCTGGACGCCCATGAAGATGATGCGGTCCTCGAACAGCTTGGTGTAGGGGTCCTGGCGCTTGAAGCCGTACGGGGTGCGCTCCTCGAACTGCGGGAGGACGTAGCGGTTCGTGGGCAGGCTCGCCGGGTTGACGCCCATGCTGTAGTTCATCTGGTTGCTCCTGGTTCGTCTCTCTGAAGGGCGTCTCTACTTGTCGGTCCCGCCGCCACCGGCAACGTGGCCGGCGCGCGCGGCGATCTTGTCGAAGAACCCGTACTCAAGGGCTTCCTGGGCCGTGAACCACTTGTCACGGTCGTTGTCCTTGAGGATCTGGTCGATCGTCTGGCCCGTCTGCTCGGCGGTCAGCTCGGCCATGACCCGCTTCATGTGCAGAATCAGCTCGGCCTGGATCTTGATGTCCGAGGCCGTGCCGCCGATCCCGCCCGACGGCTGGTGCATGAGGATGCGGGCATGCGGGGTCGCGTACCGCTTGCCCTTGGTGCCGGAGGACAGGAGGAACTGCCCCATCGACGCGGCGAGGCCGGTGGCAACCGTGACGACGTCGTTCGGGATGAACTGCATCGTGTCGTAGATCGCCATGCCGGCGGTCACCGATCCGCCGGGCGAGTTGATGTACAGGTAGATGTCCTTCTGCGGGTCCTCGGCGGAGAGGAGGAGGAGCTGCGAGCAGATGGCGTTCGCGTTGTCGTCGCGGACCTCAGAGCCGAGCCAGATGATGCGCTCCTTGAGGAGGCGCTGGTAGATGAAGTCCTGGCCGCCACCCTCCGACGGGCCTTCCATGCTCGGCGACTTCTCCTGCTGGTGCATGCTGCGATACCTCTCGATCTGATGCGCGGGCGCGTTGGCTACTACAGGGACAGTAGCCGTTTTCGCCGACGCATTGTTCCGCGTGCGGGCACTGTTCGCTTCCAGCGCATGACGGCACGGTGCAGGCACGCAGCGAGGCCGCCGCCCCGCCCGGGAGGGCGGAGGCAGCGGCCTCGCGTGTCGGTCCGGAGGACCGTCTATCCAGATCGTGCTGTCTGGATCGTGGGGGCCTAGAACTTCGCGGCGGCGGGATCGTCGCTCGGGATGACCTCTGCCGCTGCCTCGGACTCGGCACCCTCGGGCGACTCCTCCTCGTCCGGAAGCGGCCGGACGAATTCGCTGAGGTCGACGGCGTTGCCCTCGGAGTCCGTGACCTCGGCCTTGCCCAGCACCACGGCGAGCGCCTTGCGGCGGCGGACCTCACCGACCATCATCGGCACCTGGCCCGACTGGTCCATGATCTGCGCAAACTGGTTCGGGTCCATGCCGTACTGGCTCGCGGTGGTCACGAGGTACTCGATGAGCTCGGACTGGGAGACGCCGATCTCCTCCTTGTCGGCGATGGCGTCGAGGATGACCTCGTTCTTGAACGCGCGCTCCGTGTTGGCCTTGACCTCGGCGCGGTGCTCCTCGGTGTCGTGCTCGTCCTCGGCCGCGTGGCCGCCGTTGGCCGGGTTGAAGTGAGCCTCGACCTGCTCGGCCACGACGCCCTCCGGCACCGGCACCTCGACAAGATCGACGAGCTTGTCGAGGACCTTGTCGCGGGCCTCGACACCCTGTGAGACGACCTTGGACTGTGCAGCCTGCTTGGCGAGGTCCTCGCGGAGCTCGCCGATCGTGTCGAACTCTGAGGCGAGCTGGGCGAAGTCGTCGTCGGCCTCGGGGAGCTCACGCTCCTTCACAGCGGTCACCTTGACCGTCACGGTGGCGTCCTCGCCAGCGTGGTCGCCGCCCGCGAGCTTGGTCTCGAAGACTGCTTCCTCGCCGGCGGAGAGGCCCGTGACAGCCTCGTCGAGGCCCTCGAGCATGGTGCCCGAGCCGACCTGGTAGGACAGGCCCGAGGCGGAGTCGACCTCCTCGTCGCCCACCTTGGCGGTGAGGTCGATGGTCAGGAAGTCGTCGGCCTGGGCCGGGCGGTCCACCGGCTTGAGCGTGCCGAAGCGGCCGCGCAGCTCGTCGAGGGCCTTCTCGACATCAGCGTCGCCGGCCTCGGCAGCCTCGACGTCGATCTTGAGGCCCTCGTAGTCGGGGAGCTCGATCTCGGGACGGACATCAACCTCGACGGAGAACTTGAGCTCTCCCTCGGCAGCCGAAGGATCCGGGACCTCGGTGATCTCGACCTCGGGGCGCGAGAGCGGACGGATCCCGGTCTCGGCAACGGCCTGCTGGTACCAGTCGTTGAGGCCCTCGTTGATGGCCGTCTCAAGCACGTAGCCGCGGCCCACGCGCTGGTCGATGAGGCGCGACGGCACCTTGCCCTTGCGGAAGCCCGGCACCTGGATCTGCTCGGCGACGGCCTTGTAGGCGGCATCGATGTTGGGCTTCAGCTCGTCGAGGGTCACCTCGACGTTCAGCTTGGCCCGCGTGGGGCTGAGGTTCTCGGCAGCGCTCTTCACAGCGTGGCTCTCCTGGATGGTCGGATTAGGGTTGCCGCCCTGGGCGGGGACCACAGGACGCGACTGTCGGGGTGACAGGATTTGAACCTGCGACTTCCTGCTCCCAAAGCAGGCGCTCTAGCCAAGCTGAGCTACACCCCGGTCTAGTGCACAGACCACGATACAGGGCGGCGCCAAGGCGTCGCACATCGGTCGAACGTGAATGCACAGCGGGCCCCTCCCTGAGCAGGAGGGGCCCGCCTTCGCGGAGCGGCCGACGGGAATCGAACCCGCGTATCGAGTTTGGAAGACTAGCGCTCTACCATTGAGCTACGGCCGCGAAGCCCTCCCACTAAATCGAATCCGGGAACGGGTGTCAAATCCTCTGGCAGGCGGTGCACCAGTAGAGCTTCCGCCCTGCCTCGTCCGCCAGGCTGACCGGCGTTCCGCAGATCCTGCACGGCTGTCCCTGCCTCCGGTAGACGTAGTGCGCATGATCAGGCTGCGGCAGGCGCGCCGGCCCCTCCGGCCACAACGCAGGGTGGGTGGTGATGATCCGCCCGTCGCGCACCCCTTGGCCCATGGCGTCGACAGCATCGGCCCACAGCGCGAGCGCCTTCTCCCCCGGCACGGCCGAGCCGGGCAGCGCCGGGGCGAGGCGTGCCCGGAAGAGGAGCTCGGCCCGGTAGACGTTCCCGATCCCTGCCACGACCTCCTGGTCCATGAGGAGACGGGAGATGGGTGTACGCCGGCGTGTGAGCCGCCGCACGAACTCCTCAGCCCCGGAGGCCGAGTCAGCCGCCGAGGCGGCATGGCCCGCGAGCGGGTCCGGTCCCAGCCGGTCCCTCACCGCCTGGGCCTCGGCTTCCGTCTCGACCGTGCAGGTGCTGGCCCCGCGCAGGTCTGCCCACCCGTGGGCGGACACGAGCCTGACCCTGACCGCACCGCGCGGGGGCGGAGGGGCGGCACCCGGCCGCGCCACGCCGTCGGCCGCCACCTCGGACTCCCCCACCCGCCGCGGGGCACCGATGCTCGACGCGCCCGTGAAGGTCTCGTCGCCGCCGAACTCCCACGCGCCGTAGAGGCCCAGATGGACGCGCAGCACCGCCCCTCCCTCGAAGTCGAGGAACAGCTGCTTCCCGTGCGCTGAGGCCCGCAGCAGGAGACGGCCGTCAAGAAGGGCCGCTCCCTCGTGGAAGCGTCCCTGCGGGCTTGAGACGGCGAGCCGCTCGCCCGCGAAGACGTCCGAGAACTGCCGGGCGAGCCGATGGATGGAGTGCCCCTCCGGCATGGCGCTCTAGTCGACGATCTCGCCGGTCGACTCGTACGTGGCGATCTTGCCGATGCGCCGCACGTGCCGCTCGTCGTGGCTGAAGGGCTCGGCCAGGAATGCTTCGATGAGCGCGGTGGCCTCCTCGATGCTGTGCTGCCGGCCGCCGACGGCGACGACGTTCGCGTCGTTGTGCTCTCGGGCGAGACGGGCCGTGTCCAGGTTCCAGGCGAGTGCCGCGCGCACCCCGCGGACCTTGTTCGCGGCGATCTGCTCGCCGTTGCCGGATCCGCCGAGGACGATGCCGAGGGCCGGCGTCCCTGCCTCCTGGTCCGCCACGACGGCGAGCGCCGCCCTGATGCAGAAGGCCGGGTAGTCGTCGAGGGGGTCGTACTCGCGAGGGCCATGGTCCACGACGTCGAACCCGCGCGCCGCCAGGTGGCTTACAAGATGGGCGGAGAGCTGCATGCCGGCATGGTCAGTGGCAATGTGGACGCGCGGCTTGGGCACGGGTTCCCTCTCTGTGGTTCGGCTCGTTGCGGCCCAAGCCTACGCGCCGGAGGCCGCGCGGAGCACGTCCACGACCCTACGCGCAGTATCGCCGTCGCGGCCGGAGAAGGTGGCCCTGCGCCCGTCGGCCAGGATGACCTGGACCGCCTCGCCGCTCGAGGCGAGCACAGAGACGGACTGCCCCTTCCGGCGGAATCCCCACCCCCCGAAGGAGCGCGCCGCGACCGTCTCGGCGCCGGCGCGCAGGACGTCGCGGGACGCGAACCGCAGCACGGGCACGATCCCGGCCAGGAACACCCGGACGGCGTCCGGGCTGACCTGGACGCGGACCACGAGGCACCCCGCGGCAAGGAGCGCGCCGAGCGTGAGTGTAAGCGAGAGCCACGGCGAGAGGACCAGGAGCAGGAGGGAGACCGAGATGCCGATGATCCCGAGCATCACGAACACCGACGAGCGGGCGTGGGCCCAGTAGGCGAACGTCGCTGCCGCCCGTTCGGGCTCCAGCTCCTCGAGGAGGGCCTCCTGGTCGCGCGGCCCCCACTGCTCGTCCGGCTTGAACGAGAAGAGCATGACGACGGCGAACGCGACCGTCGCTCCCGAGCCCATCGCGAGCACGATCGTGTCCGGATGGGAATCGCGGGCGTCCGCGACCCCGTCCTGCCCGAGGAGCCCCGAGGCCAGCACCGTAGTGAGGAACATGGACATTCCCACACCGCCCGCCATGAAGATCCTGCGCGAGATGGGGGGACGGGACAGCAGGGCGGCCTGGAGGCACAGGAGGGCCCCGACGACCGCCACGAGCGCCGCCCCGATCCCCACGTAGCCAAAGAACGGGGCGAATGCGCGGCCTCCGGCGGCGTCCCAGAGCCATGCGACCGGCTCGGGGACGCGGCTGCGGAAAGTCAATGCGGCGAGCCCGAACCCGAGCGCGAGGAGAACCGGATAGCCTACGGCGAAACGCAGCGCCTTCCGGTCCCATCTAGACTCGGAGCGCTCGGTCGAACCCGCCATGACCTCAACGCTACTGCACAGCAGCCCCACAGGCCCCTCGGACGTGTTCCACTGGCCGGCGCACGGGGGACATGAAACAATAACTTCAAAGTGATCCGCACCACGCGGAGCTGCTGGAACTGATGCTTGGAGGGCACATGCCAGGGACGAATCTCACCCGCTCGGAAGCCGTCGAGAGGGCTGGGGCCATCCTGCACGTGGACAGCTACCATGTGGAGCTCGACCTCACGCGCGGCGACCGCGTCTTCGGCTCCCGCACCACGGTGAGATTCAGCGCCATGGAGGGCGCGTCGTCGTTCATCGATGCGATCACCGACAGCGTGCGCTCCGTGACCCTCAACGGCACGTCGCTGGACGTGGCCAGCGTGAACGACGGCGTGCGGATCCAGCTCCCGGACCTCGCGGCCGAGAACGAACTCGTCGTCGACGCTGATGCCCTGTACATGAACACCGGCGAAGGCCTCCATCGGTTCGTGGATCCCGTCGACGGCGAGGTATACCTCTACACCCAGTTCGAGGTGCCCGACTCGAGGCGCATGTTCGCCGTCTTCGAGCAGCCAGACCTAAAGGCCTCGTTCCAGTTCACCGTCACCGCGCCCTCCCACTGGGAGGTCGTCTCCAACTCCCCCACGCCGGCGCCGCAGCGCGTGCCCGGGGAAACCGCCGCCTCGGTGTGGGACTTCGCGCCCACCCCGCGGATCTCGAGCTACATCACGGCGCTCGTGGCCGGCCCGTACCAGAGCGTCACCGACGCGCTCGTGAACTCCGCCGGGCGCACCGTGCCGCTGGGGATCTTCGCCCGCAAGTCCCTCATCCAGTACCTGGATGCAGAGAACATCTTCGCCCTCACCAAGGCAGGGTTCGCATTCTACGAGCGCGAATTCGGGTGCGAGTACCCCTTCGAGAAGTACGACCAGCTCTTCGTCCCCGAGTTCAACGCGGGCGCCATGGAGAACGCGGGAGCCGTGACCATCCTCGAGAGCTACGTGTTCCGGTCCAAGCCCACGCAGGCCACCGTGGAGCGGCGGGCCATCACGATCCTGCACGAGCTCGCGCACATGTGGTTCGGCGACCTCGTCACGATGCGCTGGTGGGACGACCTGTGGCTCAACGAGTCCTTCGCCGAATTCATGTCCCACCTCGCCGCGGCAGAGGGTACTGACTTCCGCCACGCGTGGACCACGTTCGCCTCCGTCGAGAAGTCCTGGGCCTACCGTCAGGACCAGCTGCCCACGACTCACCCGATCTTCGCCGACATCACCGACCTCGCCGACGTCGAGGTGAACTTCGACGGGATCACCTACGCCAAGGGCGCCTCGGTGCTCAAGCAGCTCGTGGCCTGGGTGGGCCAGGAGCACTTCATGGAGGGAGTCCGCCGCTACTTCGCCAAGCACGCGTGGGGCAACACGGTGCTTGCGGACCTCGTGGCCGAGCTCGAGGCCGCAAGCGGGCGCGACCTCACGGCGTGGGGAACCGCCTGGCTCGAGACCGCCGGGGTCAACACCCTCGCTCCCGAGATCGAGGCGGACGACGACGGCCGGATCCTGAGCTTCGCCGTCCGCCAGAGCGCCGTGCCCGACTACCCCACCATCCGCCCACACCGCCTCGCGGTGGGCTTCTACAACCGCGACGCCTCCGGCGCCCTCGTGCGCACCCACCGCGAGGAGCTGGACGTGGACGGGGAGCGGACCGAAGTCCCGCAGCTCGCTGGGACGGAGCGCCCGGCGCTCGTGCTCCTCAACGACGACGACCTCGCCTACGCGAAGGTCCGGCTCGATCCCGTGTCCCTGGCCACGGCGACGGCAAGCCTGAAGGACATCGAGGAGAGCCTTCCCCGCGCCCTCGTGTGGGGCTCGGCATGGGACGGCGCGCGCGACGGCGAGACCCCCGCCCGTGCCTATGTGGACCTTGTCCTGAGGAACATCGGCTCTGAGTCCGACGCCTCGGTGGTGCAGACGCTTCTGCGGCAGCTCGCCACCGCCCTGGACTTCTATGTCGCGCCCCAGGCCCAGAGCGAGGCCAAGCGAGATGCGGCCGAGCGGCTCTGGGCGCTCACCCGCGAGTCCGCGGCCGGCTCGGACTCGCAGCTGCAGTTCGCGAAGGCCTTCGCCGCGCTCGCGGCCACCGAGCCTCACCTCGACGCAGTGGCGGCATTGCTCGACGGGACCGAGTCCATTCACGGCCTGGCCGTGGACCAAGACCTCCGCTGGGACCTCATCGCCTCCCTCGCGGCGGGCGGCAGGCTCTCGAAGGCCCAGATCGACGACGAGCTCACCCGGGACAACACCTCGACAGGGCAATGTTCGGCCGCTCTCGCCACCGCGGCACTTCCCACAGCGGAAGCCAAGGCCGAGGCATGGGAGGCGATCGTAGTCCGTGGGAACCTCTCCAACGCGATCCAGCAGGCGGCGGTCAACGGTTTCGTCCGCGCCCACGATCCCGCGCTCCTCGCCCCTTACGCGGAGAAGTACTTCGAGGCCGTGCCGGGCATCGTCGCGTCCCGCACGCACGCGCTCGCCCAGCAGATCGTCGTCGGGCTCTATCCGGCGCGGCAGACGACGCAGGCAACGGTGGACCGCACCGACGCGTTCCTCGCCACCCTCGGGGACGACCAGGCCGCGCTGCGCCGCATGACGCTCGAGAACCGCGACGGCGTCGTGCGGGCCCTGCGCGCCCAGGCCGCCGACAGATAGGCGGCGCGAACCGGCGGCGCGGACGGATAGGGTCAGTCCATGGCGATCGGCGAGCACCACTACAGCGTCACAGTCACGTGGACGGGGAACCGCGGCTCCGGGACATCCGGCGTGCGCGACTTCGGGCGAGAGCACGACGTCGCGCTGCCAGGTGTCCCGGTGCTGCCGGGCACCGCCGACCCCGCCTTCCGGGGGAGCCCCGACCGGTACAACCCAGAGCAGCTGCTCCTGGCCGCGCTGGCCCAGTGCCACATGCTCAGCTACCTCTTCGAGGCCGCGCGGCACAACGTGGTCGTCACCGGGTACAGCGACGAGGCATCCGGCACGCTGCGCGTCCACGGATCGTCCGGGGAGTTCGCCGAGGTGGTCCTGCGGCCGAGGGTCGAGCTCGCGGACGAGTCGCAGCGCGAGTTGGCCGACAGGCTCCACGACGACGCTCACGACACGTGCTTCATTGCGCGCTCGGTGAACTTCCCCGTGCGCCACGAGCCGGTCCCGCCGCCGCTGTGAACCAGCACAGCCATCCTCGGTAGGGTGAAGGGACCACGTTCCCCACCCAAGGAGGCCTTCGACAGTGCCGTTCGCCCTGTCCACCACCCCGACGCCCACCCCGTCACCCACACCGGCCCCCGCTTCACCCATCGCGATCACCCCCGCACAGCTGGACAGCGCCGTGTCGACGTTCAACGAGAGGCTCATCCAGGTCGCCATCGCGATCGGAGTCGGCCTCGTCATCTGGCTCGTCGCCACGTTCCTGATCCGCCAAGTGGTCAAGAGGGTCCTGGCCGGGACCGCGCTCACGCAGAACCGGATCTTCAGGTGGGCGGCCCCGGCGCTCCGGGCGCTGGATTCCGAACGCAGGGCCCAGAGGGCCCGCACCATCGGATCTCTCCTGAACTCGGTGGTCGCGGTGGTCATCACCACGCTCGTGGTCCTGTACGTCCTGAAGGCACTGGGCGTCGACCTCGCGCCGGTCCTGACCAGCGTCGGCATCCTCGGCGTCGCGATCGGCTTCGGCGCCCAGCAGCTCATCCGCGATTTCCTCGCCGGCATCTTCATCACGCTCGAGGACCAATACGGCATCGGCGACTTCATCGAGACCGGCGCGGGCGAGGTCGCCGGGACTGTCGAGTCGATGGGGCTGCGCATCACGCGCGTCCGCGCCGAGGACGGAACCATCTGGTACCTGCGCAACGGCGAGATCCTCCGCGTTGGGAACCGGTCGCAGGGCACCTACGTGCCGGCCGCGGCGCCGTCGGCCAGCCCGCCGGAGGACAATGAGGACGGCAGCACTGCACAGGACACCAATGGAGACCAGCATTCCCGTGACTGAAACAGGACAGAAGAGCTTCTACGAGCTCGTCGGTGGCCACGAGACGTTCGTGAAGCTCGTCGACGTCTTCTACGAGGGTGTTGCCGACGACCCGCTGCTGCGCCCGATGTACCCGGAGGAGGACCTCGGACCCGCGCGTCGACGGCTCACGATGTTCCTCGAGCAGTACTGGGGTGGGCCCGGCACGTACAGTGCCGAGCGAGGCCATCCGCGCCTGCGGATGCGCCACGTGCCGTTCAAGGTCAACCCCGCGGCGCGCGACCGCTGGCTGCACCACATGCGCACCGGGGTCGACGCGCTCGGACTCCCGCCCGTGTACGAGGCCACCCTGTGGGACTACCTCGACCGGGCCGCGCACTCCCTCGTGAACTCGTTCGAGGACTGAGTCGGCCGGCACGGGCCGTTCTGACGGCGTGCCTCAACCCGCGGCACGCCGTCAGACGGTCGCGAGAACCGACGGGCGGCGGCACAGGACGTGGCCGCGCGGCGAGGAGAGCCGGACCCACGGGCCGCAGGCGAAGAGGCCCAGGTCCGTCCCAGAGGCCGCGAAGCCGAGCATCTGCGCAGCGAAGGCTGCCCCGCTCGGGACGCCGGGGACCGAGGGCAGGTCCCTGCCCCAGACGGCCGAGCGGACGGTGTGGACCATCGCGGCGCCGGGCTGCTGCGGGACGGAGCGGGCGACCTCGGCGATGCCCGCTGCGGCGGCAGAGAGCATCTCGTCGCCTGCGACCGACCCCTGCGGCTCCCACGGGCCGCGGGGTGGGCTGACGGAGGCCCAGGGCTCGCGGGTGCGCGTCGGCGGGACCTCGAGGGCCGTCCCGCCGTCGCCCAGTCTGGCGAGCCGGTCGAAGACCGCGGCCATCGGCACCGTCGCGTCGATGTGGGCCTCCTGCGCGAGGGCGAAGGTGCGCAGCCCGAGGACGGTCGGAGTGGGCTCGCCGAGGATCCGCGGGCCGATCACGCACACGTAGACGGCGAGCACGCTGCCCACGGCCTGGAGGCGGACGGAGCCGTGCTCCACGGCGCGGGCGCGGGTGAGGTACGTCCGCAGGTCCGCGACGCCCTCAGGGTCACCGAGATCAAGGACGACGCCGCTGGCACCCCTCATGCGCGCACGCTCCCCTCGGGCAGCGGCGGGCGCCGCCGGAAGGGGACTCCCGGGCCGGCGAATTCGGCGAACTCGGCTCGCATGCCCTCTGGGAGCCGCACGGGCTGGCCGGTCCCGCGGCTCACGAGCACCATGGAGGTCGAACAGTTGGCGCAGACCGCGCCGTCCTCGGGGTCGATCACGGCGTAGCCGAGGTCGAACGAGGAGCCGCCCACCCGCGTCACCCACAGCTCCACGTGCACCGGCTCCTTGCGGTAGAGCAGCGGGGCGAGGTACTCGATCTCGTGGCGCCCCACGAGCGTGAAGTTCTCCGGCGTGACGAGGTCGGCGAGCGTGGCCGCTCCGCCCTCGCGGGCGACGCCGGTCCTGAGGGGTTCGCGGAGCCAGTGGACGCGGGCGTCCTCGAGGAACTGCAGGAAGCGCACGTTGTTCACATGTCCGTACGAGTCGACGTCGCCGAAGCGCAGCTGGAGGGGGAAACGGTACGCAGAGGGCATACAGCCATCTTGCCACTACGGCTCGTACGGCCTGCTGGCCCGGGGAGTCGGCGGGCGTCTAATGTCGTGCCATGACATCCCTGCCCCCCGGGCCCACCGCGACGCTCCTGACCCTGCTCGACCTCGATGACCTCGGCGGTGCGCGCACCGACAAGGACGTGTTCGTCGGCCCCAGCGAACGCCAGCCTCGGCATCGCGTGTTCGGAGGCCAGGTGCTCGCCCAGAGCCTCATCGCGGCGTCCCGCACGGTGACCGACGACAGGGCAGTCCACTCGATGCACGCCTACTTCCTCCGGCCAGGGGATGCGGACAAGCCGATCACCTTCGGGGTGGAGCGGCTGCGAGACGGACGCTCGTTCTCCGCGCGTCAGGTCCACGCGTATCAGGACGGCACACCGATCCTGTCGATGATCGCCTCGTTCCAAGTGGAATCGGAGGGCATCGACCACCAGTCCACCATGCCGGCGGGAATCCCCGACCCGGAATCGCTGCCGAGCACGGCAGACCTCCTCGGCTCGATCGACCACCCGGTGGCCCAGTACTGGGCCTACGACAGGCCGTTCGACGTCCGCCACGTCGACCCCGCGCTGTATGTCTCAGCGACCGGCTCCCATGTGGCGAAGAACGTGGTCTGGATGAAGACCATGGATCCGATGCCCGACGGCGACACCCTCCACCGCGCGGCCCTCGCCTTCGCGAGCGACTACACACTGCTCGAGCCCGTGCTGCGCCGCCACGGGCTCTCGTGGATCACCCCCGGGATGAGCGTGGCGAGCCTCGACCATGCGATGTGGTGGCACCGCCCGGTGCGGGTCGACGAATGGCTCCTGTACGTGCAGGAGTCTCCGAGCGCCCAAGGCGCCCGCGGGCTCGGCACGGGGAAGATCTTCAACAGGCAGGGCGTGCACGTGGCGAGCGTTGCGCAGGAGGGGATGGTGCGGCTGCCGTATCTCGAGGGCCCGGCCTGAGCCGGAGCCGCCCGCCGCCACCCTCGCAGGTCACAGGGTGGCGGCCGCGGCGGCGTGCGGGCGGAATGCTCCTAGTCGCGGGTGAGCTTGCGGTGGGTCACCCGGTGCGGCTTCGCGGCATCCGGCCCGAGGCGCTCGACCTTGTTCTCCTCGTACGACTCGAAGTTTCCCTCGAACCAGTACCAGTTGGCCTCGTCCTCGTCGGTGCCCTCGTAGGCGAGGATGTGGGTCGCGACTCGGTCGAGGAACCAGCGGTCGTGGGAGACCACAACCGCGCAGCCGGGGAACTCGAGCAGGGCGTTCTCGAGGCTCGAGAGCGTCTCAACGTCAAGATCGTTGGTGGGCTCGTCGAGAAGCAGGAGATTGCCGCCCTGCTTGAGCGTCAGGGCGAGGTTCAGGCGGTTGCGCTCCCCGCCGGAGAGGACGCCGGCCTTCTTCTGCTGGTCCGGGCCCTTGAAGCCGAACGCGGAGACGTAGGCGCGCGAGGGCATCTCGACCTGGCCGACCTGGATGTGGTCGAGTCCGTCGGAGACGACCTCCCAGAGCGTCTTGTTCGGATCGATGCCGCCGCGGGACTGGTCGACGTAGGAGATCTTGACCGACTCGCCGATCTTGAGGTCACCGCCGTCGAGAGGCTCAAGGCCCACAAGGGTCTTGAACAGGGTGGTCTTGCCCACGCCGTTCGGGCCGATGACGCCCACGATGCCGTTGCGCGGTAGCGAGAAGGAGAGCCCGTCGATGAGCACACGGTCGCCGAAGCCCTTCTTGAGGTCCTTGGCCTCGATGACGAGCTGGCCCAGGCGCGGGCCCGGCGGGATCTGGATCTCCTCGAAGTCGAGCTTGCGGGTACGCTCGGCCTCGGCTGCCATCTCCTCGTACCGCGCGAGGCGGGCCTTGGACTTGGTCTGGCGGCCCTTCGCGTTCGATCGGACCCAGTCGAGCTCGTCGGCGAGGCGCTTGGCGAGCTTGGCGTCCTTCTTCCCCTGGACCTCGAGGCGGGCGCGCTTCTTCTCGAGGTAGGTCGAGTAGTTGCCCTCGTACGGGTACAGCCGGCCACGGTCGACCTCACAGATCCACTCGGCGACGTGGTCCAGGAAGTAGCGGTCGTGGGTCACGGCCAGAACAGCGCCCGGGTAGGCCGAGAGGTGCTGCTCGAGCCAGAGGACGCTCTCGGCGTCGAGATGGTTGGTCGGCTCGTCGAGGAGCAGGAGATCCGGCTTCTGCAGCAGCAGCTTGCAGAGGGCTACGCGGCGGCGCTCACCCCCCGACAGGACCTTCACGTCTGCGTCCGGCGGCGGGCAGCGAAGGGCATCCATGGCCTGCTCGAGCTGGGAGTCGAGGTCCCATGCGTCCGCAGCGTCGATGGCTTCCTGAAGCTTGCCCATCTCCTCGAGCAACGCGTCGTAGTCGGCGTCCGGGTTCGCCATCTCCTCGGAGATCTCGTTGAACCGCTGGATCTTGCCGTAGATCTCACCCACGCCCTCCTGGACGTTGCCCAGAACGGTCTTCTCCTCGTTCAGCGGGGGCTCCTGGAGAAGGATTCCGACCGTGTAGCCGGGCGAGAGCCGGGCCTCCCCGTTGGACGGGGTGTCGAGCCCGGCCATGATCTTCAGGATGGTCGACTTGCCAGCGCCGTTCGGACCCACGACGCCGATCTTGGCGCCGGGGAAGAAGGACATGCTCACGTCGTCGAGGATGACCTTGTCGCCCACCGCTTTACGGGCCTTGGTCATGGTGTAGATGAATTCCGCCATGGCCTTAAATCTAGTGTGTCCGGGCAGCGATGACACATCCGGCCCTGGACCAGGAGGGCGGTGCGCGCGCAGGGGCACCGCCCTCCCCGTAAAGCTCCGCGTTCTGGGGAGACAGCCCTCATGCGGGCCTGAGGCTCTCTCCCTCCGGGTGGGAGCCGGCCTGCGCACTGTCCGTGCCCGCGGCGCCTCCGGCGAAGGAGTCCGTGGCTGAGTGCTCCTCGTCGCCGTACGGTGCCCCACCCACATCAAGGAAGGCGTCGTCGAACTCGAGCGATTCAGGACCGAACGGATCCTCCACAGCGCCCTCGGCCGTGACCTCTCCGGTGCCGAGGTTCACCGCCCCCACGCCCTCCAGATACGCGGGCCGGTCCGCGAGGCGACGGGAATCCTCCTCATCCCGGCGCCGGTTCCACGTGCCCATGCCCATGGCGAGGTCCTGCCCCACCGAAGACGCCGAGATCACGGCCTCGCTGCCGAACGTCCCGTCTGCGCGCTGGAAGGTCCGCAGCTGCAGCTTCCCGACAACGATGATCCGCTGCCCCTTGCGCACGCTCGCGGCGACGTTCTCCGCCATGTCGCCGTAGCACTGGACGGTGAACCAGTTGGTATGGCCGTCGACCCAGGCCTGCCGCTCCTGGTCCCTCCACCGCTCCGTCACCGACACCCTGAACCTCGAGTAGAGCCGGTTGTTCCGCGTGAGACCTTTGGTCGGCTCAGTTCCCACCCAGCCGCGCACCGTGATCGAATCGCTCATGCCGCCACCTCCTGTTGCCAATCGCTCCGGCCGCCGTCTGGCTGCCTGCGACCAGCCTCTCTGGCGGCAGGAACAGCAACCAAGGCTCCTCAGGGCCTATGTGGATGGCGCGCCCGTTCAAGCACCTGTGGAGGAGAACCGGATGACGAGGTATGCGCGCGGGCGGGATAGACTTTCACCGTCCGGCCCCAGTAGCTCAGAGGATAGAGCAGGAGCCTTCTAATCTCTTGGTCGGGGGTTCGATTCCCTCCTGGGGCGCTATTTGTCGCCGGCGACGTCCATGCGCAGGGCGAGCGAGAGCTTGAAGCGGCGGGCCTCCGCCTCGTGCTGCGCATCGAGGTTGACCCACAGCCACTCCGGATCGGCCGCGAGGTCGGCGGCGCTGCCCGCTGTAGCCAGAGCCTCCGACGTCCAAGGCCGCACGGTCAGGATGAAGCCATCGCCCCTGACGGTGAGCCGCGACCCCTCACCGTAGAGCTCGGCCCAGCGCACCTCACGCCGGGCGCCGTTCTCCTGGGCCCGGGGGCCGGGAGCCTGCAGGGAGGCCACCTCGGACACGAAGAGACCCTGCCTGACAGCGAGGCCGGCGTCCGGATACGCCTCGCCAGGCCCGAGTCCCAGCCAGCGCACCGTGTCCAGCGTGCGGGGGACGGCCATGCGCATGCCCAGCCGAGGCACCGGGACGCTCCACGATCCGAGCGGCGAGCCGACAACGTCGAGCCGCAGAGCGCCGTCGTCCGTCCTCCAGCGGTACTCGACCTCATACCCGGTGTCCGTGCCGGCAGGCAGCACATGGGCGACCGCGCTGAGCGCGTTCTCCTCCTCGGCAACGGATACGGTCCGGTGGAGCAGCCTGTCCAGCCCGAGGGCACGCCACGCATCGGCCTGGGAGGTCCCCGGTCCGCTCTCGTCCTGGACTGTCGGCGCCCGCCACAGGTCGAGGCGCGGACCGAGAACCGCGACGCCGCCGAGTGCCACGAGCCAGCCCGCCCGGTCGAATCGTCCCTGGCCGAGCGCCCACCCCCCACCCGAAAGCGCGACTGCGGGCGCGTCCCCTGCCGGACGGGCAGGGACGCGCCCACCCCGAGCGGTGGCCTGAGAAGCGTCCAGACGGCCCTGCCCCCAGGCCATCACATGGCCTGCCGGCGCCCACGGCAGCGCGCGGTCCAGTTCCGCGCGCACCGTGAGCCACCGCTGCGGCTGCTCCCCCGCACGGGTCGGTGCCGCGACATCCGGGAGGCGCGGAAGCGCCACCGTGGCGCTCTCCCCGGGCCCCAGCAGGGGGACCTCGAGCGCGCCCGAGGCGACCGGGACGCCGTCGTCCTCGGCAACGAAGGCAAAGCGAAGATGGGACGTGGTGCGGTGCGAGTACCGCGACTGCACGGTCACGCCGTCGCGGGCGTCCACTCGGACCGTCACCGGGGCGAAGGCCCGCGCCGTCTCCGCGAGGCCCGGAAGGGCCGTCCCGTCTGGGAGCACGAGGGCCTGCCATGCTCCGACGAATCCCCCCGCCAGGCGCGGATACTCTTCGAACAGTTCCACGAAGTGGGCTAATCCGCGTGTCCCCGGCTGCCGGGCACCCGCGTCATTGACGAGGACAAACGGCAGTGCCCGCCTCCGGCGGTCCGCCGACTGGTCCGCAGAGGGCGGCTCCTCGGCCCTGCCGATCAGCTCGGTCTCCGCGGAGTCAATGCCCGGGCGCGCGTAGACGTCAGCGGCGCAGGCGTCAGGATCGTCGGGAACGAGGAGGAGCCGTTCCGGATCACGGGCACGGGCCCACGCGGCCATGGCGTCGACGTTGTCCCCTCTGGCAAGTCCGCGGCCGAGGGACCAGCCGATGATGCAGGGATGCCCCTTGTCCCGTTCAACGGTCCGCTTCACCCGGTCCAGCAGGGCGTCATGCCAGGCCGGGTCTGCACCGGGGCTTCGGCGCCACTCGACGTGCTCGAAGCCCCGGATATCGACGCCGCACTCTTCCACGGCCCACAGGCCGTACTCGTCGCACAGGTCGAGGACGTGCGAGGGGACTGTTCCGCGGATCATGACCGCATTCATCCCCTGCTGCTTCATCAGTACGACGTCGGCCAGTGGCGTGCCCGCACTCGGCGACCAGACGACGCCCCTGAGCCTCAGCGGCACGCCGTTGGCCAAGAGGGTTGCGTCCTGGATCGCGATCGACCGGAACCCGACTGCGATCTGCACGGTCTCGGCCGACGGCTCCCGGACAGACACCGTTCCGCGGTAGAGCCTGGGGAGCTCAGCACTCCACGGCTCGACATCCGGGACCGAGACCTCCTCGTTGGCACAGACCTCGATGCCCAGCTCGTCAACACGCACGACGGCGCCCGGCGGCCCCTCGACGGAAAGCCGCCCGGCGCCTGTGGACGCATCGAATCCCGCATGGACGAACAGGTCCTCGATCCCGCCGTGGGGGCCTCGGACCAGGCTCACGGAGCCGCGGAGCCCGGGGCTCCAACCGGCAGTGCCGCCCTCAAGGTAGGAGCCGGCGGACCAGGTGAACACCCGGACGGCGACGAGGTTGCGATCCTCGGTGAGTTCCTCCGTCACGTCGAACTCGTGCACGAGCCCCGAGCCCATCGCGTCCCCCACGCGCGTGCCGTTGACGAACACCTCGAGCGCGGAGTCGGCGGCCTCGAAGCGCAGCGCCCACCGGCCCCCGCTATCGACAGGGGGGGCCGAGAACCAGCGGCGGTACTCCCCCACGGGGTTCTCGTCCGGGACCTCAGGAGGGTCGATCGGGAAGGGGTACGAGGTTTGCGGGACCGCCGGCACTGCTGTTCCGGTCTCTTCCGGCGACCAGCGGTGCGGCACGTTCACCCGCTCCCAGCCGGCGTCGTCGTACCCCGGCTCCTCGAATCCGGGGCGGCCACACCGCAGACCGCGGGGCAGCAGGCGGAAGGACCACTCGCCGTCGAGCGCCACCCGCTCGGCGTCCGTCTCGAGGGCAGCCCGCGCGGGCAGCGGCGCGTGGTGGGGTGCCGTCTCGGCAAACCACGAGCGCCCCGGGCGGCCCAGTGTCATGCTCCGCTCCGCTTCGGGATGAGCGGGGCGAACAGGACGCGTGTCTTCCAGTCCCACAGCACCATGTAGGCCACGAACGCCACGCTGAGCACGATGGCCACGGCCCGCACCCCCCACAGCGGGATCCACTCGAACACGTCCAGTTGGTCAGTGAGGGCGATGACGGTGAAGAACACTGTGGCGACGTAGTAGGTCAGCAGCGGCCACCCCTCCCTGATGCCCACGAGCGCGAAGAGGGCCATGAGCCAAGTGATGTACCAGGGCTGGATCATGGACGCAGTGAGCACCACTGCCGTGAACGCCAGCGCCATGCGGAGGAAGATCCTCTCTGTTCCTCCCCGCAGCACGAACCACAGTGCGCCGAGGGCACCGAGCGCGGTTCCGATGCCCTTGATGATCCCGGCCACGAGTTCCGGGTCTCCGCCCACCGCCCGGGTGACGTTGCCCGCGATCTCGGACGCGAGGCCGAACGGCGCGTACCAGATCCAGAGGGTTCCGGGAGTGGCCATCGCCGGAAGCCAGCCGAACCAGAACCCGGTCGCGGCGCCGGCCACCGTGAGGAGTGCGAGCGAGGCTGCGCCGGTCCCGGCCCAGCAGGCGACCCGCCGTCCCCACCCGGCGCCCTTGCCGGCCCAGATCAGGCCGATGAACGGCAACGCGATGATGGTGATCGGCTTGACGCCGATCGAGGCGGTCACGAGGACCGCGGCGAGCACCGGGCGCCGCTTCACCGCGGCCAGCAGCCCCAGGAGCAGGAACCCGAGCATGAGCGCGTCGTTGTGGATGCTTGCCACGAAATTGATGACGAACAGCGGGTTCGCGACCGTGAGCCAGAGCGTCTTCGACGGGTCGAGGCCAAAATGCTCGGAGAGGCCGACGACCGAGAACGCGCACAGCGCGACGCCGATCACTGCGACGATGCGGAACAGGACGAACGCGATCTCGAGGCTGCCGCCGCTGACTGCCACGACGGCCTGTTCGATCCAGAGGAACAAGGGCCCGTAGGGCGTCGGCGCCTCAGTCCACAGGGAGTCGGGCCCGAGGTTGTGGTAGTTGTTCAGCGCCGAAATGCCGTTGAGGTAGGGGTCGAGGCCAGCGGCCATGAGCCGGCCCTGGCCGATGTAGGAATAGACGTCGCGGCTGAGCATCGGGAAGGTGACCATGAACGGCGCACACCACAGGGCCGCTGCCTTGACCGCCACCATGGGGTGGACCGAGCTCCAGTCATCAACGCGCTGCCCCAGACGGAGCCAGGCCCTCACGAGAAACAGTCCGCCGAACGCGACGAGGACGGTGCACAGGACCACGAGCACAGGGCTGTCTCGGAGCGCGATGAAGAAGGGCACCCGGATGAGGGAGGACCCGCTTGCCATCCAGCCCACGCCGAGTCCGCCGACCGCCATCGAGAGCGAGGCGACAGCGCCCTGCCAGACGGCGACGCTGCCCTCGCCGGGAAGGGACGCGATAGTCCGCACGGTCCGGGGAATGCTCAGGCTGCCGCCTTCCCGGGTGTGAGGCATCAGAGTCCCAACTGTCGCGGAGGCGCCGAGCGGCGTGCGCCCCCGGACGGGTCGCTCCGTGTCGGCATGGAAGTCTTCTCGATGCTATCAGCAGGCGTTGGCGGACCGGCCCGGAATGCGCCCCGCTGGTAGACTGTCGGGCGGTCGCGAGCCCCCCTGCGGCCTGCCGACCCAGCCCGAGGAGAGCCGCCATTTCCATCAAGCCCACCCGCCCCACGGACACAGCACCGACGGGAGAGCGACGACCTCTCGGGGCGTGGCTCATGACGCCGAAGGGGCTGCTGACCGGCTTCCTCCTCGTGCACCTCGGCTATCTCGCCTACCTCTCCATCTTCGTGTTCCAGGGCCAGGCCTTCAGCGACACCAATATCTACCGGGACTGGGCTGCCGCCGGTTTCCCTCAGGACGTGCAGCCTTCGCCGTGGGTCTACCCGATCGCCGGCCTGCTGCCCATCTGGATCTCAGGCCTCGCGGGGCCCGGGCCGTTCCTCATCCTCTGGGTCGTGCTGACCTCCGTGCTCAACGGCGTAGCCATCGGCGTGCTGAGCGGCTGGGGATCCAAGCGCGAGGGAGTGCGCGCTTCGTGGTGGTGGCTGGTCTTCATTGCCCTCATGGGACTCCTCGGCTTCGCGAGGGTGGACGGCGTCACGGCGCCGATCGTGCTGCTGGGGCTCAGCCTCGGCGTTGCGAGCCCCTTCGCGGCCTCTGTGATCCTCGCGTTCGCCACGTGGATGAAGGTATGGCCGGCCGCCGCACTGCTTCCCCTGTTCACCGTCGTGCGGGAGCGGTGGAAGGTGGTCGGGGGCGCCGTGCTGATCACCGCTGCGGTTGCCGCCATCGCTGCCGCACTCGGCGTCTTCCATCATCTCCTGGACTTCCTCACGACCCAGGGGTCGCGGGGAATGCAGCTTGAGGCGACCTTCACCACGCCGTGGCTCTGGATGTCCGTCCTGGGCCTCGGCGGGGCGCGCATGTACATGAACACCGAGATCAACTCGATGCAGGTGGACGGTCCGGGCTCCTCGGTCGCCTCGGCCCTCATGCAGCCGCTCTTCATCGTCGTGGCAGTTGCGATCGCGGGCACGATCTTCTGGGCACTCCACGAGGGCAAGAAGCGAGGCCACGAGGACCGCTCGGAACTCCTGCTGGCCGGCGCCCTCGCCATGGTGAGCGCCTTCATCGTGTTCAACAAGGTCGGGTCCCCGCAGTTCATGCTGTGGCTCGGCCCGGTGGTCGCCCTCGGCATTGCTCAGGACCGGGCGGCCTGGCGCGTGCCCGCCCGCCTCCTGCTCGGCATCGCCGCGGCCACCTACTTCATCTACCCGCTCTTCTACGATGCGCTGAGCCACAACAACCCGCTCATGGCGCTCGTCCTCACGCTGCGGAACGTGCTCGTCGTCATCCTGTTCGTGTGGTCCGCGATCCGTCTGGTCCGCTTGGGCCGGAAGGGTGCCGCAGCGGCGAAGACCGACGCGCCCTAGCAGCCTGGCGGCGCGCCGTCAGGAACCGCGGGCAGCGATCCCGGGGCGCGCCGCCCGTCGCGGACGCTCGAACACGATACGGCGCGTCTTGGGGTCGATGAGGACGAGGTAGGCGACGAACGCGAGCGCCACGAGGCCCGCGAGGGCCTCCGGCGGCATCGGGATGTTCACGAAGCCGAAGACATGCAGCTGGTCCTGCGCGCCGAAGACCACGAAGAACACCACGGTGAGGTACCAGAGCTTGACCTCCCAGTTGTCCCTGATCCCGGTCACCGCAAGGAACGGGAAGAACCAGAGGACGTACCAGGGCTGGATGATCGGTCCGAGGACCACGATGGCCATGAAGGCCAGTCCGAGCCGCCGCACCACCTGACGGTCATTCCCTCGGAAGATCAGCAGGACGGCGATCGCGATGCCGACCCACTTGAGGACGCCGCGGTACCCCTCGGCGATCTGCCCTCCGTCGAGCCCCAGCGTGCTCATGGCCGTGGCGAGGAGGTTGCTCGAGAATCCGGACGGGGTGTACGAGATGAAGCCCGGTGTCGGATCCACAATGGCGTTGACCCAGCCGAAGCCGAGGCCGTACACAAGCGCGCTGACCGCGAAGAGGGCGAGGCTGATCAGGCCGGTACCCGCCCAGCAGAGGAACTTCCGCAGCCATGTCGAACCGGGACCGGCCCACAGCAGGCCGATGAAGGGCAGGACGACGGCGGTGATCGGCTTGATGCCGATCGACAGGGTCGTGAGGAGGATCCCGGCGAACCAGTTCCCCTTGGAGGCGTAGTACACGCCGGCGACGGCGAGGCCGATCATGAGCGCCTCATTGTGGGCGCTCGCGATGCAGGAGATGAGGAAGAGCGGGTTGGCGACGCTGAGCCAGACGGTGCGTGCGCCGTCCACCCCATGCAGCTGCGCGAGGCGGTAGCCGTAGTAGGCGCTCAGTGCCACCCCGACGAGCGCGATCACACGGAACAGCAGGACGGAGGCGTCCGGCTGCCCTCCGGTGGCCTGGACCACCCAGCGCTCGAGCCACAGGAAGTATGGGCCATAGGGCGTGCGGGTGGACGCCCACGACGGATCGGTGCCGAGCTCGAGCCAGTTGTTCAGGCTCGAGATGCCGTTGGTGTACGGATTGAGGCCCGCAGCCATGAGGCGCCCCTGCCCCACGTACGCGTAGATGTCACGCGAGTAGATCGGGAAGGTGAACACGAGAGGCAGCCCCCAGAGGACGACTGCCAGCACTGTGGGCCGCAGCGTTCCCGGCCCCCAGTGGCGCAGACGCTGGCCGAACCGGAGCCACGACCTCGTCAGCAGCATGGCACCGGCAACCAGCGCAATGATGCATGAGGTCACACCCCACGCCTCAGTGCGGAGGGTGATGAACACGGGGTTGCGCGTGAACAGCGAGGCGTCCGCCAGCCAGCCCACGCCGAAGGATCCGAAGACCATCAGGAGGGAGCCGACGAATCCCTGGCCGAGGGCCCAGTGGGCGGGCTGGTTGACACCAGCAGGCGGCACAGATGTCCACAGGGAGCGAAGCCACCCGAGAGGCCCCCCGGGCGGGCCCGGGCGCTGTGAGGACATGGGTCACCCTTCGTTCAGTGTGGGAGAGCCTCACTTTATCACCGGGCCGGATGGTGGCGGCGGCTCTCGGGCGGAGGCCCCCGGGGCTGGCGGTAGTCTTGGCAGGTGCCCATCAGCAACGAACACATTGTCTGGATCGACTGCGAGATGACCGGCCTCGACCCGGTCGCCGACGCCCTCATCGAGGTCGCGGTCCTCGTGACTGATTCAGAGCTCAACATCCTCGGCGACGGCGTCGACGTCGTGATCAAGCCCAGCGACGAGTCGCTGGCAGGAATGAACGACTTCGTGCGCACGATGCACACGGACTCGAAGCTGATCGACGAGCTGCCGCATGGGATGACGCTCGAGGCGGCCCAGGCCGAAGTGATGGCGTACATCCTCGAGTGGGTCAGGGAGCCGAACAAGGCCCAGCTCGGTGGAAACTCGGTCGGGACCGACCGTCTGTTCCTGGCCCGTGACATGCCGGAGGTCATCAAGCACCTCCACTACAGGGTCATCGACGTCTCCACCATCAAGGAGCTTGCCCGGCGCTGGTACCCGCGCGCCTACTTCCAGGCGCCGGCGAAGACCGGGAACCACCGTGCGCTCGGCGACATCCGCGATTCCATCGACGAACTGCGCTACTACCGAGAGACGGTCTTCGTGCCCGCGCCCGGCCCCGACTCGGCCTCGGCGAAAGCAGTCGCGGCGCGCATCACGGCGGGAGCGGATCCTGACGCAGCTGCCGAAAAAAGTTAGCGCCCAGCGGCCGTTTTGGTCATGAGCACTCCCGTGAGCAGGTAGACTATTTCTCGTTGCCTTCACGGGGAATAATGCTGGATCAGTCGGTCTGGCAGTCCCGGGAAGTGTGCGCGGTGGGTATAGCTCAGTTGGCAGAGCGTCTGGTTGTGGTCCAGAAGGTCGCGGGTTCGAGCCCCGTTACTCACCCCGAAGAGACCGGGTTCCCCGGTCATCACGAGGCCGCCAGGGAGTCCCCCGGCGGCCTCGTTCCGTTTCCCCGACGCCCACCTAGTGCAGGAGCCGTACCGTGACTGTCCATCCGATCACCATCTGGGGCGAGCCCGTGCTGCACCGCAGGGCAGCCGAGATCACGGAGTTCGACGACGCGCTGCGCACTCTCATCGCCGACATGCACGAGACCAACGACGCGGCCCACGGGGCCGGCCTGGCGGCCCCGCAGATCGGCGTAGGCCTGCGCGTGTTCGTGTACAAGCACCCCAACGACGACGGCGTGCCCCCGCGCGGCGCCGTCGTGAATCCGAGGCTCACGCTCTCCAAGGTCTCCGGCGCGGCGCCGGATCCGGAGGAGGACGAGGAGGGCTGCCTCTCCTTCCCCGGCGAGGGCTACCCGCTGCGTCGGGCGGAGTGGGTCAAGGTTGAGGGGTTCGACGGCGACGGCAATCCTCTTGAATTCGTCGCCACCGGCTGGTTCGGCCGCGTCATGCAGCACGAGTACGACCATCTCGACGGGAAGCTCTACGTCGACCGGCTGATCGACAAGTACGCCAAGAAGGCGCGCAGGGCCGCGCGGAAGCACGGATGGGGCGTCCCGGGCCTCACGTGGATGCCGGGGGTCGACCCGGACCCCTTCGGCCACGACGACCACGACCACGACGAGGACCACGAGCACGCGGCGCACGATCACGCATCACACGAGCATGCCGAGCATGACCGCGCCGGGCACGGGCCGGCGGAACACGGCCTCTGACGGCTTCCCGGCCTCGCGCTGAGCGCTGAGACGGCGAAGGGCGCCGCACCCGACTGGGTGCGGCGCCCTTCGCGTTGGGGCTTCTACTGCTCTCGCGTCACGCGGACGAGGTCCTCGTCGGCAGCCTGCCGGAGCGCCTCGAGCTGGGCGACACGCTCCGGCGTCACGTCCCCTCGGGCGAGGGCGGCCTTTGCGTGGTCCACGAGGAGCTTGGCCTGCTTGGCATTGGCCCTGGCCACATCGAGTGCGTGCTCGAGAGTGCTGTCATGCTCGGTAGGTTCCATAGCTGCATCTTGCCTCTGCCCCCGCCGCGAATCCAGCACCCTCGGGCAATCGCTACCGAGTCGTTGCGAGCTCGTACTCGTCAGCGGCGGTCTGGACGGGGAAGGTCGGTGCGTGGTCGCCGGCCATGTCCTCGAGGACGCGCACCACCTGGGTCGAGTAGCCGAACTCGTTGTCGTACCAGACGTAGAGCACGAGGTTCTTCCCGGACGAGATCGTGGCCAGACCGTCGACGATGCCCGCACGGCGCGACCCCACGAAGTCGCTCGAGACGACCTCAGGCGAATCGATGTAGTCGATCTGCTTGCGCAGATCCGAGTGCAGCGACATCTCACGCAGGTACGCGTTGACCTCGTCCTTGGTGGTCTCCGTCTCGAGGCTGAGGTTCAGCACGGCCATCGAGACGTCTGGGGTGGGCACGCGGATTGCGTTTCCGGTCAGCTTGCCGGCCAGCTCGGGGAGCGCCTTGGCCACAGCCTTCGCCGCGCCGGTCTCAGTGAGGACCATGTTGAGCCCGGCCGCGCGACCGCGGCGGTTGCCCTTGTGGAAGTTGTCGATGAGGTTCTGGTCGTTCGTGAACGAGTGGACGGTCTCGACGTGGCCGTGGACCACGCCGTACTTGTCGTTGACCGCCTTGAGCACGGGCGTGATCGCGTTGGTCGTGCAGGAGGCCGCCGTGACGATCTTGTCGTTCTCGGAGATCGAGGTGTGGTTGATGCCGTGGACGATGTTCGGGAGGTTGCCCTTGCCCGGGGCGGTGAGCAGGACGCGGGAGACGCCCTTGCTCTGCAGGTGCTGGGACAGGCCCTCAGCGTCGCGCCACTTGCCCGTGTTGTCCACCACGATCGCGTCGTGGATCCCGTACTGGGTGTAGTCGACGGAGGCGGGGCTGTCCGAGTAGATGACCTGGATGAGCGTGCCGTTGGCCAGGATCGTGTTGTTCTCCGGGTCCACCGTGATAGTGCCCTCGAAGGCGCCGTGGACAGAGTCGCGGCGGAGCAGGCTCGCCCGCTTGACGAGGTCTTGGTCGGAGCCCTTCCGCACCACGATGGCGCGGAGGCGGAGGCCGTCGCCGCCGCCGGCGTGCTCGATGAGGATGCGGGCCACGAGGCGGCCGATGCGCCCGAAGCCGTACAGCACGACGTCCTGGGCCTTGCGCGGGTCGGCGCCGTGCTTGCCCACCACGGGGGCCAGCTCGCGGCGGAGGAAGTCCTCGAGGCCGAGGTCCTGGCCCTCAGCACGGAATGCCTCGTTGAGGCGGGCGAGGTCGATCGAGGCCGCGCCGAGCTCGAGGGTGTCGAGCACCTTCAGGATGGGGAGGGTCTCCTCGAGCGCCAGCTCTTCGCTGTCGATCTGGCGCGCCCAGCGGTGGGCCTTGAGCAGGCCGACCACGGACTGGTTGATGAGGCTGCGGCCGTGGACCGAGGTCACCACATTGTTCTGGCGGTACAGCCGCCCGATGATCGGGATCATCTCCTCCGCGGCGGCCTCGCGTCCGATCCAGGTGCCCAGGGCGGATTCCGTCGTTGTGCTCACAGTGGTGCCTTTCTTACGGGTCTCGCGCGCACGCCGTCGTGCGCATGCCCGAGCTGACGCCGGGATTGGCCGCCGAGCATGGAAGGAGCCGGTCCTGCGATCGCAGAGCCCGGCTCAGGAGAACATCTACGTTCACCATCAAGTGTACGTGAGGCAGCCACAGGCAGGGCGGGAGCACCCTGTGAAGTCACTCACATGCTCTCAGTTCAGGTGAGGACAGGCCGGCCTGTGAGCCGGGTTCTGTCTCCGCGCCGGGTTGCCCCGGCGCGGGAGGCGACCATCCATCTAGGACCGCCGTTGCCGACGGCCTCGAGCGGCCTACCCGGACGCTCGGGCGGGCAGCCCTGGTAGCGCGTCCTGTCTGGCCTTGCTCCGGGTGGGGTTTACCGAGCCTCCCCGGTCGCCCGGGGAGCTGGTGGTCTCTTACACCGCCGTTTCACCCTTACCGGCACGCGGACGTGCCGGCGGTCTGTTCTCTGTGGCACTGGCCTGCGGGTTTCCCCGAGTGGGCGTTACCCACCACCCTGCCCTGCGGAGCCCGGACTTTCCTCGCGGCCGCCCCGAGAGGAGCGGCCCCGCGGTCGCCCGGCCGACCTGTCCTCGGGGGAAAGTCTAGCCCGGAGGACCAGATGCGGCCGCACCGGTACGATTCGTCGGGTGCTGATCCTGCTCCCGCCCTCCGAGGGCAAGACACCCGCCGCGGCGGGGCCCGCCGTCGACCTCGCCTCGCTGAGCTTCCCCGAGCTCGAGGTGGCGCGGAAGGAGGTCATGGCGCACCTCGCGGAGGCAAGCGGCAGGAGGGACGCCCTCGAGCTGCTCGGCGTGGGCGCATCGCTCGCGCACGACGTCGACCGGAACCGGCGGCTTCACGCGGAACCGGCGGCGCCGGCGCACGCCGTCTACTCCGGCGTCCTGTACGAGGCGCTCGGCTACGAGACCCTCACCCCCGCGCAGCGGCGACGCGCGCTCGAGTGGATCGTCGTGGTCTCGGCGCTCTGGGGAGCGGTGGGGTTCGGTGACCCGGTCCCCGCCTATCGGCTCTCCATGTCGACGTCCCTGCCGGGCGTGGGCCGGATGGCGGCCTACTGGAAGCCCCGCCTCGCCGAGGCGCTCGCACCGCGTTCCGCCGAGGGACTGGTCGTGGACTGCCGCTCGAGCACCTACGCCGCCGCGTACGCCCCACCCGCCGCCACGACGGTGACGGTCGACGTCTTCCGGGAGCGCGACGGCAGGCGCAGCGTGGTGAGCCACTTCGCCAAGCACCACCGCGGCGACTTCGTGCGCCACCTGCTCACCCGTCGCGGCAAGGCACCGGCCACGCCGGAGGCGCTGCTCGCCGTCGCCCGGGAGCACTGGGAGGCCGAACTGCGCGAGGGAACCGCCAGGCGGCCCCACTCCCTGGCGCTCATCCTGCGGGACTGACCGCGGGCGGCGCTACGACCGTCAGCTCCACTCAGCCGAGCGGACCAGGATGCAGCCGGAGTCCGGGCAGAACACGACCTCGTCCTCCGCCGCGGCCCGGATGGCCGCGAGGTCGCCAGGGCTCAGGGCCATGCCCGAGCCCTCGGAGGTCCCGTGGAAGAGCCGTGCCGCACCGACCCCGCGCTTGGCAAGGGTCTTCTCGTACACGGCGACGAGACCCGGGTCGACGGCGGAGGCGTAGTCCGCGCGCTCGGCGGCCACAGCCGCCCTCTCCCCCGCCACCTCCGCGATCTGGGCATCGAGCTCCGCGCGGAGCGCATCGCTGGCCGCTTGGGCGGCAGCGAGCCGCTGCCCCGCGGAGGCCTGCGCCTCCCGGAGGCCATCGAGCCGCTCCAGAATCTCGAGTTCGGCATCCTCGAGGTCGCCCTTGCGCGCCGTGAGGCCAGCGATGTCCTTCTGCAGGGCCTCGAGGTCCTTTGAGAGTCCGCCGGCGTAGAGCCGCTGCTCGTCCTTGGCAATCCGGGCCGACACCTCGGCGACCTTCGCCTCGGACGCTACGAGCTCACCGTCCGCCGCCGCGACCGCGTCGTCGGCGGCACGGGCAGCGAGGCTCGCAGCCTTGAGCTCGGCCGCGGCCGGGGCCAGCCGTGGGTCGGTGTCGAGGGCGGTGCGCCGCACGTCGAGGGCGCGCAGCTTCGCATCGAGGGCCTGGAGGCCGAGCAGCTTGAGCTGCTCAGCAGCGGGGGCCTTGGGCATGGTCTACCTCCTGCAGGTGGGCTAGTCCTCACCGGGGGTGAGGATGAAATCCCACGGGTCGGTGTTGGTGGTCGAGACCCGGATGTCCAGGGAGTGGCCCTGGTCCGTGAGCACATTGTCCAGGGCCTGGGCCGCCGTGGGGAGCCACAGCCATTCGCTCGCGAAGTGGCTGACATCGACCAGGTACGGGCGCCCGTCCACTGAGGACTCACGGGCCTCGGAGGCCGGGTGGTGGCGCAGGTCCGCCGTCACGTACACGTCCGCCTCCGCCGCACGCACGGCGTCGAACAGGCTGTCGCCCGCACCGCCGCACACCGCCACGCGCCGCACAAGGCCGTCGCGGTCCCCGGAGACGCGGACCCCGCCGGCCACCGCGGGCAGGATCGCAAAGAGCCGCTCGGCGAGGGCGCCGAGGCTCGTGACCTCGGCGAGGTCGCCCACGCGGCCGATCCCCTCCTCGGGCAGGCCGTTGGCGGCCTTGGTGAGCGGGCCCACCGCCTCAAGGCCCAGCGCGTCCGCGAGCACGTCGGACACGCCCCCGACGGCCGAGTCGCCGTTGGTGTGGACCGTCACGAGGGCGATCCCGGACTCGATGAGCCGATGCACGGCCCGGCCCTTGGGCGTGTTCGCGGCGACGCTCGTGACGCCGCGCAGGAGCAGCGGGTGATGCGCCACGATGAGGTCTGCGCCCCACGTCACGGCTTCCTCGATGACCTCCAGCACGGGATCGACGCAGAACAGGATCCTGCGGACCGGCTGGGACGGACGGCCGGACACGAGGCCCACCGCATCCCACTCCTCCGCAAGGGATTCGGGCCAGAGCTCCTCGACGGCCACGAGGATGTCGGCGAGGGAGACGCCGTTGGAGGCGCCGCCGTCGCGGGACTCCTCACTCGTCTCTTCACGTCCGGTTCCCTCGGGCCCGGGCTGGCGGGACGGCTGCTCGTTCTCTGGCACGGCGGGCTCTGACGTGGCGGGGCCTGTCTGCTCTGACACGAAGTGCGGTCCTCTCTCGGGAATCTTCCGCGGGCTTCGGACATTGTAGGCAGCATGAGGACATTCATTCTGGGCGGCGGCTGCTTCTGGTGTCTCGACGCGGTGTACCAGAAGACGCGGGGCGTCGCCTCGGTGGTCTCGGGCTACATCGGCGGCCACTTCCCGGACCCGGACTACTACAGCGTGTGCAGCGGCATGACGGGCCACGCGGAGGTCGTGGCCGTGACGTTCGACGAGGAAGTGATCCCGGCCGACACGGTCCTGGACATGTTCTTCGCGATCCACGATCCGACCACGCTCAACCGCCAGGGGTACGACGTGGGCACGCAGTACAGGTCGTCGATGTTCTACCGCACTGACGAGGAGAAGGTCCTCTTCGAAGAGGCGATCAGCCGCAACCAGTCACTCTGGAGGGATCCCATCGTCACGGAAGTGACCCGGGCCAGTACGTTCTATCCGGCGGAGGCGTTCCATCAGGACTACTACGCGAACAACCAGGACGCCGGGTACTGCCACGTGATCATCAACCCGAAGCTCGCCAAGGCCCGCAAATATTACTCGGAGTGGCTGGCCTCCTAGCCGCCTCCATGGTCGCTGGCTAGGCTGAAGCCGCAGCCGGCGCCCCGGTTACGCTCCGTCACGCCCACTTCCAGAAAGCTAAGGAATCATGGCCCGCATCTACGATGACGTCACCCAGCTGGTCGGCAACACCCCTCTCGTCCGGCTCAACCGGCTCACCGAGGGCCTCGAGGCGCAAGTCGCCGTCAAGCTCGAGTTCTACAACCCGGCCAACAGCGTGAAGGACCGCATCGGCGTGGCCATCATCGATGCCGCAGAGAAGGCGGGGGCGCTCAAGCCGGGCGGGACGATCGTCGAGGGCACGTCGGGGAACACGGGCATCGCCCTGGCCATGGTGGGCGCAGCCCGGGGATACAAGGTCATCCTCACGATGCCCGAGACCATGTCCACCGAGCGCCGGGTGCTCCTGCGCGCCTACGGTGCGGAGATCGTCCTCACGCCGGGCTCCGACGGCATGCGCGGCGCGGTCGAGAAGGCCCAGGAGATCGTTGCCAACACCGAGAACTCCATCTGGGCCCAGCAGTTCGCCAACGCGGCCAACCCGGAGGTGCACCGCGCCACCACCGCGGAGGAGGTCTGGAACGACACCGACGGCGGCGTCGACATCTTCGTCAGCGGCGTCGGCACGGGCGGCACCATCACCGGCGTCGGCCAGGTGCTGAAGGAGCGCAAGCCCGGTGTGCAGATCGTGGCCGTCGAGCCGAAGGACTCCCCCATCCTCAATGGAGGTCCGGCCGGCCCCCACAAGATCCAGGGCCTCGGCGCCAACTTCGTGCCCGAGATCCTCGACACGAACGTGTACGATGAGGTGCTCGACGCGAGCCTCGAGGACTCGGTGGCGGTTGCCAGGGCGCTCGCCTCCGAGGAAGGCATCCTCGGGGGCATCTCCTCCGGAGCCATCGTCTGGGGCGCGCTCGAGCTCGCCAAGCGCCCCGAGAACAAGGGCAAGCTGATCGTGGCGGTCGTGTGCGACTTCGGTGAGCGCTACATCTCCACCGTCCTGTACGACGACATCCGCGGCTAAGGGCCGGGCTCCGGGCTCGGCAGAAGGAAACCTGTGTCTCTGATCAAACGCACGGTGGCGCGGCTCCGCGAGGACCTCGAGGCCGCGGCAGCGCATGACCCGGCCGCGCGCGGCCACGTCGAGAACTTCCTCGCCTACTCCGGGCTGCACGCCATCTGGGTCCACCGCCTGACCCACGCGATGTGGCAGCGGGAGGACCTCCGCTTCCCCGCCCGCCTGATCTCCCAGGCTGCCCGGTTCCTGACGGGGATCGAGATCCACCCGGGGGCCACCATCGGGCGGCGGTTCTTCATCGACCATGGGATGGGAGTGGTGATCGGCGAGACCGCCGAGATCGGGGACGACGTGTTCCTGTACCACGGCGTGACCCTCGGCGGCCGTTCCCTCGCCAAGGTCAAGCGCCACCCCACGATCGGCGACGGCGTCACGATCGGCGCGGGCGCGAAGGTCCTCGGCCCCATCACGATCGGGGCCGGGAGTGCCGTCGGCGCGAACGCCGTGGTCGTCAAGGACGCACCGCCGAACTCCATCGTCACGGGCGTGCCCGCCACCTGGCGCCACCGCGACGCCGCCAAGGAGACCAAGCCCGCAGTGGACCCCGCGGAGTACTACTACATCTGACCGGCTACGTCTGACTGTCAGGACGCTCACGACGACGCCGTCCGGCCCCGCGGGGCCGGAGGCGCCGCCGTGCAGAGCAGAGAGCGGATGCAGAAGCGGGCGGCCCCGCGTGCCGATGTTGACCGTGAGGTCACCGAACTTTCGTCGCACATTCACCCGGGATTGTCCTCGCTCCGAGGTCCGACGGGCATGCTCGCCGCATGACGCCTCAGCCCGAGAACTCACCAGTCACCCGCCGCCGCCTCCTCATCGGGGCCGGTCTGGCCGCCGTCGCAGTGCCCGCCCTCGCTGGTTCACCGGCCAACGCCGCGCCCAGCGGCCCGAATCCCGAGTCGGGGAAAGACCTCCCCGGTTCCCTGTCCGCGACCGATCCTCTCTCGGTGCCGACCGTGGACGGCCTGCACCTCCAGTTCGGTGCCGACGCCTCGCGGGAAATGGTCGTCTCGTGGCACACGCTCCAGCCCGTCACGGAGCCACGCGTGCTGCTCGGCGATGCGCACGGTACCTTCGCCAAAGCCGTCGGCGCCGCGACGCGCAGCTACGTGGACGCGAAGTCCGGCAGAACGGTGTACGCCCACCACGCCCTGCTCACGGGCCTCGACGCGGAGGCAGGCTACCTCTACGCCGCGGTCCATGCGGGAGCGACGCCCGAGTTCGGGACCTTCACGACGGGCCCGAGGGGCCGGGCCCGCGTCACGTTCACGAGCTTCGGAGACCAGGGCACACCGACCCTCGGCAAGAAGCAGGGCACCTCGTGGGTCAACGACAACCTCGGCTCCCCCTCGGCCGGAGATACGACGGGCGGCGTCGAACGAGTGCAGCCCATGTTCCACCTCTTCAACGGAGACCTCTGCTACGCGAACCTCGCGCAGGACCGCATCCGCACCTGGTGGGACTTCTGGTCCAACAACTCCCGAAGCGCGCGGAACCGCCCGTGGATGCCCTCCGCCGGAAACCAC
Organism: Sinomonas cellulolyticus; assembly: GCF_014656475.1. Taxonomy (GTDB): domain Bacteria; phylum Actinomycetota; class Actinomycetes; order Actinomycetales; family Micrococcaceae; genus Sinomonas; species Sinomonas cellulolyticus. The sequence continues at coordinate 103,741 of NZ_BNCM01000003.1, forward strand.
GAGAACGAGAAGGGCAACGGCCCCATCGGCTACGCGGCGTACCAGACCTACTTCGAGGTCCCTGAGGCCTCGGGGCAGACTGATGTGACCCGCGGACTCTGGTACAGCTTCACCGTCGGATCCGTCCGGATCATCTCCCTCGCGAACGACGACGTCTGCTACCAGGACGGCGGCAACTCCTACGTGCGGGGCTACTCCGACGGCGCACAGAAGGCATGGCTCGAGAAGGAGCTCGCCGCCGCGCGCGGGAACGAGGACATTGACTGGATCGTGGTCTGCATGCACCAGGTGGCGATCAGCACGGCGAACAACTTCAACGGTGCGGACCTCGGCGTCCGCCAGGAGTGGGTGCCGCTGTTCGACCGGTACGGCGTGGACCTCGTGGTCTGCGGCCATGAGCACCACTACGAGCGATCGCACCCGATCCGAGGCCAGCAGCAGAACCAGACCCTGACGCCGGTGCCGACGGCCACAGACATCCAGGCGATCGACACGACCAAGGGGACCGTGCACATGGTCCTCGGCGGAGGCGGAACCTCGGTGCCCTCGAATCAGCTCCTCTTCACGCCGCCGGAATGCCGCGTGATCGTGTCCGTGGCGCCCACGCCCGATGCGGCCACCGGCAAGCGCGCCCCGGTGTACGTCAAGGAGCCGGCCGCATGGTCGGCGGTGCGCGATGCCGCCAACTCCTACGGCTTCGGCGCATTCGAGGTGGATCCCGGACAGCCCGGAGGAGACACGACGATCAAGGTCACCTACTACAACGTCACGGGCGTGGGCGGCGGGCTCGAGGCCTTCGAGTCGTTCGCGCTGCACCGTCCGCGCTCGGACGCGAAGGGCGCCGGGGCGACGGGCCAGAGCCGTCAGGACGGCCAAGGCTAGGCCACTGGGCCGCAGGACGACGGCGCCGCCCACCCTTCCGGTGGGCGGCGCCGTCGCGTTCCTCGGGCCAGACGGCGGTCAGTGCGTGTCGACCGCCGAGACCTCCGAGCCGTCCTCGCCCCACAGGGTGTGGAAGGTGCCCTCGCGGTCCACGCGCTGGTAGGTGTGCGCGCCGAAGAGGTCACGCTGGCCCTGGATCAGGGCGGCCGGGAGCCGCTTGGCGCGCAGCGCGTCGTAGTAGGCGAGCGAGGACGAGAACACCGGGACCGGGATGCCGAGCTGCACCGCCGTCGCGACCACGCGCCGCCACGCCGGGACGGCCTTCCCGACCGATTCGACGAATGCGGGCGCGAACAGGAGGTTCGCGGGAGCCTTGTCACCCTTGTAGGCCTCCATGATCACCTTGAGCAGGTCCGCCCTGATGATGCAGCCGGCGCGCCACAGCGAAGCGATCTCGTCCAGTTTGAGGTTCCAGCCGTATTCCTTCGCTGCGGACGCGAGCATGTCGAGGCCCTGGGCATAGGAGACGAGCTTGGACGCGTAGAGCGCCTGGCGGACGTCCTCCACGAAGTCCTGGGGCACATCGATGTCCGCCTCGTGGGCCGCGAGGGTCGTCTGGGCGATCGCCCGCTGGTCCCGCTGGGAGGAGATGCCGCGGGCGAACACGGACTCGGCGATGCCGGAGACCGGGGATCCGAGGTCGAGGGCGGACTGGACCGTCCACCGGCCGGTGCCCTTCTGCCCCGCCGAGTCCACCACGACGTCGACGAACGGCTTGCCGGTCTCGGCATCGACATGCTTCAGGACCTTGGCCGTGATCTCAATGAGGAACGAGGAGAGGTCGCCCTTGTTCCATTCCTCGAAGATGGCTGCCTGCTCCGCGGGCTCGATGCCGGCGGCGCTGCGGAGGAGGTTGTAGGCCTCGCCGATGACCTGCATGTCCGCATACTCGATGCCGTTGTGCACCATCTTCACGAAGTGCCCCGCGCCGTCGGTGCCGATCCAGGCGCAGCAGGGCGCGCCGTCGTCGGCCTTCGCGGCGATCTTCTCGAGAAGGGGACCGAGCGCTTGGTAGGACTCCTTGGAGCCGCCGGGCATGATGGAGGGGCCGTTGAGGGCGCCCTCCTCGCCGCCGGAGACGCCGATGCCCACGAAGTGCAGGCCCTTCTCCGCGAGGGCGGCCTCGCGACGGCGGGTGTCCTGGTAGTGGGAGTTGCCGCCGTCGATGACGATGTCGCCCTCCTCCAGGAGGGGCACGAGCTGGTCCACGACGGCGTCGACCGGGGCGCCGGCCTTGACCATGATGAGCACACGGCGCGGCTTCTCCAGGGCGTCGACGAGTTCCTGGAGCGTCTCGGTGCGCACGAAGTCGCCCTCGTCGCCGTGCTTGGCGAGCAGGGCGTCCGTCTTCGCCACCGAGCGGTTGTGCAGCGCCACGGTGAAGCCGTTGCGCGCGAGGTTGCGGGCAAGGTTGGCGCCCATCACCGCAAGGCCGGTGACGCCGATCTGTGCAGACATGTACTCTCCGTCTCTTCGCTGGGTTCCCGTCAAGGCTAGTTGAGCCATAGGCCCCTCATGGCGCTTTTGACAAGGTATTTCGATACACCTCACGCGCTGGGTCTGCTTGCCGTGGGGCTCGGCCGTCCTGCCTGCCTCACACCGCCGGACAGCGTGAGGGAGGGTGAGGCTCGTCGTCGAGCACCCCGGGGACCGACGAGCCTCGCGCCGCGGCTCCGATTTTGATTCGGGTCCAGTTCACCCTATATTCATCTGCAGAGCCCCCCGCCGCGGCAAACCCCCCAATGGCCGCGGCGGGGGGCTCACTCCATGCCTGCTTGCGGCAGGGTACCTGAGAGACGGGTGCGGCACTGTTCGCTGCCGGGCCACGGGAGGGCGAAGACGGTGGGTCCTACCGGGATCGAACCGATGACATCCACGGTGTAAGCGTGGCGCTCTACCAGCTGAGCTAAAGACCCTCGTCGGCGCGCAGCGCGCTCCGACGAGCTCCAACAGTACCCCAGGGTCGAGCGCACGGCGAACCGGGTGCCGACTGCCCAGGTCCCGGGAAGGCAGAGCGCGCTCAGGCGGACGTATGCGGGGCCTGCGCGCTGATCTCTGCCAGCGCCGCGCGGTATTCCTGCATGTCGCGGGCCTGCCCGCGCGGGTTCACCACCCGGTAGCGGACCACACCCTCGGCATCGAGGATGAAGGTACCGCGCAGGGCCATGCCGCTGGCCTCGTCGAAGACGCCGTACCTGCGGGCCACCTCTCCGTGGGGCCAGAAGTCAGCGAGAAGGGAGAACTCGTAGCCCTCAGCGGCGGCGTAGGCGCGCTGGGCGAACTTGCTGTCCACAGAGACCGCCAGGACCTCGGCCTCCACATCGGCGAAGGCGTCCCATCCGTCCCGGATCTCGCACAGCTCGCCGGTGCAGATTCCCGAGAACGCGAAGGGGAAGAAGATGACGACGACGGGCCGCCCCCGGAACGCCGAGAGCCGCACAGGCTCTCCGAACTGGTTGGGCAGCTCGAAGTCCGGGGCGAGCTCGCCGACGGCCGGCGAGGCAGCGCCCAGAGGGGCCGTCACTGCTTCTTCCGGACGAGGCGGGTGGCGCTCCAGTCCTTCGAGACGCCGACCGATGAAGTCGAATGCAGACCGGCGGTGGGCGCGGACTCCTGCACATCCACGGGCCGCACATGGCCCTCGCGCCCCTGCTTGGGCGTCAGGAGCCACAGGACACCGGATTCATTGAGGGTCGTCTGGGCATCCACGAGCATGTCGACCAGGTCGCCGTCGTCGTCGCGCCACCACACGATCACCCCGTCGACGACGTCGTGGTCCTCTTCGTCGAGAAGTTCGGAGCCGACAGCCTCCTCGATGGCGTCCCGCAGTCCGAAGTCCACATCCTCGTCGTACCCGAATTCCTGGATCAGGTCTCCGTCCTTGAAACCCAGTCGCGCCGCCACGTTGCTGTCCGCGGCGGTGTCGGTCTCGCCCACGTCCTCTCCTCCTCGTGTATGCCCCCGTCGGAGGGCCGCGTCCGGCGCCCTGCCGGCGCCCCCTTCCGGGAGCTCCTTCAGGACGGCGGCCTGGGCTCGAGTCGACTGAGGCTCCGTCTGGCGCCGAATTACTGAGGCGCACTGTAGCTATAAGCCAACTACGTTTGCGGCGCCGCTTCAAGCAGGAACGGCACGGACGGCCCGATACCGGGGACGTACGGCGGTTTTCTCCCCGCCATGAGAGCAGTCACACAGCGGCCATCGGCTAACTACCCCCGCCCGCACGCGGCTAGAGTGGCGTGTGAGTGCCAGCTGGCCAGAAGAACCCTGGACCTGCCCGGCCCTCGCAGCACCAACGGCCCTGCACGCAGGGCACCGTGACGAGACTGCCCGCTGCCGGCTGCCACCAGCTCCGGCCTCCGGGCTCGAAGAGAGGTTGGACGTGTCTGTAGGAGAGGAAACCTCGCACATCCTCAGTGGCCTGACGAATCAGCTGCCGGACCGCGATCCCGAAGAGACGAGCGAGTGGGTTGAGTCTCTTGACTCCCTGATCGAAGAGCAGGGCACGGAGCGCGCGCAGTACATCATGCGCAGCCTCCTCCAGCGCGCGGGTTCGAGAAGCGTCGGCGTCCCCATGGTCACGACGACTGACTTCGTGAACACCATCCCCGCGGACCAGGAGCCGGAGTACCCCGGCAACGAGGAGTTCGAGCGGCGGTACCGCGCCTACATGCGCTGGAATGCCGCCATCATGGTCCACCGGGCGCAGAGGCCCGGCGTGGGCGTGGGCGGGCACATCTCCACCTACGCCGGTGCGGCGACGCTCTACGAAGTGGGCTTCAACAATTTCTTCCGGGGCAAGGACCACCCGGGCGGCGGCGACCAGGTGTTCTTCCAGGGCCACGCCTCCCCCGGCATGTACGCGCGCGCGTTCATGGAAGGGCGTCTGGGCGAGGAGGACCTCGACGGGTTCCGCCAGGAGAAGTCCCGCGAGGGCCACGCCCTCTCCTCCTACCCCCACCCCCGGATGATGCCGGAGTTCTGGGAGTTCCCCACGGTCTCGATGGGGATCGGCCCGATGAACGCGATCTACCAGGCCCAGACGAACCGGTACCTGCACAACCGCGGAATCAAGGACACCTCGGACCAGCACGTGTGGGCCTTCCTCGGTGACGGCGAGATGGACGAGCCCGAGAGCCGCGGCCTGCTCCAGCTCGCCGCGAACGAGAACCTGGACAACCTCACGTTCGTCATCAACTGCAACCTCCAGCGCCTCGACGGCCCGGTCCGCGGCAACGGCAAGATCATCCAGGAGCTCGAGGCGTTCTTCCGCGGCGCGGGCTGGAACGTCATCAAGGTCATCTGGGGCCGCGAGTGGGATGACCTGCTCGCACGCGATGACAACAACCAGCTTGTGAAGATCATGAACGAGACCCTGGACGGCGACTACCAGACCTATAAGGCCGAGTCCGGCGGGTTTGTCCGGGACCACTTCTTCGGCAAGACGCCCGAGACCAAGGAGCTCGTCGCGGACCTGACGGACGAGCAGATCTGGAACCTCAAGCGCGGCGGCCACGACTACTGGAAGGTCTACGCCGCCTACAAGGCCGCCACCGAGTTCAAGGGCAAGCCGTCGGTCGTGCTCGCGATGACTGTCAAGGGCTACGGGCTCGGGACGCACTTCGAGGGCCGCAATGCGACCCACCAGATGAAGAAGATGACGCTGCAGGACCTCAAGGACTTCCGCGACCACCTGCGCATCCCGATCAGCGACGAGCAGCTCGAGGCCGACCCGTACCAGCCCCCGTACTACCACCCCGGGTTCGACGCCCCGGAGATCCAGTACATGATGCAGCGGCGCAAGGAGCTGGGCGGGTTCCTCCCCGAGCGGCGCGTCCAGCCCGAGGCGATCACGCTGCCGGCGGAGAAGTCCTTCGAGGTGGCCAAGCGCGGCTCGGGCAAGCAGCAGGCGGCGACGACGATGGCGTTCGTACGGCTGCTGAAGGACCTCATGCGGGACAAGGAGTTCGGCAAGCGGGTTGTCCCGATCGTCCCGGACGAGGCACGGACGTTCGGCATGGACGCGTTCTTCCCGACCGCCAAGATCTACAACCCCAAGGGCCAGAACTACCTCTCGGTGGACCGGGACCTGGTCCTGGCCTACAAGGAGTCCCCGGAGGGGCAGATCCTGCACGCGGGGATCAACGAGGCCGGGTCCGTCGCTGCGTTCACCGCCGCGGGCACGTCCTACGCGACCCACGGCGAGACCCTCGTGCCGGTGTACGTGTTCTACTCGATGTTCGGCTTCCAGCGCACCGGCGACGGCCTCTGGGCCGCGGCGGACCAGATGGCCCGCGGCTTCGTGATCGGCGCCACGGCGGGACGGACAACCCTGACCGGTGAGGGCACGCAGCACGCGGACGGCCACTCGCCCATCCTCGCCTCGACGAACCCCGCGGTCGTCAGCTACGACCCGGCCTACGGCTACGAGATCGGCCACATCGTCAAGGACGGCCTCGAGCGCATGTACGGCGGGAAGCACCCGGATCCGAACGTCATGTACTACCTCACGGTGTACAACGAGCCGATCGTCCAGCCCGCGGAGCCCGAGGAGCTCGACGTCGAGGGCGTGCTGAAGGGCATCTACCTGCTCGCCCCCGCGAAGATCGACGGACCGCGGACGCAGCTGCTCGCGTCCGGCGTGGCCGTGCCGTGGGCACTCGAGGCCCAGCAGATCCTCGCCGAGGAGTGGGGCGTCTCGGCCGATGTGTGGAGCGTGACGTCCTGGACCGAGCTGCGCCGCGACGGTCTGGCCGCCGAGGAGGAGGCGTTCCTCAACCCCGGCCAGGAGCCGCGCGTGCCCTTCGTCACCCAGCAGATGGCGGGTGCCACCGGGCCGATCGTGGCTGTCACGGACTACATGAAGGCCGTGCCGGACCAGATCCGCCAGTTCCTGCCGAACGAGTTCGCCACGCTCGGTGCCGACGACTTCGGATTCGCCGACACCCGCGCGGCCGCACGCAGGTACTTCCACATCGACGCCCACTCGGTCGTCGTGCGGGCGCTGCAGATGCTCGCGCGGCGGGGCGAGGTCGACGCCGATGCCCCGCGGCAGGCGTTCGAGCGGTACCAGCTCCTGGACGTCAACGCGGGAACAACCGGAAACGCGGGCGGCGAGAGCTAGTCCCCGCAGCAGGACGACGGAGGCCGCCGTCCCGCCCGCCACCGCATGAGACGGCGGCGCGTCCCACTCAGGGAGGCGCCGCCGTCGCGCTTTCTGCGCTTCCCCCGGCGCCGCGCGTGTGGCCCAGCCCACGGGCCCTTGTAGCCTTCACACAAAAGCCGCTGGTCCGGCTCGCTATGCTCATGTCCATGGCACAGCCACAGAAGTCCCCCGGCGGTGCGGCCACCGGCAAGCTCACCATCTCCCCGGCGAAGGCGGAGACCGTCAAGAAGCTCCGCGCCAACGTCGGCCAGCTCTCCACGACGACCATGCGCGAGCTCGACCGCTCGCTGCCGTGGTACTCCCGCCTCAGCGCGGACGAGCGTTCGGCACTGGGCCTCGTGGCGCAGAACGGGATTGCCGCGTTCGTCACGTGGTACGAGCGGCCCACGCTGCCCACCTGGATCCTCTCGGACGTCTTCGGTGCCGCGCCCACCGAGCTGACCCGTTCGATCAGCCTGCAGAAGGCCCTCCAGCTCATCAGGATCGTGGTGGAGACGGTCGAGGACCAGGTCCCCCACCTCGCGCCGGAGGAGGACCAGCCGGCCCTCCGCGAGGCCGTGCTGCGCTACTCCCGGGAGGTGGCCTTCGCGGCCGCGGACGTGTACGCGCGCGCCGCGGAGACGCGGGGCTCGTGGGACACGCGGCTCGAAGCCCTGATCGTCGACGCCATCCTGCGCGCCGAGAACACCGACGCCCTGCGCTCCCGCATCGCGGCCCTCGGCTGGCGCGCACAGGAGCGCTTCATGGTCGTGGTCGGCTCTTCGCCGCTGGAGCCGAGCCCCACCTATGTGGGCGAGCTGCGGCGGGCGGCCGGGCGGTACGCGCAGGACGCGCTCGTGGGGATCCAAGGCGACCGCCTCATCCTCATCCTCGGCGGGCTGCACGACGCGCAGCAGGCCGTGACGCGGCTCGCCGAGCTGTTCGCGCCCGGTCCGGTGGTGTACGGCCCCGAAGCGGCGACGCTCACCGACGCGAGCGCGTCCGCCCAGGCGGCCTTCGCCGGACTCTCCGCCGCACGCGCCTGGCCCAATGCACCCCGGCCCGTCTCAGCGGACGACCTGCTCCCCGAACGCGTCGTCGCAGGGGACGATGCCGCGCGGAGGGCCCTGATCCAGAAGATCTACCGCCCCCTCGCGGCCGCTTCGAATGGGCTCGTGGAGACCCTCAGCGCGTACATCGAGCTCGGCCACTCCCTCGAGGCGACGGCCCGTGAGCTCTTCGTCCACGCCAACACAGTGCGCTACCGCCTGCGCCGGGTCTGCGACGTCACGGGCTGGGACCCGCTGATCCCCCGCGAGGCCTTCGTCCTCCAGACGGCGCTCGTCGTGGGACGCTTGGCGGCTCCGCCCAAGCAGCCGCCGGAGCGGCACCCGCAGCGCCCGTAATGGCAAGGTCCTTACCTGACGTGGTTGTAGACTTCCTACAAACGGCGCTCGGGAGGTTGGTGTGCGCACCCTCCGCTCCCACGCGCCCCGATTTGGAAAGCTTGGTCACGTGCTAGCAATTGTCTGCCCTGGACAGGGCTCGCAGACCCCGGGGTTCCTCGCGCCGTGGCTCGATCTGCCCGCTGTCGCCGATCGGCTCGGCGCACTCGGCGAGGCGGTCGGTCTCGACCTCGTGGCCCATGGGACCACCTCGGATGAGGAGACGATCAAGGACACCGCCGTCGCCCAGCCGCTCATCGTCGCTGCCGGCCTGGTGACCGCGGAGTCGATGTTCGACGCCGCGCTGTCCGACCTGCCGGTGGTCCTCGCCGGGCACTCCGTCGGTGAGATCACGGCCTCCGCCCTCGCCGGAGTGCTCAGCGCCGAGGATGCTATGCGCTTCGTGGGCGTGCGGGCCCGGGCCATGGCGCGCGCCGCCGCCGTCACACCGACCGGCATGAGCGCCGTCGTGGGCGGCGACCGGGACGAGGTCCTCGCCGCGATCGCAGCGGCGGGCGCCGAACCCGCCAACGTCAACGGCGGCGGCCAGATCGTCGCAGCCGGCACCTTCGAGCAGCTCAAGGCCCTCGCTGAGAATCCCCCCGCCAAGGCCCGCGTGATCCCCCTCAAGGTCGCGGGCGCCTTCCACACGCAGCACATGGCCCCCGCCGTCGCGGACCTCGAAGCGCTCCGGCCGGAGCTGACGGTCGGAGACCCGACGGTGCCGCTGCTGTCGAACCACGACGGCGCGCCGGTCGCCTCGGGCGAGGCCGCCGTCGCGAGCCTCATCGCGCAGGTCTCGCGGCCGGTCCGCTGGGACCTCTGCATGGAGACCCTCGTGTCGCAGGGCGTCACCGGAGTGATCGAGCTGGCCCCGGCGGGAACGCTGGTTGGCCTGGCCAAAAGGGGCATGCCGGGCGTGAAGACCGTTGCCGTCAAGACCCCTGCGGACGTCGATGCCGCCCTCGAACTGTTCGCCGCCGACGCAGAGGGCGACGCCGAGACCACCAAGGAGACGGTGTGAGCACCCCGACCATCAAGCAGCATGAGGCCCACGAGCACGCGCGCATCCTCGGGATCGGCGGCTACCGCCCCTCCGTCATCGTCACGAACGACGACGTGTGCCAGTGGATCGACTCGTCCGACGAGTGGATCCGGCAGCGCACGGGAATCGTGACCCGTCGCCGCGCCCCCGAGGACGTCAGCGTGCTGGACATGGCCGAAGGCGCCTCGCGCGAGGCGCTCGCGTCAGCCGGGATCGACGCCTCCCAGCTGGGCGCCGTCATCGTCTCGACCGTCTCGCACCCCTACGCGACCCCCTCTGCGGCCGCCGCGCTTGCCGACCGCCTCGGAGCGACCCCCGCGCCCGCCTACGACATCTCGGCCGCCTGCGCCGGCTACTGCTATGGGATCGCCCAGGGCGACGCCCTCGTGCGTGCCGGCACTGCCGACTACGTCCTCGTGGTCGGTGCCGAGAAGCTCAGCGACTTCATCGACAACACCGAGCGCAGCATCTCGTTCCTGCTCGGCGACGGCGCGGGCGCCGTCGTGATCGGCCCCTCCGACACGCCGGGCATCGGCCGGTCGGTGTGGGGCTCCGACGGCAGCAAGTGGAGCACGATCGGCATGACCCATTCGCTCCTCGACGTGCGGGACCTCTCTGAGGAAGCCGAGCGCAACGGCGCGAGCAACGCCGCCGCGGTCCTCGGGACCGAGGCCAAGATCTGGCCGACCCTGCGCCAGGACGGGCAGAGCGTGTTCCGCTGGGCCGTGTGGGAGATGGCGAAGGTGGCCAAGCGGGCCCTCGAGGCCGCCGGGATCGAGCCGGAGGACCTCGGAGCCTTCATCCCGCACCAGGCGAACATGCGGATCATCGACGAGATGGTCAAGCAGCTGAAGCTGCCCGAGACCGTGCTCGTCGGCCGCGACATCGCCGAGTCCGGGAACACTTCCGCGGCATCCATTCCGCTTGCCACGATCCGCCTGCTCGAAGAGCACCCCGAGCTCCACGGCAAGCTGGCCCTGCAGATCGGATTCGGCGCCGGGCTCGTCTTCGGCGCGCAGGTTGTGACCCTCCCCTGATGACCATGGCCCACCCGGAACCGGGAGGGCCGCGACCAGGCCGCGGATCACGCGGCTGGACCCCTGATCCGGCGGACCGCCGGGAACCAAGAGAAGGAGCCGACATGGCAACGAACGAAGAGATCCTCGCCGGTCTGGCCGAGATCGTCAACGAGGAGACGGGCCTGGCCACGGACGCGGTCCAGATGGACAAGTCCTTCACCGACGACCTCGACATCGACTCGATCTCGATGATGACCATCGTGGTCAACGCCGAGGAGAAGTTCGGCGTCCGCATCCCGGATGAGGAAGTCAAGAACCTCACCACCGTGGGCGACGCGGTCGACTTCATCGCCAAGGCCCAGGCCTAGTCGCGGCCTCCACGGCGGCCGGCGCCCACGCGCCGGCCGCCGACTGTTTCCGCCAGCCCCGCTGGCACGACGAGCACAGACGAAAGTAGCGAAGCATGGCGCGCAAAGTTGTTGTGACCGGCCTCGGTGCCACGACGCCAATCGGCGGCGATGTCCCGACGCTGTGGCAGAACGCCCTCAAGGGCGTCTCCGGTGTCCGCAGGCTCACCGACGACTGGGTGGAGCAGTACGAGCTGCCGGTCAAGATTGCCGCCAAGCTGTCCAACCCTGCTGAGGAAGTCCTCAGCCGCGTTGAGATGAAGCGCATGGATCCCTCCACCCAGTACGGCGTCATCGCCGCACGGGAAGCGTGGAAGGACTCCGGCATCGAGGAGATCGACCACGACCGCCTCGCCGTAGCCTTCGCCACGGGCATCGGCGGCGTCTGGACCCTGCTCAACGGCTGGGACACCCTCAAGGAGAAGGGGCCCCGCCGCGTCCTGCCGATGACCGTACCGATGCTCATGCCCAACGGCGTGGCCGCTGCAGTGAGCCTCGACCTCGGCGCGCGGGCCGGTGCGCACACCCCTGTCTCCGCCTGCGCCTCGGGTACCGAGGCCATGGCCGTGGGGCAGGAGCTCATCCGCTCTGGAAAGGCTGATGTCGTGGTGGTGGGCGGCGCAGAGGCCGCCATCCATCCCATGCCGCTCGCCTCGTTCGCTGCCATGCAGGCGCTCTCCAAGCGCAACGACGATCCGGAGCACGCCTCGCGCCCGTACGACATTGACCGTGATGGCTTCGTCATGGGCGAGGGCGCGGGTGCCCTCGTGCTCGAGGCGGAGGACCATGCGCTGGCCCGTGGCGCGCGGATCTACGCGGAGCTTGCCGGGACGTCCGTCACCGCCGATGCCTACCACATCACCGCTCCGGATCCCGAGGGCCTCGGGGCAACCCGCGCACTCAAGGCCGCAATGTTCGACGCCCGGGTCCAGCCCGAGGACGTTGTCCACGTCAACGCCCACGCCACCTCCACCCCAGTGGGCGACAAGCCCGAGTACACGGCGCTGAAGGCGGCCCTCGGCAATCACGTCGACAACGTCGCCGTCTCGGCCACGAAGTCGCAGATGGGGCACCTGCTCGGCGCATCCGGCGCCGTCGAGGCGGTCCTGACCGTCCTCGCCGTCAAGGAGCGCCGTGCGCCCGCCACGATCAACCTCGACCACCAGGACCCGGAGATCCCTCTCGACGTCGTGACGACCGCGCGGGACCTGCCTCAGGGCGACATCGTCGCCCTGAGCAACTCCTTCGGCTTCGGTGGCCACAACGCGGTCATCGTGGTCCGCAACCACTGACCCACGCTTCGCGAGACGCGAGAGGGCCCGCCGTGCCGACGGCGGGCCCTCTCGCGTCTCGCAGGAGAAGCCGACGGAGGAATACGGCGGTTCTAGCCGACCCGGTGCAGCCAGCGGACGGGGGCGCCCTCGGCGGCATGGCGGAAGGGCTCGAGTTCCTCGTCCCAAGCCTCGCCGAGCGCGAGGGAGAGCTCGTGGTAGACGACCGTGGGATCACCTGCCCCGGCCTCGTACGCGTAGCGGATGCGGTCCTCGGAGACCACGATGTTCCCGTGGACGTCGGTCATGCCGTGGAAGATGCCGAGCTCGGGGGTGTGGGACCAGCGCGCCCCGTCCACTCCCGGGCTCGCCTCTTCCGTGACCTCGTAGCGCAGATGCGCCCAGCCGCGGAGCGCGGAAGCGAGCTGGGCGCCCGTTCCAGGTGCCCCAACCCAGGAGAATTCGGCACGGAACATCCCCGGAGCGGCTGGCTGAGCCGTCCAGTCGAGGTCCGTGCGCTTGTCGACCACCGAGCCGATGGCCCACTCGACGTGGGGGCACAGCGCGCTCGGTGCCGAGTGCACGAACAGCAGACCGCGGGTCTTCACTGCAGACATTCCATCCTCCATCGCTGTCGGTACGTCTTCCCCTACGACCGTCAGCCTGGCGGTGGCGCCGGCATCCTGCGGTGATGAAGTTGTCACAGACCCGGCGACGATGCGCCGGAGGCCTTGTCGCGACCATTCTGCCCGACGAGGTCACGATGCGCCAGTGCGCCTCACCTGCTGGCGCGACCTCCTACGCGCGAGGATGGGACGCTGTGTAGCTTGCCCTGAGCCGTTCAACGGAAACGTGGGTGTAGAGCTGGGTCGTCGCGAGGCTCGCGTGGCCGAGGAGCTCCTGCACGCTGCGGAGGTCAGCCCCGCCGTCGAGGAGATGGGTCGCCGCGGTGTGCCTGAGGGCATGGGGTCCACGGGCCGAGGTGTCCCCGAGGGCCGCCAGCGCACGGTCTACCACCTCGCGTGCCTGCCGCTGCCCGAGGCGGCCTCCCCGCTTTCCCAGGAAGAGGGCCGGGCCGCTGCCGGCCGTCACGAGGGCGTTGCGCACCCCGAACCAGCGCACGAGGGCATCGGCCGCCGGGACGCCGAAGGGGACCGTACGTTCCTTGTTGCCCTTGCCCAGGACGCGGACCGTTCTCCGTTCGAGGTCGACATCGTCGGCATCCAGGCCGACGAGTTCGCCGACACGTATCCCCGTTGCGTAAAGCAGCTCGAGGACTGCCACGTCGCGCACGGCCAGCGGCTCGCCTTCCCCAGCGGCGACCGCAGCGTCCTGGACGAGACGCTCGGCCTGGTCCTGGTGCAGTACCTCGGGGAGATGCTGCTGGCGCTTGGGCGAGGCGAGGCGCAGTGAGGGGTCGGCGTCCACGTGACCCTCGCGCGCGGCCCACGCCATGAACGACCGCGCAGCAGCAGCACGGCGCGCCAACGTGGACCTCGACAGGCCTGACTCGCTCTGCCGGCCCAGCCACCGGCGCAGCATGGCGAGATCGACGCTCCGCAGGTCCACGGCGCCGTCCTCCGCTGCCGAGGTGAGCATCGACCGGAGGTCGGACTCGTAGGCGCGGACGGTATGGATGGAACGCGACCTCTCCAAGTCCAGATAGCGCAGGAAGGCGTTGAGTGGTTGGGCCATGGGTCCGGACACACCGGAGCCGACCGCGGACGATGTCCCCTCTCCCACCGATTGCCTCCTTCGCTATCCCTTCGGCCATCGTCTCCCACCTGCCTCCGCCCACCGCCCATGGCACGCCGTGCACCTCTCGGAGCGCCATTGTCCAGATATCGCTTCCTCTCCACGTGGGACACCTCTAGGCGGCACCCCGGACCCGCCGCCAGCCCCCCTCGGTGCGTTCGGCCAATCCGAGCAGCGACAATCGCCCGAGCCCAGAACGGACCTCTGCTTCACTGAGTCCCGCCACCACCGCGAGCTGTTCCACTTCGGAACCACGCCGCACGGGGAGGGCCTCGAGAACCATGAGGTCGACCAGTGACAGGCCATCATGGGGCCGTGCCGGCGTCGCAGGCTCCTCCGCGAGGCCTTCCCCTGCGGGTGCTATGAGCTCGAAGACTTCCTTCGCTTCGGTCACGCACGTCGCCCCGTCTCTGAGGAGCCTGTGGCAGCCGGCAGAATTGGCGCTGTACACCGAGCCCGGGACGGCGGCGACGTGGCGCCCGAGCTCCACCGCTCGACGGGCGGTGCTCAGCGCACCCGATCTCCAGCGGGCCTCGACGACGACGGTGACCGCCGACATCGCCGCGATCAACCGGTTCCTTTTCAGGAAGCGGTGCTTGGACGGAGAGGCACCGGGCGGAAGTTCCGAGACAAGATGGCCGCGCCTGGCCACCTCGCGGAGGAGGTCCTCGTGCCCAGACGGATAGTAGCGGTCCACTCCCCCGGCGAGAACGGCAACCGTGGGCACGGACGGCCCCGACGAGGTCAGAGCCGCCCGATGCGCCTGACCGTCGATGCCGTAGGCCCCGCCGCTGACGACTGTCACGCCCACGTCGACGAGCCCCCGGGCAATGTCGCCTGAGACCGACAGCCCATATCCGGTGGCATCCCGAGAGCCGACCACGGCCGCGCTCTGACCAGTGGTCGGAAGCGGCTCCTCTCCGCGGACCCATAGGCACAGGGGAGACTCGGCGCCGAGGTCTTCGAGACCCGGTGGCCACTCATCGTCCTCAGGCGTCACGAGCCGACCGCCAAACCGGGCGATCGTCTCGAGGTCGCGCTCGGGTGCCAGCTGGGCCACACGGGGACGCCATCTCTCGAGGGCCGCTGGCAGGGTACCCAGAGGGGCCACCGCTTGGGACCGCTTCCGGGTATCCCCGGCCGGGTCGAGGACCGCACTGATCTCAGCGACCTCGTCGGACCCCGCGCCGCCGCAGGCGATCCGAAGGGCCTGCTCCGGTCCGAATGCCTCAACGAGGAGCGTCCCCATGGGGTCCAAGGGTTCGAACAGTCGTGAGAGCGCCGCCCGTGCGATGCGTGTCTGGTCCATGGTTCCCCCGTCCGCGGCGCCAAGCCAGCCGCCTCGTGTCTGGTGCGGGGCCGTCACGCCGCCATCACCGCCTGCCTGAGCGTGAGGGCCTGCCCCACTTCGTCGCTGCCCGGTCGGTCCAGTCCGGCAAGATCAGCCACGGACCAGGCCAGTCGCAGCACCCTGTCGAAGCCGCGCGCGGTGAGCGTGTTCGTCATCATGGCGCGGTCCAGGAGTCCGGTGGCTGCCGGATCGAGCCGGAGCTGGCCGCGGAGCACCCGCCCGGGCACCTGGGCGTTGGTCTCAAGGCCGAAGGGGCGAAGTCGCTCGGCCTGCCGTCGTCGGGCTTCGAGAACGCGGAGAGCTACATCGGCCGAGGCCTCGCCGGCCGCGCCGCCGCCGCCGAAATCGACGGCCGAGACCCTGCTGATCGGAAGCTGGATGTCTACCCGGTCCAGAAGGGGCCCGGAGATCCTGCCGAAATAGCGCCTCTTGGCCTGGGCGGTGCACGTGCAGTCAAGCGCCTTCCCGATGCCCTTGCCACAGGGGCAAGGGTTGGCCGCGAGCACGAGCTGGAAGCGTGCGGGGTAGGCTGCTGCGCCGGCCATCCGGTGGATCACGAGCTCGCCGCTCTCGAGCGGCTCCCGCAGCGAGTCGAGGACGCGTCGATCGTACTCGGGCGCCTCGTCAAGGAACAGCACCCCGCGGTGGGCCCTCGAGGCAGCCCCGGGCCGCGGCAGTCCCGATCCGCCGCCGATGATGGCGGGCGCGCTGGCCGTGTGGTGGGGGCTCTCGAACGGCGGCCGACGGACGAGATCCTCCCTGCTCCCTGCGAGGCCCGAGAGGGAGTGGATCGCCGTGACCTCCATGGCCGCCTCGTCGTCCAGATCCGGCAGGATGCCCGGGAGCCGCTCGGCGAGCATCGTCTTCCCCGCGCCCGGCGGACCGACGAGGAGCAGATGGTGGCCCCCGGCTGCGGCGACTTCGACCGCTGCACGAGCCTCGGACTGGCCGGCCACATCCCGCAGATCAGGCTCCCCAAGCGCGCCACCCGGCCGTGAGCGGTCCCCAGCGTCGGCCGTCGAGGCTTCGCCCACTCCATCCTGGGCCGGCGCAACAGAGACGGCCTCCGGATCCGCCCCGAGATCGAGCGCAAGATGCCCGAGGGACTGGTAGGCATGCACCCGCGCCCCAGGGACGAGGGAAGCCTCGTGCGCGTTCGCGGGGGCGACCACAACGTCCGCCCGCCCCGCCCGGACCGCCGCCATCACCGCGGGCAGCACACCCCGCACAGGGCGCAGCTGGCCGTCGAGGCCGAGCTCGGCGAGGAACACGACGCCCGCTGGCGGCCTGAGGTCACCGGCAGCCGCCAGGGAGGCCACGGCAATCGCGAGGTCAAACCCCGTCCCCCGCTTCGGCAAAGACGCGGGAATGAGGTTGACCGTGATCTTGCGCCTGCTCAGAGGGAGGCCACTGTTCTTCGCTGCGCTGCGGATTCGCTCCCGGGCCTCGCTGAGCGCGGAGTCCGGCAGCCCGAGGAGAACGAAATTGGGCAGAGTCTGGCCGATGTCGGCCTCGACCTCCACGAGGTAGCCGTTCAGGCCCACCAGCGCCACGCCCAGCGCCCTCCCGACCCCCGGCATCACGCCACGCCCCGGAGGTGCTCGATGACAGGCTGCGACCCCATCGGTCCCGTCACCGCCACGACATCCACCCGGCGCGGACAGCTCGCCATGCCGTGCGCCGATGCCCACGCCCCCAAGAGCCGCACCAGCCGGCCCAGCTTGGCCGCGTCCACCGCTTCGAAGGGATGCCCTAAGTCCCACGAGCCGCGGGACTTCACCTCCACCGCGACAAGCGTTCCCCCATCAGCGGCAACAATGTCCAGCTCACCCTCGCGGCACCGCCAGTTGCGGTCCAGCACCGCCGCACCCGCCCGCTGGAGATAGTCTTGCGCGAGCTGCTCGCCGCGCTGGCCCAATCTGTCCTTGGCTCTCATACGACCACGCTCGCGTGGTCCAGCCGGCCAAGGAAGCGGCCCCAGACCCTATGTGGACAACACGCCCACACCTGCCCCTGTTGAGGGCAAAGACACCGACTCCAGCTCTACCGGACGGCAGGACGATAGCCAGACAGCTGACCTCTCGGAGCGCTTAGCCGAGGCCGCCCTTCGGCAGCCCCAGGTCCTCGACCTTTGGCAGCTCCTCGACGTTGACGTCCTTGAAGGTGATGACCCGGACGCTCTTGACGAACCGGGCGGTCCGGTAGACGTCCCAGACCCACGCGTCCTGGAGGGTCAGGTCGAAGTAGACCTCGCCGTCGGCCGAGCGCGCCTGGAGGTCAACATGGTTGGCGAGGTAGAACCGCCGTTCGGTCTCCACCACGTAGCTGAACAGCGAGACGACGTCCCGGTACTCGCGGTAGAGCTGGAGCTCCATGTCCGTCTCGTAGTTCTCAAGGTCTTCGGCGCTCATAGTCCTATCCTTCCAGCTCGCCGGCCGTGGCGAGGTGCCACGAACGGCGGTGCAGCGGCGTGGGTCCGTGCTCGAGGATCGCAGCGCGGTGCTCCGGGGTCGCGTACCCCTTGTTCACTGCCCAGCCGAACCGCGGGTCCTCCGTGCCGTAGCCCACCATGAGGGAGTCCCGCTCCACCTTCGCCACGATGCTCGCGGCGGCGACGGCCTGGCACGAGAGATCCGCCTTGATGGTCGTCGTCACGGGTGCGATCGGTGTGCGCGGCGGCCCGTCGAAGAGCGAACCCTGGCCACCCCGGGTGAGCCAGTCGTAGTTGCCGTCAAGGTGCACCGCGTCGGGGACGACGCCGTCTGCGGCGATCTGCTCGAGGGCCCTGAGCCCCGCCAGCCGCAGCGCCTCCATGATCCCCACCTCGTCGATCTCCTCGGCGCTCGCGTGTCCGACGGCGGCCCCCACGGCCCAGCGGCGGATCAGCGGGACGAGTTCCACCCGGCGCTCGGGCGTGAGGAGCTTGCTGTCGCGCAGCACGGTCCGCGTCACGACCGTGCGCGCATCCACGACCACGACCCCCACCGAGACCGGTCCGGCCAGCGCACCGCGGCCCACCTCGTCGCACCCTGCCACAAGGGGACCGTAGGAGGAGGCGAGGCGGTTCACGAAGCGCAGCGTAGGCGCCGTCGAGCGTCGCGGAACGGCCGGCGCTGTGAGCGCCGCCGGAAGCGGTGAGCGCGGTGTCATTTCGGTGCAGGCACGTTCTTGAACGTGTCGGGGTAGCTGTCGAGCGTGCGGATGCGGTTGAGCGGCCAGGCGATGACGGCGGCCTGGCCCTCGACGTCTCCGAGGGAGACGAAGCCCGAACCCGGCTGGAGCGCTTCATGGTACCGCGAGTCGGCGGAGTGGTTACGGTTGTCGCCCATGACCCAGATATCCCCCTCGGGGACCGTGACGTCAAATGGGACGACACGGGGAACCTCCGCCGGGTTGACGTAGGGCTCGGTGAGGGCCTGTCCGTTCACGGTGAGGTGGCCGCCGGCGTCGCAGCAGACGACATGGTCCCCCGGCAGCCCGATGACCCTCTTGATGAGGTGCTGCTGGGACGTGTCAGGCAGGAGCCCGATGAACTCGAGGACATCCGTGACCGGGTTCGTGGACGCGGGCGGCGCGGGCGGCAGCCAGCCCTTCGTGTCCTTGAACACCACGACGTCACCGCGGTGCAGGGGGAAGTTCCGCGGGATGAAGAGGTTCACGAAGATGCGGTCGTTCTCCTCGAGGGTCGGCACCATCGACTCGGAAGGAATGTAGAACGCCTTGAAGAGGAAGGTCTTGATGAGGAAGGACAGCACGATGGCGACGCCGAGGATGATCGCGATCTCCCGGAGCCAGGCCATCAGGCCGCTGTGCTTCCGCCCCCCACGCCCCGTGTGGTCCGAACCGGCCGGCTCCGGGTCCGCGCCCGCTGACTCGGGTCCGGCATGTCGGCTGCGCATCAGTGGGTGTCCTGTTCCGTCGCGTGGGTGGTCAACCCGCCCAATCTATCAAGTGGCCAGAGGATCGCCACCGGCCGGCCGATCACCTTGTCCGCCCGCACGAGGCCGCCGCCCGGCGCGCCGAGGAGGCTCCGCGAGTCGGCGGAGACCGAGCGGTGGTCCCCCAGGAGCCAGAGCCGCCCGGCAGGCACGACGACGTCGAACGGCTGCGCGCTCGGAGCGTCGCCCGGGTACACATAGGGCTCGTCAAGCGGCTGCCCGTTCACCTCGAGCTTCCCTGCGGCGGTGCAGCAGCGCACGTGGTCTCCCCCCACCCCGACGACGCGCTTGACGTACACGGTGTCGTTGGGAAGAAGGCCGAACCACTCGCCGATCCCCTGGACGAGATCGCCCGCCCACCCTCGTCCGGAATTCAACGGAGCGAAGGAGCCGCGCCCGTCGAAGACAACGACGTCACCGCGGCGGATGGGCTCCTGGTCGGCGAAGGAGCGCACGACGGCGATCCGGTCGCCCGGTTCGAGGAGCGGCTCCATCGAGGCGGAGGGGATGTAGAAGACGTCCAGGAGCGCCGCCCTGACCACGCCCCAGACGACCAGGGCGAGGACGACGGCCACAACGGCCGAACGCCAGCCCCGCAGACGGGACTGGCGTTCGGTTCGTGCCACGGTTTCAGCCATGGTGGCGCGGAGCACCCGGATGGCGCGCGGACTACTTGGCGTTGCTGTAGTCGCGCTTCTCCTTGATCTTCGCGGCCTTGCCGCGGAGCTCGCGCATGTAGTAGAGCTTCGCGCGACGCACGTCGCCCTTGGTCACGACCTCGATCTTCTCGATGATCGGCGAGTGCACCGGGAAGGTACGCTCCACGCCGACACCGAAGGAGACCTTGCGGACCGTGAAGGTCTCGCGCACGCCGTGGCCCTGACGGCCGACGACGAACCCCTGGAAGACCTGGACGCGGGAGTTCTTGCCCTCGATGATGTTCACGTGCACCTTGAGGGTGTCACCGGGAGCGAACTCCGGGATGTCGGAGCGCAGCGAAGCGGCGTCAACGGCGTCGAGAATGTTCATGATCTTCTCCTGGCAGATGCCACAGGCCACCTGCTTTGGTGTGCGGCCCACACCGCACTGAGGCGGCAGAGCCCGAATCCTTGACCGCCAGCCGAAAGCCCCGGCGAGGCGGCGTGTCCGTTCCGTTGGCCAGGGCCCCCTGTGGCAGGTCCCGTGCCCGGCAGACACAACGATCCATTGTGCCACAGGGCAGCCGTGCGGCGCATCTTGAGACGCGGGCAGGCGCGGCTCTCAGGCCCGGCGCAGCTTCCCGTCGGCGACCTCGTAGCCGAGCTCGCGCAGCACCGACCGCTCGGCCTTCCCGTACGGCGCAGCGTCCGCCCCGTCGAGCAGCTCGGGGCGCCGGGCCGCCGTGCGGCGCAGCTGCTGCTCGAGCCGCCACGACGCGATCCTCCCGTGGTTGCCCGAGAGCAGGACCTCGGGCACCTCGAGCCCTCGCCAGGACGAGGGCTTGGTGTAGACCGGGTACTCGAGGAGCCCGTCGGCGTGGGACTCCTCCACGAGGGACTCAGGGTTGCCCACCACACCGGGAATGAGCCTGCCGACGGCCTCGACCATCGCCATGACGGCCACCTCTCCCCCGTTGAGGACGTAGTCCCCGATGCTCACGGGGCGCACGTCGAAGCCCTCAGCGGCCCACTGGAGGACTCTTTCGTCGATCCCCTCGTAGCGGCCGCACGCGAAGGCGAGCGTGGGCTCCTCGGCCAGCTCGTAGGCCATCGCCTGGGTGAAGACCGCCCCTGCTGGGGACGGCACGATCAGGACCGGACGGCGGGGGGCGACGGCGGCGTCGTCGCGCGTCCCCTCCGCTGCGGACATCCGCGACTGTTCGGCGAGCACCTTCTCGAGGGCGAGCCCCCACGGCTCCGGCTTCATCACCATGCCGGCGCCGCCGCCGTAGGGCGTGTCGTCCACGGTGTGGTGCCGGTCGAAGGTGAAGTCACGCAGATCGTGCACGGCCAGGCTCAGGAGGCCGTCCTCCTGGGCGCGGCCGAGCAGCGAGAGCCGCAGCGGTGCCAGATAGTCCGGGAAGATGCTGACGACGTCGATCCGCACCTATGCCTCCCGGTTGAGCTCGAACAGCCCGGGCGGGGGCACCACGACCACGAATCCGCCCTCGAGGTCCACCTCGGGCACGATCTCCTCGACGAACGGCACGAGCACCTCGCCGTCGGGAGTGTCCACAACGAGGAGGTCCTGGACCGGCATGGTCTGCAGCGCGGACACCGTGCCCACGTCGCGCCCATCCACGCGGACGGCCAGACCCACGAGCTCGTGCTCGTACCAGCCCTCGTCGTCGTCCTCGAGCTCATCGGAGTCCAGGAACAGCTTCGCGCCGCGCAGCTCCTCGGCGCGGTTGCGGTCCGGGACCTCGGAGAAGGAGAGGAGGAGGATGTCCTTGTTCCACCGCGCCGCGCGCAGCGTCAGAGGTCCGTGGGACGCGGGCTCGACCGTGAACTGGGTCCCCGGCACGAACCGGTCTTCCGGGGCGTCGGTGAAGACCTGGGCCGTGACCTCCCCGCGGATGCCGTGCGGCTTGCCGATCCTGGCGACCTGGACGTGCATGGCTGTTCGGGCTCCTGACTCTGTGGCAGTCCACCCAGGGGACGGACATCGGTGAAAACGGCTCCGGCCCCTCCACCCCGGCGGGGAGAGGGGCCGGATTGGCCTTGCTGGCGGCGTGTCGCCTACCGGCGGCGGTCGGTGTCCACGACGTCGACACGGACCTGCTCGCCGTCCGCGAGGGCAGCGACCACCGTGCGCAGCGCGCGGGCGGTGCGTCCCTGGCGGCCGATGACACGGCCCAGGTCGTCTTGGTGGACGCGCACTTCGAGGATGTCGCCGCGGCGGGTGGACTTCGCCTGGACCGCTACATCATCCGGGTTGTCCACGATGCCGCGGACAAGGTGCTCGAGTGCCTCGGCGAGCAATCTACTCAGCCTCAGCCTCGGCGGGAGCGTCAGCTCCAGCAGGGGTCTCGGCCGGAGCCTCTTCCTTGGCGGACTTCGGCGCCTCGGGAAGGATCACGGAACCCTTCTCGGGGGCCACGAAGGCCTCCTTGCCCTTCGGGGTCCTCAGCGTGCCCTCGGTGCCCGGAAGGCCCTTGAACTTCTGCCAGTCACCCGTGATCTTGAGGATCGCCGCAACCTGCTCGGTCGGCTGGGCGCCGACACCGAGCCAGTACTGGGCACGCTCCGAGTTGACCTCGATGAACGAGGGCTCCTCGGTGGGGTGGTACTTGCCGATCTCCTCGATCGCACGGCCATCGCGCTTGGTGCGCGAGTCGGCGACGACGATGCGGTAGTACGGGGCGCGCATCTTGCCGAAGCGCTTGAGACGAATCTTAACGGCCACTGTTGTGGTCACTCCTGTATCTGAACATGAGGCGAGCCCGGACTTTTCCGCTCCCGTGGGGCGGGCCGTACTTTGCCAGGGCTCAGATGGACGCAATGGGCACGGAGAGAGGGGGCCGGGCACATCGAGTACCTGACTATTGTGCCACAGATGGCGGGCTGGTCAGGAGCCTGCCCAGACGTAGAGCTCCTGCTTGTCGGAATCGTCGACGTCGGCGGCCAGCTTGGCGAGCTGTTCGACGTACCCGTAGGCCTCCTGGGCGTCGAACGGGAGGTCTTCCTGGTCGACCCAGGCGGCAGCGACGCGCTCGACCGCGTCCGCCTCGCCCTCCTCCGACTCGTAGGCGAGGAGCTCCGCCAGGGCACGGACCATGGTGGTGGGGACAGCGAGAAGGCTGTCGGAGCCGACGTCGACCATGGTCAGCTCGTAGTCGGCTCCCGCCGCGTGCACTGCGGCGCCGACGAGCGTTCCGAGCTGCTCTATCTCATAGTCGGAGACGCCGGGGATGCGGAGCCCGCCGTTGTCCTCGGCGGCGGCGGCGCCCCCGTCCAGTTCCGCGGCGCGGCTGATCGCCTCGGGATGGGTGGCGACGAAGATCTCGGCGAAGGGACTGGGAGCGGACACTTCTTCCCCCTCTACGGGCTCTGGGCGGCTCGCCCTGATCAGCGGCTCATCGTGCCGCGCATGCGCGGACACGATGAGCGTAGCGCAGCAGGACTCAGGCTTCCACGACGGCCATGCGGAGGCGGTTGCGCCACGGGTCCTCGAAGCGGAGTTCCGCGCCCGTGTGCGCAGTGGTGATCCCTGCGGCCTTGAGACGGTCGGCCGCGGCCAGGATGTCGTCCTGTCCGGGAACACCGATCAGGACCTCGCCGAGGCCGAGGGTGTCCTTGCGGGGTCCGGCGCCGCGGGAGTTCCACACATTCATGGCCATGTGGTGGTGGTAGCCACCGGCGGAGACGAAGAGCGCCTGGCCGTGCCAGCCCGCCGTCCGTTCGAACCCGAGGGTGTCGACGTAGAACTTCTGCGCCGTCTCGATGTCGCCGACCTGGAGGTGGACGTGGCCGACTCCGGCCGACGACTCCTGCTGGCCGCCGAGCGAGGCCTCCGTGAGGTTCTGGTTGAGGAAGGCCTGGGGCGGAAGGGGAAGGCTGTCCATGACGACCTGGCCCCCGTTCCACTGCCACGTGTCACGGGGCTTGTCGAAGTAGAGCTCGACGCCGTTGCCCTCCGGGTCGGTGAAGTAGAACGCCTCGGAGACGAGGTGGTCGGCACTGCCGGCGAACAGCCGGGGATCGTACTGCGCGGCCGTGGCGACAGTCGCGGCCAGGTCTGCACGGTTGTCGAAGAGGATCGCGGTGTGGAACAGGCCCGCCTCGCCCCGGCCGGGGATCTGGAGGCCAGCGGCGGGGCTGAGGTGGATGACCGGCACGCCTCGACGGCCGAGGTAGACACCACCGAGCGATTCGCTGATCGGAACGAGGCCGAGCGCACGCTGGTAGTAGTCGAGCATGAGCTTCATGTCGCCGACCTTGAGCATGACGGTGCCCATGCTGAGGTCGGCGGGAAGGAGGTCTTGGGTGTGGACGGCGGGGGAAGTCATCGTGTTCTCCTACTGCTGGGGTCTGGCATCAAGTGTACGTTTACTTGAAGCTTCAAGCAAGCCCCTTTATTCCTTCCCTCCCCTGCGATCCGCACGCCGTCGCGCAGCACGTGGAGCGGCGAGGCGAGCGTCGCCGCCTCGCGCCGGGGATCCTCGGCGTAGAGCACGACGTCGGCCGGGTCGCCTTCGGCGATCCCCGCGGCTCCCAGCCAGTCACGGGCAGCCCACGCGGCGGCATCGAGTGCGGCCGGCACCCCGATCGCGCGCGCGAGCTCGGCGACCTCGTCGGCGATCCGTCCGTGGGCGATCACGGTGCCGGCGTCCGTGCCCGCGTAGATCGGGACCCCGGCGGCGTGCGCCGCGGCGATCCGCTCATGCCTGCCCTCCCACAGCGCGCGCATGTGCGCCGCGTAGCGCGGGAACTTTGCCTCGCCGCGGTCCGCGATGCCGGGGAAGGTAGCGATGTTCACGAGCGTCGGGACGATCGGGATCCGCGACTCCGCGAGACGTGGGATGTGGCGTACCTGGAGGCCGGTCGCGTGCTCGAGGCAGTCGATGCCGGCGTCGAGGAGGTGGTCGATCGTCTCCTCGGCGAACGTGTGCGCCGTGACACGCGCACCTTCCCCATGCGCGGCGGCAACGGCCTCGCGCACGACGGCGGGCGGGAACGCGGGTGCCAGATCGCCGGCGTCCCGGTCGATCCAGTCCGCGACGATCTTGACCCAGCCGTCCCCCGCACGCGCCTCGGCGCGTACCGCGTCGACGAGGCCCTCGGGATCGACCTCGAGCGCGAGGCCGCGCAGGTAGCGGCGGGACCTCGCGAGGTGCCGCCCGGCGCGCACGAGGCGCGGAACGGCGTCGTGCGTCCGGAGGAAGCGCGTGTCGGTGGGGCTGCCGCAGTCGCGAACGAGCAGCACACCCGCGGCGGCCTCGGCGCGCGCGTGGGCGAGGGCCGCGTCGCGGTCCGGCGCACCGCCGGCCACGAGCCCGATGTGGCAGTGCGCGTCGACCAGGCCCGGGAGGACCCAGCCCGCGAGCTGCACGGCCGGACCCGGCGGTTGGGTATACGTGATCCGGCCGTCGACGATCCACGCCTCGGCGCACTCCTGAAAGGGACCGAGCAGCACGGGACCGGTCAGATGGAGGACGCTCTGCACGCGTCCAGCCTATAGATCGTGCTAGGGTCCAACGCGTCCACACGGGTGCCCTCGCAAGGGCTGAGATCAGGCTGACGCGGCCTGCGACCGTCGAACCTGTCCGGGTCATGCCGGCGTAGGAAGTGAGGGCTCAGCACATGAGCACATCTGAAATGGAACAGCACCCCGCCCACTCGCTCGCATTCGTTACCGACGAGGAGCACGGAATCCGGGTTCCCGTCACGGAGATCGCGCTCGACGACTCGCCCAGCGGAGAGGCGAACAGGCCGCTGCGCGTGTACCGGACCTCCGGACCCGGCAGCGATCCCGTGGTGGGACTGCCGCCGTTCAGGGCTGCCTGGATCGCCGAGCGCGGCGACACCGAGGCCTACGACGGCCGCGAGAGGAACCTCCTCGACGACGGCCGCTCGGCCGTGCGCCGCGGCGCGGCGTCCGAGGAGTGGAAGGGCGCCAAGCCCGTCCCGCTCCGGGCCAAGCGCGGCCAGCGCGTGACGCAGATGCACTACGCGCGCCACGGCCTCGTCACCCCTGAGATGCGCTTCGTGGCGCTCCGGGAGAACTGCGACGTCGAGCTGGTCCGGTCCGAAGTCGCGGCGGGACGGGCCATCATCCCGAGCAACATCAACCATCCCGAGTCTGAGCCGATGATCATCGGCAAGGCCTTCCTCGTGAAGATCAACGCGAACATCGGCAACTCGGCCGTGACCTCCTCCATCACCGAGGAGGTCGACAAGCTCCAGTGGGCCACCAAGTGGGGCGCAGACACGGTCATGGACCTCTCCACCGGCGACGACATCCACACCACCCGCGAGTGGATCGTGCGCAACTCCCCCGTGCCGATCGGCACCGTGCCGATCTACCAGGCCCTCGAGAAGGTCAACGGCGACGCGGCCAAGCTCACATGGGACGTCTTCCGGGACACCGTGATCGAGCAGTGCGAGCAGGGCGTCGACTATATGACCATCCACGCCGGCGTGCTCCTGCGCTACGTCCCGCTCACGGCGGACCGCGTCACGGGCATCGTCTCGCGCGGCGGCTCGATCATGGCCGGCTGGTGCCTCGCACACCACCAGGAGAACTTCCTGTACACGCACTTCGACGAACTGTGCGAGATCTTCGCGCAGTACGACGTCGCGTT
Organism: Sinomonas cellulolyticus; assembly: GCF_014656475.1. Classification (GTDB taxonomy): domain Bacteria; phylum Actinomycetota; class Actinomycetes; order Actinomycetales; family Micrococcaceae; genus Sinomonas; species Sinomonas cellulolyticus. Next base: position 130,338 of record NZ_BNCM01000003.1, read on the forward strand.
CTCCCTCGGCGACGGGCTGCGCCCGGGCTCGACCGCGGATGCGAACGACGCCGCGCAGTTCGCCGAACTCGACACGCTCGCCGAGCTGACCAAGCGTGCCTGGCAGTACGACGTGCAGGTGATGGTCGAGGGGCCGGGCCACATCCCGTTCCACCTAGTCCGGGAGAACGTCGAGCGGCAGCAGGAGCTATGCGACGGCGCGCCCTTCTACACGCTCGGCCCCCTCGTGACCGACGTCGCGCCCGGATACGACCACATCACCTCGGCCATCGGCGCCACCGAGATCGCCCGGTACGGCACGGCGATGCTGTGCTACGTCACGCCCAAGGAGCACCTGGGGCTTCCCGACAAGGACGACGTGAAGACGGGCGTGATCACGTACAAGATCGCCGCCCACGCCGCCGACCTCGCCAAGGGCCATCCGGGAGCGCACGAGCGCGACGACGCCCTCTCGAGGGCCCGCTTCGAGTTCCGCTGGCGCGACCAGTTCTCGCTCTCCCTCGACCCCGCCACCGCGGAGGCATTCCACGACGAGACGCTCCCCGCGGAGCCGGCCAAGACCGCGCACTTCTGTTCGATGTGCGGGCCGAAGTTCTGCTCGATGCGCATCTCCCAGGACATCCGGAACGAGTTCGGGTCCAAGGAGGCGCAGGAGGCGATCGCTGGAATGGCCTCCAAGTCCGAGGAGTTCATCGCGTCGGGCGGGAAGGTCTACCTGCCGGAGACCATCTCGGTCGGTTCGCCGGAGCCGTCGGCGCCGTAGGCCGGATCCCTCCGCGCCCGCGGCCAGGATGCAGCGGCGGGGTGCGGGCAGGCGACGGCGGAAGGGGCACCTCCGCTTTCGGAGGTGCCCCTTCCGCCGTCGTGCGCTCAGAGGCGCTACCTGCCGAGGTACTTCTCGAAGCCCTTGGGCAGGTTGAGCGAGGACGGGTCGAAGTCCTTGGCCTGCGCCCCGCCGAAGGAGGAGCCCTGCGCGGCGTCGAGCGCCTTCGACGCCCCGGCGGCCCGCCGCGCCTCGGCCTCGCGCTGCTGCTGCGCCGCCTTGGCCGGGTTGCCCGACTTCGCCTTCTTCTTGCCCTTGGCCGGGCCCTTCTTCGAGCCGCCCATCCCGGGCATGCCGGGCATCCCCGGGATCCCGCCGCCCTGCGCCATCTTGCGCATCATCTTCTGGGCCTGGCCGAACCGCTCGAGGAGGCCGTTGACCTCGGAGACGTGCACGCCCGAGCCCTTCGCGATGCGGGCACGGCGCGAGCCGTTGATGATCTTCGGTGCGACGCGCTCGTGCGGGGTCATGGACCGGACGATGGCCTCGACGCGGTCGATCTCGCGCTCGTCGAACTGCTCGAGCTGCTGCCGGAAGTTCTGGGCTCCCGGCATCATCATGAGCATCTTCTTCATCGAGCCCATCTTGCGGATCTGCTGCATCTGGGAGAGGAAGTCCTCGAGGGTGAAGTCCTCCTGGTCGGCGAACTTCTTCGCCATCCGGGCGGCTTCGTCCTTGTCCCAGTTCTTCTCGGCCTGCTCGATGAGCGTCAGGACGTCGCCCATGTCCAGGATGCGCGAGGCCATGCGGTCGGGGTGGAACAGCTCGAAGTCGTCGAGGCCCTCGCCCGTGGAGGCGAACATGACCGGGCGTCCCGTGACGGACGCGACGGAGAGTGCCGCGCCGCCGCGCGCGTCGCCGTCGAGCTTCGAGAGCACGACGCCGGTGAAGTCCACGCCCTCCTCGAAGGCCTTGGCGGTGTTGACCGCGTCCTGGCCGATCATCGCGTCGATGACGAACAGGACCTCGTCCGGGTTGACCGCGGCCCGGATGTCGGCGGCCTGCCGCATCAGCTCGGCGTCCACGCCGAGGCGGCCGGCCGTGTCGACGATCACGATGTCGTGGAGCTTCGCGCGGGCCTCGGCCACGCCGTCGCGGGCGACGGCGACCGGGTCGCCGGTGGGTGCCTCGAACTCGGACTGGATGCCGGGATGCGGGGCGAACACGGCCACGCCGGCGCGCTGGCCGACCACTTGAAGCTGGGTGACCGCATTGGGGCGCTGGAGGTCGGCAGCCACGAGGATCGGGGAATGCCCCTGGCCCTTGAGCCACTTGCCGAGCTTGCCGGCCAGGGTCGTCTTGCCCGCACCCTGGAGGCCCGCGAGCATGATCACCGTGGGCGGGTTCTTGGCCAGCCGAAGGCGCCGGGTCTCGCCGCCGAGGATCGCCTGGAGCTCCTCGTTGACGATCTTGACGACCTGCTGGCTCGGATTCAGCGCACCGGAGACCTCCGCGCCGAGTGCGCGCTCGCGGATCCGTGCCGCGAAGTCGCGGACCACCGGCACCGCCACATCGGCGTCGAGGAGCGCACGCCGGATCTCACGGACGGTGGCGTCGACATCCGCCTCGCTCAGGCGGCCCTTGCCGCGGAGATTCTTGAACGTCGCAGTCAGACGGTCCGAGAGGGAGTTGAACACGTGCCCCAGTCGCTTTCAGTCGAGGTTCGATGAGGCCGCCTTCCAGTCCGCGTGGACCGGCAGCGGCGGCCGACCCGCCGAGAGACGGGCCACGGCCATCCTTAAGGTTACCAACCGGCTGGGGGGTGGCATGCTGGGGTCGTGACGACGCACACAACGGATACAGCGCAGGCCGCCCAGACCTCTCCGGAGCGCTCAGCGGACGCTGTCAGGAGCCTCCTCATCCTCGGCGCCTCCGGTGACCTCACGGGCCGGCTCCTGTTCCCCGGCCTCGCTCGGCTGCTGGCGTCGGGCCGGCACGCCGGCCTGACCGTGGTGGGGGCAGGCTCGGATCCGTGGACGCCCGAGCAGTGGAGCGAGCGCGTCCACGACGCCACCGAAGAGGCGCTCGAGCACGCGACGGACGTGGGCCGCCGGGAACTGGAGCGCATCCGCCGCGAGTCGATTTACGAGCAGGTGGACGTCACCGCCCCCGGGGCTCTGGCCGACGTGCTCGCTCAGCTTCCCGCGCCGGTGGCCGTCTACTTCGCGCTCCCTCCGGCCGTCAGCCAGAAGGCGTGCAGCCTTCTGAAGGCCTCGGACCTCCCTCCGGGGACGCGCCTGGTCCTGGAGAAGCCGTTCGGCTCCTCCGAGGCCTCAGCGGCGCAGCTCAACGACACGCTGCGGCAGCTGGTCCCCGAGAGCCAGATCCACCGGGTGGACCACTTCCTCGGCAAGGGTACGGTCCTGAACATCCTGGGCCTGCGCTTTGCCAACAATTTCCTCGAGCCCGTGTGGAACCGGGACCACATCCAGAAGGTGGAGATCATCTTCGACGAGGACCTCGCGCTCGAGGGCCGCGCCCGCTACTACGACAGGGCGGGGGCCCTGCGTGACATGATCCAGAGCCACCTCCTCGAGATCCTCGCCATCCTGGCCATGGACGCCCCGGCACACCTGGATGAGCGCGACCTCCGCGACCGGATCAGCACCGTGCTGCGCTCGGCGCTGGTGGAGGAGCCGTTCACCTCGTCCACACGGCGCGCGCGCTACACAGCCGGCAGCATTGCCGGTCGGGAGGTGCCGGACTACACCGCAGAGCCCGGAGTGGACCCGTCCCGCGGCACCGAGACCCTCGCCGAGATCACGGTCACGCTCCAGAGCTGGCGCTGGGCCGGCGTGCCGTTCATCCTCCGGTCGGGCAAGGCCCTCGGGGCCAGGCGCAAGGAAGCCGTCATCACCTTCAAGCCGGTCCCGCACCTGCCCATCGGCTTCAGCGGCGTGGACGAGCCGAACCAGCTCCGCATCGGGTTCGGCCCGGACATCCTCCAGCTGGACGTCGACGTGAACGGCCCCGGCGACGTGCTGAGCCTCAATCGGGTCACCCTCGATGCCGATCTCGCGGAGACCGACCTGCTGCCCTACGGGGAGGTGCTCGACGGCGTGCTCAACGGCGATCCCCTGCTCTCCGTCCGCGGCGATACGGCCGAGAGCTGCTGGCGCATTGTCCAGCCAGTCCTGGACGCGTGGGCCGCGGACGGGGTTCCGATGGAGACCTACGCGGCGGGCAGCCTGGGCCCCTCTGATTGGCCGACCTCGGCCGAGGCCGAGGGCACGACCGAGGGCGAGGCCGAGGGCACGACCGAGGGCGAAGGTGACCGGCGCGGAGGCGCGGCCGGGAACGGCTGAGGATTGCGGGCTCGAGCCGCTGCGGCTCTAGCCGCTGGCTCAGATGGCCGCGGCGCCGCGCTCCCCGGTGCGGACCCGGACGGCGTCCTGCACGTCCATGATCCACACCTTCCCGTCCCCTTGGGTGCCGGTGGAGGCGGCGATCACGATCGAGTCGAGGATCTCGTCCGCCTGCTCGTCCGTGGTCAGGACCTCGATGCGGATCTTGGGGATGAGGTCCACGCTGTATTCGGCCCCCCGGTAGACCTGCACGTATCCGCGCTGGCGGCCGTAGCCGCTCGCGGCGCTCACCGTGAGGCCTTGGACGCCTTCGGCCTCGAGGCGTTCACGGATGTCATCGAGCCGTTCGGGGCGCACGATCGCGGTGATGAGCTTCACCTGCCCACAGTACCCGCGGAGACCGCGTTCGCTCGCACCTCCCCGGCGTGGCCGGAGTGGGAGGGCTGGCCCAGACGGTCGAGGTGCTGCTCGAGCAGCGCCTCCACAGTGTGCTTGACGCCGAGGGGATGGAACCCGGCGCCTCCGGAGGACGGCATGGCGAGTGCGGCATAGGCGGTCTCGGCGTGGATGACGAGGTCCACGCCGGTCTCCTCGACGTCCTGTGCGACGCGGAAGCCCATGACGGCCTTGATGGCGAGCCCGAGGCCGAGTGCGATGGCGAACGAGTAGCCCAGCACCGCGACGACGCCGAGCGCCTGGACGCCCAGCAGGGTGAATCCACCGCCGAAGAGCAGTCCGCGGCCCGGCACCGGAGCCGCGGGATCCGCGGCGAGCCCGATGAACAGGGTGCCCACGACGCCGCCCACGAGGTGGACACCGACCACGTCGAGGGAGTCGTCGAAGCCGAAGCGGTACTTCAGGCCCACGGCGAGAGCGCAGATCGCGCCAGCCAGGAGGCCCAGGACGATCGCGGCGACCGGGTCGATCGAAGCGCACGACGGCGTGATGGCCACGAGGCCGGCGACGGCGCCCGAGGCTGCGCCGAACGAGGTGGCGTGCCCGTCACGGACCTTCTCGACCAGGAGCCAGGACAGGATCGCCGCGCAGGGCGCGATGAGCGTGTTGATCCAGGCGATGCCGGCCGTGCCGTTCGCGCCGAGCGCGGAGCCGGCGTTGAAGCCGAACCAGCCGAACCACAGCAGGCCGGCACCCAGCATCACGAGGGGGAGGTTGTGCGGACGGTGGTCGGGATCCTTGCCGAACCCGATCCGCTTGCCCAGGACCAGTGCGAGGGCCAGGCCCGCGGCGCCGGCGAGGACCTCGACCGCCGTGCCGCCGGCGAAGTCGATGAGGCCGAGGTGGTTCAGCCAGCCCCCGATGAACACCCCGTGCGCGTCCTTCTTGGAATCGAACACCCAGTGGGCGACGGGGAAGTAGACGAGCACCGCGAACGCCCCGGCGAAGACCATCCAGGAACCGAACTTGGCGCGGTCCGCGATCGCGCCGGAGACGAGGGCCACCGTCACGGTCGCGAAGACGCCTTGGAAGCCGACGAACACGATCTCCGGGATCGTGCCCACGAGGGGCATGTCGGACCCCGTCGCGAGGAGGTTGTGCAGCCCGAAGTCCTCGAACGGGTTGCCCATGAGACCGTCCCCGGCGTCAGTGCCGAAGGCCATCGAGTAGCCGAACAGCACCCACAGGATGCCGACGAGCGCGAGGGCCCCGAAGCTCATCATCATCATGTTCAGCATCGACTTCACGCGTGTCATGCCCCCGTAGAAGATGGCGAGGCCGGGTGACATGAGGAGGACGAGCGCAGCCGAGACGAGGACCCAGGCGGTGTCGCCAGTGTTCATGGGTGAGGCCTTTCGGGGACGGTGTCGCGGTTCCCCTCAAGAATCCCGTTCCGGTGTTTCGGCGTCGCGCCGCGCGTGTTGCGGCCCTGTTACAGAACTCTCCCCAGCGTTTAAGGCGCGTCACCGGCGCGTTAACGCCGTGTTTCGCGCGGAGAGCGGACGACGGCGGGTGGGGCCGCCGTCGTCCGCTGCACTGGCCGTGAGGCCGCTATACCGCCGCGGCCCCCCGCTCCCCCGTCCTCACCCGGATGGCCTCGTGGACGTCGACCGTCCAGACCTTGCCGTCCCCGGCGCGGCCGGTGTTGGAGGTGGTGATGATGACGTCGAGGATGTCGTCTGCCTGCTCGTCGGTGGCGAGCACCTCGATCCGCAGCTTGGGCAGCAGGTCGACGCTGTACTCGGCGCCGCGGTAGACCTCGGTGTACCCGCGCTGTCGGCCGTAGCCGCTCGCGGCGCTCACGGTGAGGCCCTGGACGCCGTAGGCCTCGAGGCCCTCGCGGATGGCATCGAGCTTCTCCGGGCGGACGATCGCGGTGATGAGCTTCATGCCTTGACCTTCTTCTCGGTGTTCTTCTCCAGCGGTGCCGCGAGGAGGTCGTCAGCGTTGAATGCGGCGACGTCGGCCTCGGCCTTGGCGCCCAGCGGGTGGAAGCCCGAACCGCCCGATGTGCTCGAGTAGGCGGTCTCCGCATGGAGCGCGATGTCGACGCCGGCCTCCTCGGCCTCGGTCGAGACCCGGAAGCCCATGGTCTTGGAGATGATCCAGCCGATCACCAGCGAGATGACGAAGGAGTAGACCAGCACCGAGCCCGCGCCGAGCGCCTGCTTGCCGAGGAGCTCGAAGCCGCCGCCGTAGAACAGGCCCTGGCCCTTGGACGGCGCGCCGGGCCCCGCCGCGAGGCCGATGAAGAGCGTTCCGACGATGCCGCCGACGAGGTGGACGCCGACCACATCGAGCGAGTCGTCGTACCCGAAGCGGTACTTCAGGCCGACGGCGAGGGCGCAGACCGCCCCGGCGAGGAGGCCGAGCATGATGGCCCACAGCGGGGAGATCGCGGCACACGCGGGGGTGATGGCCACGAGGCCGGCAACGGCACCCGAGGCCGCGCCGAGGGACGTCGCGTGGCCATCGCGCAGCTTCTCCACGATGAGCCATCCGAGCACCGCGGCGCAGGGGGCGACGAGGGTGTTGATCCAGGCGAAGGCCGCGACGCCGTTGGCGCCGAGGGCGGAGCCGGCGTTGAAGCCGAACCAGCCGAACCACAGCAGGCCCGCGCCGAGCATCACGAAGGGGAGGTTGTGGGGACGGTGGCTGGGATCCTTGCCGAAACCACGGCGCTTGCCCAGGATCAGGGCGAGCGCCAGGCCGGCCGCGCCGGCGTTGATGTGAACCGCGGTGCCGCCAGCGAAGTCGATCACGCCGAGGCCGTTGAGCCAGCCGCCGATGAAGGTGCCGTTGGCGTCCTTGTTTGCGTCGAAGACCCAGTGGGCCACGGGGAAGTACACAAGGATGGAGAAGAAGAAGGCGAACACCATCCAAGCGCCGAACTTGGCACGGTCCGCGATCGATCCCGAGATGAGTGCAACGGTGATGATCGCGAACACTCCCTGGAAGCCCACGAACGCGAGCTCTGGGATGGTGCCGGCCAGCGGCATGTCGTCCCCAGTGGAGAGGACCCCGTGGAGGGCGATCTTGTCCAGGTTCCCGACAAGGCCGGCGGCCGCGTCGGTGCCGAAGGACATCGAGTAGCCGACGAGGACCCAGAGCACGCCCACGAGGGCAATCGCACCGAAGCTCATCATCATCATGTTCAGCACGCTCTTTGCGCGCGTCATACCGCCGTAGAAGAACGCGAGCCCGGGTGTCATGAGCAGCACGAGCGCTGCGGAGGCGAGCACCCAGGCGGTGTCTCCCGCGCTGAGGGTGGGGGTCATGGCATCTGCCTTTCGAGCGGTGGAGGGACCTTTCGCCACTAGATTCCTCCCCCGGTGTTTCGCCGGATCGCGGGCCACATTGCACCGCCGTTACAACTCGCTCCTGCGCGTTAAGGCTGGATCACGGGGGTGTTTCGCGGCTGTTTCGCTAGGGTTGGTCCATGCCCCGCACCACCCCGCGCACCCCTGTGCCCCGCGACGTCTGGGTGCTGGTCGCCGCGGCCTTCGTCATCGCGGTGGGCTTCGGCCTCGTCGCTCCCGTGCTGCCGCAGCTGGCGACGAGCTTCGGGGTGGGCGCGACTGCGGCCTCGGTGATCGTCAGCGCGTTCGCCCTGTCCAGGCTCCTCCTCGCCCCGGCCGCAGGCTCCCTCGTGGACCGCCTCGGCGAACGGCCCGTGTACGTCACAGGCCTGCTGCTCGTGGCCGCCTCGAGCGCGGCCTGCGCCTTCGCGCCGGACTATTGGACCCTCCTGGCGGTGCGCGGGCTCGGCGGCATCGGCTCCACCATGTTCACCATCTCGGCCTCGGGCCTGATCGTGCGCCTCGCCCCGCCCGAGGCGCGCGGCCGCGTGAGCGGGCTGTACGCGGCGTCGTTCCTCATGGGCAGCATCGCGGGTCCCGTGCTCGGCGGCCTCCTCGCCGTCTTCGGCCTGCGGGTGCCGTTCCTCGTCTACGCGGCCGCGCTCGTCGTGGCGGCTGCCGTGGTCCAGGCGCTGCTGGGGCGCGGCAGCATGCCGCACCGGCGCACGACGTCGGGCGGCCGCCCCGCGCTACAGCTCTCCGAGGCGCTGCGCGAGGCGCCGTACCGGGCGGCCGTGGGCTCGAACTTCGCCAACGGCTGGGCGGCCTTCGGCATCCGGATGGCGCTCGTACCGCTCTTCGCCTCAGCCGCGCTCGGTGCGGGCCCCCAGGCCGCTGGGATCGCGCTCGCCCTCTACGCCGCCGGGACGGCCGCCGCCCTCACCTTCACCGGCCGGCTGTCCGACCGCTTCGGCCGGCGGCCCGTCGCCCTGGTCGGTCTCGTGTGGACGGCCGTTCCCACCGCCTTCCTCGGGGTGAGCGGTTCGGAGCCGGTGTTCTTCGCGCTCTCAGTTGCCGCCGGCTTCGGGGCCGGCTTCCTCGGCCCGTCCCTCCAGGCCACGGTGGCGGACACCATCGGCTCGGACCGCAGCGGCGGCCGGCCCCTCGCGGTGTTCCAGATGGCCTCGGACGTGGGCAGCATCCTGGGCCCGCTCGTCGCCGGGGCCCTCGCAGACAGGGTCGGCTATGGGTGGGCGTTCGCCGTGTCCGGGGCATCCCTCCTCGCGGCGGTGCCACTGTGGGCTGGCCGGCGCCACCGGCTCCGTCCCGACACGGACGCCGCGCCGGGGCACGCTGCCGTCCGGGAGGAATGACGGTGTGTCCCGATGCCGCGCGTCCGGCGCGGCGGGTCCGGGTCGACGTCAGGCGAGGATCGCGTCGACGAATGCCTCGGCATCGAACGGGGCGAGGTCGTCCGGGCCCTCGCCCAGGCCCACGAGCTTGACCGGCACGCCCAGCTGCTTCTGGATCGCCACGACGATGCCGCCCTTCGCAGTGCCGTCGAGCTTGGTCAGCACGATGCCCGTGATGTCCACGACCTCGCCGAAGACCTTGGCCTGCGTGAGGCCGTTCTGGCCCGTCGTCGCGTCCAGGACGAGGAGGACCTCGTCCACCTCGGCCTGCTTCTCGATGACGCGCTTGACCTTGCCGAGCTCGTCCATGAGGCCCACCTTGTTCTGCAGGCGGCCCGCCGTGTCGACCATGACAACGTCGGACTCCTGCTCGATGCCCGCCTTGACGGCCTCGAAGGCCACCGAGGCGGGGTCAGCGCCGTCGACGTCCGACTTCACGGTGGGCACGCCCACCCGGGCGCCCCACGTCGCGAGCTGCTGGGCTGCGGCGGCACGGAAGGTGTCCGCCGCCCCGAGGATCACGTCCTTGTCCTCGGCCACGAGGACGCGGGCGAGCTTGCCCACGGTTGTGGTCTTTCCCACGCCGTTGACGCCCACCACGAGCACGACCGCGGGCTTGCCGTCAACACGGGAGACCTTGAGCGAGCGGTCCATGGTCGGGTCGACCAGCCTCACCAGCTCCTCGCGGAGCATGGCCTTGACCTGCTCGGGGCTCCGCGTGCCCATGACCTTGACCCGGTCGCGGAGCGTGTCCACGAGCGCCAGGCTCGCGTCGGTGCCGATGTCCGCGAGCAGGAGGGTCTCCTCAACCTCGTCCCACACGTTCTCGTCGATGCTGTCGCTCGACAACAGGGCCAGGAGCCCCCTGCCGAAGAGGGTGTTGCTCTTGACCAGCCGTTCGCGCAGGCGCTGGAGGCGCCCCGCCACCGGCGCGGGGGTCTCGGTGGGGACCGTCTCGGTGACGGCCTCGTCGAGCACGTCGGCAGTGTCCTGGCCGGCCGGCACCTCCCCCTCGGGCTCGGCCGGGGCCGGCAGGGTGCCCACGCCTCCGGGCGCGGCGTGGTCGGCGTCGAGGACGCTCGGCTGGCCGGGGGTGATGACCGGGTCGTTGGCGTCGCGGGGACCGGTGTAGTCGATCTTCTTCCGGCGGCCGCTGACGAGGCCGATGACGCTCCCGGCGACGATCAGGACCACGATGACGACGATGATGATGGGCAGCAGGGCGGATAGGTCTGTCACGGTTCCTAGCTTCTCATAGCCCCGCCGGGCACCCCCGGGCCTCGGGCGCGGCTCAGGCGTCGGCCGCGACCCGATCGAGCTTCTGGCTGATCACCGTCGAGACGCCGTCGCCGCGCATCGAGACCCCGTAGAGCGCGTCCGCGACCTCCATGGTGCGCTTCTGGTGCGTGATCACGATCAGCTGGCTCGACTCGCGCAGTTCCTCGAAGATCGTGATGAGGCGGCCCAGGTTCGTGTCGTCGAGCGCGGCTTCCACCTCGTCCATGACGTAGAAGGGCGAGGGGCGCGCCTTGAAGATCGCCACGAGCAGGGCCACGGCGGTCAAGGAGCGCTCCCCTCCGGAGAGCAGGGAGAGCCGCTTGATCTTCTTCCCGGCGGGCCTGGCCTCGACCTCGATGCCGGTTGAGAGGAGGTCGTCGGGGTCCGTGAGCACGAGCCGCCCCTCCCCTCCCGGGAAGAGGCGACCGAACACCCTCTCGAACTGCACCGACGTGTCCGCGAACGCCTCCGCGAAGACCCGCTGCACACGCTCGTCCACCTCGGCGATGATCTGCAGGAGGTCCTTGCGGCTCTTCTGGAGGTCGTCGAGCTGGGTCGCGAGGAAGCGGTGCCGTTCCTCGAGGGCCGCGAACTCCTCGAGCGCGAGCGGGTTGACCTTGCCGAGCGCGGCGAGATCCCGCTCCGCCTTCTTCAGCCGCTTCTCCTGCTCGGCCCGCACGAACGGCACACCGGCCTCTACGGGCTCGCCTTCGCCGTCGACCTCGACGCGCAGGGCTGCCCACTTGTCCCCGCCGTCCTCCTGGGGGACGGGGACGGAGCGGTGGGGCCCGAAGTCGCGGATGAGCTCCTCGGCGCCGAGGCCGAGCTCGTCCACGGCACGCTCCGCGAGGGCCTCGAGGCGGAGCCGCTGCTCCGCCCTCGCGAGCTCGTCGCGATGGGCTGCATCGTTGAGGCCAGCGAGTTCACGGGTGAGCTCGGCATTGCGGGCGCGCAGCGAGGCGAGCCGTGCATCCAGCTCGGCACGCGCCGCCTCGGCCTCGTCCCGGGTCCCGGCCGCCTCGTCCACAGCGCGGTCCATGCGGGACAGCCCCCTCCGCGCGGCCTCGGCCACGGACCCGGCTTGAGCCGCCTCCCGTGCGCGGCGCTCCGCGCGCCGCCTCGCCTCCTCGGCCGCCCTTCGCTCGGACTCGGCGGCACGCTCGAGGGACTGGACGCGGGCCTGAAGCGACCGGTGCTGCTCCTCTGCGGCCCTCAGTGCCAGGCGGGCCTCGAGCTCCCGCGCGCGGGAGGCCGCGGCTTCAGTCTGGAGGCGGTCGCGGTCGCCCGAATCCGGCTCCTGCGCGTCCTGCGAGTCCTCGGCCAGCTCGAGCCGCTCGACCGCCGCCTCGAGCGCGACCTGCTCCACGTCCAACTGGGCCTGCGCGGCCGCGAGGGCGGCCCGCTGCCTCTCCTCCTCGGCTGCGGTGCCGCGCAGCTGGGTGCCGAGGGCGGCGAGCTTCTCGGCGACGGCGGCGAACCGCGCGTCCGAGTCGTTGAGGGCGGACAGGGCGGCGTCCGCGCGCTCGCGGGCCTCCCGCTCCCGCTCCTGGGCACCGGAGAGCGCGAACCCGCAGCGCTCATACTCTGCCTGAGCGGCCGCCAGCGCCTCGCGCGCGGCCTCGAGCAGCCCCTGAAGCTCGATCGTCGAGGGGGCCGACGACGATCCGCCGCGCATGCCCGCCGCGGTGACCAGATCGCCGTCGTACGTCACCGCCACGAGCTCGGGGTGCTCGGCGGTGAGCGCCGCCGCCTCGGCGAGCGTGCGCACGACGACGGCCTGCCGCAGCAGGTGCGCGAGCGCCCCCCGGACACGCGGGTCGGGGGTGACGGCCTCGACGAGCCAGGACGCCCCCTCAGGGAGCGCGTTGCGCTCGGGCCCAGCAATAGCGCCGGCCTGGTGGGGACCTGCTGGCGCGGGCGCAGGGTCCGCGCCAGAGACGGGGTGGAGCAGGGCAGCTTGGCCGCCCTCCTCCGTCCGGAGCGACTCGAGCGCGTCCCGCGCCGCATCCGGCCCGTCCATGGCAAGGCCCTCGGCGAACGGGCCGAGCACGGCGGCGGCAGCGGCCTCGAAGCCGGGCTCCACCCGCACGAGATCGGACACCCTGCCCAGGACGCCACGCGCCGAGGCCGCGACCGTTCCGGTGGCGTCGCGGTCCTTGAAGCCAGCCTGCAGTGCCTCGATCCGGGCCTCCTGCGCCTGCTTCGCCGCGGCAGCCCTGCGCCGGCGCTCGAGCAGCGCCTCACGCTCTGCCTCGGCCTCGGCGAGCTGCGCGGCAGCCTCCTCATACGCGGTGTCGAGGTCTTCCTCGCCCGCCTCGACGCCGGCGATCTGGTTCTCGAGGGCGGTGTAGTCGCTCTCGGCCGCCCGCTGGCGCTCCGCGGCGCCCGCGAGATTCTCGCGCAGCCGCCCGATCTCACCCTCGGCGGCCTCCACGCGGCTCCGCACCGCAGCAACCTGGCCCGCCAGGCGCGCGAGGCCCTCGCGGCGGTCCGCCTGCGCCCTCAAAAGCGCCGTGTGCCTGCGGTCCTCGGCGGTGGCCGCCCCCTCCGCCGCGACCCGCGCCTCCTCGGCCTCGGCCAGGGCCTCGGCCCTCATCTCGACGGTGTCGGCCGTGGCCTCGAGCTCGAGCCTGAGGTCGTCGGCCTGTCGCTGGAGCGCCTCGGGGTCCCTGCCGCGCATCGGTGCTTCCGAGGACCCCAGGAGCCGCCGGCGTTCCTCGGCGAGCGAGCCGAGGGCCCGGAGGCGCTCCCGGCCCTGCGAGAGCCGATACCACGTCTCGCGGGCGGAGTTCACGCGGGGGGTGGCCGCGGCGGCGGAGCGCTCGGCCTCGGCCTGGTCGCGCTGGCCGGCGTCGAGCTCGGCCTGCACCGCCTTCCGGCGCGCGTCCAGGGCGCCGTGGTCCGCTTCCTCCTGCTCCATCGCCGTGCGGAGCGTCACCAGGTCGTCTGCGAGGAGCCGTGCCCGCGCATCGCGGACGTCGGCCTGGATGGTCTGTGCGCGCCGCGCGACCCGGGCCTGCCTGCCGAGGGGGCCCAGCTGCCGGCGCAGCTCCGCGGTGAGGTCTCCGAGGCGCGACAGGTTGGCCTGCATGGCCTCGAGCTTGCGGACGGTGCGCTCCTTGCGGCGCCGGTGCTTGAGGATGCCCGCAGCCTCCTCGATGAAGCCGCGGCGGTCCTCAGGGGTGGCGTGGAGGACGCGGTCGAGCTGGCCCTGGCCCACGATCACATGCATCTCGCGGCCCAGGCCCGAGTCGGACAGGAGTTCCTGGATGTCCAGGAGGCGGCACGGGCTGCCGTTGATGGCGTACTCGGAGCCCCCGGCACGGAAGAGCGTGCGGGATATCGTCACCTCCGCGTACTCGATGGGGAGCGCGCCGTCCGCGTTGTCGATCGTGAGGGAGACGTGCGCGCGCCCCAGCGGAGGGCGGCCGGCCGTCCCGGCGAAGATGACGTCCTCCATCTTGCCGCCGCGCAGCGTCTTGGCGCCCTGCTCGCCCATGACCCACGCGAGCGCGTCCACCACGTTGGACTTGCCGGAGCCGTTCGGGCCGACGACGGCCGTCACCCCCGGCTCGAACTCGAAGGTGGTGGCCGAGGCGAAGGACTTGAAGCCCCGGATCGTCAGCGTCTTAAGGTGCAAGGGTCCGCCGGCCTCCTCTCGTGTCGCTCATTGTGCCACCGGGCACCGACAGAACCGGCGCTACCAGCGGGCGTTGCGCGGAACGGGCTGGCAGCGGGTGCAGCGGTACGAGGACCGGTTCATGAACTGCTCCCGCACGATGACGCCCGCTCTGCCCTCCGCGGCGCACCGGCGGCACGGCTGGCCCGCACGGCCGTAGGCGTCGAGGGAACGGGAGAAGTAGCCGGAGGCGCCGTTGACGTTCACATACAGCGAGTCGAAGCTTGTGCCCCCCGCCTCGAGCGCTCGGTCCATGACGTCCCGCACGGCGCCGACCAGGCGGGCCGTCTCGGGCCGGCGCAGCGTGTCGGTGGGCCGGGCGTAGTGGAGCCCCGCGCCCCAGAGGGCCTCGTCCGCATAGATGTTGCCGATCCCGGAGACGAGTCCCTGGTCAAGCAGGGCGCGCTTGATCCCCGTGCGCCGCGACCGCAGCCGGGCGTGGAACTGGTCCACGTCGAACAGCGGATCCAGAGGATCGCGGGCAATGTGCGCTACCTCTGCGGGGACGAGCGGGCGGGGGGATTCCGAGCGGCCGCCCGGGCCGCCGTCGTGCGTCGGGACAAGAGGCACCACCGCGAGGCCGCCGAAGATGCGCTGGTCCACGAAGCGGAGTTCACCGGGCATGCCGTCAGCCTCGCTGAGGGAAAGCCGGACCTTGAGGTGCTTCTCCACCGGCTGCCCCGCGTCCTCGACAAGGAGCTGGCCGCTCATGCCGAGGTGCGCCAGGAGCGCGGTGTGCGGCACGTACTCGGGGCACGCGGGCTGGTCGTCCGGGCCCGCGAGGGGCATCCACAGGTACTTGCCGCGCCGCACGGCGTCCAGGACGAGTGCTCCCTCGAGCTGTCCAGCGAAGTCCTGGGGGCCGAGGAGATGGCGGCGCACGGAGCGGGGGTCGAGGACGCGCACGGACTCGATGCTGCGCCCGGCGACCCAGGCGGCGAGCCCACGGCGGACCACCTCGACCTCGGGGAGTTCGGGCATCTCAGCCGAGCTGCAGGGGGGCGGATCCGGCAGTCTGCGGCCCCGTGCCGTCGGGAACGGGTACGAGAACCCTCCACGCGTTCGCGGCGGACTGCTGCTCGGCTTCCTTCTTGGAGTTGCCTGTTCCAGTGCCGTACGGGGTGCCGCCGATGAGCAGCGTGGCCGTGTAGACCCGGGCGTGGTCCGGCCCCTCACCCACCACGGCGTAGTGGATGGCGCCGAGCTGGCGCGCCGCAGCGAGTTCCTGGATGTGCGTCTTCCAGTCGGTGCCGGCACCGAGGACCGCGGCGTCCGCGAGGAGCGGCGAGACGAGCCCGACGACGAACTGCCGCGCCGCCTCGAGACCGCCCGAGAGGAAGGACGCACCGATGAGCGCTTCCATGGTGTCCGCGAGGATCGAGGACTTGTTCTTCCCTCCGGTCACCTTCTCGCCCTGGCCGAGGAGGATGAAGTCCCCCACGCCGAGGCGGCGGGCAATCGAGGCCAGGGCCCTCGTGCTGACGACGGCGGCACGGCGCTTGGCGAGGTCGCCCTCGCTCAGGTCGGGGTACTCCCGGTAGAGCAGCTCGGTCACGGAGAAGCCGAGGATCGAGTCGCCGAGGAACTCGAGGCGCTCGTTGGTCGGGATTCCGCCGTTCTCGTAGGCGTAGGAGCGGTGTGTCAGGGCAAGACGAAGCGTCTCGGCGTCGATGTCGACGCCGAGACGCTTCAGAAGCTCGTCATGAGGATTCATGCGCGAGGACTGCCGGATCAGACGTCGGCGACCTTGCGGCCCTTGTACTCAAGGAAGAGCTCGGTACCGGCGGAGTCGGTGACAACCTTGGCCTGGTGCGGCAGGCTGTAGGTCACGCGGCCGTTCTCGACAGTCTTGACCAGGGTCGGAACCGAGGCCTTCCACTGCGAGCGGCGGGCGCGGGTATTCGAGCGAGACATCTTCCGCTTGGGAACAGCCACGACTAACTCATTTCTCTAAAGTGCCAACACTTACTCATCGTCACGCCGGTCTGGCTTTGCCAGATCTGCCAAGGCAGCCCACCGGGGGTCGACGACCTCATGGTGGTGCCCCGGCTCGTCCGCGAGGCGCACTCCGCATTCGGAGCACAGGCCTTCGCAGTCGTCCCGGCACACCGGCTGGAACGGCAGCAGGGGTACTACTGCGTCCCGCAACACCGGCTCAAGATCGATGGAATCGTGCTCGACTCGACGTTGCTCTTCATCGTCTTCTCCATCCGAGAAGCCCATGCCCTCGAAGAAGAAAAGCTCTTGCACCTCGGTGTCGAGTCCGTACTCGATGGGATCCAGGCACCGGCCACACTCGCCCGTCACCATGACGTGCGCTGTCCCCGAGACCAGGATCCCCTCGTGCACCGACTCGAACTTCAGGTCCAGATCCACGGGGGATCCTTCCCTGACTCCGATCAGCGCCACACCGAGGTCCCTCGGTGCTGGTACATGCTCTTCAAGGGTCCGCATAGTCCCCGGGCTCCGCCCGAGGTCCTTGACGTCGAACATCAAAGGCGAACGTGCTTCGCGCTTAATGAGAACTCCTGTAGAACATAGACCGACACACCATCGTAGCCGCTGTGGCGGCAAGCCCCAAAACGGAGCGCCCCAGCCTCGGGCCGACGGCGTGCTGCTGGCTGTGCCCGTCCATTCTATGCCCTTGCCGGCGTGCGGACCGGGACCTCAGCGCTCGGGGCGCGTCTCGGCGAGCCGGACGAGAACCGACCGCGGAACGTACTCCGACACGTCGCCGCCGAGGTCGTGGACCTCCTTGATGAGGGTCGAGGACAAGTGCACGTAGTGGGCCTCCGCGGGGAGGAACACCGTCTCGACGCCCGTGAGCTGCCGGTTCATGATCGCCATGGGCAGCTCGTAGTCGAAGTCCGAGGAGGAGCGGAGCCCCTTGACGATCGCGCTGGCTCCGCGCTCGCGGCAGTACTCGGCGAGGAGTCCTTCCCCCATCGGCTCGACAAGGATCCCGCTGATCGCCCCGAGGGTCCGCCGCGCCATGGTGAGGCGCTCCTCGAGCCCGAACCTGTACTTCTTCGCGTAGTTGGTCGAGACGGCAACGATGACCTCGTCGAAGAGGTTGGCGGCGCGCGCGATCACCTCGAGGTGCCCATTGTGGATGGGATCGAAGGAGCCAGGGCACACCGCGCGTCGCATACGGCCAACATACTGCATGCCCTCAGGGCTGGCGGGTCCCGACGCCGGGCGCGGCTAGCATGGGCGGATGAGTACCCGAGAGCAGCACTCGGCGTGGCGGCGCACGGCTGCCGGAGCCAACCTCCTCGGCCCGGACGGCACCCTGGGCGTGACGATCTTCGAGGAGATGACCGCCCTTGCGGTGCGCCACGGCGCCATCAACCTGGGCCAGGGGTTCCCGGACGAGGACGGTCCGGCAGAGATGGCCGAGGCCGCCCGTGCGGCGATCCTCGGGGGCGCCAACCAGTACGCGCCCGGCCAGGGCATCCCGCGGCTGCGGGAAGCCGTCGCCGCACACCAGGAGCGCTTCTACGGGATCGCGGTGGACCCCTGGCGCGAGGTCATCGTCACCACCGGCGCGACCGAAGGCATCGCGGCGGCCGTCCTGGCCCTCGCCGGTCCTGGCGACGAAGTCCTCACCTTCGAGCCGTTCTACGACTCCTACGGGGCCATGATCGCCCTCGCCGGCGCCGAGCACGTGACCGTCCCACTCCACGCGCCGCACTTCCAGCCCGACCTGGCTGAGCTCGAGGCCGCCTTCGGCCCGAGGACGCGGCTCGTCATCGTGAACAACCCGCACAATCCGACCGGTGCGGTGTTCGGTCCACAGGTGCTCGGCCGGATCGTCGAGCTCGCCGAGGCGCACGACGCCGTGATCGTCACCGATGAGGTGTACGAGCACCTCGTCTTCGGCGCACCCCATGTGCCCGTCGCTTCTCTTCCGAGAGCGGCGGAGCGCACGCTCACCGTCTCCTCGGCGGGGAAGACCTTTTCCTTCACCGGCTGGAAGGTCGGCTGGGTCGCGGGCCCCGAGGAACTCGTGGCGAGGGTGCGGACGATCAAGCAGTTCCTCACCTACAGTTCGGGCACGCCGTTCCAGGAGGCCGTGGCCCTCGGACTCGGCTATCCGGACGAGTTCTTCCACGGGATCGCCCGCGCCCTCGCCGCCAAACGGGACATCCTCGCCGAGGGCCTGCGGTCCGCCGGCCTGGAGGTGTACGTCCCGGAAGGCACGTACTTCATCACCGCGGACACGGCTCCGCTGGGGTTCGACGACGCGCTGGACCTCGCGCGCAGGCTCCCAGAGCTCATCGGGGTGGCGGCGATCCCGGTCTCCGTGTTCTGCCACGACGACGGCGCGCGCCGCACGCGCTCGCTGCTCCGGTTCGCGTTCTGCAAGAAGGAGCCGCTCCTGGCCGAGGCGGCCGCACGGCTCTCCCGGCTCTCGGACCTCGTGTGAGCAGCTCCAGGCGGCCGTCCGGGGCCGGCGGCCAAGGGCCCGGGGGCACGCGCTACCTGCGGGGCATCGGGGCACATGCGGGCGTCGCGCCGGACGAGCATGTCGACGGCGCCTACGTCCTCGCCATCGGGGGTGCCGAGCAGTCGCATGTCGACCTCGGGGACCCGACCCACGTGTTCTACGCGTACCTGCGCCGCATCGCGAACGTCGTGGACATGGTGGCGCCTCCTGGCGAGCCGATCCGCGCCCTGCACCTCGGGGCGGGCGCGCTCACCCTTGCGCGGTACATCGAGGCGACGCGGCCCGGCTCGGTGCAGGCCGCCGTCGAGCTCGAGCGGGAGCTCGCGGACTTCGTCCTCGAGAGGCTTCCCCTGGCCCCCGGCACGGACCTGTCGGTGCATCTCGGGGACGCGCGCTGGGCGCTGCCTGAGGTGGCCGCCCGCGGACCGTTCGACGCCGTGGTGCTCGACATCTTCTCCGGGCCTGCCGCGCCGGAGCACATCGCCCACCGCGACTTCTACGCCGAGGCCGCCGGACTCCTGTCCGACCGCGGAGCACTTCTGGTCAACATCGGCGACGACCCTCCCTTGAGCCTCGTGCGCTCGCAGCTGGCAGCGATGCGGTCGGTCTTCACCGAGGTCGCCGCCCTCGCCGAGCCCGAGATGTTCACGGGCCGGTTCCCCGGCAACATCGTGGCTGTCGGCCTGCAGCAGCCGTGGCCGCAGGAGTGGACCGCGGCCCTGACCGCGGCCGGGCCGCACCCGACCCTCCTGGCGAGGGGGACGGATCTCGATGCGCTGGCCGGCTGACGGGACGGTGGAGCTCAGCTCGCGAGCTTCTGCTCCGCCAGCCGCTTGACCCATTCGGGCGTGGGCCGCTTGAGCCGCTCGTCCAGCACCACACGGAGCTTGGCGGCGGCGATCTGGACGCGCCGGTCCGAGGCCGACCGCCGCTCCGGCGCCGGCTCTTCGGGAAGCTGCTCGGCGTCTCCGGGGACGGCCTCGTGCTTGCTCACCAGCGTCTCCTCTCCCAAGGGGTACCCCTCCAGTATCACGCCGAGCGGGCCGCCCAGTCCATGAACGCCTCGCGCCGTCATCGCGGGTGCCAAGCGCCGTCGTCGTCCGGGCCTGCATCGTCGCCGAGCTCCTCGTCGAGCCCGGCCTCCTCCGCCTCGGCGATGGGCTCGACCCAGACGGAGTCCAGGAGCTCGAGCTCTTCGTCGCTCGCGATGAGGTCGCTCTTCGCGAGGCTCGCGAGCACCATTGTGCCCATCACGGCCAGCTGGGCGTCCTGGGACACCGACGCCTCGAGGGCCCATTCAGCACGGCGCCAGAACTCTGCCCGCCGGTCCGAGTAGGACCGCTGGCGGAGGGTGCGCAGGCCCACGATCGCCGCGACGACCGCGGCCGCGAGCGTGCCCACGGGGGCGAGCGCGGCCACGATTTCCCACCAGTGTGGGTCCGGGGCCACCGCGTCGGCCGCTGTCCGGAGCACCGCCGGCGGCTGCGCCGCAAGGAGCAGTCCCGGAATCGCCCCTGAGAACGTCATGAGGCCACGCTACCGTCGGCCTCCGACACTTCAGGCTCCGCGAACCACAGGCGGGTCTCGCCGTACTTGCGGTCCGCATAGTGCGTGAGGCCGCGCGGCCAGGCGGGCTCGGGCGAGCGGGCGGAGCGCTCCACGACGACGAGCGCGTCCCCGGCCAGATGGGGAGCCAGTGCCTCGAGCACGCGGGACAGCTGCTCCTCCCCCAAGGGGTATGGCGGATCCATGAACACGAGGTCCCAGTGCCTGCCCTCAATCGTCGAGTCGAGGAACGAGCCGACCTTGCCCCGGTGCACCGTCACCGCCCGGCGTCCCACCGCGTCGTTGACAGTGCGTGCATTGCGCTGGCACACCCCCACCGCCTTCGCGTCCGCTTCGACGAGCTCGGCAGTCGAGGCTCCCCGGCTCACCGCCTCGACCCCCAGCGCACCCGAGCCGGCGTAGAGGTCCAGGACCCGCGCGCGCGAGAGCATCCCGAGTGCCTCGAGGCGGGAGAACAGCGCTTCCTTGACCCGGTCGGTCGTGGGGCGGGTCCCCGAGCCGGGCACCGAGGCAAGGGGTGTTCCGCCGCAGATCCCGGCGATGATCCTGCTCACAGGGCCACCCGAACTGTCTCAGCCACGCTCGAGGAACACCTCCTTCTCGGGTTCGAGGTACGCGTCGATGGCATCCCGCAGGGCGGGGTGGCTCTCCAGTCCGGGATCCTCCGCGACGATCGCGAGGGCGTCCCCCCGGGCACGCTCGATGACGTCCGCGTCGCGCAGCACGCGCAGCAGCCGCAGTGTGGAGCGGCGGCCGGACTGCGTCGCACCGAGGATGTCCCCTTCGCGGCGGTTTTCGAGGTCCTTCTGCGCGAGGACGAATCCGTCGGTGCTCGCGGCCACAGCGTCCAGGCGGGCCCTGCTCGGGTGCCCAGGCTCGAGCGAGGTCACGAGGAGGCATGTCCCGGGGTGGCCACCGCGGCCCACCCGCCCTCGGAGCTGATGCAGCTGGGCGATCCCGAAGCGGTCCGCGTCGAGGATCACCATGAGCGTGGCGTTCGGCACGTCCACCCCGACCTCGACGACCGTCGTCGCAACGAGCAGGTCGGTCGCACCGGAGGCGAAGGCGTCCATCGCCGCGCTCTTCTCAGCCGAGTCCAGGCGTCCGTGGAGCACGCCGAGGCGCGTCCCATCCAGAGCGTGCTCCCCCGTGAGCTGGGCGAGCACCGCAGTGACCGAGGCGGCGGGGCGCCGTTCCTGCCCGGCGCCGGAGGCGGACCCGCCCGGCGGTGCCTCGTCGAGCGGCTCGAGGTCGCCCTCATCCTCGCCGGACTCGCCGATGGTGGGGCATACGACGTACACCTGCCGCCCGGCGTCGATCTCCTCCCGAGCCCGTTCCCAGATGCGCCGCGCCCACGACGGGTTCTCGAGCAGGCCCACCACGTGGGTGGCGATCGGCGCCCGGCCCGCCGGAAGCTCCCGGAGCAGAGAGGTCTCAAGATCGCCGAATACAGTCATCGCCACAGTGCGCGGTATGGGCGTGGCCGTCATGACCAGCAGGTGCGGGGTGGCTAGGCTCTTGGCGCGCAGGGCGTCGCGCTGCTCGACCCCGAAACGGTGCTGCTCGTCCACCACCACGAGGCCGAGGTCGGCGAACTGGACGTTCTCCGACAGGAGCGCGTGAGTGCCCACAACGATTCCGGCCTCACCGCTCGCGGCCGCGAGGAGGGAACGCCGGCGTTCGCCACCGCTCTGCCCGCCCGTGAGCAGGACTACCTCGACGCCGTCGTCTGCTCCGAGGAGCCCCTCGCGCGCGAGGGGACCGAGCGTGCGCCGAATGGACTCGAAGTGCTGGGCCGCGAGCACCTCGGTGGGGGCGAGGAGCGCCGCCTGGCCGCCGTCATCGACCACCTGGAGCATCGCGCGCAGGGCCACGACCGTCTTGCCCGAGCCGACCTCTCCCTGCAGGAGCCGGTTCATGGGATGGTCGGCGGCGAGCTCGGCCGCAAGCGTCTCCCCCACCTGCCTCTGCCCGTCCGTGAGCGTGAACGGCAGCCGCGCGTCGAACGCTTCGAGCAGGCCGCCGCGCCGGGCCGGGCTGGGCCGCGAGGGCAGCAGTGAGTGCTGTGCCTTCCGGCGCGCGAGGGCTGTCTGCAGGACGAGGGCCTCCTCGTACTGGAACCGCCGACGCGCCGCTGCCCACTCCTGCGCCGTGGCGGGAATGTGGATCATCCGGTACGCCTCCGCGATCCCGGGAAGCCGGTACTGGGCCCGCAGCGACGCGGGCAGCGGGTCCGTCAATGCCTCGAGGTCCAGCTGTCCCAGGAGGGTGGCGACGGACTGGGCGATCTTCCAGCTCGGCAGCTTGGCGGTGGCAGGGTAGACGGGGATGGGCCGGTCCGCGAGCTCCTCCGCGCTCGCGTCCGTGCCGGAGGCCTCGTCGAGGAGGACATAGTCGGGATTGGTCAGCTGCAGGCGGCCGCGATACGCGCCGACCCGGCCCGAGAACATGGCGACCGTGCCCGGAGTGAGCTGCCTGGCCGCGGCGAAGCTGTTGAAGAACGTCAGGCTGATCGTGTCCAGCGCCCCGTCGAGCCCGTCGCTGACGATGACCTCCGTGATGCGGCCCTTCCGGGTCGCCATGGCGCGGCTCGTCACCTTCACAACACGGGCCAGCAGTGTCACGTCCGTGTCGATCGGCAGCTCGGCGATGCGGGTCAGTTCGCCGCGTTCTGCGTAGCGGCGGGGGAAGTAGTCGAGGAGCTCGCCGGCGAGGGTGATCCCCAGGTGGTCCTTGAGCTTCTTGGCCGAGGCCCCTCCGAGGAGCCGGGCCAGATCGGTCATACGGTCAGCGGGCACGCCGGTTCTCCTGCGCGAAGTCGCCCGCACCGCCTGCGGGTGCGTCTTCCGAACGGAGCTCCGTGAGCGCAACCCGCTCGGGCTCGCCGACCCCACGGATCAGCTCGAGGGCAGCGTCCGGGTCTGTGACATGGACGTGCACCCTCCACCTGCACAGGCCGGCCGCGTCGTCGAAGGCTCCGACGGGGCTCATGATGACCGACTCCCCCACCTCATCGAGGCGCTGGCGCAGGCTCGCCGCGTCCAGCGGGCTGAGCTGGATCGTGCACATGATCTCGACGCCCTCGGCCTCGGGCTGGTCCGCGGTGATGTAGGGGTCCTGGATCCTGAATCCGTGGAGCGCCTCGAGGGCCTCCTCCGCGATCCCGTCGCCCAGGACGGCCCCCCGGAGTGCCGCGAGCACCAGCAGCAGGCCCACACCGCCGGCGTCGACCACCCGTGCCGACGCGAGCACCCCGAGCTGGCCCTCGGTCGCCACCACAGCACCAGCGGCGGCCTCGAGCGCTCCGTCCAGGGCCGCACGCAGAGCGACGTTGCTGTCATCATTCCCTGCTGCCCCGCAGGCGCTCGCCGCGCCGTCCGCAGCCGCCTCCAGAACGGAGAGCATCGTGCCGCCCACGGGCTCGCTGAGCGCGGACCAGGCCCGGATCTGGGCGCGGTGGAGGGCCCGGGCGAGCAGAGGGCCGCTGAGTCGGGGATGGCCCGCGAGCGCGGCGGCGAAGGCATCGAGGAACACGGCGAAGAGCGTTCCCGAATTGCCCCATGCCTCTTCCATGGCAGCCTGGCCTGCCGCACCCAGCACCTCTCCGAGGTCAGTGCCCTCGGTCGCCGCCGCCGCTGTGGCCGCGACCCGCACCGTGTGGTAGAGGTTCGTGCCGGTGTCCCCGTCCGCGACGGGGAAGATGTTGATCGCGTTGAGACGGTCGCTGTGGTTGGCCAGCGCCGTCTCGGCGTCGCCGAGCCAGCGGCGCATCGCGGCGGCGTTCGAGGCGATCTTAACGTGCAAAGTGATCCCATCCACTCGGTTGCGCAGGCCGCCCGGCGACGGCTACCCCGCCCGGGCCGCCCGCCGCCGGCACCACCGAGCCTATCGCAGCGAACCCCCGCGGCAGCTGTGAGGCGGGTGGAAAGGCGGCAAGGAGTCCGTGGTCCTCTCCCCCGCCGAGCACCCAGGCGAGCGGGTCCGCGCCGAGGACTCCGGCCGGCTCGGACAGGAGCGCCGCGCGCGCCCGCAGGGAGGGCTCGTCGAGGTCGAGAACGACGCCGCTGGCCCGGCCCAGGCGGTCCCCGTCCTTCAGGAGCCCATCCGAGAGGTCCATGAGCGCGCTGGCGCCGGCCTTGGCCGCCGCAGGCCCGGCAGCGAGCGGGGGCCACGGGCGGCAATGGAAGCGCACCGCCTCGCGCAGGGCCGGTCCGAGGTCGCCGTACCGCGGCCCGTGCTCGAGGAGGGAGAGCCCGGCGGCCGCCGTTCCGAGCCGGCCGGCGATCGCCACCGTGTCCCCAGGACGTGCGCCAGAACGCAGCACCGGCGGCCGCCCCTCGAGCGACCCCAGCACGGTAACGGTCACGGACAGCTCGCTGCCGCGCCCGAGGTCGCCTCCGGCCACGGTGCAGCCGGGCGCTCCGAGCGCGCGGATCGCCTCGACGAGACCATCGGCCAGGTCATCGACCCAGACCGCCTCGGTCTGCGGCGGGAGCGTCAGGCTCACGACCATGCCCGTCGCGACAGCACCCATGGCGTTGATGTCGCTGAGGTTCTGGGCCGCGGCCTTCCACCCGACGTCCGCGCCGCTGCTCCGGTAGCCGTTGGGCCAGAGGAGCCGGAAGTCCTGGCCCTCGGTCTGGGTGTCCGTGCTCACGACGACCCGGCCGTCGGGCGCGGCGATCACCGCGGCGTCGTCGCCGGGACCGAGGATCGGATCGCCGAGCCCTGCCAGCCGGGGGAAGATGCGGTCGAGGAGTTCTCCCTCGCTCAGGTCGCCCACGCGGGGCTGGAGTCGTGGGGAATCGGTCACAGGCCCAAGCGTATCCGCCCCCACGCCCGCGAAGAGGCCCGTCCTGCAGGGGTAGGCTGGAACGGCCCCCTCCCCCGGAGAAGAGAAGCATGCCCGCACGCCGTCAGCACCCCGTCTCCCGCCTCCTTGCCCCAACGGCCGCGGTGGCCGTCGCCACGCTCCTGGCCGGGTGCTCCTCGGCCGTCACCGTCCAGCCGGCCGCGGATGCCGCGAACCCGGCCTGCGCGCCCGTGATGCTCGCCCTGCCGGACACGCTTGGCGACGCCGCCATCCGCACCACCACGAGCCAGGCCACCGCCGCGTGGGGCGACCCCTCCGCGGTCGTGCTCCGCTGCGGCGTCGCGTCCCCCGGCCCTACCACCGACCGGTGCGTGAGCGTCAATGGCGTGGACTGGGTGATCAAGGAGGACGGGCCGTCCTCCGACGGGGCGACGACGCCCGCCCCGCAACCCTCAGGCGAACCCTCGGGCCAGACGGGCGCCCAGCAGGACAGCGGCACGTACACGCTCACGACGTTCGGCCGCTCGCCGGCCGTCGAGCTGCTGCTGGATGCCGGGCGGATCAGCTCCGCGACGGTGCTCGCGAGCCTCTCGCCTGCAGTCTCGAAGATCCCCGCCACGCGCCACTGCGTCGGGCAGGCTGACCTCGCGACACTGGGCGCGGGGGGCTGACCTCCCGGCCTCCTGCCCCGCGGTGCCCGTGGGCCCGGCGTCCCTCTAGCGCAGGCCGGTGGGCCGGGCCAGGGCGAGCTGGATGAGCTCGTCGATGAGCTCGCGGTAGCCGATCCCCGTGGCCGCCCACATCGCCGGGTACATGCTGATCGGGGTGAATCCGGGCATGGTGTTGATCTCGTTGATCACGAACTCGCCCTCGGGCGTGTAGAAGAAGTCCACCCGGGAGAGGCCCTCGGCCGAGACGGCGTCAAACGCTGTGGCCGCGAGGGCCCGGACGCGGTCGATGGCCTCCTGCGGGAGGTCGGCCGGGCACGAGAGCGAGGCGGCGTCGTTCTCGACGTACTTCGCCTCGAAGTCGTAGAAGGTGTGGGTGCCGCCCTGGACCACGATCTCGCCGGGCAGCGAGGTCCGCGGGGCATCGCAGCCACGGCCCTCGAGCACGCCGCACTCGATCTCGCGGCCCACGATCGCAGCCTCGATGACCAGCCGGAGGTCGTGCCGGCGAGCCTCCGCGACCGCGGCGTCCAGCCCTTCCGGGCCATCGACCCTCGTGATGCCGACTGACGAGCCGGCGCGGCACGGCTTGACGAATACCGGGTACCCGAGACGGCCGACGGCGTCGCGCACCGCCTGGGGATCACGGCGCCACTCCTTGTCGGTCACCGTGACGTAGGGGCCGACGGCGAGCCCGGCGGCCTCGAATGCGACCTTCATGAAGTGCTTGTCCATGCCCACGGCCGAGGCGAGCACACCCGCACCCACATACCTCACATCCGCGAGCTCGAGGAGGCCCTGCACCGTGCCGTCCTCCCCGAAGGCACCGTGCAGGAGCGGGAAGACGACGTCGACGTCACCGAGCTCGCGCGGGACCTGGTTGGGCTCGGTGACCACGAGGCGTGCGGCACCGTCGGACTCCGCAAGGCGCACCGTGGCCTCACTCGGCTCGACCCGCGGCTGGTGCCCTGTGTTGAGCGCCCACTGGTGCCAGTCGCCTTGGGAGAGGACCCACTGGCCATCGCGGGTGATCCCGATGGGCACCACCTCGTACTTCTCGGGATCGATCGCACCCATGACGCCCGCGGCGGTCACGCAGCTCACGGCGTGCTCGCTCGAGCGCCCGCCGAAGAGGAGGGCCACACGCGTCTTGCGGTTCGAGGTGTCTGTCACGCTTCTAGTCGCCTTCTGATTTGAGCTGCCGCGCGAGCAGCAGGGGTTCGAGCTGGTCTACCGGGAGCTGGCCCCTCAGGACGGCCACAACGCCCGCGGTGATCGGCATGTCCACGCCATGCCGCTTGGCCAGCTCCAGGACGACGGCCGCGGACTTGATGCCCTCGGCCGTCTGGGTCATGCGCTCCCCCACCTCGTCCACCGAGAGACCCTGGCCGAGGAGCCGGCCCGCCGTGTGGTTGCGGGAGAGCTTGGACGAGCAGGTGGCCACCAGGTCGCCGAGGCCCGCGAGGCCGGACATGGTGGTGAGGTCGCCGCCAAGCGCAATCGCGAGCCGCGTGGTCTCAGCGAGGCCGCGGGTGATGACGGTGGCCTTCGTGTTGTCGCCCATCTCCTTGCCCTCGCACATGCCGACGGCCAGCGCGATCACGTTCTTCACGATCCCGCCGATCTCGACGCCGATCACGTCCGTGCTCATGTAGGGGCGGAAGTACGGGGCGGTGGAGGACTCGGCGATCCACTGCGCGGTCTCGTGGTCGGAGCAGGCCACGACGGCGCCCGTGGGCTGGGACCGGGCGATCTCCATCGCGAGGTTGGGCCCCGAGAGCACCGCGATCTGGCGCCGCGGGAGCCCGGTGAGCTCGGCGATGACCTCGCTCATCGTCTTGTCGGTGCCGATCTCGAGGCCCTTCATGAGGGAGAGCACGACGGCGTCGCGCGGCACGTGCGCGCCCCATGCGGCCAGCTGTCCGCGCAGCGACTGGGCCGGAACGGCCAGCACGACCAGCTGGGCGCCCTCAAGGGCCTCTGCCGGGTCGGTAGTGGCGGTGATGCACTCGGGCAGCACGGCGTCGTCGAGGTACTTCGTGTTCCGGTGGCCAGCGATGTCAGCGACCACCTCGGGGCTGCGGCCCCACACGCGGATGATGCGCTCGGCGTCGTGGCTCGCCGCGGCGTCTCCCAGGACCTTCGCGAACGTGGTCCCCCAGCTTCCCGCTCCCATGACGGCGACCCTCCGGAGTGCGCCACGGCCCGCGGGCGCGCCGGAGACGGCGGCCGCGGTCTGGGGGACGTCCCCGGCGATGGCCTCAGCGCTCACGCCTGGGTTCCGCCGCGCTCGGTGTCCCTGCCGCGGTCTCGGCCGTGGCCGAACGCGGGCTGCTCGTGCTCGGACGGGTCCCACCGCGCAGCGGGGGGCTCCTCGCCGCGCAGCTCCGCCAGCAGAGCGGTGATGGCGGCCATGATGCGCTCGGTCGCCTCGACGAGCGTCGTCTTGTCCAAGGGCCGGTCGCGCAGGTCGCTGAGGTCCACGGGATCCCCCACGGACACGACCGCCTTCTTCCGGGGGAAGGGGTAGAGGCGTTTCGAGTAGCGCGGGAACAGCTCGTGGTCACCCCAATGGGCGATGGGGACGACGGGCGCACCCGTCTTGAGCGCGAGCCGCGCGGCGCCGGTGTGCCCCTTCATGGGCCACAGGTCCGGGTCGCGGGTCAGGGTTCCCTCGGGGTAGACGATGATCGCACCGCCCTCCTCGACCACCTCTCGGGCCACCTTGAGCGAGGTGCCGGCCCCGGCGCCGCCGCGATCCACGGGGATCTGCTTGGTTCCGCGCATGATCTGGCCCAGGACGGGCGGCCTGAAGAGCCCGGCCTTGGCCAGGAAGTGCGGCGGCCGCCCCTGGTTGAAGAGCATGTGCCCCACCGTGAGGGGGTCCAGTTCCGTGCAGTGGTTGGGGCAGGCAATGAAGCCTCCCGTCCCGGGCAGGCTGTCCAGCTTCTCCGTGCCGCGCCACTCCTTGGCCATCAGGAGGTTCATGAGCGGGCGCACGATGGCGGCGGCGATGCCGAACGCGATCTTCTCGCCGGTGCTCTCGGTCCGCTTCTGGGCGGCTGGGGCGGTCACTGGGCCTCCTCGACGTCGAAGTCCGCGCCAAGCCCCTCGAGCTTGTCGGTGAAGTGCTCGTAGCCGCGGCGGATCACGTCGACCCCGGTGGCGCGGGAGACGCCGTCGGCCGCCAGCGCCGCGATGACGTGGCTGAAGCCCCCGCGCAGGTCCGGGACGTTGAAGTCCGCCCCGTGGAGCGGAGTCGGCCCGGAGATCACGGCGGAGTGGAGGAAGTTGCGCTGGCCGAACCGGCATGGCACGCTGCCCAGGCACTCGCGGTGGAGCTGGATCGTGGCTCCCATGCGGACGAGCGCCTCTGTGAAGCCGAAACGGTTCTCGTAGACGGTCTCGTGCACGATCGAGACGCCGTCCGCCTGGGTCAGCGCGACGACGAGCGGCTGCTGCCAGTCGGTCATGAAGCCGGGGTGGACGTCGGTCTCCAGCACCTGCGGTAAGAGCTTGCCGCCCTTGTGGTAGAACCGGATCCCCTCGTCCTCGATGGACAGGCCGCCGCCGATCTTGCGGAACACGTTCAGGAACGTGACCATGTCGCGCTGGCTGGCCCCCTCCACGAAGATGTCGCCCCCGGTGACGAGGGCGGCGGAGGCCCACGAGGCCGCCTCGTTGCGGTCGGGGAGGGCCCGGTGGGTGTAGCCGCCGAGCTCGGGCACCCCCTCGATGCGGATGGTGCGGTCGGACATGACGCTGATGAGAGCGCCCATCTTCTGCAGCACGGCAATCAGGTCGATGACCTCGGGCTCGATGGCGGCCCCTGACAGCTCGGTGATGCCCTCGGCCCGCGTGGCCGCGAGCAGGACCTGCTCCGTGGCACCCACGCTCGGGTACGGGAGGGAGATCTTGGCGCCCTTGAGACCGGTCGGCGCCGAGATGCTGATGCCGCCGGGCCGCTTGTCGACGACGGCCCCGAACTGGCGCAGGACTGCAAGGTGGTAGTCAATGGGCCGGTCGCCGATGCGGCAGCCGCCCAGGTCGGGGATGAAGGCCTCCCCGATCGTGTGGATGAGCGGACCGCACAGGAGGATGGGGATGCGCGAGTCGCCGGCATGGGCGTCGATGTCCTTGACGGCCGCGGTCCGCACGTACTGGGGGTCGAGGGTCAGGTCCCCCGTAGCCGGGTCCGCCTCAACGCTCACGCCGTGGAGCTGCAGGAGGCTCGTGACGACCGAGACGTCCTTGATGTCCGGCACATTGCGCAGGGTGGAGGGCTCATTCCCCAGGAGGGCCGCCACCATGGCCTTGGGCACGAGGTTCTTGGCGCCGCGGACCCGCACGCGCCCCGACAGGGGGATGCCGCCGCGAATGGTCAGGACACTGCTCATCTGCACCTATTTCCTCACTGGTCCCCTGAGCCGACTCCGGACCCGCCGGTCAGGGACCCAGCTAAGCATAGGGGCTCGCGCGTGGGGAGATGAAAACCCCTCGCGCGAGCCCCATCGGCGAGTCCCGCCCGCGGCCGCGTGGCCGGCGCGCCGGCGGCCCCGCGTCAGCTGCGTGCCGGGAGGGTCGTCGGCTTGAAGGAAGGGCGTGTCTTCTCGTAGGCGCTGATCTCGTCCTCGTGCTGGAGGGT
Source organism: Sinomonas cellulolyticus (assembly GCF_014656475.1). Lineage (GTDB taxonomy): Bacteria > Actinomycetota > Actinomycetes > Actinomycetales > Micrococcaceae > Sinomonas > Sinomonas cellulolyticus. Next base: position 160,732 of record NZ_BNCM01000003.1, read on the forward strand.
GAGTCCGATGTCGTCGAGCCCCTCGAGCAGGCGCCAGCGCGTGTAGTCGTCGATCTCGAAGGGGGCAACGAGGTTCCCGCAGGCAACAGTCTTGGAGCCCAGGTCAACGGTGATCTGCGTGCCCGGGTGGTTCTCGAGCTCCTTCCAGATCAGCTCGATGTCGTCCTGCGCGACCACGGCGGCGAGCAGGCCCTGCTTGCCGGAGTTGCCGCGGAAGATGTCGGCGAACCTCGAGGAAAGGACCACCCTGAAGCCGTAGTCCTTGAGGGCCCACACGGCGTGCTCGCGGGACGAGCCGGTGCCGAAGTCGGGGCCGGCCACGAGCACGGAGCCGCGATCGAACGGCTCCTGGTTGAGGATGAACGAGGGATCCTTCCGCCAGCTCGAGAAGAGCGCATCCTCGAACCCGGTGCGGGTGATCCGCTTGAGGAAGACGGCGGGGATGATCTGGTCGGTGTCCACGTTCGACTGGCGCAGCGGGACGCCGATGCCGGTGTGGGTGGTGAACTTCTCCATGGCTCGAATCCTTCCTTAGGCAGCGGCGCCGGCCGCGGCGGGGTCCGTGACGGGGGCGAGGTCCGAGGGCGAGGACAGGGTCCCCCGCACAGCGGTCGCGGCCGCCACCACCGGAGAGACCAGGTGGGTGCGTCCGCCCTTGCCCTGGCGCCCCTCGAAGTTGCGGTTCGAGGTCGAGGCGCACCGCTCCCCCGGCGCCAGCTGGTCGGGGTTCATGCCGAGGCACATGGAGCATCCGGCGAAGCGCCATTCGGCGCCGAAGTCGGTGAAGACCTTGTCGAGGCCCTCGGCCTCAGCCTCGAGGCGGACCCTCGCGGATCCGGGGACCACCATCATGCGCACGTTCGGGTCCTTGGTGCGTCCGCGGACGATCTCGGCGGCGGCGCGCAGGTCCTCAAGACGGGAGTTGGTGCACGAGCCCAGGAAGACGGTGTCGACGCGGATGTCCTTCATCGGCGTTCCGGCCTCGAGCCCCATGTACTCGAGGGCGCGGCGCCCCGCGGCCTTGGCGTTCTCGTCGGCGAAGCCGTCGGGGTCGGGGACCCGCTCCGAGAGCGAGACTCCCTGCCCGGGGTTGGTGCCCCACGTGACGAAGGGCTCGAGCTCGTCGGCGTCGAGGAAGACCTCGGCGTCGAACACCGCGTCGTCGTCGGTGCGCAGCGTCTCCCAGTACTCGACGGCTGCGTCCCAGTCCGCGCCCTGAGGGGCATGCGGACGGCCCTTGACGAACTCGTAGGTGGTCTCGTCGGGCGCGACCATTCCGGCGCGGGCCCCGGCCTCGATCGACATGTTGCAGATGGTCATCCGCGCCTCCATCGAGAGGGCGCGGATCGCCGAGCCTCGGTACTCCAGCACGTATCCCTGGCCACCGCCCGTGCCGATCTTGGCGATGACCGCGAGGATGATGTCCTTGCTGCTGACCCCGGGCTTGAGCGTCCCCTCGACGGTGATCGCCATCGTCTTGAACGGCTTGAGCGAGAGCGTCTGCGTGGCCATCACGTGCTCGACCTCGCTCGTGCCGATGCCCATGGCAAGGGCGCCGAAGGCCCCGTGGGTGGAGGTGTGCGAGTCGCCGCAGACGACCGTCATGCCGGGCTGGGTCAGGCCGAGCTGGGGGCCCACGACGTGGACGATGCCCTGTTCCTTGTCGCCGAGCGAGTGCAGGCGCACCCCGAACTCGGCGCAGTTGGCCCGCAGGGTCTCGATCTGGGTCCGGCTCGTGGGATCGGCGATCGGCTTGTCGATGTCGACCGTCGGGGTGTTGTGGTCCTCGGTCGCGATCGTCAGGTCCGGACGGCGCACCGGGCGGCCTGCGAGCCGGAGGCCCTCGAATGCCTGGGGCGAGGTCACCTCATGCACGAGGTGGAGGTCGATGTAGAGCAGATCGGGCTGCCCGTCCTCGCCCTTGCGCACCACGTGCGCATCCCAGACCTTCTCGGCCAGTGTGCGTCCCACGGCCTGCTCCCTCCGATTCGTGCCAGACGTGCGCCGACGCCGGGCCTGTGCCGGCTCGGCAGGCGGTGTGGCTGCCTATGTACCAGTGGACCAGCGCGGGCATGCCGCTGGCCACTCCGTTGACTTGCATCTCAGATTTTGAGACGTCAATATCAAGTTATGGACAATTCTAGTGGCGTGGGTGTGATCGACAAGGCCGCGCTGGTGCTTGATGCGCTCGAGGCCGGACCGACAACGCTCGCACAGCTCGTCGCCGCTACCGGCCTCGCCCGTCCGACCGTCCACCGGCTTGCTCTCGCCCTTGTCCACCACCGCCTGGTGGCGCGAGACATGCAGGGCCGGTTCGTCCTCGGCTCGCGTCTCGTCGAGCTGGCCTCGGCCGCTGGCGAGGACCGCCTCATAGCGGCGGCGGGTCCCATTCTCGTCCAGCTGAGGGACGCCACCGGCGAGAGCGCGCAGATCTTCCGGCGCCAGGGCGACTGGCGCGTGTGCGTCGCCTCCGCCGAGCGGCCGGTCGGCCTGCGGGACACCATCCCGGTGGGAACGCAGCTGAGCATGAAGGCCGGCTCCGCGGCGCAGATCCTGGTCGCGTGGGAGGACCACGACCGGCTCCTCGAGGGCCTCAACCACGCCCGCTTCACGCCCACCGTGCTCGCCGGCGTGCGACGGCGCGGCTGGGCCCAATCGCTCGGCGAGCGCGAGCCGGGAGTCGCCTCAGTCTCGGCACCCGTGCGCGGACCCTCTGGCCGCGTGATCGCCGCCGTCTCCATCTCGGGGCCGATCGAGCGCTTGACCCGCCAACCCGGGCGTCAGCATGCTGAGGTGGTCTGCAACGCGGCCCGGCTGCTCACCGAGGCCCTGCGGAAGGGCAACGACTAGCACGACGGGGGCGCGTCCATGGGTGAATTCGCGGTGTTCCTGCGCGGCGTCAACGTCGCGGGCATCACCATCAGGATGGCAGACCTCCGCGACGCCCTCTCCGGGCTCGCGATCACGGGCGTCAAGACCCTGCTGGCCAGCGGCAACGCCGTCCTCACAAGCGATCTGAGCCGCGAGGAGCTCAAGGCCCAGGTCGAAGACGCCCTCCGCCGGGCCTTCGGCTACGACGCCTGGGTCGTTGTCCTGACGCGCACCCAGGTCGAGTCCCTCGTGAGGGACTGCCCCTACCCGCCCGACAACGCCGACGTCCACTCCTACATCACGCTCTCCTCGTCCCCCGATGCCCTGGACGAGCTGTGGGAGGCCACCTCCGAGGCAGGGACGGAGCGCACGCGCCTCGCACCGTATGCGACAGCATGGCTGAGCCCGAAGGGCGCCACTCTGGACTCGGCGATGTCCAAGGCCACGGCCAGGCCGAGGTTCAAAGCGGCCACGACGACCCGGAACCTCCGGACCCTGATCAAGGTACGCGACGCCTTCGCCTGACCGGCCGTCCCGACCAAGCACCGGCCGTCCCAACCAAGCACGGACCGTCCCGACCGTCCCGACCAAGCACCAACCGTCCCGGGAATCCGACGGAAGCAAGGCCGGCACCAGTCAGCCGCGCGCCTGCCCGACCGCGGCGGCAAACCTCGCGTACCGCTCGATCGCCTCCTGGACGGGGGCCACCACCTCGGCGTCCGCTACGGCGCGCACCGCCGCGGTGAGCCTGCGGCGTGCCCTGGCCGCCCGCCGTCGTGCGCTCAGGGCCGCGACGGGAGCGAGGACGAGCGCAAGCACGATGCCGAGGAGCATCCCTCCCACCAGCAGGAGGGTGGGAAGCGGCCAGCCCTGGGCGCGGGGGACCTCCGGGACGGGCAACTGGAGATAGCCGACCACGGCGAGGACGAGGAGCCAGGCCGCCCCTGCCAGTGCAGTGAGGAGCGCGAGCCACTGCAGGGCATTCGCAGGGAACCACCACCACGATCGGCGGTCTGCGCCGAGGTCGGCTCCGGCCACCGCCTGGTCGAGCGCGTCGGGCAGACGCTCGCGGCCCTCCCGTCCGGCGGCGCGGACCAAAGCCCGCCATGGACCGGGAGCCCCCTCGCTCGCGCCGTCCGCAAAGGCGCGGACCGCGGCGTCCGTCCGGGCGCGCTCAGCGGCCGACGGCGCGGGCATGGATGTGCGGTTGACCCGCGGCGCGGCGTCAGGCCGCGCGAGACCGAGCCGGACGAGCGGGTCCCTCCCGAGCCGCCTCACCCACCGCGTGAGCGGCCAGCCGGTGCGAGCGGCGGCTGCCCGTCGCGTGTGGACGCGCACGGCCTCGACCACGAGGGGCACGTTCGCCGCGGCGGCGAGTTCCTCGGCGAGCCTGCGGAATGCCGCAGGCCGGACCCCTGCCGGCTCGCCTTCCCCCGAGGCCGCTGCCAGCCGGGCGGCCGCGTCCGCAACATCCCCGGAGAGGCGCTCCGAGGCGGCCCGATGCCCGGCGGCGACCTTCCTCAGCACGGCCCGCACCGCCGGCACGCCCTCGCCCGTGCGCGCGGAGGCCTCAAGCACCTGGACGCCTCCCAGCCCCTCCGCGGCGAGCAGCCCGCGGAGGGACTCGAGCACGTCGCCGCGGTCGGCGGCCGTGAGCCTGTCGACCTGATTCAGGACGGCGATCGTGACGCCGTCCTGCCGGCGCAGCGGCGCGAGGAAGCCCGAATGCAGCGCGTGGTCCGCGTACTTCTGCGGGTCGAGGACCCAGACCAGGACATCGACCATGCCGACGAGCCGCTCGACGACGGCGCGGTGCGCGGACTCGGTCGAGTCGAAGTCTGGAAGGTCCAGGATGATGACCCCGCTGGCCTCGTCCGCGAACCCCTCCACGGGGGCTGCCTCATGGCGGCGGGACACCTCGAGCCAGTCCAGGAGCGGACCGCTGCCGCCCGTCCCCCACACCGCTGCGAGGGGCTCGCTCGTGGTCGGCCGGATGGCCGCCGTCCGCGCCACCGACTCCCCCAGCACTGCGTTGAAGAGCGAGGACTTGCCGCTGCCCGTCGCGCCGAAGAAGCCGACGACGGTGTGGTCGCCGGAGAGGGACCGCCGCGAGGACGCGCGGTCGAGGGTCCGGTAGGCGAACTCGAGGTCCTCCTGCGGCAGGACTCCCTCGGCGAGGCTCCGGGCCGTGTCGAGCGCCTCGAGGCGCGCATCGAGGCGGGTCGCGCTGCCCTTCCCGCGGTGCCGGCTCATAGGCCCTTGCCTTCGGCAGTGCCGGCACCGAGCTGCGCGAGGCGCGAAGCGTCGGCCCTGAGGGCGGCGACGGCGGCGCCGTCCTCAGCAATGCCGGCGAGCCGTTCGTCGAAGCGCGCCCGCTCCTGGTCGAGGAGTCGTCCGCAGCGAGCCGTGAGGTCTGCCCGAGCGGTCTTGGCCAGGCGCCTCACGGCATCCTCGCCGAAGACGGCCTCGAGCACCTTCTGGCCGATCACCGCGGTGCCCGCCGCGATCCCGCCCTCGGCGAGGGTGAGGCCGCCGGTCATCGAGAACACGACGATCATGAGCGCCGCCCCGAGCCCGTTGACCCCGAACGAGATCCAGCGTGCCCTGCTGCGCTTGTCCGCGCCCTCGGCGCGGATGAGGTCGATGAGGGCGCCCTGCCAGTCGCGGATCTCGCGCGCCGCGCGGTCCTCGAAGCCTGCCGTGGCGGTGGAGAGGTCGTCGGCGCCCAGCAGGGCGCGGCCGGCCGGATCGGCCCGCCACCTCCGGTCGGTGTCCTCGGCAGCAGTGCCGGCTTCATCGGTGATCACCGCGAGCAGCCCGCTCTCGATAGCCGTCTCGACCCTCGCCGCGGGTGGCGGCTCCCCGCGGAAGAACGCCCCGACACGGTCTCGGAACCGTCCGACGCCCTGCTCGATCCCGCGGACGAGCTCCCCGGTGCCGACGAAGTCCTGCCACCGGGCGAGGACTTCCCCCCGCAGGAGTGCGCCGTCCTGCGTCGATGCCGTGATGCGCGCGAGGGCCTCCCGGTAGGCGGCCTCCGCGTCGGCGGCGAGCTGCGCCGCGGCGCTGTGCTGGGCGTCCAGGGCGTCCGCCGTCCGGGCGACTCTGCCCGCGAGGGCCCGCACCGCGCCGTCCAGGGTCCTGCGGGCCACCGCCGAGCGTGCTGCCGCGTCCGCGGCGAGGCCCGTGAGCCATCCGCGCAGTGGTTCAACCGCGGCGCCGGGGAGCATCCCGAGGGAGTCAAGGCGGTGCTCCTGCACCACGAAGAGACGCGCAGAGGCGAGGCCCTCGCGTCCGAGCATGGCGGAGAGATCGGCAGACACCTCCGCCTCGGCCTCGGCGGGCACCCTGTCCAGCACGACGGCGACGAGGATGTCCCTCGAGGCAGCCTCGGAGAGCAGCTTCCACGGTACGGCGTCGGCGTACCTGTTGGCCGTGGTGACGAAGACCCACAGGTCCGCGGCGGCGAGCAGCTGGCCGGCGAGCCGCCGGTTCTCGTCCGCCACCGAGTCCACGTCCGGCGCGTCCAGGAGCGCGAGCCCCCGGGGTACGGCCGCGTCGGCCAAGAGCACGATGGAGTTCGCCGCCTCCGGCGCCGGTCCAGCCTCCCGTGCACTCGTCGCCGGAGAACCCGTCGCAGCACGGACCCTCGCGAGCCCGGGGAGGATGCGGGCGTCCTCGAACCATGTGCCATCATCCGGATGATGCAGCAGCAGGGGGCGGCGCGTCGTGGGACGCACCGCTCCGGCTCGGGCCACGGGGTGTCCGATCAGCGCGTTCACGAGCGTGGACTTCCCCGCGCCGGTCGAACCCCCCACCACCGCAAGCAGGGGCGCGTCCAGGCTCCGGTACCGCGGCAGCACGTAGTCGTCGAGCTGGGCGACCGCTCCGGCGACGGCGGCACGCGCCTCCTCAGCGCCCGCGATCGGCAGCGGCAGGCGCACCTCCCCCAGACGTCCCCGGACGCCCTCAAGGACGGTGAGTGCGTCGGAGGAAGCGGCGGGAAGAGGAGAGGTCACGAGCCCCATCATGCCAGCCAGGGCCGCCCGGACGGACGACGCCGCGGCCCAGGCGGGGGACGGCCGTTCGGCCACGGGGGACCGGGCGTCGGGAGCGGCTGAGGGGAAAAGCGGGAGCGGCTGAGGGGAAAAACAGGAGGGCCCGGTCCGAAGACCGGGCCCTCCTCGAGGTGACCCCAGCGGGATTCGAACCCGCGTTACCGCCGTGAGAGGGCGACGTACTAGGCCGCTATACGATGGGGCCTCACACTGCTTCTATCCAAAGGGATGGGTCCGGACAACTGCCGATAACCCATTCCGTGACCCCAGCGGGATTCGAACCCGCGTTACCGCCGTGAGAGGGCGGCGTACTAGGCCGCTATACGATGGGGCCGTGGTACTTTACCGTGCTCGTGCATGAGCATTCCGTCCGTCCGCAGAGCGGCGATCAGGAGCTGGGATACCAGGACTCGAACCTAGAATGACGGTACCAGAAACCGTAGTGTTGCCAATTACACCATATCCCACAGCGCGTTCCGGGCCGGTTCTGCGCGTCTCTGCGACCCGCTCCGTGCCCCTCAGCACGAGTAATTACTGTACCCGATGCTCCGGCACCCGCCAAATCGACGGCGCCGGTCCTGAAACGTCAGGTGAGGCCGAGGAGCGCCGGGATCTCCGCCAGGCTAGAGACCTCATCCCGGACGAGGGCAGCCATCTCATCCTCCAGTACGGCGGCGCGCCGATTGAGCCAGATGCCGCGGATTCCGGCGCCCGCGGCCCCGACGACGTCGTGGGCCGGATTGTCCCCGATGTACACAGTCTCCCCCGCGCTCGTGCCCAGCTGCCGCAGGCCCTCGCGGAAGATCGCCGGGTCCGGCTTCGCAGCCCCCACGGCGTCGATGCCCACGAGAACGCCGATGCGCTGCAGGCCGGCCGTGTCCAGCTTCGCCCGCTGGTAGTCATGCACGTTGTTGCTCACGGCGCCGTAGGCCACCCCTGAGGCCTCGAGGGCATCGAGGAACGGCATGACGTCCGCGAACGCCCGGACGTAAGAGGGCTGCGCCGTCTCGTACGCCTCGAGCCACCCCGCCGCCTGTGCCCCGGAATCGAAGGCCGAGCCGAAGTGGGCCAGGCACCGCTCGGCACGCAGGACGCGCTGCTGGGCGAAGGTGATCTCGCCGGCGATGTAGCGGTCGTAGATGTCGTCCGAGCCCCGGGTGAAGATCCGGCAGAACGCCACCCACTCGTCCTCGCCCAGATGCGGCAGGAGCGGCGCGCTCACCTCCCGCAGCGCCCGGTCCATGGCGCCCTCGAGGTCCACGAGCGTCTCGTCGATGTCGAGCAGGACGCCAGCTACCCGCGCGGTGCTGCCAGGGTTCTGGGCAGGAGCGGTGCCGGCCGACTGCGTGCCGGAGCGGTCGCCGTCGTGGGCTGGCCGAGTTTCCGCCGCCTCGGCCGAGGCGAGCAGCTCAGCCACGGAAGGCCTTGATGCGCGCGAGCGAGGACTCCTTGCCCAGGATCACCATGGACTCGAAGAGCGGCGGGGAGATCCTGCGTCCCGAGACCGCCGTGCGGACGGGGCCGAACGCGAGGCGCGGCTTGATCCCGAGCCCGTCGACCAGGGCGCTGCGGAGCGCGCTCTGGATGGCGTCAGCGCTCCAGTCGGTGAGCGGCTCGAGGGCCGCGAGGGCGGCGTCGAGCACTTCGGCGAGGTTGGCCGGCATGCCCTTGCGGGCGTCGTCGGCGATCTCGATCGCCGAGTCGTCGGCGAAGAGGAAGCCGAGCATTTCGGGCGCCTCTCCCAGGAGGGCGATGCGTTCCTGGACGAGCGGCGCGCCCTCGGCGAGGATCTCCTCCTGCCGCGGCGTCAGGGCCTCTCCCACCATGCCGGCCTCGCGCAGGTACGGCACGAGTCGGGCACGGAAGTCCTCGGCCTCGAGCATGCGGACGTGGGTGCCGTTGATCGCCTCGGCCTTCTTCACGTCGAAGCGCGCGGGGTTGGGCAGCACGTCCACGATGTCGAAGTGCTCCACGAGCTGCTCCACGCTGAAGATGTCCTCGTCCGCGGAGAGGGACCAGCCGAGAAGTGCGAGGTAGTTCAGGAGGCCCTCGCGGATGAAGCCGCGCTCGCGGTGGTGGAACAGGTTCGACTCGGGGTCCCGCTTGGACAGCTTCTTGTTGCCCTCGCCCATCACGTACGGCAGGTGGCCGAACAGCGGCATGTACTGGGCCACGCCCACCGCGTGGAGCGCGTAGTACAGGGCGACCTGCCGCGGGGTCGAGGACAGCAGGTCCTCGCCGCGGAGCACGTGGGTGATCCCCATGAGGGCGTCGTCCACGGGGTTCACCAGCGTGTAGAGCGGCGAGCCGTCCGCGCGCACCACCACGAAGTCAGGCACCGTTCCGGCCCGGAAGGTGATCTCGCCGCGGATGAGGTCGTTGAAGACCACGTCCTCGTCCGGCATGCGGAAGCGGAGCACGGGCTCCCGGCCCTCGGCGCGGAACGCAGCCTTCTGCTCGTCCGTGAGGTCCCGGTCCGAGTTGTCGTAGCCGAGCTTGGGGTCGCGGCCGGCCGCGACGTGCCGGGCCTCGATCTCCGCCGGGCTCGAGAAGGACTCGTAGAGGAAGCCTGCGTCTTTGAGCTTCCCGGCGACGTCCTTATAGAGGTCGAGCCGACGGGACTGGCGATACGGCTCGTGCGGGCCGCCCACGTCGATGCCCTCGTCCCACGTCAGGCCGAGCCAGCGCAGCGCCTCCACGATCTGCTCGTAGCTCTCTTCCGTGTCCCGCTGCGCGTCCGTGTCCTCGATCCGGAATACGAACGTACCCCCCGTGTGGCGCGCGTAGGCCCAGTTGAACAGGGCAGTGCGGACCATCCCCACGTGGGGCGTGCCCGTCGGCGACGGGCAGAACCGCACACGCACGGGGGTGTCCGGCGTGACGGTCGGGATGGAGGCGGGGTCGAGCAGGGGGGCTGCGGGCGAGGAAGTCATAGTGCCTCCCATTCTAGGGGCGCTCACTTCCGCGGCGAGCACGACGGCGAGTGGGCGCCGGAGGCACGACGACGCGCTCGGCGCCCACCCGGCGTCGTGCGCGCGCCCAGCGGCCCCTACCGGCGCACGATGGGGTTGGCGAGCGTGCCGATGCCCTCGATCTCGACCTCGATGCGGTCGCCGTCCTGGATGAGGCCGACGCCGGCAGGGGTGCCTGTCATGATGACGTCTCCAGGCAGGAGCGTGAAGGCCGAGGACACGGCCGCGACCAGCTCGTTGACGCCGAACACCATGTCCGCCGTGGTGCCGGCCTGCTTGGTCTGGCCGTTCACCGTGGTGGTGAGCCGGAGGTCCTCGACGTCGAGGTCGGTCTCGATCCACGGACCGAGCGGCTTGGAGGTGTCGAAGGACTTGGCACGGGCCCACTGGAGGTCGGTGCGCTGCTTGTCGCGGGCGGTGAGGTCGTTGCCGACCGTGTAGCCGAAGATCACCTCCGCGGCCTTCTCGGCGGGGACGTCCTTGCAGATCCGGCCGATCACCACGCACAGCTCGCCCTCGTAGGAGACCTCCTCGGTCCACTCGGGCAGCACCACCGGGTCCCCGGGGCCCACCACGGCCGTGTTGGCCACGAGGAACATGGACGGCTCGGTGGGCAGCTGGTTGCCCATCTCCTTCGCGTGGTCCGCGTAGTTGCGCCCGATCCCCACGACCTTGCTGCGCGGGATGATCGGGGCGAGGAGCCGGACGTCGTCGAGGGGGTGGGTCTCGCCGGTGGGCTCGACGCCGTTGAAGAACGGGTCGCCCTTGATGACCGCGACCTTCTCCCGGCCGGGCTCCCCCTGGACCACTCCGTAGAAGGGGGCCGGATCGGAGCCGGAAATGGTGACACAACGGGCAATGCGCATGGGCATCACCCTATCGCGGGCGGGGCGGGGGCGGAGACCCCGCCCCCGCCCCTCCAGCGCGGACTACGCGAGCTGGGTGAGCCAGCCGTGCAGGTCCTCGACCGTGCCGGTCTGGATGCCCAGGAGCTGCTCCCGGATGCTCATGGCGACGGAGTCCGCCGGGAGGGGCGGGGTGACGAGCGAGCCGTCCTTGGTCTTGAGCTCCCCGATCGGCGTGATCACGGCGGCCGTGCCGCACGCGAACACCTCGGCGAGCGTGCCGTCGGCGACGGCCTGGCGCCACTCGTCGATGGTGATCTTGCGCTCCTGGACGGTGAGCCCGCGGTCGGAGGCGAGCTGGAGGACCGAGTCGCGCGTGACTCCGTGCAGGATGTTGCCGTTGAGCGCCGGCGTGACGACGGTGCCGTCCGTGAAGACGAAGAACACGTTCATGCCGCCGAGCTCGTCCACGGCGTTGTCGTTGGTCGGATCGAGGAACAGGACCTGCTTGCAGCCGTTCTCCTCCGCCTCGATCTGTGCTGCGAGCGACGCCGCGTAGTTGCCCCCGCACTTCGCCTCGCCCGTGCCGCCGTGCCCGGCGCGCGCGTAGTTCTCGGAGAGCCAGATGGAGACGGGCTTGAGCTCGCCGCCGAAGTAGTTTCCGGCCGGGGAGGCGATGACGCGGTATGAGACCTCGCGGGCCGGACGCACGCCGAGGAACGCCTCCATGGCGATCATGAACGGGCGCAGGTAGAGGGACTCCCCGTCGCCGTCGGGGACCCAGTCCTTGTCCACCGAGACGAGCTGCCGCAGCGACTCGATGAACGCCTCCGGGGGAAGCTCCGGCAGCGCGAGGCGCTTGGCCGACTTGTTGAAGCGGCGGGCGTTGGCCTCGGGGCGGAACGTCCAGACCGTGCCGTCGGCGTGGCGGTAGGCCTTGAGTCCCTCGAAGATCTCCTGGCCGTAGTGCAGGACGGCCGCTGCGGGGTCCATGGCGATGGGGCCGTACGGCTCGATCCGGGCGTTCGACCAGCCGCCGTTGCCCTCGGCATCGACCTTCCAGTCGATCACGGCCGTGTGGTCGGTGAAGTAGTCGCCGAATCCCGGGTTCGCCAGGACAGCCGCACGCTCCTCGGCGGTCTTCGGGTTCTCCGAGAGCCTCCGTGTGAATTCAACGCCGAGGGCGTTCTGAGTCATGATTCCTCCACATCGTTCGGGCGCGCAGCGCCACTGCCGCGAGGCCCGGGGCCTGCCAGTGCCACCAGCTTACGCCTGCGCCACCGCCGGGAAGCGGGGCTCCTCAAGGGGTCAGGGGCCTTAGAGGCGGGACGCGATCGCATCGCCGACGGCGGCCGTCGTGCGGGACTCGCCGGGCGTGCGCGCCTCGACGTCCGCCTTGACCGCGGCCTGCACGCGGGCGGCCGCTTCCGGCTGGCCGATGTGCTCGAGCAGGAGCGCGGCCGAGAGGATCGCCGCCGTGGGGTCAGCTTTCTGCTGGCCCGCGATGTCGGGGGCCGAGCCGTGCACCGGCTCGAACATGGACGGCGCGGTCCCGTCGAGGTTGATGTTGCCCGAGGCGGCCAGTCCGATGCCGCCGGTGACCGCACCGGCGAGGTCCGTGAGGATGTCGCCGAACAGGTTGTCGGTGACGATGACGTCGAAGCGGGACGGGTCGGTGACGAGGAAGATGGTCGCGGCGTCGACGTGCAGGTAGTCGTGCTCGACGCCGGGGAACTCGGCCGCGACGGCCTCGACGGTGCGGCGCCACAGATGGCCGGCGTTGACGAGGACGTTGTGCTTGTGGACGAGCGTGAGCCTGTTGCGGCGGCCTGCCGCCCGGCGGAACGCGTCACGAACCACACGCTCCACACCGAACGCCGTGTTGACCGAGACCTCGGTGGCGATCTCGTGGGGGGTGCCCACCCGCAGGGCGCCGCCATTGCCGGTGTAGGGGCCCTCTGTCCCCTCGCGGACCACGACGAAATCGATCTCGCCCGGGTTCGCCAGCGGGCTCGGCACGCCCGCGTACAGGCGGGACGGCCGCAGGTTCACGCAGTGGTCCAGGCTGAAGCGCAGCTTGAGCAGGACCTCCCGCTCGAGGATCCCCGACGGGATGCGTGCGTCCCCGGGGGCAGCACCCACGGCGCCGAACAGGATCGCGTCGCGCCCCCGGATGTCCGCGAGCGTCTCCTCGCCGAGGGTCTCCCCCGTGGCGAGCCAGTGCTCAGCGCCCAGGCTGTAGCGCGTCTCCTTGACCTCGAGGCCTGTGCCGGCGAGGGCCGCATGGAGCACCTTGAGCGCCTCCGCCGTCACTTCGGGGCCGATGCCGTCTCCGGGGATCACTGCGAGGTCAAGCTGCGTCTGCGTCATGGGTCAAGCCTAATCTCGGCATCCATATGCTGGTCACATCGGTCTCGGAATACGGACGAAGGACGGCGCGCCCGCCGGCCAGCCGACTGCCGTGCGCCTACGCGCTGGGGAGCGGAGCCGAGGCGGTCAGGTAGTCGGCGAACCCTCCCCGAGCCCGCCCTCGCAGGCGTCCGGACGTGACGACCCGGCACCCGTCGGTCGCACGCCAGCGGACGCCGAGGGCCTTGACGGCGAGGGCGAGCGCCGTGTCCTCGCCCGAGGACCGCACGGGGAATCCGCCCGCCGCGAGGTAGGCGTCTGCCCGCACGCCGAGGTTCGCGCCGAAGACATGCCCGTGGCCGTCGGCGAGCCGATGGGCAGCGTGCCATGCGGCGAGGCGTTCCGCGTCCAGATCGGCCGGGTCTGGCTCGACCGTGCCGAGCACGAGTCCGACGCCGGACTCCGCGAGAGCGAGATGCTCGACGAGCCAGTCCCGCGGTACGCGGCTGTCCGCATCCGTCGTGGCGATCCAGACGCGCTCCGCGCGGGAGGCAGCCTGGACGAGGGCATGCTCCACGGCCAGGCGCCGCGCCGCACCGGCGCCCCCGGCCTCGGCATGGACTGCGCGGACCTGGGGCCACCGGGCAGCGACGCCAGCCGACCCATCGGTGCAGCCATCGAGCAGCAGGGTCACCCCGACGCCGACGGCGGGCGCCTCCTCGGCCAGAACCCGGGCGGCCCGCAGGACCGACTCGAGGCACGCAGGCAGCAGGTCCTCCTCGTCCTTGGCCGGGACCACGACGACGACCTCCGAGATGACCGAACGCGCTAGCACCAGGTGCCCCGCGTCATGGCAGGCCCTCGCGCTGGGCGACGGATGCCGCTGGCGCCTTGGCGTACACCTCGAGGAGGAAGTCCCGTTCCCGGTGGTGCACCATGGTGTCCAGGGCGCCCTCGGCGCGCAGCCGGGCGTGGACGTCCTCGCCGTTGAGCTGCCAGCCGTCGATGGCGCCGAGCCAGTGGCAGGCGACCAGCGCGCCGTCGTCCGTGAGGCTCTCGAGGCAGCGCTGCACGAACTCGTCCAGCTCCGGCGGGCTGAAGTAGTAGCCGACCTCGGAGGCGACAATGAGGTCGAAGGCGCCCTCGGGCCAGTCCTGCGGCAGGCGGCGGTTCTCCCAGCGGATCGCGGCATGCGGCAGCCGCTCGGCAGCCCGCTCGAGGGCGAGCGGGCTCACGTCTGTCGCCACGACCTCGTCGGCGCGTTGGGCGAGCTCGCCGGTGAGCACACCGATGGAGCAGCCCACCTCGAGCGCGCGCCGGTAGCGTGGCGCCGGAAGTGCGGCGAGGGTGACGGCCCGCTTGCGCCGCTCGTACCAGCTCGTGGTGAAGTTCCAGGGGTCGGGGCTCGCCGCATGCACCGCGTCGAAGGTCGCCCGGGCGCTGCGCGGGGGCGTGGCGAAGTAGATCTCGTAGTCCCGTTCGAAGTGCTCCTGCATGCCTGGGCTGAGCAGGGCCTCGTCCCCGCGGTGGACGGAGAGGGGGGCTGTCTGGCTCGCGTGCATCGCGAGGGCCTGCTCCTTGGCGCTCCTGAGGGAGGCGTCGAGCTCGAGCCGCCGGGCGTCGGCCCACGGAACGCGCGGATCTCCCGGTTCGGCCCAGTGCCACATCCACACCGGGTACTCCAGGAGCGTCACGGAGGCGTTCCTCGCCGCGCGCGCCGCCGCTGCCCCCGCCGCGTCGTGGTCCGTGTGCGCGTCGCCCCGCCAGGGCGCGGCGAGCACGACGCCGGTCCCCTCGCCGGAGGCGCCCGGGCCACCGACGGCGTCGCCGAGGGCCATTCCGAGCTCGCGCTCAAGCTCCCCGCCCTGCTCCGCGAGGCTGCCGTCGGGCAGGCCGAGGAAGCGGAGGGCTGCAGAGGGGTCGAGCGCTGCCAGCGCGGCCTTGACCTCCCGGCGCCGGACCTCGGCGAGCCGCGCAGGGGTGAGCGTGGGCGAGTCGGGGTGGGATGCCTCTCCGTCGGTGGCGACGATCACGTGGACCGCGGCGCCGGACCGGGCGGCGTGGGCGATGAGGCCGCCCGCGCCGAGCGTCTCGTCGTCGGGGTGTGCGGCGAGGACGACGAGGGCCCGCAGCCCGGTGAGGTCCGGCGGCGGCGCTGTCGCAAGAGTCCGGTCCATGCGCCAGGAGTCCTCGGGGGTGCCGGTGTCGAGGTGGTTGAAGGTCACCATGGCTGCTCCCCCGCCTCGAGCAGGGCGCGGCCGAGGGCGGCGGCGTCGCGTTCGGCGTGGTGCTGGCGCAGGTAGAGCCTCAGGTCCGCGACCCGCTGTGCGTGCTCGGCCTCGAAGGCGAGCGGCGCGGGCCCGAGTGCGTGGTCGACGATCGTCAGGACGTGCTCGGCGGCAGCGGCGACAGTTCCGCGGACCCGTAGGGCGAGGCGCGCCCCGGCTTCCGCCTCGGCCTGGCCGCTGTCCACTGCTCCGGCGGCCGCGGCGAGGACGGCATGGGCCGCACCGAGGGCGAGGTCGGCCGAGCCGAAGTGTGCGAGGGCAAGCTGGTCAGGGGTCCGTTCGGAGGCAGCAGCCCACAGCCGCCTGGCCACCCCAAGGGCGCCGCCGTGCCAGACGGCGGCCACGCCGATCCCGCCCCACGCGAAGCCCGGCCGCTCGAGGTACCAGCCGTCCGGGCCCACCGGCTCCGCCGGCACGGCGTCGAACTCGACGGGGCCGCTCGGGATGCCGGGGAGCCCGAGTGCATGCCAGCCACCTTCACGGACCGTGATCCCCGGTTGCCCCAGCGCTACGGCGAAGGCGCGTCTCGTGGTCGGCCCGGTGTGCGCCGTGACGACGGCGTGGCTCAGCGCGCCCGCGAGGGAGCACCAGGGCTTGGTGCCGAGCAGCTGCCACCCGTCGCCCGTCCGGCGGACCTCGAGACGGGCTCCCGGGGCCTCGGCCGCGAAGACGCCCCACACGCTCCCAGCTTCGGGTGGGCCGAGGCCCGCCTGCCGGAGGATGGCGAGGGCGTCGAGGTGGGGCTCAACGACCCGCGCGACGGAGAGGTCCGCGGCCCCGAGTTCGGCCAGAAGCTCCCACAGCTCCCGCGTCCTGCCCTCGCCCGGGAAGGGAGCCGCGGTGCCGAGCGTTCGCGCAAACTCCAGCGCGTGCTCGGGCCACTCGGCGGCAGCCTCGCGCGCAGCCTGCTCGAAGCCGGCCCCCGCACGGGATTCCCCAGGAGCATCCGCTGGCAGGCCCCGTGGGGATCCGAGTGACACCATGTCAGGAACGTACCCCACGCGGCCGGGCGTGAATCGGCGGCCGCGCGCGGCGTCACACGTCCTTGGGCTCTTCGTACCGCGGGAAGACCGGAGCCGGTGCGGGAAGCTGGGTGCCGGGGGCGATGGGCGTGTCGAGCGCCGCGAACTGGCGCGCCTCCCCCTCAGGCTGGCCCAGGACGTCGAGCAGCTTCCCGGCGGACTCTGGCATCACCGGCTGGACGAGCACGGCGACCTGCCGGACCACCTCGAGCGTCACGTACAGCACGGTCGCCATCCGGTCCGGATCGGTCTTCCGCAGCACCCACGGAGCCTGGTCCGCGAAGTACGCGTTGGTATCGCCGAGCACGGCCCAGACGGCCTCGAGAGCGCGCGAGAACTCCTGACGGTCGAAGAAGCCCCGGACGGCCGGGAGAAGCCCGGCGGCGGCGGCGAGGACGGCACGGTCCGCCTCGGCGAACTCGCCGGGCTCCGGCACCACACCGTCGAGGTTCTTGGCGACCATCGAGAGGGACCGCTGGGCGAGGTTGCCGAGGTTGTTGGCCAGGTCCGCGTTCATGCGGCCCACGATCGCCTCGTGGCTGTAGCTGCCGTCCGCGCCGTAGGGCACTTCGCGCAGGAAGAAGTACCGCACGGAATCGAGCCCGTACTGGGCGATCATGTCCGCGGGCGCCACGACGTTGCCGAGGGACTTGGACATCTTCACGCCGTTGTTCTGCAGGAACCCGTGGATCATGACGCGCCGAGGGAGCTCGAGGCCGGCGCTCATGAGGAAGGCGGGCCAGTAGACCGCGTGGAAGCGGGAGATGTCCTTGCCGATGATGTGCACGTCGGCAGGCCAGAAGGTGCGGAACTGCTCGGACTCGGTGTCCGGATACCCGACGCCGGTGAGGTAGTTGGTCAGCGCGTCGACCCACACGTACATCACGTGGCCCGGGGCGTCGGGGACGGGGACGCCCCAGTCGAACGACGTCCGGGAGATCGACAGGTCCTCGAGGCCATGCTTCACAAACGAGATGACCTCGTTGAACCGGTACTGCGGAGCGCCGAACTCGGGGTGCGACTCGTAGTACGCGAGGAGCTTGTCCTGATAGGCGGACAGGCGGAAGAAGTAGCTCTCCTCGGCCGTCCACGTCAGCTCGGTGTCGGTCTCCCTCGAGTAGCGCACGCCGTCGCGCACCACCGTCTCGTCCTCGGGGTAGAACGCCTCGTCCCGCACCGAGTACCACCCCTCGTACTTGCCGAGGTAGATGTCGCCGTTGGCCTCCATGCGCTTCCAGATGTCCTGCGCTGCGGCGTAGTGGTCGGAGTCGGTGGTGCGGATGAGCCTGTCGTAGCTCGTGCCCAGCAGTTCGTGGACGTCGCGGTAGACGTCTGCCTGCCGGTCCACGAACTCCTTGGGCGTGATGCCCTCCTTCTCGGCGGTCTGGGCGATCTTGAGCCCGTGCTCGTCGGTGCCCGTGAGGAAGAAGACGTTGTAGCCGTCGAGCCGCTTGAAGCGGGCCATCGCATCCGCCGAGATGTACTCGTACGCATGCCCGATATGCGGGGCACCGTTCGGGTAGGTGATGGCGGTGGTGAGGTAGAAGGGAGTCTTCCCGGATGCGGACGTCACCCTTAGAAATTACCGGAAGAGGCGGCTGCTCGCGAAAGCGCCGGCCGGGGCCACGGACGACGGCGACCCCCACCGCACTCGGTGGGGGTCGCCGTCGTGGGCGGCTGGGCTGGCCGCGGAGAGGGTCACTGCCCGGCCGTCACTGCCCGGCCGTTAGTCGGCCAGGTCGACCTCGCGGAGCACGGTCGCCCCGATCTCGCCCTTGACGGTCTCGAGGACCGTGGTGGGGATCGCGGAATCCACAGTCAGCAGGGCCATCGCGGTGCCGGTGGCATCGGCGCGTGCCACCTGCATGCCGGCAATGTTGATCTCGTTCATGCCGAGGATGTGGCCGATGGTGCCGATCACGCCCGGGCGGTCGGAGTAGAACATCACCACGAGGTGCTCGGAGATCGGGATCTCGACGTCGTAGCCGTTGATCCCGACGATCTTCTGGACCTGCTTCGGGCCGGTCAGGGTGCCCGCGACCGAGACCTGCGTCCCGTCCTGGAGGAGCCCGCGGATCGTGAGCACGTTGCGGTAGTCCTCGGCGTCGGTCGTGGTCAGGAGGCGGACGGCGACGCCGCGCTGCTCGGCGAGGACCGGCGCGTTGACGTAGGAGACCTGCTCGGAGACGACGTCCATGAACACGCCCTTGAGCGCGGCGAGCTCGAGGGACTTCACGTCCAGGCTCGCGATCTCGCCGGCCACCTCGACGTCGATCTGCGTGACCGAGTCGTGGGCGAGGGCCGTGAAGATGCGGCCGAGCTTCTCGATGAGCGGGATGCCCGGGCGCACGTCCGGGGCAATGACGCCACCGGCGACGTTGACGGCGTCGGGAACGAGCTCTCCGGCGAGGGCCAGGCGGACGCTCTTGGCCACGGAGACGCCGGCCTTCTCCTGGGCCTCATCGGTGGAGGCGCCCAGGTGCGGGGTGACGACGACGTTCTCGTGCTCGAAGAACGGCAGGTCGGTGCTCGGCTCCTTGGCGAAGACGTCGATGCCGGCACCGGCGATCTGGCCGTCGTCGAGGGCCTGTGCGAGGGCCTCCTCGTCCACGAGGCCACCGCGGGCCACGTTGACCACGTACGCGGTGGGCTTCATCTTCGCGAACGCGTCCTTGCCCAGCATGCCCACGGTCTCGGGCGTCTTGGGCATGTGGATCGTGATGAAGTCGCTCTGGGCGAGCAGCTCGTCGAGCGTGACGAGCTTGACGTTCAGCTGTGCCGCGCGGGCCGCCGTCACGTAGGGGTCGTAGGCGAGGACCTCCATCTCGAACGCCTGCATGCGCGCCGCGACGAGCGCTCCGATGCGCCCGAGCCCGATCACGCCGAGCTTCTTGTCCAGCAGCTCGGTGCCCGAGTACTTGGAGCGCTTCCACGCCCCGCCCTTGAGGGAGACGTTCGCCGCCGGGATGTTGCGCGCGAGCGAGAGGATGTGCCCGCACGTGAGCTCGGCCGCCGAGACGATGTTGGAGGTCGGGGCGTTGACGACCATGACGCCGGCCTGGGTGGCGGCCTTGATGTCGACGTTGTCGAGGCCGACGCCGGCGCGGGCGATGACCTTGAGGTTCTTCGCAGCGGCGATGGCCTCGGCGTCGAGCTGGGTGGCGGAGCGGACGAGGATCGCGTCGACGTCGGCGATCGCGGGCAGGAGCTGCGCGCGGTCGGCGCCGTCGGTGTGGCGGATCTCGAAGTCCGGCCCGAGGGCGGCGATGGTGGCGGGAGAGAGTTCCTCGGCGAGGAGGACGACGGGCTTGGTCACGGGGGTGGTGCCTCTCCAGAAAGAGCGGAAATCAGCGGAAGCGGTGTAGTCGGGACGGGGTGCGGTTTCGGGGTGGGACAGACGACGGCGTTCACGCGCCTCGTGGGACGGACAGCGGCGGACGCCGTGGGCGCCCGCCGCTGCGGTGGGGTCAGCGCGCGGCCGAGCCCTCGGTGTAGTCGGCGTCCTGCTGCTGCCACGAGAAGTGCGACCGCAGCGCCTTGCCGGTCGCCTCGATCGGGTGCCCGGCTTCCTTCTCCCGGAGGGCGAGGAACTCCTTGGCGCCGTTGTCCTGGTCGTCGATGAACCGCTTCGCGAACGCCCCGGACTGGATGTCCGCGAGGACCTCCTTCATCGCCTCCTTGACCGCAGGGGTGATGATGCGCGGGCCGGAGACGTAGTCGCCGTACTCGGCGGTGTCGGAGATGCTCCAGCGCTGCTTCGCGATGCCGCCCTCCCACATGAGGTCCACGATGAGCTTGAGCTCGTGGAGGACCTCGAAGTAGGCGATCTCCGGCTGGTAGCCGGCTTCGGTGAGGGTCTCGAACCCGGCCTGGACGAGGTGCGACACGCCGCCGCACAGCACGGCCTGCTCGCCGAAGAGATCGGTCTCGGTCTCCTCGGTGAAGGTGGTCTTGATGACCCCGGCGCGCGTGCCGCCGATGCCCTTGGCGTAGGCCTTGGCGAGGTCCCAGGCCTTGCCGGTGGCGTCCTGCTCGACCGCGATGATGTCCGGGATGCCGCGGCCGGCCACGAACTCGCGGCGGACGGTGTGGCCGGGGGCCTTGGGCGCCACGAGGATGACGTCGACGCCGGCCGGCGGCTGGATGTAGCCGAAGCGGATGTTGAAGCCGTGGCCGAACACGAGGGCGTCGCCCTCCTTCAGGGCCGGGGCGATGTCGTCGGCGTAGAGGTGGCGCTGGACCTGGTCGGGCGCGAGGATCACGACGACGTCGGCCTCCTCCGCGGCCTCCCGCGGGGTCAGGACGCGAAGGCCCTGCTCCTCGGCCTTGGCACGGCTCTTGGAGCCCTCCTGGAGGCCCACGCGGACGTCGACTCCCGAGTCGCGCAGGTTGAGCGCGTGCGCGTGGCCCTGGCTGCCGTAGCCGATCACGGCCACCTTGCGGCCCTGGATGATCGACAGGTCTGCGTCGTCGTCGTAGTACAGCTCGGTCACTTTGTCTCCTTGACTTTCTGTTCAGGTATGGGGTGCCCGGTGGGCTGGCTAGCTGGCGCGGAGGGCGCGGTCGCTCATGGAGCGCGAGCCGCGTCCGATCGCGAGGGTGCCGGACTGGACGATCTCGCGCACGCCGAACGGCTCGAGCACCGCAAGCAGCGCCTGGATCTTCTCGCTCGTGCCGGTGGCCTCCACCACGAGCGAGTCCGTGGACACGTCGACGATCGAGGCGCGGAACAGCTCCACGGCCTGGGTGACCTGGAGGCGTGCCGCGGCGTCCGCCCGGACTTTGATGAGGAGGTGGTCGCGCTGGACCGAGTTCTCCGGGAGGAGCTCGACGATCTTGATCACGTTCACGAGCTTGTTCAGCTGCTTGGTGACCTGCTCGAGGAGATCGCCCTCGGCGTCGACGACCACGGTCACCCGCGAGACGCCGTCGACCTCGGTGGGGCCGACCGCGAGGGAGTGGATGTTGAAGGCGCGGCGCGCGAAGAGGCCCGCGACGCGGGTCAGCACGCCGGGCTTGTCCTCGACCAGCACGGACAGGGTGTGGCGCGACATGCTCAGTCCTCCTCTTCCCAGTCGGGGGTGGAATTGCGGGCGACCTGGATGAGGTCATTGCTGACGCCCGAGGGCACCATGGGCCAGACCATCGCGTTGGGGCTGACCACGAAGTCGATGACGACGGGGCGGTCGTTGATCTCGAGGGCCTTGGCGATCACCGTGTCGACGTCTTCCTCGCGCTCCACGCGGAACGAGGCGCAGCCGTAGGCCTCCCCGAGCTTGACGAAGTCCGGGATCCGCACCGTGTCCGCGCCGGTCTGCAGGTCGGTGTTGGAGTAGCGGCCGTCGTAGAAGAGCGTCTGCCACTGGCGCACCATGCCGAGGGAGGAGTTGTTGATGACCGCGACCTTGATCGGGATGTTGTTCAGGGCGCAGGTGGCCAGCTCCTGGTTGGTCATCTGGAAGCAGCCGTCGCCGTCGATGGCCCAGACCACGCGGTCCGGGTTGCCGACCTTGGCGCCCATGGCCGCGGGAACCGAGTACCCCATGGTCCCCAGGCCGGCCGAGTTGAGCCATGCATGCGGCCGCTCGTACTTGATGAACTGCGCGGCCCACATCTGGTGCTGGCCGACCCCCGCGACGTAGACGCCCTCGGGTCCGGTGAGTTCGCCGATGCGCTGGATCACCCGCTGGGGGGAGAGCAGTCCGTCGTCGGGCTCCGTCCAGCCGAGGGGATAGTCCTCGCGCAGCTTGTCCAGGAAGGACCACCACGCCGTGAGGTCCGGCGCGCCGTCCTTCTCACGGCTGGCCCTCACGGCCTCCGTGAGCTCGGGCAGGATCTCCTTGACCGAGCCGACGATCGGCACGTCCGCCGTCCGGTTCTTGGAGATCTCGGCAGGGTCGATGTCCGCGTGGATGACCTTGGCGTTGGGCGCGAACGTGCTCAGGACGCCGGTGACGCGGTCGTCGAACCGCGCTCCGAGGGTGACGAGGAGATCGGCCTGCTGAAGGGCGGTGACCGCGGCCACGCCGCCATGCATGCCCGGCATCCCCAGATGCTGCGGGTGCGAGTCGGGGAATGCGCCGCGCGCCGTCAGCGTCGTGACGACCGGCGCGCCCGTGAGCTCGGCGAGGGCGAGCAGCTCCTGGGAGGCGTGCGCCTTGACGACGCCGCCGCCCACGTAGAGGACGGGCTTGGAGGCGCCGGCGATGAGGCGCGCGGCCTCCCGGACCTGCTTGCTGTGGCCGCGGGTGACGGGCCGGTAGCCGGGCAGGTCGATCCTGGGGGGCCAGCTGAACATCGTCTTGGCCTGCTGGGCGTCCTTGGTGACGTCGACCAGGACGGGACCGGGGCGTCCGGTCGAGGCGAGGTGGAACGCCTCGGCGAGGGTCTGCGGGATGTCCTCGGCGCGTGTCACGAGGAAGGAGTGCTTCGTGATGGGCATGGTGATGCCCACGATGTCGGCTTCCTGGAACGCGTCCGAGCCGATGACGCTGCTCGAGACCTGGCCCGTGATCGCGACGAGGGGGACGGAGTCCATGTGCGCGTCCGCGATCGCGGTCACCAGGTTGGTGGCGCCCGGACCCGAGGTCGCGATGCAGACTCCCACACGTCCGGTGACCATCGCATACCCCTGGGCAGCGTGGCCCGCGCCCTGCTCGTGGCGCACCAGCACGTGGTTGATCTTCGAAGCCATCAGAGGGTCGTAGGTCGGCAGGATCGCGCCGCCCGGGAGACCAAAGACATCGTCCACGCCCAGTTCCTCGAGCGAGCGGACAATTGCTTCAGATCCAGTCATCTCTGTGGGCTCAACAACACGGTTGGGCCCCAGGACGGCAGAGGCAGAGTCGACAGTGTCGACAGGATCCGCGGCCTTGGCCGCGGACGGCTTCGAAGCCATCAGCGATGGGCTGATCGGCGTTCCTTTGCTCATCAGTCTCTTCCTTAGGATCTTCGTGGCGAAGGTTTTGTGCTCAGAAACGAAAAACCCCCCGGCCGCCTGGCGTCTCGAGGGGTTTGCGCGTGACAGATCGTGCCAGACGTGCTCAGTGAGCCACGCGCTGGACAAGGACGACGACATCGAGCACCATGCTCGCCGAGACGATCTGCATGCCCACAGTCTTGCCAATTGGGCTCTGGAGTGTCAATCTGGCCCCTACCCGTCTCAGGATGCGGACGCACATCCACCACGTGAGACTTCGATCCGAGGTCGGGTCCGGTCCGCGTCAGACGCGATCCGCACTCCGCATCCCCTGCAGATCAGGAGAGGACGGCGCCCTCGCTCGCCGAGTGCACGAGCTTGGCGTACTTGGACAGGACCCCGCGGGTGAAGCGCGCCGGAAGCGGCGCCCAGCCTTCCGCGCGGGAGGCGAGCTCCGCCTCGTCGACCAGGAGGTCCAGGGTGCGGTTCGGGATGTCGGCGCGGACCCGGTCCCCGTCCCGCACGAGGGCGATCGGACCGGCGTCGACCGCCTCCGGCGCGACGTGCCCGATGCACAGGCCGGTTGTGCCGCCCGAGAACCGTCCGTCGGTGAGCAGGAGGACGTCCTTGCCCAGCCCGGCGCCCTTGATGGCGCCCGTGATCGCGAGCATCTCCCGCATGCCGGGGCCGCCCTTGGGGCCCTCGTACCGGATCACGACGACGTCCCCGGCGGCGATCTGCCCGGCGTCGAGCGCGTCGAGGGCGGCCTGCTCGCGCTCGAAGACCCGCGCGCGCCCCTCGAACACGTCCGCGTCGAAGCCTGCAGTCTTCACCACCGCGCCCTCCGGGGCGAGCGAGCCATGCAGGATGGAGAGCCCGCCCGTGCGGTGGATGGGGTTGTCCATGGCCCGCACGATCCTGCCGTCGGGGTCCGGCGGCGCGATGTCGGCCAGGTTCTCGGCGACCGTTCGGCCCGTGACGGTGAGCGCGTCGCCGTGCAGGAGCCCTGCATCGAGCAGGGCGCGCATGACGACGGGCACTCCCCCGACCCGGTCCAGGTCGTACATGACGTACCTGCCGAAAGGCTTGAGGTCGCCCAGGTGGGGGACGCGGTCGCCGATCCGGTTGAAGTCCGCCAGGCCGAGCTCCACCTCCGCTTCTCGGGCGATCGCCAGCAGGTGCAGCACCGAATTGGTCGAGCCGCCGAAGGCCATGACCACCGCGATGGCGTTCTCGAACGCTTCGCGGGTCAGGATGTCCCTGGCCGTGATGCCCTGGCGCAGGAGGTTCACCACCGCCTCACCGGAGCGGTGGGCGAACATGTCGCGGCGCCTGTCCGCGGAGGGCGGCGCAGCGGAGCCGGGCAGCGACATGCCGAGGGCCTCGGCGGCACTCGCCATGGTGTTGGCGGTGTACATCCCCCCGCACGCGCCCTCCCCCGGGCAGATCGCGCGCTCGATCCGGTCCAGGTCTCCGCGGGACATCCTGCCGGCCGCGCAGGCTCCCACGGCCTCGAACGCGTCGATGAGCGTGACGTCCTTCTCCGTGCCGTCCTCGAGCTTGACCCACCCGGGCATGATCGAGCCGGCGTAGAGGAACACACTGGCCACGTCCAGACGGGCCGCCGCCATGAGCATGCCCGGCAGGGACTTGTCACAGCCCGCAAGCAGGACCTGGCCGTCCATCCGCTCGGCCTGCATCACCGTCTCGACCGAGTCGGCAATGATCTCGCGGGACACCAGGGAGAAATGCATGCCCACGTGGCCCATGGAGATGCCGTCCGAAACGGAGATGGTGCCGAACTGCATCGGGAACCCGCCCGCGGCGTGGACCCCCTCCTTGGCCGCGATGGCAAGACGGTCGAGCGAGAGGTTGCAGGGCGTGATCTCGTTCCACGAGCTCGCGATCCCTACCTGCGGCTTGGCGAAGTCCTCGTCTCCGAAGCCGACGGCGCGCAGCATCCCCCGGGCGGGAGCGGCATGGATGCCGTCGGTCACCACCCGGCTGCGCGGCTTCGGGTCAACCCCGTCCGCGGATGCGGCTCCCGTCGCGGCACCCGTGCCCGTCGCGGTACCCGTGCCCGTCGCTGTTCCTGTGCCGTCCATCCCGCTGCGCTCGGTCATGCGGGACAGTCTAAGACCGAGGAGTGATGGAGATCACGGCCGGGCTCGCTCTGGGAATGCCGGGCGCCCGTGCCGCCCGGCGCCGTCGACCACGCCGCGGCTCCGGGTTCCGACAGAGGGACACCGGGATTCCGGGAGAGGTACGTAGACTGGCCGGGCGATGCAAGGAGGATCAGCCGTGAGCAGCACATCCGCGGGCGCGCCTGTGCCCGGGTCCGACACCGCGCTGAAGGCGGCCCTCCACCGGGTCTTCGACAGCCAGATCCCCAACTACGGCGACTACAACCTCGTCTGCGTCACGGAGTGCGGCGGCACGGTGAGAGACGAACGGCGCGGTGCGCCCCCGCCGTCGGGCCTCCTCCTGGGATACCGCCGACGCCCTCTCGAACTGGTTGCCGTGCCCTTCCACCGGGAAACGCTCGCACCCCTCGGACAGCCTGCCACGATCGACATCACCAATCTCGCGTACATCAGCGAGCCAGCGCCGAACGCGTTCGACGTGGCCACCAGCACGGGCCGCGTCATCACCTTCGCGCTGCGGCGCTCGTGCACCCTGGGCCCGGGCGGCTCGGGGGCCCTGGACCAGGAAGACGATGCAGACGACCTCGCCGAGTTCCTCCGCGAGCTCGCCGGGCTCTGACTCTGGACGACGGCGCCTGCGGGTCGTTCAATAGGCAAATCCGTCCCAGCGGCGGTTTCCGCAGGAGGCTCCCATGGACGCTGTGCTCATCGGCATCTCGAGCATGATCGCGCTCGCCCTCGGCGTGTGGACCGTGGTCCGGGAGGATTCCTCGACCGAACTGCGCGGGAGGCACCGCGGCCCCAGCCGGCTCATAGCACGCTGACACCCGAGCCTGCTCGCGACACCGACCAGGTACGGCCCCAAGGACGGCGGCGTTGCTTAGCCGGTGGGTACGGACCCCTCAGATATTTGCGCGGACGGAATAGTTCTGTGCAGGAGACGGATCTGACAGGGACGAAAAAACCCCTTCCGCAATGCTTGTCGCACTGCCGGAAGGGGTTATCGGTGCGCCCCCCGGGACTCGAACCCGGAACCCATTGATTAAGAGTCAATTGCTCTGCCAGTTGAGCTAGAGGCGCGTTCCGCTGCGGGCCGGTCTCGAACATCTCCGTGCCCCGCAACGACATGAAACTCTACCGGAGTTCCGGGGAAATGCGAAATCGGCACAGGGCGCCGCCGGAGTGAGGTCGGTCACCCTCGACGAACCCCCTCGGGCGGCGCGGGACCCAGCAGGCGCGGGGCCGCTAGGCTCGTGCTCGTGACGACTCCGACTCCCGCTCGCCGGCTTGCCGTGGGCGACGCCGCCCCCGACTTCTCCCTCCCCGACTCCACGGGCGGGACGACCTCGCTCGCAGACCTCGCGGGCACGCGCACGATCCTGTACTTCTTCCCGAAGGCCGATACCCCGGGCTGCACCCAGGAAGCCTGCGACTTCCGGGACAGCCTCGCCGGCCTGGCCGGCGCGGGGCTGAGAGTGCTCGGCGTCTCCCCCGACCCCGCGGCGCGCGGGGCCGCGTTCGCCGCCAAGCACGACCTCGGCTTCCGAGTCCTCGCGGACGAGGACCACCGCGTCGCCGAGGCCTACGGAGCGTGGGGCGAGAAGGTGAACTACGGCCGCACGTACGAGGGGCTCATCCGCTCGACCTTCGTTATCGGCGCAGACGGCCGGATCGAGCTCGCGCAGTACAACGTCCGCGCGAAGGGCCACGTCGCCAAGCTCCGCCGTGACCTCAAGATCCTCCCGCTAGACTGATCGGGTTGCCCCGCGGGCATTCTCCCGCCGCTGCGGGGTTCCGCGCGAGTGGTGGAATTGGCAGACACGCAGGATTTAGGTTCCTGTGTCCTAGGACGTGAGGGTTCAAGTCCCTCCTCGCGCACAGAACGAAAGGCATGAAGACGTCGTGACGAGTTCGCGGACGATCAGGCGCCGGGAGCTGCTCCAGGCAGCGGCGACGGCACTCCTCCTCGCCGGCTGCACGCCGTCGCCCTCCCCCAGCCCTTCCCTCACCTCGAGCGGCACCGGGGACCCCACTGCGAGCTTCACCTTCGCCACCCCCGCACCGCCGATCGCTCTCGACCCCGCGGTGACTTCGGACATCGAGTCGTGGCGTGTCACGCGGCAGGTGCTGGAGTGCCTCGTGGGCACCGACCCCGAGACGGGTGCCCCCGTCCCCGCGCTCGCCACAAAGTGGAGCCAGAGCTCCGACCGCCTGTCCTGGACGTTCACGCTGCGCGAGGGCCTCACGTTCCACGACGGCACGCCCTTCAACGCTGCCGCCGTGAAGGCCAACTTCGACCGCTGGTTCGCCTTCTCCCCGCAGTTCCGTGCAAGCCATCCGGGCCTGGCCTTCACTGCGGTCTTCCGGGCGCATGCGGACCAGGCGTCGCTCTCGCTCTACAAGGGCTGCACCGTGGTGGGAGAGCACGAGGTCAGGATCGACCTCTCGCAGCCGCTCACGAGCTTCCTCTCGGCGATGACCGCTCCCGCCTTCGCGATCTCCTCGCCGGCGGCGCTCACCTCCGGCACGGCGGACGTCGAGGACCAGGTCTCGTCCGGGACCATGATCTCCCGCTACGCCCAGCACCCCGTGGGAACGGGGCCGTTCCGGTTCCGCTCGTGGACGGGAGGCTCCGTAGTCCTCGAAGCGTCGCCGGACTACTGGGGACCCCGGGGGCAGATCGGCCACCTCTCGTTCGTCGTCTACGACACGCCGCAGAGCCGGCTCCAGGCCCTCGTGGCGGGAACGGTCGACGGGTACGACGGCGTGACGACCGAGAACATCGAGAGCCTCGTCCGCAAGGGCTTCCAGGTGGTGCGCCGCGACCCGTTCTCCGTCATGTACCTCGGAATGAACCAGTCCGTGCCCCTCCTGCAGAACGACAAAGTGCGGCTGGCCATCTCGATGGCCATCAACAAGGACGCCGTCGTCAAGGCCTACTTCCTCGAGGACACCAAGTCCGCCTTCCAGTTCCTTCCCCCGAAGCTCAGCGGGTTCAACACCCCCGGCGGTTTTCCCGGCTACGACCCCGAGAAGGCCAAGCGGCTCCTGAGCGAGGCCGGGTACAAGGGCGAAGAACTACCGTTCTACTACCCCCGCAACGTCACCCGGCTGTACCTGCCCAGCCCCGAGAAGGTCTACGCGGACCTCTCCGCGCAGCTGACCCTGATCGGGCTCAACATCAAGCCGGTCCCCGTGGAATGGTCGGACGGCTATCTCCAGAAGGTCACGGCACCGGGAGACCATGCCTTCCACCTGCTCGGCCGCTACGGATCCTATGGCGACCCCGACGACTTCCTCTCACCCCTGTTCGGCGCGAAGAACGGCGAATTCGGCTTCTTCGACGCCCAGATCTTCAGCAAGATCGAACGGGCCCGTGGCCTTCCCGACGGGACCGAGCGCACCCAGGCGTACCAGAACATCAACGCCCAGCTCGGGTCGGCCGCGCCGGCTGTCCCCATCGCCTTCCCCATCTCCGCGGTGGCGGTCTCCGCGCGTGTGGCGACCTACCCGACGTCGCCCGTGCTGAACGAGACCTTCAACCACGTGACGCTCAGCGGAAGCTGACCGCCGGCAACGGATCAAAAAAAGACGGGCTACGGGTCTTGACTCATCGGGGAGCAAGGATTTAGCGATCCGGGGAGCCGAGGGATATTCTGCCACTGGTCCATTTGTGCAGGGAGACGATCAGTGACCTTCATTTCCACCACCCGATCTGCCGATGTCGTCCTGATCGGCGGGGGCATCATGAGCGCCACCCTCGGCGCATTCCTCAAGAAGCTCGAGCCGAGCTGGAGCATCGTGCTCTTCGAGCGCCTCGACGAAGTGGGGCTCGAGAGCTCCGGCCCTTGGAACAACGCGGGGACGGGGCACGCCGCATACTGCGAGCTCAACTACACGCCCCAGGCCAAGGACGGGTCGGTCAATCCGGCCAAGGCACTGGGCATCAACGAGGGCTACCAGCTCTCGCGCCAGTTCTGGTCCCATCTGGTCGACGACGGCAGCATCGGCGATCCCACGGGCTTCATCCACAACGTCCCCCACATGAGCTTCGTCATCGGCGATGCCCATGCGGACTTCCTCCGGGCCCGCTACGAGGCCCTCCACCCCAACACCCTGTTCTCGACGATGGAGTACAGCGAGGACCCGGCCCAGATCGCCGAGTGGGCACCGCTCGTGATGAACGGCCGCGGCGCCGGCCGCGTCGCGGCGACCCGCGTGGCCGAGGGCACCGACGTCGACTTCGGGCGCCTGTCCAAGGAACTCGTCGGGTACCTCGGGCGCAATGGCGTCGAGGTCAACTACGGCACCGACGTGACCAACCTCCAGCGCACCCGCGGCGGATGGAGCGTCGCCACCAAGCACGGCGACTCGGGCGAGCGAGGCGGCATCCACGCCAAGTTTGTGTTCGTCGGCGCGGGCGGCGGCGCCCTGCACCTGCTCCAGGCGTCCGGCATCGCCGAGAGCAAGGGCTACGGCGGGTTCCCCGTCTCGGGCCAGTTCCTGCGCAGCACCGTCGAGTCCGTCGTCGACCAGCACAACGCCAAGGTCTACGGGCAGGCGTCGGTGGGTGCGCCCCCCATGTCCGTCCCGCACCTCGACACGCGGTACGTGGACGGCAAGCGGTCCCTGCTGTTCGGCCCGTACGCCGGCTTCTCCACGAACTTCCTCAAGCACGGCTCCCTCCTGGACCTGCCGCTCTCCATCCGGCCCAGCAACATCATCCCGATGCTGGCCGTCGCGAAGGACAACATGGACCTCACCGCGTACCTCATCAAGGAGGTCGCGAAGAGCCGCGGGAAGAAGCTCGACGCGCTGCGGGAGTACTTCCCCGAAGCTGCGGGCGAGGGCTGGGACCTCATCACCGCGGGCCAGCGGGTCCAGATCATCAAGAAGGATGCGTCCAAGGGCGGCGTCCTGCAGTTCGGCACGGAGGTCATCACCTCCCGTGACGGCTCGATCGGCGCCCTCCTCGGAGCCTCCCCCGGCGCCTCCACGGCCGTGCCCATCATGCTCGAGCTCATGCAGCGCTGCTTCCCGAAGGACTTCAAGGGCTGGGAGCCGAAGCTGACCGAGATGATGCCCGGCTACGGCGTCAAGCTCAACGACCATCCGGAACTCGCGGCCGAGGTCGCCGCGAGCACCGCCGCGTCCCTGGGCCTCGCCGCCGCCGCGCACTGACGCCCGGCCTGCCCTCGGCCCGCGTCCTCGCCTGAGGACGCGGGCCCTTCGCTACCCATCCACCTCCCACGCGAAAGGGCCACCGATGTTCCGGCTCGCCCGCCTGTCCATGGCGAACAGGGCGCTCATCGCGCTCATCATGGTGTTCGCCTCGGTCTTCGGAGTGATCACGGCGGGAAGCCTCAAACAGGAGCTCATCCCCTCGATCGAGTTCCCGCAGCTGACCGTGGTCACCGCCATGGCGGGCGCCTCCCCCGACGTGGTCGACAAGCAGATCGGGCAGCCCCTCGAGAAGGCGCTGCAGGCGGTGGAAGGCCTCGAGAGCAGTGCCTCCACCTCGCGCACGGGGGTGTCCACGATCCGCCTCTCCTTTCAGTACGGGACCAACCTGGACAGGGCACGGAACCAGATCGACCGGGCCATCTCGAACGTCAAGTCCCAGCTGCCGGCAGACGCCCAGCCCAACACACTCGCGGGAAGCATCAGCGACTTCCCGATCGTCTTCATCGCCGCCTCCTCCGACAAGCCGCTCAGCGAGCTGGACACCCAGCTCATCCAGCAGGCCGTCCCGAAGCTGGCCAAGATCGACGGTGTGCGCGGCGTCGACGTGACCGGCGGAGCCACCCAGCACCTCCAGATCCAGCCGGATCCCGCCGCCATGGCCGCGCGCGGGGTCGACGTGGGCGCCATCCGCACCGCCCTGCAGAACAACGGCGCCCTTGTGCCGATCGGCACGGTGACCGAGCAGGGCAAGACGCTCTCCCTCCAGGCGGGCAGCCCCGTCGACTCGACGGACGCCGTCAAGGGACTGCCGCTGGCGGGGGCCAAGCAGCCCACGACGATCGGCGACGTCGCCGCCGTCGCCATCGAGGACGACGCCGCGACGTCCATCACCCGCACCGACGGCAAGCCGACGCTCGCGCTGTCGGTGACCAAGAAGCCCGAGGGTGACACGGTGGCGATCTCGCACGCCGTGCGCGCCGCCCTCCCCCAGCTGGCCTCCGACCTGGGCTCCAACGCGAAGCTCACGACCGTGTTCGACCAGGCGCCGTTCATCGAGAAGTCGATCCGGGACCTCACGACCGAGGGCGCACTCGGCCTCGGATTCGCCGTCCTGACCATCCTCGTGTTCCTGCTCTCGGTGCGTTCGACGCTCGTCACCGCCGTCTCGATCCCGCTCTCGCTCCTCATCACGTTCATCGGACTGTTCGCGGCCCACTACTCGCTGAATATCCTCACGCTCGGCGCGCTCACGATCGCGATCGGGCGCGTCGTGGACGACTCGATCGTGGTCATCGAGAACATCAAGCGGCACTTGAGCTACGGCGAGGAGAAGACGACGGCGATCCTGAACGCCGTGGGCGAGGTCGCCGGCGCCGTGACCGCCTCCACCCTGACAACCGTGGCGGTGTTCCTGCCGATCGCGTTCGTGGGGAACCTGGCGGGCGAGCTGTTCCGGCCCTTCGCCCTCACCGTCACCATCGCGCTCCTAGCCTCACTCGTGGTGGCCCTCACCATCGTGCCGGTCCTCGCCTACTGGTTCCTGGGCCACAAGGCCCCGGGCGCGGCGAACCGGGCCGAGGTCGAGGCCGAGGCCCACGAGAAGGAGCGGCGCAGCCCGCTCCAGCGCGGCTACCTGCCGATCCTGCGCGGCACGCAGCGCCACCCCGTCCTCACGATCGTGGCCGGTGCGCTCATCCTCGTCGGCACGCTGGCCCTCACGCCGTTCCTGCCGACCAACCTCCTGGGCAACACGGGCCAGAACAACTTCACGATCACCCAGAAGCTCACCCCGGGCACGAGCCTCGACGCGACGAGCGACGCGGCCGCCAAGGTCGAGGATGCGCTGAAGGGCATCGACGGGATCCAGACCGTGCAGGTGACGATCGGCAACTCGACGACCGGCTTCAGCGCCTTCCTCTCCTCAGGCGCCTCGAACGCCACCTTCACCGTCATCACCGACGAGTCCAAGGACCAGGTCGCGCTCCAGCAGCAGGTGCGCGACGCCGTCGGCCGCCTCACCGGCGTCGGGACGGTGTCCGTGGGAACCCAGCAGAGCGGCTTCGGCACCGCCTCGACCGTCGACGTGACCGTGAAGGCCCCGGACTCGGCATCGCTCGCGAAGGCCAACGACGCCGTCGTTGGCGCCCTCCAGGACGTCCCCGGTGCCACCGGGGTGGCGAGCAACCTCGCGGCCTCCCAGCCCGTGGTGCAGGTGAAGGTGGATCGGGCGAAGGCCGCCGCCGCGGGGCTCAACGAGCAGCAGATCAGCACGGCCCTCGCCTCGACGGTGAGCCCGATCCCGGCGGGGACCGTCCGCATCGACACGACCGACTATCCGGTCCGGATCGGCAAGGGCACCCAGTTCCAGAGCATCGACGCCGTCCGCTCGATCCCCCTCCCCGGTGCGCCGGGCGGGCTCAAGCTCGGGCAGATCGCGTCAGTGACCGCCGTCGACGTCCCCGTCACCGTGACCAGCACCTCGGGGCAGCGCACCGCAACGGTCTCCGTGACGCCCGGGGACACGAACCTCGGCTCGGTCAGCGGCGAGGTCACCAAGCGCATTGCGGGGCTGACGCTCGACGGCGGCGCGACGGCTTCCGTGGGCGGCGCCGCGAGCCAGCAGGCCCAGTCGTTCCAGCAGCTCGGCCTGGCACTGCTCGCGGCCATCGCGATCGTCTACGTCATCATGGTCGCGGCCTTCAAGAGCCTCGTGCAGCCGCTCGTGCTGCTCATCTCGGTCCCCTTCGCCGCGACGGGCGCGATCCTGCTCCTGCTCATCACTCGGATACCGCTCGGGCTGCCCTCCCTCATCGGGCTGCTCATGCTCGTCGGCATCGTGGTCACCAACGCGATTGTGCTCATCGACCTGATCAACCAGTACCGTCGCCCCCATCTTGGCCGGGCTGCGCTGCCGCTCGCGGAGGCGAT
Organism: Sinomonas cellulolyticus; assembly: GCF_014656475.1. Classification (GTDB taxonomy): domain Bacteria; phylum Actinomycetota; class Actinomycetes; order Actinomycetales; family Micrococcaceae; genus Sinomonas; species Sinomonas cellulolyticus. The sequence continues at coordinate 194,312 of NZ_BNCM01000003.1, forward strand.
CGAGCAGGGGGCACGCCAGCGCCTCCGCCCGATCCTCATGACCGCGCTTGCGACGATCTTCGCGCTCACCCCGATGGCACTCGGGCTCACCGGCGGGGGCGGGTTCATCTCGCAGCCCCTCGCGGTCGTGGTGATCGGCGGCCTCGTGTCCTCGACGGCGCTCACCCTCGTCCTCGTCCCCGTCCTCTACCGGCTCGTGGAGGGCCGGCTCGAGCGGCGGCGTCTCCTGCGGGACCTCAAGCGGACCCCTGAGCTTCCCCCCGAGGCCGAGGAGGATGCGGACGGCGACTGGACGACGGGCGCCGTGCCGAAGGTGACCGGCCGGCGCGCGGCGAAGGCCTGAGCGCGAGCGGGAATGAACCGGGCGGCCCACCCGTTGAGATAGATGCAAATGCATTCATCTCCCCCAGTGGCGGCTCTAGGGCAGCCCAGGAAAGGTCGTTCCATGCAGTTCGGCATCTTCAGCGTCGGCGACGTCACGCTCGATCCCACGACCGGCCACATGCCCACGGAGGGCGAGCGCATCCAGGCGATCGTGAAGATCGCCAAGCACGCCGAGGAGGTGGGCCTGGACGTCTTCGCCACCGGCGAGCACCACAACCCGCCGTTCTACCCGAGCTCCCCCACGACGCTGCTGGGCTACATCGGCGCCCAGACCGAGAAGCTCATCCTCTCCACCACCACCACGCTGATCACGACCAATGACCCGGTGAAGATCGCCGAGGACTTCGGCATGCTCCAGCACCTCACCGGCGGCCGCACCGACCTAGTCCTGGGCCGGGGCAACACCGCGCCCGTGTACCCGTGGTTCGGGAAGAACCCGCAGGACTCCCTCGAGCTGACGATCGAGAACTACGCGCTCCTGCGGCGCCTCTGGGACGAGGAGACCGTGACGTGGAGCGGCAAGTTCCGCACCCCGCTGCACAACTTCACGGTCACACCCCGCCCGCTCGACGGCGTGGCACCCTTCGTGTGGCACGGCTCGATCCGCACCCCCCAGATCGCCGAGCTCGCGGCGTACTACGGGGACGGCTTCTTCGCCAACAACATCTTCTGGCCCAAGGAGCACTACATCCGGCTCATCAACCTCTACCGGGAGCGCTTCGAGCACTACGGCCACGGCAAGGCGCACCAGGCCATCGTGGGCCTCGGCGGACAGTTCTTCATGCGGAAGAACTCCCAGGATGCCAAGCGCGAGTTCCGGCCGTACTTCGACAATGCGCCCGTCTACGGCCACGGTCCCTCCATGGAGGACTTCACAGCCCAGACGCCTCTCACCGTGGGCAGCCCCGCGGAGTTCGTCGAGAAGACCCTGGCGTTCCGCGACTACTTCGGGGACTACCAGCGCCAGCTCTTCCTCATCGACCATGCCGGGCTGCCGCTGAAGACCGTGCTGGAGCAGCTCGACCTCCTCGGCGAGGTGCTTCCCGAGCTCAAGGCCGGCTTCGCAGAGCGCCGGCCGGCCGATGTCCCGGAAGGGCCCACCCACGCGTCCCTCGTCGCGGCGAAGCACGCGGCCGAGACTGCGCAGGAGGCCGTGGCCCAGTGAACGGCCAGTCTGCCCCCCGCACCGCGCCGTCAGTGCGGGAGCTCTCGGAGACGTGGGAGTCGCTGTTCCGCACCCAGGTGGCGGTCATGCGCCGCCTCCAGCGCGACCCCGCCTTCCGCACACTCGGGATCAACGGCTACGACGTGCTCTTCACGCTCAGCAGATGCGAGGGGACTGGACTGCGGCTCAATGAGCTCAACGACCACGTGCTGCTCGCCCAGTCCAGCCTCTCCCGCCTCGTCGAGCGGCTCGAGAAGCAGGGCCTCGTAGCACGCGGGAGCGCTCCGGAGGACGGCCGGGGCGTCGTGGTGCGGCTCACTGAAGAGGGCGCCCGGGTCCAGCGCGAGGTGGGACGCGCGCACGTGCGCGAGATCGCCCGGATCATGGACGGCGCACTGGACTCCGACGAGCTTGCCCAGCTGCGTGCCCTCACCGGGCGCCTCCGTGAGCACGTGGCCTCCCGGCACCCGCTCTGACGCCGGTGCGTCTCAGGCCAGGCGCACGAGGCCTGCCGGGTCCTCTGAGGGAAGCGAGTCGGCCTCGGCAGAGACGGACAGCCGTTTGAGCGTGAGCCGGCCGCCCACGGTGGACAGGAACGCGGTGTCCGCAGAGTCGCGCCCGGCGGTGATGCGGAGCATGGAGGCGCGCGGCGCCAGTCCGGTCGGGTCGATCACGTGCCACTCCCCCTCCACGTACGCCTCCGCCACGGCGTGGAAGTCCATGGGCTCGAGGCCCGGCGCGTAGACCGCCGCGAGCCGGGCCGGGACGTCCTTTGCGCGCAGGAGGGCGATCGCGAGGTGCGCGAAGTCGCGGCACACGCCACGGCGGTGCAGCAGCGTCTCCACCGCTCCATCGGTGCCGCGCGAGGAACCGCTGACATACGAGAGGTGGCTGCTCACCCAGTCGCGCACCGCGCGCACGAGCTCCAGCCCTCCGAGCGTGCCGAACGTGGCGTAGGAGCTGGGCAGCAGGCGGTCGCTCTCGGCGTAGCGGCTGGGACGGACGTAGCGGATGAGCTCCATCTCATCCACCGGCTCGGGCTCCCCTCGGCCCTCCACGCGGGCCGAGTAGCTGACCTCCACGTGGGCCGGCTCCTCCAGCTCGAGGGTGTGGAATCGCCCACCGTGGCCGTCGAGGAGCTCACGCGGTGCGAGGCGCTCGCCGTCGGCGGTCACCACGAGCTCCTCCTCGAAGGTCTCGAACCCCGGGTTGCGGGCGACGGCGATCGCCATCGCCACTCTGGTGTGGGGCACGGTGGTGAAGGTCAGGTGTGCACCGACGGTGCGCTGCATGGGGCTCCCGGGAGGGTGGATTCTCAGCTGAAGGCCAGCGACATGATCATCCGCTGGGCGTCGGCGAAGTCACCGGAGTCGCGGACATAGGCCGACGCCTGAGCAAGGCTATCGAATGATTTGAGCGGCGCAACCTTGGCGTCTGCTGCGGGAGGCGTCACCTCGACCGTGTCCGCGAAGGAGTAGCCGCCAATCCCTGAGGGTCCGGGCACGATATTGGCCAGCCGGCACGCCTTGCCGTCCGCAGCGGCCGTCGGGATGCCGGTCAGGCCGAAGGAGCCGAAGAACTTGTAGCCCTGGATCACCCTGAACACGAATCGCGGGGCAATGACGTCTGGGCCGTCCGCGAAGGGGACCTTGACGGGCACGCTGTTCAGCACGGAATACGGCTTGGCCTGCGCCGGATCGCACGGCTGGGCGGCGGGCACCGGGAGCCCGGTAGCCAGTGCGGCGATGAAGGTCCCGTCGCCCTTCTTGACCTCGAGCCGCAGCGAACCCGGCGCGGCTCCGGGAGCAGGGTCGGTGGACTGCACGATCCACGAGGCGGGCAGGTCGAAGGACACCTTCTTGGCGGGATCGGTGTACTTCTTCCATGTGGCACTCGTGGCACCGACGGACGGCGTAGGGGAGCCGCTCGCGGACGCGCCCGCCGAGCCTGACGGCCCGGCTGAGCCGCCTTGGGCCGATCCGGGGGCCGCGGGGCCGCCCGGAGCCACGGACGACGACGGTCCGGTGACACCAGTCCAGACGGGTGCCGGCGCGCCCGAGCCGCAGCCCGTCAGGAGTGCTGCCAGGGCCACTGCCGGGACGGCCGGCCAGCACGCGCGACGCCCGCGCCTGGGGAGGTGGCTGCGATCGCCGCGGCGGGAACGGAGGATCATGGTCTCACCCTAGCGAAGCAGGGCTGGCGTACCCTGTCGCCATGCCCGACGACGTGCCCCAGGACCCGATGGCCGATCTCCCTCCGGACGACCCCGACTGGGAGGAGGCAGAGTCCGCCCTGCGCATCCCCGCGTTCCAGGTCGCCGACTGGCGCGTGCGCGTCTTCGCCCTGTACGAGCGCGTCCGGGCCGCGAGCACCCCGGCCGAGGGCCACGCCCTGTGGAGACGCACCCGGGACGAACTGGCCGCGAGGCATCCGGCCTCGCCGCTGCTGCCCCGCGACCGGGAAGGCTTCCGCGGCCTGCCCGTGGCGCCCTACGACCCCGCCTACCGGTTCGAGCTGCCCCTCCTGCCGGACGGCGAGGGCCAGGAGAGGCCGGTGACCACGGGCACGGACGGCGTGGTGCCGTTCGTGCGGCTGGGCACGTTCGAGGTCCCTGGGCTCGGCGCGCTGGCCGCGTGGCGGCACGGGGGCTACGGCGGCGGGATCTTCGTCCCGTTCCGGGATGCGACGGCCGGCGCGGGCGGCCCCGGGGGCTCGTACGGTGCAGGCCGGTATCTCATCGACACCATCAAGGGCGCCTACCTCGGAACGTCGGGGACGACTGGGCACGGAGTGCGGTACCTTCTCGACTTCAACTTCGCCTACAACCCCAGCTGCGCCTACAACGAGGCGTGGGCCTGCCCCCTGCCCGGTCCCGAGAACAGGCTCGCGGCTGCCGTCCCGGTCGGCGAACGGTACGTCCCTCACGAGGAGCCGCGGACATCCGCTGGCTGACGCGCGTGATCCCCTGCTCACCGCAGCTCGTTGACAGGCGCCTGTGACCTGTGACATAGTCGTCGGCGTGAACCTGTCAGACAGCCGGATAGGTGGACAGCAAGACAAGCTGACCGCCGCCTCCGGCGCCCACGCCCGAGCGGAGCGCCGCACGCTGGCCCGCGTGAGCGCAGCGGAAGCAGTGCTCGCCGACCTCCGGCGGGACATCGAGACGGGGGCGGCACCCGTGGGCTCGAAGCTGCCCTCCGAGGCAGCCCTCGCCACGCGGTACGGCGTGAGCCGCTCGGTGGTCCGCGAGGCCCTCCGCTCGTGTGCCGCCCTGGGGCTGACGGAGACGCAGACCGGCAAGGGCACCTTCGTCGTCGCCGGCCGCGTCTCAGGCGACCTCGTGCTCGGCAGGTACTCGGCCCGCGACCTCACCGAGGCGCGCCCCCACATCGAGGTGCCCGCAGCGGGCCTCGCCGCACGCCGTCGTACGGACGAGGACCTTGCCACCCTCAAAGGAATCGTCGCCGAGACCGCCCTCGAGGACGATCCGGCGGCGCGCGTCGCGCTTGAGGCCGCCTTCCACGGCACCATCGCGAAGGCCAGCGGCAACCGGGTGTTCGAGGACGTCCTGGCGGACCTCCGCGAGGCACTCGCCCACCAGTCGGAAACGCTCAACCTCCTCGCGGACCGGCAGGAAGCCTCCGACCGCGAGCACGACGAGATCCTCGCCGCCATCGAGGCCGGCGACTCGGAGCGGGCCAGCGCCGCCATGGCCCACCACCTTGCCGCCGTCGACGAAGCCGTCGAGCGGCTAGGCCACCCCTGACCCTGCGGCCCCGCACTGCACCAACGGCCCCGCACCGCACCGGCGTTCTCCGCGGGCGCTCCACGCCACCCCTGACGCTCCACACCGCCACCGAACCCCCAAGCGAGTCATGACCTCATCTGCTCCCTCCCTGAACCCACCGGCCCGCTCCGCCGTCCCGCTGCCCGCCCACGTCCCGCTGCCCGCCCACGTCCCGCTGGCCCTCCAGATCCGCGGCGGCGCCGTCGAGGGCGTGCACTACGGAAGCCTCGCGGCGACCGACGCCGACGGCAGCGTCCTCTTCAGCGCCGGTGAGGCCTCGGCGCCGTCCTTCCCGCGCTCGGCCCTCAAGCCGCTCCAGGCGGTCGCGATGGTCCGCGCAGGTCTCTCCCTTCCGGACGATCTGCTGGCTCTGGCCGCCGCGAGCCACTCCGGCGCCGCCATGCATCGCGAGGGGACGCGCCGCATCCTGGCCCTGCACGGTCTGGACGAATCAGTGCTCGCGAACACCACCGACCTCCCGTACGGTGTCCGCGAGCGCGAGGAATGGCTCGCCGCGGGCGGCGCGGCCGACCACGTGTGCCAGAACTGCTCGGGGAAGCACGCGGCCATGGCGGCGGTCTGCACGCTCAACGGCTGGCCCGTGCGCGGCTACCTCGAACCGTCGCACCCGCTCCAGCGCCTCATCGCCGCGACGGTCGCCGAACTGACGGGTGAAGAGGCCACCGTGTGGTCCACGGACGGCTGCGGAACGCCCCTTCCCGCGGTGAGCCTGATCGGGATGGCACGCGCCTACGGACGGCTCGCCCTCGCCGGGGCGAGCTCCGAGGCCGGGGCCGAGGCCGCCGTCGCCCGTGCGATGGTGCGCCACCCCGAGATGGTAGCTGGCGACGACCGCGACGTCACCGCACTCATGCGGGGCCTGCCCGGCGCTGTGGCAAAGGATGGCTTCGAGGGAGTCCAGCTCGTTGGCCTCCCCGACGGCCGGGCGGTCGCCGTCAAGGTCTCCGATGGCGGCGACCGGGCCCGCATGCCCGTGGCCATCCGGGCCCTCGCTGCGCTCGGAGTCCCCGAAGCGCTCGCGGACGGCGCCCTCGGGCCGATCGCGTCCGTGCCCGTCCTCGGCGGCGGCCGCCGCATCGGGGCGCTCGTGGCGTACGACGCCGCCCTGCCGCCGGCCGCTTCCTGACCGCCGCACGCTCTGCTCCCCGCAGGGCGGTCCCACCCTGTCCACCTCCTGTCCCCACCCCGACGAAAGGGCCCCCCATGGGCTTTCCCACCACCGCGACCGCCGTTGCCCGCGACGATGCCTCTGCACCGACGGAATCCACCACGAGCACCGCCCCGGAGGTCACCCGGTCGGAACACGACCTCCTCGGCGACCGCCTCATCCCCGAGGACGCCTACTGGGGCGTCCACACGCTCCGGGCCGTGGAGAACTTCCCGATCACAGGACGCCCGCTCTCGAGCAACCCGCACCTGGTCCGCGGGCTCGCCGCCGTCAAGCTTGCAGCGGCCCTGGCCAACCGTGAGCACGGGCTGCTCGATGCGGAGCGCAGCGCTGCGATCCAGGCCGCGTGCCGTGAGATCCTCGAAGGCCGCCTGCACGGGGAGTTCGTCGTGGACGTCGTCCAGGGCGGCGCGGGGACGTCGTCGAACATGAATGCCAACGAGGTGATCGCCAACCGGGCGCTCGAGCTCCTCGGCCACTCCAAGGGCGAGTACGGCGCCCTCCATCCCAACGACCACGTCAACCTCAGCCAGTCGACCAATGACGTGTACCCGACGGCCGTCCGCATCGCGACGATCATGGGCATCGAGGAGCTCCTCACCGCGCTGACGGCGCTCGAGGACAGCTTCGCCGCGAAGGCCACGGAGTTCCGCACCGTGGTCAAGATGGGGCGCACCCAGCTGCAGGACGCCGTTCCGATGACGCTCGGCCAGGAGTTCGCCACGTACGCGGTGACCATCGGCGAGGACCGCGAGCGCCTCCGCGAGGCGTCCGGCCTGATCCACGAGATCAACCTCGGCGCGACGGCGATCGGCACGGGCCTGAATGCTCCTGCCGGTTACGCGGAGGCGGCCTGCCGTCACCTCGGCGAGGTCACCCGCCTGCCGCTCGTGACCGCCGTCGACCTCATCGAGGCAACCCAGGACATGGGGGCGTTCGTGCACCTCTCGGGCGTCCTGAAGCGCGTAGCGGTGAAGCTGTCCAAGATCTGCAACGACCTGCGCCTGCTCTCGTCCGGGCCGCGCGCCGGCCTTGCCGAGATCAACCTGCCGGCCGTGCAGTCCGGGTCCTCGATCATGCCGGGGAAGATCAACCCCGTCATCCCCGAGGTGGTGAACCAGGTGGCGTTCGAGGTGATCGGGCACGACGTCACCATCACCATGGCGGCCGAGGGCGGCCAGCTGCAGCTGAACGCGTTCGAGCCCATCATCGTGCACAGCCTGCACGAGAGCATCACGCACCTCACGGCCGCCTGCCAGACGCTCGCCGAGCGATGCGTCAACGGCATCACCGCCAACACCGCCCGCCTGCGCGAGAGCGTGGAACGGTCGATCGGCCTGGTCACAGCGCTGAACCCGTACCTGGGGTACGCGGAGGCCACCGCGATCGCGCAGGAGGCCCTCGCGAGCGGCCGCGGGGTCGCCGAGCTCGTCCTCGAGCGGGGCCTGCTCACAGCCGACCGGCTCGAAGAGCTCCTCCGTCCCGAACGGCTCGCCAACCTCGGCGCCTAGCGGCGCACCCCGGGCTCGCTGCCCGCCACCAGACCCCCTCGCACCCCCTCACCCGGAACGTCCCCCTGACACCGAAAGAGACCCATGTCCTCCTCAGACCCCCAGCCTCCAGGCATCGCTGAAGTCCCCGACCACCTCGAAGACCACGGCCACGCGCACGTCGCGGACCACGTCATCCACGCCGAGGACGCCGGCTACCACAAGGGCCTCAAGGCTCGGCAGATCCAGATGATCGCGATCGGCGGCGCCATCGGCACCGGCCTGTTCCTCGGCGCTGGCGGCCGCCTCGCGGCGGCCGGCCCGTCCCTCGTGTTCGCCTACGCGATCTGCGGAGCCTTCGTGTTCCTGATCCTGCGGGCCCTGGGCGAGCTCGTGCTGCACCGGCCCTCGTCAGGCTCGTTCGTCTCCTACGCCCGTGAGTTCTTCGGCGAGAAGGCGGCCTACGTCTCCGGCTGGTTCTACTGGATCAACTGGGCCATGACGACGATCGTGGACACCACCGCAGCGGCGCTGTACATGCACTTCTTCGGCCGCTACGTGCCATGGATCTCTGCCGTCCCGCAGTGGACGTGGGCCCTCATCGCCCTGCTCGTCGTCCTCACGCTCAACCTCGTCTCCGTCAAGGTGTTCGGCGAGATGGAGTTCTGGTTCGCCCTCATCAAGGTCGCGGCGCTCGTGGTCTTCCTGCTCGTGGGCATCTACTTCGTCGTCGTCGGCACGCCCACCGGCGCGGCAACCGGGTTCTCGCTCATCTCGGACCACGGCGGCATCTTCCCGATGGGCATCGCCCCGATGATCCTGCTCATGCAGGGCGTCGTGTTCGCGTACGCCTCGGTGGAGCTCGTGGGCACCGCGGCGGGCGAGACGCAGAACCCCGAGAAGATCATGCCCAAGGCGATCAACTCGGTCGTGGTCCGCATCGCCGTGTTCTACGTCGGCTCCGTGGTCCTGCTCTCCCTCCTGCTGCCGTACACCGCGTACCAGAAGGGCGTGAGCCCCTTCGTGACGTTCTTCGGATCCATCGGGGTCCAGGGCATGGACGTCATCATGAACCTCGTCGTCCTCACCGCCGCACTCTCCTCGCTCAACGCCGGCCTCTACTCGACCGGACGCATCCTGCGCTCGATGGCGGCCGCCGGCTCCGCGCCCAAGTTCGCGCTGCGGATGAACAAGGCGGGCGTCCCGTACGGCGGCATCGCGATCACCGCCGTGGTCTCCCTCCTCGGCGTTCCGCTGAACTACCTCGTCCCCTCGGACGCCTTCGAGATCGTCCTCAACGTCGCCTCGGTGGGCATCCTGTCCACGTGGGCCACGATCGTCCTCTGCCAGATCCAGCTCCAGCGCTGGGCCAAGAGGGGCTGGACCCAGCGGCCGGCGTTCCGGATGCCCGGCGCCCCGTACACCGGCTACGTCACGCTCGTCTTCCTCGCGGTCGTGTTCGTCCTCGTGCTGGTCGACTCGCCCTGGACGCTCGCGGCCACGGCGGCGGCCTGCGTCCTCATGGTGATCGGCTGGTACGCCGTCCGGGAGCGGATCCATGCGATCGCCGCCGAGCGGGACGGCTTCACGGGGGCCGCGCCGGTCATTGCGAACCGACCGGCCGGGCGCCGCTAGCCCTCCCGTCCGCGGGGCCGCTCATGCCTCCGGCACAGCGGTGCCACAGCGGGCCGTGAGAGCCTAGGAGGCATGGACAACCCGTTCACCCCGCCCGAGGCCCGCCCGGACAGTGCTCTCCTGGAGCCTGACCGGGCGGGCCTCGGCGGTGTGCGGCTGCGCGCGGTCCGCGGGCTGAGGAGCGCGTGGGGCGCCCCCGTCCTGCGCCAGCTGACGCGGTTCACCGGGGTGGGCATCGTGTGCACGCTGAGCTCGCTCGCGCTCTACGCGCTGTGCCGGCCCTTCCTCGGGGCGCAGTCGGCGAACGCCGTCGCCCTCATCGTCACGTCGCTCATGAACACCGCACTCAACCGCCGCTACACGTTCAAGGTGCGCGGACCCGGACGGCTGGCCCAGGACCACGTCAACGGGCTCGTCGCGCTCGCCGTGGCCCTCGTCCTGACGGGCGGGAGCCTCGAGGCGCTCCACTGGGCCAACCCCTCGGCGGACGTCACGGCGGAGCTGTGGACCACCACCGTGGCCGGCTGGGTGGCGACCGCCGTCCGGTTCTCGCTGCTGCGCCACTGGATCTTCCGCCGCGCCCGGGACGCGTAGCCGCCAAGCCCCCACCAGCACGCGCGGCCGCGGGCGGCCGGTGGGCAGGCGCCCTAGCGGCGCGCGATGCCGGTCACGGCGGCGTAGGCCTCGCCGAGCGCCTCGGCGGCCTGCCCCAGGTCGTCGGCCGTGATGGACGGCGGCAGGGTGAACCGGACGGCGGTCTGAGCCACCTCCGGCTCGATTCCCATCGCGAGCAGCACGTGCGAGGGATCGCTCGAGCCCGCAGCGCACGCCGACCCCGAGGAGCACACCACGCCGCGCCGCTCGAGCTCGAGCAGCACGGACTCGCCGCTCACCCGGGGGAAGCAGAAGGACGCGCTGCCCGGCAGCCGCTCGGTGGGGTGCCCGGTGACCAGGGCGTCCGGGACGAGCTCGAGGACGCGCTCCACGAACGCGTCGCGCAGCGAGGCGAGGCGAGCGGCCGCCGTCGTGCGCTCCGCCTCGGCGAGGCGCAGTGCGGTGGCGAGTGCGACGGCGCCGGCGACGTTCTCGGTGCCGGAGCGCTGCCCGCGCTCCTGCCCGCCGCCGTCGAGCACCGGTTCGAGCGTGAGCCGGCCCGCGACGTAGAGCGCGCCGACGCCCTTGGGCGCACCGATCTTGTGGCCCGAGACGGACAGCGCATCGACGCCGAGCTCGCGCACCGCCAGGGGCAGCCACCCGGCGGCCTGGACGGCGTCGGTGTGGAACGGCACGCCGGCCGCATGCGCCGCCGCCACGAGCTCCCGCACCGGCTGGACGGTACCCACCTCATTGTTGGCGTACATCACCGAGACGAGCGCGGTCTCGGGACGCACGACGGCGGCGAGGGCCTCGGGCGCGACGCGTCCGGTGCCGTCGACGGGAACCTCATCCACCCACATGCCATGGAGCCTGGCCAGCGCGCGGGCCGACTCGAGCACCGCGGGATGCTCGATGGCGCTGACCGCGACCCGGTCGGGGACGGGAAGGCCCGGGCGGCGGGCCGTCCTCTGGCCCAGCGCGATGCCCTTGACGGCCAGATTGTCCGCCTCCGTGCCACCCGAGGTGAAGGTGACCTCCGAGGGCCGGCAGCCCAGGACGTCCGCGACCTCGGCGCGCGCGGCCTCAAGCCCGTCGCGCGCGCGGGCGCCGAGCTCGTGGTGGCTGGAGGCGTTGCCGAACTCGCCGGCGAGGTAGGGCCACATCGCCTCGAGCACCTCGCGGCGCACGGGCCCGGTGGCGGCGGCGTCGAGGTAGATCACGCGGCTCCCGTCCCCTGCCCGATCACGACGTCGAGACCGAGGTCGAGGTTGACCACGGAGTGGGTCAGGGCGCCCACGGAGATGACGTCGACGCCGGTGGCGGCGATCGCGGCCACGGTACCGAGGTTCACTCCACCGCTGGCCTCGACGATGGCACGGCCCGCGACGAGGGCAACGCCGGCCTGCAGGTCCTCGAGGCTGAAGTTGTCCAGCATGATGGTGTCCACGCCTGCGGCCAGAACGGGCTCGATCTGGTCGAGGCGGTCCACCTCGACCTCGAAGTGCGCCGTGTGGCCGAGCCGCGCGCGCGCCGCGCGCAGCACGTCCGTCAGTCGGGCCGGATCTCCCCCGGCGAGGACGGCGAGGTGGTTGTCCTTGGCCATGACCGCGTCGGAGAGGCTGAACCGGTGGTTGCGGCCGCCGCCGCAGCGCACGGCATAGCGCTCGAGCTCGCGCAGGCCCGGCGTCGTCTTGCGGGTGTCCACGATCCGCGCCTTGGTTCCCTCGGTGAGCGCGACGTAGCGGGCCGTGAGTGCCGCAATGGCGCTCATCCTCTGGACGAGGTTGAGCACCACCCGCTCGGCCGTGAGGAGGGCCTGCGCCCGCCCCCTCACCCGGGCGAGCACCGCACCCGCATCGAAGGGCTCGCCCTCGGCGGCGAGCAGGTCGACCCGGGCGTCCTCGTCGTGGAACCGGAAGCCGGCCTCGATGACGGGACCGCCCGAGAAGACGCCCGGCACCCGGGCGCGCAGCTCCGCCGTCGCCTCGGCCTCCGCAGGGATGAGAAGGAGCGAGGTGAGGTCCCCGCTCGGCGCGTCCTCGGCGTAGGCGGCGTCGAGGACGCGCCGGAGCGCCGCGGGGGCGAGCGGGATCGGCGCCACGCGTGCCAGAGCCTGGGTCTGCGCGAGCACGTCGGAGGTCATGAGGGATTCCTTCCGGTGAGGACGAGTTCGGGGGCCAGGGCGGCGCTGTGGTGGCTGTCGCGGACGACGTCGATGTGGCGGTCCGCTGCGGTCGTGCCGGGCGCGGGCAGCGGCCGCTGGGGGAAGTCGAGCCGGAAGTGTGCCCCCACCGACTCCTCGCGTGCTGCCGCGGCCGCGGCGAGCAGGCGGCCGAGGAGGATCAGGTGGCAGGTCTCGGTGTGGCCCGACTCCCACCCGGTGAGCGTCTGGGACAGGCGGGCGAGGCCAGCGCCGTCGCGGATCACACCGGCGTCCGCCTGCATCGCCGTGGCGACCTCGGCCCGCGTGGCCGTGCGGCGGCCGGGCTCGGCGCCGGTTCCGCCCAGCTCGAGGCGCAGGGCCGAGGGCCGCGGGCCGGCCCACGGGGCGACCCCGGCGAGCGCGCGGGAGTGCGCATGCCGCACGGCCCGCCCGGCGAAGACGACTCCCTCGAGCAGCGAATTGGACGCGAGACGGTTGGCTCCGTGGACTCCTGTGCAGGCGGCCTCGCCGACCGCGTAGAGGCCGGGGACGCTCGTGGCGCCGTCCGGGTCTGTGGCGATGCCTCCCATCCAGTAGTGGGCTGCGGGGGCGATGGGCAGCGGCTCCCGGCGCCAGTCGAAGCCGGCGGCGCGCACCATCGCATCGAGGGTCGGGAAGCGGCGCGCGAGGAAGCCCTCGCCGTGCTCGGACTCGAGGGCGGTCGCGTCGAGGTAGGCCTGGCCTCCTCCCGCACGGGCGTGCTGCGCGAGCGCCCGGGAGACGGCGTCCCGGGGGGCGAGCTCGCCGAGCGGGTGGTAGTCGCGCACGAACCGCCGCCCGGCCGCGTCCCGGATCACGGCGCCCTCGCCGCGCACGGCCTCCGAGATGAGCGAGGAGCGGACCGTACCGTCGGGCGCGGTGACCTGGAGGGCGGTCGGATGGAACTGGTAGAACTCGAGGTCCCGCAGCACGGCACCGGCCTCGAACGCGAGGGCCACGCCGTCGCCAGTTGCCACGAGCGGGTTGGTCGTCTGGGCGTAGAGCTGCCCGGCGCCGCCGGTGGCGAGGACGACGGCGTCCGCGTCGATCCGCTCGCGCGCGGAGCCCGCCGTCCCGTACTCGAGGCCCACCGCCTCCCCCGCCTCGACGAGGATGCGGGTCACGGTGGCATGCTCGATGAGCGCGACGCGGCCCTCCGCCTCGAGCCGGCGCACGCGGGCGATGAGCGCCCGCGTGATCCCGGCACCGCTCGCGTCGCCGCCCGCATGGAGGATGCGGGGGAAGGAGTGGGCGGCCTCGAGCCCGAGCAGGAGCCGGCCCTCCGCGCTCCGGTCGAAGGCCACGCCGCGCCCCGCGAGCTCGGCCACCGAGCCCGCGGCCGCGGCGCACATCCGCTCGATCGCGGTGCGGGTCCCGAGCCCCGAGCCGGCGGCAACGGTGTCCGCGACGTGGCTCGCCACGCTGTCCCCGGGGGCCCGCTGGCCCTCGGGCAGGACCGCGGAGTACCCGCCCTGGGCCAGCATGCTGTTGCTGTCCTCGAGCGCGGCCTTGGTCAGGAGCACGACAGCGCTCCCCTGCTCGGCGGCGGAGATCGCTGCCGTCAGCCCGGCGGCGCCGCTGCCGACGACGGCGAGGCGAGGGGCCGCCGTCGTGCGGCGCGCGCCGGGCACAGTGCCGCCCGCGCCGGGACCGGCGGTCGTCACGGCCGAGCCGCCAGCATGCGCTCGAGGGCCACGCGCGCGTGCGGGGCCACGTCCTCGGGCACCTCGATGCGGTTGCGCACCTCGCCGTCGACGAGGCCCTCGAGCACCCAGGCGAGGTAGCCGGGGTGGATGCGGTACATCGTCGAGCACGGGCAGATCACCGGGTCGAGGCAGAAGACCGTGTGCTGCGGGTATTCGGCAGCGAGGCGGTTGACGAGGTTCACCTCCGTACCGATGGCGAAGACCGTGGGCTCGGTGGCGGCGGCGATGGCCTTGCGGATGTAGTCCGTCGAGCCGTACTCGTCCGCCGCGTCGACGACCTCCATGGGGCACTCGGGGTGGACGATCACGCGCACCCCCGGGTACTCGGCACGGGCCTGCTCGATCTGGGCGACCGTGAAGCGCTTGTGCACTGAGCAGAAGCCGTGCCAGAGGATCACGCGGGAGTCGAGGAGCGTCTCGGCGTCGTTTCCGCCGAGGGGCTTGCGCGGGCTCCACATCGGCATCTGCTCGAGGGGCACGCCCATGGCCTTCGCGGTGTTGCGGCCGAGGTGCTGGTCGGGGAAGAACAGCACCCGCTGGGCGCGGGCGAACGCCCACTCGAGGACGGCGGCGGCGTTCGAGGACGTGCAGACGATCCCGCCGTGCTCGCCGCAGAAGCCCTTGAGCGCGGCCGAGGAGTTCATGTAGGTCACCGGGATGACAGGCACCCGGCCCTCCGCGTCCGGCTCCGTGCCGAACAGCTCCTCGAGCTGGGCCCAGGCCTGCTCGACCGAGCTGATGTCCGCCATGTCCGCCATCGAGCAGCCGGCGGCGAGGTTGGGAAGGATCACGGCCTGGTCCCGGCGGGAGAGGATGTCCGCGGTCTCCGCCATGAAGTGCACGCCGCAGAAGACGATCGCCTCGGCGTCCGGCCGGGTGAGCGCGGCGTTGGCGAGCTGGAACGAGTCCCCCACGAAGTCGGCGTGCTGGACCACCTCGTCGCGCTGGTAGAAGTGGCCGAGCACCACGACCCTCTCGCCGAGCTTGCCCTTGGCCGCGACGATGCGCTCGTGCAGCTCGGCCTCGGTGGCGTCCCTGTACTCCTGGGGGAGCTGGCCCTGCCGTGGAGTGGACGACGGCGCGCGGTCCCCGCTCGAGGCGCCCGGACCGTACGCTGGCACGCCGGCGAGGGCCTCGGCCGCGTCGAACTCCCACGGGCCCTTGGCGAGGTCCGGGCTGCAGCTGCTTGCGCTGGCCCGGCCGGTGCCCGGCTGGCTGCGGGGGATGAGGCTGATGGCGGTGGCGACAGAGGTCATGGCGTGCTCCTGGTGGGTCCTGCTGGGTCTGTGGTGGGGGCCGTGGCCCCGGGCGGGGCGGTGGTGGGGTCCAGCCCGACGCGCGCGCCGGTGTAGCGGTAGAGCCGAGGAGGCCGGTGCCGGCCGCCCTCGAGGAACATGTCCGTGGGCTCGATCTCCGCCACGGCCTTGAGCTGGCGGCGGAAGTTGGCGGGGTCGAGGCGGCGGCCGAGGACTGCCTCGTACACTTCGCGCAGCTGGGCGAGGGTGAAGGTCTCGCCCAGGAAGTGGTACGCGATCTGGGCGTACTCCAGCTTGCTGCGCAGGCGCCAGAGGGCGTAGTCGACGATCTCGCGGTGGTCGAAGGCGAGGCCGCCCTCGGCAGCACCGGCGGTGTCCGCCCGGTGCCATGCGACGTTCTCCATGCCGTCCGCGGCGCGGAGCAGCTCTGCCTCGGTAGGGCGCACAAGCGCCCAGTAGACGATCGAGACGACTCTCTGGCTGCCGTGCTCGGGCCTGCTCGAGCGGTTGAGGCCGCCGAACGCGTACAGCTGCTCGAGGTACTCGGGCGCCAGGCCCGTGGTCTCCTCGAGGTTCCTGCGGGCCGCGTCCTCGAGCGACTCGTCGGACGCGAGCGGACCCCCGGGCAGCGCCCACTGGCCCTTGAAGGGCTCCTTGACCCGCCGCACGAGGGGCAGCCAGAGCGTGGGCAGCCCCGGAGCGGCCGATCCCCTCGTCTCCGCGCCGACGCCGTCGGGGGTGAGCGCGAAGATCACCGTGGAGATGGCCAGCGACGGCGGCAGCTGCGCCCGCTCGGAGACGTTGGCGCCGGCCAGGAGGGCGCCGGGACGTCGGGACAGACGCCGCCCGGCGGGCGCAGCCGGCGGGAAGATTCCGCTCATGCAGCCCCTCCCTCCAGCGGGCCGGGCGGCGTTCACCGTCCCGCCACGTCACGTTTCCTGCTTCGGGCCATCTGTTAAAGTCAGATTGACTCTAAGTCATGATACGCGCACTGGCCCCCCGGGCCAAACAATGACGTCGCGCCGACGTTGCGCTCAGGCCTTGGCAGCCGCCTCGAGCAGCGGCAGCGTCCTGCCCTCGAAGTGCGTGTTCAGCACGATGACCGAGGATGACCGGACCACCGACTTGGTCGCGGTCACGGCGTCGAGGACGCGCTGCAGGTCGGAGTTGGACCGCGCCGCGACCCGCGCCATGAGGTCGCTGTCCCCCGAGACGGTGTGCACTTCGAGCACCTCCGGAATGCGTGCGAGGGCCTCCGCGACCGCATCGTGCCCCGAGTCCTGGTTGATCGTGAGGGAGCAGAAGGCCACGACCGGGAACCCGAAGGCCCTAGGCTCCGCGTGGGGCGCCCATCGGCCGATCACCCCGTTGGCGATCATCCGGTCGAGCCGCGCCTGCACGGTGGCCCGCGCCACCTTGAGGATGCGGGAGGCCTCGAGCACATTCATGCGGGCCTCGTCCGTGAACAGGCGGACGATCCTGGCGTCGAGCTCGTCGACCTTCATGCACACCTCCAGAGGGGGTATCGGTGCCCACGATCGGGTGGAACGAATGGTACACAGATTGATGTCCGCCTGCGCATGCACTGCGCAATCTGCCAGCACGGAGGGCGCACGCGGCGTCGCTACTGCACAGCATGCACAGGGCCGTGAGGTGCACCACACACGGGTGCGGCAAAGGCGCTATGGTCGTCACGTCCTCTGGCGAAGCGCCACCCGAACGCGCCGCCACCGCAGCATCCGAAAGACGGAAATGACAGCTATGCACACGTCAGACAGCACCGGCACCGCGTCGACGACGACGCCCGCGCCGCGGCTGGGACATTCCATGTCGCCGCGCCAGCTCACCATGATGGGCCTCGGCAGCGCGATCGGCGCCGGCCTGTTCATCGGCTCCGGCGCAGGCATCCAGGCCGCCGGCCCGGCGGTCCTCATCTCCTACCTCGTGGCCGGGACCCTCATCATCATCGTGATGTGGGCCCTCGGCGAGATGGCCGCCGCCAATCCCAACAGCGGCGCGTTCTCGGTCTACACCGGCAAGGCCCTCGGAGGCGTTGCCGGCGCCACCGTCGGCTGGCTCTGGTGGGCCCAGCTCGTCGTGGTCATCGCGGCGGAGGCCCTCGGAGCGGCAGGCCTCCTGGCCACCGTCTTCCCGGTCCTGCCGGTCTGGCTCATGGCCCTGGTCTTCATGGCCCTCTTCACCGCCATCAACCTCACCGGGGTGAGGAACTTCGGCGAGTTCGAGTTCTGGTTCGCGCTCCTGAAGGTCGCCGCAATCGTGGCGTTCCTCCTCGTCGGCGCCGCACTCCTGCTCGGCTGGATCCCGGGCGTCACCTCGCCCGGGCTGGCCCACTTCGCCCTCGGCACGGGGTTCGCCCCCCACGGCATGGCCGGCATCGCCACCGGGCTGTTCGTCGTGGCCTTCGCCTTCGGCGGCACCGAGATCGTCTCGGTCGCCGCGGCGGAGACCCGCGACCCGGAGCGCAGCGTGGCCAGGGCGGTGCGCACGGTCGTGTGGCGCATCCTCGTGTTCTACATCGGCTCGATCTTCGTCATCGCCGCCGTGATCCCCGCCGACTCCCCCGAGCTCAAGAGCCCCTTCGCCGGGGTCCTGGACATCGCCGGGCTCCCCGGCGCCGCGGCCGTGATCACCCTCGTGGCCGTCGTCGCCCTCCTCTCGGCGCTCAACGCGAACCTCTACGGCGCCTCCCGCATGATCTTCTCCCTGGCCGAGCGCCGCGAGGCGCCGCTTGCACTCACCGCGCTGACCAAGGCCAGGGTGCCAGCCGTTGCCGTAGCCTCCTCAGTCGCCTTCGGCTTCGTCGCCACCGTGCTGGAACTGCTCTTCCCAGACCACGTGCTGCCGCTCCTGCTGAACTTCGTCGGCTCGACCTGCCTCATCGTGTGGGGCTCGGCCCTCGTCTCCCAGATCGTGCTGCGCCGCCGCGCCGATGCCGAGGGCTCGCCGCTGCCCCTGCGCATGGCCGGGTTCCCCTGGCTCTCCGGATTCGGGATCGCACTCCTGGCCGCGATCTTCGCCGTCGGCCTCACCGGCGCCGACAGCCGCGTGCAGCTGCTGAGCACCTTCGCGCTTGTGGCCGTCATCGCCCTCGGCTGCTGGCTCCGCCGCCGCTCGCTCCGCGCGCAGACTGCACCGACGATCTGACATTCTCAGGCCCCGACGCCCGACGCTCTGGCGCGAGGCACCCGGCGAGGGCCCG
Organism: Sinomonas cellulolyticus; assembly: GCF_014656475.1. GTDB lineage: Bacteria > Actinomycetota > Actinomycetes > Actinomycetales > Micrococcaceae > Sinomonas > Sinomonas cellulolyticus. The sequence goes on from NZ_BNCM01000003.1 coordinate 212,923, forward strand.
GACCGCCGCGGGCGGCCCGGGCCCTTGCCGCATCCGTGGGGGTGGACACAGTGTCCAGTGATCCACCACACATCAAGCCTCAGAGTCGACAAATTGTTAGATCAGAATCCTCTGCGTTGCACACAGTGCTCCCCGAATCTAGCGTCGAGGTATGCAGACTTCAGCAACCATGACGGCCTCGCCAGGCCGCGCGGGTCTGGCCGGCACCCCGCGGAAGCTCGCCGCGGAGCTCCCGGCCGCCGCAGCGGTCGGCGCCGCAGTCACCGACGCCGAACTCCTCAAGCTCTACCGGCTCATGACGGCGGTCCGTCACCTCGACCAGGCGGCCATCGCGTGGCAGCGCCAGGGCATCCTCCCCGCCTACGCCCCAGAGCTCGGGCAGGAGGCGGCGCAGGTCGGATCCGCCCTCGCCGTGGACACCACCCGCGACTTCATCTTCCCGACCTACCGCGAGCTGGGCGTTGCCCGCGCGGCCGGAGTGGACATGGTGCAGTACATGTCCACCCACCTGGCCACGTGGCACGGCGGGCTCTGGGACGCCGCCGCGACCCACGTCGCACCGATCCAGGCCGTCGTGGCCGGGTCCGTGCTCCACGCGGTCGGCTGGGCCCACGGCCAGACCCTCTCCGCCGGCACCGCCGGCCCCTCGACGGGCCGGGAGGCCGGCGCAGGGCTGAACGTCGCGATCACCTATCTCGGGGACGGCGCCTCGAGCCAGGGCGACGTCCACGAGGCCATGAACTTCGCGGCCGTCTTCAAGGCACCCGTGGTCTTCTTCGTCCAGAACAACGGCTGGGCCATCTCCGTCCCCACCGAGCGGCAGGTGGCGGGCGGAAGCGTGGCGGCGCGCGGCGCCGGCTACGGGATCCCGGGCCTGCAGGTCGACGGCAACGACGCCGCGGCCGTGCTCGAGGCCACCCGACGCGCCGTGGCCCATGCGCGCGGAGGCAACGGCCCGGTGGTCATCGAGGCGATGACGTACCGCCGGGGCCCGCACGCCACGAGCGACGACCCCGGCCGCTACCGGACCCTCGAGCAGGAGCGTGCTGACGCCGGCGCCGACCCGCTGGCGCGACTGCGCGAACGGATCCTCGCGGAGCATCTCGCCGACGCGGCAGCCCTCGACGCCCTCGACGCCGAGGCCGCGCACGAGGCCGAGGAGGTCCGCGCCGGCGTGCTCGCCCTCGGCCCGCGACCCGGCGCCGAGATGTTCGACTACGTCTTCACCGAGCCCACCGACGAGCTGCTGCGCCAGAAGGAGCAGTGGCGTGAGGAGTCCGAGCATGCCTGAGGCGCTCGCCGCACCCCAGACCCGCACCCTCTCGCTCCAGGGCGCGCTCAACCTCGCCCTCGACGAGCTCCTCGCGGAGGACCCGAAGGTCCTCGTCCTCGGCGAGGACGTCGGCACGCTCGGCGGCGTGTTCCGCGTCACCAATGGCCTGGCCGCCGCCCACGGCGCGCAGCGGGTCTTCGACACCCCGCTGGCCGAGTCCGGCATCCTGGGCATGTCGATCGGACTGGCCATGGCCGGCTTCCGGCCGGTCCCCGAGGTTCAGTTCGACGGCTTCGCCTACCCGGCGATGAACCAGATCGTCACGCAGCTGGGCCGCATGCACTACCGCTCGCGCGGCACGCTGCCCATGCCCGTGACGCTGCGCGTGCCCAGCTTCGGCGGCATCCGCGCGCCCGAGCACCACGGCGAGAGCCTCGAGGCAGTCTTCGCGCACGTCCCCGGGCTCAAGGTCGTCTCCCCGGCCGACCCGCAGCAGGGCTACAGCCTCCTCAAGGCGGCAGTGCGACTCAACGATCCCGTGATGTTCATGGAGCCCAAGTCCCGGTACTGGCAGAAGGGCGAGGTCGTCACCGAGGCGGACGCGGCCGCCACCGCCGCGAACGGAACAGCGCACGTCGGCGGCGCCTCGCCTTCGGCGCAGAAGGCGACCGGGGCACGCATCGCCCGCGAGGGCCGGCACCTGACCCTCGTCGCGTGGGGCGCGATGGTGGCCCGCTGCCTCCAGGTCGCCGAGCTGGCCGCCGAGGACGGCATCGACGTCGAGGTCGTCGACCTGCGCTGGCTCAAGCCGATCGACACCGAGACCCTGGCCGCGTCCGTGGCAAAGACGCGCCGCGCCGTCGTCGTGCACGAGGCACCGCTCACGGCCGGCCTCGGGGCGGAGGTGGCCCAGCTCATCACCGAGAGGTGCTTCGGAACGCTGAAGGCGCCCGTTGAGCGGGTCACCGGCTTCGACGTACCGTATCCCTCAGGTGACCTGGAGGACGAGTACATCCCGAATATCGACCGCATCCTGTTCGGCATCCAGCGAGTATTGGAGTACAAGCGTGGCTGAGATTTCCTTCCCCCTCCCCGACCTCGGCGAGGGCCTCATCGAGGCGACCGTCCTCGAATGGCTCGTCGCCGAGGGCGACCAGGTCGAACGCAACCAGCCGATGGTCGAGGTCGAGACCACGAAGTCCGCCCTCGAGCTCCCCAGCCCCCAGGCGGGCGTCGTCAAGAAGGTCTACGGAGATCCGGGCGCGGTCATCAAGGTCGGCGAGCCGCTGATCGTCTTCGAGGTCGCGGACGACACGGCGGGGATCGTCGGCACCGTCCCGTCGGAGGGAGCGCCGAAGCGGCGGGTCCGGCTCTCGGCGAACCTCGACGAGGACTGAGGGGTGGCCGGCGCGATGGCTGGGCAGCACGCGGGGACCGCCGCGCATCACACGGTCGAGGGCACCGATCCCGGACTCAACGTCGTGGTGAGCGAGCCGGAGAGTCCGGCATCCCTCCCGCCGGTGCTCCTCATCCACGGCTTCGCCTCCTCTGTGGCGCTCAACTGGGAGCAGAGCGGGTGGATCTCGGCGCTCTCGGCGGCGGGGCGGCGCGTGATCGCCGTCGACCTGCCGGGCCATGGGCTGAGCGAGGCACCTGAGGACGTCGACTCGTACACGCCGAGCCGGATCCGGGCGGACCTTCTCCAGATCGCCACCGATGCCGGGGCGCGGCCGATCGCCCAGGGGCATCCGGACAGCGGCCTCGACGTGATCGGGTACTCGCTCGGCGCGCGCCTCGCGTGGGAGTTCGGTGCGACGCAGCCGGCACTCGTGCGGCGGCTCGTGCTCGGCGGCCCCAGCAGCCGCGACCCGCTGGCCGAGTTCGACCTGCCGGCGGCGCAGCAGTTCCTGGCCGATGGGACGGCGATTGACGACCCGTCGACCGCGCGCCTCGTCACCATGGCGCAGGCCTCCCCCGGCTCGGACATGTACGCGCTCCTGGCCCTCGTGGAGGGCATCAAGGAGGAGCCGTTCGACGCCGCGGAGGCGGTGCCGCAGCAGCCGTTGCTCATGGTCGCTGGTGAGAAGGACGAGCGCGTCGCTGCGCTCGAGGTGCTCAAGGGGCTCTGTCGCGGCGCCGAGTCCGTGGTGATCCCCGGGCGCAACCACGTCAACGTGGTGACGGCCCGGGCGTTCAAGGAGGCCGCGATCGACTTCCTCTCCCGCCCGTAGGGGCGACGAGGGGCCCCGGCCTTGCGGGGCTCAGGCGGCGGGCTCGGCGGGATCGTCCTGGGGGGATGCCGCGAAATGCGCACGGGCACCCCGGCTCCACAGCAGCCCCACGGGGATGAGGACGAGGATGACGGTGAGCCCCTGCATGAGCAGAGTGGCGAGCGCCCCCTGGACCATCATCCAGACCGAGACCGGTCCGAAGGAGCCACGCGCCGAGTCGGCGAGCCCCAGCGCCATGGCGGCGCCCATCAGGGCGATCCCCACCGGAGGGACGAGGGTGACGACGAGACGCGGCCATCGACGCCCCCGGTGCAGCGCGACCGCGCAGGCGATGTCGACGATGCCCGCGACGACCGCGACGGAGTAGAGCGTCATCGCCGGCAGGGCGGTCCTGGGAGTCACCATGCCGCTCATGCCGGCCAGCATTACGAGTGTTGGGCCGTTGGTGAGCAGGGCCGCTGACCCGAGGGCGGCGAGGATCCAGACCGACGCCGTGACCGGCGCCGGAAGGTCCGGCCGCTTGCGGGTCGCCATCTTCTCGGTCATGTCCACAGACTAGGGACGCCCGGCCGATCCTCCGTAGAGGAGGAGGTCCCGAGTCCCGTTTCCGGGTATTCCGCCCAAGGGCTTGACGGCTCCAGTGTTCCACGGCACACTGGATCGTATACGATGATCGTATACGATCCAGCCCGGCATGACCGAGGCTGACACTCGAGGGAGAGGGAACCGTGGAGCGAGCAGACCAGTACGAGCAGCTGCGCCAGGACACCATCAGCGGGGCGGGCAAAGTCATCGCCGTGCACCTCAACTACCGGAGCCGCGCCGCCCAGCGCGGCCGCACCCCGTCGATCCCCTCGTACTTCCTCAAGCCTGCTACCTCGCTTGCGCTCGACGGCGCCGAGCTGGCCCGCCCGCAGGGCGTCGAGCTCCTCACCGTCGAGGGCGAGGTGGCCCTCATCATCGGCGCCCGCTCACGGAACGTCTCCCCCGAGGACGCGTGGGCGCACGTGGGCTACGTGACCGCAGCCAACGACGCAGGGTTTGCGGACCTCCGCTGGCCCGACAAGGGCTCCAACCTCCGCTCCAAGGGCGGCGACGGCATCGCCCCGATCGGCCCCGTGCTGCTCCCCGCCCAGGAGCTCGACCCGGCGGCGCTGCGGGTCCGGATGTGGATCAACGGCAGCCTGATCCAGGAGGACACGACCGCGACGCTCCTGTTCCCCTTCTCCCAGCTCGTCGCCGACCTCTCCCGCCTCATGACCCTCGAGCCCGGTGACGTGATCCTCACCGGCACCCCGGCCGGCGCCACGGTCGCCCAGCCCGGTGACGTGGTCGAGGTGGAGGTCGACGGCGTCGCGTCCGACGGCGCGGCGCTCACCACCGGGCGCCTCGCCAACAAGGTCGTCGACTCCGGCCTGGTCCTCGAGCCCTACGGGGCCCTGCCGAAGCTGACCGACGCCGACAGGATTGATGCATGGGGCTCCGCCGAGGCCGCGGGCATCCCAGCGGCAGGCGAGTCCTCGCCGTCGTCCGCTGCGACCGCGGCCGCCGGCGACAACCGCCCGGCGAGCGTCCTGACCCCCGAGCTCACCGAGAAGCTCAAGAGCGTCGGCACGGCGACCCTGAGCGTGCAGCTGCGCAAGCGCGGCATGCAGAACTGCCACATCGAGGGCCTCACCCCCACCCACCCCGGCGCCAAGGTCGTCGGCACGGCGCGCACGCTGCGCTACATCCCCGCACGCGAGGACCTCTTCAAGGAGTTCGGCGGCGGCTACAACGCGCAGAAGCGCGCCGTCGACTCGCTCCGTCCCGGCGACATCCTCGTCATGGACGCGCGCGGCGAGAAGGGCACCGGGACCCTCGGCGACGTCCTCGCGCTGCGCGCCCAGGTGCTCGGCGCAGCGGCCGTGATCACGGACGGCGGCATCCGCGACTTCGGCCCCGTCTCCGGCATGGACATCCCGGCCTGGGGCGCCAATCCGCACCCCGCAGTCCTCGGCCGGCGCCACGTCCCGTGGAGCGTCGACGACACGATCGCGTGCGGCGGCGCCGCCGTGGTGCCGGGCGACGTGATCGTGGGCGACGAGGACGGGATCGTCGTCATCCCGCCCGCGCTCGCCGCCGAGGTTGCCGAGGACGCCGTGGTCCAGGAGCGCATGGAGGCCTGGGTCGCGGACCGCGTCACCGAGGGCCACCCTGTGGACGGCCTCTTCCCGATGAACGCCGAGTGGAAGGCGAAGTACGAGGCGTACCTCGCAGGCCAGTCGCAGACTGAGACGGGCACCGAGCAGCCGTGAGCGCCGCAGCCCATGGCCTCGCGGCGCCCCCGGGCGGCGAGCGGACCGCGAGCAAGTCCCAGCTGGCCTACGAGTGGCTCCACGAGCAGATCGTGGCCGGGGCCCTCGAGCCCGGCGCCCGCCTCGTGCTCTCGCAGGTCGCGGACAAGCTCGACGTCTCCGTCGTCCCGGTCCGCGAGGCCGTGCGCCGGCTCGAGGCCGAGGGGCTCGTGACGTTCGAGAGGAACATCGGGGCCACGGTCGCTGGAATCGACCCCACCGAATACCTCTACACGATGCAGACCCTCAGCCTCGTCGAGGGGGCGGCGACCGCACTCTCAGCACCCTCGATCACCGCGGAGGACATCGCCGCGGCCCGCGAGGTCAACGAGCGCATGCGGGTCTTCCTCGAGCCCGACCCGCTCCACTTCGACCCGGTGGAGTTCACAGCCCTCAACCGCGAATTCCACTCCGTCCTGTTCGAGCGCTGCCCGAACCCGCACATCCTCGACCTCGTGCACCGGGGGTGGAACCGCCTCAAGGCGCTGCGCGGCTCCACCTTCAGCTACGTCCCCGAACGGGCCACCGAATCCATCGCCGAGCACGAGGCTCTCCTGGCCCTCATCGAGTCCGGAGCGCCCACGGCCGAGATCGAGCTCGCCGCCAGGCGCCACCGATCGGCCACGCTCGACGCCTACCTCGCCCACACCGGCGAGAACCCCGGCTTCCCCACCCTCTAGCCGCCCGACCAGACCTCCTGTCCCACCCTTGACCTGAACACCAGCGGAAGGATTCCTCGCATGAGCAGCCATCCGGTCCCCCAGGACCTCCCCACCCGGATCCAGCACTACATCGACGGCAAGTTCGTCGACTCAATCGACGGCGACACGTTCGACGTCCTCGAGCCCGTCTCCAACGAGGTCTACGTCAAGGCGGCCGCCGGCAAGAAGGCGGACATCGACCTCGCGGTGGCCGCGGCGACGCGGGCCTTCCAGGAGGGCCCGTGGCCGAAGATGCTCCCCCGCGAGCGTTCCCGGGTGCTCCACCGCATCGCGGACATTGTCGAGTCCCGCGATGCCCGCCTCGCCGAGCTCGAGTCATTCGACTCCGGCCTGCCGATCACCCAGGCCCTCGGCCAGGCCCGCCGCGCCGCCGAGAACTTCCGCTTCTTCGCGGACCTGATCGTGGCCCAGGCGGACGACACGTTCAAGGTGCCGGGCCGCCAGATCAACTACGTCAACCGCAAGCCGATCGGCGTCGCCGGCCTCATCACGCCGTGGAACACGCCCTTCATGCTCGAGTCCTGGAAGCTGGGCCCCGCACTCGCCACGGGCAACACCGTGGTCCTCAAGCCCGCGGAGTTCACCCCGCTCTCCGCCTCCCTGTGGGCCGGGATCTTCGAGGAGGCCGGCCTCCCCCAGGGCGTCTTCAACCTCGTCAACGGCCTCGGCGAGGACGCGGGGGACGCCCTCGTGAAGCACCCCGACGTCCCCCTCATCTCATTCACGGGCGAGAGCCGCACCGGCCAGATCATCTTCGGCAACGCGGCCCCGTACCTCAAGGGCCTCTCGATGGAGCTGGGCGGCAAGAGCCCCGCGATCGTCTTCGCCGATGCTGATCTGGACGCGGCCATCGACGCCACGATCTTCGGCGTCTTCTCGCTCAACGGCGAGCGCTGCACCGCGGGCTCCCGCATCCTGGTCCAGCGGGACATCTACGACGAGTTCGTGGAGCGCTACGCGGCGCAGGCCAAGCGCGTCAAGGTCGGGTACCCGCACGATCCCGAGACCGAGGTCGGCTCGCTGGTCCACCCGGAGCACTTTGCGAAGGTCATGGGCTACGTCGAGATCGGCAAGGACGAGGGGCGCCTCGTGGCCGGTGGCGGCCAGCCCGAGGGCTTCGAGTTCGGCAACTTCGTGGCCCCGACCGTGTTCGCGGACGTCAAGCCCGATGCCCGCATCTTCCAGGAGGAGATCTTCGGCCCCGTCGTCGCGATCACGCCGTTCGACACGGACGAGGAGGCGCTCGAGCTCGCGAACAACACCAAGTACGGCCTGGCCGCCTACGTGTGGACCTCGGACCTCAAGCGCGCCCACAACTTCGCGCAGTCGGTCGAAGCCGGCATGGTGTGGCTCAACTCGAACAACGTCCGCGACCTCCGGACCCCGTTCGGCGGGGTGAAGGCCTCCGGCCTCGGCCACGAGGGCGGCTACCGCTCGATCGACTTCTACACCGACCAGCAGGCCGTGCACATCACCCTCGGCAAGGTCCACAACCCGACGTTCGGCAAGCAGGATCCAGCCGCGGAGGAGAACAGGCCCACCGACCTCGAGGACCCGGATCCCCGCTGATCCCCCGCCCCACCAACCACCCCTCATCAGGAAGAGCAAGGACGCTGCCATGACCAACCGTGAAGACATGACCCTCACCTCCTCAGGGTTCTACGTGTCGCAGGAAGCACCCATCCGCACCGACAACCCCGTCCCGACCCCGTCGGTGCCCGCGCCCGACATCCTGCGCTGCGCCTACATGGAGCTCGTGGTGACCGACCTGGCGCGCTCACGCGACTTCTACGTCGACGTGCTCGGCCTCACCGTGACCGAGGAGGACGAGAACGCGGTCTACCTGCGCTCCCTCGAGGAGTTCATCCACCACAACCTCGTGCTCCGCCAGGGCCCCGTAGCAGCCGTCGCGGCGTTCTCCTACCGCGTCCGCACGCCGGAGGACCTCGAGAGGGCCATGGCGTTCTACACCGAGCTCGGCTGCCGCGTGGAGCGCCGCAAGGAGGGCTTCACGAAGGGCATCGGCGATTCGGTGCGGGTCACCGACCCGCTGGGCTTCCCGTACGAGTTCTTCCACGACGTGGAGCACGTCGAGCGCCTCGCATGGCGCTACGACCTCTACACGCCGGGCGCCCTCGTCCGCCTCGACCACTTCAACCAGGTCACCCCGGACGTGCCGCGCGCGACCAAGTTCATGCAGGACCTCGGCTTCCGCGTCACCGAGGACATCCAGGACGAGGAGGGCACGGTCTACGCCGCGTGGATGCGCCGCAAGCCGACCGTCCACGACACCGCGATGACCGGCGGCAACGGCCCGCGCATGCACCACGTCGCGTTCTCGACCCACGAGAAGCACAACATCCTCGCGATCTGCGACAAGCTCGGCGCGCTGCGCATGTCCGACGCGATCGAGCGCGGTCCGGGCCGCCACGGCGTCTCCAACGCCTTCTACCTCTACCTGCGTGACCCGGACGGCCACCGCGTCGAGATCTACACCCAGGACTACTACACGGGTGACCCGGACAACCCCGTCGTCACGTGGGACGTCCACGACAACCAGCGCCGCGACTGGTGGGGCAACCCCGTCGTCCCGTCCTGGTACACGGAGGCCTCGCTCGTCCTCGACCTCGACGGCAACCCGCAGCCCGTCGTCGAGCGCACCGAGTCCTCCGAGATGGACGTGACGATCGGCGCCGACGGGTTCTCCTACACCCGCGCGGACGACGAGAACGGCTCGTACCGTGGTGAAGCCTCGAAGGGCTTCAAGATCGGCAACCAGCTCTAGCGCCATGCTGAACGAGGAGACCATCGCGGCAATCGCCGACGAGCTCGTGGAGGCGGGGCGGACGCGCACGCCCGTCCCGCTGCTCCACACACGCTACGAGGGCATGGACGTCGAAGACGCCTATGCCGTCCAGAAGCTCTGGGCCAGCCGGCTCGAGGCGGAGGGGCGGCGGGTGGCCGGACGCAAGATCGGCCTCACGTCCAAGGCCATGCAGGCGGCCACGGGCATCACGGAGCCGGACTACGGCGTCATCTTCGACGACCAGGTGCTCGAGAACGGCGCGGTCGTCGAGTGGAAGCGCTACACGCACCCGCGCATCGAGGTCGAGCTCGCGTTCAAGCTCGGGCGCGACCTCAAGGGCCCAGGCGTGACCGTGTTCGACGTCCTCGACGCCACCGACTACGTGGTGCCCGCCCTCGAGATCCTCGACTCGAGGATCGAGATGGAGGGCCGCACCATCGTGGACACCATCTCGGACAACGCGGCGCTGGGCGCCATGGTGGTGGGCGGACGCCCGGTGCGGCCGCACGAGACCGACCTCCGCTGGGTCGCCTCGCTCCTGTACCGCAACCAGGAGATCGTCGAGACGGGCGTCGCGGCCGGCGTGCTCAACCACCCGGCCACCGGTGTGGCGTGGCTCGCGGACAAGCTCGCCCAGCACGGCCAGGACCTGCGTGCCGGGGACATCATCCTCGCGGGCTCCTTCACGCGGCCCATGTGGGTCTACGAGGGCGACACCGTATACGCGGACTACGGACCCCTGGGGACGGTGACATGCCGTTTCGTCTAGAGCCCGAGCGGACGTTCCGCCACGCGCTGGCGGCGGCAGAGGCCGCTGCGGGCCAGGACCGGCCTGCCGCGCAGATCGGACTGTGGGTCTGCTCAGGCAGCCCGCTCGTCGCCGAGATCATGGCCGGCTCCGGCGCGGACTGGCTCCTGATCGACACGGAGCACAGCCCCAACTCGCTCGAGTCGGTCCTCGCCCAGCTCCACGCCGTGCACGGGTACCCCGTGCTGCCCATGGTGCGCCTGCCGTGGAACGATGTGGTGCTCATCAAGCAGTATCTGGACCTCGGGGCCCAGAACCTGCTGATCCCCATGGTCAACGACGCCGAACAGGCCAGGGCGGCCGTTGCGGCCGTACGGTACCCGCCGCACGGCGTCCGCGGGGTGGGTTCCGCGCTCGCCCGGGCCGCACGGTGGAACCGCATCCCGGACTACCTGGCCCGCGCCGACGAGACGATCTCCCTCGCGGTCCAGATCGAGACGGCGGAGGCCGTCTCGAACGTCGAGGATATCCTCGCGGTCGACGGCGTGGACGCGATCTTCATCGGCCCCTCCGACCTCGCCGCCTCGATGGGCTTCCTCGGCCAGCAGGAGCACCCCGAGGTGCGGGCCGCCGTCGAGCGCTGCCTCGCGGCGGCGGCCGCGGCGGGCAAGCCCGCTGGGGTGAACGCGTTCGTCGAGGCGACCGCGCGGCACTACATCGAGCACGGCGCGCGGTTCGTGCTCGTCGGCGCCGACGTGGCCATCCTGGCCCGCTCGAGCGAGGAGCTCGCCTCCCGCTTCGCTGCGGGCGCGGCGGACGACGGCGGGCAGCCGGCGAGCTACTGACCCCATCACCCGCTGGTGGTTGGCGCAGTAGGCCTCACAGCGCCGCCAGCGAGGCGGAGCCGGATCCTGAGGGTTCCGGCTCCGCTTCGCTGTGCCCGTGGACGAGGCGTCACCCGCCGCGGCGGAACAGCCGGCGCCAGAACGACGGCGGGCGGCCATCGGCGTCGTGCGCCTCGGCCTCGGCTCGGGCCGCCTCCGCGGCAGACCGGCGCGCGTGCCACGCCGCCACCTCGGCCTCGATGTCGCGCAGCTTCGTGATCACCGGCGGGCCGCCGAGGAGCTGCCGCCGCGCCTCGATGACCCGTCGATTGAACGACTCGAGGGCGTCGCGGACCTGCTTCTCGGTGTGCAGCGCATCGAGGGTCTCGGGGAGCCCGGCATCCTCGACCCGGAGGACGAGCGCCTCGGGGCCGAGTCCCGTGAGCTGCTCCCGCTCGATGAGGCCCTTGATCCACCAGTCCGGATCGTTGGCGTTGTCGAGGTTCGGGATGGGCTTGCCGGCGTACTTGAGGTGGTCGAACTCGCCGCGGGAGATGGCGTCGCGGATGAGGTAGTCGGCGCGGCGGGCAGTATCGACCTCCCGGCGCTTCCGGTTGAGCTCCTCTTCGCGTGCGAGCTCGTCGGCCTCCTCCTGGGAGTGGGCGAGGCCGCCCGCCCGGAGCTCGGCGGCGCGCTCGAGGCGGCGCCGGAGCTCGTCCTCGCGTCGGCCTGCCGCCACGCCGTCCTCCTTCCCCCGCCCGCTGACCGGGCCACTTCCCTCGGCCACGATGGCCGCAGGCGCTGTGCCGCCACATCCACCGTAGGACGTGACGGCACAGCGATGCGAGCGGGTCTCCTCAGTCGTCGTCGCCGAGGTGGTGCGCCTTCGCGCCCTCCTCGCCGTGGCCGATCCGGGCGTACAGCGCGGGGTCGGTGCGGCGGAGCCGGAGCGCCCAGAAGACGCCTCCAATGCCCGGCACCACCACGATCGCCGGGAGCACCCAGCTCAGCGCGCTCGGCTCGGTCAGGCCCAGCAGCACGTCGAAATTCGCCACGATGAGGCCGAAGACGACGGCGAGCGCTACCGCCCCGACGGCCGGGGCGATCACGGAGGTCCACGCGCCGACTCGCAGGTTCCGGCGGCGTCGGAAGAAGCCGATCACAGCGACGGAGACGACGGCCATGAGCAGCACGAGGCCCATGGCGCCGGCGTTGGTGAGCCATGTGAACATCGTCAGGACCGGGTAGAGCGGACCGAGCTCGGAGCCGTTGCCCGCAATCGCGAAGCCGATGGTGACGAGGACTGCGATACCGGTCTGCACGAGGGAACCGGCCTTGGGAGCGCCGTGGTGGCTCGTGGCCTCGAGCCAGCCGGGCAGGACCCGTTCGCGGCCGAGGGAGAAGAAGTACCGGGCCACGGCGTTGTGGAAGCTCACGAGCGCGGCGAAGAGGCTCGTGATGAACAGGACCTGGGCGATGTCGGCGGCGATCTGCCCCACGTGGGTGCCGAGGAACATGAAGACGAGGTCCGGCCCCTGCTGCCCTGCCGCGTCGAACAGCTGCGACGGGCCCGTGCCCACGGCCATGGCCCACGCGGACACCGCGTAAAAGACGGCGATGATGCCCACAGCGGTGTACGTGGCGCGCGGTATGGTCCGGTGCGGCTCCTTGGCCTCCTCGCCGTAGATGGCCGCGGACTCGAAGCCCATGAAGGCCGCGATGCCGAAGGAGAGCACGGCGCCGAGGCCGGGCACGAAGAGGCTCGACGGCGCCAGCGGCGCGGCGGTGACGCCCTCGGGGGCGACGGCGAACGAGGCGACGTCGTACACGATCACCACGAGGAACTCGAGGGCCACGAGCACGCCGAGGACCTTCGCGGAGAGGTCGACCCGGTTCACGCCGAGGAGCGCGACGACGGCGATGCACACGAGGATCGGCACCCACCACGGCACGTCGATCCCGAACCGCTCGGACAGGAGCGAGGAGACGGTGAAGCCGAAGATCCCGTAGATGCCCACCTGCATGAGGTTGTAGGCCATGAGGGCGGTGAGGGACGCCCCGACGCCAGCGGGCCGGGAGATGCCCTGGGAGACGTACGCGTAGAAGGCGCCGGCGTTGGTCACGTGGCGGCTCATCGCGGCGTACCCAACGGCGAAGACGGCCAGGATGGCGCCGAGGATGAGATAGGAGAGCGGAACGCCCAGGATCCCGGTCACGGCGAACGTCGTCGTCACGCCTCCGGCCAGGACGGTCAGCGGCGCGGACGCCGCGATGATCATGAGGGTCACGGACGCGACCCCGAGGCGGCGCACGCGCCCGTGGGCGGTGGCCTGGGCCACTGCTGCCTCCTTCACTCTGCGCTGGGAGCTCGTCGAGGTGCTCATGGGTCCTCCAAGTATGTCGGGGTGGGCTGGCGGGTGCGGCGATGCTGATTCAGGATGCCGCCGCAGCGCGTGCTGTGACTTGTCGCACAGCGAACGCTTGTTGTCCTCCGGAGCGCGGCCGCTCGACTGGCGGCGTGACGCACGACGGCGCGCGCTCACCGCGAGTGGCGAGCGCGCGCCGTCGTGCGCTTGAGCCGTGTGCTACAGGTGGCAGTGGCCGCCCGCCGCTGGGGCCGGCACGTCGAGGACCGGGCTGCGGTCGAAGAAGCCCTCGGGGCGGATCTTGAAGCCCACGTGGTCCACGGGCATCATGGGCCAGTCCTCGGGCCGCGGGAAGTGCGTGAGGCCGAACGTGTGCCACACGACGAGGTCCGTGCCGTCCAGGTCGCGGTCCTGGCTCTGGAAGGCGGGGAGTCCCGCCCCGCCCGGATGCTGGTTGACGAAGTCCCCGGTCGGGTAGCGCTCGGACTCGTCGTAGCGGGTCACCCAGAGGGCCTTCGTCGCGAACGCCGCGCGCGCCGCGACGGACGAGCCCGGGTCCGCCAGGAGCGTGGGCATCCCCTGAGTGTGGATCTTGTACGCGACCGGATCGCCCAGCCGGTTGAGGGACTCGGGGTTGGAGACGACCCACGAGCGGCCCGCCGCCGTGTTGTTCTCCCGGGCGGCCTCGGATTCACGGGCGATGAGCGTGCGCCTGCGCGTGAACGCGTTGCCGCGCTCGTTGCCCGGCCCCATCGGCACGCGCACGGCGTCCTCCTCCTCGACGCGGTTCGGGCCGCCGTCGAGCGCGAAGTCGAGGCGGGCGCTGAAGAGGTGCTGGTGGAACGGCGCGCCGAGGCCCGGGGCCATCTCGGAGGAGTAGGGGTAGTCCTTCGACGGCTGGGCGCTCGTGAACACGATGCCGGTGGCCTTGGCCTCGAACTCGATCGTGCCGTCGAGGTAGAGGTACCAGTAGAAGCCGTAGTCGTAGTTGCCGATCGTGGTGAAGAAGCTGATCACGAGGCGCCGGTTGCGCCGCACGTAGCTGATCCCGGTCCACAGGTCGGAGTGCTTCGAGAGGATCGACCAGTCCTCCTCGTGCATGCAGATGCCGTTGGTGATGGTGCGGGGGTTGCCGAACGCGTCGCTCACCACCGGGCTCAGGTAGGTGATCTCGCCGAGGCAGTCGCAGCCGAGCTCGAGGGAGTTCGCGTACTGGCCCACGAGGTACTCGCCGGTGTCGAAGTAGTTCTGCCACGAGCGCACGGGCGACGGGTCGCCGTAGGGGACCACCATCTCGGCGATCGAGGCGCGGTCCAGGATCCGGCGGCGGCGCGTAGGCCTGCGGTCGCCCGGGTCTCCCGCAGACGAGTCATCGAACGAGATGTTGTGCAGCACGAGGCCCTCCCGCACGTCGAACCCGACGTCAAGGCTCCACCGCTCCCACTCGACGTGGTTGCCCCCCGCGACCGTGAAGCTCGGGCCCTCCGGCTGCGTGATCTCGATGGGCTTCTGGGTCGTGCGGATCGGACCGGTCAGCTCGGGGTCCGTGAAGTTGCCGTGCTCGGCGGGCACAGGGACCACGCCGAAGTCGAGGACCTGGTCCACGGAGCGGTTGACCACGTCGACGTAGGCGACCAGCCCGTCGACGGGGTGCGCCCACGGGCTGTCCGTCTCATGCTGCTGGACGAACGCAAGCCCGCGGAGGATGCGGCGGCCCTTCTCCTCGGGGTACCCGAACACGCCGGCGGACAGCGGGGCGACGCGGACCGTCGCAGGGTCGAGATCGCGGGCTGCGAGCGCGGCGAGCCAGCGCTCGTCGGCGTTGAGGATCTGCTCGACGGCCTCGAACTCCTCCTCGAGCACTGGCAGCTCGCCGGTGACGGCGGTGTCGAGCTCGACGTCGGCGTCGACCTCGCCGCGGGTGACCGAGACGGTGACGTCGCGCGGGCGTGCGCCGGCGACGTCGTGCAGGAACACGCGGAAGCGGCGGTCCGCTTCCGGAAGCACGAAGCCGGCCTGGTCCCCTTCGGCTGCCCGGCGCGAGCCGCGGGGCGGCTCGACGAGGCCGAGGTAGGCGATGCGCGTGGTCTCGCCCCAGAGTCCGGCCTGCAGCAGGGCCGAGCGCACGGCGGTGATCTCCTCGGCCGTCGCAAGGGCGTACTGGGGGTCGGGGTGGCCCTGTTCGGTGCCGGTGGCGTCCGGGGCCGCGTGGCAGGCGTGGGTGGTGGTGGCTGTCTCAGCGGTCATGGCGGGTCTCCTGGGTAGCGCTGCGTTTTTTCTATGGACGTAGAGAATAACGGGATGTAACCTGAATCACAACAGCTGGAGAAAAACAGACGGGAGTCCTGGTGCCGAAGATCGTCGACCACCACCAGAGGCGGCTCGAGCTCGTCGACGCGACGTGGCGCATCATCGCCGAGCGGGGCATCGACGCAGCGACCATGCGCGAGATCGCCGCAGCCGCCGGCTTCACGAACGGAGCCCTCAAGCCCTACTTCGACTCGAAGGACCGGCTCCTGGACTTCGCCTTCGAGCACATCTTCGACCAGACCAACCGGCGCATGCAGGCAGCCACCGCGGGGCTGGCCGGCCGCGAGGCGCTCCGCGCCTACTGCCACGAGATCCTCCCCCTCGACGACGAGCGCCTCGCCGAAGCACGCGTGGCCATCGCCTTCTGGAACAGGGCCGTGCGGGATCCCGCCAAGGCCGCGCTCCACGAGCGGTCCATGGACCAGTGGCGCCGCGCCCTCGCGGGCTTCCTCTCCGAATCAGGGCTCGACGACGGGCCGGGCGCCAGCGGACCTGACAGCCATGCGACTGAGTCCGGCGCACCTGGGGCCGGCGGGCCTGAGTCCGGCAGCCCTGCGCCCAGCGAAACGGCGATCAGCCGGATGGCCACCGCCGTCGGTGCCATCATGGACCTCGTCCTGGGGGCGCAGATCACCGCGACGCTCTCCCCCGGCAGCCACGACCCCGACCAGCTCGTCGCCCAGCTCGACCTGCTCCTCGACGCCGTCCTCGCGGGGGCCCGGGTATGAGCACCGTCCTCGCGCCGAGCGCCGTCAAGGCCTCTCGGGCCCCCAGCCTGGACGTGACAATTGCCAGGGACTTCGACTCGTGGCGGCGCGCCGTCTCGGCCTCCTTCGTGCCGCTCGCCGTCGACGCGGACCGCCGGGCGTCCTTCTCGGGCAGCATGCGCGGTGCTCACCTCGCCGCGCAGGACCTGACCATCATCGAGGTCGCCGCGAGCCGCCACACCGTGCTACGCACGCCGGAGCTCGTGGCCGCCTCGGAGCGCAGGTACTTCAAGCTCAGCATCCAGCTCTCCGGCACCGGTCTCCTGCTGCAGGACGGCCGTGAGGCCGTGCTGACGCCCGGCAACCTCGCGGTCTACTCGACGGACCGGCCCTACACGCTCGCCTTCGACGGTGACTTCCGCTCGCTCGTGCTCATGTTCCCCCACGCGGCGCTCGACCTGCCCGCGGAGGCGATGGCGCAGGTGACCGCAACAGGCATCAGCGGCACGGAGGGTCTCGGCGGCCTCGTCGCCCCCTTCCTCGTGCGCCTCTCGGAGAACCTCGAGACGATCGCGGGCCCCAACGGGGTCAGGCTCGTGAACAATGCTCTGGACCTCGTGACGACCCTGTTCAACGGCGAGCTCGACGCGCGCTCCGCCGCGTCACGCGATCCGCACCAGATGCTGCTCGCGCGGATCCACGACTACATCGAGGCGACGCTGCCGGATTCGGAGCTGGGGCCGGCCGCCATCGCCGCAGCCCACTTCATCTCGACCCGCCACCTCCACGACCTCTTCCGCGAGCTCGGCACGACGGTCTCGGCCTCGATCCGCGAGCGCCGGCTCGAGCGCTGCCGCCGCGACCTGCGGGATCCTGTCCTCGCCGACCGACCCGTCACGGCAATCGCCTCACGGTGGGGCTTCACCGACTCGGCGCACTTCAGCCGGATCTTCCGGGCGGCGTACGGGGAGCCTCCGACGGCCTACCGCGCGGGCGCCCGCTAACAGCACCGGCTCGACGCCAATGCCGCGCACCCCGACGGACTAGGAGGCCGAGCGCAGGAACGGGATCAGCTCGTCCAGGATTGGCCCGGCAGGGGCCAGAGTTCCGGCATGCGTCCGTCCGGGCAGTTCCACGAAACGGGCGTTCGGCATGAGCTCTGCGGCACGCCGCGAGTCGGCGAGCCGCTGCGGGTCGCGCGTGCCGGCCATGAGGAGGGCTGGCAGCGACAGCTGCGCAACCACGGCCTCGGGCAGGCCGGGATCCTCCTCGGTGCCGGTGAAGCACGCAGCCAGAGCCGCGGGGTCATTCGCGAGGAAGGCCTGGCGCGTCGCGGGATCAACGGCCCTCCCGGCCGCCTCGAGCCCCTCGACGAACGCCTCAATGCGCCCCGTCTGCAGGGCCTCGAGGTACCCAGGGAAGAACACCTTCTCCACTTCTCCACGCTGGGGCCGGAACGTGCCCCCCAGCGAGGTGAGCGATGCGATGCGGTCGGGGGCCGTGGCAGCGAGGGAGAAGGCGACTCGCGAGCCCAGGGAATAGCCGACGGCGTGCGCCTCGGCGATGCCCTCGGCGTCGAGGACGGCGAGGACGTCCCCGGTGTGCCGGGCCATCCGGTAGGCCCGGGCGTCTTCTGGCTTGCCGCTGCGGCCATGGCCACGCAGGTCGACCCGCACGACGCGGAAGCCCTCCAGCGCCCTCACGTAGCCGAGCCCGCGCCAGATGGCCTTGGACAGGGCGGAGCCGTGGAGCAGGACAACGGCAGGCCCCTCCCCTGCCGCATCGTAGGCGACTTCAGTGCCGTCGGCGGGGTTCAGGGCAATGCTCACCCGCCACACCCTACAGCGGCCGGGTCTCGGCGGGTTCAGGGTGTGATGCAGCGATCAGGCACGCACGACGCCGGCACGCACCTTGCGCTGCCGGCCCACCCACGCGGCAGCAGACAGGGCGGTGACGAGCTCGACCGCGATGACGGCCAGCATCGTGCCGTGACCCCACACCATCGCCTCGACCGCGCCGGCACGGGCCGAGCCGTGCATGCCGTGCGCGTGCGAACCCGCCCCGGTGTTCCCCCCGAAGGCTCCGAGCACGAGGGCAGAGTGGACGGCGACCATGGCCAAGGACATGGCGATGAGGGCGCGCGCCGCCCGGGTGCTGGGCCGACGCCAGAGGTGCCATGCGCACGGAGCGCAGGCCGCAGCCATGGCGAGCGCGAGGACGGCCATCCAGCCGCCCCCGGGCACCATGGCGAGGTGGGCTGCGCCGCCCGCCGTCGCGGCCGCGGCGGCCCATCTGCCCGTGCCCTTCGATCCCGGGACGTGCGCCGGGATCACCTGTGGTGACATCGCCTGTGCCATGAAGCCATGGTCCCGGCGTCGCCTCAGCCCGGTCACCGACTGCAGTGCACAGCGCTTGCCGTCCAGCGCACGGATCCGGAGAGCCTCGGGCGCCCCGTACATGCAGCCCGGTCCACAGCGAGGCGCCCCACAGCGCAACAGCGGGCCCGCCCCCGAAGGGGAGGACCCGCCGTCGTGCGCTGCAGGCTCTCAGCCGAGCCCGCTCAGCGGTGCGTCAGCGCACCGCATCGGGGTGCTCGCGGACGTACTCCGCGTGGGCCTCCGCCACATGGAGGTCAACACCCTTGGTCTCCTTGACGAGGGAGACGCCGATGAGCGAGATGACCGCGGCAACGGCGATGTACAGGCCGATCGTCCACGACATCTTGAACTCGTTCATGAGCATCTCGGCGATCATCGGGGCGAAGGCGCCGCCGAGGATCGCGCCGAGCGCGTAGCCGATCGACACGCCGGAGTAGCGCACCTTCGCCGGGAACATCTCTGCGTAGAGGGCCGACTGCGGGCCGTACGACAGGCCGAGGCCGAGCGTCATGACGAAGATGGCCACGAAATACCAGACGATGTTCTTGGTGTCGATGAGGAACCACATCGGCACCGCCCAGAGGGCCAGGAACGCATAGCCGATCTGGAACGTGCGCACGCGGCCGAGCCGGTCCGAGATCATGCCGCCCCAGAGGGTGAAGACGAGCCACCCGAACGAGGCGAGCGTGGTCGCGAGCAGCACGGTGGGCTGGTCCATCTTCAGCACCTTCACCGCGTAGGTCGCGAAGTAGGCGATGAGGAGGTATCCCGCGGCGTTGTTCGCGATGAAGATCACCGCGGTGAGGATGACTTCCTTCCAGTTGTAGCGGAAGAGCTGGCCGAGCGGTGCCGACGACTCCTTCTGGCGCTCCTGGAGCTCCCTGAAAACCGGGCTCTCCTCGACGGCGCGGCGGATCATGTAGCCGACCACGATCAGCACGATCGAGAACAGGAAGGGCAGGCGCCACCCCCACTCGCCGAACGCGGGGCCCATGACCGTGGTGAGCAGCCACAGGGTGAAGGTCGCAAGGATCATGCCGATCGGCACGCCGATCTGGGGGTAGGCACCGAAGTAGCCGCGCTTGTCCTTCGGAGCGTGCTCGACGGACATGAGGGCGGCACCGCCCCACTCGCCGCCGGCGGAGAAGCCCTGGAGCACGCGCAGCAGGATCAGCAGGACCGGGGCGAGTGCACCGACCTGCGCGTACGTGGGCAGCACGCCGATGAGGGACGTGGACGCGCCCATCATGATCAGGGTGAACACCAGCATCTTCTTGCGGCCGAGGCGGTCGCCGAGATGGCCCGCCACGATCGCCCCGAGCGGACGGAAGAGGAAGGAGATGCCGATGGTCGCGAACGCGATGACCTGGGAGAGGCCGGGGTTCTCCTTCGCGACGGGGGCCAGGAAGAGCGGGCCGAGCACGACGCCGGCCGCTTGGGCATAGATGAAGAAGTCGTACCACTCGATGGTGGTGCCGACGAGCGTGCCGGCGAGGACCCGACGCTCCTCACGCGACATCGCGGAGGCGGGCTTGCCGGTGTTGACTGCCTGGGACATTCGAACTCCGTGGAAATAGGGTGCGAGGGCGGTGGGCCCGAATCATGACCGCGCCTCCGGGTGGGGGCGCCCCCTCGGTTTACTTACCGATTGGTCGGTCAATAAAGAGGAGCATACCTGAACTGTGAGGCATCACACACGTGCCGACGGCCCTAGCGGAGAGGCGTCGCCGAACGGTATCGTGCGCGCGCTGAGCGGCGGGGCGGCTTGACCCGCGGCATTCGCGTTCGATAATTGAGCAAGATGTGCTGATATGGAACAGAACATGTGAGCCAGTGCTACTCCCACCTTTGAGGACCCCATGCCACGTACCGCCGCCGAGACCGGGCCGCATTCGCAGACCCTCTCCCGCGGGATCCGCGCACTCGAAGTGCTCGCCGAGGCGCGGACCCCCCTCACGATTGCCGAGCTCTCCACCGCTTTGGAGGTCCACCGCTCGATCGCCTACCGAATAGTGCGCACGCTCGAGGACCACGCCCTCGTGACCCGCGACGACTCGGGGCGGCTGCAGCCCGGAGCCGGTCTCGCTGTCCTGGCCCGCTCCGTCTCCCGGGATCTCCAGGCGGCTGCGCTGCCGGAGCTGGGGCGGCTCGCGGCCGAGCTCCATATGACGGCCTTCGTCGCGGTATGGGACCGCTCCGACTGCATCACGCTCGCCACGGTGGAGCCCCAGCACAGTGGTGCGACCCTCGCACAGCACCCAGGGACGCGCCACCCGCTCGACAGAGGCGGCCCCGGCATCGCGATCCAGTCCGCCCTCGGCCAGAAGGAGTGGGCCGTGCGCGCTCCCGGCGTGCGGTACCGTACGGAGGCGGACGAATCCCGGACCCGGGGCTATGCGCTGAGCCACGACGAGGTGATTCCCGGGACGGCCTCGGTCGCGGTGCCTCTGCTGCTTCCCCACCACCGGCCGGCAGCCCTGGCCGTGGTCTATCTCAGCGCGGATGCGGTGGACACGGAGGCGATCGGCGCCGCGCTGATCGCGGCCGCCAAAAGGATCGCGCGCGCCGTCGGCTGACCGCGGTGTCGCCAGGGCCGAGGAGGGGACCCAGAGGCGACGGAGGAGCGGCTTCTTCGCCTAGGGCTTCTCGGCCACAACCCCCACCGAGGCGATGTGGGAGCCGGTCCTGCCTTTCGCGACGACGATCTGGGCAGGGATCCGCTGCTTGAGCTCGGAGACGTGGCTGACGAGTCCCACGACGCGGCCGCCGGCCCGCAGCCCCTCGATCGCGTCCATGACCTGTTCGAGCGCCTGCTCGTCCAGGCTTCCGAAGCCCTCATCGACGAAGAGGGTCTCGATGTCGATGCCTCCCGACTCGTGCTGGACGACGTCGGCCAGTCCGAGAGCCAGCGACAGTGCGGCCATGAAGGACTCCCCTCCGGACAGTGTCGAGGGATCGCGCCGCTGTCCGGTCCATGCATCGACGATGTCGAGGCCGAGGCCGGAGGCTGCGCCGCGAGCAGCAAGGGCGTCACTGTGCTCGAGACTGAAGCGGCCATCGCTCATGGCCAGCAGGCGCTCCGTGGCGGCGAGTGCCACCTGTTCGAGCCGCGCGGCGAGCACATAGCTGTGGAGCGACATCCGGCGCTCGTTCTCACCCTGCCCGCGGACAGTGCGCGCCAGCTCCGTCAGCATCGTGGACCTCTCCCGGGCGTCCTCGAGCGCAGGTACCCGGGCCTCGAAGTCCTCCCGGAGCGCCGCGGCTCGCACCCGTGCGGCCGCCGCGGCCTGGGCCGCCGCCTCCACGGCGCGCAGGCGGCGCTCGGCCGCCGCCTCGGCGGCCCTGAGCGACTCGAGCTCTTCCGTCGATGGCGGGCCGGCCTCGCCCTCGGCCTCGATAGCCCGCCGGACAGCAGCGGAGGCGAACAGGCCTTCCAGCTGCTGGCCCTCAGCCTCGTGGGCGCGCGCCCGCGCCTCCTCGAGCGCGGCAGCGCCGTCGTCCAGGAGTGCGGCGCGGGCGGCGGCCTCGTCCGTGAAATCGGTCCCGCCGAGTGCCTGCTCAAGCGCCGTGGCGGCTCGCCTCTCCTCCGCGCTGGCCGTATGGCAGCGCAGGAGGGAGTCTTCGAGGGCACTGAGCGTCCGGGCGAGCGCAGCCACGTGCAGACGCCGGGCGTCCACGGTGGCGAATCCGGCACGCCACGCCTCTACCTCGGCACGGAGCCGGCCAACGTCCTCTGCCCCTTGGACTGCTGCAGCCTCGGCCCGGATCCTCGACTCTGCCGCGGCATCGCGTGCATCGAGCGCGCGGTCGCGCTGACGGCCGAGGGCGCCGGTGCGCTCGGTCACGAGGCGAAGGCGGTCGTCGGCCTCTTCCGCAGCCGCGACGGCACTCAGCCTGTCCTCCCTCAGGCGGACTGCTTTGTCCGGATCGGTCGCCCCGCCGCGCGCCTCGATTGCTGCCAGCGCCTCCCTCGCGGCAGCCACCGACTCCTTCGCCCGGTCCTCGCGCCCACGCGCGGCCTCGTACTCCTGGGCCGCCCGGCGCTCGGCGTCGACGAGGGCCAGCGGATCCTCGGCACCGACCGCAGGCGCCGGGTGCTCCGCGGAACCGCAGACGGGGCAGGGCTCGGCGTCGGCGAGCTGGGCTGCGAGCTCGGCGGCACTGTGCTGCAGCCGGCGTTCCCTCAGGTCGAGCCATGACTGCCGGGCGTCCAGAGCTGCGCCTCGGTACCGCTCGAGCTGCTCGGCGCAGTCAGCGAGATGGCCGACCGCACCTGCGTGATCTTGGACGGCGGCGACCACGGCCTCGGCGGCCTCGGCTTCGAGCCGTGCTGCCGCAAGCGTCGCTGCCACGGGTTCGAGGCGCTCCTGCTCCGCGGCGAGGTCGCTGAGCTCACGGGCGAGATCCTCGGCTTCCAGGGCCAGCCGGCCTACTCGGGACTCAGCGTCGGCGAGGGCCCTGCGCGCGGCGCCGAGCGCAGTCTCCCGCGCGGCCAGCTCATGTTCGGCAGCGGCATGCTCAGAAAGGATCGCCTCCTCCGTGGAGGCCGAGAGAGCGGCATTGCGCACCTCGTCCATGCCGGGCAGTCCAGCCCCACCGGTCGCGGCACCCGTTCGGCTCAGCGGCTCCGGTGCCTGCTCCGTGCGGCCGCGGTCCCAGCCCGCCGCCACGGCACCCTCCACATCGGCGACCGCTGCGGCACGCGCTGCTGCGGCTTGCCGAGCGGCAGCGCGGGCATCGTCGAGCGGTCCCCTCAGACCGCGTGCGGCCGCATGGCGCACGAGGCGTTCGCAGCGGGCCCTGTGGGCGTCGCCCTGCGACTCCCACGCCTGCCGGCGCGCCCGTGCCTGCGCGAGTTCTCCCGCATCCTCCAGTGCGCGGAGAAGAGCCGCGGCGGCCGCGCGGGAATCCGCCAGCGCACGCTCGGCCGGTCCACGTGCCGCGAGGGCGCGCTCCTGGCGCCGCGCGAAGGCCGCGTCCGCCCAGTGGAATCGCGCCTCTGCCGCGCGGACGTCGATGGGGCCGTCAGGATCGGGCGGGGGGGCAGCGTCCTCGTCGTCTCCCCCCGCAGCGGGATCCGCTTCCTGCTGGTCAGGCGCAGCGGCGACCTCGGCCTCAAGTCTCGCGACCGGCATCGCGACGGCCCGCTCTGCCTTCTCCTCACGGGCCCGGGCGGCCTGCGCCAGGGCGGCGAGCTCGGCTTCGACATCGGCGAACCGCTGAGTGCCGAACAGCCGCTCGAGAAGGTCGACCCGTTCCGAGGCCTTCGCGCGGAGGAAGGACGCGAACTCTCCCTGCGGCAGCAGCACCACCCGGGTGAACTGCTCGCGTGCCATGCCCACGACCTCGGCCAGGAGCGCGCCTGCCTCGTCATTGCGCGAGGTGAGGGCTCGCCACTCGCCGTCGACGAGCTCGCGGACATGGGTTGACGCCTTCTGGGTCACCCACCCCGCAGACGAGCGAACGCTCGGCCTGGACCATTCGGGCGTGCGCCGCACCTCGAACCGGCGTCCCCGAGCGCTGAACTCCAAGAGGACCGCGGGCTCCGCCTCACCGGGAGCGTGGTGGCTCTTGAGCGACTTGGTGCCCTGCCGTGCGCCCGGCAGCGAGCCGTACAGGGCATAGCACACGGCATCGAGAATGCTCGTCTTGCCCGAGCCCGTAGGCCCGTTGAGGAGGAACAGGCCATGTTCGGCGAGGGCGTCGAAATCGATGCTCTCCTCGCCGGCAAAGGGGCCGAAGGCGGCGATCCGCAGCGAGTGGAGTCTCATCGCGACACCTCCGCGAGACGCACGGCCTCGAGCGCCTCAACCAGCGCCGACCGTTCAGGTTCCGCTGGCTCCCGGCCGCGGACGTGTTCGAGGAATCCGCAGCACAGGTCGAGGTCGCTGCGGGCGGAGGCCAACCGCTCGCTGTAGCTCGCGACGGCCTCCCGGGCGCCCCCCTCAGGTTCGAACGCCAGGGCCACGGCCAGGGGGAACCTGCCCCGAAGACGCTCCATGGCCCTCTGGGGGCGCTCCATGTCTGTAAGCGTGACGTGGCAGTACGCGGTCTCCGCCCAGACGTGCTCGGGCGCGGTCAGGAGCGCTTCGATCGGCCCCCGGAGTACAGCGAGGCGGTGTGACGTTGCCCATCCAAGCGGCTCGACGGAGGCGATGCCGTTCCCGGTCACGTCGAGCAGCCACGCTCCCTTGGCCTGCGTGGCTTCTGAGAAGGAGTAGGCGAGGGGCGATCCCGAGTAGCGGATGGACGGAGCGAGCTCCTGCCGGCCGTGCAGATGGCCCAGCGCGACGTAGTCGAAGCCCTCGAACAGATCGAGCGGGACGACGTCCAGACCGCCGACGGAGAGAGAGCGCTCGCTGTCGCTCGAGGCACCTCCGCCGGCAAAGGTATGCGCCATGACTATGGAGCGGAGGGGCGCTTCGCTCCTGCGGCGGGCGAGGTCCGCGCGGATGCGTCCGAGGGCCGCAGACGTGACGGGGATGTGGCCCGGACCCTGGGCCGCGAGGGACTCCGCCACGAGACGCGGCTCAAGGTAGGGCAGGCCGTAGACGGCAATCTGGGCCCCATCCCCCAGCGGCAGCAGCACCGGCCTCGCCAGGTCCTCGACCCGTGTCCTCAGGTGCACGCCTCCGTGCTCGAGCAGGGCCGAGGCGAATCCGAGGCGGACGGCCGAGTCGTGGTTGCCGCTCGTGATGACGACCTGGGCACCGGCCTCCGTGAGGCGCACAAGGGTGCGGTCCAGGAGCTCGACCACGTCCACGGCCGGAAGCGCGCGGTCATACACATCGCCCGCCACCAGAACGGCGCCGACACCTTCTGCCGCCACCACCTCGACCAGGCGGTCCAGCCACTCGGCCTGCGCGGGGAGCATGCCGACCCCGTGGAACGACCGCCCGAGGTGCCAGTCGGAGGTGTGCAGGATCTTCATGCCCACGACGCTAGCCGGTGGCCCCGACATTTCTCGGGCACCACCGGCCGGGTCGGCTGGATCAGCGCTTCTTGTCGAAGAAGTCGCGCGCGTCGTCGTCCGCCGTACGCGCGGGAGCGGTGTCCTCAGAAGCGGTTCCCGGGCCCGCGGCGGCGATGGTTCCCGTTCCGATCGTCTCGTCCCCGGAGGCGTCCACTGCGTCGGAGTCTGCCGAAGCATCCGACGCCAGCGGCTTGCCGCCCGCGAGCTCGGCCCCGGCCACGCCTGCGTCGGCGACC
Source organism: Sinomonas cellulolyticus (assembly GCF_014656475.1). Classification (GTDB taxonomy): domain Bacteria; phylum Actinomycetota; class Actinomycetes; order Actinomycetales; family Micrococcaceae; genus Sinomonas; species Sinomonas cellulolyticus. The sequence continues at coordinate 238,833 of NZ_BNCM01000003.1, forward strand.
TCGGAGACGCGCACCCCGTCGTCACGGGTAGCCTCCGCCGTGATATCGGCGACGCCGCCGGCCGTTGCGCTGTGCAGCTCGTCCGGTGAACCGAAGCCGCGGAAGATGAGGCCGGTGATGACGGCGCCAAGGATCGGAGCGGCCCAGAAGATCCAGAGCTGGCCGATAGCGGAGCCCTCGGCGAAGACCGCGGTCGCCGTGGAGCGGGCCGGGTTCAGGGAGGCGTTGGTGATAGGGGCAATGGCCTGCACGAGGACGGCCAGGCCCAGGCCGATCGCCCAGGGGGCCATGCCCTTGACCGCGCGCTTGCTCGTGACGAACAGGATGATTGCCACGAACGCGGCGGTCGCGATGATCTCGGCGATGAGACCGCCTGCCATGGGGAACTTGCTCGGCGAGAGGTCGTCCACCCCGTTGGAAAGCTGCGTGAAGATGGTCTGCACGTTGTTGCCGCTGCCCAGGCTCGGCAGTGTGCGCACCGTGACCCAGAGGAGGAGGGTGCCGACCACGCCGCCGACGAGCTGGGACGCGATGTAGCCCGGCACGAGGCGCCAGTTGGTGCGTCCAGCCACGGCAAGGCCGAGGGTGACGGCAGGGTTGAAGTGTCCGCCTGAGATGTGCCCGACGGCGGCAATGCCCACAGCGATGCTCAGGCCCACGGCGAACGGCGTCGGAATCGGCGCGGACGACGGGTTGCTGAACAGCGCGACGCCTAGCCCGCCGAACGTCAGGAGGAACGTTCCGAACGCCTCGGCGACGAGTTTGGCGACGACCCCGAACTCCGCCGGCTTCACCGCTGCGGGCGGCACCGCGATCCCTGTTGTCATGACGAATCCTCGTTTCATGGAATGCCTGCTGGCCGTTCGGGTGGCGAGAGGGCCGCCCCGACGGAAGAACCCCCAGAAGGTTATCGCCTTCTTGAGGCGCCTCCGAACCGTCACGGACCGTAACGGCCGGATCCCGGCCGCGGAGCCATCCAGTGGCCGCGCACTAGGCTGGGGCCATGGACGCGCACGAGAGTGGCCCCGGCGACGCCTGGGGCCTGACCGACGTGATCACGCGCCTGCGGAGGTCGCTGCGTGCGGGCGTGCGCGACGAACTGCCCTGGGAATCGCTGCCGATGGCCCAGGTCGAGCTCCTCCAGCGGCTTGCCGACGAACCGGGGCTCACGGTCAGCGAGCTCGCCCAGCGCCAGAGCCTCGCGAAGAACACGGTCAGCAACCTCGTCCAGCAGATGGTCCTCTCGGGCCTGCTCGAGCGCGAATCGAGCACGACGGACAGGCGCGCGTTCCTCCTGCACCTCACACGGGAGGGCATGGACCGGCTGCACCATTGGCGCACGGCGAACGAACGCAGGATCCGGCGCGCCTTCGTTGCGCTCGAACCCGCGGACCAGGACGTGATCAATCGCGCCCTGCCGGCGCTCCAGGCACTGGCGGCGAAGATGGAGGGCGAGGAAGGCTCGCGGGGAGTCTGAGCGGCCGGCCTAGGGGATGTCCGAAAGCCTGGTCCGCTCGAGGAAGTGCACGACGCCGAGCGCACCCGCCGTGGCGAGCATCGCGGGGACGAGCATTTCCGGGCCCGTGCCGGTGAACTCGGAGGCCAGAATGAGGCCTGTCATCGGTGCCCTCATGGTGCTCGCCAAAAAGGCTGCGGCGCCGACGAACGCGAAGGCCGCCACGGAGGTGCCGGGTGCGATGCCGTTGACAATGGTTCCGAGGGCTATCCCGAGCATTGCGCCGATGGCGACGGAGGGGGTGAGCGTTCCGCCGGCGGCCCCGGCCCTGATCGTGGCCAGCGTCGTCGCTGCCTTGGCCACCAGGAGCAGCGCCACGAGCACGAGCGGTGCAGTTGCGGAGAACGCGGTCTGCGCGGCCGCCTTGCCGTTGCCGACCACATCGGGCAGAACCATGGCGACTGCGCCCACGCCGGCGAACAGCGCCGGCATCACCCAGAGGATGTCCGCCCCCTTCGGCCTCGTTGCCGATGCCCACCGGGTCGCATTCGTGAAGGCGGCAGCGCCGAGTCCGATCACGGGACCGGCCAGGATCGACCACACGACGAGCTGGGGCGTGAGCCCGACCGGCGGCAGGGCGTACATGGGGTCCGTCGGCACCACGAGGCGGGCAACGGAGGCCGCAATGGCGGAGGTCGCGAAGGCAGGGAGGAGCACAGCGAAGCTCACCTCGGCGAGGAGCACCTCGACGGCGAAGAGTGCGCCGCCGAAGGGCACGTTGTACACGGCGGCGAGGCCCGCGCCGGCGCCGCAGGCGACGAGGACTCCGACCTCGCGCCGCGAGAGCCCAGCCGCCCTCGCGACCTTGTCTGCCAGCAGTGCCCCCAGCTCCCGGGGCGCGGCCTCGCGGCCGATCGAGGCGCCGAGGCCGACGATGCCGATCTGGAGCGCCGCGTTCGTTACGGCAGTGAACCAGGGCATGGAGATTCCTGCAGATGCCTGTTCGACCGAGACCACGGGCTTGGCCCACCGACGGAGCGCCCACCAGCCGACGGCCCCCAGAATGCCCGCAGCGAGCAGTGCGGCCAGTCTGCGCAAGGGGGGAGCCCCCCTCGCACCCTCGAGGAGGGAGCCGTTCACATAGCCGAAGGCAAGATGCTCGAGGGCCTGGAGGGCGAGGTCCACGGCAATGCCGATGCCGCCCGCGCCGAGCCCGACGGCGAGGATCACGAGCGCGAGACGGACAAGCCAGCCGCTCTGGCGACGCACGATCGCGATCACAGCGGCCGATCCTCCTCGCGGCCCCTCTGCGCTACCCTGACGTGCGGGAGCGGGCTGCACACTGCCGCGCAAAGTAGTTCTGACATAGAACCATTCTATGTCAGAACTTGTTTGCTGGTCAGAACTTGTTTGCCATTGGCTACATTTGCCCTATGGACGCGCCCTCTCCCCTGTCCCGGATCCGCGGCTCCCTCCTCGGAGCAGCCGTGGCGGAAGCAGCTGCCCTCGCCGGCGTCGTCGATTCGCCATCTGCGGCGGAGATGCCGGACGGCGCACCCCGCCCCCTGGGCCCCGCGGGACAGCTGACGCTCTTCACGGCCGACGCGCTGACAGAGGCGATCGAGTGGGCCAACAGCGGAGTGCACGCGGACGAGGCGGCCTGCGTGTGGCTCGCATCGCTGCGATGGGCGTCCGCCCAAGGCGTCCCCATGTCGCCATCGGCCCCCGCGGGACAGCCCCGCTGGCTCGATGCGCAGGACGGCGTGGACGTCCCTGCCGCCGTCCGGCCTTCGTGGATCCGCTCGCTCGCCGGCGGCGAGATGGGCTCTCCCTCACGCCCCCTCGGCATGGAGTTCACGGACGGCGGCGCCGCGGCCCATGCCGCCCCGTACGGCCTCATTCCGCACGTTCCGGCGTCCGCAGTGGTCAGGATGAGCGCGGACGGAGCGTCGCTGACCCATGGTGCCCCGGTCGCCGTTCAAGCCGCGGTAGCGGTGTCCGCGCTGGCCCACTATCTGGTGCTCGGGGCCGACTGCAGGACCGCTGCGGAGTCCGCGCGTGCCCAGATCGCCTCCCTGCGATCCCCCGACGCGCGGGTGCTCACCGCCTTGGACCGGCAGGACGGGGGGGCTCCGGAGCTTCCGGGTGCGGAACACCGCCCAGACCGCCGAGCGGCAGACGCAGCGTACACGCTGGCTGCTGCGGTGGGCGCGATCCTCGCGGGAGAGAGCGCCCGGGAATCGGGGGACTCGCCGGAGGCGGCCTTCGCCGCCGCGGTCGCCCTCGCCGCCGCAGAGGGATCCGATGCCGCGGCCATCGCCGGCGCCCTCCTCGGCGTCCGCTGGGGCCGCGAGTCGGTCCCCTCGGCGTGGGCCGCCAGCACGGCGGGCACGACGGCGGCACTCGGCATCGCCGATCGCCTCGCCGACGTCACGGGGCCCTGAACGGCTCGGCAGACTGAGTCGTCGGCCGACCGGACGGCCGCAACCCGCTGCTGGGCGCCCTCACCGCTCCTTGCGGCGCAGGGCGATGTTGCTGCACGCCTCGCAGGCTGAAGCGGGGACCCAACCGGCGAGCTGGAGCCGGCCGAAGATCCAGCAGCCGAGGCAGAACCCGGCGAAGGCCTCGAGCGAGGCGGCCGCAATCAGCACCGCGAGAGCAGCCCAGGCCGCTCCCGGGAGGCCGGCGGTGAAGAACAGGGCCGCGGCGGTCGAGACCGCCGCGCCAATCCCCTGGGCGAATCGCTTCGGTGCGCCGGCGACGAGCCGCGCTGCTCCCAGCCGCGGAGCGATCACATGGACCGCGAGGCGTCCCGCCGGCGAGAAGCGCGGCCCCCACGCGAGCCGCAGCCAGAATCCCGCGGCGATGACCCAGAGTCCCCAGCCTGCTCCGGTCGCCAGCCCGAGGGCGAGGACGGCGCCGCTGAGCACCACGATGATCCCTGCGGTCGACCGGGCCGCGAACTCGTTGACCGGGTCGGGGAAGGGGAAGACACGCGAGAGGAGGCTGCGGCGCGGCGCAACGGGCGCCACAGCGGCCCCGGGTGCAGCGCGGAAGAGCGTGTCGGTGTCGGAGTGGGTACCGAGGGGTGCGTGCGGCAGCATGCCGACCATGGTAGGAACATGGCTGCCCGCGTCGGAAGGAACATTGCGCCGCATGACGGTCGGTCAGGCACAGTGGGCGTCGGCGGCTGCCTGCGGGAGGCGCACGACGCGCGTGCCGCTGAGCCCTCTCAGGCGCTCGCAGCCGGCAAGCCTCAGACGCTCGCGGCGGCCCAGTGGCCTCCGAGCATCTGGAGGAATTCGCCTTCCGAGAGCACCTCAACGCGTTGGCCCCGTTCCCGAAGTGCCATGGCGCGGCGCGCCTTGGTGGTCACCCGGCCGGACATGAGGTCCGCGGCCACGAAACCGTCCCCGACCACGAGGACGGTGGTCGCGCGGGTCACCGAGCTCGCCGGCTGCGCGCCCAGCTGCGCCGCACGGGATTTGGCTTCGCTCCGGCTCATGCCGAGGGAACCGGTGAACACGATGCGCTGCCCGAACAGAGGGTGGTGCGGGTCAGCGGCGGGATTCGGCGCAGGGTTGGCACCCTCGTCCGGCCAGGGAGCCCAGCTCCGCCGGGCGCCTGCGCCCCGCGGCGACGTAGTCCGGGCCGTGCGACCCGCCTCCTCCGAAGCGTGGGAGGTGGCGCGTTCGAGCGCTCGGACAGTGGCGGCCGAGAGGTCGTCACCAGGCGTGAAGCCGTCCTGCCGCGGCAGCGGGAGGCCAACGGCGCTGTACACGTCCGCAATGCTGCCGGCCGCCGGATCGACGCCGAGCCGACGGGCGATGTCGACGAGGATGCCAGCGCACGCGGCGGCGTCCTCGGTCGCATCGTGGTGGTGCTCGAGCCGGACTCCGGCCTCGCGTGCCGCGAACGGAAGTGAGTGCGAGACGAGGCGGTACGTCCTGCGGGCCAGGACCACGGTACAGGCGTAGTCGTAGGCGGGCGCGGACAGTCCGCTGACTTCAAGGGCCGAGCGGATCACCCCGAGGTCGAAGGCCGCGTTGTGCGCCACCAGGACGTCGTCTCCGATGAAGCCCCCGATCTCCGCGAAGAGCTCACCGAACCGGGGCTCCTCGGCGACATCCTGAGGTGTGATCCCGTGGATGGCGACGTTGCGCGGATCGAAGTGGTCGTGGCCAACCGGCGGCCGCATGAGCCACGATGCGCGCTCAACCGTCCGGCCTCCCCGGACCCGGATCAGGCCCACGGAGCAGGGGGAGCCCCGGAACCCGTTCGCCGTCTCGAAGTCGATTGCGGTGAAGTCCAGAGCCACGCGATGAGCCTAGCGCTGGGATCGGTCGGGTCCGTGCAGCGCCGCGCGGGCCGGTACCCTTGGAGGGTGATCTCCGCAGCCCTGGCCGACCCCTTCTCCGTCCTCGCGCTGGCCGTCCAGCCCAAGACCGCCTCGTTCCTGCCCGACTGGCTCAACCCCGACGTGTTCCTGCGTGACTCGCCGCTGGGCCCGTGGGTCGTGCTCGTCGTGTGCGGGATCATCTTCGCCGAGACCGGCCTGCTCGTCGGGTTCTTCCTGCCGGGCGACTCCATGCTGTTCACCGCGGGCCTGCTCGTGGCGACCGGAGCGATCAAGATCAACCTGTTGCTCATGGCGGCGCTCGTCGTCGTTGCTGCCGTGGTGGGGAACCAGTGCGGCTACCTCATCGGTTCCAAGGCCGGCCCCGCGATCTTCAATCGCCCCGACTCCCGCCTGTTCAAGCGCGAGAATGTGGACAAGGCGCACGCCTTCTTCGAGAAGCACGGCGGCAAGGCCCTGATCCTGGCCCGTTTCGTGCCGATCATCCGCACCTTCGTTCCGGTGATCGTCGGCGTCGCCGGCATGAACCGCGCCAAGTTCTTCCTGTACAACGTGATCGGTGCCGTCCTGTGGGGCGGCGGGGTGACGCTCCTGGGCGCGTGGCTCGGGCAGTACGAGTGGGTCGGGAAGAACATCGACCTCATCTTCGTCGCCATCGTGCTCCTCTCCGTAGTGCCGATCGTCGTCGAGTTCCTCCGGGGGCGCTCTGCGCGGCGGCAGGCGGCGGAGTTCGGAACCGAGCCGATCGACGAGTTCATCGAGGAGCACGAGCCGATCGAGGAACGCAAGACCAACCCCGACTGGAAGTAGCGCCCGACCGAAGCCGGGGGTTAGGGGCCGCAGCCGCGCAGCCCCTCGGGCGGTCAGCTCCTCAGGCATCCAGGCCCTCAGGCGTCCAGGCCCTCGGGCGCCCACTCCCTCAGACGCGCAGGGCCTCGACGACCGCCGGGAGCAGTGCCCGGAATGCTCGTCCGCGGTGGCTGATCGCGTTCTTCTCCTCGCGTGTGAGCTCTGCGACGCTCACCGACAGCCCCTCGGGCTGGAGGATCGGGTCGTACCCGAACCCGCCGTCGCCGCGGGGCTCGCGCAGGAGGGTTCCGCGCATCATGCCCAGCTCCACCGACTCGGACGCGCCCTCCCCCGGCACTACGAGTGCCGCCGCGCACACGAACGCCGCCTGACGATGCTCGTCCTTGACGTCCCCCAGCTGCGCGAGGAGGAGCTCGAGGTTTGCACGGTCGTCGCCGTGGCGCCCGGCCCACCGGGCGGAGAAGATCCCCGGAGCACCGCCGAGGACCTCGACCGAGAGGCCCGAGTCGTCGGCGATCGCCGCGAGCCCCGTCGCCTCCGCGACCGCGTGGGCCTTCTTCAGGGCGTTCTCGGCGAAGGTCACGCCGTCCTCGAGCACGTCCGGGCCCCCCACTGCCCCCGCGTCCACCACCTGGGTGTCCACATCGAGGCCGGGCACCTGTCCGCGCAGCAGGTCGCGCAGCTCCACGAGCTTGCCCTGATTGTGCGAGGCAAGCACCAGCCGGGGAGCGCTCACCGCAGCGCCTCTGCCAGGGTCTCTCGCTGGATGTCCGCCAGCTGCGCGGTGCCGAGGAGGGCGAGGTCGAGGAGGCTGTCCAGCTCCTCGCGGTCGAAGGGGGCGCCCTCTGCCGTGCCCTGCACCTCGACGAATTTGCCCGAGCCGGTCACGACGACGTTCATGTCCGTCTCGGCGCGCACGTCCTCCACATAGGGCAGATCCAGCATCGGCACACCGTCGATGATGCCGACCGACACCGCGGAGACAGTGTCCACGAGCGGCTCGGCCCCGGCCTCGACGAGGTCCTTCTCCTTGGCCCAGCGGATCGCCTCGGCGAGCGCCACGAAAGCGCCGGTGATCGCGGCGGTGCGCGTGCCGCCGTCGGCCTGGAGGACGTCGCAGTCCAGGACAATGGTGTTCTCGCCCAGAGCGTGCGTGTCGATGATCGAGCGCAGGGAGCGTCCGATGAGACGGGAGATCTCGTGGGTTCGGCCGCCGATGCGGCCCTTCACGGACTCGCGGTCGGACCGGGTGTTGGTGGCCCGCGGGAGCATCGCGTACTCGGCCGTGACCCAGCCGCGGCCCTCCCCCTTGAGCCAGCGCGGGACGCCCTCTGTGAAGGATGCGGTGCACAGCACGCGGGTGTTGCCGAACTCGATGAGTGCCGAGCCCTCTGCCTGCTTGGACCAGCCGCGCGTGATCGAGATGGGGCGGAGCTGGTCGGGTGCGCGGCCGTCCGCGCGCACAACGGTAGGGATTCCAGGGGTGCTCGGGGTCATGCCCCCAGCTTATAGAATCGTGCGCCGTCGGAAGCCCGCACTGGCCCACACACTCAGACGGTGTAGTGGACGCCGGCCACCGCCACGGCGATAGGGCCGTCGTAGGCCTTCTCCGCCTCGGCCACGGACCGGTTGGCGTCGTTCCACACCGGAAGGTGCGTGAGCAGCAGGCGCTTCGCCCCGGCGTCGTTCGCGGCCTGCCCCGCCCTCAGACCCGTGAGGTGCACGCCCTCGATCGCGTCGTCTCGGCCCTCGTGGTACGCCGCCTCGCACAGGAAGAGGTCAGCATCGCGAGCTGCCTCGACGAGGGAAGGGCACGCGTCGGTGTCCCCCGAGTAGGCGAGGACCCTGCGCGTCACGCCGCCCGCGCCGTCGGGCTCGGCGCACTCGATCCGCAGGGCGTACGGCTCCGCGATCGGATGGCGCACCTCGTAGGCGGTGAAGCGGAATGGCCCGAGCTCGACGGGCTCGCCGGCTGTCCAGTGGTGGAACTCGAAGTCCTCGTCCAGGTCCATCTCGGGCTGCATGTCCAAGGCGGTCGTGATCCGCGCCTTCGTCGCCGCAGGGCCCCAGACCGGTACGCGGCCCGCTGACCAGCCGGACGGGTCCCAGTGCACCGCCACGTGCAGGCCGGTGAGGTCCATGCAGTGGTCCGGGTGGAGGTGGCTCAGAAGCACGCCGTCGATGTCCCTGAGATCCGCGTAGCGCATGAGCACGCCGAGGGCACCCGAGCCCAGGTCGAGCAGGATGCGCCAGGGACGCTCGCCGTCGTGGGCCGTCACCAGATAGCACGACGCGGGCGAGCTCGGCCCCGGGAACGAGCCCGAACAGCCGACGATAGTCAGTTTCACGGTGCCATCCTGCCCGTATCCTGAGCCGCGAAGTGGGAGATCCGGCTCGACCCGCCGCGGGCGCGGGCCTCGGCGATCATCTCGGGGGTGATGGTGGCCAGGCTTGCCGTCGGATACCTCGCGGCGACGTGCTCCGCGTGCTGGACGCCCTGCACCTCCGGGCCCAGGAACCGCCGTGCGAGGGCTTCGAAGTGGGCGGGATCTCCCGTGGCGACGAAGCTGTGGACGGGCGGCGTGGAGCCGGCCCGGACCAGCCCGTTGCGCATGAGGGCCCGGTAGACGTCCTTCGCCGTCTCCTCCGCGCTCGAGACGAGCGTGACCCCTTCTCCCATCACGTAGGAGATCACGCCGGTCAGGAGCGGATAGTGGGTGCAGCCGAGCACGAGGGTGTCCACGCCCGCCTCCCTCAGCGGCGCGAGGTAGCCCTCGGCGACCCCGAGAAGCTCCGGCCCCGTGGTGATCCCGGCCTCCACGAACGGCACGAACTCGGGGCATGCGACCGACATGATGTCCAGGTCCGGTGCGGCCGCGAAGGTGTCCTCGTAGGCCCGCGAGCCCACCGTGGCGCTCGTGCCGATCACCCCCACCCTGCCGTTCCGGGTGGCGGCGACGGCGCGGCGCACCGCGGGCTGGATGACCTCGATCACCGGGATGCCGTACCGGGCCGTGTAGCGCTCCCGCGCGTCCCGCAGGACCGCGGCCGAGGCCGAGTTGCAGGCAATGGTGAGGGCCTTGACGCCCGAATCGACGAGCTCGTCCATGACCCCGAGGGCGTAGGCGCGCACCTCGGCGATCGGCAGGGGCCCGTAGGGCCCGTGGGCCGTGTCGCCGACGTAGACCACCGACTCCTGCGGCAGCTGGTCGATGACGGCACGGGCCACTGTAAGGCCGCCCACGCCCGAATCGAAGATGCCGATCGGCCGCTCGGACCGTGGCAGCTCGCCCCCGTGGACCTCACTCATCGCCGCTCCCGCCACCGTGCGAGCGGACCCGGTGGGCATCGAGCATGGCGTCCACGAGGGTCGTCTGGAGCCACGTGACGAAGTTGTAGACGAGGGCCAGGTACGCGTCGACATCCTCCGCCTCGGCCCAGTCCGTCACGGCGTGGACCTTCTCCGCGTCCTCCTCGCTGCGGATCCCGAGACGCTCGGCCAGGACGAGGCGGACGTCGTTGAGCGCCGTCGACCAGTGCCTGGCCGCCGCGTCATCGAGGAGGAGGTGCGACGACTCGAGGGACAGCGCCGCGGCGCGGAGGGCACCGGCCTTCCCCTCCCGGAGCGAGCGCTCGGTGAGACGCCGGAAGTCCAGGGAGGACGCGGCGTCGCCCTTGTACGCGTTGGGGAGGAGCCGGGCGAGCGCAGGGTCCTCCGGTTCGGTCGCGTGGGGGTTGAAGCCCACGAGCGCCTCGAGCGGATCCTCGGTGGCCACGCCGGGATCGAGCATGCTGACGACGTCGTTGAAGAGACCGCGCAGGAGCTCGCGCTCGGGGTCCTCGAGCCGGCCGGTGATGCCCCGCCGGCCGTACGTGAACGGCTCAGCCATGCTGCCCGGCCCTTTCGACGGTGGCCCACAGCCCGAACGTGTGCATTGCGACCGCGTGCTGCTCGACCGTCTCCTTCGAGCCGTGGCTCACGATGGACCGCCCCTCGGTGTGCACCTGCATCATGAGGGCGTCCGCCTTGGTCTCGGAGTAGCCGAAGTACGACTGGAAGACGTAGCTGACGTAGCTCATCAGGTTGACCGGGTCATTCCAGACGACGAGGTTCCACGGGGTCAGCGGCGCGGCCTCATCCCGCACCTCCGTCTGTCCGGCGACCTCCTGGGAGGGCTCGGTAGCGACGCTGATGCTCATGCGCTCCATTCTAGGCAGGCGAGAGAGCGCTCCCCGCGCGGGTCCCGGGAGCCGTTGGATAAGGTGACTGCGTGACCGACACGAGTCCGTGGGCCCAGCCCCGCACGTCCTTGTTCACCGACCACTACGAGCTGACCATGCTCCAGGCGGCGCTGCACTCCGGCGCAGCCCACCGCCGCTGCGTGTTCGAGGCGTTCTCGCGCAGGCTCCCGGACGGCCGGCGCTACGGCGTCGTCGGCGGAACGGGTCGCCTGCTGGAGGGGATCATGGCGTTCCGCTTCGGCGAGGAGGAGCTCAGCTTCCTCGAGCGCACCAAGGTGGTCAACCGGGAGACCCTCGACTACCTTGCCGGGTACCGCTTCTCCGGCAACATTTACGGCTACGCCGAAGGCGAGGCCTACTTCCCCAACTCCCCCATCCTCATCGTCGAGTCGACCTTCGCCGAGGCCTGCATCCTCGAGACCTACGTCCTCTCGGTGCTCAACCACGACTCTGCGATCGCCTCGGCCGCATCCCGCATGACGACGGCGGCGCATGGCCGCCCGTGCATCGAGATGGGCTCCCGCCGCACCCACGAGGAGTCGGCGGTCGCGGCGGCCCGAGCAGCCGTGATCGCGGGCTTCGCGAGCACCTCGAACCTCGAGGCGGGGCTGCGGTTCGGCATCCCGACCGTCGGGACGGCGGCGCACTCGTTCACCCTCCTGCACGACACCGAGCGGGAGGCCTTCGAGGCACAGGTGGCCTCCATGGGCGCCTCGACCTCCCTGCTCGTGGACACCTACGACGTCGAGAAGGCCGTACGGACCGCGGTCGAGATCGCCGGGGACAGGCTCGGGGCCGTCCGTCTCGACTCGGGCGACCTCATCGAACAGGCGCACTGGGTGCGCCGCCTCCTCGACGAGCTCGGAAACGCGAACACGCGGATCATGGTGACCTCGGATCTGGACGAGTACGCGATAGCGGCACTCCAGTCGGCGCCCGTGGACGCCTACGGCGTGGGAACGGCGCTCGTGACGGGCTCCGGCGCCCCGACCGCCTCGATGGTGTACAAGCTCGTGAGCCGGACCGACGACGACGGCAGCTTCGTCTCGGTCGCGAAGGCGGCCAAGAACAAGGCGAGTCTGGGCGGGCGCAAGTACGCCCTCCGGCGTCTCGACGAGCACGGGCGCGCAACCCACGAGGTGGTGGGCATCGGGCGACGCCCCCACGACGACGGCAACGACCGGCCGCTGCTCGAGCACTTCATCGCCGACGGCGAGCTCAAGCCCGGCTGGACCGGCCCCGAGGGAGTGACCCGGGCCCGGGAACGCCATGCGGCCTCGATCGCCGAGCTGCCGTCCTCCGTGCAGCGCATGCACCGCGGTGAGCCCGCCATCCCCACGGTGTATGAGGAGAACTGACGCCCGACCGGCTGAGGGGGAACCCCGCCTCCTCGGGCGGATGCGGGACAATGGAGCATGGCAGAATCCCGAGCACTGGTGATCGTCGACGTTCAGAACGACTTCTGCGAGGGGGGCTCGCTCGCGGTGGCGGGCGGGGCCGGCGTCGCCTCTCGGCTCACCGACTTCCTCGAGAGTCACGGCGGGGAGTACGCCGCGGTCGTCACCACCCAGGACTGGCACATCGAGCCGGGCGCCCACTTCTCCGAGTCCCCCGACTTCATCGACTCCTGGCCCCCGCACTGCGTCGCGGGCACGAGGGGCGCCGACTTCCACCCGGATCTCGACGTCGCGAGTGTGGACGCGATGTTCCGGAAGGGGCAGTACGCGGCCGCCTACTCGGGGTTCGAGGGGCATCTGGCCCAGTACGGCGACGCAGAGGGCCCCTCGGACGACTCGCAGAGCCTGGACGGCTGGCTGCGCGCACACCACATCGACTCCGTGGACGTCGCCGGCATCGCCACCGACTACTGCGTGAGGGCCACCGCCCTCGACGCCGCCCGCGCTGGGTACCGAACACGGGTCCTGAGCCGCCTCACGGCTGGCATCGCGGACGACCTCGCGCCCACCTACCGGGACCTCGAGCGGGCCGGCGTCTCGGTCGCCTGATCCTCGTTGCCGCCGCCCATCCGCGGCGCCGACCCGCTGCAGACGCGGGACGGTTCCGCCAGTCAGTGGCGGCCGACGAACCAGTCCGCGAGCTTGGCCAGCCGCGCACGCAGCTGTTCCTCGCTCGCCTGGGCCACGGCGGGGCCGCCGCACAGGTCCCGCAGCTTGTTGTGAACCATCCCGTGGGGCGTGCCGGTGCGCGCGCTCCACGCCGAGACGTTCTTGGCGAGCTCGTGGCGCAGGTCCATGAGCCGGCGGTGGTCGGGAATGCCCGCGGCACCGGAGTCTGCGGAAGACGCGGGCCGGGAGCGGCGCCGAGACACCTGTTCCTGCTGGCGCTGCCTGAGCAGCGTGGCGACCTGGTCGGCGTCGAGCAGGCCCGGGATGCCGAGGAAGTCGAGCTCCTCGTCGGAACCCACCTCGCCGCCGGTGCCGAACTCGCCGCCGTCGAAGAGCACGCGGTCGAAGGCGGCCTGGGACTCGAGCGCCTCATATTTGCCCTTGGTGAGGGTGTCGGACGCCTTCTCCTCGCGGTTCGCCTCGTCCATGAGCGATTCCTCGAGGTCCATCAGCCCGTCCTCGTCCTTGGACGGGCGGTCGAGGGCGTGGTCCCGCTCGGCCTCCATGGAGTTGGCCAGGAGGGTCAGCTGCGGCACCGACGGGAGGAAGACCGAGGCCGTCTCCCCGCGGCGTCGGGCGCGCACGAAGCGCCCCACGGCCTGGGCGAAGAACAGCGGAGTCGACGTCGACGTCGCGTACACGCCTACCGCAAGCCTGGGCACGTCGACGCCCTCGGACACCATGCGCACGGCGACCATCCAGCGCTTGTGGCTGTCGGAGAACTCCTCGATCTTGGCCGATGCCTTGGCGTCATCGGAGAGGATGACGGACGGCGACTCTCCCGTGATCTTCTTCAGCAGGCCCGCGTAGGCACGCGCGTCCTCGTGGTCGGTGGCGATGACGAGCCCTCCGGCGTCCGGCACGGCGCGCCGGACCTCGGTAAGCCGCTTGTCCGCGCCGGCGAGGACGGCGGGGATCCATTCGCCCTGGGGGTTCAGGGCCGTGCGCCAGGCCTGGGCGGTGACGTCCTTGGTCACCGCGGCCTCGCCGAGGGAGGCAGCCATCTCCTCGCCGCCGCTCGTGCGCCAGCGCATCTGGCCCGAGTAGGCCATGAAGATGACCGGGCGGACCACGTGGTCGCGCAGCGCCTGGCCGTAGCCGTACGTGTAGTCGGCCCTCGAGCGGCGGATGCCGTCCTTGTCCTCGGCGTACTCGACGAACGGGATCGGCGAGGTGTCAGAACGGAACGGGGTGCCCGTGAGGGCGAGGCGGCGCACGGCGGGGTCGAAGGCCTCGCGGAGCCCGTCGCCCCACGAGAGGGACTCCCCGCCGTGGTGGATCTCGTCGAGGATCACGAGGGTCCGGGCCGCCTCGGTCTTGGCGCGGTGCAGGAGCGGCTTGCTCGCGACCTGGGCGTAGGTCACCGCCACCCCCATGAAGCCGCGCCCATGTGCCCCGTCGGCGTTCTTGAAGTTCGGGTCGATCGCGATTCCCACGCGGGCCGCGGCGTCGGCCCACTGCCGCTTGAGGTGGTCGGTCGGCGCGACGACGGTGACCCGGTTGATCACGCCGCGCTCGATCAGCATTGAGGCCACGCGCAGGGCGAACGTCGTCTTTCCGGCGCCCGGGGTGGCCACCGCGAGGAAGTCGCGCGGCGCAAGGGCCAGGTACTTCTCGAGCGCCTCCTGCTGCCAGGCGCGGAGCTTGGGTGCGGTGCCCCAGGCGGCGCGGTCGGGAAAAGCAGGGGGGAGGGCGGGAGAGGCACCGGGGAGGGCGGGAGAAGCGCCGGGGAGGGCGGGAGAGGCACCGGGGTGATGACCGCCCCCGGCGTCCGACGACGAGGAGTCACCGAAGAGGGTGTCCGTCACGCGCGCTCCCCCTGCGCCGGCGAGGCCGCCGCAGGCGCGGGCCGCTCCCCGGTCCGGGTGCCGGCGAAGACCGCGAGCAGCGCCGACACCGCGAGGGAAGCCGTCAGGAGGGCGAACACGCCGGGCCCGGGAGTCCGCTCCGGGGTCAGCAGCAGGGAGTACAGGGTTCCAGCTCCGGCGGTTCCAATCACTCCACCGAGCATATCGGCCATCTGGAGGGAGGCCGAATTCCTCCCCCGTGTGGCGTCGTCGCTGTAGTCGAGGACCAGAACCGACGTCGTGGAGAGGGCCATGCCCATGCCCGCACCGGCGAGCGCCCATGCCGTGGCGAGCAGCCACGGTGTTGCAGCGAGGCTCACGACGGCCGCGATGCCCGCCATGCAGGCGACGAGCAGGGCGGACCCCGTGACGAGGAACCCTGGCTTCGTGAGCCAGCCGCGGGCTTGGGCGAACGAGCCGGCGGTCCAGCCGAGCGCGCCGGCGGTGAGGGCGAGCCCCGCGATCGAGGGCTCCAGGCCGTACCGGTCCACGAGCATCAGGGGGATGAACGCCTCGGCACCGAAGAAGGCGAGCGTCAGCAGTCCTCGCACCACGATGACGGCCGGGAGACCGCGTGCCGCCCGCACGACGCCGCGCGGCATGAGCCGGGGTGCGGTCACGGCGGCCGTGACCACCCCGGCGAGCACGACGGCGCCGATCGCCGCGGGCGGGACGGCGCTCCTCGTGTCCGGGTCGCCCCAGGCCTGGGCGGCCCATTGTGCCGCGGCCACGCCTGCGGCGAGTGCCGCGCCGAGGAGGGCCCGCCGTCGCCCGTCGCGGGCCGAGGCGGCGGAGGGCGCAGCCGGATCCTCGGGCCCGGGAACGGGCGCCCCGAGGTGGCGCACCCGCGGCCATGTCAGCGCAACGGCGACGAGCACGATGGGAGCCACGCCGACGAACGGCCAGCGCCAGCTCGCGTGCTGGGCGAGGAGCCCGGACACGTAAGGGCCCACGAGCGACGGGACCACCCAGCCCGCGGAGAACCAGCCGAACATGACGGGCTGGAGGGCCGAGGGCAGGACCTTGCCGATGATGACGTAGACGGGGACGATGAGGAAGCCCGCGCCCGCCCCGGACACGGCGCGTCCGAGCGTGAAGACGCCGAAGTCCCAGGCGCCCCCGCACAAGCACAGCCCGACGACCATGAGGCCGAGGCCCGTCAGGAGCGCGGGACGCGGTCCGGCAGCATCGCACCAGGGGCCGGCGGTCGCCGTCGCGGCGAGGGAACCCGTGAGGTACAGGGAGAAGGCGAGGCCGTAGGTGTGCTCGCCGCCGAGGGCTGCGGCGACGACGGGCATGGCCGTCGTGACCGCCATGGCCTCGAAGGCGAAGCACACGGTGGTGGCAAGCAGCCCGATCACGAGCCCGCGGTACGCGGGCGCCATGAGACGCTCGCCGGACTCCCGGGCCACGCGCCCGGTCAGGGCTTCTTGTCGTCGCCGCCGGGGCGCAGACCCTCGTAGATCTCCTTGCACGTGGGGCAGACGGGGAACTTCTTGGGGTCGCGGCCCGGGGTCCACACCTTGCCGCAGAGGGCGATCACGGGCTCGCCGGTCAGGGCGGACTCCATGATCTTCTCCTTGCGGACGTAGTGCGAGAAGCGTTCGCGGTCGCCCGGCTCAAGCTCCTCGCGGAGTTCCTCGCGCTCGATCGTCGCGGTGGAGCCGCCGCGCGAGGGGTCGCGCGGGTCCGGGTCTGAGCTGAACGGGTCCGGAGGCATCGTGGTCATGGGTTCCATGCTAGACCCCGGCGCACTGGGCGCACCCGGCGTCCTGGACGTCCCGTCCCGGCCCTGTGCTGCTGGCACCGGTGCTGCTGCCAGTCAGTACTGCCAGTCAGTACTGCTGCCAGGCCGGCTTGTTGTCGTGGACGTGGCGGTAGTAGTCGGCGAGGCGGAGCGACGAGGCCGCGGCCTCGTCGACGATGATGGTCGCGCGAGGGTGGAACTGGAGGACCGAGGCCACGCACATCGCGGTGACCGGTCCCTCGACGAGGCCGTGGACCGCCTCGGCCTTCGTCGCGCCGGTGGCGACGAGCACCACGTGGCGCGCCTGCATGATTGTGCCCACACCCTGGGTCAGCACATGGTGGGGCACCTCGTCGATGGAATCGAAGAACCGGGCGTTGTCCTTGCGGGTCTGCTCGAGGAGGGTCTTGATGCGGGTGCGCGACGCGAGGGAGGAGGCGGGCTCGTTGAAGCCGATGTGCCCGTCGGTGCCGATGCCCAGGATCTGGATGTCCACCCCGCCGGCGGCCTCGATCGCGGCCTCGTACGCCGCGCAGGCGGCCTCGAGGTCCTCGGCCCGGCCGTCGGGACTGTGCACCTTCGCTTGATCGATGTTCACCCGGGAGGCGAAGTCCCGCCGGATCACCGAGGCGTAGGACTCGGGATGGTCCTCGGGCAGCCCCACGTACTCGTCGAGGGCAAAGCCTGAGGCCTTGGAGAAGTCGAGGCCCTCCTCGGCGTGCAGGCGGGCGAGCTCGTCGTAGACCGGAAGCGGCGAGGATCCGGTGGCGAGCCCGAGGACCGCGTCCGGCTTGCGGCGCAGCGTAGCGGCAAAGGCTGCGGCGGCGGCCCGCCCGACCTCGCGGGCGTCCTTGAGGATGACAACTTCCATGAGGGTGCTCCCATCGTGTGGCTGCATATCCGCTGGCCCGTCCACGCGGCCCGGCATCGGAGATATCCTACGTCCCATGACCGCCGCAGGGCCAGACCCGACGACGGCGACCGCGCGCCGTCGTGCGTCCACTGGCCCAGATGCCGGGCGCTTGCGGTCACCGCACCCGGGTCAGGCTCGCGTACAGCTCGGGGGCGCGGCGGTCCATCGTCAGCCCGCCCAGCAGGATCCCTGCGATCAGGAGCCCCGTCCCGAGCGCCACCCCCACGCCCAGGGCGCCCCACGCGTAGCCCGGCGAACGCGTCACCAGGGCAAGGACGAGCAGAACGATCTCGGGCGAGGCGAGGATCCCGAGCGCCAAGGTCCCCCCGAACTGCACGAGGAGCGTCTGCGCACTGTTGCCGGCGGGCCGCTTGAAGGGGCTCTCGCCCGGAAGGGGCACCACGACCGTGTAGCGCGCCGAGACGAGGGAGGACAGGCCCACGCCGGAGAGCAGCACGCCGAGCGAGAGGCCCAAAAAGGCCGGCGCGAGGCTCCAGTCCCCCGCGAGCAGGAACGGCAGCAGGGTCAGGACGACGATGGTGGGGAACGCGAACAGCAGCAGTGCCGCGGCCCGTCCGAGCCGGTCGGAGCGCCCCCGGACCCCCGCCGCGACGTGCAGTGAGAACGCGGTCGAATCGTAGGAGACGTCCGCCGAGATGGACCATGCGAGGATGAAGGCCGCGAGGACGCCCGAGAAGGCGAAGGGCCCCTCGAGCAGCGAGCCGTGGCCCCGGCGTCCGGTCACGGTGGAGACGTACATGATCACGGGCAGCAGCGGGACGACGATGAGGCCCGCCGTGTAGCGCGGGTCGCGGATCCAGTACGTGAGGGCACGTGCCGCCACCGCCCCGGCAGGGGTGGGAGGCATCCACCGGAAGGCGCCCAGCCCCCTCCCCTCGGCACGGGATAGGCCTCGACCGCGTCCTCCGGAGCGGCTCCCGGAGCGGCTCCCGGGACTCTCGAGCGCGCGGGAGAGCGTCCTCGACCATCCCCAGGCCGCAAGGCCGAGTCCGGCAGCGGCGATGATGAGCTTGGCGACCGCCACGGGCAGCTGCCCGTCCGCCGCCTCAGCCGGAGCGGAGAAGGGAGCGCCGAGAGGCGTCCACCCGAGGACCGCCGCCGCAGCACTGATCCCGGGGGCACCGCTGTCCCCGATGCCCTGCGCCAGGAGGGAGATGCCGGGCCCGAGGAGCACGAGGGGAACGATGAGCAGGATCCTGCTCACGTCCCGGAACCGGCGGGACGTGGCCAGCTCGGAGGCGGCGCTCGCCACGAGCCTGCTCAGGACCACGCACAGCCCGAGGGCGAGCACGGCGCTCACGACCGCGATGGCGAAGGGAAGGGGACCGCGCGCCCAGGTGACGGTCGTGGCGGCCAGCGCGAGCAGCGTACACACGCCGGGGACGCCGATGAGGCCTGCGACGGCCTGTCCGAGCAGGAGCTGGCGCAGCGGGATGGGGAACAGGGCGAACCTGGCCGGCTCGAGGGTCAGGTCGATCCCAGCGAAGATCACCGGCGTGAGCGTCCACCCCAGAAGCAGCAGAGTGCCGCCGAGAACGAGGACCGTCTCGGCCACGTCGGTCGGCAGGGTGCGGAGCAGGATCAGGCCCACGACCGCGAGGAACAGCATCCAGAGGCCGTACAGGCCGCCCACCACGATGCCGACGAGCTGCCACGGGCTCCGGCGCAGCCCGTTGCGCAGCAGGAGGAGCTTGAGGCGGATCAGGTGTGCAACCACGTCAGCCCCTCCGTGCGGCCGGGACCGCCCACGAGTTCCACGAACCGCTCCTCGAGGGAGGCGCCCGCGCGCACGCCGTCGACCGTGCCCGCGGCGAGGACTCTCCCCTGCGCCACGACGGCGACGTGGTCGCACATCCGCTGCACGAGGTCCATGACATGGCTCGAGACAACCACCGTGCCTCCCGAGCGGACGAAGCCGGACAGGATGGCCCGGATGCTCGCGGCGGAGACCGGGTCCACCGATTCGAAGGGCTCGTCGAGGACCAGGACCTTCGGCGCGTGGACGAGCGAGGCTGCGAGGGCGATCTTCTTCGTCATGCCGGCCGAGTAGTCCACCACGAGGGTGCGCGCGTCCGCGGCGAGGTCGAAGGCCTCGAGGAGGTCCCGGGTGCGCTGGGCGACGGTGGCGCGGTCGAGCCCGCGCAGCAGGCCCGAGTAGGTCAGCAGCTGTTCGCCGCTGAGCCGGTCGAAGAGCCGGACGCCGTCCGGGAGAACCCCGAGCAGCCGCTTCGCGGCGAGGGGATCGGCCCAGACGTCCACGCCGAGCACCGCGGCGCTGCCCGCGTCCGGGCGGAGAAGTCCGGTCGCCATGGAGAGCGTCGTGGTCTTCCCGGCGCCGTTCGGGCCCACGAGACCATAGAAGGAGCCGGTCGGCACCTCGAGGCTGATGCCATTGACGGCCAGCTTGCCGTCGAAGGCCTTGACGAGGCCGCGCAGCGAGAGGGCTGAGGGCCCGGGGGACGGGGTGGGGTGCGGGCGGTCCATGCCTCCACGCTAGCAATCGGTGTCCCCGCCGGGGATCGGCCCCAAGGATGATCACGACGATCCGTCATGGGGATGACGGAGGATCAGGAGGCTCCCGACCCCCTCGAGTGGACGGTCAGAAGAGGGCACGCGCGAGCTGTGCCCGGGCTGCGCTCACTCTCGGGTCGGCCGCGCCGATGACCTCGAACAGCTCCAGCAGTCGCACCCGGGCCGCCTCGCGTTCCTCTCCACTGCTGCGGGAGATGAAGGCCACGAGCCGTGAGAAGCCGTCCTCCACGTGGCCCCCGACGACGTCGAGGTCGGCCACTGCAAGCTGCGCGGCCAGGTCGTCAGGGGCGGCCGCCGCCGCGGACCGGGCCTGCTCGGCCGCTGGCTGGTCGATTCCGGCGACGCGCGCCATGAGCTGGACCTGCGCGAGGCCCGCCTTCGCCTCGCGATCGGCCGGATGATCAGCGAGTGCCCTCCGGTAGGCTTCTTCCGCGGCGGCGAAGTCGCCCCGGTCAATCGCGTCGAAGGCCTCCTGGTGCAGCGGCGGCAGCTCGGGCTCCTGGGCCGGCGCAGGCTCCCCGCCCACGGTCCCGGTCACGCCGTTGGCCTCGGCGACCCGGAGGAGCTCGTCGAAGAGCTGGCGGGACTGCTGCTCCGCGGCAGCGCCCTGGAACAGCGGGATGGGCTGGCCCTTGAGGATGGCCACGGCGGTGGGAACGGCCTGGACGCCGAACGCCTCGGCCAGCTGGGGGAAGGCGTCCACGTCCGCGGCCGCGTACAGCAGGCGTCCGCCGTAGGAGCCGACGACGGCGCCCAGTTCGTCACGCAGGCGCTGCGACTCGGGCGAGTAGGACGCCCACAGCAGCACGACGACGGGGACCGTCGCCGAACGCTGCACGACCGCGCCGAATGTCGCTTCGTCGAGGTCGATCCTGCCGGTCTCCGGCGCGGCGCCGCCGTCCGTCGACCCCGGACCCGGCGAAGCCGCCGCTGGGTGCGGGGCGGTCGAGGCGGGCGGCGTCGCCGTCGCGCGCGCCTTGAGGGCGGAGAGGTCGACGGCGCCGCGGAAGTTCAGCTGCGGCTCGGGCTGGCGGGAACCGGGAACACTCATGCCCCCAGCTTAGCGAAGGGGCCCGATGCAGGTGGGGGCGGGACCGCGCATGCGGCCCCGCCCCCACCTGCGCTGGCACTGAGCGCGAGAGGCCGCGTCAGCTCACGCTGGCGGCGGAGAGGTTCCGGGTCGCGCCGATGACCGTCATCTGGGCCGTTGCCCCGTCCTTGGGGACGTAGATCATGAGCGACTCCCGGAAGGTCAGAGTCATCTTCGTCGTCGCCTCCTTGCCGCCCGCCAGGGCGGCAGCGTCGTCGGCCAGCGTCAGCTTGTCGCCGGACTCCTTTGGCGTGCCTTCCAGCACGAAGTCCAGGGGCGCCATGACGAGCGCACCGCCGTCCGCCGTGCGGAAGGCCGTGGCCTCACCGCCGACGAGCGTGTGCTTGGCGGTGAAGTTGCCGTTGGGGCCCTTCGCGACGATGTCGGCCTGGTAGCCGATCGTGTCGTTGATGTAGGCGTTGTCGGCGATGCGGTCCTTCCAGGAGCTGTCCGCGTGCGTCAGGCGGTCGGAAACTCCGCCGATCGCGTCGGCCGGGCTGTAGCTCAGGCCGTCCTTCGCATCGAGCGGGAGCTGGTCGGCACCGGACTTGGCCGTGCCGGGGAACGTCGCGCCGGGCAGCAGGGGCGCTGCTTCGATGAGCTTGTAGTTGTCGCGCGCGGTGGCCTGGCGCAGGGTGAGCAGCTGCGGGGTCGTGTTCCCCTCGCCCTGGGTCACCGCGATGACGGTGCGGGGCCACGAGCGCTGGGTTGTCACGACACTGGTCAGGAGCTTCGAGGCGCGGACGGGCGCCACGGCGGGTGCGCTCGCGACGGCGGCGCGCACCTTGTAGTTCTGGGTGCGTGCCAGGAGCGCCGAACCATCGACCCGGGGGCTGAGCTTGCCCGCGTCCTTCGCGTCGTCGCCCGCCTGCACGGCGCTGGCCGTCTGGTTCAGGATGCGGGAGAGCTGGTCCTCGAGGAGCACGCGTTCCTTGGGCGCCTCGGTCGGGCTGCCCGACGCGCTGGCGCTCGGGGAGCCCGTGCCTGAGGGCGACGGCGCCGTGGTCGCCTGGGCAGGCGCGGCACCGAGGCCGGCGGCGGCCAGCAGCACCGCCAGGGCGGTGGCTGCCGCGCCGGGGACGGTGCGGCGAGCGGTGCGCTGACGGCCCTGCCCGGCGTCGTGCACGGCCCTCACGGCCGTTCCCTGGCCGCTCCCCGGTGCGCGGCGCGGAACCTCGGGAATGGCGCTCGTGGCGTCAGCCGGCTGGGTATGGCCGGGGACACCGGGACCACCTGGGCGGCTGCCCCGGCGACGGTCCAGGATCGCCAGCACGATCCCTCCGGCGAGCAGGAGGGCGCCGATCACGATGAGCGGCACGGCCCACGGCGTCGTGGCATTGCTGGGCCACGTGATGGTCACGTCCTGCGGGGCGGGAGCCTTGCCGTCGGTGGCGAGGAGGAGCTGCCAGTCCCCGTTGTCGGGCACGTCCCAGTGGTACTCGAGGGTGCCAGAGGCATTCTGGGTCGTGGCGAACACATCGGCGCCGGCCGGATTGGGCGAGCTGGGGTCGCCGTCGGCGTGGGCAGCGGAGAGCACCTTGCCGTCGGAGGAGGCCCCGTCGATGGTCGTGTGGGCCGTCTTGCCGACCCAGGCCGCGACGTCGTCCGGGCGACCGGCCGAGAGGGAGAAGTTGCCCTCGCCTCGGATCGTCAGGGTCGCCTCTCCCCCACGGAGGTCACGCAGCTTGGTATCGATGACCGTCAGCGGAGCAGCGGGCGTGTCGGCGGGGAGCGAAGCAGTCACCTGCTCGTCTGGCGCCCACCACGTCAGCTGGCCGACTCCGGCCACAAGGGCTACAAGGCCGAGCAGCAGGAGCGCAGCTGCGGTCTTCAATCGCACAGGAATTACCTCACGTCGGGGAAAGGGGACCCTTCCATGGTAACCAAATCGTGATCATGGGCCGCATCCGGCCGGCTGATAGCGTGTGCGCAGACCGCCCGACAGGCGCTGGATGAGAGCGCATCGACCTCAAGAGACAAGGCTTCCGCCCGTGGCAGAGAACACCGGACCCATCGACCCGGAGTCCGGCGCAGACGAAGTCGCCCGCCCCGTAGACCAGCCGGTGATCGGCGCGGACCAGCCCCGGGCACGCCACGGGGTCGGACAGGTGCTCCGCCGGGTCGTGCAGCGCCTGCGCACTCCCCTGCCGGGCGCGCAGCCGCGCGTGCGCTTCGAGATGCCCCCGCTGCAGGAGGAGGAAAGCATCGCTGAGGTGGAGCTCGACGGCGGGATCGGCCCCTCAGGCGAGTTCGGCGAACCGGGACCGCGGGTCTCCGCGCGCAATCCTGTGTATCTGGGCTTCATGGGGACGGTCGGCGTCGGCATCGCCCTCGCGCTGTACTACGTCGCCTCCCACACGACCCAGCTGCTCCTGTGGATCCTGGCCGCGCTGTTCATCGCGCTGGGCCTCGAACCCGTGGTGCGCTGGCTCGAGTCCCACCGCGTGCCGCGGGCACTCGGCATCGCCGTCACGATCCTGGCACTCCTGGGGGTGCTGGGCGCGTTCTTCGGCACCCTCATCCCCACCATGGTGGAGCAGATCACCCAGCTCGTGAACAACGTGCCCGTCTGGATCCAGGACTTCCTCCAGTCCGACTTCTACCGGAGCATCGACGAGCAGTTCGGCATCAAGACCCGCGTCACCGAGGAACTCCAGAAGTTCGGCCAGGACTCCACGGCGATCAGCAACATCTTCGGCGGTGTCCTCGGCGTCGGGACGACCATCGCCAACTCGATCTTCGGCGTGCTGATCGTCGTCGTGCTCAGCCTCTACTTCCTCGCCGCAATGCCCGCGATGAAGGTGTGGGCCTACCGGCTCGCGCCGCGCTCGCGCCGCCGGCGCGTCGAGGCCCTCAGCGAGGAGATCACCCGCTCCGTGGGCAACTACGTGATCGGGCAGGTCTGCGTGGCCGTGCTCAACGCCACGTTCGCCTTCATCGTGATGAGCATCCTGAACGTCCCCTTCGCGGCCCTGCTGGCCTTCGTGGTCGGCTTCCTCGCGTTCATCCCCCTTGTGGGCGGGGTGGTGGCCGGGACCATCATCTCGCTCGTCGCACTCTCCGCCGGGTGGCAGACGGGGATCGTCATGGCGATCGCGTACTTCGCCTACCTGCAGTTCGAGGCCTACTTCGTCTCGCCCCGCATCATGCAGCGCGCCGTGGCCGTCCCGGGGCCGGTGGCCGTCATCTCCGTGATCGCCGGCGGCAGCCTGCTCGGGGTGCTCGGAGCGCTCATCGCCATCCCCACGGCGGCCTCCGCGCTGCTGCTGATCAAAGAAGTGTTCATCGCCCGCCAGGACAAGCACTAGCACCAGCCCCCCCGGCGGGGGCGTCCGCGTCCACGCGGTGGCGAGACCGCCCTCGCCGGGCCGCGGGTTCAGGCCGCGAGCGCCGTGGGGCCCTCCCACTCGGTCGGAAGCTCAGCCGCGCCGGCAGTCCCGCCAGCGGCGCCGGCACCGCCGATGACCTCGGCCACGATCTCGCTCAGCACCCGATGGACGTACTTCTCGCCCACCCACAGGTGCTTCGCCCCTTCCACGCCGACCACACGCGCCTGCGGCACGCGGGCGAACCGCTCGCTGGCCTCGGCCGGGCGGAGGTAGTCGTCGAACTCCGGCACCAGCGCCGTGAGCGGCCGCCCGGAGGCAGCCCACGCGTCGAGGTCAGCGTCGTCGGCACGATGCAGCGGCGGGGAGAGCAGCACGGCGCCCTCGGTCTCGGCCGCGACCGGCGGCCGGGCCCCGTACTTGAGCGCGAGCTCGGTCCCGAAGGACCAGCCCACGAGCCAGCGGTGGGGCAGGGCGCGATCGGCGGCCCACTGGACCGCTGCCTCGACGTCGGCCCGCTCGCCGCCGCCGTCCTCGAACCGGCCCTCGCTCGTCCCGCGGGGGCTCGAGGTGCCCCTCGTGTTGAACCGCAGCACCGCGAGCCCGGCGAGCGCAGGAAGGCGGAACGATGCCTTCCTGAACACGTGGGAATCCATGAAGCCGCCGTGCGTGGGGAGAGGATGGAGGGTCACGAGGGTCGCCGCTGGCTCACGGTCCACCGGCAGGGCGATCTCGCCCACGAGCGTCAGCCCGTCCGAGGTGCGCAGCTCGATGTTCTCCCGGCGCGCCGGGAGGACCGTGTTGGCGCGGATCGGCGCGGGGCCGTCGGACTCGGTGAACACGTAGGACGCGGGATCGAAGCTCATGCGCCCACAGTAGCGACAACCCCCGTGGGCTCAGCGGTAGCGGTACGTGCGGGTACGCCAGCAGTGCGTGTGCCAGTGGCGGCGCTCGGCGATCCCGGCGGCCTCGCCGAACAGGTGGTCGTCGGCCCACACCACGAGGTGCGCGGTCCCGGGAGGGATGACCCGGGAACAGCCGGGGCACGTGTAGTCCTTGGCCGCGTTCCTCGTGGTCACCTGCCGGACGCGCCACTCGCCGTCGGGCGCGGACTCGAGCCGGGCGAAGCCCGCGAGCACGCGTTCGGGGCTGAAGTCGTCGAGCTCCTCGCGCGCCTGTGCCGCGTCCCGCTGCGACCGGGGGACGGCAGGGCGCCGTCGGGGGCGGTTCGAGCGGGGCATGCTCCCATTCTGCCCTCCGGTCCGGGTCGGGGCGATTCGGTAGAGTTCTCGGGTGCGACTCGTCATTGCCCGCTGCTCCGTGGACTACGTGGGGCGGCTCAAGGCCCATCTCCCCCTCGCCACGCGGCTCCTCGTCGTCAAGGCGGACGGCTCCGTCCTGGTCCACTCGGACGGCGGGTCGTACAAGCCGCTGAACTGGATGAGCCCGCCGGCGACGATGCGGGTTGCTGCCGCCGTGGAGGCCGAGCTCGAGGAGGGCGTCGCCGAGCAGTGGACGGTGCAGTCGGCCAAGACCGACGACCGGCTCATTGTGAACGTGCATCAGATCCTTCACGATTCGTCCCACGAGCTCGGCGTGGATCCCGGGCTGGTCAAGGACGGCGTCGAGTCGGACCTGCAGCGCCTGCTCGCGGAGCAGATCGAGACCCTCGGCACCGGCTACTCCCTCATCCGCCGGGAGTACTACACGGCGATCGGGCCCGTGGACATCCTCGCGCGGGACGCATCGGGGACCACGGTGGCGGTCGAGCTCAAGCGGCGGGGCGACATCGACGGCGTCGAGCAGCTCACCCGCTACCTCGAACTGCTCAACCGCGACCCGCTCCTCGCACCGGTGCGCGGCATCTTCGCAGCGCAGCAGATCAAGCCCCAGGCGCGCGTCCTCGCGGCAGACCGCGGGATCGACTGCGTGACGCTGGACTACGACGCGATGCGCGGGGTCGACGACGTCGAGTCACGCCTCTTCTGACGCCCACCGCCTCCGGACGCACGACGGCGGCCCTCGCCTAAGGTAGTCACATGACCTCCCCCGACACCCCCACACCGGACTCCCCGGCCACGGCGTCCCGCCTCATCCTCCGGGGGCGGATCGTGAGCGACGGCGTCGAGACCCCGGACGGCCTCATCGCCGTCGAGGATGACCGCATCGAGTACGCCGGGCCGGCGAGCGGCTTCGACGCGGCGGCCTTCGGCGGGACCGAGGTGCCCACGCCCGAGGGCGCCCTGCTGCTTCCCGGGCTCGTGGACCTGCACTGCCACGGCGCGGGCGGCGTCGACTTCCCCACCGCCGAGGAGGCCGGCGCCCGGCAGGCGCTCGAGTTCCTCCACGCCCAGGGCACCACGATGCTGCTCGCGAGCCTCGTCACGGCCTCCAGGGAGGAACTGCTGCGCGCCGCCGAGCTGTTCGCCCGGCTGGACGCCGAGGACCTCATCGCCGGGATTCATGCGGAGGGGCCGTTCCTTTCGCACGCACGCTGCGGGGCCCAGGATCCGGACTTCCTCCTCGAGCCCGACGTGGACTTCGCCATGGAGCTCATCGAGACGGCGGGCGGTGCGCTCGCAACCATGACCTACGCGCCCGAGCTGCCCGGCGCCTCAAGCCTCGTGGACCTCCTCACGGTCCACGGGGTCACGCCGTCGCTCGGCCACACCGACTGCGACGACGCCACTGCACAGGCCTCGCTCGAGCAGGCCCGCGACGGCCTGAGCGCCGCCGGGTTCGACGGCGCGGAGGGCCTGCCGACGGTGACCCACCTGTTCAACGCCATGCCGCCGATGCACCACCGCTCCCCCGGGCCCGTCGCGGCGTGCCTGCGCACGGCGGCGGACGGCGGTGCGGTCGTCGAGCTCGTGGCCGACGGCGTGCATCTGGCCCCCGCCATCGTCCAGACCGTCTTCAGGCTCGTCGGAGGGGCGAATATCGCCCTCGTCACGGACTCGATGGCCGCCGCCGGGCTGGGCGACGGGAGCTACACCCTGGGGCCCTCGCGGGTGACGGTCGCGGGCGGCGTGGCCACCCTCGATTCGACCGGCTCGATCGCCGGCGGCACTGCCACGCTCCTTGAAGTCGTGGCCAGGACAGCGGCGGCGGGCGTGCCCCTGCCGGACGCGGTCTTCTCCGCGACCGCCGTGCCGGCCGGGGTGCTCGGGCGCGCGGACGAGTTCGGCAGTCTCCGCAGGGGGCTGCGGGCCGACGTGGTGGCGACCGACCCGGATCTGGGACTCGTCGCGGTCGTGCGCGGGGGCCGCGTGCTCGGCGCGGCAGGGTCACCCAGCCAAGGCTGAGCAGGCCGGGATCAAGAGGCCGGGATGAGGCACGTGGCTACCGCGTCAGAGTGCGGTTCTCCTGTCGTTCGCCCGGAATTTCTCCACCGTTGGCAACAAATCCGCGGGCGGCCGTTGACCGTGCATGCGGGGCGTGATTGGCTAGTGCCAGTCTTGATGTAGGTAGCAGTGTTTTTCATGCAATGCATGCTCGCAAGACCGTTGCGAGCGTGGAGTTCCGGCATTAGTGGGCTCCCGCGGAGTAACTCGGCCGTCACACAAGTGCCGGCGTCACGATGAAATCCACAGGAGAATGCAGGACATGGCACAGGGGACCGTCAAGTGGTTCAACGCTGAGAAGGGCTTCGGCTTCATCACTCCGGACAACGCCGAGTCGGACGTCTTCGTCCACTACTCGGAGATCAAGTCCAGCGGCTTCCGCACGCTGGAGGAGAACCAGCGGGTGGAGTTCGAGATCGGCCAGGGCGCAAAGGGCCCGCAGGCCACGGGCGTCACTGCCCTCTGAGCGTCTGACCGGCCTAGCGCCGGAGGGGCCCCGGTTTACCGGGGCCCCTTCCCTTTTCTCCGCACTTTTCGCCGCCGATTCAATTGCTTGAAAACTAAAGAGTTATTCGCGATGCGGGATTAGGCGACCATCTGCCGGAGGATTCTCATGCGGTGCCGCATCGTGAGCCCAGGGAGATAGGCCTGTGCGAGAGCCCGACCGATGGCGGGCAATTGCAGCGGGTCCTGATAGTACATGTAGAGGGCATGGTATTCCGGCTGGAATCGCGACTTGAACTTGGCCAGGGAGCGGAATCCGTAGACCGGTTCGAGTGCGTGTCCCACGGCATTGAGGAGCCGTGAGAGGAGTTCGTCGCCGGCATCGAGTTCGGCCCGCTCCCCTGTCGGATCGGCCGCGAGCGGCGAGCCCGAGAGCGAGATCCATTCGACGCTCCGGCGCAGTTCCTCGACGGCCGAGGCGATGAGGAACTCCATGACGCCGGGGAAGGACTCAGGCGCCCGGCGCATGAAGTCCAGGGTCCAGCCCACCACGGTGGAGTCCTCGAAGACCGGCAGCCAGCTCGTGACCCCCTGGATCCTGCCGTCGCCGTCCACGGCCAGGCCCAAGAGGACCTCGGGGTCGTTCAGCTCGTCCAGTCCTCCGAGGGTGAACCCCATTTCGGGGAGCGCCTTCTGGGCGGACCATTCCTCCGACAGTGCGCTCAACTGCTGGCGCCGGGAGGGCGAGAGCAGGTGGTACCGCGTCCACACGGCCTCGACGCCGAGCTTACGTGCCTTGTTGACGGCGGTCCGGACGTTCTGCCACTCCTTGCCCACGAACTCGAGCTCCCGGACCTTCAGCCGTGTCTCCTGTGCAACCTCCACCCGGTGGAAGCCGCGGGCCTGGAGCACCGGCCACAGGTCCGAGCTGAGCGAGTAGAAACAGGGGACGAGCGCGTTGCGCGCACAGTGGCCGATGAATTCGCCGACGGCGGCCGGGGCGCGGCCCGATGCACCGATCGGACCCGCCACCGAGAGGGCCACGCGGCCGTGCACCTGGAAGGCGAGCCCGGCGGTCGCATGGCTGTCGAACCAGAACCGGTTGGGCGGCCAGAGGGTCATCCACGAGAGGGATCCCCCGCCGCGCCGGACGAGCCGGCGGGCAAGCTCGAGGCTGTTGTTCCGCGCGCCGAGAGACTGCCTCCCCCGGAGCACCACCACGGCAGTGAGAACGAGGGCTACGAGCCACGCGATGAGGCCGCTGTGGGTGAAGAGCCAGAGCTCGGCGGCACTGCGGTTCCTGAAGGCGGCCTCGTAGCTGCTCGGGATGGGAGAGGGCAGGTACTGGCGCACGAGCTCGACGGCCAGGCCCCACACGGAGTCGCGGCGCGACAGCCCGCCCCCCTGCCACCACAGGACGGTGTAGGCCGTCAGGAGCCCCCCGCCCACGGCCCCCGCAGCGATGCCGAGGCGCCGCCGCATCCGGGTGGCGGTCTCCACCGGGAAGAGCTCGCGGTTCAGCCACAGCACGACGACGAGCGCCACCGCGGTGAGGGCGATCGGAAGGATGTGCACGAAACCGGATGCCATGACGGAGAAGCGCGGACGGCGGGGTGACATGGGGATACGCAGGAACAGCGCGAGATAGCCGACGGCAAGCGCTCCGACCGCCACCTGCAGCATGATCGCCAGGCGGAGGGCCACTTTCCGGCCGCGCCTCATGCCCTCCGCGCAGATCAGCAGGATCGCCATCGGCACGAGCGAGGTCACGTACCCCTCGGCCGAGAGTGCGGTCGGCTGGGCGGCCTGAAGGCAGGCGGAGTCCACGCTTCCCCCGCAGTCCTGCTGGAGCTGCGCGAGCACCGGCATGGGATTCAGGACCATCTCGCGCACGAGGGCCAAGGGGCCGGACGGGCTCCGGGTGAGTGCCGCAAGGACCGGCCCGACAGCGGCAAGCGCCACGAGGAACACCAGGATGTTGCGCCGCTCGCGCACGGAGGGCACCAGAACGTGGGCTTCGGGGCGGCGCCCGGCAGCCCACCATGAGGCGACGATGCCCAGCAGCGCTCCGATGAGGCCGAGGACCGTCTCCGAGTGCCCCACGTAGAGGGTGAGCATCAGCGCGATCCCGACCACCGCAGTCCGCAGCCGGCGGCGCCACAGGATGCCCAGGGAACGGCTCGCCGCCATCGCCGTGAACAGGGCCGCCGGGTATGGGCCCAGCACCGGGTCGTCCACCATCGACCCGAGCCACCCGTCCCCGCCGAACCGGGCCAGCTGCGTGAGGGCGAAGAACACCGTCACGGAGGCGAAGTCCCCGACCAGGAAGAGTGCTGCGGCCCTGAGAGACCCGTAGGCCGTCTCGGCGACCGGGACCAGCACGCCCACCACGACCGTCGCCGCGATGTAGGCGAGCGGATTGGTGACGAAGAAGATCGACGTGAGGGCTGCCCACCAATGCCCCGAGCGGAGGGAGTCGATGCTGCCTCCGACCACCTCCAGCACGTCCGGATGCGGCCCGGCGAGGATGCTGCCCGTCACGCTCCCGGCGATCCACATGGCGGCGATGACGGAGAGCGTGAACGGTATCCGCCGGGCTCCCCGCAGGGCGGCGCGTGCCATCTGGCCCCACGAACGCACGCCGATCACGGAAGCTGCCACCGCTCCGCCAACGCGTCCAGTCCCGTGGGCATGGAGCGAGAGATCATGTCCCACGAATGCCCCTCACCCGGGACGAACTGCTCCTGCACCTCCACGCCTCCCGCGTGGGCCTGCGCAGCGACCACGTCTGCCTGTGCCATGAAGTCAGTGTCCCGGTCGCCCGCTGCGAGGAACAGGAACTGGCCGGTATGGTCTCCCACTCGGAAGAAGTGCTCGGGAATGTTCGCCTCGAAGGCGGCCTCGTCGCCGCCGAACGCGACCTCGATGGTCTTGCGGCGCTCCTTGGCGAGTGAGGGCTCCTTCTCGGGGGCGAAGCCGAGAGCGGAGCTGAAGAGCTCGGGGTGCTTGGCGAGGAGCTGCACGGCGCACGTGCCGCCGAAGGAGAACCCGCCTGCCGCCCACTTCCGGGCGTCGGCCGCCACGGTGAGGTGCTGCTTGATCCACGGCACGGCGTCGTCGATCAGGTACGTCTCGGCCTTGCCCAGCCGCGTGTCCATGCACAGGGTGTTGCTGCTGGGGGTCCCGATCGGATCGACGACGACGGCGACCGGCGCCACGCCGTCGTGCTTCGCAGCGAACCGGTCCATTGTCACCCGGAGCTGGCCACCGGAGAGCCAGTCGGAAGGATTCCCCGGCTGGCCTGCCATGAGGAGCAGGACCGGGAGCTCGGGCCTCGTGGAGGCGAAGTACGCGGGGGGCAGGTACACGTAGGCATCACGGGCGGCGAATCCTGAGTTCGTGTTGGGCAGGTGCACCTTGCGCAGCTCGCCATTGGCGGGCAGGCCCGCGGGATGCTCCCAAGCCATCAGGGGAACCGACCCGGCCGCGCTCCGGTCGAGCTCGGGGCCGAACTGCTGGATCCTGCTGACCGATACCCCGGCGAGGTCCGCAACCGTGAGGTAGAGGCCGAAGTAGGCGTTGATCTGCTGCGCAGCCACGAGCACCAAGGCCAGCGACGAGAGGACCGCCGCCACGCGCCGGCCCCACGCTCTCCGCGAGAGGCCGAGCCGGACGAGCCCGACCGCCCCGAGCACCACACCGGCCACGCCGACGCCGGACCACGAGAGCACCTCGCCCGGCAGATCCTCCGGGAACACGTTCAGGATGTCGACGAGGAGCCAGTGGCCGGCCAGAGTCAGCGCCGCCGTGAGCACCAGGGAGCCCACGAAGAGCAGCGCTCCCCTCAGCCGCGGCCTCCGGGACAGCACGGTCCACACGAGGAACGCCGCGCCGAGGACGCCGAGGACCAGACACGCCACCGCGAGGGGGCCGTCGACGACCCTCAGGCCGTAGAGCCAGTCCATGGCCCGCTCAGCGCCAGGTTCCGACGCCGATGACGGGACCGGCCTCGAGCCAGGACGCGAGCCCCGCGTACGCGCTGAAGTCCATCGCGAGCCGCACGCTCTCGCCGAGGTAGCCCAGCTCGACGATCACGACGTCGGCCTGCACCCGCGTGCGCTCCGCCTCCGTGGGGGCACGGCGCCCGAGGAGCTCAAGCGAGCTCCGCGTGAATCGATAGCGGGCCACGGGGCTGAGGGAGAGCAGGTTGAACCACTCGAGTTCGGAGTCCTGATAACGACAAACCCCCATCCGCCACGGCCCGGAGGCCATGGAGATGGAGGCGTCGACAGTGCCGAGGGTGCGCCGCAGGACAAAGCGACGCACCCCCAAGGCGCAGAGCATGGCTGCGAGGAGCAGGAAGACCGCTGCCAGGACGATGAACGGAAGAGCGGAATCGTCCATGGAGGTCTTGCTAACGGGTCCCCGCGGCCGATTCGCCGATCTGGGCGTTGTCGGCGACGATCACGACCCGGTCCGAGTCGACGGAGAAGAACCCGCCGTCGACCGTCGCCGTGATCCTCGAACCGGAGACCGGCTCGATCACAATGTCACCCGCGTACATGATCGCGAGAACCGGGGTGTGCCCGGGAAGGATCCCGATCTCGCCGTCCGCTGTGCGGGCCTGGACCATCTTCGCCGGGCCGGACCACACGAAGTGGTCCGCCGCGACGATCTCGACCTCGAGCTCAGCCATGCTACTTGGTCTGCTCCTGGATCTTCGCCCACGCGCGCTCGACGTCGTCGAGGCCGCCGACGTTGAAGAACGCCTGCTCGGCCACGTGGTCGAGCTCGCCGTCGCAGATGGCCTTGAAGCCCTCGATCGTGTCCTTGATCGACACCGTCGAGCCCTCGACGCCGGTGAACTGCTTGGCGGTGTAGGTGTTCTGCGAGAGGAACTGCTGGATGCGGCGGGCTCGGGCCACGACGATCTTGTCCTCTTCGGAGAGCTCGTCGACACCGAGGATCGCGATGATGTCCTGCAGCTCCTTGTTCTTCTGGAGGATCTGCTTGACGCGCACGGCGGTGTCGTAGTGGTCCTGGCCGATGTACTGCGGATCGAGGATGCGCGAGGTCGACGTCAGCGGGTCGACGGCCGGGTACAGACCACGCGAGGCGATCTCACGGGAGAGCTCGGTCGTCGCGTCGAGGTGTGCGAACGTCGTTGCCGGTGCCGGGTCCGTGTAGTCGTCGGCGGGGACGTAGATGGCCTGCATCGAGGTGATCGAGTGGCCGCGGGTCGAGGTGATGCGCTCCTGGAGGAGGCCCATCTCGTCGGCGAGGTTCGGCTGGTAGCCGACGGCCGAGGGCATGCGGCCCAGAAGCGTCGAGACCTCGGAGCCGGCCTGGGTGAACCGGAAGATGTTGTCGATGAAGAGCAGCACGTCCTGGTTCTGGACATCGCGGAAGTACTCCGCCATGGTCAGGGCCGTGAGCGCCACGCGCAGGCGCGTGCCCGGCGGCTCGTCCATCTGGCCGAACACGAGGGCGGTGTCCTTGAGGACGCCTGCCTCGTCCATCTCGACCCAGAGGTCGTTGCCCTCGCGGGTGCGCTCGCCGACGCCGGCGAACACGGACGTACCGCCGAAGTTGCGGGCAACACGGGTGATCATCTCCTGGATGAGCACCGTCTTGCCGACGCCCGCGCCCCCGAACAGGCCGATCTTGCCGCCCTTGATGTACGGGGTGAGGAGGTCGATGACCTTGATGCCGGTCTCGAGCATCTCGGTGGAGCCCTCGAGCTGGGCGAAGGACGGGGCCTTGCGGTGGATCGGCCAGTAGTCGGACGCCTGGATCTCCGACTCGGCGACGTCCAGGGGCTTGCCGAGGACGTTGAAGATGTGGCCCTTGACGCCGTCGCCGACGGGGACGGAGATCGGCGCGCCGGAGTCGACGACCTTGGTGCCGCGGACGAGGCCGTCGGTGGCCTGCAGCGAAATGGCACGCACCAGGTTGTCACCGAGGTGCTGGGCGGTCTCGAACGTGATCTCGCGGGTGTGGTCGCCGAGCGTGATCGTCGTGGTCAGCGCGTTGTAGATCTCCGGAATGGCGTCGGCAGGGAACTCGACGTCGACAACCGGCCCGATCACGCGGGCAATGCGGCCCGTCGCGCCAGCGGTGGCAACCGCTTCAGAGGCAGTGGCAGTCATCTCTCTCACTTCTTCAGTAGATGGCGTGGAATCAGTCTATTCGGTGGGGGCTCGTGCGAACCGTGCGCTCAGGCGTTGAGGGCGTCGGCGCCGGCGATGATCTCCGTCAGCTCCTGCGTGATCTCCGCCTGGCGGGCGGTGTTTCGCAGTCGCGTGTACTTCTTGATCAGCTCGGTCGCGTTGTCGCCTGCGTTCTTCATCGCACGCTGCCGCGAGGCCAGCTCGCTCGCGGCCGCCTGCAGCATGGCTGCGAAGACGCGCGATTCGATGTAGCGCGGCAGGAGCGCATCGAGCACCTGCTCGGGCTCCGGCTCGTACTCGTAGAGCGGCAGGATCTCGTTCGGATCCGTGACCTTCTCCTCGACGACCTCGAGGGGAAGAAGGCGGATCACGGTGGGCTCCTGCACCACCATCGACTTGAACTGGGTGTAGACGACGTGGATCTCGTCGACCCCGCCGTCCTCGTAGCGCTCGGCGAAGGCATCGAGGAGGACCTTGCTGATCTCCCTCGCCGTCGCGAACTCGGGGTTGTCGGTTCCGCCGGTCCACACCCGCACGTAGGCGCGGTTGCGGAAGTCGAAGTAGGCCTGGCCCTTGCGGCCGACGAGGTAGGTGGCCACCTCCTTGCCCTCCGCGCGGAGGAGCTCGACGAGGGCCTCTGCCTGCTTCATGATGCTGGCCGAGTAGGCGCCGGCCTGGCCTCGGTCTGCCGTGAGGACCAGCACTGCCGCGCGGCGCACCTGAGTGGGCTCTGTGGTCAGCGGGTGGTCGATCTCGGACGAAGAGGAGACAGCAGAAACGGCGCGGGTAATGGCATTCGCGTACGGCAGGGACGCGGCCACGCGGGCCCGGGCCTTGCCGATGCGGGAGGTGGCAATCAGTTCCATCGCCTTGAACATCTTGCGCATCGACGACGTCGAGGCAATCTTCTGGCGGTAGACCCGGATCTGGGCTCCCATTCTTGTCCTTTCCTCACCCTCGTTCCTGCTGGCAGGCCGCGGCCGGTGCCGCGGCCTGCCAGCAGGAACCGCAGGGAATCAGCGCTTCTGCTTGACGATCTTTTCCTGGTTGACGTCACCCTCGGGGAGCGCGTCGTGCTCCTCGTGGCCCGCGCCCACCAGCTGGTTGTCGCCTTCGCCGAAGAAGCCCTTCTTGAAGTCCGCCACGGCGGTCTTGAGAGCCTCGACCGTGTCGTCCTCGAGCTTGTTGGTCTGGGCAAGCGTCGTCAGGATCGACGTCCTGCGCTTGACGTAGTCGAGGAAGTCGGCCTCGAAGCGGCGCACATCCTCGACGGGAACGTCATCCAGGTAGCCGCGGGTGCCGGCCCAGATCGAGACGACCTGCTCCTCGACCGGGAACGGCGAGTACTGGCCCTGCTTGAGCAGCTCCATGAGGCGGGCGCCACGGGTGAGCTGCTGGCGCGAGGCGGCGTCGAGGTCCGACGCGAACATCGCGAAGGCCTGCATGTCGCGGTACTGCGCGAGATCGAGCTTGAGCGTGCCGGAGACCGCCTTCATCGACTTCACCTGGGCGGCGCCGCCGACGCGGGAGACCGAGATGCCGACGTCGACCGCGGGACGCTGGTTGGCGTTGAACAGGTCCGACTGCAGGAAGATCTGGCCGTCGGTGATCGAGATGACGTTGGTCGGGATGTAGGCCGAAACGTCGTTCGCCTTCGTCTCGATGATCGGCAGGCCGGTCATCGACCCCGCACCGAGCTCGTCCGAGAGCTTGGCGCAGCGCTCGAGGAGACGGGAGTGGAGGTAGAAGACGTCGCCCGGGTACGCCTCTCGGCCCGGCGGGCGGCGGAGGAGGAGGGAGACGGCGCGGTAGGCCTCGGCCTGCTTCGAGAGGTCGTCGAAGATGATCAGGACGTGCTTGCCGCCGTACATCCAGTGCTGGCCGATGGCCGAGCCCGCGTACGGCGCGAGGTACTTGAAGCCGGCCGGGTCGGACGCCGGGGAGGCCACGATCGTCGTGTACTCGAGGGCGCCGTGGTCCTCGAGGGTCTGGCGGACAGCCGCGATGGTGGACGCCTTCTGCCCGATGGCGACGTAGATGCAGCGGACCTGCTTGGTCACATCGCCCGAGGCCCAGTTGGCCTTCTGGTTGATGATCGTGTCCACCGCGATCGCGGTCTTGCCCGTCTGGCGGTCGCCGATGATCAGCTGGCGCTGGCCGCGGCCGATCGGGATCATCGCGTCGATGGCCTTCAGGCCCGTCTGCATCGGCTCGTGGACCGACTTGCGCTGGGTCACGCCGGGAGCCTGGAGCTCGAGTGCCCGGGTACCCTCGGCGTTGATCGGCCCGAGGTCGTCGATGGGGGCGCCGAGCGGGTCGACCACACGGCCGAGGAACGCGTCACCCACGGGGACGGAGAGGATCTGGCCGGTGCGGTGCACCTCCATCCCCTCCTCGATGCCTCCGTAGTCGCCGAGGATGATGACGCCGATCTCGCGGACGTCCAGGTTCTGGGCAAGGCCCAAGGTGCCGTCCTCGAAGCGGAGGAGCTCGTTCGCCATGACCGAGGGGAGGCCCTCGACACGGGCAATGCCGTCGCCGGCGGTGGTCACACGGCCGACCTCGACGCGCTCAGCGGCGCCCGGCTCGTAGGAAGCCGCGAAGTCGTTCAGCGCGCTGCGGACGTCGTCGGCATTGATGGTCAATTCGGCCATCTTGCAGTCCTGCTCTCTTGATTCTCGTGGTCATCGAAGAGGCGTGCTGCCTGCGATGACCTGGTTGTCTGATGCGAAGTGTGCTGATGCGGAGTCTGCTGACCCTCAGCTACGCCTGCGTTGCGAACTGCCGGCGCAGATCACCGAGCCGCGTCTCAGTCGAAGCGTCGATCACCTCGTCGCCGACAGTCACACGGAGCCCGCCGATGAGGGACGGGTCCACGCTCGTGTTGAGCTTGAGCTCGCGCCCGTAGAGACGGTTCAGTCCCGACCGGAGCCGTTCCGTCTGCTCGCCGCTGAGCGGGCGGGCGGAGGCGACCTCGGCGATCCAGCGCTTCTGGCGTCCGGCGGCAAGCTCCGCGAACTTCTCGACCAGCGCAGTCGGCTTGAGCCCGCGGGGGGCCGTGGCGGCCTGGCTGATGAGGAGCTGGGCCTCCGCCGAGGCGTTCGGGACGAGCCGCAGTGCAAGCGTCCGCTTGGCCGCGACGGTGGCCTGGGGGTCCGTCAGCGCCGCCTGGAGCTCGTGGTTGGAGTCAACGGTGCCCTTGAAGGCAAAGAGATCGTTCTCCAGCTTCTCGAGCCCGCCAACGCCGCCGGTGCCCTGCTCCGCGACCGCGATGGCCACGGTCGAGGCGAGGGTCTCGAGTGCATCGCTGATGTCCCGGGCGTCCGCCCAGCGCAGCGTCGCGAGATTCGCCGTGATCTCAACCGCGTCCGAGGACGCCT
This sequence comes from Sinomonas cellulolyticus, assembly GCF_014656475.1. Lineage (GTDB taxonomy): Bacteria > Actinomycetota > Actinomycetes > Actinomycetales > Micrococcaceae > Sinomonas > Sinomonas cellulolyticus. The sequence continues at coordinate 276,638 of NZ_BNCM01000003.1, forward strand.
TGCCGTCCAGCAGGCTGTGCACGAGCGCCGACTTCTCGTTCCCCTCACGGGTCGGATCGGTCAGCGCCCGGCGAAGGCCGGCGGAGCCATCAAGGACGCCGAGGATGCTGAAGAGCTCGCCCGCCAGCGACAGCGGCGCCGTCGGCAGCTTCGTCTCCAGATCCTGCAGGGCCGCGGACAGCGATTCGCTCGATACTCCTGCCATTACTTCGCCGCACCTGCGTTCTGGGACTCCAGGTCAGCGAGGAAGCGGTCCACCACGCGCGCGGCGCGCGCATCGTCGTCGAGCGACTCTCCGACGATCCGACCCGCGAGGGTCGTGGCCATCGAGCCGACTTCCGAGCGCAGCGAGGAGACAGCCTGCTGGCGCTCGGCCTCGATCTGGACGTGGGCCTGCTCGGTGATGCGGGCCGCCTCGGCGGCGGCCTTCTCCTTGAGCTCGGCGAGGATCTGAGCACCCTCGGCGCGCGCCTCCTCGCGGATGCGGTTGGCCTCGGTGCGGGCGTCGGTGAGCTGCTGCTTGTATTCCTCAAGGGCGGCGGACGCCTCGGCCTGAGCCTTCTCGGCCTTGGCGATTCCGCCCTCGATGGCTTCGGCACGCTCGGCGAACGTCTTCTCGAACGCCGGGACGACGAACTTGACGACGATCCAGAGCAGGACGGCGAAGCCGACGGCGACGACCAGGATCTCCCACCAGTTCGGCATGAGCGGGTTCGCGCCCTCGGTGGCGGCGCGAACAATGAACTGATGCATGTGTTGCACCCCTCCTATCTACTCGGTTCTGGCTGTGTGCCTCGTGGGGAAAGGATCAGAGCACGAAGGCGAACACGAGGCCGAGGATCGCGAGCGCCTCGGTGAGTGCGAGGCCGAGGAACGCGATGGGCTGGAGCACACGCTGCGCCTCAGGCTGGCGGGCCACGCCGTTGATGTAGGCCGCGAAGACGAGACCCACGCCGATGGCACCGCCGATGGCGGAGAGACCGTAGCCGACGAGGTTGAGGTTGCCGGTCATTGTATTCCTTTCAGGTTGCCCAGGCGGGCAGTTTTCGTGTTCGGTTCATCCCCGGGAGGGGAATTCTTAGGTGGACGGAAGTCTCAGTGGGCGTCCGCGTGGAGCGCACCCTGGATGTAGATCGCGGTGAGCAGGGTGAAGACGTAGGCCTGGAGCACCATGATCAGGGCCTCGAGCATGTACATGGCCGTGGCACCCGCGAGGACGAGGATCGAGGTGCCCTTGAGGAGCACGCTCTCCTGGGCGATGAGGAATGCGATGCCCGAGCCGGCCAGCGCCACCACGAGGTGGCCGGCGAGCATGGTCGCGAAGAGACGGAGGCTGTGCGTCATCGGGCGGACGATGAAGTTCGAGATGATCTCGATCGGCACGACGATCGGCATGATGAACCACGGCACCCCGGCCGGGACGACCGTGAGCTTGAGGAAGCGCGGGCCGAACTTCCGCAGGCCGACCCCGATCCAGATCACGTACACGAGCCCTGCGAGGAAGTACGCGCCGCCGACATGGGACATGGTCGGCAGCTGGAAGAACGGGATGGCACCGTAGATGTTGTTCACGAGGATGAAGAAGAAGAGCGCGAACAGCAGGGGCACGAACTTCATGAAGTCGCGGCCGCCGATGATGTCCTTGCCGATCGAGTTGCGGACGAACCCGTAGAGGAACTCGCCGGCGAACTGGAGCTTGCCCGGGACGAGCTGGCCCTTGCGCGACGCCGCAACGAAGAACCAGGCGATGAAGACGACGGACAGCAGGACCATCAGCATCTGCTTCGAGAAGCCTTCACCGGCGCCCCACGGGATGATCGCCGGGAGGTGCATGTCCTCGAGGGTGGGTGGGGTGAAGGCGCCGGAGTCTCCGGCCGGAAGCGTGAGCGGGGTCAACGCGATTCCTCTCTGCAGTGTCCATCGTCGGGCAGATGCTGGGGCGAGTAGCTTTCGACCCCCACATGTGAAATTTTCGGGTGCTCCATCAGCGGCGGTCCCTCTCGGCGTCGTCGCCTGGATGCGAAGTCTTCTGCGGGCCCGTCCGGTGCGTGAAGAGCCCATGCTTCATGGTCAGGTAGATGCCGCCGGCAATCCCCACCAGAGCGCCGGCGAGCACGAGCCAGCGCGTTTTCAGGAGATTGTCCAGCCCCCACCCTATCAAACTCCAGACAACGATCCCGCCAATCACGTAGCTGAAGACGGCCATCCCGGAGTTGTAGCCGCCGTCACCCTCGGGCTGGGGTGCGGGACGGCGGGGGGACGTGTTCTCAGGCATGCGGGCCCTCCTTCTCGGCCGGCGCGTCGTCGAAGATCTGGAGACGGAGCCGGCTGAAGGCGAACAGCTCGACAGCCTGCCAGACCACCACGGTGACAATGCCGGATGCTCCGAACCACGGTCCCACAATCCCCGCGGGCCTGCCGAGCCACAGCAGCAGCGCGGCGAAGCCGACGATCTTCAGGACGTAGACGACGGCGAAGACGCCGATCGCGCCCGACGGATTGCGGCGGCCTGCGAAGTGGCCCGCGATCAGGCTGAGGGCGAAGAACGCGACCACGATGGCCGCGGCGAACAGCGAACTCCCTGCGGCGGGCGCGCCCGAGACGATGAGTCCCGCTCCGGACAGGACCACCGCAGCCGCTGCCGCGGCGGTCGAGCATTTCCACGCGAGGGAGAGCCACGGCGTGCCGCCCTGACCGGAACCGCCGACGCCGGAAGACCCTTGGGGGCCGTGCGTCACAGGGTTCATGTCATGCCAATTCGTCAGTCTCCTGCTATCAGGAGGCCGGTCGGGAGGGGGTGCGGTTCTATTCTACACGGCATAGAAGACGGGCCCGACGACGCGCGGGTGCCGGCCGCTTCAGGCGCGCCGCCGCGCCGTCGACCGCCAGCGCTGGGCCACGCCCCGCCACTGCGACGCCGCCACCGCTGCCTGCGCGAGCACCCAGACGCCCGCGCACACCACCAGCACCGTCCAGAACCACGGCTCGGCCGTCCAGGGGTTGCGGCTGACGGCGAGGAGCACGACCGCGAAGGCGATGACCTTCATCAGCACGTCGGCGACGAGCGTGCGGCGGCCGAACGGAAGGGACGGCGCCGCGAAGTGCAGGATGAGCACGGACAGCCCGCAGCACGCGATGACGACGGCGAGCCCGAGGAAGGTCGGATAGACCATCGGTACTCCGCCCGAGGCGATCCCGGCGAAGCCGAGCCCGGTGCTCGCTGCCGCCGACGCAGCGAAGGGCAGGGTGAACCGCCGGAGCCAGGCACTCGGTCGCATCCACGCTGGCCGGCTCTGGGCGGCCCCCACCGTGTCGCGGGCCCAGGGGTGAAGCGTGAGGAAGGCCAGCGCGGGCAGGACGATGGCATTCGCGACCGTGAGCGGCGCCCAGGGCACGAAGGCGTAGGCGACTCCGCCGAACGCGACGAACGTGGTCCACAGGTACATCACCGCGACGGCCTGCCGGTGGGTGTAGCCGAGGTCGAGGAGCTTGTGGTGCATGTGGCCACGGTCCGCCGAGAACGGCGAGCGTCCGCTCGCGGTGCGCCGCAGGACGGCCAGGACGAGGTCGAGGAAGGGAAGCACGAGCACCACGATCGGCAGGACCACCGGGATGAACGTGGGGATGCCCTCGGCTCGGTCGTACAGGCCCGAGGCGACCTGCCCCGTCGCGACCACGGCCCCCGTGGCCATCAGCAGGCCCAGGAGCATGGACCCGGAGTCCCCCATGAAGATCTTGGCGGGGTGGGCGTTGTGCGGCAGGAACCCGAGGCAGATGCCGACCAGGAGCGCCATGAGCAGGGTCGCCAGGTCCGTGTAGTTGGGCAGCACGGCATTGCGGTGGACCCAGTACGCGGTCAGGAAGAACGCCACGCCCCCGATCGCCGCGACGCCCGCGGCAAGGCCGTCCAGGCCGTCGACGAAGTTGATCGCGTTGACCGTGAGCACGATGACGAACACGGTCAGGCCGATCTGGAGCCAGGGCGGGTCCAGGGGGATCGAACCCAAGGGCAGGAACGTCATGCGCGGTCCCCACACGGCAACCACCATGGCGGCGGCGATCTGGCCCACGAGCTTGACCCAGCTGTTCAGGTCCACCACGTCGTCGACAGCCCCCACCGCGACGATCAGCGCCGCGCCCCCGAGGACGGCCCACGGCTGTGCCGTGTCCATGAAGATCTGGCGCACCCACAGCGTCTGCGAGGCGGCCCAGAACGCGACGGCGAATCCTGCGAGCATGGCGAGGCCGCCGAGCCTCGGCACCGTGCGCGTGTGGACGTCACGCTCCCGCACGGGAGAGACGATGCCCCAGCGGAGCGCGAGGACGCGGACGACCCCCGTCAAGGCGTAGGTGACGACCGCAGCCAGCATCGCTATGAGGACATAGAGGAACATGCGTCAGCCGACGGTCTCTCCGCGGGCTGCGGGGGCCGCTCCGGCCCCAGGCTGCGCCGGCTGCTCGGTGAATGCCTTGCGGTAGCTGCGCTTGCGCAGCTGGGTCGGCACGAGCCGGTATGCGCCGCGGACGAGGACGTTGCGGGCGAACGTGGCGGGACCGACATATCCGGCGTCGAGCAGTCGGCGCTGGAGGCGCAGCTCGGCCTCGAGCATGCGGATCCCGCCACGGCGCGAGTAGGCGCCGTCGCTGACCCGGTACAGCACGAGCGCCTCGGGGACATTCGCCCCACGGCTGCCGCTGTTGAGCATGCGGGCCCAGAGCCAGTAGTCCTCCATGCCCTCGGCGCCCGCGTAGCCGCCGGCGGCCCGTACCGCCGTGGCCCTGTACATGACGCTCGGGTGGTTGAACGGAGTGCGCAGGCCCAGCTGCGCCATGACCTCGCGATGCGAGACGGGGACCGGCCGGCTGGCCAGGGGCAGCGACTCGTCGTCGCCGATCTCGGCGATCGCCGAGCCGACAATGTCGTACCCCTGCGACAGGAGCGCCAGCTGCCGCTCGAAGCGCTCCGGCAGGGCGACGTCGTCCGCGTCCATGCGCGCCACAATCTCGTGGCGGCAGTGCGCGAGTCCCGTGTCGAGCGCCTCGGCGAGCCCCACGCCGCTGGGGAGCCGGAGCACGACGGCGGGGTGCTCGGCGGAGCTCTCGGCCTCCGTGATCACGCGCTCGATCTCCGTCCCGACCGGGCCGTCGCGGACGATCACGAGTTCGTCAGGTGCCACAGTCTGGTCGACGGTCACGGACTGGATCGCTCGGCGGACGCGCTCCGCCGCGTCTCCCGCGTAGACGGGCAGCAGGACTGAGAAGGGCGGGTGGCCCGGGTCGGAGTCTGTCGGGCCGGGCACGGGCTTGACCGCACGTGAGGCCGTCGGACGGGGCTGGAGCGCGTCTGCCGGGAGTCCGCCCGCGCCGGCCAGGACCTCACGCGTGGGACGCGGGGGGTGGTCCACCGCCTCGCGCAGCCCCGCGAGCCCCGCGCGGAGCACGACCTGAGGCCGTGGGCTTCCGAGCACCATGCGGCCCCAGCGGCGCACCGTCGAGGCGCCGTAGAGGGCCTTCTCGGCCGGAGCGAGTGCCGGCGACCGGAAGAATGTCCAGACCTTGTTGCGCACCTCGAAGCGGAACCGCTCCCCCACGTCGACCGTGAACGAGTCGAAGATCCTCGTGTGGTGCTCCACCACGGAGTCGAGGCTCGCGAGCGCCAACCGGCGACGCCCGAGGCGCATGGTGAACTCGAAGTCGTCGTTCCACAGGAAGTAGTCGGCAACGGGCAGGCCCTGGGCGCGCACGGCGTCCGCGTCGACGAACAGCGAGACGAAGGAGGCAGACCGGATCACCCGTGCGTGATGGGCGGCAGCGAACGCGCGGTCCTCGTCCGTCGCGTCCCAGCGGTCGCGCATCGTGTTCATCGGATGGTCCCGGCCGTCGGTCCAGACGACGCGGCTGGCGATGAACGCCGGGCGGTCGGTCGCAGGGTAGGCGCTCCAGAGGCGCACCGCCGCGGCGAGGGTTCCGCGCTGGGCCACGGTGTCGTCGTCCATGACCCAGAGGAGGTCGGGGCTGTGGTGCGCGAGTGCCGCCGCCATCCCGGCAGCGAAGCCGCCTGCGCCGCCTGTGTTGGCGCCGAGCCGCACGAGCTCGTAGTCGAACGGGAACTCGAGCCCGGCGAGGTACTCGGCTGAGCCGTCGGTGGAGGCGTTGTCGACCACGACCAGCGCCTCCGGCAGCCGCTCCCCCGCCGCGAGAGCCTCGAGCGAACGGGCGAGGAGCTCACGGCGGTTGTAGCTGACAACGACGGCGACGACGCGGGGCCTGTCCGCCGTCGCCGCGGCGTCGGCGCCCGCGCCGGTACCGCCGGGGGGAAGTGTGCTCATGCTGGAGGCGACCTCTGGGGAAGGAATCTGGGGTGGCAGTACGACCCTACCGAATGGCAGGAGGCGGACTAGGCGTTCGGTGCGGTGTCGCCAGCGGGCGCCTCCGGCTCCTCGGATGTCTCGGGCTCCTCGGATGTCTCGGGCTCCTCGCCCAGGCCCAGCACGTCCGGGACCACCTCGCGGAGGGCCTCGAGGCTCAGCGCGCCCTGGCGCACCACGCGCAGCCGATCGGCCGTGCAGTCCACGATGGTGGACGGGAGCCCGGCCGCTCCCCCCGGTCCTGAGCCGTTGACCGGCCGGAACCCCTCCTCGAGGTACACCTCGACGCTCTCGGCAAGCTGCTCGCGGGCCTCGGAGGCCGTCTGGGCAGCGGCATGGCCGGTGCGGTTGGCGCTCGATACGGCGAGCGGCCCCGTGATGGTGAGGAGGGCCTGCGCGAGCTCGTCGTCGGGGATGCGCAGCGCCACGGTGCCTTTCGTCTCCCCCAGATCCCACGTGAGCGACGGCTGCGCGTGCAGGATGAGCGTGAGGGGGCCGGGCCAGAACTTCTCGGCCAAGGCCCTTCCGGCGGCGGGGACCTCGGTGGCGAGGCCGTCCATGGTCTGCAGGCGCGGGATGAGGACGGGCGGCGGCATGGACCTGCCGCGGCCCTTCGCGGCCAGGAGCGTGGCGACTGCCTGCGCCGAGAAGGCGTCCGCGGCGATGCCATAGACCGTGTCGGTGGGCATCACGACGCACTGCTTCTGGGCGATCGCGCGCTGGGCGTGGGCGAGGCCTTCGGCGCGCTGTTCAGGGTCGGTGCAGTTGTAGGTCGCGGTTGTCACGGCCTCCATTCTTCCACGCGCGGCGTGGTCGGCCGGCCAGCGGGGGCCCGTCGGTCAGGCCCGGACGGCGCTCGTGGCGCGTGGGAGGCCGTTGAGGTCCCGATGGGAACGGACTCTGGACCATGCTGGGTCCGCAGACAGCAGCTGGGCGATCCGCTCGGCCTGGACTTCGGCGTGCTCCATGACGAAGAAGCCGCCACGGTGCAGGAGGCGGGCGGCGCGGGCCGCCGCCGCCAGGGGGAGCTCGAGGCCGCCCTCGGCTCCGCCGTACAGCGCCATCTCGGGGTCGTGCAGGGCCGCCTCGGGTTCCCGCGGGACCATGCCCGGCGGAATGTACGGAGGGTTCGAGACGACGACGTCGACCGTCCCCTCGAGCTCGGGGAACGCCGTGCGGAGGTCACCGAGGACGAGGTGCACGCGACCGCCGACCTCCGGCAGCGCGACGTTGCGCGACGCCCACGCGTGCGCGAGTTCGGAGAGCTCCACGGCGTGCACGACGGCGCCGGGCACCTCGTGCGCGATCGACGCCGCGATCGCTCCTGAGCCGGTCCCGAGGTCGACGACGACCGGCCGGGCGCGCGGGGCGCGATCGGCGGACGGCGCGCCGGCGCCGTCGTGCGCCGCCTGCGGGAGGTGCGCCGCGTGCGGGAAGTGCTCGGCGATCCAGTCGAGCGCAATCTGGACCACGCCCTCCGTCTCGGGTCTGGGCACGAACACCCCGGGGCCCACGGCCAGGGCGAGGTGGCGGAAGTGGGCGGTGCCCGTGAGGTGCTGCAGCGGGACGCGGCGGGCCCGCTCGGAGACGAGCTCCCAGAACTCCGCCACGACGGGCTCCGGAACGCACGAGCCGGCCATGGCGAGGGCCCGGAGGCGGCCGAGTCCGCCGTCGCCGAGGGGGTTCCTGGGGCTCCGGGCGAGCACGTGCTCGGCGAGGATCTCCGCGTCCACGCGGGGGCTCGGGCATCCGGCCTCGGCGAGGAGTGCGGCGGCGCGGCGCACGAGTGCGCCCAGGTCCTCTGACCCGGGACCGTCCCGGTCGGTCACTCGCCGAGCGCCTCGAGGCGGTGCTGCTCGTCCATGTCGATGCAGGACTGGATGACCGGGCCCAGGTCGCCGTCCATCACGGCGTCCAGGTTGTACGCCTTGTATCCGGTGCGGTGGTCGGCGATCCGGTTCTCGGGGTAGTTGTACGTGCGGATGCGCTCCGAGCGGTCCATCGTGCGCACCTGGGACTTGCGGGCCTCGGCGTTCTCGGCGTCGATCTGCTCCTGCTGGTGCGCGAGGAGGCGCGAGCGGAGCACGCGCATGGCCGCCTCACGGTTCTGCAGCTGCGACTTCTCGTTCTGCATGGCCACGACGATGCCCGTGGGGAGGTGGGTGATGCGCACGGCCGAGTCCGTCGTGTTGACGCTCTGGCCGCCGGGGCCGGAGGAGCGGTAGACGTCGATCTTGAGGTCGTTGGCGCCGATCTCGATCTCCTCGGGCTCATCGACCTCGGGGAAGACGAGCACGCCCGCCGCGGAAGTGTGGATGCGGCCCTGCGACTCCGTCACGGGCACGCGCTGGACGCGGTGCACGCCTCCCTCGTACTTCAGGTGCGCGAACACCCCCTCCGCCGGGTCGTTGGACGAGCCCTTGACGGCGATCTGGATGTCCTTGTACCCGCCGAGATCCGACTCGGTGGAGGAGAGCACCTCGGTCTTCCAGCCCTTCGACTCCGCGTACCGCGTGTACATGCGCGTCAGGTCCGCGGCGAACAGCGCGGCCTCGTCGCCGCCCTCGCCGCCCTTGACCTCGAGGATCACGTTGCGGGCGTCGTTGGGGTCACGCGGGATGAGGAGGCGGCGCAGCTTCTCCTGCGCCGCCTCGTGCGTTGCCTCGAGGTCCGGCACCTCGGCGGCGAAGTCAGGATCCTCCGCGGCCATCTCCCTGGCGGCGTCGAGATCGTCGCCGAGCTGCTTCCAGCGGTTGTAGGCCTCGACGATGCCGTTGAGCTCCGCGGAGCGCCGGCCGAGCTTCCGCGCGAGCGCCTGGTCCTGGTAGACCGCGGGGTCGCTGAGGCGCTTCTGGAGCTCGGCGTGCTCGTCCAGAAGCCCGTGCACGGACTCGAACATGTCTGGGGGCCTTTCGAAGGGGTGGGAGGGAGAGGGATGCAGCACGACGACGGCGGCCGGCGCCCGTGGTCACGGGCGCCGGCCGCCGTCTGGGGCGCTAGTGGCGGTCGTTCTCGCCCTTGCCGGCGAGCGTCGTCTTCTGCACCTGGAGGAGGAACTCGGCGTTCGAGCTCGTGTCCCGGATCTTCGTGGTGAGCAGCTCGAGGGCCTGCTGCGTGTCGAGGCCGGAGAGCACGCGGCGCAGGCGCCACATGATCTTGACCTCCTCCGGGGAGAGCAGATTCTCCTCACGGCGCGTGCCGGACGCGTTGACGTCCACGGCCGGGAAGATGCGCTTGTCTGCCAGGGCGCGGGAGAGGCGGAGCTCCATGTTGCCGGTGCCCTTGAACTCCTCGAAGATGACCTCGTCCATCTTGGAGCCCGTCTCGACGAGCGCGGTGGCGAGGATCGTCAGCGAGCCGCCGTTCTCGATGTTGCGCGCCGCGCCGAAGAAGCGCTTCGGCGGGTAGAGCGCGGCCGAGTCGACGCCGCCGGAGAGGATGCGGCCCGAGGCGGGCGCCGCGAGGTTGTACGCGCGGCCCAGACGGGTCATCGAGTCCAGGAGCACCACGACGTCCATGCCCATCTCCACGAGGCGCTTGGCGCGCTCGATCGCGAGCTCGGCGACCGTGGTGTGGTCATCGGCGGGACGGTCGAAGGTCGAGGCGATGACCTCGCCCTTCACCGAGCGCTGCATGTCCGTGACCTCTTCGGGGCGCTCGTCCACGAGCACCATCATGAGGTGCACCTCGGGGTTGTTCGTGGTGATCGCGTTCGCGATGGACTGCAGGATGAGCGTCTTGCCGGCCTTGGGCGGGGAGACGATCAGGCCGCGCTGGCCCTTGCCGATCGGGGCCACGAGGTCGATCACGCGGGGCCCGATCTTCTTCGGGTCGGTCTCGAGGCGCAGGCGTTCGGAGGGATAGAGGGGGACGAGCTTGGTGAACTCGACGCGGCCCTTCATCTCCTCGGGGCTCTTGCCGTTGACGCTCGTGACGCGCACGAGGGCGTTGAACTTCTGGCGGTTGCCATGGCCCTGGCGGCCGCCCTGGCCCCCGCCCTGGCTGTCCTCGCCCTCGCGGGGGGCGCGGATCGCGCCCACGACCGCGTCGCCCTTGCGCAGGCCGTGCTTCTTGACCTGGGTGAGCGGGACGTAGACGTCGTTCGGGCCCGGGAGGTAGCCCGAGGTGCGGATGAAGGCGTAGTTCTCGAGGACGTCGAGGATGCCGGCCACGGGAAGGAGGACGTCGTCCTCGCTCACCTCGGTCTCGTCGACCTCGGGGCCCGCATTGCGGCCGCGGCGGCGCTCGTTGCGGTCACGGAAGCGCTCGTTGCGGCCGCCCTGGTGGGCCTGCTGGGAGTCGTCGCGGTCGCGGCCACGGCGGTTACGGCGCGACCGGCGCGAGCCGCCCTCCTCGCCGTCGCCCTCGTCGCGGCGGCGCTCCTGCTGGCCGTGCTCCTGCTGGCCACGGCGCCCGCGGCCCTCGCCGGACTGGTCATGGCGAGCCGGCGCCTCGGCCTGCTCCTTGGGGGCCTGCTCGGCCGACTCGCTGCGCTCCTCGCGGGAGGCAGGGGCCTCGGCGGTCGCCTCGGAGGCTTCGGCGCGGCGGTTGCGGTTGCGCGTGCGGCTCGGACGGGTCGCCTGCTCGGAGGCCTGCTCGCCTGCCGCTGCCTGCGGCTGCGCCGTGGGCTCCTCGTGCTGGACGGGCGCGGGCGCCTCAGTCGCTGCCGGAGCCGTTGCCGCCGGAGCGGTCTCCTCGGCAACCGGACCAGCGGCCGGGGTCACGATCCCGTCGCTGCCGGCGCGGCGGCGCGTGCGGCGTGCACGGGGGGCAGCCTCGGGCTCAGCAGGCGCCGGGGCGGAAGCGGCCGCAGGAGCGGGAGCGGACGCCGGAGCGGGAGCGGTCTGGGCGTCCACGGCCTGGGTCTCGGGCAGCGCGCCCTGGACCGGAGCCTCGGCAGCGCTGCGGCGCTGCTGGGACGGGCGGCCCACGGGCTCGCCCTTCTGGTGTGCGGTAATCGCTGCGACGAGGTCACCCTTGCGCATGCGGGAGCCACCGGTGATGCCCAGCTGGGACGCCAGGGCCTGCAACTGCGCAAGCTTGAGGCCGGCGATCCCCTTGGACTCCGACGCGGAGGAGGCTTCCACTGCTGGGTTCAGCTCAGTGGTCTGTGTCACGGACGGTCCTTCCGGAATCGATGCGACGGCACTCGTGGCCGACGCATCGTGGTCGTGGCCGCCGGCTAGAGCAGCGGCCAGGCTGGTGCACTGCGGGGCCAGATGGCCGGGCAGGGCTGTAATCATTCAGCCCGCCCCGAGCGTGCGGGGTCTTGGGTGCTGTCTACGGGACAGCCGTGAACAGCGAGACCGGCTGCAGAGCTGGAGGGGCGGCACCCAGACCGGGAAGCTGGATCCGGTCCGTGAGATCAGGGAACCCGTGGAATCAGGGATACTCGAGACTTCACCCTGGGTGCACGTCTACTCTAGCACCTTCGCGGTCAACAGTTAGCCTCAGCACACGCCAGCGTGTCGCGCGCTCCTCGCCCAGCGCCGTCTCCCCGGGCAGGCCGACCGGCTCGCCATCCGCTGCGTGCGCGAAGCGCTCGACCGCGGCCTGCACCTCGTCCGCCTCGGCGGCCCCCGCCGCGAGGGCAAGCACCGTGGGACCTGCACCGGAGACGACGGCCGCGTGCCCTTGGGCGCGGAGCTGGGCAATGAGCTGCGCGCTGGGCTCCATCGCGCTTGAACGGTAGCTCTGGTGGAGGAAGTCTTCGGTGGCCGGAAGGAGCAGGGACGGATCCCGCGTGAGGGCGTGGACGAGCAGCGCCGCGCGGCCCGCGTTGGCGGCGGCCGCCCCGTGCGGGATCGACGAGGGCAGGAGCGAGCGTGCAAGCTCGGTCGAGAGCTCGTAGTCCGGGATCGCCACGATGGGCACCACCTCCGGTGCCACCTGAGCGACGGCCGTGTGGAAGTCGTCGCCGTCCTGCCAGGAGAGGGCGAGCGAGCCGTAGATCGCGGGCGCGACGTTGTCCGGATGGCCCTCGATCTCGCTGCAGAGCTGCAGCGCCCACGCGCGGTCGGGCCGGTCGGCGGGATCGACGAGGGCCGCTGCCGCGAGGACGGCTGCGACCGTCGCGGATGCTGAGGACCCGAGCCCCCGCCCGTGCGGGCTCACGTTCTCGGCGGTCAGCTTCAGGCCCGAGCGGGCGTAGCCGAGGCGGGCGAGCGCGGCGTCGAGCGTGCGGACCACGAGATGCGACTCGTCGCGCGGCAGCGTGTCGGCCCCCTCGCCCGTGAGGTCGAACGTGAGCCCGCCCTCGCCGGCCGTCTCGACCGTGACGGTGTCGTAGAGGGCGAGGGCCAGGCCCAGGCTGTCGTAGCCGGGGCCCAGGTTCGCGCTCGTCGCAGGGACGCGGACGCTCACCCGCTGTCCCGGTGCGACGAGGCGCAGACCCGCATCGGAGCGCGGCTCGCTGACGGCGGTCATGAGGCGGCGGACTCCAGCCCCAGCGCCGCGGCCACGCTCACCACGTCGTTGCCGACCTTGACCGGCTCGACGTCCTCGCCGGCAGCCGTCTTCAGGGCCCACTGGGGGTCCTTGAGGCCGTGCCCCGTGACGGTGCACACAATGGTCTTGCCCTGCGGGACCTTCCCGGCCTCGTGCATCTTGAGCAGTCCCGCCACCGAGGCGGCCGAGCCGGGCTCCACGAAGACGCCCTCCTTGGAGGACAGCCAGCGGTGCGCGGAGAGGATCTCGTCGTCGCTCACCGCGTCGATGAGGCCGCCGGACTCGTCGCGGGCCGCGACGGCGGTCTCCCACGAGGCGGGGTTGCCGATCCGGATCGCCGTGGCGATCGTCTCGGGGTGCGTGATGGGGTGGCCCGCGACGAACGGCGCGGCGCCGGCGGCCTGGAAGCCCCACATCATCGGCAGCCGGGTGGACACCGCCGGGAGCGTGCGGGGCTCGGCCGGTGCGCTGTCCGCGCCGTCGGCTCCGCCCTTCGGGAAGGAGTACGTGGTCTCCGTCGCGTACTCCTTGTAGCCCTTCCAGTAGGCGGAGATGTTGCCGGCGTTGCCCACGGGCAGCACGTGGATGTCAGGCGCGTCCCCGAGGGCATCCACGATTTCGAAGGCGGCCGTCTTCTGGCCTTCGATGCGGGCGGGGTTGACGGAGTTGACGAGGAACACGGGGTAGGTGTCGGCGAGCTTGCGCGCGATCTCGAGGCAGTCGTCGAAGTTCCCGTCGACCTGGAGCAGCGTGGCACCGTGGGCGATGGCTTGGCTCAGCTTGCCCATCGCGATCTTGCCCTCGGGCACGAGGACGGCACACGTGAGGCCCGCCGACGTCGCGTACGCGGCGGCGGAGGCGGACGTGTTGCCCGTGGACGCGCACACCACGGCCTTGGCGCCCGCCTCGACGGCGGCCGTCATCGCCATCGTCATGCCCCGGTCCTTGAAGGACCCCGTCGGGTTCATGCCCTCGACCTTGAGGTAGACGGTCGAACCGGTCAGCTCGGAGAGCTTCTGCGCGTGGACGAGGGGCGTCCCCCCCTCGCCCAGGGTGATGATGCGCGTGGACTCGGTGACCGGCAGGCGGTCTGCATACTCGCGGATGACTCCGCGCCACTGGTGGGCCACTAGACTCCTTCGACTCGCAGGACGCTCGTCACGGATTCGACGACGTCCAGGTTCTTGATGTCGGCCACGGTCGCCGCGAGGGCGGCCTCCGTGGCCCGGTGCGTCACGAAGCGCAGCTCCGCGCGCGAGGCGCCCTCGCCTCGGCCGGCGGGATCCTTGTCCGCCGCCGCGCCCGCGCCGCCGGCCTTCTCCGTGCCGTGGATCTGCTGGCGCATGGTCTCGATCGACACGCCATGCTGGGCGAACACGGAGGCCACACGGGAGAGGACGCCCGGCTGGTCGGCCACCTCGAGGCCCACGCTGTAGCTCGTGGTGATGCTCTCGGGACCCACGATCGGCAGCACGCGCGTCGCCGTCCCGGCGCGGCCCGGCGAGCCCGCGACGATGCGGCGGGCGGTCGTGACGACGTCGCCCATGATCGCCGACGCCGTGGGCGCGCCTCCCGCGCCCGCCCCGTAGAACATGAGGGAACCGGCGTTCTCAGCCTCGACGAAGACGGCGTTGTACGCCCCGTGCACGGCGGCGAGCGGGTGGGTGCGGGGAAGCAGCGTCGGGTGGACGCGCACGCTCACGCCCTCGCCCTTCCCGGTGCCCGCCCCATGCGCGCCGTCGGCGACGAGCTCGGCGATGGCGAGGAGCTTGATGGTCATCCCGGCATCCTGCGCGGCCGCGATGTCCGCGGCGCTGACCTTCGTGATGCCCTCGCAGCGCACGTCGTCGAGCGAGACGCGGGTGTGGAACGCGAGCGAGGCGAGGATCGCGGCCTTCGCCGCCGCATCCAGACCCTCGACGTCGGCGGTGGGATCCGCCTCGGCATAGCCGAGCCGCTGGGCTTCCGCCAGGACGTCGGCGAACTGGGCGCCGGTGGTGTCCATGGAGTCGAGGATGAAGTTCGTGGTGCCGTTGACGATCCCGAGGACCCGGGTGATGCGGTCGCCGGAGAGGCTCTCGCGGATGGGCCGGATGATCGGGATGGCCCCGGCAACGGCCGCCTCGAAGTTCAGCTCCGCGTCGTTCGCATCCGCCTCGTCGAACAGGGTCGCGCCGTCCTGCGCGAGGAGGGCCTTGTTGCCGGTGACCACGGAGGCCCCGTGGCGCAGCGCCGCGAGGATATGGGTGCGGGCGGGCTCGATCCCGCCCATGAGCTCGATGACGAGGTCAGCGCGGGCCACGAGCCCCTCGGCGTCCGTCGTGTAGAGCTCGCGCGGCAGCTCCACGTCCCGCGGCGCGCCGACGTTGCGCACAGCGATCCCGGCCAGTTCCAGACGGGCACCGGCGCGCGCGGTGAGCGCCTCGGCGTCGTCCAGGAGGATGCGTGCCACCTGGGAGCCGACCGTCCCGCCGCCCAGCAGCGCGACCGTGAGCACGCGCTCGGCCCCGGCGTCCTGCCGCTGCGCAGCCGCCAGCTGCGCCTCACTCGTCGAGGTCATAGTCTCTCCGTTCTCCCGCATGCGGGTTACACTCCCATATCGCGCGAGAGCAGGTCGTCTTCGGTCTCGGGGCGCACGATCCAGCGTGCGTCGCCGTCCCGGACGGCCAGCACGCCCGGGCGCGCGAGGTAGTTGTAGTTGCTCGACAGCGCCCAGCAGTAGGCACCGGTCCCGGGGACGGCCAGCAGGTCGCCCGCGCGCACATCGGCCGGCAGGTACGCGTCGCGGACCACGATGTCCCCGCTCTCGCAGTGCTTGCCGACGACCCGCACGAGCTGCGCTGGGGCGTCGGAGGTGCGGTTGGCGAGCACCACCGAGTAGTCGGCGTCGTAGAGGACCGGCCGCGGGTTGTCGCTCATGCCGCCGTCCACCGAGACGTAGCGGCGCACCGCCGTCACCGCCTCGCCCGATGCCGGCAGGTCCCCGACTGGTACATCAACGACGACGTCCTTGATCGTCCCCACCTCGTACAGGGTGAAGGTCGTCGAGCCGACGATTGCCCGGCCCGGCTCGATCGAGATTCGCGGGGCCGTGATGCCCAGCTCCGCACAGGTCTCGCGCACGACGCCGGCGAGCGCCTCCGCGATCTCGGCCGGCGGTCGGGGCGTGTCCCCCGGCACATAGGCGATGCCATAGCCGCCGCCCAGGTCGAGCTCGGGCAACGCGACCCCGTAGGAGGAGCGCATGTCGGCGACGAACCGCAGGAGCTTCACCGCGGCGGCCTCGAATCCCTCAGGCTCGAAGATCTGCGATCCGATGTGGCAGTGGACGCCGAGCAGCTCGATGCTGTCGTGGCCGGCGGCCGCAGCGACCGCCTCCTCGGCCATGCTCGCAGCGCCCTCGGGCGCCCCTTCGGCGCCCGCACCGCTGAACCCCGGGCTCGCGGTGCCCGGCGCCATCGACAGGCCGAACTTCTGGTCCTCATGGGCAGTGGCGATGAACTCGTGCGTGTGCGCGTGGACGCCGGGAGTGAGCCGGAGCATCACCTTGGCCCGGGGCGCCTCCGATCCGTCCGGTGCTGAGCCGGGGGTATCCGTCCCCCGGTCAGCAGCGATGCGGGCCACGCGCTCGAGCTCGTCGAGGCTGTCGACGATGATCCGGCCCACGCCGTAGTCGAGCGCACGGCGGATCTCGGCGTCCGACTTGTTGTTGCCGTGCAGGCCGATGAGTTCCCCCGGCGTCCCGGCGCGCTGGGCCACGGCCAGCTCGCCGCCCGAGGCTGTGTCGAGCCGGAGGCCCTCCTCGCGGACCCACGCGGCGACGGCCGTGCACAGGAAGGACTTGCCTGCGTAGTAGACGTCCACTCCCCCGCAGACATCGGCGAACGCGGTGTCGAATGACTGCTTGAAGGCCCGGGCGCGGGCCCGGAAGTCGGACTCGGACAGGACGAACACCGGCGAGCCGAACCGGGTCTTGATCTCCCCGACGGCGAGGCCGGCGAGGGTGAGTCCGCCGCTGGGGCCCCGCTCGGCGTCGTGCGCCCAGAGCGCGGGGGCGAGCCGGTTGAGGTCCGCCGGGATTCCCAGCCACTCGGGGGCCAGCGGCGAGGGCGCCGCGGAGGCGGCGCTGAGGGTCGTCTCGGGCACGGACTACATCCTTTCCGGTGCGGAGACACCGAGGAGGTCCAGGCCGTTGGCGAGGACCTGGCTCGTGGCGTCGTTGAGCCACAGGCGGGTGCGGTTGAGGTCGGTGACCTCCTCGTCGCCCTGGGGCGAGATGCGGCAGTTGTCGTACCAGGAGTGGTAGGCGCTCGCGATCGACTCGAGGTGCCTGGCCACGCGGTGCGGCTCGCGGAACTCGGCGGCCTTCGCCACGATCGAGGGGTATGCGGCCAAGTGCGCGAGGAGGTTGCCCTCGGTCGGGTGGGTGAGCAGCGCGCCGTCGAACGCGTCGCGGCCGTCCACGGTGCGTGCCACGCCCGCAGCCTCGGCGTTGCGGGCCGCGCCGCGAGAGCGCGCATGGGCGTACTGGACGTAGAACACCGGGTTCTCGTTCGAGTTCTTCCTCAGGAGCTCGGGGTCGAGCGTGAGCGGCGAGTCGGCGGGGTAGCGTGCGAGCGAGTAGCGCACCGCGTCCTTGCCGAGCCACTCGATGAGGTCCTTGAGCTCGATGATGTTGCCCGCGCGCTTGGACAGCTTCGCACCGTTCACCGAGACGAGCTGGCCGATGAGGATCTCGATGCTCGCGTCCGGGTCGTCACCGGCGCAGGCCGCGATGGCCTTGAGGCGGTTCACATAGCCGTGGTGGTCGGCTCCGAGGAGGTAGACCTTCTCGGGGAACCCGCGGTCCTTCTTCGAGAGGTAGTAGGCGGCGTCGGCGGCGAAGTACGTGGGCTCCCCGTTCGCGCGGATGAGGACGCGGTCCTTGTCATCGCCGAAGTCGGTGGTGCGCAGCCAGACGGCGCCCTCCGAATCGAAGACATGGCCCTGCTCGCGCAGGCGCTTCACGGCTCCCTCGATAGCCCCCGAGTCGTGCAGCCCGTCCCGCTCGGAGAAGTAGACGTCGAACGTGACGCCGAACTCGGCGAGCGTGGCGGTGATGTCCTTCATCTGTGCGGCGTAGGCGGCCTCACGGACCACGGGCAGCGCGGCCTCGTCCGTGAGTTCTCGCACGTCCGGGTGCTCTGCGAGGACCTCGTGGCCCAGATCCGCAATGTACTGGCCCGGATAGCCGCCCTCCGGCACCTCGCGCCCGCGGATCCTGGACAGGACGGAGTTGGCGAAGACGTTCATCTGGTTGCCGGCGTCGTTGATGTAGTACTCGCGGGTCACGTCCGCCCCCGAGGCCTTCAGGACCCGGGCGATCGAGTCGCCGAGCGCCGCCCACCGGGTGTGGCCGATGTGGAGGGGACCGGTGGGGTTCGCCGAGACGAACTCCATGTTCACCACGTGCCCGGCGAGCGCCTCGTTCGTGCCGTAGGCCCGGCCGGCCTCGACGATGGCCTTGGCGAGGGCCCCGGCGGCAGCGGCGTCGAGGGTGATGTTCAGGAAGCCCGGGCCGGCCACGTCCACCGAAGCGATCCCGTCCACGGCGCTGAGCCGCTCCGCAAGGATGTCCGCGAAGGCGCGCGGTGCCATCCCGGCCTTCTTGGCCAGCTGGAGGGCAATGTTCGTGGCCCAGTCGCCGTGCTCCCGGTTCTTGGGGCGCTCCACTCGGATACCTTCCGGCACGTCCACAGTGATCTCGCCGGCGCGGACGGCGTCGGCGAGGCAGGCAGAGAGAGCGGCGGAAAGTTCTTCGGGAGTCACCCCCCTAGCCTACCGGCGCCGTGCGCGCGCGCTGAATCCGGGTCGAAACCCTACCGCTCCCCGCAGACCTCCGCCGGCCCCGATGCGCGCTCGTCCTGGGCGCCCGAGGCGCGCTCGTCCTGGGCGCCCGAGGCGCGGGCCCGTTCCGGGTACGCGGGCTCGACGACGCGGGGGTGGTCGTCGATGCAGTGCGGCCTGCTGATCACCCACCCGGAGACGCCGAGCACCACGAGGGTCAGCCCGAGGAACGCGAAGGACGGCGTCCAGGTCCCGGTCGCGTCGTGGAGGAGCCCGACCAGGAGCGGACCGGTGCATGCCACCACGTACCCCACGCCCTGCGCGAACCCGGACACCGCTCCGGAGGCCTGATGCGAGCGGGTGCGCAGGTTGACGAGCACGAGCGCGAGGGGGAAGGTCGCCGGCCCGAGGCCCGCGAGCGTGGACCAGAGCCACGTGGCCGTGCCCGGGGCGAGCAGGAGGCCGAGGTACCCGGCCGCGAAGCCCGTCACGCCGAACGCGACGACGGGGAACGGGTTCCGCAGGCGCGAGGCCAGGATCGGCACCGCGAGGCTCAGCGGCAGGCCCAGGCCGGCGAAGATCCCGACCTGGACGCCTGCAGCGGCGGGGCCCAGCCCCGCCTCCGCCACGATGCCGGGCAGCCACGCGAACATCGCATACGTGTTCAGGGACGTGCACCCGAACATCAGGGCGAGTGCCCACGCCGCCGGCGCACGCCACGGACGCACGGTGACCCGCCCGCTGCCGCGGACGACGGCGCGTGGCGCGGAGCCGCCGTCGTGCGCCCGGAGGCGGCTGGTCGGCTCAGGCGAGCCGGTGCGCTCGGGTGAACTCCCCGACGCAGGGGAAGGCGAGCGCGTGGCGGCCACGGACCCCGTCGGGGACGGCATCCGCCGCCCGCGCGCGGGCCACACGCTCAGCCAGGGGAGGATCGCGAGGATGTTCAGCGCGGCCCACCACCCGATGGAGAGCCGCCACCCGGCGGCGTCGGCCACGGGCACCGCCAGGAGCGGCGGAATGGTGGTGCCCGCGTTGATGACCGTCACGTACAGGGCGGTGAAGAGCCCCACCCGCTCGGGGAAGTACTTGCGCACGATGGGAGGCAGGACGACGTTGCCCACTCCCATGCCGGCCAGCGCGAGGGCCGAGCCCGCGAGGAACATGCCAGTCTCCGGCGCGGCCGCACGGAGCACCTGCCCCGCGCCCGAGGCCGCCATTGCGGCGACGGAGATCGCCTCGACGCTCCACGCCCGCATGAGGAGGGGTGTGGCGAGGCCGGCGACGCCGAACAGTGCCGTAGGCAGCATGCCCAGGACCGCCACGAGCCAGGACGGCAGGAAGAGGTCGTGGCCGATGCCCTCCGTCAGCGGCGGGACGCTGGTCACCGCGGTGCGCAGCGTGAACGCCACGAGGAACAGGCCGGCCGCCACGAGGAACAGGCCGCGCCGCTCCGGCCTCCCGCCCGTCCGGGCCCTCGCCGGTTTCCGCTCCGCGCGGGGTTGTCGTCTCACCCCACGACGCTATCGTGGCTTCCATGGACAAGGACATACTGGACCGGATCCGGGACCTCATCGACGAAGAGCACACGCTGCGCGCGGAGCATCCCGCAGGCACCGGTACCGATGCGTCGAACTCCGTCAGGCTCGGGGAGGTCGAGGAGCAGCTCGACCAGTGCTGGGACCTCCTGCGCCAGCGCCGTGCCAAGCGCGAGTTCGGCGAGGATCCGGACGAGGCCTCGGTGCGTCCGGCAGACGTCGTCGAGCACTACAGGGAGTAGGTTCTGCAGCGTCACCGCCGCCGCCCCGCGCGGCCGCCGCGCGGGCCGGTCCCGGTTTGCGTCCTGACCCCGGGCACCTGATAAGCTCGATGAGTTCCCGCAAGGGAAGCCTGATGCCCTCGTAGCTCAGGGGATAGAGCGTCTGCCTCCGGAGCAGAAGGCCGTAGGTTCGAATCCTATCGAGGGCACCGCAAGCACCCCCGGTCCGTATGGGCCGGGGGTGCTTTGTCGTTGCAGCATGGTTCCGCCCCGAGTGCGCCCGAACGGCCGTCCGGGCGCGCAGGCAGCAGGCCGCAGACCGCAGGAAGGGCCCCGCCGAGTGCTCTCGGCGGGGCCCTTCCTGCGCCGCGTCGTGCGGCGTCCTGCGCGGATGCCTTCCTGCAGGGGCCTGGTGCTCAGACTCCGGTGCTGGAGTCGCGGGGCTCAGTCCTCGGGGTCGAGGACGAAGTCGTAGACCATCTCCTCGCCCTTGCCGTCCGCTGCGGGCTTCGGGTCGAGGATGAGCTCGGGCTTGACGGCCGAGGCGATGTCGTCGTCGTTGTGGGCGTCGCCCGGGAAGTAGAGCTGCGCGGTGATCAGCTCGTGGCCCGGCGCGGAGACCTTCACGTGGATGTGGGCCGGGCGCCACGCGTGCCAGCCGGCCGCGGCGATGAGTTTGCCGCACGCGCCGTCGGTCGGGATCTGGTACGGGGCCGGACGCATGGTCTGGATCTCGAAGTTGCCGTTCTCGTCGGCGAGGACCGTGCCGCGCAGGTTCCACTCGGGCAGGCCCGGCGCGTACTGCGAGTAGAACCCGGCGCCGTCGGCGTGCCAGATCTCCACCTTGCCCGGGAGGCCGTTGCCGTCCAGGTCGCGGATCTGGCCCTTCCACGTCAGCTCGGTTCCCGGCTCGTCCTCGCGGCGCGGCAGGCGGGCCGGCGTGGGCTGCTCGGGAGAGTTCGGCACGTAGTACGGCCCCTCGATGGTGCCCTTGGAGCCCTTGCGGTTCTCGGTGGCCACCTCCTCGACAACGTGCTCGACCCACACGTCGAGGAAGAGCGGCCACTCGCCGTCCTCGCCGACGCTGATCAGCCAGTCCTTGAGCGCGTTGTACTCGGCGTAGGTGACCTTGTGCTTGCGGATGGTGGCGTAGACCGCCTCGAGGACCTCACGGGCAAGGAGCGAGACGCGCTCCTTGGGAACGTCCAGGCTCGCACGCTTGCCGCTCTCCTTGAACCGCTCGGTGGCCTTGTTGCCTGACTCGGCAGCCTTCGCGTCGAATTCGGAAAGGGTCTGGCTCATGTCATCCTCCTCGATGATCAGCCGTGATTGGGTGATGGGCGGCACAGTGGCTCGCGCTGACTTCACGCTAGGAGGAGTCATTGCATCTGCACAAATACCTAGTTCCATCCAATTGATATCCGACGCGTTTGAAAAGCACCCTTGGCCGAGCCTAGGCAATCCCCCAGTGTGATCGGCCTCACGCCTTGGCAGGCTCTTTCACAGCCCGCGACGAGGACGTCGTGGAAGGCAACAGGCAAGGGAGACAACCATGACGGAAACCCTGGACCATGTCCGTGCCCAGCTCTCCGACGCGCTCATCGAGGACGCGTCGACCGGCACGTACCGGGCGAAGCGCAGCATCTTCACCGATGAGGAGCTGTTCGAGCTCGAGATGAAGTACATCTTCGAGGGCAACTGGGTCTACCTGGCGCACGAGAGCCAGATCCCCAACGTGGGTGACTACTTCACCACCTACATCGGCCGCCAGCCGGTCGTGATCTCGCGCGCCAAGGACGGCGAGCTGTACGCCCACATCAATGCGTGCAGCCACCGTGGCGCCATGCTCTGCCGCCGCAAGACGGACAACCGCACGACCTTCACGTGTCCGTTCCACGGCTGGACGTTCTCGAACAACGGCAAGCTCCTCAAGGTCAAGGACCCCCGCGACGCGGGCTACCCGGAGCAGTTCAACAAGGACGGCTCGCACGATCTGACCAAGGTGGCCCGCTTCGACAGCTACCGCGGCTTCCTCTTCGGCAGCGTCAATCCGGACGTGAAGCCCCTCGAGGAGCACCTCGGCGAGGCCACGAAGATCATCGACATGATCGTGGACCAGTCCCCCGAGGGCCTCGAGGTCCTGCGCGGTGCCTCGACCTACACCTACGACGGCAACTGGAAGGTGCAGGCGGAGAACGGCGCGGACGGCTACCACGTCTCGGCGACGCACTGGAACTACGCAGCGACCACCTCCCGGCGCGGCACGGGCGAGTCGAGCAACGAGACGAAGGCGATGGACGCCGGCACGTGGGGCAAGCAGGGCGGGGGCTACTACTCGTTCGAGCACGGCCACCTGCTGCTGTGGATGTGGTGGGGCAACCCGCAGGACCGCCCGAACTTCGACAAGAAGGAGGAGTGGACGGAGCAGTTCGGGGCCGAGCGCGCCGAGTTCATGGTTGGCGCCTCCCGCAACCTGTGCCTGTACCCGAACGTCTACCTCATGGACCAGTTCAGCTCGCAGATCCGGCACTTCCGCCCGATCTCGGTGGACAAGACCGAGGTGACCATCTACTGCATCGCCCCGAAGGGCGAGTCCGCCGAGGCGCGCGCCAACCGCATCCGCCAGTACGAGGACTTCTTCAACGCCACGGGCATGGCCACCCCGGACGACCTCGAGGAGTTCCGCTCGTGCCAGAAGACGTACCTCGCGAGCGCCGCGCCGTGGAATGACATGAGCCGCGGCCAGGCGCACCAGCTGACCGGGCCCGACGAGACCGCGAAGGGCCTGGGCCTGAACCCGCTCTCGAGCGGCGTCAAGACTGAGGATGAGGGGCTCTACCCCATCCAGCACGGCTATTGGCGCGAGACGATGCGCGCCGCGGTGGAGTCCGAGGAGCGCCTCGAGGAGGCCGAGCGCCAGGGTGCCGCTCCCTGCCCCGCCGCCCACCTGCAGTCCGCGTGCTCGCACCACTGATCCCGGCCCGGTTACTTCGCCAGTTCCTTCAAGGAGAGACATCCCCATGACCCTCATGACCACGATCGTGCCCGGGACCATCGGGCTCGAGGACGTGCGCCAGTTCCTCTACCGCGAGGCCCGCTTCCTCGACGACCGCGAATTCGACCGGTGGGTGGACTGCTACCACCCCGAGGCCGAGTTCTGGATGCCCGCCTGGGCCGACGACGACACCCTCACCGAGGACCCCCAGCGCGAGATCTCGCTCATCTACTACCCCAACCGGGGCGGCCTCGAGGATCGCGTGTTCCGGATCAAGACGGAGCGCTCGGGCGCCACGAGCCTCCCGGACCCGCGCACGGGCCACAACATCACCAACGTCGAGATCCTCAGCCAGGAGGACGACGTCGTGGACGTCCGCTTCAACTGGTTCACGCTCTACTACCGCTACAACACGGTCGACACCTACTTCGGCGACTCCTTCTACACGATCGACTTCTCCGGCACCCAGCCGGTGATCACCAGGAAGAAGGTCGTCCTCAAGAACGACTACATCCACCACGTCGTGGACATCTACCACATCTGAGGAGGACACCCATGACCACTGCACCTGACTCCACCAGCCACTCCGTTGCCCTCGCCTTCGAGGACGGCGTCACGCGCTTCATCTCCGTCGCCCCGGGCCAGACGGTCGCCGACGCGTCCTACCGCTCCCGCATCAACATCCCCCTGGACTGCCGCGACGGCGCGTGCGGGACGTGCAAGGCGTTCTGCGAGTCCGGGACGTACGACGGCGGCGACTACATCGAGGACGCGCTCACCGACGACGAGGCCGACGCCGGCTACTGCCTGCCCTGCCAGATGACCCCCCAGAGCGACCTCGTGCTGCGCATCTCCGGCACCGCCGAGATGGCCAAGAGCGGCGTGGGCCAGTTCACGGCCACCATCGAGAAGCTCCACTGGTACGCCGACAACACCGCCGGCCTCACGCTCGCCGTCGAGGAGCGCGAGAAGCTCGCCTACCTCCCCGGCCAGTACATGAACGTCAAGGTCCCGGGCACGGACGAGGAGCGCAGCTACTCCTTCTCGTCCGGCCCGACTGCCGAGAAGCTCACCTTCCTGGTCCGCACCGCGCCCGACGGCGTCATGACCACCTACCTGAAGGAGCGTGCCGCGGTGGGCGACACCCTCACCCTCGAGGGGCCCAAGGGCAGCTTCTTCCTTCGCGACATCAAGCGCCCCACCCTCATGCTCGCGGGCGGAACGGGCATTGCCCCGCAGCTGGCGATGCTCGAGAAGCTCGCACAGGCCGCGTCTGAGGGGTCCGTCCCGGCCTTCCCGATCCACCTCGCGTACGGCGCCACGTGGGACAAGGACCTCGTCGAGGTCGAGGCACTCGAGCGCTACGCGGCGGCGATCCCCGGCTTCACCTTCGACACGATCGTGGCCGACGCCGAGTCGGACCACCCGAAGAAGGGCTACGTCACGCAGCACCTGCTGCCGGAGCACCTCAACGACGGCGACGTGGACGTGTACCTGTGCGGGCCGCCCGCCATGGTCGACGCCGTGCGCCGGTACTTCGACGGCGAGGGCATCGCACCGGCCAACTTCTACTACGAGCGGTTCGCGGTCGGCGCTGCACCGGCCCCGGCCCTCGCGGGCGCGGTCGCATGACGACGACGGACACCGCCCCTTCCAGGGCGGCGGGGAGGCGCACGGCGGCCGGTCCTTCCGCCCACCGTGGCCGCTTCACGGGACGGTCCGTCGTGGTCACGGGCGCTGCCCAGGGGATCGGGCGCGCGGTCGCGGAGCGCATCGCGGCCGAGGGCGGAGGTGTAGTCCTCGTCGACCGGGCGGAGCTCGTGCACGAGGTCGCCGCAGGAGTCCGTGAGGCGGCCGCCGCGTATCCGGACCCCGCTCCCGTGCACAGCGTGACGGCGGACCTCGAGACGTTCGACGGCGCGCAGGCCGCCACCGAGGCGGCGATCGCCGCAGCGGGGCGGATCGACGTCGTGGTCAACAACGTGGGCGGCACGATCTGGGCCAAGCCGTACGAGCACTACACGCCCGAGGAGATCGAGAAGGAGGTGCGCCGCTCGCTCTTCCCGACGCTGTGGATGTGCCGCGCGGTGCTCCCCCACCTCATCGCCCAGAGGACCGGCACGATCGTCAACGTCGGCTCGGTGGCCACGCGGGGCGTCAACCGTGTCCCGTATGCGGCGTCGAAAGGCGGGGTGCGGGCGATCACGACCGCGCTTGCCCTCGAGGCCGCGCCGCACGGGGTGCGCGTTGTGGCCACCGCACCCGGCGGCACCGAGGCCCCTGCCCGCGCCGTCCAGCGGGGACCGCTCCCCCAGACGGAGCAGGAGAAGGCCTGGTACCAGCAGATCGTGGACCAGACCGTGGACTCGTCGCTCATGAAGCGGTACGGGACGCTCGACGAGCAGGCCGCCGCCATCTGCTTCCTCGCCTCGGACGAGGCGTCCTACATCACGGGCACCATCCTGCCCGTGGCCGGAGGCGACCTCGGCTGAGGCCCTCCCCCAACGCGTTGCCGCCCCCGGTCCCCCACGGGTCCGGGGGCGGCTTCGAATCAGCAGTAAAGAACCATCACGCATCACCAGCAGTTGTCCAGCTCCAGATCCCAGCACAGACATCGGAGTCTTGCATGTCATCTTCAGCACAGGCTGCCCTCGGGCAGCGGCAGCGCAGCACCCTGGTCTGGGTCGTCGCCCTCGGCACGGCGGCCCTCACGTTCGACGGCTATGACCTCGTGGTCTATGGCACCGTCGTCTCGGGCCTCATGAGGGACCCCAACCAGATCGGCCACCTCGATCCCGCCACAGCCGGCGTCCTCGGCAGCTACGCGCTCATCGGCGTCATGGTCGGGGCGCTCGCCAGCGGCGCGATCGGCGACTTCGTGGGCCGCCGAAAGGTCATGCTCGCCGCGCTCGCCTGGTTCTCACTCGGCATGGGCGCCACGGCGCTGGCCACCGACGTCGTGGCGTTCGGCACCTTCCGGTTCGTCACGGGCATCGGCGTCGGCTCGCTCGTGGCCACCGCGGGCGCCATTGTCGCCGAATTCGCGCCCAAGAACAGGCGCAACTTCTACAACGCCATCGTCTACTCCGGTGTGCCGGCGGGCGGCGTGCTCGCCTCGCTCCTGGCGCTCGCATTCAACAACGGTGCCGACTGGCGCCCCCTCTTCTGGGTCGGCGCCGCCCCTCTCGTGGTCATCCTCCCCCTCGCGGCGGCGAGGCTGCCTGAGTCGCCCCTGTGGCTCCTGGCGCGCGGCCGTTCGGCCGAGGCCGAGGCGCTCAGCCGCCGCACCGGCGTCGTGCTTCCACCTCCGGCGCAGCCGACCGCTGCGCACAGCGCGGAACATCGCCCCGCAGCGGACGACGGCGAGCCCGCGGGTTTCGCAGGCCTGGCCACCCGCCGCTTCGCTCTCCCCACGGCCCTTCTCGGCCTCATGAGCTTCGCCGGTCTCCTCTTGACCTACGGCCTCAACACGTGGCTGCCGGAGATCATGGGCCAGTACGGGTTCGGCAAGGCGTACTCGCTCACGTTCCTGCTCGTGCTCAACGCGTCCGCGATCGTGGGCGGGCTCGTCGCGTCGGCGACCGTCGACAGGACAGGTCCCAAGCGGATCATCGCGGGCACGTTCGCGCTCGCGGCACTCGCCCTGATCCTCCTGAGCTTCCAGATGCCGTTCGCCGTCCTCCTGACCGCTGTGGGTGTCGCGGGCATCGGGACCATCGGGACCCAGGTCCTCGTCTACGGCTTCGTGTCCAACTTCTACACGACCCGGACCCGAGCCGCGGGAGTGGCGTGGTGCGCGGGCTTCGGACGACTGGGCGGCATCCTCGGCCCGCTCCTCGGCGGCCTCCTGCTCTCTGCGGGAGTCACCGGCCAGACCGCATTCTGGCTGTTCGCCGTCGTCGCTCTGCTCGGCGCTGCCGTGACGGCCCTCGTCCCGCGGCCCCGGAGCACCCCCGTGCATGGTGGGGGCAGCGACGAGGGCGCCGCGACCCCGGCAGGTGCGGAGCGCCACGCCCCCGACGGCGAGCCGGAGCCGGCCATCCGGTGAGGCCTCGCGCCGTGTCCTGTCCGATGGACGGTCACAGGGTATCCCGGGGAATGCGCTCAGCGGGCCGTACGGCTACGGTCGGAGCATGCTGAATTCCCGCGACGAGGCGGTCTCACGCGCCCAGGAGCTGTCCGAGCTGGACTCGCTCCTGGGCGCGGCCGTGTCCGGCGGAGCCGCGCCCGGCAGGCCACTGTGCGCGGTGGTCGAGGGGCCGGCGGGCATGGGCAAGACGACGCTCTGCGAGGCCTTCCTGGCGGCCCATCCGGGAGTCGCCGTAGCCCGCGCGGATGCGTCGCCCTGGGAGCGGGAGCTCGTGGGCGGCGTCCTCGCCCAGCTCGGCCTCGTGCCGGACGAGGATACAGGCGGGACGGGGACACCCACCGACCCCCATGATGCGACAGCCCAGCCCGCATGGCTCCCCGCCGGACGCGCGGCCCTGGCCCGGCTCACGGCTCTCGCCGCGCGCGGCCCGGTCCTGGTCTTCATCGATTCGCTCGAGGACGCCGACGTCCTCTCCCTCGAAGCGCTGGCCTACGCCGCGCGGCGTGTCCGCGGCCCCGTGGCTCTGCTCGCGGCACTGCGCTCCGGAGGAGCGGACCCGGGGAGCCCTGCGGCCTCCTTCGCCGACGCCGTGGGAGCGCGCCGGCTCACCCTGGGCCCGCTCCCGGCCCAGGGACTGCGCTGGCTGGCCCAAGTGCACAGCGGCGTCCACCTCTCGCCAGAGGCCACCCAGTCTCTGTGGAACGTGAGCCGCGGAAACCCCGGGCTGGCGGTCGAGGCCCTCGACCATGGACTCGCGTCCCTCGGCGCCGAGGCCCTCGCCGCACAGGGGCCCGGCGCCGTCGTGCCCTCCGTCGCCTCCCGCGTGGAGACTGCCCTCAGCCTCCTGCCGCCGGACTCGCGCTCGCTCGTGGAGGCCGTGAGCGTCCTGGGCGGCACCCCCACCGGGGCGGCCGCCGCCCAGCTCGCAGGCCTTCCCGCCGACGACCCGCAAGCCCTGCTCGCCGCGGCAGACGCCGCCTGGCGCGCCGGGCTCCTCGAGTGCCGGACCGTCGCCGGGAGCCTCCAGCTCACCCTCCGGGACCCGCTGGTCCGTGACGCCGTCCACGCGGGCCTCGGACCGCGGGACCGCGCGTCGCTGCACCGGCGCGCGGCAGGCCTGGCCGGCTCCACCCGCGAGCGCGTCCGGCACCTCGTGGCCGCGGCGGCGATGCCCGACGCCGGCCTGGCAGCGGAGGTGGACCGGCTCGCCGACGAGGAGGCTGCAGCGGGCGACTGGAGCGCCTCGGCAGACGCGCTGATGGCGGCGAGCCAGCTCCACGTGGATCCGGGGCTGCGCGAGAACCGCCTCCTCCGCGCGGCAGAGGCGATGGTCGGTGCGGGAGACCTGCCGCAGGCCGCACCGCTCGCACGGCGCATCGAGTCCCTCCCCCAGAGCGCGGCGAGGGACGCGGTGCTGGCGTACTACGCCATCCACAGGGGCCACGCGCGGCGCGCAGCCGCCCTCTTGGACCGGGCGTGGGAGACGAGGGATCCCCTCGGGTCCGCGGACCTCGCGTCCCGGATCGCGCAGTACCGCGTCCTCAACGCCCTCGCCGACTGGGACATCCCGGCGCTGCTGGACTGGACTGAGAGGGCCGTGCGCCTCGCCGGTCCGGAGAGCGCGGCAGGCATCGAGGCAAGGGCCATGCTCGGCTTGGGGCTCGGCTCGGCCGGGCGGCGCGAGGAGGCACGCGCGGCCTACGACGAGCTCGCATCGTCGCCCCACCTCGGAGGCCGGGACCAGCGCCTCCACCTGGGCCGCGGCTGGCTTGCCCTCGCGCTCGACGACATCGACGAGGCACGCCTCGAGCTGCGGGCGGCGATCCCGCAGGCGCGCCGGCCCGGTGCCCTGCGCATCACCCTCTGGGCACACGTGTGGCTGGCCCGCGCCGAGTTCTCCGTGGGCCGCTGGGACGAGGCCCTCGCCGTCGCCCGCGCCGGCATCGCCCTCAACGCGCCGGTCGGGATGGACCTCGTGGAGCCGCTCCTGCACTTCACCGCAGCGCAGGTGCACGCGCTCCGCGGCGATGCCGAGGAGGCGGCACGGCACCGCCGCCTCGCCCAGCCCGGGCCCGAGGCCTACCCGGTCATGCACCTCGGCGGCGCCCTCGCCGCGGCCGCGGTCGCCGAGAGCGCCGGGGACTACCCGGCCGTCCTGCGCGCTTTCGAGCCCGTGGTCCGGCTGGACCGCTCCCGCGGCATCGACGAGCCGGGCTTCTGGCCGTGGCAGGACGTGTACGCGAACGCGCTCGTGCTGACCGGCCGCGTCGAGGAGGCCGACGCGTTCCTGCGTCCGCTCGAGGCCGCGGCCGGCGCCGCCGCCCACCGCAGCACTATTGCCCGGCTCGGCTACGTGAGGGGACGCGTGCTCGGCGCCCAGGGAAGGCTCGACGACGCCGTGCGGTGCTTCGAGGACTCGCTCGCCGAGCTCGATGGCCTCTCCCTGCCGTATGCCATGGCGCGCGGGCGCTTTGCCTACGGACAGACCCTCCGGCGGTCGGGACGTCGGCGGGACGCGACCGAGGTGCTCGCGTCGGCGCGCGATGCCTTCTCGGCGATCGGCGCGACGGTCTACGTGGCGCGCTGCGATCGCGAACTGCAGGCGGCCGGGACGAGCGCCTTCCGCACGGTCCCCCACCATCCAGGACGGAGCCGGGACACGCGGCGCCAGCAGGAGGGGCTGCATCCGGCCTTCACGGCGCAGGAAGCCGCGGTCGCGCGCCTCGTAGCCGGGGGGCTGAGCAACCGCGAGGCGGCACACGAGCTCTTCGTGTCCGTCAAGACCATCCAGTACCACCTGACGCGGATCTACGCGAAGCTCGGGATCAGCTCCCGGGCCGAGCTCGCCGCCCTCTACCGGGGATCGGAGGACGCCGCGGCCGTCGACTAGCGATCGATGGGTGCGCCGGCAGACCACGGTCACGCCGGCAGCGTAGCGGCCCTCGGGGCCCTCCGCGCGCCGACTAGACTGGATCAGCCATGGCCCTGACGATCACGTACCCCGCCGCACTGCCGGTCTCCGAGCGCCGCGACGAGCTCATGGAGGCGATCTCGGCGCATCAGGTCACGATCATCGCCGGTGAGACGGGCTCGGGGAAGACCACCCAGATCCCGAAGATGTGCCTCGAGCTCGGACTCGGCGAGAAGGGCCTGATCGGCCACACCCAGCCGCGCCGGCTCGCCGCGCGCACGGTCGCCGAGCGCATCGCCGAGGAGCTGGGCGTGGAGCTCGGCCAGGAGGTCGGCTTCCAGGTCCGCTTCACGGGCGAGGCAGGGCCGCTGACCAAGGTCAAGCTCATGACCGACGGCATCCTGCTCGCCGAGATCCAGCGGGACAAGCTCCTGAAGCGCTATTCGGCGATCATCATCGACGAGGCCCACGAGCGCAGCCTCAACATCGACTTCATCCTCGGCTACCTCAAGCGGATCCTGCCGCAGCGGCCCGACCTCAAGGTCATCATCACCTCGGCCACGATCGACCCGCAGCGGTTCGCCCGGCACTTCGCGCACGAGCTCCCCGACGGCACCGAGGAGCCCGCGCCGGTCGTCGAGGTCTCCGGCCGCACCTACCCGGTGGAGATCCGCTACCGTCCGCTCAGTGCGGATCCGAACGCGGACGGCGGCCCGGACGACGGCGAGGACGGCGCCGTCGCGCGCTCCGACGACGCGCTCGAGGAGGACCGCGACCCCGTGGACGCGGTGTGCGACGCCGTCGACGAGCTCTCGCGGGAAGCGCCCGGGGACATCCTCATCTTCTTCTCGGGAGAGCGCGAGATCCGCGACGCCGCCGACGCGCTCTCCTCCAGCATCCAGAAGAACCCGCGCATGGCCGGCGCGGAGATCCTGCCGCTGTTCGCCAGGCTCTCCCTCGCCGAGCAGCACCGCGTGTTCAGCCCGGGCGGGAAGCGGCGCATCGTCCTGGCCACGAACGTGGCGGAGACATCGCTCACCGTCCCGGGGATCAAGTACGTCATCGACACCGGAACGGCACGCATCTCGCGGTACTCCCACCGCACCAAGGTCCAGCGCCTGCCGATCGAGCGGGTCTCCCAGGCCTCGGCGAACCAGCGTGCCGGCCGATGCGGGCGCGTCTCGGACGGCATCTGCATCCGCCTCTACTCCGAGGAGGACTACCTCTCCCGGCCCGAGTTCACCGACCCGGAGATCCTCCGCACGAACCTCGCCGCCGTCATCCTCCAGATGACGGCGATGGGGATCGCCCGCGGGCCGAAGGACGTCGCGGCCTTCCCCTTCGTGGAGCCGCCCGAGTCCCGCGCGATCAACGACGGCGTGACGCTCCTGCGCGAGCTCGGCGCGCTCAGCGAGGCCTCCGGAGCGAACGGCAAAGGCGGCAAGGGAGCGCGGGGCGGCCTGACCGCCGTCGGGCACCAGCTCGCCCAGCTTCCGGTGGATCCGCGGCTGGGCCGCATGATCGTCGAGTCCGCCCGGCGCGACTGCGCGCGCGAGGTGATGGTCCTGGCCGCGGCCCTGACCATCCAGGATCCGCGCGAGCGCCCGTCCCAGGAGACGGGCAAGCGGCAGGCCGCCGAGGAGAAGCACGCCCGGTTCAGGGACGAGAACTCGGACTTCACGGGCTACCTGAACCTCTGGAACTACCTGCAGGAGCAGCAGCGCGAGCTCTCCTCCTCGGCGTTCCGGCGCCTCTGCAAGGCCGAGTACATCAACTACCTCAGGGTGCGCGAGTGGCAGGAGCTCTACCAGCAGCTGCGACAGCTCGCGCGCCCGCTGGGGATCTCCCTCGGGCAGGGGCGGGAGACGGATCCCGTGGGCCGCCACGACGCGGTCCACCAGTCCCTCCTCGCCGGCCTCCTGAGCCACATCGGGCTCCTCGACGAGCGCAAGCGGGACTATCTCGGCGCCCGGGGCACCCGGTTTGCGATCTTCCCGGGCTCGGCGCTGTTCAAGAAGAGCCCCACGTACGTCATGGCGGCCGAGCTCGTGGAGACGAGCCGCCTCTGGGCCCGCACGGCAGCGAAGATGGACCCGGCCTGGGGGGAGCTCGTGGCCCCGCACCTGGTCAAGCGCAGCTACTCGGAGCCGCACTGGTCGAAACGGGCCGGGTCGGTGCAGGCCTACGAGAAGGTCACGCTGTATGGCGTCACGCTCGTGGCGCAGCGGCGCATCAACTACGGAAGGGTCGATCCGGAGCTCGCGCGCGAGCTGTTCATCCGGCACGCTCTCGTGGAGGGCGACTGGAGCACGCGCCACCACTTCTTCAAGCGCAACCGCGCCCTGCTCGAGGAGGTCGACGAGCTCGAGACCCGCGTGCGGCGCCGCGGGCTGCGCGTCGACGACGAAACCCTCTTCGAGTTCTACGACGCCCGTATCCCCGCCACCGTGGTGTCCGAGCGGCACTTCGACGCGTGGTGGAAGAAGGCCCGGCACGACGACGAGCACCTCCTGGACTTCGACCGCGCCCTCGTGCTGGGCGACGAGGCGGCGGACGCCGTCGAATCGGCCGACGCGGCCTTCCCGAAGGTCTGGCGGCAGGCCGGCTTCGACATCCCCCTCTCCTACGAGTTCCATCCCGTGGCGCCGGGCGGCACTCCGGATCCGTCCGACGGCGTTACCGCCGAGGTCCCGGTGCTGTTCCTCAACCAGCTCGACCCGGAGCCGTTCCGCTGGCAGATCCCCGGCCAGCGCGCAGAGCTCGTCGCGGCCCTCATCAAGTCCCTGCCGAAGCAGATCCGGAAGAACTTCGTCCCTGCGCCGGACGTGGCGCGGCGCGCCGTCGAGGCGCTCGAGGCGGACTTCGACCCGCAGCGGGATTCCCTCGAGGAGTCGCTCGAGCTCGTGCTGCGCCGGCTCAAGGGCCAGATCATCCCGCCAGGCTCGTGGAACTGGGATGCCGTCCCGCCGCACCTGCTGATGTCCTTCTCGGTGGTCGACTCCCGCGGGAAGGTCCTCGGCACGGGCAAGGACCTCGTGGCGCTCCAGGAGGAGCTCGCCCCCGCGACGCGCCGGGCCATCGCCGAGTCCCTCGGGGCCACGCCCGCCACGGCCCGCGGCGTCCCCGTATCGCGGCCAGCGGCCCGCGGCGACGGCACCAAGGCGCCTGCCTCGGGTTCGGCACGCACGACGGCGGCACCCGCCGCACGCTCGGACCTCACCGAGGACTCCGGCCTCACCTACGGCCGCGGGCTGAGCGAGCGCTCCGGGCTGACCGAGTGGAGCGTGGGGACGATCCCGCGCACGGCGAGCACCGTCGTCGCGGGCCACACCGTGACGGGCTATCCCGCCCTCGTGGACGAGGGCCGGCGGAAGGACACGCCCCGGGGCACGGCCGGCCTGCGCGTCTTCCAGACCGAGGAGGACCAGCTGCGGGCGCACCGGGCCGGCGTCATCCGCCTGCTCGCGCTCCGCGTCCCGCCGCCGGACCGCTACGTCCTCGAGCACCTCAACAACCGCGAGAAGCTCACCTTCAGCCAGAACCCCCACGGCTCGGTCGCTGACCTCATCGCGGACTGCTCCCTCGCCGCGATCGACAGGCTCGTCCCGGCCCAGCTGCCCTGGGACCGGGCCGCATTCGACGCGCTCTACGACGAGGTCCGGGCCGAGCTCATCGACACCGTCTTCAAGGTCACCGCAATCGTCGAGCAGGTCCTCGCCTCGGCCCAGCGGATCGGCAAGGCTCTGAGGGGCACCACGAGTCTGGCCCTCATCAGCGCGCTGAATGACATCCGCGCCCAGCTCGAGCAGCTCGTCTACCCGGGGTTCGTGGCCCGCACCGGCTACGCCCAGCTCGAGCACCTCCCCCGCTACCTCAGGGCGATCGAGCGTCGCCTCGAGAAGCTTCCGACCAACGTCCAGCGCGATGCGGTCGCGATGGCCACCGTCCAGTCCCTCGAGGACGACTACGACGACGCGGCCGCAGCTCTGGCCCCGACCGGCCGCCATGAGGCCAAGCTCGAGCGCGTGAGATGGATGATCGAGGAGCTGCGGGTCAGCCTGTTCGCCGTCGAGCTCGGGACCGCGGGGAAGGTGTCCGAGAAGCGGGTCCGGCAGGCCCTCGGCGAGGCGCTGGCCCCGGCGTAGCGGGTCGCCGGCTGGCGTGTGAGTTCAGCGCCCGTCGACGCGCGCGACGCGAGCATCGGCTGGCGCGCCGCAGCACCCCATACGGCCCCCGAGGTGTGATAATGATCACAGCTGGGGACCGTTCAGTGCGAGGAGTCGGGCATGGGACGCGGTCGCCGATGCAGCGCGGTGTGCGCCGCCGCCGTGATCCTGCTGAGTGCGTGCTCGGCCCCGGGTGGTGCCCGCACGGAGGCCTCGGGCACACAGGCTGCTCCACCAGCCGCCGCCGGCTCCGCTCCCACGGTCCTCCCCCCGTTCGGGCCCGCGGTGCAGCCGGCGAGTGCCGAGCCGGGAATTCCCGCCGTGCCGACCGAGCCGGTCGTGTTCCTTCCGCCCGGCCCTGCCTCCCCCGCCGATCCGCCGGTGGGCTCCTCCTATGAGCGCATCTCGCGGCTGGCCTGCGACGACGCCGCCCCGCTCGCCGCAGGCACGGGGAACGAGCCGCTCTGGAACGCGGTGGGGGCCACCTGTTCCGCCCTCGTCGGCGGCTCCCCCGCCCAATGGGCCAAAGCCGCCTCCCTCATGGCAGCGCTTCCTCCGGTCCCGGCGGCGCGCTGCCTCGAGGCAGCGGCCGTGGCCGGGGCAGCCCGCGTCCTCGACTTCCACGCCGCGAACCCCGGCGTGCCGGTCCGGCTTGCGAGCGGCTCGGGCCAGGCGTGCCCGCGGCACCTCAACGGCGCCACCGTTCTCGACGGCGCCGGCACCCCGGTCGGCCCCTCGAGCGTCCGCGTGTCCGGCCCCCTCACCGGCGGCACGGTCCTGAGGCTCGACGGCTTCACGGGGGCCGTCTCGGGCGTGCTCGTGGACGGCACGCCGGACGCCGAGAACGCGATCACCGTCAACGGCGCGAACTCGTTCGAGCCCGTCACGCTCGTCATGCCGCCCGAGCCGAGCGCGAGGACCGTCCGCCTGTCCCTGTCCGGGCCCCTGCCGATCGAGGGGTGGGTGGACTTCACCTATGTCGCGGGGACCCCCACGGCGCCGCCGGCGTCCCCCGGGTCCTCCACCGGCACGACGCCGGCCACGTCGCCCTCCGCCGCGGCGTCGCCCTCAGCCGCCGCCTCGCCCCCCGCCGGACCGTCCGGGAACGCGCCGTGAGCGGACAACTCATGGGCGATGGGCCTGCGGGCGACCGGCCGGCCGGCGACGGGCCAGGCGCCTCCGCCGCCGAGGGAAGCCCGGCGCATGCAGGGACGGCCCCGGCAGGGACGGCTGGGAACGCGCCGCACTCCTCGTCCGAGCCCCCGACCGCCTCCGAGGTCTGGCGGCGGGGACTCGAGCTGGTCGGTGCCTTCGGGCCGCCGCTGACGCTCGCAACCGCGCTCCTCGTGTACTTCGGGTGGGCCCGGGCGGGCGCCCAGGCGCGCTCAATGGGGCTGGATGCGAGCCTGTTCGGGTACACCGTGCAGGACCTCGTGCTGAGGAGCATCCCGTCCCTGTACCTGCCGCTCGTCTGGCTGCTGGTCATCGCTGTCGGGTGGCTCGCCGCAGATCGGCGGGTCCGACGCCGTCTCGACCGGTCGCGCGTGCGCCGCCTGGCGCTCGCCGTGCTGCCGGCGGGGCTGGCCCTCGCCGTCGCGCTGTGGCTTGTCATCATGGCGCTGCCGTCTCTGTCCGTGCTCTACGTTCCCTATGCGCTTGCCGGCGCCGTGCTGGTGGCCTCGTGGGGCCTGTCGCTCCGCCGAGCGGCGAGGCGGACCACGTCCTCACCGCCAGCGGAGCCTCAACGGGCAGCCGTGGTGCCGCACCGGGACGGGCTGGCAGTCGAGCGCATCCTGGTGTTCGCTCTCGTCGCGCTGCTGCTGTTCTGGGGGACGTCCGACTATGCGCAGGCGGTGGGGCGGGGGTTGGCCGTGTCGGTGGAGCAGCGGGTAGGGTCACTGCCCCTCGCCACGGTCTACTCCGCCAAGCGTCTGGGCCTCAGCGCCTCGGGGGTGACCGAGCAGTCGATGGGGACGGCGGAGGCGCCCCTCTTCCGGTACACGGGCCTGAGGCTGCTCGTCGTCAGCGGGGGCCGTATCTTCCTGCTCCACGACGGCTGGACGCTCCAGCGGGGGCGTGTGATCGTCCTGCCGGACGATTCGAGCGTCCGGGTCGAGTACGGCACATCACCCACGGGGCCCTGAGCAGGTGCCCTGAGCGCGGGCCCCTGCGTGGCGCCCGGTTCTCACGCCCGGTTCTCACGCCTCGGGGACGCTGGCCCCGTACCCTGCGGCCCGCAGCGCCTGCCGGATCCTCTCCGCCGCATCGTCCATGACTGCGGGATCGGGGTTCTGCTGCACCTTCTTGAAGTCGTACTCGGCCTCCGAGAAGGACGGCCACACGTGCAGGTGGAGGTGGTTGATCTCGAATCCGGCGATGATGAGGCCCGCACGAGGCGCTGAGAACGCCTCCATCTGGGCCTTGCCGATCGTCTGTGCCACGATCATGGTCCTGGACAGCAGCTCGCCCGGAGCGTCAGTCCACTTGTCCACCTCCTCGCGCGGCACCACCAGTGTGTGCCCGTCCGCGAGAGGGCCGATGCTCAGGAAGGCGACCACCTCGGGGTCCTTCCACACGAAGCGGCCGGGCAGCTCGCCATCGATGATCCGGGTGAACAGCGTGCTCATGACTCTCCTGTCTCCTGCCCGGCGTCCGCGAGGCTCGCGGCGTCCAGGACAAAGCGGTACTTCACGTCGGAGGCGACGATCCGGTCGAACGCCTCGTTGAGGTCCGCGGCGCGCACCATCTCGATCTCCGGTGCCACGCCGCGCTCGGCGCAGAAGTCGAGGACCTCCTGCGTCTGGGCTATCCCGCCGATGAGCGAGCCCGTGTAGGTGAGCCGCCGGCGGATGAGGGCACCGGGCCGTACGGGCGGCATGTCCCCGGACGGCAGGCTCAGCGCCACAAGCGCGCCGTCGAGCCGCAAGGTGCGCAGGGAGGCATTGGGGTCGTGCGGCGCGGAGACGGTATCGAGGACGACGTCGAGCGTCCCCGCCGCAGCCTCGAGCTGGGCCGCGTCGCTGGTCACCACCACACGGTGGGCACCCAGGCGCGCGGCGTCGTCGGCCTTGGAGGGTGTGCGCGTGAAGACGGTGACCTCTGCGCCCATGGCCGCGGCGAGCTTGACGGCCATATGGCCGAGGCCGCCGAGCCCCAGGACTCCCACCCGCGTGCCGGGCCCCACGCCGAAGCGGCGCAGCGGCGAATATGTGGTGATGCCGGCGCAGAGGATGGGGGCCGCAGCCGCCGGATCCAGGGAGTCAGGGATCCGGAGCACGTAGCCCTCATTGACCACGATGCGCTGCGAGTACCCTCCCTGGGTCACCTCACCGCCGTTGCGCGGATCCGGCACCCCGTAGGTCCCGACGGTGCCGCGCTCGCAGAACTGCTCGAGGCCGGCACGGCAGTGGGCGCACTCCCGGCACGAGTCGACCATGCAGCCCACGCCCACCCTGTCGCCCACGGCGAAGCGGCGCACCTCGGCTCCTACCCGCCGCACGCGGCCCACGATCTCGTGGCCGGGAACGAGGGGCCACGGCCTCGGTCCCCACTCGCCACGGGTCGCGTGCACGTCGGAATGGCACAGTCCGCAGAACTCGACCTCGATCTCGACGTCGTCCGGCTTGGGCTCGCGCCGGGTGATCGTCAGCGGGACCAGGCCGCTCTCGGCGGAGGTCGCGCCGTACGCGCGCACCGTGTCCGCCCCGCGGGCGGACTCCGCCTCCTCGGCCAGTCGAGTCGTCTCCTGGGCGAGGGGCCGGCGGAGCTTGTCCGCCCCGGGCATCACCGGTCGTCCTGGGTTCATGGTGCCGACGCTATCGCACGCCGCCCGTGGCCACGGGGCGCGAGGGGTCGCGGGACCACTGGGAGTATGAGCCGGGGTACAGCGCGGCGTCGATGCCGGCGAGCGCGAGCGCCGCGACGTCGTGCGCCGCCGTGACGCCGGAGCCGCAGTAGACGGCCACGGGCCGGCCCGGGACTGCCCCCAGCGCCGCGAAGTGCTCCCGCAGCGCGTCGGCGGGGAGGAAGGTGCCATCGGGAGCGAGGTTCTCCGCCGTCGGGGCACTCGTCGCCCCGGGAATGTGCCCCGGACGGGGATCGACCGGCTCGACCTCGCCGCGATAGCGCTCTCCCGCGCGGGCGTCGAGCAGCACCCCGGCGGTCGCGCCCTCGGTGAACGCGGCGGCCGCGCCGGCGTCGATCGTCTGCATCCGGCCCTCCCCGAGGGACACGGCGCCCGGAACGGGCGCGGCCGTCCCCGTCTCGAGCCTGCCGCCAGCGCGTGTCCAGGCAGCGAGGCCTCCGTCGAGGAGCCTCACTGAGGCGATCCCGGCGTCGCGCAGCAGCCACCACGCCCGGGCCGCGGCCTGCCCCGAGGTCGCGTCGTAGACCACCACCGTGTCGCCGTCGTTGATGCCCCAGCGGCGCGCCGAGGCCTCGAGGGCCTCCCTCGCCGGAAGCGGATGGCGGCCACCGGCAGACTCCTCGGGGCTCCCGGGGGCAACGGGGACTGCCAGCTCCGTCTCGAGGTCCACGAACACGGCACCGGGAAGGTGCCCGGCCTCGTACTCGGCACGCCCATCCGGTCCGCCGAGGGCCCAGCGGACGTCCAGGAGAACGGTCCGGGGGCCCCGGGATCCGCCTTCCTGAGCCTCCGCGCCGCGTCCTCGGGCGTCCGGGCCGGCCGTGAGCCGTGCCGCGAGCTCGGCGGCGGAGATCAGGACCTGATGTGGGCTCATGGCCACACCTTAGCCCGCGTAGGCTGTCCGGATGGACCCCCGTGCGAGCCAGCACCGACCGAACCACACGCCGACCGCCCGGCGTGGCGAGCGCGCATGGGCTGAGGCGTCCATCCGGCGGCTCGAGGCGGATGCGCACCGCAGCGCAGACACGCATCTGCACCGCGTGCCCCTCCCGCGCTCATGGGGCGTGGACGTGTACCTCAAGGACGAGTCGACGCATCGTACGGGCAGCCTCAAGCACCGCCTCGCGCGCTCGCTGTTCCTGTTCGCGCTCGTGAACGGGTGGATACGGGAGGGAACGCGGGTGGTGGAGGCCTCGAGCGGGAGCACAGCCGTCTCGGAGGCGTACTTCGCCCGGCTCATCGGGGTTCCCTTCACGGCCGTCATGACGCGCGGCACGAGCCCGGAGAAGATCGCCCTCATCGAGCAGTACGGCGGGGAATGCCACTTCGTCGAGCAGGCCGGCGAGGTGTACGCGGAGGCGGCCCGCCTCGCCGAGGCGTGTGGGGGCCACTACCTGGACCAGTTCACCTACGCCGAGAGGGCCACGGACTGGCGTGGCAACAACAACATCGCGGAGACGATCTTCGACCAGCTCGCGCTCGAGGCCCACCCGGTGCCGCGCTGGATCGTGGTAGGTGCCGGGACGGGCGGCACGAGCACCACCATCGGCCGCTACGTGCGCTACCGCACCCTCGCGACAGAACTGGCCGTGGCCGACCCGGAGAACTCGGCCTTCTACCCGAGCTGGGAATCGGGACTGCCTGCCCAGGGCGGCTCGTCCCGCATCGAGGGCATCGGCAGGCCCCGGCTCGAGCCGAGCTTCAACCCGAGCATCGTGGACCGGATGTTCCGGGTGCCGGACGCCGCCTCGGTCGCCGCAATGCGCGACTTCGCCGAGCGCTTCGGCTTCGACGCCGGGCCGTCCACGGGCACGAGCCTGTGGGCTGTGTGGCAGCTCGTGGCGGAGATGGCCGCCGTCGGGGAGCGCGGCAGCATCGTGACCCTCATGTGCGACGCCGGCGCCCGCTACCGCCGCTCCTACGGCGACGACGCGTGGCTGGCCTCCCATGGCCTCGACCCCGCACCCCACCGCGCCACGCTCGAGGCATTCTTCGCGATGGGCCGCTGGCGGGCCTGAGCCGGTTGTCCCTCGGCGGACGCAGCTGCCCGGACTGTCCTATCAGAAAGCCGAACCGAGGGCGCCCCCGCGTCAGAGCTCGACCGACTCCCCGGGCTCCAGATGCGCGAACTCCGTCCCGTAGATGCCCCCGATGCGCCCGGCGTGGCTCTCGACGAGGCCCGTCCCGCGGTCGTTGAGGAGGGCGTTGTGGATCGGGTAGGCGCGCCGCGCCCTCACGGCGATGAGGAAGTCGAGCACTTCGCCGATCTTGCTCCAGGGCGCGTGGATCGGCACGAGGAGAGTCTCGACGTCGACGCCGGGCGGCACGGTGAAGGAGTCCCCCGGGTGGAAGACCTCGCCGTCGACAAGGTAGCCGATGTTCGCGACCACGGGGATGCTCGCATGGATGAGCGCGTGCTGGCTCCCGAAGGTCTGGATGCGGAAGCCCGCGGCCTCGAACTCTGTGTCGGGCTCGGCGGTGTGGATCCGGTCGGCGCACGACGGCGCAGCCTCCTTGAGCTGCCCCGCCACCTTCTCGGGCGCCCACCCCTGCAGGCCAGGATCCGCCTCGAGCACGGCGGCGACCCGCGGCAGGTCGACGTGGTCGGAGTGCTCGTGGGTCACGAGGAAGGCCTGCGCCCCGCTGAGGGCCTCCTCGACCTCCGAGAAGTTCCCTGGGTCGATGACGAGGACGGACCGGCTCGCCTGCTCGGCCCCCGCGCCGCCCCTCTCGAGCCGGACGCACGCGTGCGTGAACTTGGTCATGAGCATGGCGCCAGTCTAGAACCGTTCTTGGTAAGCTTGAAGGTCCGGACCGACGGGCAGCACCGGTGCATGGGAGACATCGCCAGGAGACGGTGCTCAACAGACGTGGTGCAGGAGGAGTACGTGGTCGAGAATTCGCGCGAGAAGCCGCGCGAGCAGCGGGTCACGAAGCAGCGCGTTGCCGTCTCGGCGGCCCTCGACCGCATCGAGGACTTCGTCAGCACGCAGGAGCTCCACCGGATGCTCCATGACGAGGGGGCGTCCGTCTCGCTTGCCACGACCTACCGGATCCTGCAGTCCATGGCCGAGGAGGGCCTGGTCGACGTGCTGCGCAGCGACGACGGCGAGGCCGTGTACCGCCGCTGCGAGGCCACGGGCCACCACCATCACCTCGTCTGCCGACGGTGCGGCAAGGCCGTCGACATCGAGGCCCCGGCTGTCGAGACGTGGGCGAGCCGGGTCGCCGCGGAGCACGGCTACACCGCTGTCGAGCACACCGTGGAGGTCTTCGGCCTGTGCCCCGAGTGCACGGCGAAGGGGCAGTACTCCGCATAGCGCGCCGCGGTACCCGCCGCCCGCGTGCCGGCCAGGGACGGCGTCAGGCGGAGACCGGCGTCGTGCGCGGCGCCGAGTCCTCGGCGGGGCGCACAACGCCGCCATTGTGGCCGGAGCGCCGGCGTGCCCAGCCGATGAGGGCGCACACGACGTAGAAGAGGAACGAGAGCGTCGTGATATAGGGGCTGATCGGCAGCCTCCCGCCCAGGGCCAGCAGGATGCCGCCTACCGTGGCCGCGACGGCGAAGACCACGCTCAGGAGCAGCACGAGCCGGGGCGACGAGGTGACGCGCAGGGCCGCCGCGGCGGGCGTGATGAGGAGGGCGAGGACGAGGAGCGCCCCGACCACCTGGATCGAGAGGGCCACGCTCACGCCGAGCACGATCATGAAGACGATCGAGAGGGACCTCACGGGCACCCCGCGGGCGAAGGCCATGTCCGGGTCCACGCTCGCGAACGTCAGCGGCCGCCACACGGCGATGAGCACAGCGAGCAGGATCGCCGACGCCGTCGCGAGCGTCTCAAGCTGGACCGTGTCCACCGCCACGATCTGCCCGGTGAGGAGACCGAACTTGTTCGCGGCACGCCCTTGGTAGAGGGCGAGGAAGAGGATGCCGAGGCCCAGCCCGAACGGCATGAGCACGCCGATCACCGAGTTCTTCTCGCGTGCGCGGCCCCCCATGAGGCCGATGACGAGTGCCGCAGCGATCGAGGCCACGAGGGAGCCAGTGATGATGTCTGCGCCGATGAGCAGGGCGAACGCGGCCCCCGCGAACGAGAGCTCCGAGATGCCATGCACCGCGAAGGCTAGGTCGCGCTTCATGACGAAGGTCCCCACCACTCCCCCCAGCACCCCGAGGACCGCTCCGGCCCAGACGGAGTTGATCACCAGGGCAAGGATTTCGCCGTAGTCCTCGAACGAGAAGACGGTGCCCCAGAAGTCTGCGAGGTTCATGCGGACTGCTCCTGGCCGTCGGATTCGGGTGCGTGGGCGTGGGTCGTGGCGTCGGGCAGGCCCACGACGACGAGCCGCCCGTTCACGCGGGAGACCTCGACGCGGCTGCCGTAGAGCTCGGAGAGGACCTCGGTTGTCATGACCTCCTCCACGGTGCCGACCCGGAACTTCCCGTCGGCGATGTACAGGACGCGGTCCAGGTAGTCCAGGACGGGGTTGACCTCGTGCGTGACGAACACGACCGCGGCGCCCTCTCGCCGCTGAGCGTCGATGAGCCCGCTCACGGCCTGCTGGTGGTTGAGGTCCAGCGAGAGGAGCGGCTCGTCGCAGAGCAGCACGCGGGGACGCCCTGCGATCGCCTGGGCCACCCGCAGCCGCTGCTGCTCGCCCCCCGAGAGCATCCCCACCGGCACCTTCGCGTAGTCGGAGGCACCCACCTTGGCCAGCAGCTCGTCGACGCGACGGTCCACGGCGCGCGAGCGCAGCCGCATGCCCCACCGATGGCCGTCGACACCGAGGGAGACGAGGTCTCGGGCGCGCAGGGGGGTGTTCGGCGGGAACATCTTCTGCTGGGGGATGTAGCCGACCAGGTCGCCGTGGCGGCCGGGGGAACGGCCGGCGATCTCCGCGGTGCCCGAGGTGAGGTGCACGGCGCCGAGCAGCGTCTTGAGGAAGCTCGTCTTGCCGCTTCCGTTGGGCCCGAGCACCGCGAAGAACTCGCCCGGACGGATGTCCAGGTCGAGGTCCGACCAGAGCACGCGGTCACCGAAGGAGAGGGAGGCGCGGCGCAGGCGCACGGCCGGCGCGTGGGCGTCGCGAGGGGCCGATGCGCCCGCGGAGCGCGGTTCCGCTGCCGGTGTCATGGTGGCCAAGTGTAGGGTGCGGGCCTGAGAAGGATCGTCGCTCACGGTGCCCCCTCTCTAGGAAACGGCCTTGGCGAGCGCGTCCACGTTGGACTGCATCCAGCCCAGGTAGTCCATGCCCGCTGGGACGGTCTCGGTGAAGTCGACGACGGGGAGTCCCGCCGACTGCGCCGCCTTGCGGAGCTGCTCAGTCTGGGCCCCCTCGGTCTGCGGGTTGTAGGCGAGCAGCGCCACGGACTTGGAGGTGACGAGGTCCAGCGTCTCCTTGAAGGCAGCGGGCGGCGCATCCTGGCCCTCCTCGACTGCCGAGGTGAAGGCCTGGGGGGTGGCGTTGGCCAGCCCTGCCGCCTGGAGCAGGTAGAGCGGGACGGGCTCCGTGACGAGAACCTTCTTGCCCGCCGTGTGCGGTGCGAGGGCGGCCGCCCGGGCCTCAAGGGCGGAGAGCCGTTCCTCGACGCCCTTGGCGTTGGCCTGGAACGCCTCCTTGCCTGCCGGGTCGAGGGCGGACAGGCGGTCGGCGATCGCAGCAGTGACCTTCCCCATGGCCCCGAGGTCGTACCAGACGTGCTCGTTGCCCCCCTCGGCCACGCCCGCGATCTGGACGGCGGTGATGACGGAGCTGTCGGGGACCTTGCCCTCGCGGACGAGCGTGCTGAGGAACGGGTCGTACCCTCCGCCGTTCTCGATCACGAGCCCGGCCTTGGACACGGCGAGGCGGTCCAGGCTCGTCGCCTCGTAGGAGTGCGGGTCCTGGCTGCTCTTCGACACGAGGGAGGTCACGGCCACCTTGTCCCCGCCGACCGCCTTCGCAAGGTCCCCGTAGACATTCGTGGAGGCCACGACGGAGACCGCACCGGGCGCGGACGAGCCGGAGCCGCCGGGTGATCCGGCCGCACACCCCGCGAGAGCGAGCACGCCCGCGAGCGCGGCGGCGCCGAGTCCGGCGGCCCGGACCCACGCCGGGGACAGGAGGGGGGAACGCATGGAGGCCTCAGTTCTGGTCGGGAACCGCGGTC
Organism: Sinomonas cellulolyticus; assembly: GCF_014656475.1. Classification (GTDB taxonomy): domain Bacteria; phylum Actinomycetota; class Actinomycetes; order Actinomycetales; family Micrococcaceae; genus Sinomonas; species Sinomonas cellulolyticus. Next base: position 321,216 of record NZ_BNCM01000003.1, read on the forward strand.
CGGATGAGAACGGATCGCAATACAGCCATCGTACCGCCTCTTGCGAACAATTCCCATTAGGACCGGCGGAACCCCTGGGACTGCGTCGCGTCGCGGATCTCGCCCACGAGCTCCTCGATGACGTCCTCGAGGAACACAACGCCTCGGGTCGCACCCTCCGGCCCGATCACGCGGGCGAGGTGGAACCCCGACTTCTGCATGGTCGAGAGCGCATCCTCGATCTCCTCGTCAAGGGAGAGGTTCGCCAGCGAACGGACCCGGCTCTCCCCGATCGGCTGGGTGCGCTGGTCCGGGGCGATGGCCAGGACGTCCTTGAGGTGGAGGTACCCCACAAGCTCCCCCTCGTCGTCCACCATCGGGAAGCGCGAGTAGCCGGTCCGGGAGACGGCCTTCTCGAACTCCGCCGGCGTCGCAGTCGTGGGCAGCGCCACGAGCTCCTCGAGCGGCACCATGATCGACTCGGCCGTCCGGTCCGAGAACTCGAGCGCACCGGAGAGGAGCCCCGACTCGTCGTCGACGAGGCCGCTGCGGGTCGACTCCTCCACGATGGACTGGACCTCCTCAAGGGTGAAGCTCGAGGTCACTTCCGCCTTCGGCTCGACGCGCAGCAGGTGGAGCACGAGGTTGGCCGCGCCGTTGAGGAAGTAGATGACGGGCTTCACGAGCCGCGCCATGCCCAGCAGCACGGGAGCGAGGAGGACGGCGGCACGGTCGGCCGCGGAGACCGAGATGTTCTTCGGCACCATCTCGCCGAGCGTCACGTGCAGGAAGGTCACGAGCGCGAGCGCCACGGCGAACCCGACCGAGTCCGCCAGCTCCACCGGCAGGCCCACAGCGTGCAGGGGATCGCCGATGAGGTGGTGGATCGCCGGCTCGGCCACCTGCAGGATCAGCAGGGAGCACACCGTGATTCCCAGCTGCGCGGCAGCGAGCATGAGGGAGACGTTCTCCATCGCGTGCAGTGTCGTCTTGGCGCGGGCCGATCCGCGTTCAGCGAGCGGCTCGATCTGGCTGCGCCGGGCGCTCATGATCGCGAACTCGGCGGCGACGAAGAAGGCATTGCCGATCAGCAGCACGACCAGCCACAGGATTCCGCCCCAGTCCCCCATCAGGCGGCCCTCCCGCCGTCGTGCGCGGCCGGCGTGAACCGCAGCCGGTCAACCCGCCGCCCGTCCATGCGCACCACGGTCAGCGTCCCGTCGCCGACCTCGAGGGCGTCGCCGTTCTGGGCCACGCGGCCGAGCGCGCTCATGACATAGCCGCCCACCGTCTCGTAGGCCGGACTGTCCGCGACGTGGAGCCCGGGAACCTGCTCGGACACCTCGTCCGGCCGCATGAGCCCCGAGAAGTACCAGTCCCCGGCCGAGCTCTGGAGAACGCCGGGTGCGCGCCGGTCGTGCTCGTCGGCGACCTCCCCGACGATCTCCTCGACGAGGTCCTCGAGCGTGACAATGCCCGCGGTGCCCCCGTACTCGTCGAGGACGACGGCGAGCTGGAGGTTGCCGCCGCGCAGCTGCGAGATGAGCGCGTCAAGATGGATCGTCTCGGGGACCTGCAGGATCTCGGTCATGATGGCGCCCGCGGGTACAGTCGCCCGCTTCTTGGCGGGTACCGCGACGGCCTTCTTGACGTGGACGACCCCGCGGACGTCATCGGGGGACTCGCCGATCACGGGAAAGCGCGAATGCCCAGTGCGGCGGGCAGCGTCGATGACATCGTCCACCGGCCCGTCGGCGTCGACGGTCGTCACGCGGATGCGCGGCGTCATGACGTCCGCGGCAGTGCGCTCCGAAAAGCGGAGGGTCCGGGAGACGAAACGCGCCGTCCCCGCGTCGAGGGTGCCCATCTCGGCGGAGCGGCGCACGAGCGACGAGAGCTCGGCCGGTGAGCGCGCGCCTGAGATCTCCTCCTTCGCCTCGATCCCCATGAGCCCGAGGACGCGGTTGGCGAACCCATTGAAGAGGAGCACCGCCGGCTTGAACACGGCAGTGAAGGCCAGCTGGGGACGGGCGACAACGCGCCCCACCGCGAGCGCGCGGGCGATCGCGAGGTTCTTCGGGACGAGCTCGCCGATGAGCATCGAGAGGAGGGTCGCGAAGACCATCGCGGCCGTCAGGGAGATCGCCTCAGCACCCGGGACGCCGAGAGCGCCGAGAGGGCCCTCGAGGAGCCGCCCGACCGAGGGCTCCATGACGAAGCCCGTCAGGAGGGTGGTGAGGGTGATGCCGAGCTGGCAGCTCGAGAGCTGGGTGGACAGCGACTTGACGCAGGCGAGGAGCGCGGCGGCGCCGGGCTCGCCGGCGTCCACGCTGCGCTGGACCGTGGACTGGTCGAGGGCGACGAGGGAGAACTCCACGGCGACGAAGAATCCCGTGCCGAGGATGAGCAGCAGGCCCGCCGCCAGGAGGATCCATTCCATCTCAGGCGTCCACGACGCCAGGACGGGCCCCGCCGCGGGCGGTCTCTCCGGAACGGCACCGAGGCCTGCGGATCAACGGGCCTCCGGGCTGCGCGGCCGCTCGTGCGGCTGTGAAGTGGGCAAGTACACGGTGCATGCCGGCTCTGTGGCCGCGGGCGGCACTGCGGCCCCCGCGATCACGCCGGCATCTAGAGGTGCCGTCCATAGTCCTCCCAGACTAGCAGGGCCCGCGGGAGGCCCTCCCCAGGTGGGCATCGGACCGACGCGTGTGACTGTGGACTCACAAGCGCGCGAATCCTCGCTCGGTTTACTAGACTGTCCTGTTGAGTGTGGGCTCCTGAGGTGCCCACGGGCGGTCGGCGGAGACGGCCAGCCTCCGGAACGGCCCCATGGAGCACGCGGGCAACGCAGTCTGGAGGCGGGTGCGGAGCCGCGGACCCGCGGGCCTAAGTATCGATGGAAGAGGCGTATCTCCAGTGCCAGAACTGCCAACGCACCGCCTGCCCGAGGAATTCGGCGGCAATGAGTGGCTTGTGGACGAGCTCTACGAGCAGTACCAGCAGAACAAGAACTCAGTCGACGCCAAGTGGTGGCCGCTGTTCGAGTCCTTCGACGACTCGGACAGCGGCCACACGTCCAATGGCACGGCGAAGGGAGCGTCCGCGGACACGCTGACCCGGCAGGCCACCCAGGCCGCGGCGCCCGCTGCGCCTGCTGCCGCTGCGCCTGCGGCCGCTGCGCCCGCACCGGCAGCCCCGGCACCCAAGCCCGCAGCCCAGGCTCCGGCCGCCGCCGCGGCACCTGCCCCCGTCAGCCCGAGCACGTCGGCACCTGCCCCCAAGAAGGGCTCGGCCGGCGTCGTGCGCGACGGCGCGAAGCCCTCCACGGGCCTGATCCCGGCGCAGCTGCCGAAGACCGCGAAGAGCGAGTCGACGGAAGAGGACGTCGTTTCGCCCCTGCGCGGTCCCGCCAAGGCGATCGCGACAAACATGGTCCAGAGCCTCGAGGTCCCAACGGCGACGACCGTCCGCGCGATCCCGGCGAAGCTCCTCATCGACCAGCGCATCGTCATCAACAACCACCTCACTCGTGTGCGCGGCGGCAAGGTCTCCTTCACGCACCTCATCGGCTTCGCGGTGATCCGCGCGCTCAAGCTCATGCCGTCGATGAACGTCTCCTACGAGGAGGTGGACGGCAAGCCGGTCGCCATCCAGCACGCGCATGTCAACTTCGGCATCGCGATCGACCTGCCGAAGCCGGACGGCTCACGCCTCCTCGTGGTCCCGAACATCAAGAAGGCCGAGACGATGAACTTCTCGGACTTCTGGCACACCTACGAGGACCTCATCAAGCGCGCCCGCGACGGCAAGCTCACCGCGGATGACTACGCCGGCACGACCGTCTCCCTGACGAATCCCGGCGGCATCGGCACGGTCCACTCCGTCCCGCGCCTGTCGAAGGGCCAGGCCGCCATCATCGGCGTGGGCGCCCTCGAGTACCCCGCGGAGTTCCAGGGCTCCTCGGAGAAGGTCCTCGCCCTCCAGGCCGTGGGCAAGATCATCACGCTCACCTCCACCTATGACCACCGGGTCATCCAGGGCGCCGGCTCGGGCGAGTTCCTCCGGATCGTGCACCAGCTCCTGCTGGGCGAGCAGGGCTTCTACGACGAGATCTTCGAGTCCCTGCGCATCCCGTACGAGCCGGTGCGCTGGAGCCCCGACCTGCAGGTCAACCCCGAGGACACCATCAACAAGGTGGCCCGGATCCAGCAGCTCATCCACGCGTTCCGCGTGCGCGGCCACCTCATGGCGGACACGAACCCGCTCGAGTACGTCCAGCGCCACCACCCGGACCTCGATGTGCTCACGTACGGCCTGACCCTCTGGGATCTCGACCGCGAGTGGCCCACGGGCGGGTTCGGCGGCAAGCCGAAGATGAAGTTCCGCGACATCCTCGGGGTGCTCCGGGACGCGTACTGCCGCACCACGGGCATCGAGTACATGCACCTGCAGGAGCCCTCCGAGCGCAAGTGGTTCCAGGACGAGCTCGAGCACCCGTACAAGAAGCCCAGCCGCGAGGAGCAGCTGCGCATCGTGTCCCGGCTCAACGCGGCCGAGGCATTCGAGACGTTCCTGCAGACCAAGTTCGTGGGCCAGAAGCGCTTCTCGCTCGAGGGCGGCGAGTCCCTCATCCCGCTCCTGGACGCGACCCTGTCCGAGGCTGCTGAGGACGGGCTCGACGAGGTCGGGATCGGCATGGCCCACCGCGGGCGCCTCAACGTCCTGACGAACATCGCCGGCAAGACCTATGCCCAGGTGTTCCGCGAGTTCGAGGGCACCCAGGACCCCAAGAGCGTCCAGGGCTCGGGCGACGTGAAGTACCACCTCGGCACCGAGGGCACGTTCACGGCCGAGAACGGCAAGCAGACCAAGGTCTACCTCGCCGCCAACCCATCCCACCTCGAGGCCGTCGACCCGGTCCTCGAGGGCATCGTCCGCGCCAAGCAGGACCGCATCGACCGCGGCGAGGCCTTCCCGGTGCTCCCGATCCTCGTGCACGGCGATGCGGCCTTCGCGGGCCAGGGCGTCGTGGCGGAGACGCTCAACCTCTCGCAGCTGCGCGGGTACCGCACGGGCGGCACCATCCACATCGTGGTGAACAACCAGGTCGGCTTCACCACCTCGCCGTCCTCCTCGCGCTCCTCGGTGTACTCGACCGACGTGGCCAAGATGGTCCAGGCCCCGATCTTCCACGTCAACGGCGATGACCCGGAGGCCGTGGTCCGCGTGGCGCAGATGGCGTACCGGTTCCGGCAGCGCTTCCACAAGGACGTCGTCATCGACCTCGTGTGCTACCGCCGGCGCGGCCACAACGAGGGCGACGACCCGTCGATGACCCAGCCGATGATGTACAACCTCATCGAGGCGAAGCGCTCGGTCCGCAAGCTCTACACCGAGAGCCTGATCGGCCGTGGGGACATCACGCAGGAGGAGGCCGAGCAGCTGCTCCGGGACTACCAGGAGCGCCTCGAGCGCGTCTTCGCGGAGACCCACGCGGCCCAGACCTCGCCGATCCCGATCATCACCGCGGATTCGAAGGCGGTGTCCGACCTCGAGCGCCCGCTCGCGCAGCAGCAGTACGACGCCGGCGGGAACCAGCACCCCACCGCGATCAGCACCGATCTGCTCGCCCGCATCGGCAAGGCACACCTCGACGTCCCGGAGGGCTTCACCGTCCACCCGAAGCTCAAGCAGCTGCTCGAGCGCCGCGAGGCGATGTCCCGCGACGGCGGGATCGACTGGGGCTTCGGCGAGATGGCGGCCTTCGGCTCGCTCATCTCGGAAGGCGTGCCCGTGCGGCTGGCCGGCCAGGACTCGCGCCGCGGTACGTTCGTGCAGCGCCACGCGGTGTTCCACGACCGCCGCAACGGCAACGAGTGGACCCCGCTCGCGGACCTCGCCGAGGGTGAGGGGAAGCTGTCGATCTACGACTCCTCGCTCTCGGAGTACGCGGCGCTCGGATTCGAGTACGGCTACTCGGTCGAGCGTCCCGACGCCCTCGTGGCGTGGGAGGCGCAGTTCGGCGACTTCGTGAACGGCGCCCAGACGATCATCGACGAGTTCATCTCGTCCGCCGAGCAGAAGTGGGGCCAGCGCAGTTCGCTCGTCATGCTCCTGCCGCATGGCTACGAGGGCCAGGGCCCGGACCACTCCTCCGCACGCATCGAGCGGTTCCTGCAGCTGTGCGCCGAGTACAACATGGTCGTCGCCCAGCCGAGCACGCCGGCGTCGCACTTCCACCTGCTCCGGCGCCAGGCGTACAACCGCCCCCGCAAGCCGCTGATCGTCTTCACCCCGAAGCAGCTGCTGCGTCTCAAGGCGGCGGCCTCGCCGGTCGAGGAGTTCACCTCGGGCTCGTTCCGGCCGGTGATCGGCGAGCACGAGCAGTTCGACGCGAGCGCCGTGACCCGTGTGGTCCTCGTCTCCGGTCGCCTGTACTACGACCTCCTGTCGGCCCGCACCAAGGCCAAGGACACCACGACGGCCATCGTGCGCGTCGAGCAGCTCTACCCGCTGCCCGAGGCCGAGATCAAGGCCGAACTCGCGAAGTACCCGAACGCCGAGGTGGTGTGGGCGCAGGACGAGCCGGCCAACCAGGGCCCGTGGCCGTACATGGCGCTCACGCTCGCGCCGACCCTTGAGCGGCCCGTGCAGCTCGTCTCGCGCGCCGCGTCGGCCGCCACGAGTGCCGGGTCGATGAAGCGCCACGCGGCGGAGGAGGACGTCCTCGTCCACGAGGTCTTCTCGCACTAGCGGCTCGTCCCGCGGGCTCGCCTGCCCGCAGCAGCAGCCCACGACGGCGGCCGGTCCCCTTCAGGGGGCCGGCCGCCGTCGTCTGTGCGCGCCGCAGCAGGCGCGGCGGGGCGTCTTCCGCCGTCGACGATGTCCGCTTCGCTAGACTCGGAAACCGAGGGCATGGGCCGGCGGGACCGGCGGGACGGACGGAGTGTGGATGGCGCACGAGAGGAAGCTGCGGATTGCCGCAGTCGGCGACGAGCTGCTGGCGGGCGTCGGCGATCCCCGGGCGCTCGGCTGGCTTGGGCGGGTGCTCGCACGCACGCCTCGGGAGGAACTGGTCCTCGAGTCCTACGTCCTCGCCGCGCCCCAGGAGGGCACCGAATCGCTGGCCGCCCGCTGGGAGGGCGAGGTCATGCGCCGCTTCGGCGACGGTTTCGAGAACCGCCTCGTCGTCGGGCTCTCCGGCCGCGACATCGAGTTCGGCCTCTCCCCCGCCCGGAGCCGCCTCAATGTGGCCAACATCCTTGACTCGGCCCAGCAGAACAGCTGCGAAGTGTTCGTTGTCGGGCCGCCCCCCACGCTGGACCCGGTGCAGAACCGCCGCCTCGCCGAGCTGAACACAGCGTTCGCGGACGTGACGACGCGCCGCAACTACTACTACGTGGACACGTTCTCGCCGCTGCTGAACCACGACCAGTGGCGGGGGGATCTGGCCTCGAATGCCGGTTCTCCCGGCCAGGCGGGCTACGGGCTCATCGCGTGGCTCGTGCTGCACCGCGGCTGGTTCCCCTGGCTTCGCCTGCCTCAGCCGCAGTGACAGCCGCCACGGTCCGCAGCGCCGGAAGCTTGGGCGGAGCTGGGCGCGGAGACGCCATGCGATAGGCCTCGGCGGCCGGAGCCCGCGCACTGCGCTAGACTGGACGACGGCCTTCTGGGCCACTCGCCCCCGTTTCCGGGGGCCACCAGTGTAGTCGAACGAAGGAGGCCAGCCATGAGCAAGCGTGCACGCAAGCGCCGTGACCGCAAGCGCGGCGGCGCGAACCACGGGAAGCGCCCCAACACCTGAGGACGCCCCTGGTCCGTGATGCGGAACAGAGCGAGGCCCCGGACCAGTATGGTCCGGGGCCTCGCTGCGTCGTACGGCGAAGGGCTCATCGCTGCGCCATGCTCCCGCCGTGCGTGCGCGTCACGCCTCGGGGCGGACTCCGTGGAGCTTGCCGAGGATGGAATCCTTGAGCGAGGCGGGAGCCTGCTCGTGGCAGCTGCGCTTCATGGCGGAGCGGATCATGCACTCGAGGTCGTGCTCCCCGAGGCATTCGGGGCAGGTCTCGAGGTGCGAGCGGATCTCGGCCACCTCGTGGGCCGGAAGGGCGCCGTCAAGATACTCGTAGAGGCGGTGGAGGCGGCTGTCCTCGCAGTCGCCCAGGCCCTGGCAATCGCTCATTGTTCCTTCTCCTGGGGTGCGGCCGCCGCGCGGGCGCCGGCGAAGCCCCGCTCTGCGGCGTAGTCGGCGAGCCGGTCGCGGAGCATCCTGCGGCCGCGGTGCAGCCTGCTCATGACCGTGCCGATCGGGGTGTTCATGATCTCCGAGATCTCCTTGTACGCGAAGCCCTCCACGTCGGCGAAGTACACCGCGAGGCGGAACTCCTCCGGGATCGAGGCGAGCGCGTCCTTGACGTCGGAGTCAGGCAAGTGGTCGAGGGCCTCGGACTCCGCCGAGCGCAGGCCCTTCGAGGTGTGGGACTCGGCCCGTGCGAGCTGCCAATCCTCCACCGTGTCGGTCTGGGCCTGCTGCGGCTCGCGCTGGCGCTTCCGGTACAGGTTGATGTACGTGTTCGTGAGGATCCGGTACAGCCAGGCTTTGAGGTTCGTGCCGGGCTTGTACTGGTGGAAGGCCGCAAACGCCTTCGCGTAGGCCTCCTGCACGAGGTCTTCGGCGTCGGCCGGGTTGCGCGCCATGCGCATGGCTGCCGAGTAGAGCTGGTCCACGTACTGCATCGCGTCGCGCTCGAAGCGTTCGCGCCGCTCGTCGTCGCTTTCGGAGGCGATGTCCGCGCGCGTGGTCTGCCCGTCCTCCGCAGGATCCGGGGCGGGGCTTCCGTGGGGGTCAGCTGTGCTCATCGCCGCCCAGTCTACTGTCGTCGCCAGCGGCGGAGCCGGGAGCGCGACGGCGCGGTCAAGGACCAGCACTCGACTCCCTCCTTCTGCCCTGAGGTCCAGGGCTCCCTGCGGACAGCAGGCACAACGCGAGGCGGAAAGGAAAATATTCCCCGAAGATGCAAGACTGAGGCATAGTCCGACCAGCAGATACCGCGCACAGCCCGTAGGGACCGCGCCTGAAGGAGGCCACATGTCCGCAGTACGTTTCATCGCCCGACCGCTCCTCGGCAGCTCGTTTGTGATCGCCGGGGCCTCGAAGCTGAAGAACGCGGACGACACCGCGGAGCAGCTCTCGCCCGTGCTGCGGCGCGCGGCCGATGCCCTCCCCGTCCAGGTCGACGAGAAGCTCCTGGCCCGCGCGGTGGGCGCCACCCAGCTCGGCGCCGGCGTCCTGTTCGCTCTGGGCAAGGTCCCGCGGCTGTCCGCGTCGGTGCTGGCGCTCACGAGCGCGCTCAACACCTTCGTCGAGTGGCGCAGCGCGGACATCAGCACCCCGACCGGGCGCGATGCCCGCCGCTCGGGCCTGCTCAAGAACCTCTCCCTGCTCGGCGGAGTGCTCCTCGCCAGCGTCGACACGAACGGCCACCCCTCGCTCGCATGGCGTGCCCAGAACATCGCCTCGGACGCAGCCAAGGCCGGCCGCCGCCAGCTCGCGGGCGCGGAGAAGGGCATCGCCGAGGCCCAGAAGGGCACCAGCAAGGCTCTCAGGAAGGCGAGCCGCAAGGCCCAGCGCTCGGTGCGCTCCGTCGCGAAGGACGCGCGGAGCGCAGCCTCGGACGTCTTCGCGTGACAGCACCGTGGCCCGCGCCCTTCGCCGAACGGCCCGTTGACGCCACGGTCACCGTTCCTGGATCGAAGTCGCTGACCAACCGCTACCTCGTCCTGGCCGCCCTCGCGGACGGCCCGTCGAGGCTGCGGGCCCCCCTGCACTCGCGCGACTCGGCGCTCATGGTCCAGGCCCTCCGTGCGCTCGGAGCGGGCATCACGGAGGTTGAAGGAGACGGCGAATACGGGCCGGACTTCGAGGTGGTGCCGATCCGCGCACCAGGACCTGATCTGGGCCGCGCCGCTGTCGACTGCGGCCTCGCGGGCACTGTCATGCGGTTCGTCCCGCCCGTTGCGGCGCTCACCCGCGGTGAGATCGCCTTCGACGGCGATCCCCACGCCCGGGTGCGGCCCATGGGCGCGGTGATCGACGCTCTGGAGGCGCTCGGCGTGGCGGTCTCGCCCGTGGGCCCCTCCGCGGCCGACGGCGAACTGCCCCGGTCGCTGCCGTTCGCCGTGCACGGGACGGGTGAGGTCCGCGGCGGCCATATTGTCGTCGACGCGAGCGGCTCGAGCCAGTTCGTCTCCGCCCTCCTGCTCGCCGGTGCGCGCTTCACGGAGGGCCTCCACCTTGAGCACTCGGGCAGGCCCGTCCCGAGCCTGGACCACATCGCCATGACTGTCGAGGTGCTGCGCGGTGCCGGTGTCGAGGTCGACGACTCGCGGCCGGACCACTGGATCGTCGCGCCCGGCCCCATCCGCGCCTTCGACGTCCGGATCGAGCAGGACCTCTCCAACGCGGGCCCCTTCCTCGCCGCAGCCCTTGCGACCCGTGGCACCGTCCGTGTCCCCAACTGGCCCGAGCACACAACGCAGGTGGGGGATGCCTGGCGGGAGATCCTCCCGAAGCTCGGCGCGGCCGTGACGCTCGACGGCGGCACCCTCACCGTCCGCGGCGGCGACCGCATCACGGGGGCCGACCTCGCCGACACGAGCGAGCTTGCGCCGACCGTGGCCGCCCTCTGCGCGCTTGCCGATTCGCCCTCGCGGCTGACGGGGATCGCCCACCTGCGTGGCCACGAGACGGACCGCCTCGCGGCCCTTGTCGCGGAGATCCGGCGCTTGGGCGGGGACGCGGAGGAGACCGAGGACGGCCTCGTGATCCGCCCCGCGACCCTGCACGGCGCCGTCGTGCACTCCTATGCGGACCACCGGATGGCTACGGCGGGGGCCATCTGGGGACTCGCGGTGCGGGGAGTCGAAGTGGACGACATCGCCACGACGTCCAAGACGATGCCGGACTTCCCCCTGATGTGGGCGCGGATGCTCGGCGCGTCGGCCGGGCACGCAGCCGAGCGGGTCGGCGGGGCCCGCGCCTAGCATGGCCCAGCGCGAATGGGACGAGAGCGACGTCCGGATCCGCCCCAACAAGCGCGGGACGCGCCCGCGCACCAAGGACCGCCCGAGCCACGAGGACGCCGTGGTCGGCAGGATCGTGACCGTGGACCGGGGGCGGTACACCGCAATCGTGGACGAGGACACGCCCCAGGAGCGCCTCGTGGTGGCGGCCCGGGCCCGGGAGCTGCGACGCACCGCCGTCGTGCCCGGGGACTTCGTGGGCCTGGTCGGGGATGTCTCGGGCAGGCCGGACACCCTCGCGCGGCTCGTGCGCGTCCAGGAGCGCGAGACGCTGCTGCGGCGCAGCGCGGACGACACGGACCCGGTCGAGCGCGCCGTCGTCGCGAACGCGGACCAGCTCGTGATCGTCGTGGCCGCGGCGAACCCCGAGCCCCGCACCGGGTTCATCGACAGGGCGCTCGTCGCCGCGTACGACGCCGGGATCGAGCCGCTCCTGCTCGTCACGAAGGCAGACCTGAAGGACCCTGCAGAACTGCTCGCCAACTACAGCCTGCTGCCCCTGACGGTCGTCGTGAGCAGGACTGCAGAGACCGACGACGACGGCGCCGCGGGCGCGGGCATCGACGCCCGGGGAGCGGACGGGGCCTCGGCGAAGCTCGACGACGAGGCCGTCGCCGCGCTGCGGGCAGAGCTCGACGGCCACGTGACCGTGCTGCTGGGGCATTCAGGGGTGGGCAAGTCCACGATGGTCAACGCCCTCACGGGCGCGGACCGGGCCACGGGCGGGGTCAACGCGGTCACCGGGCGGGGCCGCCATACTTCCTCCTCGGCGCTCGCACTCCGTCTGGAGGATTCGCCCCCTGGGAGCTGGATCATCGACACGCCGGGGATCCGCTCGTTCGGCCTCGCCCACGTGGACCCGGACCGCATCCTGCACGCGTTCGCCGACCTCGAGCCGGGCATCGAGGGGTGCGCGCGGGGCTGCCGCCATGACGCGGCCGCCGTGGAGTGCGGCCTCGATGCGTGGGTTGCCGCGGGGAATGCCGGCGAGGCCGGCCCGGCCCGGCTCGCGTCACTGCGCCGCCTTCTCGGCGCCGGCGCGCGCGAGGAGCCGCAGGACACGAAGGAGCTCGGCAGCTAGTCCATGCCGGGAGCCTCACGCTTGCGCCGGTCCCGTCACGATAGCGTGGGTCCATGACCTCAGCGACCGAGACGTACAACGACGACCTCCGCCTCGCCCACGTGCTGGCGGACTCGGTCGACGCGCAGACCATGGAGCGCTTCAAGGCGCTCGACCTCAAGGTCGAGACCAAGCCTGACCTCACCCCCGTGACCGACGCCGACCGCGCCGCCGAGGAGGCCATCCGGGGCCAGCTCTCGCGGTCGCGCCCGCGGGATGCGGTCATCGGCGAGGAGTTCGGCACGACGGGCCACGGCGCGCGCCGCTGGATCATCGACCCCATCGACGGCACGAAGAACTTCGTCCGCGGCGTCCCGGTGTGGGCCACGCTCATCGCCCTGGCCGACGGCGACGAGGTCGTGGTCGGCGTCGTGAGCGCGCCTGCCCTCGGCCGCCGCTGGTGGGCGGCCCGCGGCGCCGGAGCCTACACGGGGCGCTCCCTGGCCTCCGCGACCCGCCTCAAGGTCTCCAATGTCTCCTCACTCGCCGACGCCTCCCTCTCCTACTCCTCGCTCTCGGGCTGGAAGGACCGCGGCAGCCTCGATGATTTCCTCGGCCTCACCGACTCGGTGTGGCGCACCCGGGCCTACGGCGACTTCTGGTCCTACTGCCTCGTCGCCGAGGGTGCCGTGGACATCGCGACGGAGCCGGATCTTGCGCTCTACGACATGGCCGCGCTCGTGCCGATCGTCACGGAGGCGGGCGGCCGGTTCACCTCCCTCGAGGGCGAAGACGGGCCCTGGGGCGGCAATGCCCTCGCGACCAACGCCATCCTGCACTCCGAGGTCCTCGCCAGGCTCAACCCCCACCACGACGACCTCCTCTAGCGCGTCACACAGGTCATAGTCGGCGGCCACGCGTGCACCCCGGTGCCGCGTGGCCTAGTCTTCTTCGAAAGGTCACGAGCGCCAGCGCGAAACCCCGGTTTGCTGGCCGGCAACCCTCCCTCCGCGGCGGGGTGCCCCGGGTGACGACCTGGCCGGTCCGGAACGGATGCGGCAAGCGCGGACCCCAGAAGGGTCCCTCCAGCGTGAGGAACGCCCATGAGCACTGCCCTGTCGACTCCTGCCGCCCCCGCCCCCGCCACGGCCCCGGCCTCCCCCGCGTGGCGCGAACGGTTCCCCGATGCGCTCGAGCCGCTCGCCGCCGTCGTCGGTGCGGACCTCAAGGCCCCGCTCGTGGACGGCCGGGAGGTGAGGTACGCCAACCTCGACTATGCGGCGTCCGCCCCCGCGCTGGCGGAGGTCGCCACCCACCTGTTCGAGGTACTGCCGTTCTACGCGAGCGTGCACCGCGGCGCCGGCTACGCGTCGCAGGTGAGCACAAGCGTCTACGAGAGCGCCCGAAGTGCCGTCCGCCGGTTCGTGCGGGCGCGGCCCGACGACGCCGTCGTCTTCACCCGGAACACGACCGACTCCCTCAACCTCCTCGCCGGCTGCGTCCCGGAGGGCGCGGACGTGCTCTACCTGGACATCGAGCACCACGCGAACCTCCTGCCGTGGCAGCGCCGCGCCCACCGCAGCGTGACCGCCGCGCCGACCATCGCCGAGACCCTCGGGCGGCTCGAGTCCGAGCTGGCGGCCGGCGGGGTGGCCCTGCTCGCCGTGACCGGGGCGTCGAACGTCACAGGCGAGGTCCTCCCCCTTGCTCAGCTCGCAGCGCTCGCGCATGCGCACGGCGCCCGGATCGCGGTCGACGCCGCACAGCTCGCCCCGCACCGCCGCATCACGGCGGCGCCCGAGGACGAGCGGACGGCGATCGACTACCTCGCCTTCTCCGGCCACAAGCTCTATGCCCCGTTCGGCGCTGGCGTGCTCGTGGGCCGGCCAGACTGGCTCGACGCCGGCCGGCCACACCTCGCGGGAGGCGGCGCGGTGCGGGAGGTCCGTCTCGAGTCCGCGAGCTGGGCGCTCGGGGCGGCGCGGCACGAGGCAGGGTCGCCCAACGTCCTCGGGGCGGCCGCCCTCGCCCGTGCCGCGCAGGCGCTCGGCGCCCTCGATCCCGACGCCTGGCACCGGCACGAGCAGCAGCTCAGGGAGGCGCTCGCCAGCGGTCTGGAGGGGATCAGGGGCGTGAGAGTCCACCGGCTCTTCGCGGACTCCCTGGACGCCATCGGCGTGGTGAACTTCTCCGTCGATGCGTACGACGCCGGGCTCGTCGCGGCCTTCCTCTCGGCCGAGCACGGCGTGGGACTGCGGGACGGGCGCTTCTGCGCACACCCGCTCCTCGCCCGGCTCGGCCTGCCGTCCGGATCGCTGCGGGCGAGCTTCGGCCTCGGCTCGCGGCTCGAGGACGTCGAGCGGCTCCTGGCCGGGGTGGCCCAGCTGACGGAGCGCGGGCCGGGGATCGACTACACCGTGGACGAGGGGCGCTGGGTTCCTGCCCGAGACACGCGGCCCTTCCCCTCGTGGGCGCCGAACACGCCGGGAACGGCGGGGGCCGCCCCGTGCGCGAGTGCCGACTGAGCGGCGTCCTGCGCTCCCCGTAGAGTGGTAGGGCTAGGCCGCCACGCCGGGGGCCGGGAGGGCGGGGGATGAGGCGCGGCGGTCCGAAGTACGACGACGCGCGGCGGCGCGAGCTCGCAGGCGCCTTCACCTCCGGGGGCGAGCACTACGACAGGGTGCGTCCCGGCTATCCCCCCGAGGCGCTCGCCTGGATCCTTCCCGAGGGTGCGCGGACGGCGGTGGACCTCGGTGCCGGCACGGGCAAGTTCACCCAGCTGCTGGTCGCCGCCGGGCTCGAGGCCACCGCGGTGGACCCGTCCGAGGACATGCTCGCCCAGCTCGCTCGTCAGCTGCCCGGTGTGCGCTGCGTGGTCGCGCCGGCCGAGCACACGGGACTGCCGGACGCCTGTGCGGACGTGGTCGTCGCCGCACAGGCATGGCACTGGTTCGAGACCGGGGCCGCCACGCGCGAAGCCGCGCGCCTGCTCCGCCCCGGGGGCCGGGTGGGCCTGGTGTGGAACCAGCTCGACACGCAGGTGCCCTGGGTGCACCGGCTGTCCAGGATCATGCATGCCGGCGACGTCCACAAGCCCGACTACCACCCGCCGTCGGGCCCGGAACTGCGGGGATGGGAGTCACTCGAGATCCGCTGGGAGGACCGCATCACGCCGGAAGGCATCGTGGAGCTGGCCAAGTCGCGCAGCTACTACCTGCGCGCATCGGAGAAGCATCGGCGGAAGGTCGAGGACAACCTCGCCTGGTACCTGTTGGAGCATCTGGGCCATTCGTGGGGCGACGTCCTGGCGTTGCCCTACGTTGCCCAGGCCTGGCGCGCGCGGGCGGCGCACGGTCTTGAGGGCTCACACGCCCCGGAGTAGGGTTTAGGCACACCGAAAAACAGGACGTCGGTCTGGTTAAACGAGTTCGTGCTTGGGCCCGGATGCCAAGGCGAGGAGGCAGTGTGGGCAGGGCGGCCAGCACGGCGGCGGGAGTGAAGGCCCGCGGCCTTCAGGGCCGATGGGCCTTCCTGCTGAGCGTGCTCGGTCCTGCCTTCGTCGCCTCGGTGGCCTACGTGGATCCCGGCAACGTCGCGGCGAACCTCACCGCCGGCGCGAGGTACGGCTACCTGCTCGTCTGGGTCCTCGTCGCAGCAAACCTCATGGCGATGCTGATCCAGTACCTCTCCGCCAAGCTCGGCGTCGTCACCGGCCGGACGCTCCCCGAACTCCTCGGAAAGCGACTGCGGCCCGCAGGCCGGAGACTGTTCTGGATGCAGGCGGAGGTGGTGGCCCTCGCGACGGATCTGGCCGAAGTCGTCGGCGGAGCGGTCGCCCTGCGGCTGCTCTTCGGCGTGCCGCTCCCCCTCGGTGCCCTCGCCGTCGGCGTGGTGTCCATGGGAATTCTCGCCATCCAGGACTTCCGCACCCAGCAGAAGTTTGAGATGGCCATCGTCGGCCTGCTCACCGTCATCACCGTCGGGTTCCTCGCCGGCCTCGCACTGAGCCCGCCCTCCCCGGCCGGCGTCGTAGGCGGTCTCCTCCCCCGGTTCGACGGCGCAGACTCAGTCCTCCTCGCCGCCTCGATGCTCGGGGCCACCGTCATGCCGCACGCCATCTACGTCCATTCGGCACTCTCACGGGACCGGCACCGGCCCGATCCGCACACCGCCGTGTCCGAACGCGCCATCCGCCGCCTTCTGCGCGGGACGCGGGTGGACGTGGTCAGCGCCCTCGGCGTCGCCGGCGTGGTCAACCTCGGCATGCTGCTCCTCGCGGCCGCAACATTGGGTGGGGTCGACGGCACGGACTCGATCGAGGGGGCCCACGCCGCGATCGAGCATGCGCTCGGCCAGGGAGTCGGCGTCGCCTTCGCGGTCGGTCTTCTCGCGAGCGGACTCGCATCGACGTCCGTCGGATCGTATGCGGGCGCCACGATCATGGAGGGCCTCCTCGAGCGCCGCATCCCCCTGCTCCTGCGTCGGGCAATCACCCTGGTTCCCTCCGTCGTCGTGCTCGCGCTCGGCGTGGATCCCACCTGGGCGCTCGTGGTGAGCCAGGTTGTCCTCAGCTTCGGCATCCCCTTCGCGCTCATCCCGCTCATCCGCCTCAGCACCTCGCCCGCCGTCATGGGAGGCTTCACCCTCAGGCTGCCCCTCGTGGTCGGATCCTGGCTGAGCGCAGGTTTCGTCGTGGTCCTGAACATCGTGCTGCTCTGGCTGACGCTCTCAGGCAGCGGCTGAGGGAGACACTAGGGTGGACGTGTGAAGAGCCGGCTCTCCTCCTCGACCGAGGACTACCTGAAGACGATCTATGCCTTCACCGAGTGGCAGGACACCCCGATCACGCCCTCCCAGCTCGCGGCACGGTTGGGGGTGGCGAACTCCTCGGTGTCGGAGATGGTGCGCAAGCTCAAGGACCTGGGCCTCGTGGACCACCGCCCGTACGGCGCAGTGCGGCTCACCGAGGAGGGCCAGCGCGTGGCGCTGACGATGGTCCGGCGCCACCGCCTGCTCGAGACGTTCCTCGTCACGGAGCTGGGCTACGGCTGGGACGAGGTGCACGTCGAGGCGGAGCTTCTCGAGCATGCCGTCTCGGACCTCTTCGTCGAGCGGCTCGACGCCAAGCTCGGCAGGCCATCGCATGATCCGCACGGTGACCCCATCCCCACGGGAAGCGGCCACGTCCCCCGGATCGAAGCTCACCGCCTGGACGAGCTGGACCCAGGGCATGAGGGAACGATCACCCGCATCAGCGACGAGAACCCGGAGCTGCTGCGGTACCTCGCCGGCGAGCGGATCGAGCTGGGAACCGATCTCACGGTCGTCCGGCGCAAGCCGTTCGGCGGCCCACTCGTGATCCGTCTCGGCCACGGCGAGGCAGCCCGGGACTTCGATGTGGCGGTCGAGGTCGGAGACGCCGTCTGGGTGCACAGTGACCGCACCCATCCTGGCTGCACGCTCGAGCAGACCGACACCACGGACTGATCACCCGGACCGGCCTGCGGACTGGCTTTGCCGGCCAGCCGGCACATCGGTCGCGGGCTAAACGCGGCTCCTGAGCCAGAACGCGAGGCCCGCGTCCACCACCGCCACGGCGATCATCGCCGCGCCGAGGGCCTGCCCCACGGCGAGGAGCCCCGCGCCCGCGGCGATGAACAGCGCCAGCGCGGCCACGGGCCTCCACGGCCACGGGATCCTCCGCGGCGCCCGCGGCGCCACGAAGACCGCCCACACGCCGACGAACACGGCCGCCACGCCGAGGCCGAGCGCAAGGCCGCCCACGCCATGGATGAGCCTGCTGCCGATGTACCAGAAGGCCGCGAGAGCAGCCACCTCCAGGAGGAAGGCCAGCGCAGCGTGCAGCACGCCCCACGGCCCCTGTTGCACCTCAGGGTCGACCGCAGGCCTGCGCCGGGCATCGCTGCGCCGGGTCGGTTCACTGGTCATGGGTCCGCTCCGTCCGAGTCGGCTCGCCTGTGCGCGGGTTCGGTGGGACGATCCTAGCGCTCGGGATCCAGGCCGCAGACGTCGCCGCGGCCGCGGCGAGCAGCGCTGCGGTGGCCGCGGCCCCGCGGCGGAACCCCGCGTCGTCGAGCGTCCCGCCCGTGATGGCGCCGGATGCAGCGATGGCGACCAGCGAGGCGACCCGTGCGACCGCGTTGTTCACGGCGGATCCGACGCCCTCCGAGCCCGGCGGGACGGCGCCGAGCACCGTGGCCGTCAGGGGCGCGACCATGACGGCGAGGCCGATCCCGAGGAGGACCATCGGTCCGAAGACGTTGGTCCAGTAGGCCAGCGGCGGAGTGGACAGCGCCAGCCACGCGAAGCCGGCCGCCGCGAGGGCTGGCCCGGCTGCCATGGGCAGCCGCGGCCCCGTGCGGGCAGCGACGCGTGCCACGCGGCTCGAGAGGAAGAGCATCGGAAGGGTGGCCGGGAGCATGGCCAGGCCCGCGGCGAAGGCGGTGAGTCCCATGCGCTGCTGGAGGTACAGGCCCACGAGGAACGAGCCGAGTCCGAGCGCTCCGTAGGCCCAGAGGGTGGCCGCGTTCCCCGCTGCGAAGGCCCGCTCCCGGAACAGGCCCAGCGGAAGCTGGGGGGACCGCGCGCGCCGCTGCCGCAGCACGTAGGACGCCGTGGCAGTAATGCCGACGGCAAGGGAGCCGACCACCGCGGGATGGTCCCAGCCCAGCTGGGACTGCCAGATCAGGCCGAGCACGAGGCCCCCGAGACCTGCCACGCTGAGGGCAGCGCTCACGACGTCGAACGGTCCCGTCCGCCTCGCGGGCGGCGGGGCGGTGCGGCCCAGCACGAGCAGCGGGCGGGCCAGGACGGCGGCCGGTATGAGGTTGACGAGGAAGACGAACCGCCAGCTGCCCAGCGTGACGATGGCACCTCCGACGAAGGGACCGGCCACGGACGCAGCCGCCGTCCACGCCGTCCACCTCGCAATGAGCCGCATCCTCGCGGGACCGGCGGTCGAGGCGGTGATGAGCGCGAGGGCGCTGGGCGTGATGACAGCGCCCGCGGCGCCTTGGAGGATGCGTGCCGTCACGAGGACCGCGCCCGTGGGGGCCAGCCCGCACGCCACCGAGGTCAGGGTGAAGACGGCGGCACCCGTGAGGAGGAGCCGTTCGATGCCGTACCGGTCCGCGAGCGCGCCCGCGGCGAGGATCAGCGCACCGAGGGTCAGCAGGTATCCGTCCACGACCCACTGCTGCAGCACGAGCCCTCCGCCGAGCTCGCGCTGGATGGCAGGGAGGGCTAGCGAGACTCCCGTCGAGTCCACGATGACGAGGCAGCTCGATGTCACGGCCGCGAGGAGGACGCGCCGTGGGCTGCTCCGGCCGGCAACGCTCACACGCCCATCCTCGGGGGTCCGAGCGCTCAATGCCAGACGTCGGTGACAGGCTCAGTGGCGGCGGCCTGAGCGAGGAGTGGCAGTCCCTCGGCCGCCTCGACGGTCGCGAGCAGACGGTAGTGATCGATCGGCTCGCTGTACTTTCCGGCCGTGACGTGTTCTCCGCTGAAAATGGTTGCGATGTGGTTCTGGAAGTGGCTGTCGTCCTCGTCCCACGTGACGATCAGGAGACTGTTGTGCGTGCGCGCCCACTTGGCGTAGGCATCGAGGTTGTCGCGGAGCCAGGTGTCGCCCTGGCTGACGCTGCCATTGTGCATGTCGTTGGCGAGGTTCGGCACCACGATGGAGACGGTCGGGAGCGTTGCGAAGTCGTGGGGAAACGCGCTGAAGGGCTGGCTCGAGGAGGCCGGCACCGCGGGGAAGTCGGTCCACGGGGCGTGCTTGCGGGCATAGTCGCCCGAGGAGCACCCTTGGTAGCCGGTGCTGGGCAGGCTCTCCGCGAAGCCGCCGAAGGTCATTCCCGCCTTGATGAGCTGGGATCCGAGGCTGTCTGCTCCGAAGGAGTGCGGGCAGGAGTCGTCGGTGACGCCCTGGGTGGAGCCGGAGAAGAGGGCGAGGTAGTTGGGTTCGCTCGGGTGTGCGACGCCGGTGGCCTGAGTGAAGAGGGCTCCGCCGGCCGCGAGGGAATTGATGTAGGGCGCGTCCGAGCGGCCCATCACATCGTCGAACGACTTGTTCTCCTCGACGACGATCACGATGTGGTCGGGCCGCGGAATCGCCCCCGGGGAGGCGCTGCGTGCGGCAGGAGTGCTCGAAGGCGCTGCTGCCGGCGTGCCGGCGGATCCCGTGCACCCGGTGAGCGCCACGGAGCAGAGGGCCGCCAAGAGCACTGGCACGCGCACCGCGGCCGCCAGGGCTGGCCTTCGGGGCCGCATGCCGTCCATGCCGCTACTCTCGTCCCATGTGCTGGCTTTGCACCCCCCGACACGCTGGGAACTCCGTGACAGAAAGAGCGCCCCCGGTCCGAGGACCGAGGGCGCTCACGCAGGGTGGAGATGGGGGGAATTGAACCCCCGTCCGGTGCGGCTTTGCCAGGTATTCTCCGGGCGCAGTGTGCGTTGGGATTTCTCGGCCCCAGCCATCATGCACACCAGTGGCTGACCCGGGCCCAGTCGCCTTGAAGTCCCAGCAGCCCCGACGACGAGGGCTGCCAGCAGTGGCTATCTAGATGACGCCAGGATCCGGGACGATAGCAATCCCGGGCTGACGGACTTGCTCGCTACTTAGGCAGCGAGGGCGAAGTCAGTGCGCTTAGAGTTGGCACTTATTGGTTTGCAGAGAGCGTTGACGAGATGACTCTGCATCCTCGGCCCGCTTCCCCTGTCTCGACCTACACCGTCGAAACCGATCATCCCCGTATGTGGTTGTCAAACCGCTCCGAGCCGCTACGCTCGGGCCCGGCAGCTGCGTGCACCGCCGGAGCACCCAGTATAGCGCGGGGGGCCGCTGCACTATTCCCGCCTCGCGGAGTTTCCCCCCGACACTGGCTGGGAGGTGCCTCTGGCTCACCGGGGCAGGAGCCCGGCCCTGTCCTTGGCCTCGAGCACGGCCAGGGCGGCCGCGTTGAGGGTACGGGCAAAGGCCGGATCGGAGCGCGCCCGGTCCACCATCCCCTGCCACAGACGCGGCGCGGTCTGGGCGTTGGTGCACAGCACCATGGTCCCGCCCGCCGCGAGGAACCCGACGCCCCGCTGCTCGGGGGCAGTGCTGGAAAGCTGCACGGCATCGCACACGTCGTCAGAGACGACGATCCCGCGGAACCCGAGGTCGCCGCGGAGCATCCCCCCGATGACCGTGGGCGAGAAGACGGCGTCGTTCTCAGGGTCAATCGCCGGGTAGCGCGCGTTGGAGATCATCATCCACTGGACGCCGGCGCGGACTGCGTCCGCGAAGGGCGCCACGTAGGGGTCGTGGCGGCCCGTGGTGCCGTCCGCGACGCCGGCGGCGGTGTCCGTGTTGGCGGTCACCCGGCCGAGGCCGGGGAAGTGCTTGGGGACCGCGGCGACCCCGGCGTCCGCCATGCCGTGGGCGAAGGCGATGCCATGGGCGGAAACGGTCTGGGGGCTGTACCCGAACTCGCGCTGGAAGCGGCCGATCGGCGCATTCTGGGGAGCGAAGGCCGCGGACGGCACGGTGTCCATGACGGGCGCGAGATTGACGTTCACCCCGGCCGCGGCCAGCTCCCTGCCCCAGGCTGCGGCCGACGCCCTGAGCGCACCGGCATCCATGGAGCCCTGGGCGAGGGCCGTGGGCATCTCGGAGAAGCCTGGACCCCGCAGGATCTGGACCTGGCCGCCCTCCTGGTCCGTCGCGACGAAGGGAGCAGCCCCGCCGGATCCCCGGACCGCTTCCCCCTTGAGCGCGGCGACGACGCCCGCCACAGCGTTCGCACCGGCAGTCGTCCGTCCCTTCAGGAAGACGTTGCCCACGTGCAGCCGCCCCACCGCATCTCGGACTGCGGCATCCGGCCCAGCCACGGGCGAGCCGACCATCATCACCTGGCCTGCCCGCTGTTCGAGGCTCATGGAGGCCAGGAGCGTCGCTGCGCGGCTGGCGGGCGCGGCGGAACCGGGCGCGGACGACGGCGCGGGGGCACCCGCCGTCGTGGCTGTCGCGGTGGCGCTGGGCGAGCCGCTCGGGCTCGCCGGCGCCGTCCCCGGGGTCACCCCGTCCGTAGGTGACTGGGAGGGGGAGGCTGGCGGCGCCGTCGTGCTCTCCCCCGTCTGCCCGAGGAGGCGTGGGAACGCAAGCGCGGCGACCGCTGCCAGGACTGCGACGATCCCAGCCGCCACGGCGGCCCAGATCCTCACCTTCTGCGCAGCCACGGAGCCTCCCGTTCCCTCGGTCCCCACGCGGTCCTCAGCGACGGTTGCGCGCCCTCAGCTCGCGGAGCGCCTCGCGCTTGTCCTGTGCCTCTCGCAGGGCCTGCCGCTTGTCGTAGTCCCGCTTGCCGCGGGCAAGCGCGATCTCGACCTTCGCACGGCCGTCGCTGAAGTACACCTGGAGCGGGACCACAGTGAGGCCGGACTCGTTGACCTTGTGCTCGATCTTGATCAGCTCGTCCCGGTGCAGGAGGAGCTTGCGCTTGCGCTTGGAAGGGTGGTTGGTCCACGAGCCCTGCGAGTACTCGGGGATGTTGACGGCCTCGAGCCAGAGCTCGCCCCTGTCGAAGTGGCAGAATCCCTCGGCGAGTGAGATATGTCCTTCGCGCAGGGACTTCACCTCGGTGCCCATGAGCACGAGGCCCGCTTCCCACGCGTCGATGATCTCGTAGTCGTGCCGGGCCTTTCGGTTGGTGGCCACGACCTTCCGGCCACTCTCTCTGGGCACGTCAGAACTCCTCGGGTTGCGGGGTTTGAATCAGGATAGTCTACAGCAGGCCCATCGGATCCACCGGGCTGCCGTTGAGCCAGGTCTCGAAGTGCGCGTGGCAGCCCGTGGAGTTGCCGGTGCTGCCCGAGTACGCGATGAGCTGGCCCTGGGCCACCGACTGTCCTACCGACACCTGCACGCTCGAGTTGTGGTAGTAGACCGTGGTGAGCGAGTTCCCGTTCACCACGCCGTGGGAGATCATGACCGTGTACCCGCCGCCGCCGTTCGTCCAGCCCGCGGTGGTCACGGTCCCGGCGGCGGGAGCGTAGACGGGCGTGCCGCAGGGCGCCCCGAAGTCGATGCCGGTGTGCATGTAGCCTCCGGTGCCGTAGAAGTCGATGGTGCCCGGCGGGGTTGCCCGCCATCCGTAGCCCGACGTGATCGGGATGCCGCGGAACGGATGGATGAGCCCCCAGGAGGACTGGGTGACCGCGGCGGCCTTCGCCTGCCGGGTTTCGGCTGCGGCCTGGTCGGCAGCCGCCTGAGCCGCCGCCTCAGCTGCCGCCCGCTCCTGCCCCGCCCTGATGGCCGCCTGGCGCGCCTCCTCCGCGCGCTGCGCCGCGATCCGCCGTTGCTCGGCCTCCCACGCCTCGCGCAGCTTCCGGTCCCGCTCGGCGATCTGCGCCGCGACCTGGTCCTGCTGCGCCTTGACGTCGGCGATCTGCTGCTGGATCGCGGGTCGCTGAGCCTCGAGCTCGCGGCTGAGCCGGCCGGTGTCGTCGACCAGCTTGTCCACGGCGGCCTTCTTCGCCGCGGCATCATCCCGGGCAGCCTGTTCCCTTGCGAGCGCCTCGTCCGCCTTCGCCTTGAGGTCCTTGATCTCCGCCTCGACGGCGTCGAGGCGCGCCTGTGAGTTCACATTCGCCGCGTTCTGCTGCGACAGCTGCTCGAGGGCGCTGTTCTGGCTCTCCATGACGGTGTCGGCGAGGTCAAGGGAGCCGGTCAGGGAGTCCTTGTCCCCCGAGCCGAGCATCACGCCGATGCTCGAGGGCACCCCGCCGGACATATAGGACTCGCTCGCGATCTCGCCGATGAGCTTCTTGGTGCTGTCCATCTTGCCGCGGTCTGCCTCGATCTGGGCGGTGATCTTCGCCTTGTTCTGCTGGGCGGCATCGACGCGCACGGCAAGGGCGTTGACCTCGTTCGTCGCCGTGGTCACCCTGCCCTGGGCGTCGAGGAGCGCCTGCTGGGCGCCGGGCAGCTGCGCCTGGTACGTGGCCAGATCCGCGGCCGTCTGCTGGATCTTCCCGTCGAGGAACTCGAGGGACTCCTTGACGTCCTGGGCGCGCTGCTCCAGCTGGGCCTTCTGGTCGTCGAGGTTGTCCGCTGTTGCCGCGGGGCCGCTGACGGCAGACCCGGTGACCGAGAGGCCGACCACGAGCGCGACCGTCGCCGAGAGGCCGACGGCGCGGCGGACCGCCGCGCGGACGTTCTGTGGCAGTGCGGCACGTGCCAACGGGGAGCTCATCATCTGTGGTTCGCCTCCTGCGCGCCTAGACCTTGAGGTACCGACGGAGGGTCAGCATCGAAGACACCCCTGCGAGGACCACGCCCAGGGCAATCAGCAGCGGTGCGAGCACGAGGGTCTGCGACGGCGAGATGAACGCGGTGCCCGGGTACTGGGCAGTGAGCATGTCGCCGAGGAAGAACTTGGCCACGGCCCACAGTGTGCCCGAGGCCAGCAGGGCACCGACCACCGCGGCGATCGTCCCCTCGAGCACGAACGGCAGCTGGATCATGAGCTTGGATGCTCCCACGAGCCGCATGATGCCCGTCTCGCGCCGTCGTGAGAACGCCGAGAGCCTGATGGTGGTGGCTATCAGCAGGATGGCGCAGACGATCATGATCCCTGCGATGACAATGGCCACGAGCGAGGCCGCGTTCATGACGGAGAAGAGCCTCTCGAGGACCTCCCGCTGGTCGCTCACGAGGCGCACGCCCGGGCGGGAGGAGAACGTCTCCGAGATGATCTGGTACTTCTGGGGGTCCTTGAGGTTGACCCGGAAGGATGCGGGCAGCTGGTCCGGGGTTACGGAGTCCACGATGGGCGAGTTGGCGAACTGGTCACGGTAGTGCTGGTACGCCTCCTGCTGCGACTCATAGTGGTAGTCGGCGACGTACTGGGAAACGGCGGGCGAGCTCAGGAGGCCTTCCAGAGCCGAGCGCTGGTCGTCGGTGACGGCGCCGGAGGCGCACCCGGGAGCACTCGAGGTGCCGTTGCACAGGAAGATGGCCACCTGGACGCGGTCGTACCAGTAGCCCTTCATCTGGTTGATCTGCAGCTGGAGCATGCCGGCTGCGCCGACGAACGTGAGCGATACGAAGGTCACGAGGATCACGGAGACGACCATGGTGAGGTTCCGGCGGAGGCCGCCGGCGATCTCCCCGAGGATGAAGGCGGCCCTCACGAGCGTTCCTCCTGACCGACCGCCGGGATCATCGCCGTGTACAGTGCCCTCGCCTCGTCGCGGACCACTTCTCCGTCCACGAGCTCGATCACCCGCTTGCGCATCGAATTGACGATGTCGGTATCGTGCGTGGCCATGACGACGGTGGTGCCGTTCTGGTTGATGCGGTCCAGGATGTGCATGATCCCCTGGCTCGTCGTGGGGTCCAGGTTGCCGGTGGGCTCGTCGGCGAGGAGGATCCCGGGCCGGTTCACGACGGCGCGGGCGATGGCAACGCGCTGCTGCTCACCTCCGGAGAGCTCATGCGGCATCCGGTGCTCCTTGCCGTCGAGCCCCACCATCTTGAGCACCTCCGGGACAGCGTCGCGGATGATCGCCCTGCTGCGGCCGATGACCTGCATCGCGAAGGCGACGTTGGCGAAGACGTTCTTCTGCGGCAGCAGGCGGAAGTCCTGGAACACGACGCCGATGCTGCGGCGGAGGCGGGGAACCCGCCAGCTCGGCAGCGACGCGACGTTCTGACCGGCCACGAAGACGGAGCCGCTCGTGGCGCGCTCCTCCCGCATGACGAGTCGGAGGAACGTGGACTTGCCCGAGCCGGACGCGCCCACGAGGAACGCGAACTCGCCCCGTTCGACCTCCAGGCTCACGGAATCGAGCGCGGGCCGGGCCTTGCGGTCATAGACCTTCGTGACATTCTCGAAGCGGATCATGGCTTTCGGGCCCGTCGGGACGCACGCGTCCGTCGCCCGGCGCACGGGCGGGTCTGGGGGGCAGATGGCGCCGGCTGCTCGACTATAACCACAGCCATCGGACGGCAGTCCGTTCTCAGCCCGGCGTGTCGGAGACCCGCTCCGGCGAGGCAGCCCGGACGGCGTGTGGCCCGTCCGTCCGCTCCCGCACCGCCTCGGCCACTGTGCGGGCAACGACGGCTGCACCTGGGTCCGCCATGATGATCGTGTAGTGGTTGGTGCCGGGCACATCGCGCACCTCGATGCCGGGGTACTCCCGGCGGGCCCGGTCGAGCGCCTCGTCCGGGTAAAGGCGTGCCGGGTCGTCGAGGAAGCCGCGCTCGGCGCGGAGCAGAACGGTTGGAACCCGCAGCCGCCCGAGGGCCCCGAGCAGCGCATCGCCCCCGTAGAGGTCCTCGTTGTCGCCGGCCACGGCGGCCAGGGCTGTGGAGGGACGCAGGTGGGGAGGCTCGCCGTCGAGGTCGTAGCGGATGTAGTCCTCGACGTCGGCGCCCCAAGTCCCCGCGAAGGCCGGGTGGGGACGCCAGTAGTCGAGGTAC
This sequence comes from Sinomonas cellulolyticus, assembly GCF_014656475.1. Lineage (GTDB taxonomy): Bacteria > Actinomycetota > Actinomycetes > Actinomycetales > Micrococcaceae > Sinomonas > Sinomonas cellulolyticus. Next base: position 347,828 of record NZ_BNCM01000003.1, read on the forward strand.
GCCTCGGCACTGGGGAACTCCATCGAGAGCCGCTGGATGGCCGGCCCCAGCAGTGCGTGCAGGGCCTCCTCGCGGCTCATCCCGGCGGGCAGCTCGAGCGGCAGTCCGCCGTCCACGAGGATGAGGCGGTCCACGAGCTCCGGGTGCCGGTCTGCGAGGACGAGCGAGACGAAGGCGCCCATCGAGTGGCCCAGGACGACGGCGGGCGCGTCGGAGGACGCACCGGCGGCGCGCAGGAGGGCGGCCATGTCATCGGCGTGCTGGGCCATTCCGAAGGGCCCGGGAAGCGCGTTGCTGCGGCCGCGCCCCCTCAGGTCTGGGGCGAGCAGCCGACGAGGCGCGTCGCCGGGAACCGCCGGGCCCGCGCCGTCGTGCCCCGCGCCGTCGTGCCCCGCCCCGTCGAGCAACGCCCGGGCGACCGGGGCCCAGGAACGATGGGAGGCGGTGATGCCGTGGATTGCGAGGACAAGCGGCCCCCCGTGATGGTCGGCCGGTATGGTGCGTGACCACTCGCCAGCACGCAGCCGGCCGCCTCTCACCTCGACGTCGAGGGTGCGGTAGGCAGGCATGTCAGTCATGGGAAGTGCCCTCTCTCGGTGTGCCCGCCTCCTGGCGGTCGGCGGGGGCGAGGCCCCGCCGGATGAAGTCCATGAGCGTGTCCAGCACGTGGTCGGGAATGTCCGTCGGCAGGGCTACTCCGTCCGCGTCTCCCCCGGCGTGTGCCGCATCCTCCGCGGCCCACAGGATGTAGCGCATGCCGAAGAGCTCGCCCATGCCCATGAGCGCCCATGCGGCCACTTCGGGGTCGATCGGCCGGATCTCCCCCGCAGCCTGCGCGGCGGTGAGTCCCTGCACGTAGCTGCGGACGATCCTCTCGTAGTGCCGCCGCTGGGCCGCTGGCGAGACGAACTCGGCCTGCCGGATGATCCGGTACAGGGCAGGGTGCTCGGCCGTGAACCGGAAGAAGGACCGGAACCCGGCCCGTTCTGCCTCGAGGCGGGACGGCGCGGCCCTGGCCGCCTCGGTCATCGCGCGCCGCACCCTTGCGTTGAGGTCGTCCACCACCTCGTCGAAGATCTCCTGCTTGCCCGCGAAGTACAGGTAGAAGGTGCCGAGGCCGATTCCCGCGCGCTCGGTGATCTTCACGATCGACGCATCGTGGTAGCCCGCGGAGGCGAAGACCTCCTCGGCCGCTGCCACGAGCCTGGACCGTGTCCGCGTGCCGCGGGCCGTCCGCGGCTGCGTGCTCATCGCCGCTCCTCGGCCGCGCGGGCCTGCCGCAGCCTCGACCTGGCGACCTTGTGCAGACCCGAGCGCGGGATGTGCTCGACCAGTTCGATGGTGCGGGGCACCTTGAAGTGCGCGAGGACGGCACGGAGATGCTCGGTGAGCTCCTCGGCGTCGGTCGCCGCGCCGTCGCGCACGACGACGAACGCGGCCCCCGCTTCACCCCACCGGTCGTCGGGCACGCCGATCACGGCGGCGTCGGCGACCGCCGGGTGGGCCAGGAGCGCCTGCTCGACCTCGGACGGCGAGACGTTCTCTCCGCCCGAGATGTAGATGTCCTTGAGCCGGTCCACGATCCGCAGGAACCCCTCCTCGTCGCGCTCGACGATGTCCCCCGTCCGCAGCCACCCGTCGGTGAGCACCTCAGCGGTAGCGGCCGGGTCGTCGAGGTATCCCGCGAACACCCCTGGACCACGCACCCACAGCTCGCCCCGACCGGGGCCTGCAACCTCATGGCCGGTTGCCGGGTCCGCGACAGCGACGTCGACGTGCGGGTACGGAGTGCCGGCCGATCCGACCCGCCGGAGCGCCTCCTCAGGGGCCAGGCAGAGCACGTTGGGGCCGGCCTCCGTGAGTCCGTAGCCCTGGGTGAGGGCAACGCCGCGCGCGTGCCATGTGCGCAGCAGCGGCGCGGGCATCGGCGCCCCGCCCACGACGGCGCGCGTGAGGCTCGTCAGATCGGCGTCGGCGAACCCGGGCTGTTGGGACAGCATGAGGTAGTGCGTGGGGACTCCCATCATGGTGGTCACACCGCGCAGCGCGATGAGCTTGAGGACGCGTGCGGCGTCGAAGCCCCGCTCGAGCACTACCGTTGCCCCCGTCCACCAGGCGAGGAGGGCCTGGATGTTCCAGCCGCCCACGTGGAACTGGGGCATCACGCACAGGACCACGTCGTCGCGCCCGATCTCCACGGTGCGCGAGAAGGAGAGGTTGGTCCAGAAGCAGTTCGCGTGGGTGAGGACGGCTGCCTTGGGCTGGCCGGAGGTGCCTGAGGTGAAGACCGCCAGGAGCGGGTCGTCATCGGCGACGGGGTGCCTCGGCAGCGCGTCGCCCAGCCGCGGCATCGTGCGCTCGATGCCCGTTCGGCCGGGCTCCGCCGTGGGCGGCGGGACCGGCAGCAGCGCGGTGGCCGCGGCGCCGAGTGCGGCATGCTCGGGCTCCACCACGAGCAGTGCCGGGTCGGCTATGCCCAGCTGTTCGGCGAGCTCGGCCGGGGCGAGCCTCCACGAGAGCGGGACGAGGGTCAGGCCGGCCTTGGCGCACGCGAAGAAGAGGACCACGTGGTCGGAACTGTTGCCGGTGAGGGTCGCGATCCGCAGCCCCGGGCCGTACCCGGCCGAGCGGAAGGCGTCGGCGAGCGCCGCCGCCCGCGAGTCGAGCTCGCGGTACGTGACGCTCACGCCGCGGTCGTCCACGGCGACCCTGTCCGGAGTGCTGCGGGCCCGGTCCGCGGTCCAGCGGCCGAGGGTGTGCAGGCCGTCAGGCGCTGCCATCGATGCCCGGCCGGTGCCGGGTGCCAGTTCGCTCATGCGTCCTCCAGGACCTTCTCGAGACGCTCGGCGGGCTCGGGCACGGGGCCAGCTCCCCGCCGTCGTGCGCGCAGCCGGCCCGCAGTGCCCGCGAGTCCGCCGGGCAGGAACAGCACCACCAGGATGAACAGCGTACCGAGGATGAACAGGGGCTCCGAGAGAGGGATGCGCAGCACCGGTGGGAGCTCCTTGATCGAAGGAGAGGCCGCGAGGGCCGCGAGGCGCTGGTCGAGGAGCGTGTAGAGGATTCCGCCGACAATCGCCCCCCAGCGCGAGCCGACGCCCCCGAGGACCACCATGACCAGGAGCGTGATGGTGAGGTCGGAGGACACCGAACGGGGCACCGCACCGGACTGGAGGAGCAGGTACAGCATCCCGGCGACCGCGGCGAGGGCGCTGCCCACGGTGAAGATGAGCAGCTTGGGCGCGAACGGGGAGAGGCCCAGGACCCGCACCCGCAGCTCGTTCTCGCGGACGGCCTCGGCGACGTGCCCAGCGCGGCTCGACTGGATCCAGAGGACCACCGCGTAGACGAGGACGAGCGCCACGAGCGCGAGCCAGTAGAGGTTCCGGGTGTTCACCACGCCGACGAGGCTGTCCGGCAGGTTCTGGGTCGCCAGGCTCAGCCCCTCATCGCCGCCCGTCGCGCCCCCGGGGTTGCGGCGCACGAGCACCGACCCGGCCTGCGCGAACGCGAGCGTGACCATGGCGAACGGGATCCCGCTTACGCGGAGGCTGATGCTGCCGACCACGAGGGCGAGGATGATCGCGAGCAGGAGGGCGAGCAGCGCCGCAGGCACCAGCGGGAGCCCGAGCTGGCCGAGGATCACGGCGAGCCCGTAGACGCCGGCGCCGAACGAGAGGGCGTGTCCGAACGAGAGCAGGCCCGCTGCACCGAGGAGGAGGTGGTAGCTCAGCGCCGCCGCCGCCATGGCGAAGCACAGCGCGAGCAGCTGGAGCGAGCCCGGCGTGTACGTGGGGCCGGGAAGGACGCCCGGGAGGTCGATCGCGAACAGCGGCAGGACGGCGAGGACGAGCAGTGCGGCGGCCCCGCCCGCCGCGCGCCCCCACGGCATGCGTGCCATGGCGCCGCGCGGAGCGGCCGCGCGCCGCGTTGCCCCGCGGCTCATGCCGCCGCTCCCATGAGTCCGCGTGGCCGCACGAGCAGCACGACGGCGAGCGCCAGCACCACGATGAAGTCCCCGATCCCGAAGTAGAAGTTGGCGAACTGCTGGAGGACAGCCACCCCGACGGAGGCGATGGCTGCACCCGTGAGGGAGCCGAGGCCTCCGATGACGGTGACGATGAACGCGAAGATGAGCAGCGATCCGCCGAGCAGCGGCGAGACGTAGCCGAAGTAGTGGCTCGCGAGCACTCCCCCGAGGCCGGCGGCGGCCCCGCCGATGGCGAACACGAGCGTGAAGGCCTTCCGCACATCGATGCCGAGCGCCGTGACCATGGCGCGGTTCTCGACTCCGGCGCGGATGATGAGCCCGTAGCGGGTGCGCTTGAGGAAGAGCACGAGGCCTGCGAGCACGGCGGCCGCGCAGATGATGGCGACGAAGCGGTCGTTGGGGACCTTCGCGCCGAGGACGTCGGTCGTGTCCTTAAACCAAGCCGGCCCGCCGATGTAGACGGCGTCCGTTCCCCAGATCCCGTCGAAGAGCGCGACGGTTGCGAGCCCGAGGCCGACGGTGACCAGGACCTGTTCGATGTGCCTGAGGTAGAGGGGGCGGATGAGGGCAAGTTCGGTGACCGCGGCGACGGCGGCACCGGCCCCGGCGCCCACCAGGAGGGAGAGCAGGAAGACCCACCACGAGTCAGCGCCCAGCCTGCGAGCAACCTCCCAGCCGAGGAACGCCCCCAGCGTGAGGAACGAGCCGTGGGCGAAGTTCAGCACGCCCATGAGCCCGTAGATCAGGGACAGTCCGGAGGCGACGAGGAAGTACAGCGCCCCCAGGCCCAGGCCCGTGACGGTGAGCAGGATGACGGTGCTCATAGGGCGCCTCCGTTTCCGGTCGCCGTGGCCGCGGACGACGGCGGGCGGTGCCGGACGCTGGGCCCGTCGCCCTCGTGCGGCTCGCCTCCCACTCCGAGGAGGCGGCGGGTGAGGGGCTCGTCGTCGAGCAGGCCGCGCGCACTGTCCGTCCGGTGGACCACGCGGCCGCCGGCCAGGACGATCGCCCCGGCGGCGAGCCTGCGCACCACGGCGAGGTTCTGCTCGACGAGGAGGATCGGCACGGTGGCCGCCGCGGCCTCGAGCGCCACGGCAACCTCCTGGACGACCTTGGGCGCAAGGCCCTTCGTCGGCTCGTCGACGAGGAGCACGCGGTTCTCGTTCAGGAGGGCCCGGGCGAGGGCCACCATCTGCTGCTGGCCGCCCGAGAGCGTCCCTGCTGGCTGCTGGGCACGGGCCACGAGGTCGGGGAAGAGGGACTCGACGAGCTCCCGCCGCTCGGGCGACGGCCTGCCGCGCACCGCGAGCTGGAGGTTCTCGGCGACCGTGAGCTTCGAGAAGACCTCGCGGTCCTCGGGCACGTAGCCCACCCCACGCTGGACGATGCGGTGCGTCGGCTCGGTGTCGATGCGCTCCCCCGCGAGCCGCACCCGGCCCGAGCGGCCGATCAGGCCGAGCACCGCCTTCACGGTGCTCGTCTTCCCCACGCCGTTGCGTCCGAGGAGTGCCGTCACGCCGCGGTCGGGCACGGTGAAGGCCACATCTTCGACGACCTGCTGGCCGCCCACATGGGCCCTGAGGCTCTCGATTTCCAGGATGTCGCTCACACAGGCTCCCCAAGGTAGGCGGCTTGGACGGTGTCGTCGGCCATGACGTCCTCGGGGGTGCCGATCGCGAGCAGCCGCCCGTGGTGCATCACGGCGACCCGGTCCACGAGTCCCAGGACCACGTCCATGTGGTGCTCCACCATGAGCACCGTGGTTCCCCGGTCCCGGTGGAGGCCCCGGATCACGTCGCTGAGCGCTCCGACGTCCCCGGAGCCGACGCCCGCCATGGGCTCGTCCAGCAGCACGACGCTCGGATCTGTGGCGAGCATCATGGCGATCTCCACCTTCCGCTTGTCTCCGTGCGAGAGCCCCTGCGCACGGTCCTCCTCCCGTCCGGCGAGCCCCACCTCGGCGAGGGTCTCGCGCGCCCGGCCAGTGGCGGCGTCGTGCGCCCGGGGGAACGTCAGCACCGACAGGCTTCCGCCGAGCCTCGACTGGGCCGCAAGCCGGACGTTCTCCAGGACCGTGAGGCCGCCGAACAGGCTCGACGTCTGGAAGGTCCGGCCCAGCCCGGCGCGGGCACGCCGGTGGACCGCGAGGTGGGTGACGTCGGCTCCATCGAGGAGCACGCGGCCGGCGGTGGGCCTGGCCAGTCCTGAGAGGACATTGAACAGGGTTGTCTTGCCGGCGCCGTTGGGGCCGATCACGCCGAGCATCTCACCGCGGGCGACCTCGAACGCGACGTCCGCCAGAATGCTCGCGCCTCCGATCGCGAGCCCGAGGCCCTCGACCGCGAGGGCGGGGTGCCCCGGGCTCGCAGCCATGCGTCAGCCCTTCTTCTCTGCGGGGGCCACGGCGTCGGCCGGAACGGTCTTGACCAGCTCCGGGGTCCACGCGCCGTCCTTCTGGACGAGCTTGGCCTGGTACATGGGCTGGAGGAGCACATGGTCGGAGGCGCGGACGGTCTCCTTGCCCTTGGGCGCGTCGAAGGAGTAGCCCTCGAGCCCCTTGACCATGTCATCGACGCTCGCGCCGGACTTGACGGCCTGGACGATCATCTGGCCGGCCACAAAGCCGTCCGGGGTGAAGAGGTCCGGCTTCTTGCCGGCCGCGGTGACGTCCTTGATCATCTCCTGCTCGACGGGGTTGTTCCCGCCTGCGCCGGGGAAGTAATGGCTGAGGAAGCTGATCTTGCCGCTCGCCGCGCCGTAGGCGGAGAACGTCGAGGCATCGCCAAGGCCGGTGACCACGGGGGCGGCGTCGAAGACGCCCTGCTGGGTGAGCGACTGCCACATGGCCCCGCTCGTCGCGCCCGCCCAGGCCACGAACGTCAGCGCCGGCTTCGCGTCGATGATCTGCCGCGCGAAGGGAGTGAACTCGGTGGCGTCCTCGGGGACGAGGACCTGCTCGACCGTAGCGCCCTTCGCGCCGAGAACGGCCTTCACGGCGGCGACGTTGCCCTGGCCGAACGCGTTGTTCTGCGCGAAGACGACGACTTTCTTGCCCTTCAGGTCCTCCACGAAGGTGCCGGCGGTGGCGACATCCTGCAGGGACTGGCGGCCGGAGCGGAAGGTGTACTTGTTGATGCCCTGGAGCGCGTCGGTCGCGGCCGGCCCGGAAATGTAGAGGACCTTGTTCTGCGCTGCCTGCTCGGCGAGCTTGAGCGCGACGCCGGAGACCACCGTACCGGCGAGGATCTTGTAGTCCTTGCCGATGAGGTCCTTGGCGATCGAGACGGCCTTGTCCGGGTCGCCTGCGTCGTCCTGGTACGTCAGGTTCAGGGTGGCATTGCCGACCTTGCCGGTGCCGCCAGTGGCGTACTTGATGCCGGCCTGGAGGCCTTCGTAGTAGGCCTCGCCGTAGGCCGCGAGCGGGCCCGTCTTGGAGTACACGATGCCGACGTTGACGGTCCGCGCGGCGTCGGAGGAGCCACCGCCCGAGGCGGTGGACGTACTCGGCGCGCAGCCCGTGGCGACGAGGCCGGTGGCCAGTGCCGCGGTGAGGAGGAACTTCTTTGTTGCCTTCACGCGAATGCCTTTCTCGCGGGTGCAGGAGCGGAAACATGAAAGGTGATTCAGGTCACAGAAAACGTACGACGGCGGGGGGCTGGCCGTCAAGGGGTTCGCGCCTGGCGCTCACGATCCCAGGACGTCGGGATGCCACCGCTGAGCCTCGCGGCCCATCGCTTGCGGTCGGTGCGGGACACAGAGAGGCCCGGCGCCCCCGAAGGTAGCGCCGGGCCTCTGACCGCCGGGAGTGTCTAGTTCTCGTTGGCCTCGTGCCGCTGGCCTGCCCGCCACCGGATGCCGGCGTCGATGAAGTCGTCGATGTCCCCGTCCAGCACGGCGGCCGTGTTGCCGACCTCGTGGTTGGTGCGGAGGTCCTTGACCATCTGGTAGGGGTTGAGCACGTAGGAGCGCATCTGGTCGCCCCACGAGGCCTTCACGTCTCCGGCGAGCGCCTTCTTCTCGGCGTCCTCCTGCTCCTTCTTCAGCAGCAGGAGCCGCGACTGGAGCACGCGCATGGCCGCGGCCCGGTTCTGGATCTGGGACTTCTCGTTCTGCATCGACACGACGATGCCCGTCGGCAGGTGCGTCAGGCGCACCGCGGAGTCTGTGGTGTTGACGGACTGGCCGCCGGGGCCCGACGAGCGGAACACGTCGACCCGGATCTCGTTGTCCGGGATCTCGATCGAGTCGGTCTGCTCGATGAGCGGGATGACCTCGACCGCGGCGAAGGACGTCTGCCTGCGGCCCTGGTTGTCGAACGGGCTGATGCGCACGAGGCGGTGGGTGCCGGCCTCGACCGAGAGTGTGCCGTAGGCGAAAGGGGCGTTGACCTCGAACGTGGCAGACTTCAGGCCCGCCTCTTCCGCGTACGAAGTGTCCATGACCTTGGTCGGGTAGCCGCGGCGTTCCGCCCAGCGGAGGTACATGCGCATGAGCATTTCGGCAAAGTCCGCGGCGTCGACACCGCCGGCGCCCGAGCGGATGGTGACCACTGCCTCTCGCTCGTCGTACTCGCCGTTCAGGAGCGTGACGACCTCGAGTTCCTCGAGGGACTTGCGGATCGAGGCGAGCTCCTTCTCGGCTTCGGTGAGCGAGTCGGCGTCGCCCTCCTCCTGGCCGAGCTCGACGAGCACCTCGAGGTCATCGATCCGCTCTCCCAGCTTCTCCACCCGTTCGAGCTCCGACTGCCGGTGCGAGAGGCGGGACGTCACCTGCTGGGCCTTCGACGGATCGTCCCACAGGTCCGGCGCGCCGGCGGCCTCGCTCAGCTCGCTGATCTCCTCCCGCAGTGCGTCGACGTCGGTCACCTGCTCGATGGAGGCGTGGGTGGCGCGCAGCGCGCGGATTTCTGCGGGAAAATCGATGTCAGCCATAACCATCCAAGGTTACGCCATGGACGTGATCCCCAACTTTCACGGCTTGCGGGAGGGTCACCGTACGAGCCGGGCCCGGGCATTGGCGGTTGCCTGGATGGGCACCCCATCGGGCAGGAGGAAGTTGGCGACCGGTATGCGAGCGACGGCCGCGAGGCTGACGGTCGCGGTCCTTCCATCCGGCGTCCCGGTCGCGGAGGTCACCGTGAGCGACTCGAAGCGGGCTAGCGCGCCGTCGCGCTCAAGGTAGGTGGCCACGACGCCGCGGACCCGGTCCGGCGCGAGGACAGCGGAGGGCGGGCCATCCGCGGAGTCTGTTTCCGCGATCCGGAAGCTGTCAGCGGCGGCCGCCGCCGCGCCGTCGGCCGCGGACAGTAGCTTGCGCTGCTCGATGTGCACGGCCGAGACCGCCATGACCGTGGTGGCCACGAGCAGGCAGAGCACAACGCAGCCGATGATCATCACCATCAGCTGGCCGGACTCGTCGCCCCGCACTGCCGGCCGCGCCCTGAGTGCGATGGCCCGCGCCGATGCCCTCACCTGAACCTCCCGACGATCTGCGTCGCCGCCGCTTCGACGCGGCCCACTGTCAACCCGAATCGGGGCTCGACCGGACTGAACGGCAGCGGGACATCGACCCGCACCACGGCGCGCACCGCGGCACCGGCCTGGAGGCATGGACTGCGGTCGCACGTGAGCTCGAGGCGTGCACTGTGGTCGGCGAGGCCGAAGTCTGCCATGGCTACCGCCACCGCAGCCTCCGCAGCCGCACTCGCGGCGCCGTCGTCCGTGGCTTGGGCAAACGACTTCACCGCGTGGTCAGCTGCTCCTGTCGCAGCGAACGAGGCGCCCTGCAGGGCCGCGACGGTGATGACGAAGTACACCACTGGCACGAGCAGGAGCACGCCCAGAAAGACGAACTCGACCACTGCACTCCCGGACTCACTGCTCGCCCCACTCCTTGCCAGGTGGCGGCAGGTGACCGAGATCCGACGAGCCCAGTCACTGGACCGGCGCATGACCGGCCGCCTCCATCTGTCCCGCCGGTCCGAGGAGTCCCACGACCGGCATCGGCGCCAGCACACGCACCTCGAGCGTGCGCAGCCCGGCGACGTCGGCGTGCCCGACCCGGATGTCCCTGGCATAGTCCGCGCCGACCGATGCAGTGATGAGCTCCTCGGCGCGCTGACGGGCGTCGGCGGCGGTACGGTCCGCGAGCGTGCCATAGCGCGCACCGGAGGCGGCAGCATCAACCAGCACGTTGCGCACGTGGAGCACGAGGCTGAGCTGGACGATCGACAGGGCGAGTGCCACGAGAAGGCCGCCCACCATGACGAAGTCCGCCACCGCGGATCCATTTTCGCCGCCCCTCGTGGGCCGGGCCGCCCACGAACCGCGGCTGAGGTCTCCGTCCACTCCTACTTGCTGACCCTGTTGATGGCCTGATTGAACAGGCCCTCAAGGGCGGGGCCCGCGACCGCGAGGAGGCCCATGACGAGCACGGCCGACATCAGGGTGATCATGACCCAGCCCGGCACGTCACCGCGGTCGCGGCCACCGCTCACCGCCCGGTTGCACATGTAGGCGGCAATGACGGCCGGCAGTCCGATGACCGTGACGACCAGCCGGCCGAGAGTGGCCCTCTGGAGCTGCCTCGTGCGCGGTGTCGACGTGTTGACGCGTCGGTGGTCTGCCTGTCGGTTCCTGGTGTACATAGTTCCCTCTCCCCCGATTGGGTGTGTAGCGATGTGATGGGTATGTGGTCAGAAGCCCAAAGTGATGGCTGCGACGCCTGGATAGACGGCGAAGACGACGGTGAGCGGAAGCACACCGAAGACCAGCGGCACCATCATGCCGATCTCCTTCTTGCCCGCCGCTTCCATGAGGTCGCGCTTCGCGAGGTCGCGCACGTCCTGGGCCTGGGCGCGGAGGACGTCTGCGAGAGGCGTGCCGCGCTCCACAGCAACGACCAGACCATCGACGAACCGCGTGATGGGCGCGAGGTCCACTCGGTCGGCCATGGCATGGAGCGCGTCCACGAGGGGCGTCCCTGACCGCGTGTCCGCGAGGGTGTGGGCGAATTCACGAGCCAGCTCGCCGCGGGAGACCTTGGAAGTACGGTCCAGAGCACCCGCGGCAGTTTCACCGGCGCCCACCGTCAGTGCCATCATGTCCGCCACCGCAGGGAATTCGCCCAGGATCCGCTGCTTGCGCTTGGCGATGGCAGAGCCGAGCACGTAGTCCCGCGCCATGAATCCGGCGCTCGTTGCCGCGAGGACCATGAGCGTCGCGAAGACCGGGTTGAGCCTGCCCGCCACTGCACCGGCCGCCGCAGCGAGTGCGGCGGCGACGAACGCGGCACCCGCCCAGAGCAGCTGCTCCGCACGGAAGTCGACAGGGCTCTTCGGCGAGCCGGCCCTCGCAAGCCGCCGCGCAAGCGCGGCATTGCCGAGATTGAGCCGACCAAGCGAGCCGGCGGCATCGCGCAGCAGCGGACGCAGGATCTGCTCGAGCGGACCGAACGGTGTGATGCCGGCCTGCTCGCTTGCAAGCAACCGGGAGCGCTTCTCTGCTGAACGCAGCTGCGGCGCGACCCTTTCACTGAACGTGGTCCGGCGCATCACGGGAAGCCTGACGAATGTGAGCCACAGCCCGATCCCGAGCAGCAGCCCCGCAAACGCGGCGACGGCACTCGTCCCGCTCACCTCAGCACCCGCTCTTCCTGCGGAAGCGCCCCGATGCGGAGCATGAGCCGGTAGCAGAACGCCGACACGGCGAGACCGGCTATCAGCACGACGAGACCCGCGGGGCGCGCGTACGCAGCCATGGCCTCGGGGCGGGTCGACATCAGCAGGAGCACGATCCATGGCGCCGCCACGGCCAACCGCGCCGCGTTGACGGTCCACGACTGACGTGCCTCGAGCTCGCTGCGCGTCCTGGCGCTCTCGCGGAGGAACTCCGACAGAGTTCCGAGGAGCCGGCCGAGGTCGGAACCGCCCACCTCCGTCGTGAGCCGCAGCGCCTCCACGATGCGATCGGCGACCGGATCGGAGAGCCGCTCCTTGAGGCGATCGAGGGCGACGCTGAAGCTGCCGCCGGAGCGGTAGTCCGCCGCGAACTCGAGGAACGTTCCTCGCAGCTGTTCGGGACCCTTGTATCCCAGTTGCATGAGTGCTTCGGGGAGGGAGAGGCCGGCACGTATGGCGGAGCGGATGTGGTCCACGACGTCTGGCCAGAGCTCGCGCATGACGGCGGCCCTGCGTTTTGCCTGCCAGCTCACGAGCGCCACTGGGAGTCCTGCAGCGAAGAGGCCAAAACACAGTCCCACAGGAGCTGCAGCGGTGACCGCATAGAACGCGAGGGCGACAAAGGCGCCGAGACCGAGGCTCGAAAGCACGAGCCCGCCCGGCGTGACACGTTGGATGCCAGCCTGGACGATGAGTTGCGCGAGGCGCCCGGGCCTGCGTTCCGTCTGCAACCGCTCAGGCAGCGGCCAGAAGGACCACCAGACGAGAAAGAGCCCTGCTCCGCCGAGGAGTCCGACAGCGGCCGCCATCAGGCGCTCGCCAAGAGCGGGAAGACGTCGATGCCCGCGCGCTCGAACTTCTCAAGAGCTGGAAGCCCGGTGGGGCTGGCCCGTAGCATACCGTCGCCGTCCACGGCGAAAACTGAAGACGTCTCGATGATGCCGTTCTCGACACGCTGGCCGAGCGCGAGGATTTCGGTCACCTGCCGCCTCCCGTTCGCGTGGCGGCTGCAGTGGACCACGAGGTCAATGCAGGCCGCCACGGTGGGCACAACGAAGGATGAGGAGATGTTGGCGCCAGCCAGAAGCGGCAGTGTGCACAGCTTCGTGACAGCATCGGCGGCGGAGTTGGCGTGCACGGTACACATCCCGGGAAGCCCGGAGTTCAAAGCGATCAGCATGTCCAGGCTTTCGGCTTCGCGGACCTCCCCGACCACAAGCCGGTCCGGACGCATGCGCAGCGCCTCCTTCACCAGACGGCGCATCGGGATCTCTCCGGTGCCCTCGAGGTTAGGCTGACGGCACTGAAGGCCTACAACGTCGCGGAGCGGGAACTGCAGCTCGAAGATCTCCTCGACTGTCACGACGCGCTCACGGGAGCCGATCGCTGCGCCCAAGCAGTTGAGCATGGTTGTCTTCCCGGCCTGGGTAGCCCCCGAGACCAGGATGTTGAGTCCGCCCGACACGGCTGCTGCGAGGAAGCGAGCCGCCTGCGGGGTGAGGGAACCGAGCTCAACGAGGTGGTCGAGACGGCTTGCCTTCACCACGAACTTCCGAATGTTCACGGCCCAGTGCCGGCGCGTCACGTCCGGGATGACCACGTGGAGGCGAGACCCGTCGGGCAGCGCAGCGTCCACAAAGGGGCTCGAGAGGTCCAACCGCCTCCCGGAGGATTTGAGCATCCGCTCGACGAGGTCCCTGACCTGCTGCTCTGTGAGGGTCACCCCCGTCAGCTCGGACTCGCCACCGCGGGCCACGAACACCTCGTGCGGAGCGTTGAGCCAGATCTCCTCGATGCTCGGATCATCGAGGAGCGGCTGGAGCGGTCCGAAACCGGCGACGGCGTCGAACAGGCTCTTGCGCGCGGCCTCAAGCGATCCCAACGGCGGGACAGCGCCGAGCAGTGCGCGCTCGTCATAGTCGACGACGGCGGCGTCCACGAGCCGACGTGTCTCGGTTGCCTCGAGCAGCGGATCGATACCGCGCAAACGGATAAGCTCGCGGATCTCAGCCTCGGCGAGACGCAGTGCCTCCACAGGATTCCCCCCTGGCGTGCTGCCCCCTACGGGCCCCCCGGCCCGGCAGCAAGCCCAGCCTAACGGATTCTGTAAACGTCGGGTGAATTGCAGGAGGCAGGCCATGGTGGACACGCTTCAGGAGCGGCCGCCGGCCACCTCCCGCGAGTTCGACAACGCCTACGCAGCCTCCTCATCGCAGCACACGTGGCGTGATTCAGTCGAAGCCCTCATTGCCGACTTCCGCCGTCGAAACTTCGAAGCGTCGTGCCTTGTCGAGTTCGCGGCGGGAACCCCGAGAGAGCTCATCCGGAAGACCAGTGCCCGCTCGCGCGGCGGCAACTGATGCCCCGGCGGAACATTCGACAAGTCCGGTGACGGGGTCGGGGCGCACGGCTGGGAAGGGCCGGCACTGCGCCCCACGAACGCATACTAGGAGCGCAGATACACGGCGAGTCGGCGGTCCTGGGGCTCGGGTACATAGCCGAGCGCAATGAGCTTGGCCAAACTCAGAGAGCTGTGCAGGGGGCGAGGAGCTGCTGTCTTTCCAGTGAAGTACTCCTCGGTGGTGATGCCTGTCACGTCCGTGGCTTCGTGGCCCGTGAGGTGGTAGACCGACCTCGCAACGTCGGCCCACGACTGCGGCTCGTCGTCATTGCTCAGATTGTAGACGCCGTAAGGGGCGGCGGTCTCGACGAGGTGCCGGATGCCTGCAGCGATGTCCTCAGTGAACGAGAGCCGGCCGATCTGGTCATTCACAACCGACGGCTTAACGCCCTTCGCCGCGAGATTCGCCATGGTCCGGACAAAGTTGTTGCCCTCGCCGATGACCCAGGAGGTGCGCACAATATAGTGCTTCGGAACGACCGACACGACAGCATCCCCGGCCGCCTTGGTCTGGCCGTATACTCCCAGCGGCGAGAACGGCTCATCCTCGTCGTGCACCTCGACAGTCCCGTCGAACACGTAGTCGCTTGAGACGTGGACGAGGGTGAGGCGGTGCTCTACAGCGATGGCGGCCAGCTTAGCGACGGCACTGACGTTGATCGCCCAGGCATCGCGGCGCCCCTCCGGCGTCTCCGCCTTGTCCACGGCGGTGTAGGCCGCTGCGTTGATGATCGTCGAGTACTGCGACCAGTTCCTCGAGGCGTACGCGTTCGGATCGGCGAGGTCGAACTCCGCCCGGGTCGCGAACTCGACGGGCGCGTTCGGCCCCTCGGGCGAGCCGGCGCCGTCGTACGCCTTCCGCAGGGCCTTGCCGAGCTGGCCACCGGCGCCGAGCACGAGGATCTTCTTCGGCCTCATGGGAGTGACGTCGGCCAGGCGCGGATGCGCCCTGTCCTTCTCGGAGAGCTCGGCCTGCTCGAGGGGAATCGGCCAGGGGACCGCCGCCGTCTCGTCCGCCAGGTTCAGGAACGTGTATTCGCTCTGGGCGTCCGCCGACCAGTGGTCATTGACGAGGTAGGAGTAGGCGGTTCCGTCCTCGAGCGTCTGGAAGGCATTGCCGACGCCGCGCGGGATGAAGATGGCCTTGGAAGGATCGAGTTCGGCGGTGAACACCGCGCCGAAGGTCGGCCCCTCGCGAAGGTCCACCCATGCCCCGAAGATGCGGCCAGTCGCCACCGACACGTACTTGTCCCATGGCTCGGCGTGAATTCCACGTGTGGTGCCGGCCTTCTCGTTGAACGATATGTTGTTCTGGACGGGCCCGAAGTCCGGCAGGCCGAGTGCGAGCATCTTCTCCCGCTGCCAGTTCTCCTTGAACCATCCGCGGTTGTCGCCGTGCACTGGCAGGTCGTAGAGCACGACGCCGGGAATGGTCGTCTCATGCGCTGCGAGGGGCTTGGAGAACTCGATGTGTCCGGCGTTCACTGGCCCTGCTCCTTGTACTTGGCCTCGGTCGCCGCCTTCTGGGGACGCCACCAGCCCTCGTTCTCCCTGTACCAGGCAATGGTTGCCGCCAGGCCCGCCTCGAAGTCGGAGTACTCGGGCTTCCAGCCGAGCTCGTTGCGGAGTTTGGTGGAATCGATGGCATAGCGGAGATCGTGGCCGGGCCGGTCGACAACGTGGTCGTAGGCGTCGCGGGGCTGGCCCATCTCCTCGAGGATCAGCTCGACGACGTCCTTGTTGTTCTGCTCGCCGTCGGCGCCGATGAGGTAGGTCTCCCCGATCTCGCCCTTGTCGAGGATGGTCAGGACGGCCGAGGAGTGGTCGTTGGCGTGGATCCAGTCACGGACGTTCTCACCCTTCCCATAGAGCTTCGGGCGGACGCCGTCGATCACGTTCGTGATCTGGCGCGGGATGAACTTCTCGACGTGCTGGTAGGGCCCGTAGTTGTTCGAGCAGTTGGAGATCGTGGCCTGGAGGCCGAAGGACCGCACCCACGCCCGCACGAGCAGGTCCGAGCCGGCCTTCGTGGAGGAGTACGGGCTCGAGGGGTTGTACGGGGTCTGCTCGGTGAAGCGCGCGGGGTCATCAAGCTCGAGGTCGCCGTAGACCTCGTCCGTCGAGATGTGGTGGAAGCGCGTGCCATGGCGGCGCGCAGCTTCGATGAGCGTGTAGGTGCCGATGATGTTGGTGTCGAGGAACGGCCGCGGGTCGTGGAGCGAGTTGTCGTTGTGGCTCTCTGCGGCATAGTGCACGACTGCGTCTGCCTCCGCTACGAGCTCGTCGACCAGCGCCGCGTCGGCGATGTCTCCCTTGACGAACCTGAAACGCTCGCTCGGCAGGCCTTTGAGCGACTCGAGGTTCCCGGCGTAGGTCAGCTTGTCCAAGACCGTGACGTGGTGGCTGGTGTTCGCGATCACGTAGTGGACGAAGTTGGAGCCGATGAAGCCGGCCCCGCCGGTGACGAGGAGTTTCATACACGTGAATCTATCGGGTTGGGGAATGGCAGCTCGAACCGCGAAGATAACAGGCATGAAGGGAATCATCCTGGCCGGGGGAACAGGGTCGCGCCTCCACCCGATTACGCTAGGCGTCAGCAAACAGCTCGTCCCCGTCTACGACAAGCCCATGATCTACTACCCCCTCTCCACACTTCTGTTGGCAGGGATCCGGGACATCCTCATCATTACGACACCGGACGACGCGGCCCACTTCCATCGCCTCCTAGGAGACGGAGCCGACTTCGGGATCTCGATCAGCTACGTCCAGCAGACTTCCCCCGACGGGCTCGCTCAGGCCTTCCTGCTCGGCGAGGACCACATCGCCGACGACACCGTCGCTCTCGTCTTGGGCGACAACATCTTCTACGGCACGGGCATGGGCGAACAGCTGCGCCGGCACCGCGACATCGACGGCGCCGCCGTCTTCGGCTACTGGGTCAAAGACCCCAGCGCCTACGGTGTCGTCGAACTCGACGGCGACGGCCGCGTGGTCTCCCTCGAGGAGAAGCCTGCCTCCCCAAAGAGCAACTACGCCGTCCCCGGGCTGTACTTCTACGACAACGACGTCGTCGCCATAGCGAAGTCCCTCAAGCCCTCGGCGCGCGGCGAGCTCGAGATCACAGACGTCAACCGCACCTACCTCGAAGCCGGGAAGCTACAGGTCGAAGTCCTCCCCCGCGGCACGGCGTGGCTGGACACGGGCACTTTCGCGGACCTCAACGACGCCTCGAACTTCATCCGGACTGTTGAGAACCGGCAGGGACTCAAAATCGGCGCCCCCGAAGAAGTCGCCTGGCGCCAGGGCTTCATCACCGACGACCAACTCCGCGCCCGAGCCCAAAAACTCACCAAGAGTGGATATGGAACTTACCTGTTGGACATGCTCAAAGCATAGACCGATTCACGACCGTACCGAGTGATCGTTCGCTCGTCATGGACCCAAGCAACAACGTCTCACAAACCACGACAGGCTCCCTTTTCACATCCGTCACAAGAGTGTTTTAATCTGAAACGGGTCGATGGACCCCGCGCGCCCGTGGAGGACCGCCGCACGAACTAGCAAAGCGAAGAGATGGGCCCTCGTGGTCACTCGTCCGCAGTTTGGAGAAGGGGCATGCTGAGTCAATCGCCTCACCACCGTACGAGGCCTACTATCTTTGGAGCGCTGGCAACAGCAGCCCTGCTCTCCCTGGCGGTCGTGGCACCATCTGCGGCGGCCCCCAACGGGCCTTCGGCTTCTGCTTCTCCATCGTCTTCTGCCACTCCGGCGGCCCCTTCGCCACCGAGTCCAGCTGTATCCACAGGCCGACCGTCGGATCGTACGCCAACATCCCAGACCACGGGCACTCCGTCAGTCCCGAGCGTGAATTCCACCCCGCTGAGCCGCAAGTCGGACCAGCAGAAGGAAGCGATGCGGAGATCCATCGGGATTGGGGGTGCGGAGATGGGCCAGCGGTCCAAGCGAGTAATCGAGGAGAAGCGCTCGTCGGGTGGCCTCCCGGCGGGCTCCCGCGCTGTGCCGGGCACACTCCCAATGAGCACCGACCCGAGCCACTGGCAACCCGGGTACGGAATCCCGGGGCAAGATGTGAGCGCATGGCAGCAAAACGTAGACTGGCAAGCACAGTGGAACCTCGGCTCGCGGTTCACGTATGTGAAGGCGAGCGAAGGAGACTACTACACTAGCCCGACCTTCTGGCAGCAGATTCAAGGTTCACAAAGGGTCGGCATGGTGCGCGGTGCCTACCACTTCGCCATCCCGAACTGGTCCTCAGGGTCCGAGCAGGCCGAGTACTTCGTGGCCAACGGCGGAAAGTGGACCGCGGACGGAATCACACTTCCGCCGGTCTTGGACATCGAGTACAACCCATATCAGGGACAGACTATCAACGGCTGGAGCGCCGGCGACGTCTGTTACAGCATGAACGCGGCCCAACTCTCCTCGTGGATCCACGACTTCGGCAATACTGTCCACGCGTTAACCGGCCGCTACCCGGTGATCTACTCGACGACCGACTGGTGGCAGGGGTGCCTCCTCAACGACTCTTCGTTCAACGACTACCCTCTGTGGATCGCGGCGTATCCGAATTCGCCATCGACCTCGCCTGGGACGCTGCCGGCAAGCTGGGGCCAATTCAGCTTCTGGCAGTACAGCTCCACTGGTCCGTTCGACGGCGACAGCAACGTTTGGAACGGCAACTTGACTCAGCTGTCGATGATGGTGAGCTCATGGGATCGGCCTGGCATAGGCATGCCGACGGGCGCCACGCCGATCAGCGGTCGATGGTGGGGAGGCGGGAAGGCGTATGCGGGCTGGTTCAAGGCAGGCCAATGGTGCTTCCAGCAGCCCGCGTCCGGACCCTACTGCTTCTGGTACGGCAGATCTACGGATATTCCTGTGGTGGGTGACTGGAATGGCGATGGCGTGGACACACCGGGCATCGTACGCGGCGGTGTATGGCAGCTCTCCAACTCAATCTCGACGCTCACCGTAGACCGCATCATCACGTATGGCCTGCCGACGGACACGCCGATCACTGGTGACTGGGACGGTCAGGGCGTGACTACCATCGGGGTGGTGCGAAACGGAATGTGGTACTTGACCGATTCGTTGGAGCCCTATCCGGGGGTAAGGTATGCCTTCCCGTTCGGCAACCCTGAAGACACGCCGATGAGCGGAAACTGGACCGGGGGGCGAAACTTCGGCGTTGGCGTATGGCGAGACGGGTGGTTCTACTTGAGCAACAACGGCCAGTCTGTTGACAACGCGTTCCCCTATGGCTTGGGTACAGACGCGCCCGTCACCGGTGACTGGGACGGCTCTGGCGGCTCTACTGTGGGAATTGTCCGGGGCGGCACATGGCAGCTGACCAACAGCGACTGGGCTCGTCAGGTGAACATCATCTTCAACTGACGGTCGATTCCTGCGTGCTACAGCCAACCGGATAGGCTGGACGCATGAGTTTGCCTGACCCCACTCGCGAAAACCAGCTCAAAGTTGCGATCGCGATGCTCACGCTCGTCCCCGGCACCATGGGGGGAGGAGAGACCTACGCCCGCGGCTTGCTCCGCGGGCTGCCGTCCCGGCCTGGGATCAAAGCGACGGCATACGTGGGTCGTCAGGCCGAAGGCTTTGCCTCTACAATCCCCGAAGTCGTGTGTCAGAGCATCAACGGGCGGGGCACGACGGCGGGCAAGCTCACGACGCTCGCACGAGGCTTCGCGTCAGGTTCTAAGCTCCGCCGGGTTATGGAGGATGCAGACGTCTTCCACGTGCCGTTCGCGGTCGCCCTTCCGAAGCCGGCCAAGGAAATGGCGGTCGTCCAGACGCTCTGCGACGTGCAGCACCGAGACCTCCCCCACCTCTTCTCCTCCGCCGAGAGGCTCTACCGTCGTCTCTTCTACGAACGGACCACACGAGCCGCGGACGCAGTAGTGACCATCAGCGACTTCGCGAAGCGGACGATTATCGAACACCTCGGGATCCCCGCGGAGAAAATCTTCATCGCACACCTCGCTGTCGAGGCCGAGGACTTCACACCGAACTTGGGCGAACGGGACGACTTCATCCTTTATCCGGCACGCGGATGGGCTCACAAAAACCATGCCCGGCTGTTTGAAGCCATGCGACTCCTCGAGGTGAGCCACCCGCACCTCAAGCTCGTGCTCACCGGCGGTGGGCTCGAGTCTCTCGAAAACATCCCCGGCAACGTCGAGGTGCGCGGGCAGGTTCGGCTCACCGAGCTCCGCGAGCTGTACCGCCGCGCGAGCTGCACCGTCTTTCCGAGCCTCTACGAGGGCTTCGGCTTGCCGCCGCTCGAGGCCATGGCCTCGGGCTGCCCGGTGGCCAGCTCCACCGCAGGCTCCCTCCCCGAGGTCGTGGGCGACGCCGCTGTACTCTTCGACCCGCACTCCCCCGACGCGATCGCGCGGGCGATCGTCGAGGCGATCGCCCGTTCGGGCGAGCTGCAGGTCCTCGGCTTGGAACGTATACGGAAGTTCACGTGGGAGGCATGTGCCAAAGCCCATGAGGAGGCCTACGCGTACGCTGCCGGCGCACGGGACCGACGTCTCGCCGCCGAGCGCTGACTCCAAGACGGCTCTCCGCCGGGGTCGACGCAATCGGAACCGTTATAGTGTCTCTGCATCTACTAACTTCTTAAGGATCCTCATGCCTCGTGCGCTCATCACTGGCATCACCGGCCAGGACGGCCTTTATCTCTCTGAACTCCTCCTGTCCAAGGGGTACGAGGTTTTCGGCCTCATCCGGGGCCAGAATAACCCGAAGTACGAGCTGGTTCGCGAGGTAGTTCCCGACGTCAAGCTCCTCACGGGCGATCTCATGGACGTTTCCTCCCTTGTGCGGATCTTGGACGCGGCCCAGCCCGAGGAGGTGTACAACCTCGGGGCCATATCCTTCGTGGCGTACTCATGGGAAAACGCTTCGGTGACATCCGATGTAACGGGCAAAGGTGTGTTGAACATGCTCGAGGCGACCCGCCATTACGCAGGTGAGGACGTTTCGAAGGTGCGCTTCTACCAGGCCTCGTCCTCCGAGATGTTCGGAAAGGTGCAGGAGGTTCCTCAGCGCGAGGACACTCTGCTGTGGCCGCGCTCCCCCTACGGGGTGGCCAAGGTCTACGGACACTATATGACTATCAACTATCGCGAATCGTACGAGATGCATGCCTCCTCGGGCATCCTCTTCAACCACGAATCGCCCCGCCGCGGCCCCGAGTTCGTGACCCGCAAGATCTCCCAGGCGGCGGCGCGCATCAAGCTTGGCCTGCAGGACGAGCTCGTCCTCGGCAACCTCGATGCAAAGCGCGACTGGGGCTTCGCGGGCGACTATGTGGAGGCCATGTGGCTCATGCTCCAGCAGCCCGTCGCCGACGACTACGTCATCTCCACAGGCGAGACACACTCCATCGAGGACTTTCTCGAGGCGGCTTTCGACGCCGCCGGCCTTGCCGACTGGCGCCCGTACGTACGTCAAGACCCTCGTTTCATGCGTCCCGCCGAAGTCGACCTGCTCATCGGCGATTCATCCAAGGCGCGGCGTGTCCTGAAGTGGAAGCCAAAGGTCTCGTTTGGCGACCTCGTAAACATGATGGTCGAGTCGGACCTGCGGGAGCAGTCTGTCCTGGCTCGATGATGACCACGAGGACTGAAGGACGGCAGCCCGGCGTAGCACTCGTCACTGGCATCTCGGGGCAGGATGGCTCTTATCTGGCTGAAGCGCTCGCACAGCGCGGCTGGTCAGTGCATGGCCTCGTTCGCCCCGGACACGAGTGGGGTCGCGCAGGCATCAATGTGCACTTCGCAGACCTCGCCGACGCGGGACGGCTCGAGGCCATAGTGCAGGAGATCGTTCCCGACGTGATCTACAACCTCGGCGGCATCAGTTCGGTCGGCTATTCGTGGTCCGAGCCCTACACTACCGCCGTGGTCACCGGAGCGGCCCCTATCGCCCTCATGGACCAGGCACTCCGAACGCAGCGCGCCACGGGCAGGGAAATCCGGTTCTTCCAGGCGTCAAGCGCGGAGATCTTCGGTGCTGCCAAGGCCCCCCAGAGCGAGGCCACGCCGTTCCGGCCGGTTACCCCATACGGGGTCGCGAAAGCTATGGCGCATTCGGCGGTCGGCACGTTCCGAAGCCAAGGCCTTGCCGCATCATCTGCCATCCTCTTCAACCACGAATCGGTGCTCCGACCCCCGAACTTCGTCACCCGAAAAATCACCCTCGGGGCCGCCGCGATCAGCATCGGTCTTCGCGAGACACTAACGCTGGGAAACCTCAATGCTCTGCGCGACTTCGGTTGGGCGCAGGATTACGTGGAGGCTATGATCGCCATCGCCGAGGCTCCCGAGCCGGACGACTTCGTCGTTGCAACGGGTATATCACACTCGATTCGCGACTTCGCCGAGGCCGCGTTCACCGCAGCGGGGCTCGACCGGG
Organism: Sinomonas cellulolyticus; assembly: GCF_014656475.1. Classification (GTDB taxonomy): domain Bacteria; phylum Actinomycetota; class Actinomycetes; order Actinomycetales; family Micrococcaceae; genus Sinomonas; species Sinomonas cellulolyticus. Next base: position 370,358 of record NZ_BNCM01000003.1, read on the forward strand.
TCGACAACTACCTCCGCACAGACCCGAGGTTTGTACGAGCGGCCGAAGCTCCCACCATGCGGGGGGACCCCAGCAAGATCGCGCGTGTCCTCGGGTGGAAGGCCTCCACAAAGTTCGAAGAGGTCGCTGCCCGTATGGTCGAACACGACATCGAATGGCTCAAAACGCATGGCACCGAAGGCCTCGACCTGTGACTCGGCGGACTCGTGAAGTGAGTAGCCCCAGCGAAGGGATTGGCCCGCGCAGCGATGGTTCCGACACTCCGCGCGGAGCAGCTTGGGTCGGAGTGTCGTCCGCAGTTGCCGCCGTGGCGGGCGTTGCCATCATGTTCGTGTCGAGCCACACCTTGACTCCGGCAGACAACGCTGAATTCCTCTCCTTCTGGGCTGGACTATTCTTCATCTGCGGGCTCTTGGGCGGCGTGCAGACGGAAGCGACGCGGGCCGTTAGCGAAATGAGCCGCGACAGCGTGAGCCGCTCGGGCGCTCGCGTCACGTCGGCAGCGATGATCGTTGGGGGCGCCGCTGGCGCCATCCTCCTTGTCCTCAGCCCCTTGTTGGCCACAGTGGTCTTCAAAAGGGACGGCTGGATCGCCGTCGCCTGCCTTACCGTGACTGCGCTTACTTTTCCCCTCCACTCAGCTCTTTCGGGAGTACTTCAAGGCCTACGGCAGTGGGACAGATTCGGCCAGCTCGTGTCGCTCGAAGCGACGTTGCGCCTTGCGGGCGTCGCCGTGGCGGGCGGATTGGGGGCAGCCTTGGGCGGAATCGAGGCTGCCTGCCTGACGTCGCTCCTGGCTTGGGTTTTGATGCTCCTCGCGTCGAGGCGCGCACGAGTCGCTCTCCGAGTGCGGACATCGCTCACGCTCTCGGTACTGCTGGCGAATGTGGGGCACACGCTTCTCTCAGCAGCCTCCTCGGCCGCTTTGGTCGTCGGCTTCCCGATCCTCCTCAAGTTGACGACGTCGACCCAGGATTACGCCCTGACGGCACCCCTCTTGCTCGCCGTATCGCTGACCCGGGCGCCCATCATGATCCCTCTCCAAGCCTTTCAGGGGGTCGCGATCGCCCACATTGCACGAAATCCAGATGCGGGGTGGCGGGCGCTGAGCAAGCCGCTCATGTGGGTCTCCCTCATCGGGGCCCTCGGGACCGCGCTCGCCTGGTTCATAGGGCCGTCCATTATTCTATTGTTCGGACCCGCCTACATCGTCACACCATTGGTGGTCTCCGCGTTGACGCTCGCAGCAGTCCTCATGGCGATCCTGACACTTCTAGGGACAGTAGTAGTGTCTCTGGGCCACCACGCTGCGTTCTCCCGAGGCTGGCTCGCAGCGACTATTGTCTGCATCGGAGTCCTCCTGCTTCCGCTCGAAACGGATCTGCGTACGGTCCTCAGTCTCACCGTAGGGCCCCTCTGCGGAGCAGTGATCCACGCGCTCAGCCTCCGGCCGCCCCGCCGAAACGGCTAGGGTGTGTGTCTTTATTGGCGTAGCCAGATGATGTAGGTGTACAGGCCGGGTCCCGCGCGATACGTCCCGGCGAGGTTGTCGCCTCGGGTCGCGATCCCGCGCGATTGCTTGACGAGGCCGAAGGACTGCTTGACGGCGGCTCGACCCTATAGGTTTCCGCATCAAAGACCGCGGGCAGGCCGCAGCGCGAGCCCTTGCATATGCGGTTGGCCTTCTGGTCCTTCGGCTCGGCGCTCACGCTTGAACCGTGCCGGGTTTGATGGAGACATCGATCACCCGGAAGGATTGTTCTCATGGCAGCACCGAGGAAGCACCCGCAGGAGTTGAAGGAGCGGGCGACACGTCTGGCGATCGAGGCACGCAATCACCCTGCAACGCGGGCCGGGGCATTCAAGCGGGTCGGCGACCAGCTCGGCGTCCACCCGGAGGCCCTGCGCACGTGGGTCCGCGATACAGAGGTCGACGAGGGGATCCGCCCGGGTGTGCGGCGCGGATCGCTGAGCCCGAGCGGGAGAACCGCGAGCTGCGCCGGGCGAACACCATCCTGAAGCAGCCCTCGGCTTTCTTCGCGTCAATGTCAGGCTTGTTGGCGTCGGCGGAGTTGGCTCTTTTCTTCGCTGCCCCGCCCCCGGGCGGTGGCTTCTCCGCGATGTGCCGTCCCGCCGGCGCCGACGTCCGGGATGCCGGCGTGGCCTGATAGGGAGCCTGCACGGGCCCTTGCCCGTGCCCGATTGAGGCGTGCCCGTCGGCACGCCTCAATCGGGCCATCCAGACCTGCCCAGCGAAGGAGCGCAGCATTATCGCAGTCGGAGTCGATGCGCACAAGAACGGCCACACCCTCGTTGCCGTGGACCCGGTCGGGAAGGGCCTCGGCATCCTGACGGTCGAGGCCCGAAGGGCCGGGCACGAGCGGATCCTGGAATGGCTCTCCGGCTTCGGCGAGGTCACCGTCGCGGTCGAGGACTGCCGGCACCTGACACGGGCACTGGAGGCCGATCTGCTCGACGCCGAGCACCGCGTGGTGCGGGTCCATACCCGGCTGATGGCCGGGATGCGCCGCAGCGCACGGGAGCGGGGCAAGTCCGATCCGATCGACGCTGAGGCGGTCGCCCGTGTCGCCCTGCGCGAGGAGCAGCTGCCCGCGGCGCAGCTGGCCGGTCCCGACCGGGAGATCAAGCTGTCCTCCGACCACCGCAAGAGGCTGGTGGAGCAGCGCACCGCCCTGCAGGCGAAGCTGCGCTGGTTCCTCCACGAGCTGGACCCCGACCTGCCCGTTCCATCCCGCGGGCTGCGCCGCCATTCGGTCCTCGAGCAGGTCGCTGCCGCTATCGAGGACCGCGAGGGCGCGGTCGCGGAGATCGCACGCGGGCCAAACGGGACCGGCGCACCATCAACCTCATGATCGAGAAGGCCGAACGCACCGCCGCCGGCACCACCCCCTTGAAGAAGGCGCGGTTCCTGAAAGTCACCGGCGCCGAGAAGGCCCTCGACCAGGCCACCATCGACCGCGCGCGCCAGCTCGCTGGCCTGAAAGGCTCCGTCACCGACCTCCACCCCGAGAAGATGGCCGGGAACGCGGTGATCTGCCCCTACCACGACCTCTGGCAGGTCGAGGCCTCCTTCCGCATGACCAAGTCCGACCTGAACCCCGGCCGGTCTTTCACCACCAGCGCGAGGCCATCGAGGCCCACCTCACCATCGTGTTCGCCGCCCCCGCGATCGCCCGCCATCTTCAGAACACCACCGGCATCACGATCAAGAAGCTCGTCCGCACCCTGCGGCCCCTCCGCACCGTGGACATCCGCATCGGCACCCAGACCATCACTGCCGCCCCCGCCATCAGTACCGACGCCCGCAACATCCTCAACCGGCCACCACCCATCAACGCACCGGGGCACAAAGCCTGTGCAAGTCGGGTCGGAGGCGACGCCCGTGCACAGACCCAGCAGCGGCAAGACAGAACCAGAACCAGCCGTGCGAGCAGTGGAATCGCACCGACCATCCAGCGCGGTCAGCGGGAAGAACTGTCGCACCCCCATGCCACAATCCACACCATCAGGGAGACGGTAGGCCCTGACACCGAGCCAACCAGCCCCGCTGAAAGATCGAGGCTAGTGCCCCCGCAAGAAATTCGTACCAGGCACGCGCTTCGGCATCAGCGGGTTTGTCAGTCAGCCGCGCATAATGAAGTCGGTCAAGCGTGCCAGCACCTTGTTCCGCTCCAAGTGTTCGAAATGGTACTTGCGCCCCCGCTCCCCCATCGAACGCCTCTCTGTCTCGGAAAGGTTGTAGACAGTTCGTAGGTTCGCGGCGAACGCCGCTGAATCCCCTGCGGGGCCGACAAAGCCGCACTTCGCCTCGTCCTCGACCAGCTTCTTGACGTCGCCGTCCATCGCAAGCACGAGGGGGCGCCCTCCCGCAATATAGGACAGCACCTTGGCAGGAATCGTTGCCTCGAGCAAGTCGCTCTGGACCAGGCATCCGACGAGGACGGAGGCGCTTCCGAAATACTTGGGCATCTCAGTCGCCGGATGGTGGCCCTCGAAGCGGAAGACGTGCTCAAGACCCCGGGCCCTGACCTGGTCCTCGACATCTGATCGGCTCATACCGTCTCCAACGATCAGCCACCGGATGTCAAGTCCTTCGGCCTCGAGTTGCTCAGCTGCATCGATGATGGTGACAAATGACTGAGCCGGGCTGATGTTCCCGGTGAAGACGGCAGTGAACTTTCCGCCAAGGCTCTCCTGAAGCTCCGCGGAGACCACCGTCTCCTCGTAGAACTTCTCGCATGCCTGCGGCACGACCTCGATCTCGTCCTTAGCCTTGCCTGTGACCTCGGCGAGTCGATCGCGCATCAGTTCGGAGAGGACGACGATCCGGTCCACCCGGCGGTAGTGCCAGTGCGACACACCTGTTGCGAACTTTCGAAGCCAGGGCGTCTTCACGTGTAAGACGGAGAAGAGGTTCTCTGGCCAGAGATCCAGGACGTACATAACTGTCGTCGTCCGTGTTAGCCACCCCAGCACGATGCCAGTCCACGCCATCATCACCGGTGAGAGCTGGTAGATGAAAATCCGATCAAAGCGCCGGAACAGCAGCCGCGGCAGGTGCAACAGACTCATCACCGGGAAGGACATGTAGTTCAGGAAGATCCGGAGGTTCGAGTTGCTCCCGCGCTTAATTTCCGGAACGCGCCGGATCTGGATTCCCCCGTGCTCTTGCTTGTACGGACCGCGCAGCGAGTATCCAGGGAAAAACTCACCCTTCGGGTAGTTCGGCAGACCGCAGAGAACTTCGACTTGCACGCCCTGCTCGACGAAGTAGTCGCAGATGTCGTTGATCCTGAAACCTTCTGGCCAGAAATGCTGGCCTACAACCAGAACGCGCGGAGCTGAGGCCACCCTCCTACACTCCCGCCAGCAGCTGCTGGATGTAGTCGGTCGACTTTACCTTCTCGACGATCTCGTCAACGGTCAGGCGTCGGGTGTTGTGTGACGTGTACTCCTCAGTGCTTTCCGCAACCATCTCACCCTGCTCGACGAACTTGCCGTAGTTCAGGTCCCGGACGTCTGCAGGAACCCGGAAGTATCCCCCCAAGTCCTCAGCCTTCGCACGCTCTTCCCGCGTCAGAAGGGTTTCGTGCGCCTTCTCGCCGTGACGCGTTCCGATGACCCTGACCTCGACATCGGACTGAAAAAGCTTCTTCATGGCAACTGCGAGGTCCCCCACCGTGGACGCATCCGCTTTCTGGACGAACAAGTCGCCCTGATTCGCGTGCTCGAAGGCAAAAAGGACGAGTTCCACAGCCTCATCGAGGTTCATAAGGAAGCGGGTCATGCTCGGATCGGTAACTGTAAGTGCGCGGCCCGCACGGATCTGCTCCGCGAAGAGGGGAATCACGGAGCCACGCGAAGCCATGACGTTGCCGTAGCGGGTGCAGGCAATAAGCGTCCGAGCCGGATCCACGTTGCGGGACTTAGCGATGATGACCTTCTCCATCATCGCCTTCGATGTTCCCATAGCATTAATCGGGTATGCAGCCTTGTCGGTCGACAGGCAAACGATCCGACTCACGCCTTCGTCGATGGCCGCAGTGAGGACGTTGTCCGTGCCTAGGACATTCGTGCGTACAGCCTCCATCGGGAAGAACTCGCAGGACGGCACCTGCTTGAGTGCTGCGGCGTGGAAAATAAAGTCGACTCCGCGGACCGCCTCGCGAACGGACTCTAGATTCCGCACATCACCTATATAGAACTTCAGCTTGTCGTTATTAAAGAACTTGCGCATGTCGTCCTGCTTCTTCTCATCCCGAGAAAAGATACGGATTTCACCGATATCCGTGTGCAGGAAGTGCTTCAGGACGGTGTTTCCGAATGAGCCAGTTCCGCCCGTTATAAGCAGGGTCTTATCCTTGAACAACACGTCTCCTCAATCTAGACGGGCCGGCCACACCCGGCGGAGCCCTTTCGATGGTACCAGCCGCACGTGGGAGCCCTTACGCCTACCCCGGGGACCGAACGGTTCCAACTCCGCGTGCAAAGGGATGGCCACCCCTCCGGGTATAATCGCCGCTATGCCCACTGCAATGCCTAGGCGCGTCCTTGTTATCATGCCCGCGTGGAATGAAGAAGCCACGGTCGGGACGACAGTCTTGGAAGTACTAGGTCAGCCCGAGAGGCTCGACGTCCTCGTTGTCGACGACGGGTCGACGGACGCCACCGCGCGCGAAGCTTCCAAGGCGGGAGCAGAGGTCCTCCGCCTTCCCTTCAATATGGGCGTCGGCGGGGCTATGAGGGCGGGCTTCAAGTTCGCGCAGCGGCATGGATATGACGCCGTGATCCAAGTCGACGCAGATGGTCAGCACAACGCGAACGACATCACTTCAGTCATTGCGGGGTTGGAGCACGCCGACATATGCATCGGTGCCCGCTTCGCCGAGCGGGGCAGCTATAAGGCAACCGGACCTAGGCGGTGGGCAATGGTATTTCTCGCCCTTGTCGTCTCGCGCATCGCGAAGGTGAGGCTTACGGATGTGACGTCGGGTTTCAGAGCGGGAAATCGGCGCGCCATAGCCCAGTATCTCGACCATTATCCCGCGGAATATCTTGGCGATACGCTTGACTCCCTCGTCGTGGCGATCCGATCGGGCTGCAAGGTCATGCAAGTGCCGGTCGAAATGCGTCCACGGCAAGGCGGTCAACCGAGCCACAATCCATGGAAATCGGCCGTTTATCTCCTCCGGGCCATTCTGGCCCTCGTCTTCGCGCTCACGAGAAAGCGTTCCAACATCAACATCAGCCAGACAGGAGCTTGATGGGAAACAACTTCGCAGCGTTCATCTTTGCGCTCATCATCCTCGGAGTAGTACTCGAGCTGCTCCGCCGCAAGGTGTTCCGGGAAAAATACGCTGCACTCTGGCTCATTATCGGTGCGTGCACCTTAGTCTTGGCGGGCTTTCCGGGAATGCTCTCCTGGGTCAGCGGGATCCTGGGCGTCCAGGTTGCCTCGAACCTCCTCTTCGCGCTCTGCATCATTCTTCTGCTCGGTGTATGCCTCCACCTCTCATGGGAGCTCTCGGTCATCGAGGACGAGAACCGCACACTTGCTGAAGAAGTAGCGATCCTCAGGCACTCCGTGGAAAGGCTCGAACGGCGCCTTCAGGTGAACGAGGACTCAACAGATGCCTAGACCCCGCCGTGCGTCCTTTCTTAAGTGGAGGCGCGCGATAGCAATGCTTGCGGCAGCGACGACCGGAATTGTCGCCGCTGTCATCGCTACTGGAGTTCCCACGCGAGGGCTCAGCGGATGGTTCTCCCTCGTCGTACTGGGGCTCCTGGGGCTCGCGATACCCTCATCACGCCATCTATCGCGACGGATTGTCAATGTCATTGTCGTGATCAGCGGCTTGACGCCGCTCCTCTGGTGGATCCATATGACGAACCCGTCACTGAGGACGGGGATTATCTGGGGGATAGTTGTCGGTGCTCTGATCGGCTGTATTGTCGAGTGGGTCGTCCTAGGACGGCCATGGAGGAATTTCCTTCCCGACTGGAACGTCATCGACGCCTATCCGATCCTCACCGGGGCAGGCTCGGTGCTCGTGTTCTGGAACTTCTTCATCTCCAAGTCAGCTTTGGGAACGCTGTCGATTCTCGTGACGACCTGGGACTTCGCTCCGCACTTCAACATGTATGCGATGCTGCGTCGTTACGGGACAGTCATCCCGCTCTTGCCCCTGTCTAACGATGGCTCAGCGTGGACGGCAGCCACCTACCCCCAAGGAGTCCATGCACTCATGGCGACGATCGCGGGCGTCGTCGCCGGACCGAGCTTCTCTGGGAACGACGCAGAGACCCTCCTGTTCCTCCGTCTTGTCGGCGTGATAGGGGTTCTGTCGGCGGTATTGGTCGTAGCGTCAGTCACCTCCGTTCCGGCCCTGCGCCATCAACCCCTTGTGTCTCTTCCGCTCGCCGTGCTTGTAGCGAGCGCGTGGCTCGTCGGGCCTGGATCAATCCCGGTCTTCAACGGCTTCCCGAACTTTGCGCTTGGGGTTGCGGTGTGCGTTGCTCTCCTTTCCGTGATGCGACTTCAGCACCAGAGCAGCCCCGTCCGGATCGCCGTTCTCTTCGCCGCATCGGTAGTCTCGATCGCCCACAACTGGATCCTATTGCTCGTCCTCTGCATTCCGTCCAGCCTCGTCATCATCGGTACGGAAGCCCGCAAGTTCCGGCAGCGCAGCTTGGTTGTTCAAACCTCGTGGTATGTGGCAGGTGTGGTTGCCTTTGTAGGCGCTGGTCTTGCGGCGTGGCAGCTCAAGCAGCTGGCGCCCGGCGCCGTGCTTACAACTCCCGGCGGCATCACCCAGCCCGACTGGGGCCTGGGCATGACCTTCATCTGTACCTGTGCCGCGGTCTTCTCGATGCTGGTCCTCGACCGAGCGAAGCTCAACGGGCCGAGTGGCATAGCCTTCGTGGGGCGACTGGGAACAATAGGCTCGGCGCTCTTCGGAGGCTTGACTGCCATTGGCTTCGGCGTCTGGCAGCTCCTCACCTCGGATCACCTCAGCTACTATTTCTATAAGTTCGGGCTTGCGGCCCTCATGCTCGCCATAGCCGCTGCCGCGATCGCCTGCGGAGAAATACTTGTTCCGCGGATTTCAAAGTGGGCATCCTCGGGCCGGCGCACCATCATGCCCTTGGCCTTCGTTTCGCTGGGAGCCGTAAGTGTGTTCGGCTGGCCGACGCCGGCCTTGAACCAAGAGGGGCTCGTCACGACGGCCCCTGGGGCTAGGGCACGCGCCACGCAGGACGCGGTCCTGGCTTCGACCGAAGCTAACCCAGGGCCGGCCGTGAGCAAACTCCTTGCACTGAGCCATTCCTCGGAGAAGTCACCGTTCATCTACGTGGGTTACGTAGAAGGGCTGGATCCCATGCTGGCGGCACAATGGTCTTTAACGCTTCAAGGCAAGTGGACCGAAGGCAGCCAACAAGCGATCCCGTTCCTCAGTCCCCTCTATAGAGGTCCTTCCCAAGTTCCGCAGGCCATCGAGGGCGTTCTTTCGAACACTCCGTCGCTCAAAGTTGCTGTTGACCAATATCTCGTCCCAGAACTCCGAAGGGCGCTTCCGAGCTACAGTGACCGCATTCTCGGGGTCTGAATATCCGGGACATAGGGGCTTGTATCCCTCGAAGTGGCCCCCTGTTGGTGTCCGGGTTGCCGGCGCCTACGGTGGCTCTGGAGAGAGGCCCGGGACGGCCGCTTTTCTTCTTACAGTTATCGAGGTGTCGGTTCGGGGCTTCCGTAGGCTTCTGATCGCCCAAGGGTGGGGACTGTACTTTCAACGGTGTAACTCTGACACAGGAGGTACCCGATGAGCGTTGACGTTGAACCGGCTGCTGGGTCCGTCGTGGAGGAACAGGATGAACCGTTCCGGGTTTGATGGCTCTTCGGATTCAAGCATGCTTCGGGGTTCTCCATGGGCGGTGGCCGCCTGCGGATAGCAGGCATCTGAGTCTGTAGTTCTCGAAGTTGCGGAAGCCGCGGGCGATGCGACGGGTGGTCTCGATGACGCCGTTGACGGCCTCGGTGGGCCCGTTGGATGCGCCCTTGGTGTCAAAGTAGGCCAGGAAAGCGACACGCCAGCGGCGCAGGGTCTTCCCGAGCCGGGCGATCTCGGGTATCGGGCAGGACGGGAACGCGGCGAGGATGTGCGCGGCGGTCCGCCTGCCAGCGGCAGGGTCGGCGGCTGTGTAGACGGACCGGAGCTGCTGGGCGCACGCCCAGGCGAGCTCGACCTCGAAGTGCTCGCTGTGGGCGTCGAACGCTTTGGCGAGACGGCCCTTCTGCTTCTCGGTCAGCCGTTCGGCCCCGCAGCGCAGGGTGCGCTGGATGCCGTAGAGCGGGTCGCCCTTGTGGGGTCTTCCACTTTGGGGGGTCTTCCACTTTGGGCGTGGTGGCGGTGTTCAGCATGCTGTCTGGGCTGCCGTGTACAAG